>CACIXR010000001.1 GCA_902590695.1 uncultured Alphaproteobacteria bacterium
AAACTATTATAATTTTGATGGTTCAGTTACTTGGAATTTTAAAAATATTTTATTCAAAAATAATAAGTGTGTTGTTCAAGTTGAAAAATATTTTTCTAGAGAAGATGTTTTAGAGCTTAAAGGTCAAAAAATTTTTTCAAATAAGAAATTTTTTCCAAAAACAAAAGATAATGAGTTTTACATAAACGATCTAATCGAATGCATGATTTTCTTGAAAGACAATACTAGTGTTGGAAAAGTTTTAAGTGTTCAAAATTTTGGGGCAGGTGATTTATTAGAAGTTAAATATAATACCAAACTTATTCTTATACCTTTTGATAAAACAAATATTTTATCAGTTAATATTAATAAAAAAGAAATTATAGCTGATCCAATACCTGGTATTCTTGATTAAAATGAGAGTAGTAATTTTAACCTGTTATCCTGAGATGTTTCCTGGCTCACTAGGATATTCTGTAATTGGAAATGCATTAAACAATAAAAAATTTTCTCTCGAAATAGTCAATCTACATAATTTTGGAATTGACAAAAGAGGAAGTGTTGATGATGAACCTTTTGGGGGAGGCCCTGGAATGGTTATTCGTCCAGATGTGATTGAAAAAGCATTAAATTCAATCACTTTCAAAACCGATAATTACTGCAAAATTTTTCTAACACCGTCAGGCCAGAAATTATCTCAAGCCAAACTTAATAATCTATCAAAACATGATGAAATGCTTATTTTATGCGGTAGATTTGAAGGGGTTGACCAAAGAGCTATAGAAATTCTTGATTTTCAGGAAATAAGTATCGGTGATTACGTCCTTTCTGGTGGTGAGATTGCTGCCCAGGTGTTAGTTGAAGGTTGTATTCGTCTCATTCCTGGAGTATTAGGGCAGCCACAAAGTTTATTAGAAGAATCTTTTTCTAATAATCTGCTTGAATATCCTCATTATACCAGACCACAAACCTGGGAAGATATTCAGGGAAATAAACATGAAGTTCCAGATGTTTTAACATCAGGTCATCATGAAAAAATTGATAAATGGAGAAAAGAAAAATCGGTTGAAAAAACTAAAGAATTAAGACCAGATCTTTATAAAAAGGAAATATAAAATGAGTAATTTATTAGAGACATTTGAAAAACAACAGATTGAAAAGTTAACTTCAAAAAAAAGAGTTCCTGCTTTTCGTCCAGGTGATACTCTAAAAGTTACTGTAAGAATTACAGAGGGAAGCAAGTCGAGACTTCAAGTATTTGAAGGTATTTGTATTGCAAGAAAAAATAATTCAGTAAACTCTAACTTTACTGTGAGAAAAATATCTCATGGAGAGGGTGTTGAAAGAGTATTCCCTTTATTCAGTCCATTAGTAGAAAAAATTGAAGTTGTTAGAAAAGGTGATGTAAGAAGAGCTAAGCTATATTATCTAAGAGAATTATCTGGAAAGAAAGCAAGGATCGCAGATAAAGATAGGGGCGATGAAGCTGATCAATATGAATATATAGAGGAAGCTCCTCCGGTAGAAGAAACAAAAACTGCAGATACAGATACAAACGCTGCAGAGGAACCAAAAGCTGAAGAGGTAGAAGCAAAACAAGCAGAGACAAAAGCAGAAGAAGCAGAAGCCAAACCAGCAGAAGAATCTAAAGCAGAAGCTGCAGATGAATCTAGTAAAGAAGAGGAAAAAGCAGCCGAAAATAAATCGGATGACAATAAATAATCCTAAAACTCTTTTTGATAAAATTTGGGAACATCATCTTGTTGATAGACAAGAAGACGGAACTTGTCTTATATATATTGATAGACACCTTGTTCATGAAGTTACGAGCCCTCAAGCATTTGAAGGTTTAAGAAATAATAATCGTAAAGTTAGAAGACCTGAAAGTACTTTTGCTGTAGCTGATCACAACGTTCCAACCTCAGATAGATCTAAAGGTATAGAAAATAAAGAAAGTAGGATTCAGGTTGAAACACTAGAAAAAAATTGCAAAGATTTTGATGTTACACTTTTTCCATTATTAGATAGCAGACAAGGTATAGTTCATATAGTTGGACCAGAACAAGGCATTACTCAGCCAGGTATGACAATAGTTTGTGGTGATAGTCATACAGCAACACACGGAGCATTTGGTGCCTTAGCTTTTGGTATCGGCACAAGTGAAGTTGAGCATGTATTAGCTACTCAGACATTAATTCAAAAACCTGCAAAGAATATGCGAATTTCTGTTGAAGGTAAGTTAAACTTAGGTGTTACAGCAAAAGATATTATTCTTCATATCATAGGAAAAATAGGAACAGCTGGTGGAACTGGTTATGTTATTGAATATGCTGGTAATGCAATTTCCTCTCTTTCTATGGAAGGAAGAATGACAATTTGCAATATGAGTATTGAAGCAGGTGCTAGAGCTGGTTTAATCGCTCCTGATGAAAAAACTTTTGAATATATTAAAGGAAGACCGTACGCTCCATCAGGAGATAATTGGAATAAAGCGGTAGAATTTTGGAAATCTCTTCCATCTGATGAGGGCGCAAAATATGATGAAGAAATTTTAATTAATGCTGAAGATATTTCACCACAAATTACTTGGGGCACAAGCCCACAAGACGTTGTTGCTATAAATGGTATAGTACCAAACCCACAAGAAGAGAGTAATCCGAATAGAAAGAGGGCTATGGAACGTTCTCTTAAATATATGGGTTTAGAACCCAAACAAGAAATACAAAAAATTAAAATTGATAAAGTATTTATTGGCTCTTGCACTAACGGAAGAATTGAAGATTTAAGAGAAGTTGCGAAAGTTGTAGAGGGCAAAAAAGTTTCTGTAGACTCAATGATCGTTCCTGGTTCAGGTCTAGTTAAAAAACAAGCTGAAGAGGAAGGTTTAGATAAAATTTTTATTGAAGCAGGATTTGATTGGAGAGAGCCAGGTTGCTCCATGTGTTTAGCTATGAATCCAGATCAATTAAAACCACAAGAAAGATGTGCATCAACATCAAATAGAAATTTTGAAGGTAGACAAGGTAGAGAAGGCAGAACACATCTTGTTAGTCCTGCAATAGCTGCTGCCTCTGCAATCAAAGGTTCTTTTGCAACAGCAGAGGATTTATAAATGGAATCATTTAAAACAATAATTGGTATCCCTGCACCACTACCAATGATTAATGTCGATACCGATATGATTATTCCAAAACAATTTTTGAAAACAATAAAGAGATCTGGTTTAGGAAAAAACTTATTTCATGAATTAAGATACGATATTCAAGGTAATATAAAGAATGATTTTGTTCTTAACTGGGACCCTTATAAAACTTCAAAAATTTTAATTGCTGGGGCAAATTTTGGTTGTGGATCAAGTAGAGAGCATGCACCATGGTCACTTTTAGATTTTGGTTTTAAGTCAATAATTGCGCCAAGTTTCGCAGATATTTTCTACAATAATTGTTTTAAAAATGGAATTCTACCAATTAAGTTAGATCAACAAAATGTAGATATATTAATGAACGAAGCAGAAAATAAAAATGATGTTTCAGTTAATTTAGAAAATCAAAAAATAACTTATCAAAATGATAAAACTATAGAATTTGAAATTGATGCATTTCGAAAAAAATGTTTGCTAGAAGGTTTGGATGATATTGGTTTGACACTCCAAAAAAATAAAAAAATTGATGTTCACGAAGAAAAAATACACAGTATCCAACCTTGGATAGTTTAGTCAAAAATGAGTAATAAAAAAATTTTAATTTTACCTGGTGATGGAATTGGCAATGAAGTTATGGCCGAGGTATTAAAAATAATTGATTGGATGGAAAAAACTAAATCTTTATCTTTTGATATTTCTGAAAGATTAGTTGGTGGTACGGCATACGATAAAGAAGGTAATTCTATAAGTGATGAAACAATGCAAGTAGCTATGGATTGTGATGCAGTATTATTTGGCGCGGTAGGAGGCGCTAAATGGGATAACGTAGAAAGAGATAAAAGACCTGAAGCAGCCTTATTAAGATTAAGAAAAGACCTAGATCTCTTTGCTAATCTAAGACCAGCGGTTGTTTTAGATGCTCTTTCAGATTCATCATCTTTAAAATCTGATCTTGTTAAAGGATTAGATATTTTAATAATAAGAGAATTAACAAGTGGTGTATATTTTGGACAACCAAGAGGTATATCAAAAATTAGTGAGACTGAAAGTAAGGCAGTTGATACTCAACTGTATACCACATCAGAAGTTAATAGAGTTTCACGAGTGGCATTTGATTTAGCAAAGTTGCGTAATAATAAAGTTACATCAGTAGAAAAATCAAATGTAATGGAAACAGGTTTATTTTGGAAACAAACTGTAACAGATTTACATAAAAAGGAATATTCTGATGTTAATTTAGAACACATGCTTGCAGATAATTGTGCAATGCAGTTAGTTCGTTATCCAAAACAATTTGATGTCATACTTACAGATAACTTATTTGGTGATCTTCTAAGTGATACTGCAGCTATGCTAACAGGATCTTTAGGAATGCTTCCTTCAGCAGCTCTTGGACCAGTTAAAGAAAATGGAACTAGAGCAGCAATGTATGAGCCCGTTCATGGTAGTGCACCAGATATAGCTGGTCAATCTAAAGCAAACCCTTTAGCAATGATCATGAGCTTTGCTATGATGTTGAAATACAGTTTTGATATGCAAGAAGATAGTCAAATGGTTGAGAAAGCAGTACAGAATGTATTACTAAAAGGTTTAAGAACAGCTGATATTAAAGACGGAGCAGAAAAAATTATCTCTACTCAAGAAATGGGCAATGCTGTTATTGAAGAATTAAAAATTCTATCTGGAAATTAAATGACTCAAAAATACAATATAGCAGTAGCAGGAGCAACAGGTGCGGTAGGAACAGAAATAGTTCAAATATTAGAGCAAAGGGATTTTCCAATAGACAATTTATATTTACTTGCGTCATCAAAATCAAAAGGCAAAAAAGTAGAATTTAAAGATAAAGAAATTATTGTAGAAGACTTATCAGAATTTGATTTTTCAAAAGCTCACATTGGTTTATTTTCACCTGGAGGTAAAATTTCTGCGGAATATGCACCAAAAGCAGCTAAAGCAGGATGTATTGTTATAGACAATACCTCTCATTTTCGAATGCAACAAAATATTCCTTTAATCGTGCCTGAAGTAAACGCTAATGTACTTGATGAATTTTTTGATGATGAAAACAGAACTAATATTATTTCAAATCCTAACTGTTCAACTATACAAATGGTTGTTGCATTAAAACCACTTCATGAAAAAGCAATTATAAATAGAGTTGTTGTATCAACATACCAAGCTGTTTCTGGGGCAGGTAAAACAGGTATGGATGAATTATTTAATCAGACTCAAAATGTTTATGCAAACCAAGAATTAAAAAAAGAAAAGTTTACAAAACAAATTGCTTTTAATGCCATCCCTCACATTGGAGCTTTTTTAGAAAATGGTAATACAGAAGAAGAGCAAAAAATGATTGATGAAACTAAAAAAATTCTAGACGAGGGAATTAATGTTTCAGCAACATGTGTTAGAACATCTGTATTTATCGGTCATTCAGAAGCTGTAAATATAGAATTTGATTCACCCTTAGATGAAAAAGAAGCTAACGAACTATTATCTAACTCTGAAGGTATTTCAGTAATTGATCATCGAAAAGATGAAGGTTATGTGACTCCTGTTGAAATTGCAGGAGAGGACAAAGTTTATATTAGTAGAATTAGAAATGACCAATCAATAGATAATGGTTTGAATTTATGGGTAGTTTCAGATAATTTGCGTAAAGGGGCAGCGCTTAATGCTGTTCAAATTGCTGAGTTGGTAATTTCAAAGTACCCAGAAAAAATAACTATTTAATTGGCGGTCTCGTAGGGACTCGAACCCCAAATCCATGTTCCGAAGACACGTGTGATATCCATTTCACCACGAGACCTTTTATTTATCAAATGATATATAGTATAAGTTAAGGATATAAAATATTATGTCATTTTATCTCTCTAAAATTCTTTGGTTAATATTAAACCCCTTTAATATTTTTATTTTTATTACTTTGCTCTCAATATTTTTATATTTTATTAAATTGAGGAGATTAAGTTTAATTATTTTTTTGATTAATTTTGTATTTATTGCACTCATCTCTTTTTTGCCTTTTGGAAGCTATCTTATTTATAATATTGAAAAAGAATATCATTCATACATAAAACCTCCAGACCAAGTAGATGGCATTCTTATTTTGGGAGGTGCAACAAATGCTCTTCTTTATAATGAATATGATCAAATCAGTTTAAATGGTTCTTCAGAAAGATTAGTTGAGTCTGTTTTTATTATTAAAAAATTTGATAAGGCTAAAGTAATTTTTAGTGGTGGATCAGGGTTGGTGAATAGACCTGACCTTGATCATGCACAAGTAGCAAAATCTTTTTACAAAAAAATAGGTATAGAAACAAATCAAATTATTTTTGAAGATAAGTCAAGAAATACCTATGAGAATATAATATATTCAAAAAAAATCGCTAATCCAAAAATAAATGAAAATTGGCTATTAATAACGTCTGCCTCGCATATGAAAAGAGCATTACTCATTGCTGATAAAAATAATTGGAAATTAATTCCCTATGCAGTAGATTTTAAAAATACTAAAGAATTTAAATTAATTCCTAATCTTAATTTATTATCAAATCTAAATTCATTTCAGCAAGCATCACATGAATGGCTAGGTTTAATCTCATATTATTTAATGGGAAGAACTGCTAAAGTTTTCTAATTTTTTAATAAAATCTTTTAAAATTAGATCTCTTTTGATTTCATAGACTATTTTAATTGGGTGCCTATTTTTATCTGAAGCCCATTTCATATCATTTAAAAGAATTGGAGATGGAATTGTGTTAGTTGGTGCCCATTCCTCGTTTAAGACATAACCAACAGCTGCCATATCCCAAATTTCTTTTGACCAACCTTTATGGATACTATTGTACTCTTTAAATCGCATTGCGAGAAATTTACCGATTTCACCATGAGGTTCGATGTATTTTTCTATTTCTGGAACTGTTGAAATAAGATGTGAAGTTACTCCCTTACAAGGAACCATAACGAGAGAAACACCGCTATCAAATAAAACTTGCGTACCTCCAATATCTTGCTTTAGATTAAATTCTGAATTTTGTGGCCAATAAAGTGCGTTTCCTCCCAACCAAACTACAACAATTTTTTTTATAATTTTTGGCTCTTTTAATAATGCAGAGGCAACATTTGAAATAGCACCGATAGCTAATACGTATAGAGGATCTTCTTCAGAACATTTTAAAGCACTTTCTATGATATTATCTGCAGCAGGTGAATCAATAGGTTTTTTTTCAAAACCTACGTATTCTGTTGAGCCTTTAAAAACAAAATTTTTTTTTTTAAAATTTATTTTTTCTAACAATCGTAAGATTTCATCATAACTAAGCTCCATTCCCTTCTTTGGATTATCTGAACGATTATTCATTGAAAAAGGAGCGGCATTTATACTTTGTACTTCTATTTTTTCTTTTGAAAACAGCATTTGCACTAAAGCAAATTGATCATCAATTTCATTATAGGTGTCTGTATCAAGAATTGCTTTTATTTTTCCTTTTTTAAACTCAAGTTGTTTTAAAATATCTGAAAAATCTCTTTCTAAAAGCATATCTTTATTTTACCAAGAACTATTCGGTTGTGTTAAAAATAACTCTTCTTCATTTGTTGATTTTCTATTTAGCATTTTATTTCTATGCGGATACCTTCCAAATTTTTTAATTGCCACGCTATGATCATTCCAAGCTTTTTTAATATTAGTATATTCTGAATGATTATTTAAATATTGATCGACTAATTTATGACCAAGTTCATGATCTATAATATCCTCACTATGAATTAATGGCAGTAATAAAAAATGTATTTTATCAATATCTAGGCTATCTAAATATCTTTTATTTATTGCTTCTTTAACAATTAAAACACACTTAGTATCCTGGTCATAAGCTTTTGAACTATTTCTAAAAAAGTTTCTTGATAGTTGATCAAGTAATATAATCAAGGCTACACATTCTTCAGCATCATTTCTCCAATTATCATACTCATTATTAATAGCCTTAATGTAATCTTCCATAAAAGTACTTTTCAAAATATTATCAAATTCATCATCTTTTTTAAACCACTGCTCAAGTGGAGTTTTAATGAAACAAAATTCTAGAATAGCTTTAGCTCTTTCATTAATCACAGAGCTGTAATATAAATATATATCTTCCAAATGACATTAAGTAATTTAAACAAATCCATTATTCATTGCAGAAAGTGTGAACGCTTAGTTAACTTCCGTGAAAAAATTGCTAAAGAAAAAAGAAAACAATATATTGATCAAAGTTATTGGGGTAAGCCAATTACTGGTTATGGAGATGAAAAAGCTAAATTATTAATGGTAGGTCTTGCGCCAGCAGCACATGGAGGAAATAGAACAGGTCGAGTTTTTACAGGGGATAAATCTGCAGATTTTTTATTTTCCTGTTTATTTAAAACTGGATTTGCTAACCAACCAGTTTCAGTAGATAGAGGTGACGGTTTGGAACTTCAAAATATGTACTTAACTACTGCTCTTAAATGTGTACCCCCAGAAGATAAACCTACTTCACAAGAATTGAAAACATGTTTTAATTTTTTTAATCAAGAAATTGCTTTCTTAAAAAAAATAAAAGTCATTGTTGCCCTTGGTAAAATTGGTCATGACGCCTGTGTAAATTATTATAAGCAACAATATGAAATGCGAAATAAAGATTTTATTTTTTCTCACGGATCTATGAATATTTTACCCGATAAGAAAATTTTAGTTGGTAGTTATCATCCAAGCCCACGAAATGTTAACACAGGAAGAATAGATAAAAGCAAAATGGTAAAGCTTTTAAATAGTATTAAAAAATTGCTTTAAACTATAATGAAAAAATTTTTTTTAAATGATCCTTATCTCTTAGTATACGGATTTGTCATGGTCTTCTTTGCAAGTTTTGGACAGACTTTTTACATTGCACTATTTAACGATGATATTCGAAATCTATATAAAATAACAGATGGTGAGTTTGGATTAGTTTATGCCATAGCAACGCTTGTAAGTTCATTTTTATTTATAAACTTTGCTAAATTAATAGATAAAATTGATTTAAGATTATACTCCATAGGTATTATTCTTGGTTTAGCTTTTGCTTGCATTGGTTTTTATTTTATTTTCGATAATATTTTTCATCTTTTTCTTATTTTATTTTTATTACGTTTTTTTGGACAGGGAGCTATGACACATGCCGGCTCAACTTCAATGGCAAGATATTTTTTAATTGATAGAGGTAAGGCAATATCTGTTGCAACACTTGGAGGAATGTTAGGTATAATGTTTTTACCAAAGATTATAGTTAATTTGGACTCATACTTTAATTTTAAAACTCTTTGGTTTTTAACAACTTTGACTCTTTTGATTTTAATACCAATAATATACTTTATTCTTCATAATCAAAAAAGCAGGGATTCTGCTCTTCAAAAAAATATTGATAATGAAAAAACACATAAAAGTTGGTCTATTACAGAAATTTTAAAAGACCGAGTTTTTTTCATTTATTTTCCATTAGCTGCAGCTTTTCCATTTATTGGTACTGGGCTAATGTTTCATCAGATTTATATTTTTGATGCTAAAGGGTGGACAATGGAAATGCTTGGAAACGGTTATATATATTTTGGATTATTTTCTATTTTAGGTTTATTAATAGGAGGACCCTTAATAGATAAGATAAATACAAAGAAAGCAATACCTTTTGTGCTATTACCTTTGTTACTCTGTATCATCATTCTTTTCTTCTTTAATAATTATTGGTCATTCGTGCTTTACATGTCTTTGTTTGGATTTAACTTAGGTTTATCAGCACCGTTTATGGGATCACTCTGGGCAGAAATTTACGGAGTGAAAAGTATTGGAACTGCTAAAGCTTTACTGCACGCAGTTGGGGTTTTTGCGAGTGCCTTATCGCCTGTAGTTTTTGGTTATATTATTGATTGGGGTTATGGAATATCAGTTATATTTTTAGTCAGCTCCATTATGATTGTTGTATCATCAATTTTACCTATAATTTATAAAACATGAATAAACAAATAATGGAGAGTCTTAATTTTCTAATCAAGGAGTATAAAAGATTAAAAAAGAAAAAAGAAAATAGAAGCATCAGCAGTGGTGAACTAGAAACTTTAAAACAACTTGAACAGTACTTAGGTAAAAAATAATGTTTAATGTTATTGATCAATACAATAGTTTTGTTGAAAATAATTTTATTAAAAAAAATAAAGATCAAATTGAATTTTTAAAACAAGCAGATAATGTATGGTCATCTTTTAGTAAAACAAAGTTATTTTTTAAGGATAAAATTTTCGAAGGAATTTATCTTTATGGTCAAGTTGGAACAGGAAAAACATTTTTATTAAATTTATTTTATCAAAATACTAAGATTGGAAAAAAAATTCATTTTAATAACTTAATGAATGAAATCCATGAACAAGTTAAAAAATCAGAAAATAAAGAACTTGCAATCGAAAACTATGTAAAAAATTTAAGTAGAGATTACAAAATAATATTTATTGATGAATTACATATATTTAATATTGTTGACGCACTAATAATAAAAAAAATATTTAATTATTTTTCTAAATATAAAATATTTGTATTACTGTCGTCAAATTTTCATCCAGATAATTTATATAAAGACGGTTTACAAAGAAATGACTTTCTGCCATTTATTGATTTAGTTAAAAAAAATTTTTTTCTTTATGATATTAGTATTAAAACTGATTTTCGTCGACAAACGTTAAATCAATCAAAGACATATTTCACACCTATAACAACTGAAACGTCAAATGAATTTGAAAAATTATTTAATCGCTTTGTAGACCCTTCCCATTTAACAACTGTAAAAATAAAATCTAAAAGTCGTGAACTAGAGTTTGATAAATGTACATCAAATTTAATGATGATAGATTTTGAAAATCTTTGTGAAGTAAATTTTGGTAATGAAGATTACAAAAATATTGCAGATAAATTTAAGTTGGTATTTTTAAAAAATGTTCCTGAATTTGATAATCAGAAAAAAGATGCATGCAGAAGATTTATTGGATTAATTGACATGTTATATGAAAATAATTGTTCAATTGTAATTTTAGCATCAAAACCTATAAATTCATTAAATAATATAAATAGTTTAGCAGAAGAATTTAAAAGAACTGCTAGCAGATTATATGAAATGACCATAGTAAAACCAGATTCATGAAATACTTAATCAGATTTTTAGTAAGTTCAGTAGTTTTATTAATAGTAGTTTATTTTACTGCAGGTTTTTATGTTGCTTATCAAATTTTAAAAATAGATCCAACTTGTGGTTTACATGAAGGATCTCTTCCTAACTCATGGAGTACAACAGTTGACTCACATGAATATTCTATTCTTGCACGACAAAAAGTAAGAGAAAATTTTAACTTTAAAGACTATTATTTAGATGAATGGCAGGATGTATACTTTCAATCTCGTGACTCAGACATCAAGATTAATGGATGGCTGTTTAATTATTTTCCAAATAGACCAATTATAATTGTAACACATGGTATAAGCCCGAATGGTAAATGTAAGTCTGAAGCAAATCTTATTGCAAGTTTTTTAGTTAATAAAAAATTTAATGTTCTTACGATAGATTTAAGAAACTACGGCCAAAGTGATACTGTAAGTAGTTATGATGATTTAGGTTTAAAGTCATATAATGATATTCTTGGTGCATTTGATTTTTTAAAAAAAATTGGTTTCAAGTCTAATAGTATTGGATTACATGGAATATCTCTTGGTGCAAGCACCTCTATTTTTGCAGCACATGCAGAACCGGAAATAGGTGCAGTGTGGGCAGATAGTTCACTTGCTGAATTTAATATGATTTTAAAAGATGAAATAGCAAGATATGGTCTTGCTATAGAATTTGGGCCAGTAGTTAGTTTAGCTGGAAGAATCTTAACTGAAACAGATCCAAGAGAATTATCTCCAGCTAAAAAATTATCAAAGAACCAATATTATTTTTTTACTCATGGCGACTCTGATACAAGAATCTTAACAAGACACTTTAATTATTTTAAAGAATACACAAATCAAAATAAAATTAATGCTGAGTTTTGGTTAGTTGAAGACTCTTATCATGTAGATGCTATGTTTAAATATCCCGAAGTATACTCCAAAAAGATGGAAGAATTTTTTAATAAAAATTTAAAGTAGGCCGGACTCTAAAACTAGTTTGTACCTTGGCAGACACCTCTCTAGAATAAGAAACTCAACTAATTATCAAACGGCGGGTAAGATAATTAAAATTCTTGGCGTTCCTCCGAAGCTAAGAAACGAGTATTATCCGGCTTATTAAGAGTAATATCTATCTATTTAAAATTCAAGATTTTTAGTTAAATTTGGCATTAAATTCGGATGATTTTCATAAAATTTGGCACTTTTTATCAACATTTTACAAACTTCCGTGATAGTAAGAAAAAAATAACTAAACCATTAATATTTTGAAATTTGAAGAAAAATACTTACTTATGAAACATAAAAAAAATGAAAAAAATGACTGATAATAGACCATTATCACCTCACCTATCTATTCACAAAAGAGTACTTACAGCAGTATTTTCAATTTTTCATAGGATATCTGGAATAGGATTAAGTGTGGGTGCACTATTAATTTCAATTTGGTTTTTTTTAATTAGTTTTGGTCCCGAATTTTATATTTATTTTGAAACTCTATCTAAGAGTATTTTTTTTAAACTAGTTCTAATGATTTGGACTGTCGGTATTTTTTACCATTTATTTAATGGATGTAGAAAATTATATTGGTCATTCGGTATTGGAATGGAATTATCTCAAGTATATAAATCGGGTTATGCAGTTATATGTTTAACTTTAATTTCTAGTTTAGTTGTCTGGTACTTCGCATGAAAAATTATGCTTTTAAATGGCTAACCCAAAGAATTACTGCTTCAATTTTAATACCATTGACGTTCTGGTTTATATACTCTGCAATATCATTATCAAAGATGAATTATTCTGAAATAGAAATTTTTTTTCAATCCTATGTTAATGCATTCTTATTTTTTGTGATGATGCAATCTATGCTTCTGCATTCAAAATTAGGACTGCAAACAATTATTGAAGATTATGTCACATCGAAAAAGACAGCCAAATTTATTATAGTATCAGTTAATTTTCTTGTTTATTTTATCATGATTTTAATTACTGTAAATTTAGTGAGAATGGTGTTTTAAATGACTAATTCATACAAAATTATTGATCACCATTATGACGTTGTAGTTGTTGGAGCTGGTGGGTCAGGACTGAGAGCTACGCTTGGATGTGCTGAATCTGGATTAAAAACAGCCTGTATATCAAAAGTTTTTCCAACAAGAAGTCATACTGTTGCAGCACAAGGTGGAATTGGAGCAGCACTAGGTAATATGGGTGAAGATAATTGGAAGTGGCACATGTATGATACAGTTAAGGGTTCCGATTGGCTTGGTGATCAAGATGCAATTGAATACTTATGTTCTAAAGCCCCTGAAGCAGTAATTGAACTTGAAGAATATGGCATGCCATTTAGTAGAACAGATGATGGCAAGATCTATCAAAGACCTTTTGGTGGACACTTAACCAATAATGGCGAGGGAGCTCCTGCTATGAGAGCTTGTGCAGCAGCTGATAGAACAGGACATGCTTTACTCCATACCCTTTATCAGCAATCACTTAAAAATAATGTAGAATTTTATATTGAATATTTTGTTTTAGATTTAATTTCTGATGATCAAGGTAATTGCATTGGTGTGGTAACATGGTGCTTAGAGGATGGATCAATCCATCGATTTTTATCTCATCAAACTATTCTAGCTACTGGTGGATATGGAAGAGCTTACTTCTCATCCACAAGTGCTCACATTTGTACTGGTGACGGTAGTGCAATGGCTTTAAGACAAAACTTACCTCTTTCTGATATGGAATTTATTCAGTTCCATCCAACAGGAGTTTATGGTGCAGGAGTGTTGATCACTGAGGGAGCAAGAGGAGAAGGTGGATATTTAACTAATAGTGATGGTGAAAGATTTATGGAAAGATATGCTCCAAATGCAAAAGATCTAGCATCAAGGGATGTAGTAAGCAGAGCAATGACTATTGAAATTAGTGAAAATAGAGGCTGTGGAGATAAAGCCGATCATGTGCTACTTCATCTTGAGCACATTGATGCTGATACATTACATAAAAGATTACCTGGTATTTCAGAAACTGCAAAAATATTTGCCGGAGTTGATCTAACTAAAGATCCAATACCAGTTCTTCCAACAGTTCATTATAATATGGGTGGTATACCGACAAATTATAGAACAGAAGTTCTAAGGCCAACAAATGAAAACCCAGATAATGTATGTGAAGGTTTAATGGCTGTTGGTGAGGCTGCATGTGTTTCTGTACACGGTGCTAATAGATTAGGCACAAATTCATTAATCGATCTTGTTGTTTTTGGCAAAGCAGCTAGTTTAACATGTAAAGAAAAAGTAAAACCAAATTCTAAAAAAATTGAAATTAGTAAATCAAAAACAGATAATATTATTGAGCGATTTGACAAGATTAGAAACAGCAAAGGAAACTCTACAACTGGAGAACTTCGTACTTCTATGCAACATATAATGCAGCAAAAATGCGCAGTATTTAGAACACATGATCTCATATCAAAAGGTATTGAAGAATATTCAAAAGTTGAGAGCTCAATGGATGACATAGATATTAAAGACAAATCATTAATCTTTAATACGGACTTGGTCGAAGCTTTAGAGTTACACAATTTAATGGCACAATCAAAAGTTACTCTTCATTCTGCGTTAAATCGAACTGAAAGTAGAGGTGCACATGCAAGAGAAGATTATAAAGAAAGAGATGATAATAATTGGTTAGTTCACTCTTTAGCTTGGTTAAACGATAAGGGAGATGTGAGTATGGGTTCCAGAGGTGTTCATATGAATACTCTAACTAATCATGTTCAACCAATACCACCTAAAAGAAGAGTTTACTAATGGCTCAGTTTACACTTCCTGCAAATTCAAAAATAACTAAGGGGAAAACTCACCAACTAAAAGAACCTGCAAACGATCCGAAGAAACTTGCAATCTACAGATGGGATCCCGAAGATGATAAAAATCCTAGGATAGATAATTATGAGATAGATCAAGAAAAGTGTGGCCCAATGGTTTTAGACGCACTTATGAAAATAAAAAACGAAATTGATCCAACTTTAACATTTAGAAGATCTTGCAGAGAAGGAGTTTGTGGTTCTTGTGCTATGAATATTGATGGTGTTAACACATTAGCATGTTTGAAAAGTATGTCTGATATTAAGAATGAAATAAAAATTTACCCTCTTCCACATATGCGTGTAGTAAAAGATTTAGTTCCAGACCTTAGTAAGGCTTATGAGCAACTGGCTTCCATTAAACCTTGGTTGCAGCGTGAAAAAACAAATGAAGAAAAAAACTCAGGAGACGAAAAAAAACAATCACCAAAAGATAGAGAAAAACTAGATGGCAAATGGGAGTGTGTATTATGTTTTTGCTGTACTACTTCTTGTCCAAGTTATTGGTGGAATGGAGATGAGTATCTAGGACCTGCAGTCCTTTTACAAGCAGCAAGATGGGTAAGTGACTCTAGAGACACAGAAAGAAAAGAGAGATTAAAAGCAATAAATGATTCATTAAAACTTTATAGATGTCATTCAATAATGAATTGTACTAGGTCTTGTCCTAAAGGTCTAAATCCAGCCAAAGAAATTGCTGGACTTAAAAAGGCTATTGTTACAGAATTGTAATTAAAGTATAAAACTTAAATGAGAAAAAAAATTGCTCTTATTGGAGCAGGTAATATCGGTGGGACTTTAGCACAACTTGTTAGTTTAAAAGAATTAGGTGATGTAGTTTTATTAGATATTTTTGAAGGGATGCCTAAGGGCAAATCTTTAGATCTTGCTCAGTCATCTTCCATTGAGGGATTTCATGCAGATTTTAAAGGTACTTCAAGATTTAGAGATATCAAAAATTCTGATGTAGTAATAGTTACTGCAGGTTTTCCAAGAAAACCAGGCATGTCCCGAGATGATCTTGTAGAAAAAAATTCTATTATCATTCAAAATGTAGGGAAAAATATTAAAAAATATTGTCCAAAAGCATTTGTTATATGCATTACTAATCCACTCGATGCAATGGTAAGTGTCCTTCAGAAATCATCAGGCCTTAAAACAAATATGTGTATTGGTATGGCAGGTGTTTTGGATAGTGCAAGATTAAAATACTTTTTATCCAAGGAGTTTAATGTGTCAATTAATGATATCAGCGCTTTTGTCTTAGGCGGTCATGGTGACACGATGGTTCCGCTTATGCGATACTCAACAGTATCAGGTATTCCTGTACCTGAATTAATAAAGATGAAGTGGACAACAAAAAAAAATATCGACAAAATTATTCAAAGAACACGTGATGGAGGTGCTGAAATTGTAAAACTCATGAACACATCTGCCTACTATGCACCAGCTTCTTCAGCTATACAAATGGCAGAGTCATTTTTGTTAGATCAAAAAAGATTATTACCATGTGCTGCATATCTTAATGGTGAATATGGAGTAAAAGGACTATATGTTGGAGTTCCAGTTATCATTGGCAAAAAAGGTGTTGAAAAAATTATTAAGTTAAAACTTAATAATAATGAAAAGAAAGAATTTAATCATTCCGTTAAAGCAGTAAAATCATTAACTATATTGTCTAACAAGCTTCTAAATAAGAAAAATAAAAAATAATTGTATTTTTCATCTAATCTAACTATTACCTTTTTATCAAAATGAATTTGCATGAATACCAAGCTAAAGATCTACTAAGAAAGTACAATCTACCTATACTTGAAGGCAAAAGTTACATTGAAAATGTTGATGATTTAGAAAAAGATTTACAAAATATAAAAGGACCACCTTGGGTTATTAAATCACAGATACATGCTGGAGGAAGAGGAGCAGGGAAATTTTTAAAACCATTTAATACAAAAGGTGGAGTACAAATAACAGAATCAATTGATGATGTGCAAAAAATTGCAAAAGGAATGATGGGTAACATATTGATTACAAAACAAACAGGTAATGAGGGAAAGTTAGTAAATAGAATTTATTTAGAAGCTGGATGCGAAATTGATAGGGAATATTATTTAAGTATTCTTCTTGATAGGAATCAATCTAAATTAATGATGATGGTATCTGATGCTGGTGGTGTAGACATAGAGGATGTAGCTGAGAAAACACCAGAAAGAATTCAATATGTTTACTTTGATAACTTAGAAGATTTTACAATTAGTGATAGTCTTCAAAATAAATTAAATTTTTCTATTAATGAGTTTAACCAATTTAAAGAAATTGTCTCAAATTTATGTAAAGCCTATGTCGAAATAGATGCTTCTTTAATTGAAATTAATCCTCTAGTTGTGACAAAAGATGAAAAACTAATTCTTTTAGATGCTAAAATTAATATTGATGATAATGCTCTGTATAGACAGTCTGACATTGAAAAATTAAAAGATACTTCAGAAGAAAATGATTTAGAACTTGAAGCTTCTGAAAACGATATGGTTTACATTAAACTAGATGGAAAAATAGGCTGTATGGTTAACGGAGCTGGGCTAGCTATGGCAACTATGGATATTATTAAACAATTTGGAATGGAGCCAGCCAATTTTTTAGATTTAGGTGGTACAGCAAATAAAGAAAGAGCCATTAAAGCTTTCAAGATTATTCAATCAGATAAAAATGTGAAATCTGTCTTCATAAATATTTTTGGAGGAATCATCCATTGTGATATGATTGCCAACGGCATCATTGATGCAATTAAAGAATTAGATTTTAAACTTCCTGTTGTTGTACGTTTTCAAGGAACAAATTCTAAAGAGGGAAGAGACATTATAAATAATTCATCATTAGGATTAATTTCAATTGATGATTTTTCAAATGCAGCTCAGAAAGCTGTGGAGTTATCAGAATAGTGTCAATTTTAGTTAATAAAAATACTAGACTTATTTGCCAAGGCTTTACTGGTTCACAAGGAACATATCATTCTGATCAAGCTATAGCATATGGTACAAACCTTGTAGGTGGTGTAACGCCTGGTAAAGGAGGGCAGACCCATTTAAATTTACCGGTGTTTAATACCGTTGCTGATGCAGTTAAACAAACTGAAGCAAACGCAACAGTCATTTATGTGCCCGCTAAGTTTGCTGCTAAAGCAATCCACGAAGCTTTAGATGCAAACATTGAATTAATTGTATGCATTACAGAAGGTATTCCAGTCTTAGATATGATTGATATAAAAAAAAGAATTATTAACAATAAAACATATTTGATTGGGCCAAACTGCCCAGGTTTAATAACACCTTCCGAATGTAAGATTGGTATCATGCCTGGTTTCATCCATAAAAAAGGTAAAATAGGTATTGTGAGTAGATCAGGAACATTAACTTATGAAGCTGTTGCACAAACAACAGAGGTAGGATTAGGTCAATCAACATGTGTTGGTATTGGTGGAGACCCAATACACGGTATGGATTTTGTAGATTGTATAAAGTTATTTTTAGAAGACGATGAGACTGAGGGAATATTAATGATAGGTGAAATTGGTGGCGAGGAGGAAGAAAATGCGGCAGAATTTATTTCAAATTCAAAAAGAAAAAAACCAGTTTCAGCATTTATAGCTGGACAATCTGCTCCTAAAGGAAAACGTATGGGTCATGCAGGTGCTATCGTTTCAGGTTCAAAAGGTACAGCACATTCCAAAATTAAATCTTTAGAAAATGCTGGAGTTTTGGTTTCAAAATCCCCGGCATCATTGGGAAAAACTATGAAATTAGCAATGCAAAATAGGAATAATTAGTTTCCATTAGTATGATTGTTATGCGAAATGGTTTTAGTTTAATAGAATTCTATGAATGATACTTTCTTAAATAGTGCTAATGCTCCATATGTAGCCGAACTATATTCTAAATTTAGAAATGACCCTGAAAGTGTGGATACAACTTGGAAAGATTTTTTTAATAATTTAAATGAAGATGACTACTCTGTTCTTAAAGATTTTGGAGGACCAGAATGGAAAGAACGTCCATCAAGTATAATTGATAAAAATTACATAACCAAGGTCATAAAATCAAATGCGAATTATAATTCTGAGGAATTTAGAATTTCAACTTTAGATTCAATTAGAGCATTAAGATTAATAAGAGCTTTTAGAATTAATGGACATTTAATTGCGGATCTTGATCCTTTAGGAATATCTGAAAGAGAGTATCCTCAAGAATTAGATTATAAAAGCTATGGTTTCATTGAATCAGATTTAGAAAAAGAAATATTCATTGATGGAAGTTTGGGTTTAGAAAAAGGTAAATTAAAAAATATTATTAAAATATTAAAAGAAACTTATTCTGCTTCAATTGGTGTTGAATTTTTACACATACAACAAGCTGATCAAAAACAATGGGTCCAAGAAAGAATTGAAGAAGTAAGAAATAAAACAAATTTTACAAATGAGGGAAAAAAAGCAATCTATAAAAGATTAGTTGAATCAGAACTATTTGAGCAGTTTTTAGATAAAAAGTTTTTAGGTACAAAGAGATACGGTATCGAAGGTGGTGAAGCGATGATACCTGGGATAGAGCAAATTGTTAAACAGGCATGTTTGTCTGGAATTGAAGATATTATTATTGGAACAGCTCATCGAGGGAGACTAACACTTCTATCAAGTGTTTTGGAAATGCCTTACAAAAAAATATTATCAAAATTCCAAGGATCTTTAAACGATCCAAATGAGGTACTAGGTTCGGGTGATGTAAAATATCATTTAGGAGTTTCTGCTGATCGTGAATTTGAAAAAAAGAAAATTCATTTATCGCTCACTTCTAACCCATCACATTTAGAAGCAGTTAACCCAGTTGTGGCAGGAAAAGTAAGAGCTAAACAAACTTTAGCTAAAGATAAAACAACAGATAAAGTTATAGGTTTATTAATTCACGGAGATGCAGCAATAGCTGGACAAGGAGTTGTGGCCGAAACATTTGCTATGTCACAATTAAGAGGGTTTAAAACAGGTGGTACTATTCATTTTGTAATTAACAATCAGATAGGTTTTACAACTATGCCACAATATGGACGATCAGCACCTTATTGTACTGAAATTGCAAAAATGGTTCAGGCACCAATATTTCATGTTAATGGCGATGACCCAGAAGCAGTAGTTCATGTTTGTAGACTTGCAACGGAATTTAGAAATAAATTTAAAGTCGATGTTGTTGTAGATATGTTTTGCTACAGAAGATCAGGACATAACGAAGCTGATGAACCTTCTTTTACTCAGCCACTAATGTATAAGGCTATCAAAAAACAAATCACTACAAGAAAAAAATATGAAAAAAAATTAATTGAGAATAATACTCTTTCAGAAGAAGAATCTAGAGACATTGTAGATTCTTTTAAAAATTTTTTAGATAAAGAATTTGAATCAACTAAAAATTATAAACCAAATAAAGTAGATTGGTTAGAGGGAACTTGGAAAGGTTTATCTACTGCAACATTTGATGCAAGAAGAGGAAAAACATCTGTAAAAGAAAAAAAATTAATTAACGTTGCTAAAAAAATTCATGAAATACCTGCAGATTTTAATGCTCATAGAAGAATAAAAAAAATTTATGGGGATCGATTAACAAGTGTCATCAACGGAAAAGGTATTGATTGGGCAACCTCTGAAAGTTTAGCTTTAGCAACACTTCTTGATGAGGGATACGGTGTTCGAATATCTGGACAAGATGTTGGAAGAGGAACATTTAGTCATAGACATGGTGTTCTATATGATCAAGAAAATGAAAATCGTTTTGTTCCATTAAGACACTTTCAAAACAAGCAAGGTTACTTTGAAATTATAGATAGTTTTTTATCTGAGTTTGGTGTTCTTGGTTTTGAATATGGATATTCACAAGTAGATCCTAAGACACTTGTTATATGGGAAGCGCAGTTTGGTGATTTTGCAAATGGCGCACAAATTATGATTGATCAATTCATTAGTTCTGGAGAAAGAAAATGGTTGAGAATGTCTGGTTTAACGATGCTTCTTCCCCACGGACATGAGGGCCAAGGTCCTGAGCATACAAGTGGAAGATTAGAAAGATTTTTACAGATGTGTGCGGAAGATAATATGCAAATTGTTAATTGCACAAGTCCTGCTAATTATTTTCATGTTTTAAGAAGGCAACTACATAGAAACTTTAGGAAACCTCTAATTATATTTACACCAAAATCTACACTTAGACATAAATCTAATGTTTCTAATATTGAGGATTATATTAATGGATCAACTTTTCATAGAATTCTTACTGATAAATTATCTGTTAAAGAAAAAAGGAAAAATAAAAGATTAATCATTTGCTCTGGTAAAATATATTTTGAACTTGCAGATCACATAGCAAAAAATAAAATTAAAAATCTCTCTATAATAAGATTGGAGCAGATTTATCCATTTCCTTATGAAAACTTTAGAGATGAATTAAAACATTATACTGATGCAGAAATTATCTGGGCACAAGAAGAGCCAAAAAATATGGGTGCCTGGGGTTTTGTGAAAGGTAGATTGGAAAGTGTTATGCAGGAAGCCAAAGTTAAACAAGAAAAAATATTCTATGTTGGTAGAAGTCCAGCTGCGTCTCCTGCCGCTGGTTCTTTAGAAAGACACTTAAGTAACCAAGAAACTATTATAAAAATGGCAACTGAAGATTCGATTAGCAAAATTATCAAATCTTGGGCAGGTATTTCAACAAAATTAAAGACTAATCTGCCAATTGAATAAATTGACGTAAATGTTATTAAGCATTTAATTAATGAGCACTGAATTAATAGTTCCAACACTTGGAGAGTCAATTACGGAAGCAACTGTTTCAAAATGGCTTAAGAATATAGGTGATAATTTTGAAGCAGATGAACCTTTAGTTGAAATTGAGACAGACAAAATTACAGTTGAAGTACCAGCACCTCATGCAGGCTCTCTAAAAGAAATAAAAGTTTCTGAAGGAACTGATGTTGAAATTGGAGGTATTTTAGGAATCTTAGATGAATCTAAAGGTAAAAAACCAACTCCTAAAAAAACCGAAACTAAAGAAGAAAAGGTAAAAGAAGAAGTAAAAGAAGTTAAGGTTGAAACAAAATCTTCACCTGCCAAATCTTCACCATCTGCAAGAAAAATTGCTGAAGAAAATAATATTAAACTCGAAGATGTCACCTCATCCCGTTCTGATGGAAGAATTAATAAAGAAGATGTAGTTTCTCATCTTTCTTCTTCAAATAAAACAAGCACTAAGAAAGGTGAAAGAGAAGAAGTAATTAAAATGTCTAAAATCAGACAGACAATATCTAAACGTTTAAAGGAGGCTCAAAATACAGCAGCCATACTTACGACTTTCAATGAAATTGACATGTCCAAAGTTATGGAAATTAGAAAATCAAAAAACCAAGAATTTCAAAGTCGGTATGAGGTCAAATTAGGTTTCATGTCATTTTTTGTAAAAGCGGTAGTAAAAAGTTTGCAAGAGTATCCAGCTGTGAATGCTGAAATTAAAGATGAAAATATAATTTATAAAAATCATTTTGATATAGGTATAGCTGTTGGAACTGAAAAAGGATTAGTCGTACCAATACTTAAAGATGCCGATCAATTGAGTTTTGGAGAAATAGAAACTAAAATTATTGATCTTGGTACAAAAGCCAAAGACGGAACGCTGACCATGGACGATTTGACTGGTGGAACTTTTACAATTTCAAATGGTGGCGTTTACGGATCAATGCTCAGCACCCCAATAATCAATAGACCTCAATCTGGAATTTTAGGGATGCATAATATTCAAAAAAGAGCAGTAGTTGTAAATGATGAAATAGTAATTAGGCCAATGATGTATGTTGCATTAAGTTATGATCATAGAATTATTGATGGAAAAGAAAGTGTTGGATTTTTAGTGAAAGTGAAAGAACTTCTAGAAGATCCATCCGAATTAGTATTAGGAATATAAAATGGAAGATTTTGATTTAATAGTAATTGGTGCGGGACCTGGCGGATATGTAGCTGCAATCAGAGCAGCTCAACTTGGAATGAAGGTTGCTTGTATAGAAAAAGAGCCATCACTTGGTGGAACTTGCTTGAACATTGGATGCATACCTTCTAAAGCATTATTAAATTCATCTGAAAAATTTGTTGAAATTTCAAATCATGCTGCAGAGCATGGCATAAAAACATCAAAGATTGATTTAGACCTAAATGTTTTGATGGATCGCAAAACTAAGATTGTAAAAAAACTTACAACAGGGATCGGTTTTTTATTTAAGAAAAATAAAATAACGCATATTCCTGGCATGGCTTCATTTGTAGATAAAAATACTATTTCTGTTACAAATGGAAAAAATGAAATTACTGCCAGTGCTAAAAATTTTATTATCGCAACAGGATCATCTTCGATTGAGATACCAAATATTCCTGTTGATGAAAAACAAATAGTATCTTCAACAGGTGCTCTTTCTCTATCTAAAATACCAAAATCACTCCTAGTTATTGGTGGTGGATATATTGGACTAGAGATGGGATCAGTATGGAGTAGATTAGGCTCAAAGGTAACAGTTGTTGAAGCTCTTGATAGAATTGTTCCAACTATGGATGGTGAAATTGCAAAAGAGTTTATGAAAATGTTAACTAAACAAGGATTAGAATTTAAATTATCCCATAAAGTTAGTTCTGCAAAATCTGGTAAGTCTGGTGTAGATGTTGAGATGGAAACATCAGATAAAAAGAAAATAAAAGAAAACTACGAAATAGTTTTAATGTCAGTAGGAAGAAAACCAAACACAGAGGGACTGGGTCTCGAAAAAATTGGTATTAAATTAACCGCAAAAAAATCCATTGAGATTAAAGATAATTTTCAAACTTCTGTTGAAGGAATCTACGCAATTGGCGATGTAGCTCCAGGACCAATGCTAGCACACAAAGCTGAAGAAGAAGGAGTGGCTTGTGTTGAATTTATAAACGGTCAAAAACCTCATATAAATTACGACGCTATACCAGCGATTGTTTATACCAATCCAGAGATAGCATCAGTTGGAAAAACAGAGGAACAACTCAAGCAAGAAAAGAAAGACTTCAAGGTTGGAAAATTTCCTTTTATGGCAAATGGCCGTGCCTTAACTACCTCTGCATCAGAAGGATTTGTTAAAATTTTGGTTGATAAACAAACAGATGAAATTTTAGGTGCTCATATAATCGGCCATGATGCTGGACAGTTGATCGCTGAAATTGTTACGACAATAGAATTTGGTGGTAGTGCAGAAGATATTGCTAGAGTATGTCATGCTCATCCGACAACTAGTGAAGCAGTAAAAGAAGCAGCTTTAAGTGTAGATGGTAGAGCAATTCATATTTAAATTTTAGCTAGATCCATTCCTTTTTTGTATTTTTTTGATGATTGTTTTACAACTGCTTGACCGCACCTCATAACTTTTCTTTTATGATCAAAAGTCATTTTTGGTTCACCATGTAATTTCCATCCATTAGAGAGTGCCTCTGTTACTCTTTGGCAAAAATCAACAGTGTCATCATCTGTAATAAATCTATAACCTTTCATTTTACCTTCCTTTCATTTAATACTTAATAAATTTACTTCTATAATTTTAATTAAGTACTCAACAAGATCAGTTTGCATATCAACTGTGAATTTATTTTTATCTTTTGATCCCATAGCCAATATTAGACTATCTTCACGAAATTTAACTTTTAATAAAATATACGATTTTATCGTTGCTGATTTATTAGGAAAAAATAAAAGTAAACCTTTTGGATTTTGATTTAAATTTGTAACCATTTTGTTTTTAAAATAACTATTTGCAATTTTAATGTCTAGTTGTGATAAGTTTTCTGCTTTAATATTTTCATTTGTAACAAAACAATTCATTTCATCACAACCTAAAATTGTTTTAAGATCATTTTTAATTAAGCTTATTAATTTTTGTAAACTTTTTATATTTAGAATTCTAATTGTAGATTTTAGAATTCTTTTTTGAGCATTTAAATGACTTTTTCCTGCAAGTAGTACTTTTGTCATTTGATTTTGTAGATCTATATTTTGTTGCGATATTTTTTTATATCTATAAGCTTCTAAATCAACAACCTTATCAGAACTATTATCTACGGTTGGAAAATTTAGTTCATTAACTAATTCTGAATTTTTGACAAAAAAATTTTTATTTTTTTTTAAAAAATTTATTATTTGTTTTTCACTAATTTCATCTTCATGGGCCATGACGATTATTTTGGCAAGATTTGCTGTCCTGTTTTTGCCCAATCATCAAGAAATGCTTTAAGTCCTTTATCTGTCAGAGGATGTTTATATAATTCGTGAATAACTTTAGGTGGTAGAGTTGAAACATGGGCACCAATTACAGCTGCATCAATAAGATGTTGAGTGTTTCTTACCGAAGCAACTAATACTT
This sequence comes from uncultured Alphaproteobacteria bacterium, assembly GCA_902590695.1. GTDB lineage: Bacteria > Pseudomonadota > Alphaproteobacteria > HIMB59 > CACPNW01. The sequence continues at coordinate 25,639 of CACIXR010000001.1, forward strand.
CCGTATCAAATCCATAATTTTCATACATTATTACTATATCTGAAATCAGATCCATTCCTTTTTCACCAATGTCATCTAATCTTCCCACAAAAGGAGATATAAATGTTGCACCAACTTTAGCGGCTAGTATTGCTTGAGCAGCACTAAAACATAATGTTACATTTACCATGATATCTTTTTCTCTAAGAGCTTTGCAAGTTTGAAGACCAGCAGGTGTAAGAGGAACTTTTACAGCAACATTCTTAGCTAATGATGCTAAGTACTCACCTTCTTCAAGCATTTTGTTATATTCCATTGCTGTCACTTCTGCACTTACTGGACCGGATACTATTGAGCAAATTGTTTTAATTGTTTCTCCCATATCCTTACCACTTTTTGCAATAAGAGATGGGTTTGTCGTAACACCATCTATTAATCCACTAGGCATTAACTCTTCAATCTCTGGTATATCGGCAGTGTCTATAAAAAATTTCATTGTTTGTTGTATACCATATACAAGTTATTTAGAAAGTTAACATATAAAAAAAACATAAATATAATGTTGTACGATGTAGTAGTAACAAGACCTTTCGATAAAGTTTTCACCTATTCTTCAACAAATGAGCAACTTGAAATTGGTCAAGTAGTCTTAGTTCCATTTGGAAAAAAAATAGAAGCTGGAATTATTTGGAAGAAGAATGTTAAAAATCCTGGATATGATATTAAAGAGGTTACACAAATTTGTAATGATCTTATCCTTCAGAGTTCTTCAATCGATTTTATAAATTGGATCGCAAGTTATACTTTAGCTCCACTAGGAGCAGTTTTAAAATTATTTCTTATTAATAATGATATAGTTGAATTTGATAAAGAAAAATTAGATAGTTTCAATAACACCAAACCTTCTTTAGTGACCTTAAGTGAAGAGCAAGCAAATTCATTCAAAGAAATTACTCAATCATTTAATAAATCAAATAAACCTGTTTTATTAGAAGGTGTAACAGGCTCTGGTAAAACTGAAGTATATTTTGAAATAATAGATAAATTTTTAAAAGAAAAAAAACAAATATTAATAATGGTTCCAGAAATTAGCCTAACACCGCAATTAGAGACAAGAGTAAAGAAGCGTTTTGGAATGGAAGTGTGTTTGTGGCATTCTAAAATTACAAAAAAAAATAGGCAAAAAATTTGGCATAAATGTTTTGTTGGAGATCCAGTAATTGTTATTGGTGCTCGTTCAAGTTTGTTTCTTCCTTTTACAAACTTAGGATTGATTGTTGTCGATGAAGAACATGATTCTAGTTATAAACAAGAGGACAATATACGTTACCAAGCAAGAGATCTTGCAGTTGTAAGAGCTAAAATTGAAAAAAATTTTATATTATTAGCTTCAGCAACGCCGTCTTTAGAAACAATAAATAATGTTAAAATTAAAAAATATGATCAAGTCTATTTATCAAAACAATTTTCTGGAACTCCATTACCTGAAATTTCTATAATTGATTTAAATAAAAATAAACTTGATAAAGATAAATGGATTTCACAATCAATTATAGATTCTATTTCTCAGTGCTTAGAAAATAAGGAACAAACTCTTATTTTTTTAAACCGTAGAGGATATTCTCCATTAACCTTATGTAACAGTTGTGGATTCAGATATGAATGTGATCAGTGTTCATCATGGATGGTTATGCATCAACACAAAAAAGTTTTCTTATGTCATCAATGTGGAACTATAAAAAAATTAAATTTAGATTGTCCTCAATGTAATGAAAAAGATAGTATAAAATTTGTTGGTCCTGGAGTTGAGAGAGTTGCAGAGGAGCTAAAAGAATTCTTTCCTGGGAAAAATATTTCCATCATGTCTAGCGACAACGTTAACACACCAAACAAAATTAAAAAATTTATTACTGATATAAACAACAAAGATATAGATATAATTGTAGCTACACAAATAATGGCAAAAGGATATGATTTTCCAAATTTGTCATTAGTAGGAATAGTTGATGCGGACGCAGGATTATTTGGTGGTGATCCTAGAGCTATAGAAAAAACTTTTAATCTACTTCAGCAAGTTGGAGGAAGAGCTGGTAGAGGAAAAAAAATTGGTAAAGTTTTTCTTCAAACATATTTTCCAGACCAAGAAATAATTAAGTCGATTCAACTTCGAGAAAGAGAAGCTTTTATTGAAAGGGCTTTGGAAGAGAGAAAGAATTTTAATATACCTCCTTTTGGTTTTATGACTTCAATAATTCTTTCTAGTCATACAAAAGCTTTAGTTCTTAAACAAGCTTCAAGACTGGCTCAACAAGATCAAAATACTGAAAATATTAAAATTCTAGGTCCAGTTGAAGCTCCAATTTTTTTGCTTAGAGGACAATATCGGTACAGAATATTATTGAAGAGCAATAGTAGAAAAAATCTGAATAAATTCACAAAAAAAATTGTCGAAAAGACTAAATTACCTTCTTCTGTAAAGTTAATTATTGATGTCGATCCCTACTCATTTATGTAATTTACCCACAATTTTAAAAATATCTTCGATTTAACTCATTTGACGCACAAACTGACAGTTTACCTACTTTTTCTGATGTGTTAATAGCCTATCTCTAAACTTCTTATGAGCGTAATTTATGGCATCTAATACATTATCTGGAGACCTTATATCTGAAAGGTACGGAGCTGCTCTCTATGATCTTGCTTCTGAAAAAAAATGTATTGATGATATTCTAAATGACTTTGAATTAGTGCTAAAAGCATTGAAAGAAAGTTCAGAATTAAGACAAGTAATTAAAAGTCCATTAGTAAATTCAGATGAGAAGCTTAATATTTTGCTAAAATTATTTTCTAAAGCAAATTTACATAATCTTACGACAACTTTTTTAAAAGTTCTTGATAGCAATAAAAGAATTTCAAATATCGGTTCTATTATTTTACAATTTAAAAAAATAAACTCTGAAAAAAGAGGTGATATTACTGCTGACATAACATCAGCAAACATATTATCTGATGATGAAAAAAATAATATTACAAATCAACTTAAAAAATCTTTAGGTGAAAAATTATCTTTAAATTTTGATGTTGATGAAGACATTATTGGTGGTTTAATTGTTAAGGTTGGTTCCAAAATGATTGATACATCTATAGCGAATAAAATTAATAAACTTAAAATTGCAATGAAGGGGGCATAATGGAAATTAAAGCTGCAGAAATATCATCTGTAATTAAAGACCAAATAGCTAATTTTGAAACTAAAGCTGATGTTGCTGAGGTTGGAACAGTACTAAGTGTTGGAGATGGAATTGCACGTGTGTATGGTCTTGATCAAGTACAAGCTGGAGAGATGGTAGAATTCCCAGGCGGCATTAAAGGTATGGCCCTCAACCTTGAAATGGATAACGTTGGTGTCTCAATCTTCGGTGATGATACTGGAATTAAAGAAGGTGACACAGTTAAACGTACAGGAGAAATCGTTGACGTTCCTGTTGGAAAAGAATTGTTAGGACGTGTTGTTGATGGTTTAGGAAATCCTATTGATGGCAAAGGTCCTATTCAATCTTCTGAAAAGAGAAGAATTGAATTAAAAGCCCCAGGTATTATTCCTCGTCAAAGTGTATCTGAACCTATGCAGACAGGAATTAAAGCACTTGATGCTCTTGTTCCAGTTGGAAGAGGACAGCGTGAATTAATAATTGGTGATAGACAAACAGGTAAAACTGCTGTTGCTATTGATACAATCTTAAATCAAAAATCTGTAAATCAATCAGACAATGAAAAAGAAAAGCTATATTGTATCTACGTTGCTATTGGTCAGAAAAGATCAACAGTTGCTCAAATTGTAAAAACGCTAGAAGATAATGGTGCAATGGAATATACAATTGTTGTATCTGCAACTGCATCAGAGCCTGCACCGTTGCAATTTTTATCTGCTTATACTGGCTGTACAATGGGTGAGTATTTTAGAGATAATGGTATGCATGCATTAATCGTTTATGATGATTTATCAAAGCAAGCTGTTGCTTACAGACAGATGTCTCTTCTATTAAGAAGACCTCCTGGACGTGAAGCATATCCCGGAGATGTATTTTACATTCATAGTCGTCTTTTAGAAAGAGCTGCCAAAATGAGTGATGAACATGGTGGTGGAAGTTTGACCGCCCTTCCAATTATTGAAACTCAAGCAGGTGACTTATCTGCTTATATTCCAACAAATGTTATTTCCATTACTGATGGACAAATATTTTTAGAAACTAACTTGTTTTTTGCTGGTATTCGTCCTGCTATTAACGTTGGTCTTTCTGTAAGTCGTGTTGGTTCTGCAGCTCAAACAAAAGCAATGAAAAAAATTGCTGGTCCTGTAAAACTAGAATTAGCTCAATATCGTGAGATGGCTGCTTTTGCTCAGTTTGCATCAGACTTAGACGCTTCAACGAAACAATTACTTGATCGTGGTGCAAGACTAGTTGAAATCTTAAAACAAGGTCAGTATTCACCACTAACGGTCTCAGAGCAAGTTGTATCTATTTATGCAGGTGTGCGCGGATATCTTGATAAAGTTGCAGTAGGCGATGTAGTCAAGTTTGAAGCAGAAGTTTTAAATGAGATTAGAACTAAGCATAGTGATTTATTAGACGCGATTGCTAATGAAAAAGAATTATCTAAAGAAAATGATGATAAATTAAAATCAATCTTAGATGATTTGGTTGGAAAGTTTGCAAGTAACTAATCTATGCCAAGTTTAAAAGATATCAAAACTCAGATCAATTCAGTTGGATCTACAAAAAAAATTACATCAGCAATGAAAATGGTTGCTGCAAGTAAGCTACGTAGATCACAAGAAAAAGCTGAAGCAGCAAGACCATATTCATCAAGACTAGAGGAGATGCTTTCCTCTCTTGCATCATCTGCTGCATCTGGGGAAGGTATAATTAAACTCTTAACAGGCACTGGCAATGATCAGAATTATATCGTAGTTCCAGTAAGTGCTGATAGAGGTTTATGTGGTGGATTTAACAGCAGCATAAATAGAGAAACTTTTAAGTTAGTTAAATCACTTGAGGGTAATGGAAAAAAAGTTCAACTAATGCCAGTTGGGAAAAAAAGTAGAGACTTTTTTAATAGAGTAATGAAGGATCAAATTATAGAGAGTTTTGTCGACTTAAATGTTTCAAGTACTGGTTACGAGTCTGCATTAAATATTTCTAATAAGCTTCAAGAATTATACTTTGAGGGTAAATTTGATAAATGCGTATTAGTTTTTAATAAATTTAAATCAGCTATTTCTCAAGAAGTAACACAACAACAATTAATCCCATTAGACGTTTCAAATTCTGAAAAGGAAGAAGAAAAAGAAAATTCTTCAAATGCAATTTATGATTATGAGCCTGATGAAGAAACAATTTTAAAGGATTTACTTCCAAAAAATGTTTCTATTCAAATATTTAAAGTACTTTTAGAAAGTGATGCAGGGGAACAGGGGGCAAGAATGGCCGCAATGGACAACGCAACCCGAAACGCAGGTGAAATGATAGATAGTTTAACGTTAAAGTATAATAGAACGCGACAAGCGTTCATTACAAAAGAATTAATAGAGATTATTTCTGGAGCTGAATCAATATAAAGGGGGATATATGGCTAACAATTTAACTGGAAAAATATCGCAAGTTCTCGGAGCTGTTGTTGATGTAGAGTTCGATGGTGAACTTCCTGCAATCATGAACGCTCTAGAAGTTGACAACAACGGAACAAGATTAATGCTAGAGGTTGCTCAGCATTTAGGAGAAAATGCTGTTCGTACAATTGCTATGGACACAACAGATGGACTAGTTAGAGGTCAAACAGCTACTGATACAGGTGCCCCTATTTCAATGCCTGTAGGCCCGGAAACTTTAGGTAGAATTATGAATGTTGTAGGAGAACCAGTTGACGAAAGAGGTGATATTGGAACGAGTAAATCTTATCCTATTCATAGACCAGCACCAGAGTTTGTTGATCAATCTACAGAAACCGAAGTTCTAGTAACAGGAATTAAAGTAGTTGATCTACTAGCACCTTATGCAAGAGGTGGTAAGATTGGATTATTTGGTGGAGCTGGAGTTGGTAAGACAGTTTTAATTATGGAATTAATTAATAACATTGCCAAGGCTCACGGAGGATATTCTGTATTTGCTGGAGTAGGTGAAAGAACTCGTGAGGGTAATGACTTGTACCACGAAATGATTGAGTCAGGAATTATTGATCTAAAAGGTAAGGACTCAAAAGTTGCACTTGTTTATGGTCAGATGAACGAACCACCAGGAGCAAGAGCAAGAGTTGCTCTATCAGGATTAACCCAAGCAGAATATTTTAGAGACGAAGAAGGACAGGATGTTTTATTTTTTGTAGATAATATCTTTAGATTTACTCAAGCTGGATCTGAAGTGTCAGCTCTTCTAGGACGTATACCATCTGCAGTTGGATATCAACCAACACTTGCAACAGATATGGGTGCTTTACAAGAACGAATCACAACTACAAAAAAAGGATCAATCACATCAGTGCAAGCAATCTATGTTCCTGCAGATGACTTAACTGATCCCGCACCTGCTACATCTTTTTCACACTTGGATGCAACAACAGTTTTAAATAGGGCTATTTCTGAAAAAGGAATATATCCAGCAGTTGACCCACTAGATTCTACTTCAAGAATTTTAGACCCACAAGTTGTTGGTGATGATCATTATAGAGTTGCTAGAGAAGTACAAAGAGTTCTACAAACATATAAAAGTCTTCAAGATATAATAGCTATTTTAGGAATGGATGAACTTTCAGAAGAAGATAAGTTAACAGTTGCTAGAGCAAGAAAAATAGAAAAGTTTTTGAGCCAACCATTTTTTGTTGCAGAAGTTTTCACAGGTTCACCAGGTAAATATGTTGATCTTGAAGATACCATAAAAAGTTTTGATGGACTCGTAAAAGGAGAATATGATCATATGCCAGAAGCTGCATTTTATATGGTAGGTGGCATAGATGAAGCAATTGAAAAAGCTAAAAAATTAGAAGCTGAAGCTGCATAATGGCAACAATTTCTTTTGATTTAGTTTCTCCAGAAAACCTCATCTTTAATGATGATGTTGGAACTATTATTGTTCCAGGCAAAGATGGTGATCTAGGTATCTTACCTGGACATAGTCAAGTAATGTCCTCATTAAGACCTGGCAGAGTAATGATTTATAGTGAGGATAAAAATTTAGTTAAATCATTTTTTGTATCAGGTGGTTTTGCTGAAATTAATCCAGAGAAATGTATCGTTCTTGCAGAAAGTGTAGTTGAACTAAATTCCTTAGACAAGTCTTCAATTGAAAAAGAAATTGAAGAATTAGGTGGCAAGGATAGCAAAGAATCAGAAGAGCAACTTTCGATAGCAAAAGCTAAATTAGAAGCTATAACTGTAAGTTTTTATGATAAAATTTAATTTCTAGATTTAACAGAATCTAATAAATTTTTTGCATTATTATAAAAAAGAGCCTGCCTTTCACTTTCCGTTAATTTGCTATTTCGAATTCCTCTTTTCATTGCTCTTAATTGTTCGTATCTAATAAATGTCATTCGATCATCACAATGACTTAGAGCTAAATTATGATTATCAGAATTTATTGCAGACCAAGCTTTCCCAAAAGTAATATATTTCCCTCTCATTCTCCCTATCATATCATCAGATCCATACATTATTTTTTCAAGACCAACACCTTGATACAGAGCGTCAATTGAATCAGATTCACATACTGTAGAACAATCATACCAAATATTTTTTAAATCTCTAATTTTCTTAATTCCTTTTTCTAACGCCCAAGCAGAATAACTTCTAGCACAGTGAGCAAGTATCCATTTAACGTTAGGATATTTATCGCTCAAATAAATTAGGTCATTAATATTATCATCATCGGCAATTGCATCCTTTTTTGCTAAATGCATCATAATGATAAGTCCAAATTTATCTGCAATTTCTATTTGCTCTTCAGTTATAAAATCTAAAATTTTGCAATTAATTGTATCCTTTGTTTTTGAATAAAATCTATATGGTTTAAAGCCTTTAATGTTATTTTTTAATAAAAGCCCTTCAATATAATTTTTATCCATATTTGGGTTAATTAAAATTAAGCACTTATTTTCAGTAAGTGTTTTAGTTTGTTCTAAAATATATTCATTTGAACCTTCAAAGTTACATGGATATTTGAATGGAAAAGGAAAACTTAACCTGTTTACAACTCTATTAGGCATAAGTAATTGATCTACTTGATCTGCAAATCTCATAGATACTTCACTAAAATATTTTCCTTGAAAATTTCTTTCACCAATATCTTTTTTAGGATCTTGATTAAAACTCCATTTATAAATATGGGTATGAACATCAAAAATATTTTTAGGAACAAAGTTTTCTAACTCTTCATCCCATATTTGTTTATCTAAGCTTGTGATTATTAATTCAGGATTTTCATTAAACATCTGTTAGAACTTTTTTAAATTCATTTTGAATTTTCTGATAAACATTTTTTTTAAATGGTACTGCATTATGAGTAATTTCGTCGTAATTCATCCATTTCCAATCACTAAATTCAGGATTTTCTGTTCCTACATTTATATCTCTATCATCTCCATTAAAGTTAAATAAAAACCATTTTTGAATTTGACCCATATACTCATTTCCCCAGGGTAAAGTGCTTAAAATTTCACTTGGTATGTCATAGGATATCCATTCTTTAGATGAAGCAATTAAGGATGCTTTATTAGTACCAATTTCTTCCATCATTTCTCTCCAAACTGCTTCTTCAGGACTTTCATTTTCATCAATACCACCTTGGGGCATTTGCCAATACCCGCTTGGATTATCTAATCTTTTGCCAACTAAAACCTGATTTTTTGTGTTGAGAATCATCATTCCCACACATTTTCTATATTTTTTTTGCATTATTATTCTTGAATTTCATTAAAGAGACTAACACCTTGTACAAGATCAAAGGCTCTACGAAGTTGATAATCAAGCTCTAAACGTTTTTCAAATTCACTTAATTCATTATCTTCATTATCTTCTAATTCTTCTTCGTTATTTTTATCAAGGGAATCTTTTAAATCTGACTCAGAAAATCTTTTATAATTAAAAGATTCAAATTCTCCTTGCTCAATAATTATATCTGGAACAATACCCTTACCCTGGATTGATTCACCTGAAGGGGTATAATATCTAGCTGTAGTTAATCTTATACCAGTGAGATTATCGCTATTTGAAACTTGAAAGGGAATTATTGTTTGTACTGATCCTTTACCAAAAGATTGTGTGCCTATAATGATTGCTCTTTTATGATCCTGTAGGGCGCCTGCAACAATTTCAGATGCAGATGCAGAACCTCCGTCAATAATTACAACGAGTGGTTTACCATTAGTTCTATCAGACTTCTTTGCACGATATCTTCTAATATCTTTTTTATCTCTACCTCTTGTTGAAACAATTTCTCCTCTTTCCAAGAATATATCTGTTACCTTAACTGCTTGAGTAAGAAGACCGCCTGGGTTAGACCGTACGTCTAAAACATAACCTTTTATTTGGTTTTCTTTTTCAATTTTTTTTATTGCATCAAGAAGGCCACTTTCTGTTTGTTCGTTAAAAGATGTTATTCTCAAATATCCAATATTATTAAGTACTTCACTTTTTACTGATCTAATTTTTATATAATCTCTAATAATTTCAATCTCAAAGGGTTCAGTATTTACTCTCGAAATAGTAATTACTATTGGTTCACCTTTTTTACCTCTCATTAATTCAACGGCTTCATTTAGAGTTAGACCAAAAACAGGTGTTTCATCTATTTGTATAATGTAATCACCCGCAAGAACTCCAGCTTCATATGCTGGTGTGTCTTCAATCGGAGCAATGACTTTTACGAAACCTTCTTCCATGGTAATTTCAATACCTAATCCTCCAAATTTACCCTCTGTATCCATTTGCATTTCTTGAAATACTTCTTCATTCATAAAACCAGAATGAGGATCTAAACCTGACAACATTCCATCAATCGCTTTTTCAATTAACTCTTGATCCGTAACCTCTTCTACATAGGATGATCTTACCCTGTCGAATACCTGTCCAAATAGATCTAAATATTTATATTTTTCTTCATCTGAAGAAGATCCATATGTTTTAGGTGCAAGAAGAATAATGAGGGTGAGCAGTAGTATTACTTTTAAAAATACATTTTTTGAAGTTATCATATATTTTAAGCTAGTTTAGTTTGTGAAGAATCAAAGCTCACTTCCCATAATTTTTCTAAAGCGTATAATTCTCTAATTTCTTGTCGAAACAAATGAACAATGATCTCACCTGCATCAACAATTATCCAGTCACATTGAGGTCTTCCTTCAGGATTTGGACATTTTATCCCTGCTTTTTTTAGTTTTTTTACCATTTCGTCTGCTGTAGCATCTGAATGTCTAGTTGATCTACAGGTAGCAATCACAAAGGCATCAGCAACGGATGATTTGTTTGATAAATCAATAACTTTTATATCTTCAGCTTTTGCATCACTTAGTATTGATACAATATTTTCTGTCAATGAAGTAATTTTATTAATATTTGCCTCTTAATTTATTTCTTTGATTTCTAATTTCAGATGATGAAATTTTAATTTCTTTATTTTGTATTAAAGTCCATGCAGGAATTTTTTTTGAATTATATTCTATGTCTTGCGGTATATATTTATGATGAATAAATTTTTTTGCTGCAACACTTTTCAAAGCATTTGTATTATATCCATGTCTTCTGAAAATAACAATAGAGATAATATGAAAAATTGATTGCCATTTTTCCCATTCGTGAAAATTAACTAAATTGTCTGCACCCATTAACCAAAAAAATTTAATATTTTTATAATATTGAATAAGAAATTTAATTGTTTGATAAGAATATTGAGATTTAATTTTTTTTTCTACTTCTAATATTTTTATAGGAAAATTTTTTGTAATTTGTTTACAATTTTGTAATCTTTCTTCATATGTTGCAGGTTTTGAAATCTTCAAAGGGTTCTGAGGTGTAACTAGCCACCAAATTTCATCTAGATGTAATACTTTTTTAGCTTCATTTGAAATAAATAGATGCCCTCGATGTGGCGGATCAAAAGATCCTCCCAGAAGTCCAATTTTTTTCAATTAAGGTCTTTCCTGACCATTACCATTAACTACATATTTAAATGTAGTTAAATGTTTTGTTCCCACTGGTCCTCTTACATGTATTTTGTCTGTTGAGATTCCTATCTCAGCACCAAAACCAAATTCACCGCCATCCGCAAATTGCGTAGATGCATTTTTAAGTATTATTGCGCTGTCAATTTTATTATAAAATTTTTCAAAGGTTTTTTCACTTTCTGTAATTATACTTTCTGTATGACCAGAAGAATAATCATTTATATGCTTAACCGCTTCATCAACTCCTGAAACAATTTTTACTGATAAAATTTTATCTAAATATTCTAAAGACCAATCTTCTTCACTTGCAGTTTTAAAATCACTATCTAAAGACTGAATATATTCATCGCCTCGAATTTCACAGTTTACTTCTTTTAGAGGTTTTAATATTTTCATTGCTTCGTCTTTAATTTTTTCATCAATTAAAAGTGTTTCTGCAGCACCACAAATTTCAGGACGCCTCATTTTACTATTAAAAACCACCTTTTCTGCAATGCTTAAATCAGCATCTTTATCTACATACACATGACATATACCGTCTAAATGTTTGATAACGGGTATTTTGCTTGCTGAATTAATTTTTTCAATCAAACCTTTTCCACCTCTAGGAATAATGATGTCAACATAATCTCTCATGCTTAGTAAATGATCAACCGCTTCTCTTTCAGGTGTATTAATCATTTGGACACAATGTTCTGGGAGGCCAGCTTCCCTGAAAGCATTTGTAATATTATTTACTAACTCCTTAGAGGAATAAAAACTATCGCTACCACCTCTTAAAATTATACAATTGCCAGATTTTATGGAAAGACAAGACGCATCAACAGTGACGTTCGGTCTGGATTCATAAATCACACCTAATACACCAAGTGGTGTTGAAATTTTACGAAACTGTAAACCATTAGGCCTTTCCCATTCTTCTAATGTAATGCCAATTGGATCTGGTATTTCGATTATATCTTCAATTGATGTAATCAATCCATCAATAGATTTTTCAGTTAATGTAAGTCTATTTATTAAAGGCTTAGCTAAAGATTTTTTTTCACCATTTTCTAAATCTATTTTATTTGCTTCAAGAATTTTATTTCTATTTTTATCTAAATTTTTAGTGAGTTTTGTTAAAGCAAGATTTTTTTGATCACTGCTACAGACTTTCATATTTAGAGAGGCAGATTTTGCTCTTTTGCCTAATTCAATAATATTATTTTCAATACTCATGTAGAAAGCTTAACTAAATTATCTTTATGTACCACTTCCTCTCTTCCTTCGAAACCTAAAACTTTATAAATTTCTTTACTTTTCTTTCCAATAATTTTTTTTGCATCATTAAAATCATAAGCAGATATACCTATTGCTACCTTCTGACCATTCTCAACTAAGATAGATATTACATCACCTCTTTTGAACCTTCCCTTGATATCTATTACACCTGCAGGAAGAAGACTTTTATTTTTCAAAATTGCATTTTGAGCCCCTGTATCTATAATAATCGATCCTGATGGTTTTAAATGATTTAATAACCATTTCTTTTTGGGCGAATTTGTAGAAGTTAAGGGATAAAAAATTGTTGAATTTTTTTTATTAATATTACTGATTGGTCTGTTTTTATCACTATTAGTGATTATTGTAGCACAACCGTTTCCCGCACATATCTTTGCTGCTAAAATTTTTGTGGCCATTCCTCCACTGCCAAGTTCAGAAGATTGATAATTACCAAGTTCTTCAATTTTTTTATTAATTTTAAATACCTCTGAAATTTTTTTGACATCCTTATCTTTTTTTGGATTACCCTGATATAAACCATCAACATCACTTAATAAAATTAATAAATCAGCTTCAATCATTTGTGCTACTCGGGCTGCAAGTCTATCATTATCACCATAGCGAATTTCCTCAGTAGCAACAGTGTCATTTTCATTAATGATTGGGATTATGTTTTTACTTTGTAATGATGATATTGTATTTCTAGCATTTAAATATCGTCGCCTTTCTTCGCTATCTTCTAATGTTAATAAAATTTGAGAAACACCTATCTTGTATTTTCCTAGTTTATTTCGCCATTGATGGGCTAATTCAATTTGACCAACTGAAGCTGCTGCCTGTTTATCTTCTAATTTTCTTAACTTTGTATTTGAAATACTTTTCGCACCTAAAGCAATAGCGCCAGAACACACAATCACAATTTTTTTTGTTTTATTCAATTCCGCAATGTCTTTACATAAATTATCTAACCACTTAGATTTGATCTTTTTTGTTTTCGAATCAACAATTGAATTTGAACCAATTTTTACAACTACTTTTTTATATTTTTTAATCATTTGTGATTTCATTATATTTGAATAAATAATCAATTAGATCATCTATACCTTCATTATTAAAACTTGATATAAAAAGAATATCAGAATTTAACTTTTGATTGATCTTAATTTTTTTTTCCTCTAAATTTTCATGAAGTAAATCAACTTTGGTTAAAACAATTATTTCTTTTTTTGAAGATACTTTTTCACTATATTTTGAAATTTCGTTTCTTACTGTAATATAGTTTTCGTACCAATTGTCGTCATTTATATCTACTAAATGAAGTAAATATTTACATCTCTCAATATGTGCTAAAAATTTATCTCCCAAACCTTTTCCCTCATGCGCACCTTCAATCAACCCTGGGATATCTGCTAATACAATTTCTTTATCAAAGCGCTTCACGGTACCAAGCACAGGATGTAAGGTTGTAAATGGATAATCACCAATTTTTGGGTTAGCATTAGAAATTGTTGATAACAGAGTTGATTTACCTGCATTAGGTAAGCCTATTACTCCTATATCTGCAAATAATTTTAGTGATAACCATATCCATCGCTCTTCTCCTAATTCACCTTTTGTAAATTTTCTTGGAGCTTGGTTAACTGATGATTTAAAATGATTATTTCCTAAACCGCCATTACCACCCTTTAATAAAATGTATTCTTCATCAATTTTTGTTAGATCAGTTAGCAATACCGTTTTATCTTCATTGTAAATTTCTGTTCCAGGTGGAACTTTAATAACCATGTTGCTTCCATTTGCTCCTGTTTGATTTTTTCCCCTTCCATTTTCACCTTTTTTTGCTTTAAAATGTTGTTGGTATCTAAAATCAATTAGTGTGTTTAAATTATCATCCACTTTAAAAATAATATTCCCACCTTTGCCTCCATCGCCTCCATTAGGGCCACCAAACTCAATATATTTTTCCCTACGAAAACTAGCGCAGCCATCTCCACCATTACCAGATGCAATATATATTTTCGCTTGATCTAAAAATTTCATAATAAAATTTTAATTAATTGGGATTATTGTTCTGTGGGAACAACTGATACAAAAGTTCTTACTCTTGTTTTTTTAAAAGCTACTTTTCCATTTGTTGTAGCAAATATTGTGTGATCTTTACCTATGCCAACATTATCACCTGGATGAAACTTTGTGCCTCTTTGCCTAATAATAATGTTTCCTGCTATTACGTTTTCACCACCAAATTTCTTAACTCCAAGTCTTCGACCTGCCGAGTCTCTTCCATTCCTAGAACTACCACCTGCTTTTTTCGTTGCCATTATTTATCTTCTTTTTTTGTTTTAACAGTTTTTTTGACAGTTTTCTTTACTGATTTTTTCTTAGGAGGTGAAGCTTTATTTACTGCTTTTTTTGCAACTGTCTTCTTTTTTGTAACTTTTACCTCTTTAGTCTCAATTTTTTCTTTAGTAACTTTAGTTTCAGTTTTTTTAACTTTTTTCGTTTCAGGTTCAGCAGTGGACTTTTTTCCACCATAAGAAATTGATTCTATTCTTAATACAGTTAGATACTGTCTATGCCCTTGTGTTAGTCTGTAATTTTGTCTTTTTCTTTTTTTAAAAACTATTATTTTTTTATCTCTGATTTGATCAACAATTTTTGCTTCAATTGAAGCATCTTTTAATAATGGCTCACCTAAGCTATTTGTGCTTTGATCACTGATCGCTAATACATCAGTAATAGACACTTTATCACCTTTGGATCCCTCAAGTTTTTCTACTTTAAGTATCTGACCAGCTCTTGCTGAGTATTGCTTTCCACCAGTTTTGAAAATTGCTAACATATCTTTTGATGGCGGGGTTTATAGTGAACTATGCTAATAGTCAAACTAAAAATATGGCGTAAATACTGGAAATAAAGACCTTAAAAGCTATCCTTTGCTTTTCGCAAATAAGCAAATAATTCAAAGTCTGTAAAACCTAGTTCTTTCTTAATTGTAGTACCTAATTTAGAATTTTGATTCAGGAATAAGTTATATTGTTTTTCATCTTCTAATAAAAAAGGTACGGATTTTCCTTTATTATTTAAATCATCATTAATTTTGTTTCTAACTGTCAAATAAGCACTTTCTTTTTTGAGTGTTTTCTCAAGAAAATTTAAATTGCCTATTGTATATTCATGACCACAATAAATAATTGTATTTTTACTTAACTCATTGATTTTTTTTAAACTGTTAAACATTTCTTTTAATGTTCCTTCGAACACACGACCACAACCAAGTCTGAACAGTGTATCACCACAAAATAAAACACTATTGTTTTGATCATAGTAAATTATATGATCTAATGTATGCCCGGGTGTTTTTATTATTCTAAATGTATTTAAACAGGAGTTGACTTCATCTCCATCACGTAAAACGAATCTTGTATTTTCAATCTGAGCACTTGGAGAGTGTATATTAACTTCTGGAAAAGCATTAAGTATTCCTTTTACACCTGATGTGTGATCTTTATGATGATGTGTAATAAATATATCTTCTATGGCTAAATTGTTTTCAAGAGCAAAATTTAATATTGGATTACTATCAGCAGGATCTATAACACAACTCTTAAGCGTGTCATTATATAAAACAAAAGTGTAGTTATCTTTTAATTGATTTATAATTTCAACTTTCATCTAATAATTAATTTGCAATAACAGAATTTTTTGCAAAAACTTTTTTTGATGATTTAATTTTTATTGGTTCAAAATTTTTATAACTTAATAAAAAGATAGCTTCGTGAGTGAAAAAATTAACTCCAGTAATTGATTCACTTATATCAAATTGCTTACCTTTTGATGTTAATCCAATACTTTTTTCAATCACAATATTCATTTCATTACACAAATTCAAAAAATCCTTAATTGTAAAAAAATGAATGTTGGGTGTGTCATACCATGTATAAGGTAAACTTTCTGTTACTGGCATTTTTCCAGATATTAAAAGCTGCAATCTTATTTTCCAATGTCCAAAGTTAGGAAAAGAAACTATCGCTTTTGATCCTATTCTTAATAATTCAGACAGAATATCTTTGGGCTTCATCATTGCTTGTAAAGTTTGACTTAAAATTACATAATCAAAACTATTATTTGAATATTGGGACAAATCCAATTCGGCATTTCCATGTACAACATTGAAACCTCTCGCGATAGCATTTGCAGCTAGATCTCTATTTAATTCAATGCCATGAGTTATCGCATTACGATTATTTTCTAATTGTTCCATAAGACCGCCATCACCACATCCAATATCTAGGATTTTTCTATCTTCTGCGATAAGTGTTTCAATAAGAGACCAATCTTTTCTTATGCTATTAATTTTATTCATCTATCTTTGCAAAGTTGTTTGTTAGGAAACCTTTTATTACATCATCTAACTGCGGTTCCTCTAATAAAAAACTATCATGTCCTTTATCAGTATCAATTTCTAGAAAGCTTACTTCTCTTGATAGAGAATTTAATTGATTTACAATCATTTTACTTTCTATTGTAGGGAATAACCAATCCGAGGTAAATGAGACAATTAAATATTTTAAATGGTTATTGGGATTATGACTAAACTCAATATTTTTTCTAAATGTTTCATCATGATCAAAATAATCCATAGCCCTTGTTAAATAAAGATATGAATTTGCATCAAATCTTTCAACAAATGATTTACCTTGATATCTCAGATAACTCTCAACTTGAAAATCAGCATCAAATCCAAAAGAAATAATATCTCTTGATTGAAGCTTTCTTCCAAATTTTCTATGCATCGCATTTTCGGATAAATATGTGATATGCGCAATCATTCTTGCAACTGATAGACCTCTTTCAGGCACTTCATTATTTTCAAAGTACTTTCCATTTTTCCAAATAGGATCACTCATTATTGCCTGTCGCCCAACTTCATGAAATGCAATATTTTGAGCTGAATGTTTTAAAGCACCTGCAATATGTATTATATTTAAAATTTTTTCTGGAAAATCGATTGCCCATTGAAGTGCTTGCATTGCTCCCATCGAACCACCAATGACAGAAAATAACTTCTCTATATTTAAACTTTCAATCAATAAAGATTGAGCTTTCACCATATCTTTTATTGTTACGGAAGGAAAATTACCACCATATGCAACATCACTTCTATTTTGTAACTCTTTAGGACCAGTTGAACCAGCACAACCGCCGAGTACATTTGAGCAAATTACAAAAAATTTGTTTGTATCAATTGGTTTATTAGGCCCAACCATTCTAGACCACCAACCTTCTCTCCCAGTAATGGGATTATTCCCAGCAACATATTGATCTCCAGTTAAAGCATGGCAAACAAGAATAGCATTAGTTTTATCAGCATTTAATTTGCCATATGTTTTGAATGCCAGTTTAAAACTATCTATTATATCTCCTGATTCTAGTTTTAAGTTAATATTCTCAAAATAGGCTATTTCGCTTTCAAGTTTTGTGTCAGTAGTAAATTTTGTTTTCATATCTTTTTAGTCTAACACTATTTGAAAGAATGAAGGAGGAGTGTAAACGCTTTAGCTGATTATTGCTCCACCCGCAAGCTGTCTCAAATCGGTGATAATCGGTCTTATATTTATATATCTTTATAAGTCAATAAATCGTCAATTTTTAAATTAAATACTACTTTATTTTGATTTATCGTAAGATAGTTTGTAAAGAAACGTCAAAAATTATGAAAAATAAAGAATTAGACAATTTAAGAAGCAAAATTAATAAGATTGATGATGAAATTTTATCTTTATTATCTAATCGATCAAAAATTGTTTTAGAAATAGGAAAACACAAAAAAGATAATTCTGTTGTTGATCTAGATAGAGAACAAAAAATTCTCGACAGATTAAGCTCTAAATTTACAGGATCTTATCCGAAAGATACCATTGTTAGACTTTGGAGAGAAATTTTTCAATCTTCTGAAAAACTTCAGAAGTTAACTAAAGAAACTATTCAATCAAAAAGATCTATAGAAAACATTAATGTTTATAAGGGTGGTAAGGCAAAGTTAAATAACAGTAAAAGAGTTATCAAACTTTCTTCAAATGAAAATCCCTATGGTGCTTCACCGAAAGCAATTGAATTGTTAGAAACAAAAAATATTAATAACGATTTACATAGATACCCAGAAATTGATGGATCATCATTAAGAGAAGCAATAGCTAAAAATTTTTCTATTGATAGTAATAGAATTATTCTTGGCTCTGGCTCAGATGAAGTTTTATTATTTGCAGCTTTAGCATTTTGTCAAGATGGCGATGAAATTCTCCACGCAAACCACGGCTTTGAGATGTATTCAATTGTAAGTAAAGTAGTTGGTGCAGTTCCAAAAAAAATTAAGGAAGATGTAAATTTCAATTTAAATATTGAAAATCTCATAGATCAAACAAATGACGCTACTAAAGTAATTTATATTGCATCACCTAATAATCCAACCGGAACTTATTTGTCTAGAGACCAACTTGTTAAATTAATGAATAGTATTTCTAAAAATATTATAGTTGTTATAGACGGGGCATATGTCGAATATGTGCAAAAAGATGATTATGATAAAGGATTTAGTTTAACGGATGAATATGAGAATATTATTTTAACAAGAACATTTTCAAAAACATATGGACTCGCAGCTTTAAGAGTAGGCTGGTGTTATACCAGTCAAAAAATAGCTGATATAATTAATAAAATAAAACCTCCTTTTAATACGACAACCATTTCACAGTCTCTTGCAATTAAAGCTTTGGAGGATAAAGAACATATTGAAAACTCTGTTAAATTAAATTCTGAAATTAAAGATTGGTTTGAAAAAGAGCTTAAACTTCTAAATATTAAAACCAGACAAACTGAAGGTAATTTTACTTTAATTGAAACTTCAGAAGAAGAAGCTGGGAAAATTAGCAATCATCTTATGAATGATGGGATTATAATAAGGCGTTTAAATAGTTATAATCTGCCCAATTTTTTGAGAATTAGTATTGGTACAAAAGAAGAAATGAATTTGACAGTTGAAAGTTTGAAGAAATTTAATGTCTAAAATAAATTATGATTCAGCTCTAGTCATTGGTATGGGATTAATTGGATCATCCATAGCAAGGGCTCTCAAGGAAAAACAATTATCAAAAAAAATTTTTGCTATTGATAGAGATAGTGAGGTAATAAATATTTCAAAAAATTTTAATCTTGTGGATGCAATAGAGAGTGATTTAAATAAATATAATCAACAATTTGATATTATTTTTATTTGTACGCCATTGAGTTCATATAGGGATATATTTAAGCAATTGAATAGCTATGTTAATGAAACAACACTAGTAACAGATGTTGGTTCAACAAAAGTAAGTGTTATAGAAGATTTTAAAGAATCAATTAATAATAAAAAAATTTTGTTTGTTCCTGCCCACCCTATTGCTGGATTAGAGAAAAGTGGACCAGAATTTGGTTTCGCAAAGCTGTTTGAGAATAGGTATTGTATTTTGACCCCAATAGAAACTCAGAGTGAGATAACAAGATCAATTTCAAATATTTGGGAGTCATTTGGAATGAATATAGAAATCATGGAACCTAAACGTCATGACAGAGTACTAGCTATGACATCTCATATTCCACAACTCATTGCATATTCTGTCGTAGGAACTGCAACAGAGCTTGAATCTCAAATGAAAGATGAAGTAATTAAGTACTCAGCTGCAGGTTTTAGAGATTTCACAAGATTGGCAGGAAGTGATCCTGTAATGTGGCGTGATGTTTATGAAAAAAATAAAGAAGCTGTTTTAGAAATGCTTGGTCGTTTCAGTGAAGATCTACTTACTTATCAAAAAGCAATAAGAAATAATGATTTAAAATATTTGGAAGAAAAATTTATAAAATCAAAAGAAATTAGAAAAATTATTGAAGAAATTGGTCAAGCAGGAACTTTTGATCCCACAGAAAAGAATTAGTTATCCAATAATAAATTTGAAGCAGTTTCTATTCTATTTTGAACTTCGTTTAATAAAAATTTTTTATCTAAACCTTCATCAATTGTTGGTAAAAATTTTATAGTAATTAATCCTTTTTCTAATACCCATGATTGTTTTGGCCAACATAAACCTGAATTTAAAGCTACAGGAAGGATTTTTCTTTTTGTATGATTATAAATTCCAATAAAACCTGTCTTATAATCAGGTTTACTACCAGGCAGTTTTCTTGTTCCTTCAGGGAAAATAATAATTGAAGATCCAAAAGATAATTTTGATTGAACTTTTTGTAACATATCTCTCATAGCTTTTGTTCCACCATCTCTATTAATCGCAACCATATTAGACTTGAATAAATATTGTCCAAAAATTGGTATAAAGAAAAGCTCTCTTTTATGGACAAAAAAACAATCTTTTAAATAGTAATAGAGTGCGAGTGTCTCAAATGCAGACTGATGTTTAGACGCAATTAAGACACTTTCATTTGGAATATTTTCTAAACCCTCAATTTTATGTTTAATATTACAAATAAGATTAAGAAAAACAAAAATAACACGTATCCAAAGTTTTGTTGGATATTTAAGTAAATAACTTGGTAATAAGAGAAAAGGTAAACATACAATACCCATCAACACAGTCCATATGACCAAGGAAATATAAAATATTATACTTTTTAAAATTAACATGCTTAATGATTTTGTTTTATATACTAGGCTGAGTGATCTATATATAATTTATGTTCATTGTTTGCTCTAATTGTGAATTCAAGTATTTAGTAAATTCTGCAGATCTTAAACCAAATGGTAGAATGGTTGAATGCGTAAATTGTAATCATCAATGGTTTCAAGAATTAGATGATACTGACATTACATCATCAGTCCCATCTACAAAAAAAGAAGAATTAGATCAAAATTTAAAAAATAATAACCAAAAAGAAAAATTAGAAAAAGGTCCAGTCAGAAATTTACCAAGTACAGTTGTAAGACAAGAAAAACCAAGTGTAATTAATTCAACTATAGTAATTGTTCTAGCTATAGTTGTAATTATAGCAATATTGATTTATCAATCCTACGGTGTAAATACTTTTATTATTATTGATTTCTATATTAGGGAATTTTTCTTTAATTTAAATTTGATAATTTCAGACTTAGCTAAAATAATACACAATACTTTAAATTAGTTACAACCAGCTAGGAATAATATCAGCTTCAATTATTTTCTCAATTTTTTCTGGAGAATAAATAATTGCATAATTATCATTGTTTACTAAAATTTCAGATGGCAGTGGCCTAGAGTTATAATTTGAAGACATTACTTTTCCATAGGCTCCTGTATTTTTTATAACTAGTAGATTGCCAATTTTTTGTTTAGCCAATTTAATATTTTGTAAAAAAACATCTGAACTTTCACAAATTGGACCAGCAATAGCATAATCCACAAATTCCTCTGATTTTACATCAATCTCTAATATTTCATGATGTGCACCGTACATCGCTGGACGTATCAATGTATTCATTCCTGCATCAACAATTAAATAATTTATACCTCCATTATTTTTAATTGTAACAATAGAAGTAACTGTAACTCCAGCCTCAGCAATTAAATATCGACCAGGCTCAAACGATAATTCATAGTTTGTTTGCGAAAAACAATTATCAAGTTCTTTTTTTACCATCTCAATATTAAAGTCAGGATCAGTTTCTTCATATTTAACATGAAATCCTCCACCCAAATCTACATGCTTGATATTAATACCTGATTCAATAAACTTATTTGCAGCCATTTTCATTTGAGAAAACGTATTTTTATATGCCTCAATTTTACTAATTTGACTTCCAATATGACAACTAATACCAATTAAATTTAAATTTTTACAACTTTTAACTAATTTGATAATTTTATCTAAATTTTCAAATTCAATACCAAACTTATCAGTTTTTTTTCCTGTTGAAATTTTACTTAAAGTCTCACCATCAACATCTGGATTAAGTCTAACACCAATATCAACGATTTTATTTTTTTCATTTGCTAAATTATCGAGTAGCTTTATTTCTTCTAAAGATTCAGTATTAATTAAACGTATATTTTTATGCATAGCATAGAGTAAGTCTTGTTCAGATTTTCCAACACCTTCAAAAATTATTTTATTTGGATCGAAACCAGCTTCCAAGGCCCTTTTTAATTCACCAACTGACACTACATCTGCTCCAATATCTAACGAGTTCATTAATTTCAAAATAGCTTGATTTGAATTAGACTTAATTGAATAAAAAATATTGTTACCTAAAATTTCTTTAGTTTTATTTACTTGATTTATAATTTTTTCTTGTGAATACACATAAAAAGGTGTCTGACAAACTTTAACTAAGTCATATAAAGAAGTACCCTCAATATACGGGTCATTATTTTTATAAGTGAGCATTTATTCAGTGTTTATAATAACGGATTGTTGACGTTTTTTCTCTTCTTCTAATTTCTCTAAACAGGATTCATCACATGGATATGTAATTACCGATTTGTCTACTTGATCTTCTGGTAAACTTAAAGGACCAACTTTACCACAGCTAAAAGTAAACAACAAAAATGATAATAATATTAATCTGATCATTATAAGTATTTTTTTATAACAAGTTTTATCATTTTTTTAGTAATTTCAGGAGCCGTACCCCCAAAACTTGATTTTGATTTAACACTGTTAGTAGTTGATAGCACTTTTTTAGCATCAGCTGTTATATTTTTGTCAAATTTTTTTAATTCTCCAAGAGATAATGAATCTATGTTTCTATCTTGTTTTGAACAATAAGAAACAATCTTTCCTGTAACAACATAAGCATCTCTAAATGAATATCTAAGATTTTGAACCAACCAATTAGCCAAATCGGTAGCGGTTGCATTTGAATTATCAATCAACTCTTTCATTCTAGATTTGTTGAATGTAGATTTTGATAAAATTTCATTCATAACTTTTATACACAAAGAAACATTGTCGTATGAATTAAATGTTATTTGTTTATCGTCTTGTAAGTCTTTACTATAAGAAAGTGGTAACCCTTTAATAATATTAAGCATTGAACTTAAATTACTAATGATAATACTTGTTTTTCCTCTAACAAGTTCTGCACCATCTGGATTTTTTTTCTGAGGCATAATTGAACTACCAGTTGAAAGATCATCTGGTAAATTGATAAAATTAAATTGTTGATTTGACCAAAGTACTATTTCCTCTGCTATTTTTGATAAATGAACAGCAATTAGTGATAGAACAAATAAAAATTCTATTACAAAGTCTCTATCTGAGACAGTGTCCATAGCATTTTTTGTTGGCTCTCTAAATCCCAAATCTTTAGTTGTATATTTTCTATCAATAGGAAAAGAAGTCCCTGCAAGTGCAGCTGCGCCTAATGGATTTTCATTAAGACGATATAAACAATCTTCAAGTCTTGTTCTGTCTCTACCAATCATTTCAACGTAAGCTAAAACATGATGAGCCAATGTTATTGGTTGAGCAATCTGTAAATGAGTGTAACCTGGCATAATTGTTTCAGTATTTTTTGTTGCAATATTAATTAAAGTTCTCTGAAATTTTTTTAGTTCACTATCTAAAATTTTAGATTCTTTTTTAACCCATAATTTTAAATCAGTTACTACCTGATCATTTCTAGATCTTGCAGTATGAAGCTTTCCTGCAATATTTCCAATTTTCTTAAATAATAAACTTTCAATGTTCATATGAATATCTTCAAGTTTTTTTGAAAATACGACCTTGTTTTTTTCAATATCTTTTTCAATTGCTTTAAGCCCAGTGACTATTGCACTTTGTTCTTTTTTATTTATTATTTTTTGTTTACCGAGCATTCTAGCATGCGCTATTGACCCAGTTATATCTTCTTTATAAAGACGTTGATCGATATCTATAGACGTATTAATTGCATCTAAAATCTCACTAGGTCCTTTTGAAAAATGGACATTTCTTGAAGGATTTTTTTTCATTTTGCGCGCCTATAAGAGATATTTATATTAATTTCCACCCTTATGCTTAAATTATTTTCATACGGCAAATTTTTCTTATATAAGCTCACCTTTATAGAACTCACATGAATATTAAAAAAGTAGTAGTAATAGGATCTGGCACTATGGGCAGTGGAATCGCAGCCCAAATAGCAAATGCTAATATTGATGTTACACTTCTAGACTTACCTTCAAAAGAAGGATCTAGAAACCAAATTACAGAAAACGCTAAAGAAAGAATTAAAAAATCACGACCTCCACTTTTAGTAGAAAAAAACAAAGCAGAATTAATTAAGGTTGGAAATATTGAGGATGACTTTAATGAAGTTGCGGAAGCTGATTGGGTTGTTGAGGCTGTTGTTGAGAGAATAGATATTAAACATAACATTTATGATAAAATTCAGACTACAAGAAAGAACAATTCTATAATTTCATCTAATACATCTACAATTCCATTGAAAATCTTATCTGCAAATATGTCAGATGAAATGAAAAAAAATTTTTGCATTACCCATTTTTTTAACCCAGTTCGATATATGGCATTGCTTGAGATAGTAACTGAAGAAGTTAATGACATTGAAAAAATAAATTTATTAAAACAATTTTGTGATGAAAAACTTGGCAAAGGTGTAATTATTTGTAACGACACTCCAGGATTTATCGGAAACAGAATTGGAGTTTATGCAATGCAAGTTGCTATGACTGAAGCTTTTAAAATGAAGATATCAATTGAAGAAGCTGACGCAGTATTTGGAAGACCAATGGGTATCCCGAAGACTGGAATTTTTGGGCTATACGATTTAATTGGTATCGATTTGATGGCTGATGTTTTAAAAAGTTTTATCAAAGAACTCCCAAAAGAAGATCCTTTCCACGATGTTGCACAAGAAATTCCATTGGTCACAAAACTTATTGAAACTGGGTATACAGGAAGAAAAGGTAAGGGTGGTTTTTATAGAATGAATAAATCTGATGGTAAAAAAATTCTTGAAGCAATTAATTTAGAAACTGGTGAGTATCACCCAAGTCAGAAAATTAATTTAGGTATGGGAGATAAAATTGACATAAGTAAACTCATTCAAAGAAAAGACAAATACGGTGAATATGCAAAATCAATTCTGACAAAAGTAATTAGGTATGCTGCATATTTAATCCCTGATGTATCATCAAAATATATAGACATAGATGATGCACTAAGATTAGGTTTTAATTGGACTGTTGGCCCTTTTGAAATGCTTTCAAATATTGATACAAAAAATTTTATTGATCAAAATACAGATATTAACTTCTTTAAAGATCTAAAGGGAGTTTTTGAATTTAATAAAAGACCTGGATATTTAGATTCAAGTATTGATAATTTAAGATCGTTAAATTTACAAAAAACTTTTGAGAACCCTTCTGCTAATATTAAAAATGCTTCATCATATCAGGTTGTTGAATTTACTACTAAGGCAAACGCTTTAGATACTGACTCTATGTTAGCTTTAAAAGAAGCTGCTCAAAATAACAAAAGCACAATTGTGATTAATGATGCAATGCAATTTTCTGCTGGTGTAAATTTAAATTATGTCATGGAATTTGCTAAAAATAATGAATGGTCTAAAATTGAAAAATTTATAATTGATTTCCAACAAACGTGTAAAACAATAAAATATGCAGATAAGCCTTTTATTGCTGCGCCATCAGGACTTGCTATTGGCGGTGGTTTTGAAGTGGTATTGCATTGTGATTATAACGTTGCTCATACAAATGTTGTTCTTGGACTAGTTGAATCTTTAGTTGGACTCATTCCTGCTGGCGGGGGTTGTAAGGAAATGCTGTGGCGTTGGTTACAAACTCCAGAAGGTAAAGAAAATTCTGAACATGCTTCTATGAAGGTTTTTGATCTTATTGGTTATGCTATTACTGCTACCTCACCAAATGAAGCGCTGCCAAATCAATTCTTTTTAGAAAAGGATAAGGTGGTAATAAATAGAGACAGACAATTATCAACGGCTATCGATTTATTAAATAATATTGAGGGAGGCTATGAAAAACCATCTCAACCTAAATTCAATTTGGGCGGTAGTGCTATCAGAGATAAAATGATTGAAAAACTTGAAGCACTATACAACGAAAATAAAATTTTAGACCATGGATTAGAAGTAGGTAAACAAATTGCTTTTGTGCTTAGTGGTGGAAATACAAATATTGATAATGAATTAAGTGAAGATGATCTTTATAATCTTGAATTAGAAGCTTTCATGAGACTTATCCAGATGCCTAAAACTCAAGAGCGAATAAAACATACACTTGAAACTGGAAAACCATTAGTAAATTAAATTAATTTCTTGTAGTATTTGATCCTTTTAGGAAACAGATGAGTAATTTTGATACAAACCTAGATAAAAATTCAGCCAATTTTGTTCCACTATCACCATTAAGTTTTATAACTCGCGTGAAAGATATTTATCCAAACTATGACTCTTTAGTTTATGGAAAAAGAAGTTACACTTGGCTTGAAACCTATAATCGATGTACCAAGTTTGCTAGTGCATTAGCAAAAAAAGGAATTACAAAAGGAAGTACCGTTTCAATCATAGCGGCAAATACTCCTGAATTATTCGAAGCACATTATTCTATCCCAATGACTGGCGGCGTTATTAATACGATCAATACTAGACTTGATGCAGATACAATTTCATATATTCTAGATCATAGTGATGCAAAACTTCTTATAACTGATACTCAATTTTCACCTACAATGAAAAAGGCTTTAAAAATATATGGGAAGAATATTCCTATTATTGACATTCATGATGATCAGGCAGTTTTTAAAGATGGTGAGGGAGAACAAATTGGAGAAATGACATATGAAGAATTTTTACAAACAGGTGATGACAATTATAATTGGTCTTTACCGGAAGATGAATGGCAAGCAATCTCACTAAGCTATACATCAGGCACAACTGGTAAACCAAAAGGTGTTGTGTATCACCACCGTGGATCATATTTAATGTCTACAGGAAGTGTTACGGCATGGAACATGCCTAATAAATTAACATTTCTTTATACTGTTCCAATGTTCCACTGTAACGGATGGGGCTACCCTTGGACAGCCGCTTTAATACATGCAAAGATTATTTGTTGCAGGTACATTGTTGCAAAAGATATTTATAATTTAATAGATAAATACAAAGTAACTCATTTTGGAGGCGCTCCCATAGTTTTAAGTTTAATTGCTAACGCAGATGAGAGAGATAAAAAGGAAATAAATCATAAAGTGTATGTATTAACTGCTGGAGCTCCACCAACGAGTGCAATTCTTGAAAAGATGGATAACTTAGGTTTTGAAGTTATGCATGTATATGGGCTAACTGAAACATACGGCCATATTCTTCAATGCGCTTGGAATGAAGAATGGGACTCACAATCAAAATCTGAAAAAGCTGATATTAAAGCAAGACAAGGTGTTCGTTATCCAAATACTGAAGAAGTTTGTGTAGCAGATCCAGAGACATATGAAAAAGTTCCAATGGATGGAGAAACCATGGGAGAGATTTTAATTCGAGGAAATGTTGTAATGAAAGGATATTACAAAAATAAAGAGGCGACTGAAACATCCATGACAAAAGGATGGTTTCACTCTGGTGATTTAGCCGTTGTCTATCCTGATGGATATATTCAAATAAAAGATAGATCTAAAGATATTATAATTTCTGGAGGAGAAAATATTTCATCTGTGGAAGTGGAGAATGTTGTTGCAAAACATCCATCTGTTTCCTTGGTTGCAGTAGTTGCCAAACCAGATGAGAAGTGGGGTGAAACACCATGTGCTTTTGTAGAATTAGCACCTGGAAAAAATGCCACAGAAGACGATATAATTCAGTTTTGTAAAGAAAATATGGCTGGATTTAAAAGACCAAAGCATGTAATCTTTGGTGAATTACCAAAAACTTCAACGGGGAAGATACAAAAGTTTGAATTAAGAATAAAAGCAAAGGAGTTATAATGGATCCAAAAACTTATAAATTTGACACACTCAGTCTACATGCCGGTTATCAACCAAGTAAAAACGCTGGCTCAAGACAAGTTCCAATTTATCAAACAACTTCATATATGTTTGATGATGTTGATCATGCGGCAGCACTTTTTAATTTAGAAAGAGGTGGTCATATTTATAGTCGTATGTCCAACCCAACAGTACAAGTCCTAGAAGAAAGAGTTTGTGCACTTGAAGGAGGAACAGCTGCTCTTGCAACTGCATCTGGAATGAGTGCAATATTTTTAACTATTATGACTCTTTGTAACGCTGGCGATCACATGGTTGTTTCTTCTCAGCTTTACGGTGGAACAGTAAATTTATTTAGATTAACACTTCCAAAGTTTGGTATTAAAACAACTTTTGTAAAACCAAGAGATACAGAAGGTTTTAAAAAAGCTATTCAACCAAATACTAAAGGAATTTTTGGTGAGCTTGTTGGTAATCCTGGTAATGAATTAATGAACATGCCCGAAGTTTCAAACATAGCAAAAGAAGCAGGTATTCCACTAATAATTGATAGTACTTATCAAACTCCTTATTTGTGCAGACCTTTTGAACACGGAGCTGACCTCGTTGTACACTCACTAACTAAATGGATGAGTGGTAATGGTTCTTCTATGGCAGGAATATTAGTTGAAGGCGGAACTTTTGATTGGATGCAAAATGATAAATTTCCTTCTATGACAGAACCTTACGAGGGCTATCATGGACTATCATTTGCAGAAGAATTTGGTCCAACAGCTTTTACAATGATGGCAAGAGCTGAGGGTATGAGAGATATGGGGCCTTGTTTAGCCCCTCAAAATGCTTGGAATATTTTACATGGTTTAGAAACTCTTTCTCTTCGAATGGAAAAACATTGTTCTAATGCTTTGAAAATGGTTGAGTATTTATCAAATCATGAGAGTGTTGCTTGGGTTTCACATGCTAGCGCACCAGGACATCCAGATAAAGAACTTGCAGAAAAAATTCTTCCTAAAGGAACTGGTTCAATGATTGCCTTTGGAATTAAAGGTGGAAAAGAAGCAGGTGCTGCTTTTATTAATAATGTTAAACTTGCGTCACATTTAGCAAATGTTGGTGATGCAAGAACACTAGTTATACACCCAGCATCTGCAACACACTCACAAATGGATGAGGCAACTTTAAAATTTGCTGGATTATCTCATGATATGATTAGATTATCTGTTGGCTTAGAAGACTTTGAAGATATTGTAAACGATTTCGAAGATGGATTCAGAGCTGCAAAAAAACCTCGTTTAGTTGCAAACAAATAAATGAAGTTTAAAGTTCGCGGAATTGATACGTTTGCCTCCACTGGAGGCAGACCTTTTGATAAAAATAAACCCCTTATAATCTTCGTTCACGGCAGTGGACTAAGTCACATGGTTTGGGTTTTACAAACACGCTACTTTGCATTCCGTGGATATAGCGTTTTAGCCGTTGATTTACCAGGTCACGGACTTTCTTCTGGTGAAAGTTTAAAAACTATTGAAGAAATGGGAAACTGGGTTGGTGATGTAATTGGAGCAGTTGGATGTAAAGAAGCTTCACTTGTTGGACATTCTCAAGGATGTCTTGTAACAATGGAATGTGTTGCTCAACACCCAGAAAAAATTAAAACGTTAACTCTTATGGGTGGCGCATCTGCAATCCCAATGAATCCTGAACTATTAAGGCTTGCTGAAGAGAGTAATCCTAAGGCTGTTGATCTTATGATGGATTTTGCGCACGGGCCTGCAGGACATTTTGGAGGTCATCCTGTTCCTGGCTTATATCACCTAAATGTTGGTTCTATGATAGTTCAAAATAAAGAAATTAAAGATACCTTAGGCGTGGATTTTAGAGCATGCGATAATTATAAAAACGGACCTGAGATTGCTAAAAAATTAGATTTACCAACTCTCTCTATATTAGGTGCACAAGATAGAATGTGCCGTTTAAAAGATGGAAAAATTCTTGCTGATTATATTAAAGGCTCGGAAGTAAAGATTATTGAAGATTGTGGTCATATGATGCTCCTAGAAGAAGCAGATCAAACATTAGAAATTTTAAAGAAATTCATAGCTGAAAACTATCCATTACCAATAAGTTAAATTTAAAAATTTTTAGTAATAAATATTTTTGCTACTGCTTATTTTCTTCTTTATCAGGTCTTGTAAGTTCTTCGAGTTTACGCATTTCCTCTTCCATTTTAAGTCTTTCTTGCTCTTCACGTTTCTTTTTGCGCTCCTCAGCTTTCATTTTTAGCTTAAGCTCTTTTTGCATTTTTCGATCGCCCGCTTTAGATTTATGATTAAAGTGTATGCCCATATGAACCCTGCGTACATATACTAAATATTATGAAATATTTCTAGACTCTAATTTGCTAATTTCTAGCTAACCAAACAATTACAACAAAGACAAATATAGCTATTGCTTGGAAAAGCACTCTTAAACGCATTAATTTATTACTATGATTTTTATTTAGTTTTCCATTTACTGCCATGGCAATAACACCAATTACTACTACAGCAAGTGTTGCAGCCATAAACAACACTAATATTATTTGCATTGTGCTCATATATTTATCTATATAAAACTTTTATTTTATGAAACAAGATGTCCTAAATAAAGCGTTTGTTTATGGTTGAAATTTTAAAAGGTCCATCACTTACTAAACACCAAAATCCAAAAAAATTGATGATTATGCTTCATGGATATGGAGATAACGCTACCAATTTCATTCAAATTGCAAATTTAATAGATCAAGATGACTTTGAGATGAAATTTGTTGCATTAAATGCACCAGATACAATTCAAGATTATCCTGTGGGGTATGAGTGGTTTCAGCTTTACCTAAATGGCACACATATTTCTGATGCTAGTGCAAAAGAATATGATGTAGCCAAAAAAAAAATATCTGAGAATGTAGAAAAAATTCATAACTCTATTTCTCTTTTATTAGAAAATTTAGATTTAGAAATGACCGATTGTTTTGTTATGGGTTTTTCTCAAGGAGGTATGATGGCTTTTGAACTTGGGCAGATATTACAAAATCAGTTGGCAGGCTTAGCAATTATATCTTCAAGAATTATATCAAAAGAGCACAAGCCTAATAATGCATTTTTAAAAACACCAATTTTTATTTCTCATGGTGGCCATGACGCTGTTTTGCCTATTTCCAATTATAATGATTCAGTTCAAGTATTAAAAAATTACAATTACAATTTTGAAAATCATCTTATTGAAAAAGATGAGCACACAATGTCACAAGAAACAATAACTTTATTCCAAAATTTTATTAAAAAAAATATTTAAAGTAATCGAATCTTCATATTATATTACTATTTTAATAATATGACTTGGGTGAGTAGAAACTAAAATGAGTACCGCAGAAAATCCAGCTTTGGTTCTTAATGCTGATTTTCGGCCACTATCTTATTACCCACTTTCTTTATGTTCATGGCAAGATGCCATCAAAGCCGTTTTTCTTGAAAGAGTTTCAGTAATCGAAAATTACGAGCATGAAGTTCATTCTCCAAATCTTACTTTTAAGTTACCAAGTGTAATAGCTTTAAAAGATTATGTTACTCCACAACGAAGACCTGCTTTTACACGTTTTAATGTTTTTTTGAGAGATAATTTTACTTGTCAGTATTGTACCAATCGTTTTCCTGCAAACGAACTAACATTTGACCATCTAGTTCCTAAATGCCTGAATGGAAAAACTACTTGGGAAAATGTTGTCTCTGCGTGCACATCCTGTAATTTAAAAAAAGGAAGAAAACTTATACAGAATACAGATATGAAACTTTTTAAAAAACCTCTTCGACCATCATCAATTCAATTACAAAATAATGGTAGGAATTTTCCTCCTAATTTTTTGCATGAGACTTGGAGAGACTATTTATATTGGGATACTGAATTAGAAAATTAAATTTTTTTTGATATAGCGATTGCTGTTTTACATCCAAGTTCTATTACTTTTGACATAATTTTATATCCTGGCGCACTTTCTGCATCATGTTCTATTCCAATATCATGATGTTCAAGTTCATCATCTCGGAATTTGGAAATTGTTTTTTTTAAATCTTTATGATCATCTCCTAAGAGTTCTAATTGTTCTTGGTAATGTTCACCGATTACTTTTTCAACAGCAACAGTACATGCCATGGCAGCTTTTTCACCCATTAAGGCAGTGGATGCGCCAAGCGCATAACCTGCAACATTCCATAAAGGAAGGAGAGCAGTTGGTCTAACTCTATATTCTAATATTAATTCATTAAATTTATCAATATGCTCTTGTTCTTGGTCAGCCATATGTTGAATTGTTTTTCCAAGTTTTGAGTTTTTCCCAAAAACTGCTATTTGCCCATCATATATTTTAGTTGCACCATATTCACCTGCATGATCGACTCTTATGATTTCTTCCAAAACCTCCCTATGAGTAGTTCTATTTGACAAGGATTTTTTTTTAGACGCTTTTTTCTTTTTTAATGCCATAGTACCTAATTAAATAAATAGCATTTAAAATAAAAATAACTAGTAAAACAAGCGTATTAATTGAAGCAGCAGAAATTCCAAAAAAACTCCATATAACCTCATCACAACTAATTACCTGCTTTGATAATATCTGAGATTTAAGGTCTGTAGTATTTTCACTTTTTGTTAGCATTGCTGAACAACCTGCTGGTCCTTTAAAAATTTTATTTTCAACTCCTACGTGCCATATAGAATAAAAAAGCCCGTAAACTGATGCAAATTGAATTACTAAATAAAGCCAAATTTTATTTAAATTTTTGAATAAAAATATCAAAATTAAACATATTAAAATTAAATAATACGGATGTCTTTGCTTTAAGCACAATTCACATGGCTGAAGATTAAAAAAATATTCTGCAATTAACGCTGATGATATCGAAATAAGCGAAATAAAAAATAAAAGTGTTATCCAATTACGAATTATCATAAAAATCTAATTATAAAAACACTTCCAACAAGTAACATAAAAAACACAATGGTTAAAAAATTAAAATATTTGTCAATAATTAACTTAATTTTTTCACCAAAAAAATAAAGAAGTATTGCTATCAAATAAAATCTTAATCCTCGACCAATAATAGAAACAATAATAAACAAAAAAATATTTAATCCAAATACACCGCTTGCAATAGTAATAAACTTATAAGGAAATGGAGTTATTCCTGCACCAAGAACAATCAATATACCAAATTCTTTGTAATAACTTTCAAAAATATTAAAAGAATTTTCTAAATGATAAAAGTCTACAATGTAAAAACCTACTGAATTATAAAAAAAATACCCTATTGCATATCCTAGTATTCCACCAAGTACTGAAAAGAGTGTACATATAAATGCATAAAATAGAGCATTAGCTTTGGAAGCTAACGCCATTGGTATAAGCAGTATATCTGGTGGAATTGGAAAAAATGAGCTTTCTGCAAATGATATTAAACTTAAATACCACTTTGCATTTTTATGTTGTGCTTTTTCTAAAGTCCAATTGTAAGTTCTTTTAAGAAAATTCATTTAATTTTTTTTTATAATTTTGATTTATACTATTAATGATTTTAAATCTAAATTATCATAAATATTACTTAAATGGAAAATATAGAGACTAAAGAATTAAAAACTGCATTTTATGCAACCTTTTCACAAGGGTTCTTTGCAACATTAACCTTCAGTATGTTTATGGTAAATTCACCAATCCTTTTTGATTTGATTGATATGACAAAAATAGAATTTTCTATAGGATTTATTATTTTTGGTATTTGTAATGTAATTACAAACCAACTTACAACCCGTTTTTTGCTTCCAAAAATAGGAAGTACAAATTGTTTAATAATTGCAAGATTATTATACGCATTTATTCCATTTTCTATTTTTTACTTCTCTTCTTATAATTTTTTTATTTTTGTATCTATGTTGTGGGGTATTTCTATTGGCATACAAGCACCAAATATTTTTACACAAGTTGCGATAATAGAAGAGAAAACAAAAAAAATCCTTAATCCAATATTTAAATCATCCTTTAATTTTGGTTTTCTTCTTGGGGCAGGAATATCTAGTTTATGTCTTGGTTTAGAAATTGATCCTGTCTTTACTACTTTTGTTGTGGGTTTGTTTGTTTTTATATCAACTTTGACTATGTATTTCTTTGGATTGAATATGAAATATGATGTTGTTAATAAGGATCCAAGATTTTCAATTCCAAATTATAAAATTATCATGTTCGCATCAATTAACATGTGTATTATCGCATTTATGGGAATAATAATTCAATGGTCACCTTTATGGCTCGTTACTGATCTTTCTGCGCCAATTTTTTTAGTAGGTTCTATAGTTATTTTTTTTAATTTAGGTGAGATCATAAGTAATATGTTTGCGTCAAAATTAATTACAAAACTTGGTGAAGTAATTGTAGGTCCATGTTTTGCAATGGTTGGATCCACAATATTAGTATTAAGTATTTTTTCTCAAAATATAATTATTATTTTTATAGCAATAACACTTTTTGGAATGTTAATTTCGAACGTTATGCCAATAGTATTTAGACAGGCAGTAAAAAATTCTCAAAATCCAATTCCAGTTACTATTTCTCATGTATCAAGTATTGCTTTTGTCGGAGCTATATTTGGACCTGCTGTAGTTGGAATTTCAGCTGAAACTTTTGGTTTAACATTTAATATGTATGCATTAGGCGTAATTATGTTTTTGATTGCTTTACTAATGTTTTTTATAATGCGTGAAGATAAATTGGTAGGAGTAGAGGGAATCGAACCCACACCACCGAAGTGACCGGATTTTGAATCCGGCGCGTCTACCAGTTCCGCCATACTCCCTTGGTTAAGGTTTACTCTGGTTTTAATTATTAGTCTATTAGTTTTAATGATTTATTTATTTTTATTACGATTATCTCTTTAGATTAAATTTTGAAGAAATAGTTGTGTACTCACTATATCCCATTCTTGCTATATATCTCATTGCAACACTATCAACTCTTTTATTCTTAATAAATTTATTATTTATAAAAATTCCAATTACTTCACCAATAATCATTGTAGAGATTTTTTTTGAATTTGATTTTAATTTAATTGTTTTAACTAATTTACATTCTAAATTGACAGGACTATCTTTAACTGATGGAGCTTTAACAAGTCTTGATTTTTTCTTTTTTAAATTTGATAAAATAAATTCATCTTCATCTGGTTTGAAATCCCTGGAAGATATATTCATTTGATTTCGTGAAGTTGAGGTTGCAAAATTTACAACAAATTCTTTTGTAGTTAAAATATTGGATAATGAATCCTTATATTTTCTATGCGTTGAACTACCATTTGAACAAAACATAACCTGTGGAGGCTCATCAGCCACAGCGTTAAAATATGAATATGGTGCTAAGTTTGCTACTCCATTTTTACTAATTGAAGAAATCCATCCGATAGGTCTGGGAAAAACTAGTGACTTATATGGATCTATTTTAAAAGGACTTCCCTTTTTTGGCTCATAAAACATTATCTATTTTATAAATAAGAATTTGCGTACTCTTTTATTTTTTTAAGCATTGAATAAACCCCATTTCTTCTCCCTGGAGTTAAAAGAGTATCAAGCTCTAAACTATTTAGCATACTAAAATCAGAATTTATAATTTCAGAGGGATTTCTGTCACTATAAATATCACATAGAATTGTTACCATACCCTTTGATATAAATGCATCTGAGTCGTAATAAAATGAAAGTTTATTTTCTTTTAATTGAGGAACCAACCAAACTTGTGCCTGACATCCAGAAACTTTGAACGAGTCATTTCTATATTCTTCGGGAAAATTTTTTGCGTTTTTCGCCTGATCAATTAAAAACTTATACTTATCCATTCCGTCATCGAATAGATCCAGGCTCTCTTTGTAATAATTTATTTTTTCTTCTATTG
Source organism: uncultured Alphaproteobacteria bacterium (assembly GCA_902590695.1). GTDB lineage: Bacteria > Pseudomonadota > Alphaproteobacteria > HIMB59 > CACPNW01. The sequence goes on from CACIXR010000001.1 coordinate 62,048, forward strand.
TTTTCATGACATAAATTTTCTTAATACTTTAGCAGAATCTTCTGGCAATACATCCATAATAAAAACACCAGCCATTGACTCAGAGCCTGCTAAAACTTTTGGTTTATCTCCATGTCGTAAAGGTGGATAAAATTCAACGTGAAAATGAAACTGATTATCATTTAATTCAGGGGAAGCATGTAAACCCATTATATATGGGCATCTTTTATTTAGAAAAATATCATACCCTTTCACAACCTGCTGAATACATTTAGAAAAATCTTCAATTTGTTTATCATTAAATTTCCAAGGTCCTTCAATTTGAATTTTTGGTATTATCCATATCTCATAAGCATATCTAGCAAAGGGTGGTACAGCAGCAATAAAATTATCATTTTGATACACATAATATTTCTCCTCCAGTTCCTTCATAATTTTTATTAAAAAGTTCTCTTTTTTAAATGCCCTTATCTCTTTTTCAATTGCAGGAGGGATAAAAGGATAAGCATAAATTTGACCATGTGGATGATGAAGAGTAACACCACATTCTTCCCCTCTATTTTCAAAAGGTAAAACATATTTAACATCAGGTTTTTTTTGCAACTCCTTATATCTATCAATCCAAACTTTAGTTAATAATTCTATTCGCTCCAAAGGCATTTCAGAAATAGTATCAAGATGTGCTGGAGAATATACAACTACTTCACACTCTCCTTTTGAGGGTTTACTTAAAATTTTTTCTAAAAATATATTTTCTCCATTTGGATTAAAGCTAGCCCAACGATTTGGAAAGACTGCAACTTCGAAGTTTGAAAAAGGTATTTCTGTTGGATAATTTAAATTTGCCCCTGGACAAAGTGGGCAATATTTTTTTGGCGGAAATGATGTTCTATTTTTTCTTCCTGCTGAGTAGGTAACCCATTCTTCTCTTGAAGGATTCCATCTCATATGAGGTTTGGGAATTTCTGTTACCTCAAGTTCTTGGCTTGGGGACTCTTTATGTTCCTTATAGCCATAAAGATAAAGTTCTTTTTTATCATTTCTTATAAAAATTCTTTTATGTATTTGATTCATTAATTTTTTCTTCCCATTTAATTGAAGAATTTATAATTTCACTTAGATCATTATATTTTGGCTTCCAATCAATATGTTTTAATATTTTTGATGTATCTGCAATTAATTGTTCAACATCCCCTTCTCTTCTATTTGAAAATTTGTAATCAATTTTATCTCCTGAAATTTTATTTGCAGTATTTATTACATCTAAAACACTAAAACCATTTCCATAACCACAATTAAACAAGTTAGATTCTGAATTTTCTATTAAATATTTTGCTACTTCTAAGTGGATATCTGCAAGGTCGGAGACATGAATAAAATCTCTGATAGCTGTTCCATCAGCCGTATTATAATCATTACCAAATATTTCAATATGATCTCTTTTACCTACAACTACTTCAGATAAAATTTTAATTAAATGTGTTGATCTTTTAGATATTTGACCTGATCTTAATTTTTTATCAGCTCCAGCAACATTAAAGTATCGCAATATTATAAATTTGTAGTCATGTTTATTTTCAAATAAAAAATTTTCTGTTTTTATTTTAGATTCAGCATATGGATTTTGAGGATTTAAATTTGTATTTTCATCTATTAATTTATTTTCACTTGCCCACCCGTATGCAGCAGCTGTCGAAGAAAATACTATTTTATTTAATCCATTGTTTTTACAAGTTTCAAATAGTTTAGTTGCATTTTCAGTATTATTGTCAAAATATTTTTGAGGATATTTCACTGATTCCTCAACTTGAATAAAACCAGCAAAATGCATTAAAACATCAAATTTGTTTAATTGTATAAGCTTCGAAATTACTTCTTCATTATTAATATTACATTTTGTAAATAATGCATTTTTAGGAATAAGACTTTCGTTTCCAGTAGATAAATCATCAATAATATGAACACTATGACCAGCATCTAGAAGAGAAAGAGCGGCATGACTTCCGATATATCCTGCGCCACCCGTTAAAAGAAAATTCATATTAGTATCTAATAAATTATTATTAATTAATTTAAAATTGATATATTTTATAAATGACTAATATTATGAGCCTCTTTATTTATTGAATTCAAAATAAAGTCTGTTAATGCTAAAAATAGACATATTGTGCTAACATATGAGATTAAATAAAAAAAATATTATAGTTACTGCAGCTGCACAAGGTATTGGAAGAGCAACCGCCCTTAAATTCGCAAATGAAGGGGCTAAAGTTTTAGCAACTGATATTAATGAAGATAAGCTAAATGATTTAAAAAAAGATAATGACAGTATCCAAACTATGAAATTGGATTCAACAAACAAAAAAGATGTAGAGGCCTTTTGTTCTTCTGTAGACAAGATAGATGTTTTATTTCACGCAGTAGGTTTTGTACATCACGGAACAATTCTTGATTGTGATGAAGATGAATTTTCACGATCAATCAATGTTAATATATTTTCTGCATATTTAATGACATACAATCTTTTACCGAAAATGTTAAAAGAAAAAAAAGGTAATATCGTTATTGTTTCTTCTGCTGCATCTAATGTTAAAGGTGTGCCTAATAGGTTTATCTATGGAACTACAAAAGCAGCATTAAATGGTTTTGTAAAAGCCATAGCTATTGATCATATTAAAGATGGAATTCGCTGTAACGCTATTTTACCAGGAACTGTTGAAACACCTTCTTGGGAGGGTAGAGTTAATATGGCCGATGATCCTGTTAAAGCAAGATCAGACTTTATAGCAAGACAGGCAATGGGAAGATTAGCACAACCAGAAGAAATAGCATCTCTTGCAACTTATTTAGCAAGCGATGAATCAGACTTTGTTACTGGAACATTAAACTTAATTGATGGAGGGTGGACTTTATAATGAAAACTTTAAGATACAGAATTGGAAATGAAGTTAAACCAGGAATACTTGATCAAGAAGGAAATATTCGAGATGTATCATCTCTAGTTAAGGATTGGGATAATAAAAATGTAACTATTAGCAAATTGAATGAAGTGAAAAAAATTGATCCTACATCTTTACCTCTAGTTGAAAACAGTAATGGATATGCACCTTGTGTTTGTAAAGAAAGTATTGGAAAATTTATTTGTATCGGCCTCAATTATTCTGATCATGCTGAAGAAACAGGTCAGAAAGTTCCACCTGAACCAATTATTTTTGCAAAAGCAACAAGTGCCGTTATTGGACCAAACGATAATGTTGAGATTCCAAAAAAATCAGTAAAGTCTGACTGGGAAGTTGAACTTGGTGTTATTATTGGAAAAGAAGCAAAGTATATTTCTGAGAACGAATCACAATCACATATTGCCGGTTACTGTGTTATCAATGATCTAAGTGAAAGAGAATTTCAAATAGAACATTCTGGTCAATGGGTTAAAGGTAAGTCTTGTGACACCTTTGGTCCAATTGGACCATATTTGGTTACTACTGATGAAGTACCAGATCCTCAAAACTTAAAAATGTGGCTGGATGTAAATGGTAAAAGAATGCAAGATGGATCTACTAGTACGATGGTTTACGGTGTAAATTTTTTAATCAGCTATCTAAGTCAGTTTATGTCATTGCAACCAGGTGATATTATTTCGACCGGGACACCCCCTGGAGTTGGAATGGGAATGAACCCACAAGTTTTTTTAAAAGCAGGTGATGTTATGAAGCTTGGTATTGAAGGTTTAGGAGAACAAACTCAAAAAACTATTCAAGCCTAATGTTTGGCAATATTAATAACTGTCATAATGTTAAAGACTTTAGAAACTTAGCAAAAAAAAGACTACCCAGTCCAATATTCCATTACATTGATGGCGCTGCTGATGATGAGATAACTTATAAAAGAAATACTGATGCTTATGAGCAGTGTGATTTAATTCCCAATGTTTTAAGTGGTGTTGATAAAGTAGATATGTCGACCACAGTAATGGGCCAAAAATTAGATATGCCTTTGTATTGTGCACCAACTGCTCTTCAAAGATTGTTTCATCATGAAGGTGAAATTGGAGTTGCAAAAGCTGCAGAAAAATTTGGAACAATGTTTGGAATTTCATCTTTGGGGACAGCTAGTATTGAAGAAATATCAAATTTAGTCAAAACACCTAAATTATTTCAACTCTACGTTCATAAAGATAAAGGGTTAAATAAAGCTCTAATTGAAAGGTGCAAGGAATCAAATTTTGAAGCAATGGCTGTAACAGTAGATACTGCAGTTGGTGGTAATCGTGAAAGAGATTTGTATACTGGTTTTACTATTCCTATGAAACTAAAACTCAATAGTGTTGCAAGTTTTATGCTTCACCCAAAATGGGCAATAGATTATTTTACAAAACCAAAATGGGAATTAAGTAATCTAAAGGATCACATTAATGAGGGCACAACAGTAATGACAACCATAGGAGATTACTTCACTAAAATGCTTGACAATTCTATGAGTTGGAAAGATGTGGAAAATATTAATAAAGAGTGGGGTCGTCAATTTGCCATTAAAGGTGTGATGTCTGTAGACGATGCAAAAAAAGCTGTAGATGTAGGCGCTTCAGCCATAATGGTTTCAAATCATGGAGGGAGACAATTAGATGGTTCAAGGTCACCATTTGATCAACTGGCTGAAATTGTTGATGCTGTCGGAGATAAAATAGATGTAATCTGTGAAGGAGGCATTAGAAGAGGCACACATGTTTTAAAGGCATTATCACTTGGTGCAAAAGCCTGTTCTGGTGGAAGAATGTATTTATACGCTTTAGCTGCTGGAGGACAAAAAGGGGTTGAAAAAAGCTTGTCTAATCTACGTAATGAAATTGAAAGAGATATGAAATTAATGGGAGTTTCTAACGTAAAAGAACTCACAAGAAAAAATCTAAAATTCAGATAAATTAACAATTTTATAAAAAAAAATATTTATTCTAACTTAATTTTATTTTACAATTTTTTTATGAATGATGAAATAGAGCCAATCTTAATAGGTGAAGTTGACGATATTGATGTTGGTTCGGTTGAAAATTTTGAATACGAGGATGTAAATTATGCAATTTATAGACTTGAGTCTGGCTTTTTTGCAACTGAAGGAAATTGCCCTTGTGCAGAAAAGACTTTATTAAGTGAATCTAGTATTGAAGGTGAAGAACTAGAGTGTCCAACATGTGGAAATAAATTTAGTATTGTATCCGGAGACTCTATCTCTGATTTAGAACAAACCCCATTAAAAATATTTGATGTTACAGTAGAAGACGGAAATCTTTACCTTAATATCTAATCAAAAATATTAAGATTTATAATATTACTTTTATTTAATTTTTTACTTTTTGTTAAAAAATCAAAAACATTTTCACACGATTCCACTGACATTCTTTTTCTACATTCTAAAGTTAAAGCAGCGTTATGAGGAGTTAATAAAATATTATTTAAAGAAAAAAGTTTATGATTTTCTATAGGTGGTTCTTTTTCAAATACATCAACACCAGCACCAAAAATTTTTTCATTTTTTAAAGCTTCATATAAAGCGTTTTCATTAATTATACCTCCTCTTGCCGTATTAATTAAAATCAAATTTGATTTAAAGGCTTCAAATTGATCAAAAGAAATTAAATTTTTTGTTTCTTCATTTAAAGGTAAATGGATACTTATATAATCAGCAATTTTAAAGCCTTCGTCTTTATTGATTGGAATACAGTTAAGATTTTTTATTTCTTTATCCGAAAGAAAAGGATCATGTACATAAACTTTCATTTCAAACCCACTACATCTTTTTGCTAAAGCTTTTCCTATTCGGCCAAAACCAAGAATTAAAATTTTTTTATTATAGAGTTCAAAGTAGTTGGGAAGATTACCTTTTTCTTTAAATTTACCTAATTTCACCAATTTATCTGATTCAAAAATATTCTTTGTCAAACAAAGCATCATAGTCATTACATGTTCAGCTACACTCGTTGCATTTGCTGTCCCAGTAATGGCCATAGCTATTTTATTATTAATTAAATATTCAGTATCTACATTGTCATAGCCAACACCATGTCTTGCAACAATTTTTAGGTTCTTTGTTTGAGAGAGTATATTTTTATTTATTTCTGCCGTTCTTACAACAATTCCATCCACATCTCGTAATTTTTCAATTAGGTGATCTTCATCAATATTATTAGTAACAAAATATTCAATATTATTTTTATCAAATATCTCATATCCACTTGGATGAATTTCACCAACAATCCCAACTTTCATGATTAATTTTATATTCTAAAATATTAGAAAAATAAATTGTTTAACTCTTTAAATTATTTTTTTAATATAATAGTATCTATTTTATTTGGGAAAGGAACATATGAAAGCAGTTAGAATGTCATGTTCACATGCATTAATTAAGTACTTAACTATGCAAAAAATTTTAATTAATGGAAAAAAAGAAGCACTATTTCCAGGTGCTTTCGGCATTTATGGCCATGGCAATGTTGCTTGTATTGGACAAGCTATGGAAGAATATCAAAATGAACTTCCTGGATACAGAGGTCATCATGAACAAAATATGGCACTAACAGGCATTGCATATGCTCGTGCCAAAAGAAGACAACAAATATTTGTTGCAACTTCATCTGTTGGACCTGGCTCAACTAATATGGTTACAGCTGCTGCAGTTGCTTTAAGTAATAGACTTCCAATTTTACTTTTACCAGGTGATACATTTTCTAGTCGTTTTCCAGATCCTGTTTTACAACAAGTAGAACATTTTAATTCTCCTTCAGAAACTCAAAATGATTCATTTAAATCTGTATCAAGATATTTTGATCGAATTACCAGACCTGAACAAATTTTAACATCTTTACCTCAAGCAATTAATGTAATGCTTGATCCTGCAGACTGTGGCCCAGCTGTAATTTCTATGTCTCAAGATGTTCAAGGAGAAGCCTATGATTATCCTGAAATCTTTTTTGAAGAAAAAATTCATGAAATTAGAAGAATTCATCCTGATCCAAATCAAATACAAAAGGCAGCCGATAAATTAAAACAATCTAAACAACCAATTATTATTTCAGGTGGAGGCGTTTTATATTCAGAAGCAGAAGAGGAAATTTCTGCTTTTGCAAAAAAACATAATATTCCTGTAACAGCAACTGTGATGGGTATTGGTTGTATGAATAAAGATGATCCCTATTATATTAGTGCAATTGGATGCTTAGGAGAAGGCTCATCAAATAACCTTGCTACTGATACAGATTTAGCTCTAGCTGTGGGAACAAAATTAGGAGACTTTACAACTGGTTCTTGGACTAATTTTGAAAATGAAAATTTTCAACTTGTATCAATAAATACTTCACGATTTGACACTACAAAACATCGCGCTACTCCTGTTGTAAGCGATGCAAAAATTGGACTTCAAAAATTATCAAAGGCATTAGGAGATTGGAAAGCACCAGATAATTGGTACCAGCGTTCAATTGAGGAAAGAAATAAATGGGACGAATATGTTGCCAAAGAAAGTGGACCAACAAATCAAGAATTACCATCCTATGCTCATGCTGTAGGTGCAGTCTATAGAAACTCAGACCCATCAGACATTGTAGTCACTGCAGCTGGAGGGTTAGTTGGCGAAGTGGTTCAAATATGGAAACCTAAAGAACTAAATACTTTTGAAACTGAATGGGGATTTAGTTGCATGAGTTATGAAATATCAGGCGCACTTGGAATCAAAATGGCAAAACCCGATCAAGATGTAATTGTATTTGTAGGTGATGGTTCATACCTCCTACAAAATAGCGACATCTACAGTTCAGTTTTATATGATAAAAAATTAATCATAGTTATTTGTGATAATGGTGGTCACATGGTTATTAATAGACTGCAACTAGCAAAAGGTGGAAATGAATATCTTTGCAATCTCAATGCAGCAAGAGCGACAAATGTTCAGTTTGTAGATTTTGAAGCTCACGCAAAAAGTATGGGGGCAAATGGTGAGACTGTTAAATCTATTACAGAGTTAGAGGCCGCTTTTAAAAGAGCAAAAGAATCAGACAAAACATACGTAATTTCTATTAAAACAGATGGATATGAATGGCTAGAAGGAACTGCTTTTTGGGAAAGCCCAACACTTGAGGTGGATAATACCGAAGGCAAGAAATCAGCTCTTAACGAATTTTTAGAAGGAAAAAATAAACAACGTAAGGGCGTATAAAAATAAATCTCTTTTTCTAAAATTTAAAAATTGTATGAGTCAAAACAAGCCTATAATTTTATTAGATCCATATCCAAGAACAATGGATCTACTTTTTTCTAAAGAAAATTTAAAATACTTAAAAAAAAATTTTAAACTCATTACTGCTCCAAATAAAAATAAAAATAATTTTTATGAAAAAAATTTACCAAAGGCAGATTATATCTTTGGACAACCCAATTTACCTTCATCCTTAATTTCAAAATCCACAAAACTTAAAGCAATATTTAATGTAGAGAGCAATTTTATGGATAATATGGATTACGATTATTGTTTTAGAAAAGGAATACATGTTTTAGCAACATCGCCTGTGTTTGCTCAACCTGTTGCTGAAATGGCAATGGGTCTTACTTTATCTATAGCTAGAAGTATTCATATTGCTCATTCAGACTTTATTTCAAAAAAAGAAAAATATGGTGGCGCAATAAGTCAGAATAATTTTTTAATAAAAAATAAAACATTTGGTTTAATTGGATTTGGTGATTTAGCTAAATCACTTACTCCTATACTCAAAGCATTCTCTAATAAAATTATTGCCTATGATCCTTGGATTCCCAATAAAGAAATTGAAAAATTTGATGTTAAGCCTACTAGTTTAAATTCGTTACTCAAAAATGCTGACATCATTTATATATTAGCTTCCATTACTTCCTCTAATGAAGCTATGATTAATACTTCTAAACTTAAATTAATAAAAGATGGATCAGTGTTTGTCTTAATGAGTAGAGCGGCCATAATAAATTTTGATGATTTTTTTAATTTTTTAAAAAATAGAAATGTGTTTGCTGCCATTGATGTTTTTCCACAAGAGCCATTTCCTAAAAATCATAAATTAAGAAAACTCAAAAATGTAATTTTTTCTCCACACAGAGCCGGCGCATTAGACAGCGCATTTAAAGAGATGGGTGAATTAGTAATTCAAGATTTAAAACTTATTTCAAAAGGCCTGCCTCCTAAATTATGCAAAAAACCTGAAAGAGAAACTGTTAAATATTTACGCTCAAAACCAGTTGATATTAATTAAAATTTATTTAAAAACACACTTATGTCAGATAACTTAGTACTGGAAGCTAAATCAGTTTCAAAATTTTTTGGTACTATTACAGCTCTTCAAAATGTAGATCTGCATTTAAATAAAGGTGAGGTTCTTGGTGTCGTCGGTGATAACGGTGCTGGAAAGTCTACATTAATGAAAGTTTTATCAGGATTATATAAGCCAAGTGAAGGATCTCTTTTTTTTGATAAAGAAAAAGTAACTTTAAATAGTCCCAGAGACTCTCAAAATTTGGGCTTAGAAATGGTCTATCAAGATTTAGCACTAGCTGGGAATCTCCCTATTGGTGATAATATTTTTTTAGGAAGAGAGCCAACAAGAAAAGTTGGCCCTTTCAATTTTTTAGATCATAAAAAAAGAAAACAGTTAACTGAAGAGCATCTTGCAAAACTAAAAATTAACGTAAAGAGTGCTGATCAAAAGGTTGAAGAATTATCAGGTGGACAAAGACAAGCTGTTGCAATTGCTAGAGCTACAGCTTTTAATGCAAAAATTGTATTGATGGATGAACCAACAGCCGCACTTGCTGTTAAGGAAGTGGGGAAAGTTTTAGATTTAATTCTAAATCTTAAAAAGTTAGGTGTTAGTGTAATAGTAATTAGCCATCGAATGGATGATATTTTTACTGTTTGTGATCGAGTCATGGCACTTTTTCAAGGAACAAACTTTGCTGAGTCAGAATTAAAAAATACTTCAAGAGACGAAGTGATTGGATGGATCATGGGGAAAAAAGATTAATGGATAAGAATCAAGAATCTTTATTTGTTAGACTTATTCCTTTTTTTGAAAGATATGGGATCTTATTACTGATCCTAATAATGATTGCTGTCCTGCATTTGTTGCAACCTGATGTTTTTTTATCATGGAGAAATGTAACAAACATTTTTAAACAAGTTTCTTGGCAGTCTATGTTAGCACTTGGTGTTTTTATGGTCATTGTGACTGCAGGTATAGATCTATCAGTTGGTTCAATTATTATGTTATCATTAATGGGACTCGCTATTGCTTCGAAGGCAGGCATGCCGTGGTACGTCGTCATGTTAGTTGCGCCAGCAATTGGATTTTTGTGTGGCATGTTTAATGGTATTGGAATTACCTTACTTCGAATGCCTCATCCATTCATAATGACACTAGGGACGCTTTATATATTTAGAGGTATTGGAAATCTTATATCCGGAGGTGTTCCAATAACAGGTTTTGCTGAACAGATTAGAGTTATAGGAAATGGTAAAATTAAACTGGATGTAATTTTTGGAGAAGGCGCAAGAGAGTACATACCCACAAGTTTAATTTTAATGATTGTAATATTTTTTATTTTTTGGATATTTTTAAATCATACACGAATAGGTAAATGGATTTATGCGATTGGAGGTAACCCAGGAGCAGCAAGGGCAGCAGGTATTAACGTTGATCGAATTTTGATCGTAGTTTACACGCTTTGTGGTTTCTTGGCGGGCATCGGAGGTTTAATTTTAGCTGGAAGAACGAATTCTGCTTATCCAAATGCTGGTTTACAATCTGAGCTAGATGCGATTGCAGCAGTAATTATAGGTGGAGCAAGCTTCTTTGGGGGAAGAGGAACCGTTTTAGGTGTATTCGCTGGAGTCATGATTATGGGTATACTCCGAAATGGTCTAAATTTAATGAATGTCAGTGTTTTCTGGCAACAAGTTCTTATTGGGTCAATTATTATTTTGGCTGTTTATATCGATGTTCTAAGAAGACAACTTGCAACCAGAACATAATATTAAAAAATAATCACTTTCTGACAAACAGTCACTTGATTAGAATTTCATTTTTCATTAATAGTTAAAAAAAAATTTTAGGAGGAAAGATGAAATTTTTTATTTCTATAATTACTACTTCTTTATTGTTTTTTTCAGGTAGTCTTCTTGCAGGATCGCATGCTAAAACAATAATGCTAAGTACCAAAGGACCAGGTGCTGGAAATCCATTTTGGGCTTCAGTTGAAGCTGGTGCAAAAGATGCTGCTGAGGAATTAGGTGTAAACCTAATTATCCTTTCACCACCGCAAGAGAGTGATGTTATGGCTCAGGTAGCGCAAATTGAAGACCAAATTGCTAAAGGTGTAGACGGTATTGCGATTGCACCAACTGACCCTAACGCAGTTGCTCCAATTCTTGATGATGCAATGGCTTCAGGTGTTCCAGTTGTATACATTGATACTAATGGAATTAATGAAGGTGTAACTTTCATTGGAACTAATAATATCAATGGTGCTGCTTTAGCTGCTCAATACATTTGTGATAATGTTCCAAGTGGTTCTGATGTTGCAATTCTTCAAGGAATGATAACGCAAACTACTGGTCAACACAGAGCGGAAGGATCTCACAAAGGTCTTGAAGCATGTGGCATGAACATTGTTGCTGAACTTCCAGCTAACTGGGATACTGCACAAGGTATGTCAGTAACAGAAGATATCATCACTGGTAACCCAAATCTAAAAGCAATCTTTGCTTCTAATGACAATATGGGTCTAGGTGCTATTCAAGCATTAAAAAATGCTGATATGCTAGATGACGTTGTCGTTGTTGGATTTGATGCTAACCCTGATGCTGCTGCAAGTGTAATGGCTGGTGAAATGTCAGCTACTATTGCTCAATTCTCATACAACATGGGATACATGGGTGTAGAAAATGCACTTAAATTAGCTAATGGTGAAAGTATTCCAGATAACATTGATACTGGAACTGTATTAGTTACTAAAGAAAACGCTGCAGACTTTATGTAAGTCAAAGCTAAAAATTATTTTAAAGGGCCGTAATTTTTACGGCCTTTTTTTTTACTATTCCATTTTTTACAATTGATTTATAGAAACAACTTATGAAAAATATTGGACTGATTGGTTGTGGTAATATTGCAGAGACCTACTTCCGGGCTCAGGAATATTTTAATAATATAAATTTTGTTGCTTGTGCTGATATTAATTTAGATGCTGCTAAAAAAACAGCTGATCAATATAATATTATTCCTTTATCAGTTGATGAAATATTTAATGACAAGAACGTAGACATCATTCTTAATCTCACAATTCCCCAAGCGCACTATGAAATATCTAAAAGAGCTCTTGAGGCAAATAAACATGTTTATTGTGAAAAACCAATGAGTGTTAAGTTTGATGAAGCAAAAGAATTATTAAATTTAGCAAAAAAAAATAGTCTCTACATTGGGAATGCACCAGATACTTTTTTAGGAGGAGGAGGGCAACTTACACGAAATTTAATTGACAACAATGATATTGGACAAGTTCTAACTGGTAATTTTATATTTGCTTTTCCTGGCGTTCAAGATTTTCATCCAAGTCCTGAGTCTTGGTTTCAAGAAGGAGGAGGACCTGTAATAGACATGGGTCCATATTTTTTCACCACCCTTGTTAATCTTCTAGGTCCTGTAAAAAATATAAGAGGAAGAGGAGCTAAATTTTCTGATAAAAGAGAATACAAAGCTGGTCCAAAAAAAGGAGAAACTTTTAATGTTGAAATTCCAACTTCTTATATGTTTAATATTGAGTTTCAAAATAAAGCTATCATTCAAGGTTTCATTTCATTTGATGTTTTAAATCATAAACGTAATCATATGGAGCTTTATGGAACGAAAGGTTCAATAGTAGTGCCTGATCCAAATATGTTTGGTGGTCCAGTTTCCATATCTAGTGAGTTTGGATCTGAATGGAAAGATATTAGCGTAGAAGATAAACCCCTTGGAAAAACAAATATCGTTAACCATAGTGGAAGAAGTAATGAGGCTCCTGAACAAGCAAACTACAGGGGTATTGGTTTAGCCGAAATGATTGACGCTATCGAAAATAATAGAATGCATAGGTGTAATGGAGAACTTGCTCTTCACGTTTTAGATGTAATCGAGTGTGCTATGATTTCTTCAATTTATAAAGTGGAAGTTGAGCTCCGTTCTTCGTGTGTGAAGCCTGAACCCATGCATGATGATTTCATAAGGCAAATCCTAAAAAAAATGTAAATTTTGCTTCGCTATTGAATTAGTGCGATAATTTTACAACCTAATTCCCAATATTTCTCCTTGTTTTAAATACCCATTCTTGCTAGGAAAATATTATTTATAGGAGGAATGCATGAAAAAAATTGCTTCAATTATTCTTGCCTCTGTAGCACTTTTTGCTACTTCAGCGAAGGCAGAATACAAATTTAACTTCGTAATGCACAGTGATACGAACAATGCTTTCTGGGCAGCTGTTCACAAAGGTTTTAAAGATGCTTGTGCACAAATTAATGCTGATTGCCAAATGTTAACTCTTTCAGGTGATGGAGACCAACAAGAGCAATTACAAAACTTAGAGTCTTCAATAGCTCAAGGTGTTGATGGTATCGTAACTACAATTACTAACCCAACTATCTTTGATGCTGCAGTTGATGAAGCATTAGCTGCTGGTATTCCAGTAATTACAGCTAATACTGATGATCCAGAAGGTGCTGCTGGTAGTAACAGACTAGCATATGTTGGACAAGACTTAGAAGCAGCTGGTTATGAATTAACAGCTAATCTTTCTGAAATGTTTCCTGATGGAGATATTCACGTTCTAATCGGTGTTGCAGACATGAACCAATCATGGGCATACACTAGAGGAAACGGTATTGCACGTTTCATGGAAGATTACAAAGCAGCTAACCCTGATAGAAAAGTAACTTATGAGAAAATCGAGTCAGGTCTAGATCTTTCAACTGTTGGAAACAGAGTGGCAGCTTATGTTCAAGCTAACCCAAATACAACTGCATATCTTGATGTAGGTTTCTGGGAAGCTGGTGCAGCTGCAGCAGTAAGAAACTTAGGTTACGGACCTGGTGAAATACTTCTTGCTGGTTTTGACTTAGTTGACGTAGTTTTCGAAGAAATGGACAAAGGTTATGTTCAACTAACAGTTGACCAACAACCATACTACCAAGGTTACATGTCAGTTCACCAATTATACTTAATGAACAAGTATGGTTTAAGTGCACTAGATATCAACACTGGTAAAGCTATGATTGGTCCTGATGATGTTGAAACAATCAGATCATTCAAAGGAATGTCAGTTAGATAAATATCTTAACCAGGCTCTTTAAAAAGAGCCTGGTTTTTTTTAAAATAAAAAAAATATGAGTAAAAATTTTAGTCTTAGAAGTTTATTAGTAAGACCAGAAGTAGCAACCTTCTTAATGTTTCTAGCAATAATGATTGGATTTTATATTGCTAATGAAAGATTTTTAGATGCAAGAAATATAAGAATAGTTATGGGTATTACACCCGAATATATTATTGTTGCTATTGGCATCGCAATATTAATGATCTCAGGTGAATTTGATTTATCTGTAGGCTCTGTTTTTGCATTAGTCCCGATGACTATTGTACAAATGGTGCATCAAGGGATACCACCTTGGTTCGCTATTTTTCTAGGATTAATGATTGGTATTATTGTTGGTTTTGTTAATGGATTTATTACCTTAAGATTTGGTATTCCTTCTTTCATCGCAACTCTTGGAATGCTCTATATTGCTAGAAGTCTTACAACTGTAGCTACTGCAGGATTTCCACCACCATTTCCTCATATTTTACCAAATGAGTTATTCGTTTATCAATTTGAGTTATTTAGAGCTTCCTTATACTGGGCTCTTTTAGTTGCCGTAGTTTTAGGTGTTATGCTTCACAGAAGTAATGTTGGTAACTGGATCTATGCAACTGGCGGAGATCAAAACGCAGCATCTTCAATGGGAATAAAGACTGGAAACGTTAAAATGTTTTGTTTCATCTTATGTGGTTTTTTAGCTGGCTTTGCAGGAATGATTCAAACATTTAGATTGGAAGCACCATTACCATCTCAAGGATACTTATTAGAACTAGAGTCAATTGCTGCAGCAGTTATTGGTGGTGTCAGTTTATTTGGAGGTATCGGAACAGTTTTTGGTGCCGTTATTGGCGCAATACTAATTAGGTTTTTAGAAAGTGGAATCATTATGGCTAGAATAGATGCTGAATGGTTTAGAGCAGGTTTAGGCTCTTTAATTATCATAGCCGTAGTGTTTAATACTTATATAAGTAGAAGAGCGACACGAATTGGTCAAAACAAGGCAAAGGATTAAAGATGGAAGATATAATAGTTTGTGAGGGTCTAAACAAATACTATTCAGGAGTTCATGCTTTAAAAGATTTAAGCTTAAAGATAAAAAAAGACTCTGTTGTTGGTCTTATTGGAGACAATGGTGCTGGCAAATCAACATTAATCAAAATTTTATCTGGTGCACATCAACCTGATTCAGGTCATATATATTTTGAAGGTAATAAGGTTAAATTTAAATCTACAAAAGAAGCCATGAATTTAGGTATTGAAACAATTTATCAGTATTCAGCTTTGATCCCTGAAATGTCTATTGCAAGAAATATTTTTATTGGACGTGAACAAACTCAATATAATGTTGGCAATTTTGGTTTGATGAAAACAAAAACCATGCAGGACGATGCGATGAAAGCATTAACAGATGTTGAACTGCATCTTCGATCTCCAGATACACCAGTTAACCAATTATCTGGAGGTGAAAGACAGGGTGTTGTCATTGCAAGAGCAATGTATTTTAAATCAAAAGTTTTAATATTAGACGAACCAACAAACCACCTATCAGTAAAAGAAACAAATAAAGTACTAAGGTTTGTAGAAGGATTAAAAAGCCAAGGCGTGACATCAATATTTATTACTCACAACTTGAGTCACGTGTATCCAATTGCTGATCATTTATGTGTAATGGCAAGAGGTGAAAAAATTGCTGATTTGGATAAAAAGGATACAACAATAGATCATCTCACTGATTTATTAGTAAATGGATAATTTTGGGAGGAATTATGATTAGTGATGCGCAAATAAAACAATATAACGAAGAAGGTTATACGATCGTTGAAAATGTTTTTAGTATGGATGAGTTAAATCCAATATTAAATGAATTTGAAGAAATTGTTGATGATTTTGCAGAAAAAGCTTTTCAAGCTGGAAAAATTACAAACAAACATGATGATAAAGATGTTTTTAAAAGACTAGCTGCTCTCGAAAGAGATTTTAAAGGTTCTTCGGTTTTAATTCATCATAGAGGTGAATTAAAACCAGCACTTGCTAACTTATGGGGATCAAAAAAACTTTTAGATATGGTTGAAAATTGGGTTGGTAAAGATATTTCTGGTCATCCAGTTTGGAATATTAGATCTAAAACACCTCAGACAGCTAGGATGACAGTTCCATGGCACCAAGATTCTGCTTATTTAAAAGATGGAGCAGAAAAAACCACTCAGCCTGCTGCGTGGATTCCATTTATAGATGTAAATAAACATAATGGATGCATGCAAGTTGTTCCTGGGGGACATAGACCAGAAAGAGTTTTAAATCATAAATTAGAAAAGAAAGATGGTTCAGTAAAAGATTCTTGGTATTTATTTATTGAAGACAAAGATATTCCAGAGGAGAAAGTCGTTACTTGTGAAATGAAGGCTGGTTCAGTTTTATTTTTACATCAATTAGTTCCTCATCGATCACTTGAAAATTTATCTGAGGATGTAAGATGGAGTGTTGACCTAAGATTTCAAAATCCAAAAGATGAAGCTGGTTTTCATACTGGTTTGGTTGATCCAATCATAATGAGAAAATCAGAAGACCCAAGCTATACAGCTGATTGGGATTCTTGGTTTAAAGGTTATGAAGAAGAACACACTAAATTTAGAGGGACTTCAAAAAAAGACCAATTTGACTCCACAGTTGATGGGTCATGGTTAGAGCGTTGGGATAATTAATTTAATTATCAAGCATGGAAATTAATCTCGATGATTGGTACAGACCAGAAGTCGACAGAAAAAAATTAAAAGCCTTAAGTAAAAGAAAAGATTTACCTGGACTAATCCATTTCTTCTTTTATTTTTTATCTTTATTTATTTCAGGATATTTAGCATACATTACTTTAGGTACGTGGTGGACATATCTATTCTTTTTTATTTATGGTACAATTTACGCGTTCAGTGTAGCAAACTGGCATGAAACTGTTCATCGAACTGCATTCAAGACTCGTTGGATAAATGAATTTTTTTACCACATCAGTTCTTTCATGTGTGACTTTGAAGGTTTTAGATGGCGCTGGAGTCATACTTTTCATCATTCAAAAACCATGCAAACAGAAGATGACTATGATCACGAAATACAAGTCTCAAGACCAATAGAATTATTTGCATTTTTTTTAAATTTTATTCCTCTAACAGATTTATTATACCCACATAAATTAATTAAGTTTGAAGTTCTAAAACATGCTTTTGGAAAATTCACTCCAGTTATTGATATAACAGCACCTAAAGAAGAAAAGAAAAAAATTCTTTGGAACTCAAGATTATATGTTTTTATTTGGTTAACAGTTATTGCATATTCTTTTTACTTAGGTTCTTTCTTACCAATAATTTATATTATTTTACCAACTTATATTGGGAAGCCAATTTGGTTTGCTGTTAATGTGACTCAACATCTAGCTGCTAAAGTTGACACAAAAGATCATCGCTTAAGCACTTACTCTGTGAGAATAAATCCAATATTAAGTTTTTTATATTGGCACATGGAATATCATTTAGAGCATCATATGTTTCCTATGGTGCCTTCATACAATTTAAAAAAATTACGAAAAGAAATTGATAATGAACTACCGAAACCATTTAGTAGTCTTTTTGATTTTTATAAAAAAGTTTTGCCAGCTGTCATAGCTTTGGCTACTGATCAAAATAAATATTATAAAGTGAAGTTAAATAATTAATTTACCAAGAACCAGAATTTTCCATAGACTTCCATGGTTCTTGTTCAGGTAAAGATTCCCCTTCTTGTAAGATCTCAATGGAAATTCCATCGGGAGAGCGAACAAAAGCCATATGTCCATCACGAGGTGGTCTATTAATTGTGACGCCGTTTTTCATTAATTTTTCACAAACTTCATAAATATTGTTAACACTGTAAGCTAGATGACCAAAGTTTCTTCCCCCAGTATATTTTTCAGGATCCCAATTATAGGTTAATTCAAGAAGACCTGTTCTTTCATCGCTATTTTCAGCAGCTAAAAATATTAGGGTAAAACGACCTTTTTCATTGTCAACACGTCGCACCTCTTTTAATCCAAGTTTGTTACAGTAAAAATCTAGCGAAGTATCAATGTTCTCAACCCTCACCATTGTGTGTAAATATTTCATAAAAACTAACAAATATTAACATAATTTTAAATTTATTTTCAATTGTTATTTTACTTATTTCACGTAAAATAAAATTCAAATAGGGAGGAATTAATGAAGAAGAAAAAAGAATTAAAAATCTCTAGACGTACAGTTATGAAAGGAGCTCTTGCTGCGGGTGCAATGATGTCAGCAGGATCTATACCTTCAAAACTATTTGCTGGAGAATTTAATATTCCTGATCCACTAAAACCACTACCAACAACTGGTGGTAATATGCGATGGATTGATAGTGGCGACATGAAAGGTGTCTTTTGGAAAAAACTTTTTCCAGAATATGCAGCTTCAAGAGGTATCACTATTGAATATGATGGTTTGCCATGGAAAGAAATAAATAAAATTGTTCCAATTGCTATAAGAAATGGAACTGTTCATGATGTATTCCAATTACCCATAGGAATGGATCCAGGTGTTGCAGTATCTGAAGGTTGGGTGCAACCATGGGATGACTACATAGAAAACATCGACGAATGGTTAGGTGCTTTTCCTAGTGGTGTTTATCTTCCTGGTGTCAACCAATTCAATGGAAAGACTTATGGAACATGTTTAACGGCAAATAAGAGAACGGGAACTTGTCTTTTATATAGTGAGAAATATATGAGTGAGGCTGGTTACGATCCTCAAGCTGGTCGTATGACATATTCTGAAATCAGAGATGCTGCTAAAAAAATTACTAAAAATGGAAATGGTCAGTATTATGGTTGGATTATTGGTGGTAACCAAGTTAATCGATGGGAAGATGTTGTCCATACATTTGGACAAGTAGGTGGAGCACATAGTGGAAGAGGTGGTTTTACAAACAGACACATTAACTTCCAAAATGGTAAATTCCAAATTGCATCTGATCAATATATGGAAGCAGTTGAACTACTTCTTCAATTAAAATCAGATGGCAGCGCTTTCCCAGGAGTTATGAGTATGAATGCTCCTCAAGCTAGAGCTTTGATGCCACAAGGTGCAGCAGGAATGATATTCCAAGGTCCTTGGTGTATTGGAGTTTGGGGAAGAGATGCTCCAAATTGGAAATACGGTATTGCAAGTGAACCAGTTCCAGATGGAAAAGAAGCACAACCACTTTACATTGCAGAAGGTGGATCAAATACATTTTGGTTAAGTGCTAATAGTACAATGGGTCCATTTGCTGGTGACCTGATTAGATTTATGGGAACTGAGCAAGGTCAAATTTACTGGGCTCAAACTGTTGGTGCAGCAGATCCTGCTGTTAATCCAGATGCAGTTGCTAAAGCTGGTTTAACTGGACCATCAGCACAAGCTTTAGCTATGTTTGCTGAAAACATACTTGTTGGACCTAACCCAATTGTAAGAAATAAAGATGTTGGTATTGTAGCCGCTAAGTCTAGAGTACCAGATCCATCATTAGCTTTAGTTATTCAAGGGTTGTATACTGGACAACTTAAAGGTGTGGAAGCACAGCTTAAAGATTGTAATCAAAGATACGAAGATGCTCTTGATAAAGCTGTTGAAGAGGCAAGAGCAGACGGTGCTAATGTAACTCGTGATGATTGGGTTTTCCCTAATTGGGATGTATACTCAAATTACGGTGCTGAAAAGTATCAAGAAATTTAAACAAAATATCTAAAGGCGAATTTTTTAAATTCGCCTTTTTTTACTATGCACAAAAAACCTCTATCTAAACAAATATATGATGCAAGATGGTGTTACTTATTTGTTTTACCATGCTCAATTCTTACAGGAATGTTTGTCATTTATCCGATTGGAATGTCTTGGTACTTTTCTTTATTAGATTGGAGTGGTTTTACAAAAGAAGCAAAATTTATTGGCCTTCAAAATTATTATGAAGCTGTCAATGATAAATTCTTTTGGGATGCATTCATTCGTTCTTTTATTTTTATGTTTGGAACAGTTCCAGTAAAAATTGTTTTAGGATTTATAATTGCAGTATTTTTAAATAATCAAGTTTTGAAACTTGCCCCTTTCTTTCGTACTGTAATTTTTATGCCTGTAGTTACTGCAATTGCTATCATTGGTATTGTAATGACTTTTGTTTTTAGTCCTTTTAATGGACCTGCTAATAAATTTTTAATGTCTACTAATTTAACTTCTGCTCCAATTGATTTTCTTGGAAACCCAGATACGGTGCTTCCAACTGTAATGGGAGTATATGTTTGGAAATGGCTAGGGATAACCATGATGTATTGGCTTGCTGCCTTACAAACAGTCCCGCAAGATGTTTACGATGCTGCAAAAATTGATGGTGCTGAAGGATATAGATTATGGATCCATATTATTTTACCAATTGTACTACCTTTTGCTATTGTCATTATTCTTGTGGAGGCAGTTGGAGCGCTAAATGTTTTTCCTTTAATTGAAACTATGACTGCTGGAGGACCATTCTTTAGTAGTGAAGTTATGGAGATATATATTTTTAGAACAGCTTTTGTGACTGATTCTGGCACAATGCCTAGGCTTGGATACGCTTGTGCTGCAGGAGTATTTTGGGGTGTTGCTGTTTTATTTATTACAGTGCTTCAGGGATTATGGATGAGGAGAACTCGAAGAATATGAGTAGTTACTTAAATTTTATTGCTGAAAAAAACCAAGTTAAATATTTAATTATAACTATAGCTTTTATTATTTTCTCTTTCTTTTGGATCTATCCATTACTGTGGGTACTTTCAGCCTCTTTCAAAACAGATTTTGAAATTTGGGGAGGCTTAGGCTTAATCCCTGACCGGCTTGTTTGGGAAAATTTTGAAAGAGCATGGTTTGGTGCAAATATGGGTAGGTATTTTTTTAATACCCTTATTATTACAGTTGTTTCTGTAATTATAGTTGTCGTAACAACTGGTATGTTTGGTTACGTAATTGGAAGATATTCATTTCCAGGAAAAAAAATACTTATTGGAATTTTAATTAGTACAATTTTTATTCCTCAAGGTTACACAATTATTCCTGTTTTTGATTTATTAAATAATTTGAATATTTCTAAAAACTTAATTGGACTAACACTCGCAACAGCAGGACACACCCCTGTAATTTATATTTTATTGTTTGCAGGATATTTTTCGAGAGTTCCTGTAGAGCTCGAAGAAGCAGCTAAGATGGATGGAGCGGGTTTTGTTCGAACATTTATTTCAATTATGTTACCTTTAACCAAACCAGTAGTAGCCACTGTTTCTATTTTACAAGTTTTACATGCATGGAATGATTTTTTATTACCAGTCGTCATCACATTAGGTAATCCGGATATACGAACACTATCCGTCGGTGTGTACGCTTTTAAAGGAGAATACTTTGTCGATTGGTCTGGTATGGCAGCTGCATCTGTTATAACTATTTTGCCTATAATTATTTTATTTTTGTTTATGCAAAAATATTTTGTTGAAGGTGTTCAAGGAGCTGTAAAAGGGTAAATATGAAAAGGCCAAATATTTTATTAATAACTTCTGATCAACAGCATCACGATACTATTGGAAAATTTAATTCAAAAATACAAACACCGTATTTAGATAAGCTTTGTGATGAGGGAATGAATTTTACAAGAGCTTATTGTCCATCACCAGTTTGCACACCATCAAGAGCAAGTATTATTACTGGACAATATCCGTCTTCTCATGGAGCATGGACAATTGGAGTTAAATTAGATGAAGAAGTAGAAACTATTGGAGAACTTTTATACAAAAAAGGATATTCAACAGGGTTAATAGGTAAAGCACATTTCCAGCCATTAACTTCAGTCCCAGGTCAGGAATCTATAGAAGGACAACCAACGTTAAGAGATTTAGAATTTTGGAAAAATTTTAAAGGACCTTGGTATGGCTTTGAACATATTGAGCTAGCACGTAATCATGCTGATGAAAGTCATGTGGGTCAACATTATGCAATTTGGATGGAACAAAACGGTCTTAGTGATTGGAAAGAATATTTTCAACCAGTGCCTGGTGAAACTTCTAAATATGCTCCTCCAATTGCTCGTGAATATGATTACTGGGCAAGACCGGATAGAGTTTGGAAGTTAAACGAAAAACATCACTACACTAATTGGACAGCCGAAAGATCAATTGAATTTTTAGATCAACAAAAAGATGACAAGCCATTTTTTCTTTGGACAAGCTTTCAGGATCCACATCCACCATATGTATTAAGTGAACCATGGGCATCAATGTATAATTCAGAAGACATGTCTCCTGGAACGTTAAAAGAAGGTGAACACGAATTAAATCCACCACATTTTGGAAAAACACAAACGACAAATCCTGATTTTGAAAATTGGCATTCACCATTTAACGCTCACGGTTGCATGAGTCATCTGTATCCTATGGAAGAATTAAAAAAAGACATGGCAATTTATTATGGCATGGTTAGTTTTATGGACAAGAATATTGGAAAAATAATTAATAAGTTAGATCAAATGGGTGAACTTGATAATACCATAATTATTTTTACTACTGATCATGGTCACTTTATAGGACAGCACGGTTTAATTGCTAAAGGACCATTCCACTATGAAGATATGCTACGTTTACCATTTATTGTTAGATGGCCTGATAAAGTTCCTCAAAACTCATCATCTTCATCTTTATTGAGTTTAGTTGATCTAGCGCCAACATTTTTAAAAGTCGCGGGCATTGATATACCAACCCAAATGCAAGGAGTGGATCAAACGGATGTATTTTATGGCAACAAGGAAAGTATCCGTTCACATATATTTGTTGAAAATAGACATAATCCAAGAATGCCACATTTAAAAACTTACATAAATGATAATTATAAAATTTCTATTTATCGAGAGGCTAACTACGGTGAACTTTTTGATTTAGAAAATGATCCAAACGAATATAATAATTTATGGGATAATACGAACGCACAAACATTAAAAAAAGATTTATTATTTAAGTTTGCGCAAGCCACATTAAAAGATGAAACATCAAAAATGAAAAGAGTTTCAGGTGCTTAATTAAGAAAGAATAAAGATGAGAATTTTATATGTAGACATAGACTCTTTAAGACCTGATCATTTAGGATGCTATGGTTATCATAGAAACACGTCTCCTACGATTGACTCTATAGCAAAAGAAGGGGTCAAGTTTACAAATTTTTATTCGACTGACACACCATGCCTACCTAGTAGAACTGCTTTGTTTGGAGGTAATTTTGGTTTCAAAACTGGAGTTGTTAATCATGGCGGTGAATTCTCTGATATTGCTCCTAGAAAAAATATTTGGAATAGAGAATTTAAAGGTGGTTTAAGAGGAGAATATGCTTTTACATCTCTTGGAAAAGTTCTTCGAGATGCAGGATATTATACAGCAAGTATTAGCCCCTTTCCTGAAAGACATACAGCTTATCAAGTTTGGTTTGGTTTTACCGAAACATATGACACTGGAAAAGGTGGTTTAGAAAATGCTGATGAAGTCTACCCTGTTATAAAAAAGTGGTTAGAAAATAATGGAGAAAAAGAAAATTGGTTCTTACATGTAAATATGTGGGATCCTCATACTCCGTATGATACGCCTGAAGACTTTGGAAATCCTTTTAAAGATGATCCTATTGAAGAATGGGTGACAGAAGAATTAATTAAAAAACAAAGGAATAGTTTCGGACCGCATAGTGCTAGAGAAGTTCCAGGATTTGATGAAGATCTTGGAGGAAAGTATACCATGGGAGTGGGTGAAATTAAAAATACTTCTGATGCAAAAGAACAAATTGATGCATATGATACTGGAATTAAATACGCAGATTTTTATTTAAATAAAGTTTTTGAAGATTTAAAAAAAATGAATCTTTGGGATGATACTGCAATAATTATTTCAGCAGACCACGGAGAAAATCAAGGCGAGTTAAATGTTTGGGGAGATCACCAAACAGCTGATCATATAACTAATAGAGTTCCATTAATAATTAGATGGCCGGGGATAACAGATACAAATAAAGGAAGTACTGTAGAGAATAAATTTTATAATTTAGATTTAACTTCAACTATTTCTCAAATTACTTCATCTTCACAACCTGACAGATGGGACGGTATTAATTTCACTGAAAATTTAACTAATAGTAAATCATCAAATGGAAGAGATTATTTAGTTATTAGTCATGGTGCTTGGAGTTGTCAAAGATCTGTAAGATGGGATAATTGGTTACTGATAAGAACGTACGATACTGGTTTAAAAGATTTTCCAAAATATATGCTTTTTGATATTGAAAAGGATCCGCATGAGTTGAATAACCTAGCAGATCAGCATAAAGATCTCGTAGCGCATGGAATGTTTTTAATTGATGAGTGGATTGAAGAAAATATGTATGAGGCTGATAGAGGAGATCCACTTCAAGGTGTAATTAGAGAAGGCGGTCCTCATCATGCAAATATTTATTCAAAAGTCTGGAATACATATGTTGAGCGTCTTGAAAAAACAGATAGAAAAAAACACGCTGACAATCTTAGGAAATATAAAGGAAAACCTTTTAGTAAATAAATCTAAATCATAATGAATATTAAATCTAAACCAAATATTATTGTATTTTTTACTGATCAACAACGTTGGGATACTTCTGGTTTACATGGCAATCCATTATCCTTGATGGAGAACTTCGATCATTATGCAGTCGAAGGTACACATCTTTATAATTCATTTACATGCCAACCAGTTTGCGGGCCTGCAAGAGCATCATTACAATCAGGAATGTATGCAACAAAAACTGGATGTTTTAAAAATAGAATACCTTTAAAAAAAAATATTAAAACTCTTGCAAAATATTTATCTAAAGAAGGATATGCTACTGGTTATATTGGAAAGTGGCACCTCGGCTCATCTGAACCTGTTAAAAAAGAGGATAGAGGTGGGTATGATTATTGGTTAGGATCAAATCTATTAGAATTTACTTCTGATGCTTATGAAACATATGTTTATGATGGACAAAATAAAAAAGTATTTCTTCCAGGATATAGAGTTGATGCAATAACTGATGCAGCTATAAATTTTATAAAACTAAATCAAAAAAAACCATTTTTTCTTTTCGTTTCTCTTATTGAGCCACATCATCAAAATAATACAGATGATTATCCACCACCTATTGGATACAGAGAAAAATATACAGGCAAGTGGTCACCACCAGATCTTTCTTCTCTAGTTGGATCTTCTCCTCGGCATTTAGGTGGTTACTATGGAATGGTGAAGAGAATAGATGAAGCTTATGGCAGAATGATTGATGTCATCAAAAGTTTAAAATTATTTGATGATAGTGCCATTATTTTTACATCTGATCATGGAAATAATTTTAAAACACGAAATAGAGAATATAAACGTTCATGTCATGAAAGTTCAATACGAGTTCCTACATCTTTGATTGGAAATGTTTTTCAGCAAGGTGGACGTATAAAAGAATTAACTAACATTCTAGATATTCATGCAACAATATTGGACTTAGCAAAAGTTAAAAACACTTCTCATTGTGATGGTAGATCAGTATTGCCTTTAGTGAATAAAACTTCCAAAAAATGGGAAAACGAAATTTTTATTCAAATTAGCGAAAGTCAATTAGCTAGAAGTTTAAGAACTGAAAAATGGAAATATTGTATTGCTGACCAAGATTCTAATGGAAGTGAAAAACCTTCATCAAATCAATACACAGAAACAAATCTATACGATCTTGATGCTGATCCCTACGAATTAAATAACTTAATTGGTATTAGTACCTATGATGAAATAGTAAACTCCCTAAGAAAAAAGATTAAAAGTAAAATTAAAAAAATTGAAAATATTACAACTAAAATTACAAAAGCTAAAAATGTAAATAATCCTGGTCAAATGGGATTAAATCCTGATTCTTTTCACAGATTAAAGAAAAAACTTTAATAATTTTTTTTTTCGTATTAATCTAATTTTTATGAAAACAGTTTTTCTTTTATTTGATTCATTAAATAAAAGAATGTTAAATTCTTACGGTGGTAAATATATTGAAACACCAAATTTTAACCGATTAGCAGAAAGATCAATTCAGTTTAATAATCATTATATTGGTAGTATGCCCTGTATGCCGGCAAGACGCGATATGCACTCGGGACGCTTAAGCTTTCTGCACCGTGCATGGGGTCCTTTAGAACCATTTGATAATTCATTTCCAGAAATTTTAAGACTTAATAACACCTATACTCATCTTGTGACTGATCATTATCATTACTTTGAAGATGGTGGCGCAACGTATCATAATAGATTTAATTCTTGGGATTTTATTAGAGGACAAGAGAGTGACCCATGGAAAGCTATGGTTCAACCGCCTCTTGAAAAACTGAGAGAAAAATATCATCAATCTCAATTAAATTTAACTAATAGGGAAACTGGTTATTATCACTACGCAATCAATAGTGAGTTTATTAAAGAAGAAAAAGATTTTCCTTCCGTCAAATGCTTTCAATCTGGATTAGATTTTATTAATATCAATAAAGATGCAGATAACTGGTTCCTTCAATTGGAAACTTTTGATCCACATGAACCTTTCTTTGCACCTGAGCGCTTTAGAGAAAAATTAAAAACTAATTACAAAGGTCCAAGATTAGATTGGCCTCAATATGACAGAGTTAAAGAAACAGATGATGAAGTTGCGGAATTAAAAGCCAACTACATTGCTTTAATTGGTTTATGTGATTACTTGTTAGGTACTGTCTTGGATTATTTTGATGAAAATAATTTATGGGATGACACTGCATTGGTTTTAACTACAGATCATGGCTTCATGCTCGGAGAACATGATTGGTGGGCTAAAAATAGAATGCCTTTATATAATGAAATTGCAAATATTCCGTTCTATTTCTATCATCCTGAATTTAAAGATAATTCTGGTCAACAAAGAAATGTTGTAACGCAAAATATTGATCTGATGCCTACGTTTATGACAATGCACGGCCATGATGTTCCTAAAGAAGTAAAAGGTAAGTCCATTTTAAATTTTTTAGATAAAGATAATGAAAATGATTATTTTGCTTTGTATGGATATTGGGGCGGTGGAATTAATATCTCTGATGGAAAATATTCGTATTTTCACTATCCTGAAAATTTTGATCAGTATGATAGAAGTAGATTTCAATATACTTTAATGCCTACAAATATGAGACAATTTTTTTCACAAGAAGAGTTACAAACAGCAACTATGCATGAGCCTTTTGATTTTACTAAGAATATACCAGTTATGAAAGTAAACAGAATACTTCGAAAGACTGATCCACATAGATCTTTAGAAGATACTAAAAGTGCGCTCTATGATTTAAAAAAAGATCCTGGTCAATTAAGCCCAGTAAATGATATTGCTTTAATGACTAAATATAAAAATATCATGTTGGAAGAAATTAAAAATTACGATCCTCCAGAAGAATTATTAAAAAATTATTTCTAAAAAAAATAAGAGAAATCTAAAGAAATTATCTTGGCTTACAAGAATTGAAAACGAATTATATTAATTAAAATTTCTTTCATCACCTTTAAATGGAACAACATCACAAGTTTCTTGGTACCATGAAAGCATTTTTTCTTTTAAGTGTTTGAGCTCTGATGCATATTGTGGATCGTCAATAACATTATTAATTTCTCCAGGATCTTCAATTAAATTATATAGTTCATCTTTTTCGTAAGCTCTTTTTATATATTTAAATTTTTTATTTCTGCACATTGTTGCTTTGGTGTGCATTAAAATTTCATCCTCTTTACCTTGTAAGTTTACTCTTGGAAAATATAAGCCATGGGGTAAATTTAAACTTTGACTTTCACTTGCTTGTCTCTCTAATCTAAGTCTGCCACCTTCAGTAAATACTTCTTCTCTATGATTATCAGTTTTCTGTTCAATAAAATTTTTTATACTTTTGCCAAAATGCCAATATGAAGGATCGATATTACTGTAATCATATATGGTTCCAGCGATATCAATTAACTCAACCATTGTATCACTTACACCATTTAATGTATTTTTACTTTTTGGCGGCTTAATAATAAGAGGAACATTCGTAAGACAATCTTGAAAAGTATTTTGTGTTTTTTCAACTAAATTATAATCACCTGTAAAGTCACCATGATCAGATAAAAAAATTATTAAAGTATCATCATATAAATTATTATCTTTAAGTTGATTGACTAGAAGTCCAAATTGATAATCTACCCTTGCACACATACCAAGATATACCGCTCGTAATTCATTCCAGCGTTCATCATTCCAATCTTGCATTCTTTGTCCATCCATTATTCCTTTTAAAAGACTTGGCTTATCCTCCCATGTTTTGTATTGATATCTATTAGGAATTACACTCCGATCAATTGAAGAGAACCATGGATCCTCAACACAGTAAGGGGGATGTGGATAGCCAAGTGGTAGAAATAAACAGAATGGTTTTTCTTTTTTATAATCTTTTATAAAATCTAATGCTCCATAAACCATGGACCAATCATCATCGAAATAAATATCTTTATCTTTTTTATCTAATTTTCCTTTAAAGAAACTATAATAATTATCTCCATCTTCAGGTCCTCGCCATAATAGATCTCCACCATGTGTACCTGGTTGTTGAGAGTAACCCCATTTTTGATAATCACTATCCGTTGGTTCAAAGTAAATATCACAATGATTACGATATCCTTCTTGACCTGCTATCAAATCATTTTTTCCACCCCACCAAATAAAGTAATCTTTATCTTTTAGTTCTGATAAAATACTAGAGTCACCTTGATCTGTATGTAACATATAATGCATTGTTCTATGACCATGAACATGTGGATACCAACCAGTCATAAATGAACACCGACTTGGAGTACAAACAGTAGCTTGGCAAAAAGCATTCTTAAAAGCTACTGCATCATCTTTAATTATACTATCTAAATTAGGGGTTTGTGCGCCTGAGTAACCAAGATATCCGAGCATATCACCCCTCCATTGATCCGGATTAAATATTAATATGTTTGGTTTATTCTTCATAAAAATTTTGTCTTATCATACAGAATAAATACTTCGATTTAAGCTAAAAATTTGCCTTTTTTATTTTAAGATATATTGTTGTAAATTTAAACAGTAGTGCATTTGAAGAATAATTTGAAGGTAATCTATGAAAGTTGGAATTATTGGTTGTGGAAATATTGCTGATATTTATTTTTGTAATTCACAGAAGTACTTTAATAATTTTCAAATTGTTGCATGTGCCGATATTAAAAATGAAGCTGCAAAAAACTACGCAGAAAAATATGGAGTGGAACAATTATCTGTAGATCAGTTATTATCTAATAAAGAAATTGAATTAATTATAAACTTAACAATACCAAATGTTCATTTTGAAGTTTCAAAATCAATTCTTGAATCAGGAAAACATTCTTATTCAGAAAAGCCACTATCAATAAAGTTTGAACATGGTGAAGAGTTAGTTAAATTAGGAAATTCAAAAGGTTTACATGTTGGTTGTGCACCAGATACATTTCTTGGTGCTGGTATACAGGAAGCAAAAAAAATTATAGATCAAAATGAGATAGGTAAAATAAATCTTGGAAGTATTTCAATGGGAGTGGCAGGACATGAAATTTGGCATCCTAATCCAGATTTTTATTATAAACATGGTGGTGGTCCAATTCTTGATATGGGGCCATATTATTTCACAGCTTTAGTAAACTTACTTGGTCCAGCAAAAAATGTTTTTACTCAATCAAGAACAGTTTATCAAAAAAGAGTTATTAATAGTGGTGGTAGACAAGGACAAGAAATAGAAGTTGAAATCCCAACAACATTAGTTTCACAAATAGAATTTCAGAATGGGGCATTAATTGATTCATTTTTTTCTTTTGATATTTGGAAACACAGTAAAAATCACATTGAGTTATATGGTGATAAAGGTTCGATAAATGTTCCTGATCCAAATATGTTTGGTGGTGATATTTTAGTTTGTAGATCAAAAAATGGAGCTTGGGAAAATATAGATACCAAGAATAACCATTTAGGTAAAATAAATATTAAAAATAAATCTGAAAAAGCTAATGAGTCAGCAGGTATTGCTAACTATAGAGGTATAGGTGTGAGTGAAACAGTTGATGCAATAAAAAACAATCGTTTAAATAGATGTAGTGGAGAATTAAGTCTTCACGTTTTAGATATACTAGATAGTATTATTAAATCATCAAAAGAAAAGAAAAAAATAGAACTCAGAAGTTCTATTAAAAATTTTAATTACTTCTCTGAAGATGAGATTAGTATTTTATTAAAGTGAAATGAATAAAATGAAAAAAGCTCTAATTGTTTATGGAGGTTGGCCAGGACATGAGCCTGAAAAATGTACTGAAATAATTAAAGGCATGCTGGAGCCTGAAGGATATGAGGTAAGAGCAGAATATCAAACTTCTGCATTTTCAGAAGACTATGTTCACGAAATGGATTTGTTAATACCTATAGTTACCATGGCTTTTCATTTTGATCCTCGAGGAGAAATAAAAAAAACTGCTGTTAATAATGTTATCAAAGCTGTTCATAATGGTTGTGGCCTTGCTGGTCACCACGGCGGAATGTGTGATGCATTTAGGCAGTCAATTGATTGGCAGTTTTTAACAGGAGGTCAATGGGTAAGTCACCCAAATGGTATTCATGATTATAAAGTAAATATAACAAAAAAAGATGATCCAATCATGGAAGGTATTGAAGATTTTGATTATCATTCAGAGCAATATTATATGCATGTTGATCCATTAAATGAAGTTTTGGCAACCACAACTTTTAAAGGTAATGAAGTTTGGAAGCTTGAACAAGAACCTGATTCATCAAGTGGTGACGCTTATAAAACAGAATGGTTAAAGGGTGTACAAATGCCAGTTGCTTGGAAAAGACGAATTGGGAAAGGTAAAATTTTTTATATCTCTCTTGGTCATTTTGCACATGAATTAAACCATCCACAAATGAATAAAATTTATAAACGTGGTTTACTTTGGGCATCAAGATAGAGTAATATAATATAGGAAATCATATGACAGAATACTTTAGTAAAATACCAGAGATTAAATTTGAAGGAGAAGAAAGCACAAATCCATTTGCTTTTAAGTTTTACGATGAAAACAAAAAAGTTTTAGGCAAGTCTATGAAAGAGCATTTAAGGTTTGCTACTTGCTATTGGCATACATTTACTTGGCCAGGTCTAGATCCGTTCGGAGGTCAAACATTTGATAGACCGTGGATGCAAGCAGGTGATGAAATGAAAATGGCTGAAATGAAACTTGATGCTGCATTTGATTTTTTCACTAAAATAAAAACACCATTTTTCTGCTTTCACGATAGAGATATTTCTCCTGAAGGTTCAAATTATGCTGAGACACAAAAAAATTTCTTTCATATTATAGATTTAATGGAACAAAAAATTAATGACTCAGGAATGAAATTACTGTGGGGAACAGCAAATGCTTTTTCTCATAAAAGATATATGAGCGGTGCTTCGACCAATCCAGACCCAGAAGTTTTTGCATATAAAGCTGCACAAGTAAAAGATTGTATGGATGCAACGATGAGACTGGGTGGTCAAAACTATGTTCTTTGGGGTGGAAGAGAAGGATACGAAACCATTCTTAATACTGACATGACTAAGGAAACAGCTAATCTTCAGAGATTTCTCGAATTAGTCGTTAATTATAAACATAAAATAGGATTTAAAGGACAAATTTTATTGGAACCAAAACCTCATGAACCAACTAAACATCAATATGATTTTGATTCTGCAACTTGCTTAGCGTTTTTACGAAAGGCAGGTTTAGAAAATGAGATTAAACTAAATGTTGAAGTTAATCATGCAACTTTATCTGGTCATAATTTTGAACATGAAATTGCTTACGCAACTTCAAACAGCGCCTTAGGAAGCATTGATATCAATAGAGGTGATACTTTAATAGGTTGGGATACGGATCAATTCCCAAATAATCCTGCAGACTTAATTATGTCATTTTATTTTATTTTTAAAAATGGCGGCTTAGGCCAAGGAGGCATGAACTTTGATGCAAAAATAAGAAGACAATCTATTGACGCTGAAGATTTATTTCATGCTCATATCGGAGGCATGGATGTTTGTGCAAAAACACTTATTGCTGTTGAAAAATTAATGAATGATAATGTTATTCCTAAGTTTATTGAAGACAGATACTCAGATTGGAATAAAGAATTGGGTCAGCTTATTCATAATAAAGATACTGGATTAGATGATATAAATAAAAAAGTAATCGACGATAATATTGAACCAGAACCTCGTTCAGGAAGACAAGAATATCTGGAAAATATCTTAAATAAATATTTGTAGTTACTAACCATAAGTTTCTATACTAATTGATTTATAAATATTATGAAAATTTATAAATTAGATACAGCATCAGATTTTGAAAAATTAAACCTTTGTCTTGCAATAGGTAATTTTGATGGAATACATAAAGGGCACCAAGAAATAATAAATAAAATTAAGGAGATTGCATCAAACAATAATTTATTATCTTCTATAATGAGTTTTAATCCTCATCCTCGTATTTACTTTAATCAAATTAATGAGCCTTTTAATATTTATACTCAAAGTGATAAAATAAATTTTCTTGAAAGATTGGGTTTAGATATATTTATAGATTTTTCTTTTGATAGCAATCTATCAATATTATCAGCTGATGATTTTGTAACTAAAATTCTAATTGATAAATTAAATATTAAATACTTAGTTATAGGTTCTGACTTTAAGTTTGGAAAAGACAGAAAAGGTAATTTTAAAACATTAGAAAAGTACGCCGAAAAAAATAATTTTAATATTCATTTAATCGATCCTATTATGCTTGCTGATAAATCTGATAAATATTCATCTTCAATAATTCGATCACAAATAAAAGATGGTTATATGGAAGATGTTACTGAGTCTTTAGGTAGGCTCTGGCATATGCATGGAAAAATAATTGAAGGTGATAAAAGAGCTAGAGAAATCAATTTTCCAACTGCTAATATGATACCAGATCAACACATATTACCAAAAAGAGGTGTTTACTGTGTGGAAGTGCTATTAGAAGGCAAAAAATACAAAGGTGTTTCAAATTTTGGTTTAAGACCAACAGTCGATGGAAGCAAACTCCTTCTAGAGACACATATGTTTAATTTTAGTGAAGAAATATATGGTAAAGAATTGACTGTTGAATTCCTTACATTTATTAGGTCTGAACAAAAATTTAATAATTTTGAAGAATTAACCAAGCAAATCAACAAAGATATAAATACAGCTAAAGAATATCATCAACTATAATGGAATATAAAGATACAATTTTTCTTCCCAAAACATCTTTTGAAATGAGAGCTAACCTTCCAGCAAAAGAACCTGCAATAATAGAGGAGTGGGATAAAGAAAATATTTTTAAAAAGCTAAGAGATAAATCTAAAGGTAGAGAAAAATTTGTTCTTCATGATGGCCCCCCATACGCAAATGGACATATTCATATGGGAACTGCTCTTAACAAAATTTTAAAAGACGTCATTGTGCGAACACAACAAATGACTGGTAAAGATTCTATCTATGTTCCTGGTTGGGATTGTCACGGCTTACCAATTGAATGGAAAATAGAAGAAGAATATAGAAAAAAAGGAAAGAACAAGGATGATGTTCCAACTGTTCAATTTAGAAATGAGTGTAGAGAGTTTGCAGAAAAATGGATCGAGATACAAAAAAAAGAATTTAGACGACTTGGTGTTGAAGGAGATTGGGAAAATCCTTACCTCACAATGTCAAATCAAGCAGAAGCGCAAATTGTTCGAGAACTTGGAAAATTTCTACTTGATGAAAGCTTGTACAAAGGAGCAAAACCAGTTCTCTGGTCTGTTGTCGAAAAGACAGCTTTAGCTGATGCTGAAGTTGAATATGAAGATCATACGTCCAACACTATATATGTTAAATTTTTAATTAAAAATTCTACAGATAAAGATTTAATTGATTCTAATATTGTTATTTGGACAACAACTCCTTGGACGATTCCAGGTAACAGAGCTCTGGCTTATGGTAAAGAATTAGATTATTCACTTATTGTTGTTGAAGAATTAGAAGAAAATACTTTAGTCAAAAAAAATGATAAATTAATATTTGCTTCAGAACTTTTAGAAAATGTAACTAAAGAAATTGGAATTAAAAAATTTAGTATAAAAAAGAAATTTAAAGGAGATAGTTTATCTTCTTGTGAATGTGAACATCCGTTTAAACAAATGGGATACGATTTTATTGTAAAACCATTTCATGGAGATTTTGTAAACTTAGAACAGGGAACAGGAGTTGTGCATATAGCTCCTGGACACGGAGATGATGATTATGTTTTAGGTATAGAAAATAATGTTGATATTATCCAGACAGTTCAAGATGATGGAAAATATAATCAACATGCCGTTGGTTTTGAAGGCGAGCATATTTATAAAGTAGATCACAAAATTGCAGATAAATTAGAAGAATTTTCAAAATTATTATTTAAAGGTACTCTTCGTCATAGCTACCCACATTCATGGCGGTCTAAAGCCCCTCTTATTTATAGAAATACTCCACAATGGTTCATTTCCATGGAAAAAAATAATTTAAGAGACATTGCTCTTAAATCAATTGATGAAACTATTTTCTATCCTCCTCAAGGCCAAACAAGGCTTAGATCAATGATTGAAACTAGACCAGATTGGTGTGTATCTAGACAAAGAGTGTGGGGTGTACCTTTACCATTATTTGTAAATAAAAAAACGGGTCAACCTTTAAGAGATGAAAATATTATCAATAGAATAGCAGACATATATGAAAAAGAAGGAAGCAATACGTGGTTTACCGAAGATCCACAAAGGTTTTTAGGAGATGATTATTCACTTGATGATTATGAACAGGTTAAAGATGTAGTTGAAGTATGGTTTGATAGTGGTTCTACACATGCTTTTTGTCTAGAACAAAGAGAAGATTTGAAATGGCCTGCATCGATGTACTTGGAAGGAAGCGATCAACACAGAGGATGGTTTCATTCATCTCTTTTGGAATCTTCTGGCACAAGAGGTAAAGCGCCTTATGAAAGTGTCCTGACACACGGGTTTGTTGTTGATGGAAGAGGGCGTAAAATGTCTAAATCTTTAGGTAATGTCATTTCTCCTGATGATATTTTAAAAAAATATGGAGTAGATATTTTAAGATTATGGGTTGTTGCTTCTGATTATTATGATGATCTTAAACTTGATAATGCTATTCTACAATCACAAGCTGAGTCTTATAGAAGAATAAGAAATACCTTTCGTTTTTTAATCGGCAATTTAAGTGATTTTACTGAAGAAGAAGCTATTGATGAGAGTGAGTTTCCAGAGTTAGAAAGATATCTTCTACATCGGTTGTGGGAAGTTGATAAAGTCGTTCAAAAATGTGTATCAACATTTAACTTTCACTTGATGTTTACTACACTACTGAACTTTTGTTCAAGTGATCTTTCAGCTTTTTATTTTGATATTAGAAAAGACACAATATATTGTGATAGTAAAGAGTCCGTTCAAAGAAGATCTACTAGAACTCTATTAAATATAATTTTTAATCATTTAGTAAGATGGTTTGCCCCATCTATTTCCTTTACTTCTGAAGAAGCCTGGAAAGCTATGGGAAATAAAGAAAGTATACACCTACAAGATTTTTTACAATGTAAAAATGAATATGAGGATAATCAATTAAATGAAAAATGGAGTTTAATTAAAAATATTAGAAAAGTTGCTACTGGAGCAATTGAAAAAATTAGAGAAGAAAAAATTATTCGCTCAAGTCTTGAGGCACACATAGATATTTTTGTTTCTGCAGAAAATCATAAAAAACTAGAGGAAGTAATGTTTGATGAAATTACAATTACTTCATCATTTTCTTTGTATGTTATTGACGAAAAATCCAAAGGTTTTTCTATTGAAGATATTTCTGATGTTATCGTAAAAGCTTCAAAGGTAAATGGAGAAAAGTGTCAAAGATGTTGGAAATATGAGGCAAAGTTAATAAATGATGAAGTTTGTAACAGGTGTAATACTGTAATATTTAAGTGATTAAAACAACAGTATTCATTTTTTTGATTTTATTAGATATATTAACAAAATTTTTTATTCAGAATAATTTATTTTTAAATCAATCAATACAAATCAATGAATATTTTGATTTAGTTTATGTTCAGAACTTTGGTGTTTCTTTTGGTTTATTTTCTGGTTATGTTTCTCATTGGATATTAATACTTATAGCCTTAATAGTTGTTATATTAATTTTTTATTTACTTATTAAATCAGATAAACAACTTGAAAAACTGGCTTATTTCTTTGTTATAATTGGGGCTTTGTCAAATATTATTGATAGATTGATAAATAGTTATGTTGTTGATTTTATCTTACTACATTATGAAAATTTTTATTGGCCCGCATTTAATCTAGCAGATATTTATATTACAATTGGAATTATCATGTTAATAATGAGTTTTTTTATAAAATCAAAAACAGTAAAATGAAAAACGTTATTTTTGTAACAATCATTTCCTCAATTTTTCTATCCTCTTGTAATACTATAAGAAGTAGTGCGGGTGTAGAAAGAAAAGTAATAGATGAATACACTGTAGTTGAAAATCCTCCATTAGTAATCCCGCCAAATTTTAATTTATTACCACCTGATCAAATTGAATCAAAAGATATTGATGATACCGATAGTGAGCTTGCAAAGGAAATTCTCTTTGGTCTGGATGAAGAAAGTGATGAAACACCTTCTGAAAATTCTGTTATCGACAATATTTTAAAAGAAACTAAAGCAGATCAAGTAGATAATAGTATCAGAGAAGATCTTGATGGAAACTCAGAAGATGAAATAAGCCAAGATAATACAGATGTTGAGAGTGAAAATATAGAAGAGCCAAAAAAGAAGAAAAGATTTTTCTTTTTCAAAAGTAAAAAAGAAAATGAAGATGACGAAGAAGGTGAACCTAAAAAGAAAAAAAGATTTTTCTTCTTTTAATTTTATAAATGGAAATAAGATACTTTAATTCAAATTTTGACAAAATCACTCAAAATAAAGATACTGATCAAAGTATAACTAATTTAATAGAAAAACTTCCTTCTCTGAATATTGTTTCAGATAAAAATTTATTAGAAGAAACCATAAAAATTTCAAATCAATTTAAAGAGAAAAAAGAAAAAATAATTGTATTTGGTACAGGAGGTTCAAATTTAGGAGCTAGAGCATTAAATAATATTATTTCCAATAATAAAATTATCTTAGAATTTTATGATAATGTTGACCCTATTAATTTTGAAAAAAATTTTCAAAATATTAATTTTGAGCTAACTGGTTTCTTGGTTATTTCAAAATCGGGTACTACACCAGAGACATTATCTCAATTTTCATGTCTCTATCAAAAGGCAATAGAAGCTAACAAAGTTGAAGATTTCTTTTCAAATACTCTAATCATAACTGAATTTAAAGAATCACCACTTTTTAAAATTGCAAAAGATAATAATTGTTTACTATTAGAGCATCATAAAGATGTTGGAGGCAGATATTCTATATTTACCAATGTTGGTATAGTTCCCGCAATCATTTCTGGATTAAATATAGATGCACTTTTTGGTGGAGCATCTGAAGTAATTAATAATATTGATAATTACAAACCGTACGATCTTGGAAGATATTTAACTCAAAAAGAAAATGTAAAATTTACTAATAATGTATTAATGACATATTCTGATTCACTTTATTTTTTTGGAAAATGGTATCTGCAACTTTGGGCAGAAAGTATTGGAAAAAATAATAAAGGTATTACAGCAATTCATTCAGTAGGGACCACTGATCAGCATAGTCAACTACAACTGTATTTAGATGGACCTAAAGATAAATATTTCACCTTTATCACTACTGATCATTCAAATAAGGGCATAAAAATTAATAATAATATGTTTAAAAATACCGATATTGACTATTTTAAAGATAAAACAATGGGAGATCTAATGGAGGCTGAACAGCGCGCAACCATTGAAACTTTTAAATTAAATAATTTTAGTTTTAGAGAAATCTATATTCCTAAAATAGATGAACAAAACTTAGGTAAAATATTATCTTTTAGTATAATAGAAACAATTGCTTCCTGCATGTATTTAGATGTTGATCCATTCGATCAACCTGCTGTTGAACAAGGTAAAAAACTAACTAAAACTTATTTAAGATAATTTAAAAATATAAATTATTGTTTTACCGTAAGTCTTTTTTTGAAGTAGATTTAAATTTTCTGGAATTACAATATTATCTTTCACGCCCGTTTCTAAACCAATCACGGTAGTATTTTTAATTTTACTTGATAAATTTTCTAAAAGATTTGTTAAATTATACTTTGCATATGGTGGATCAATATAAACAACTGAAATATTTTGAAATTCTATTTCTAATTTAGAATGAATAAGGTCTTCTTCATAAATTTTAAATTGATTATTTTTACAAATACTTAAACAATTTTTTTTTAGAATTTTAAGAACTTCAATATTATTCTCAAAAAAAATTACTTCACTCATACCTCTAGAAATTGCTTCTAAACCCATTGTGCCAATTCCTGCAAAAAGATCTAAAAAAATTTGATTTTTATATAATTCGATAGAATTTTTGATTGCATAACTTTCAATAATTGAAAAAAAAGCTTCTCTTTTTAGAGAAGAAGTTGGTCTTACAAAATCATTAATACTAGCTAATTTTTTTTGCTTAAACTTTCCTCCAGTAATCCGTATCATTTGCTAATTGAATTTAATTTTTGAAATTGCCCTTCTTTAAGTCTTCCAAGCTTATAAGGGCCATATGCAATTCTTATTAATTTAACAATATTCCATGAAAAATAATTACAAATATTTCTAATTTCTCTATTTTTTCCTTCTTTAAGTTTAAAAATTAACCAACTATGATTTTTTAATTTCTTATCAAAGGCGACTTTAATTTTTTTATAACTAATTTCTTTAATTGTAATGCCTTTATTAATTTTTTGTAAATCAGTATTTTCTACATTGCTATTTATACAAACTCTATAGATCCGCTCAATGTTTGAGGATGGATGTTCTAAATATCTTGAATAATCACCATTATTAGTTAGCAAAATCAATCCTTCACTCATATAATCTAATCTTCCTACACTTATTAATTGACCAACATTTTTTGGTAATAAATCAAAAATTTTTTTTCTACCTAAATTATCTTTTGTACTACAAATATATTTTATTGGTTTGTATAACTTCCATACTTCAACTTTATTTGCTTTTTTAACAATTTTATTATTAACCTTAATTATATCTAAATTACTTACTTTATGACTTGGATGAAGGCATACTTGATTATTAATTTTAATTTTTTTTTCTATAATTAATTTTTCAGCATCTCTTCGTGAACAAATTCCAGCACTTGATAGATATTTTGAAATTCTAATATTCACTTTGTTTCACTAATAAAATTTTTAATTATTTTTATATCATATTTTGTTATTAAAAATTCAGGATGCCATTGTAAGCCAATACACCATTTGTGCTTTTTATGCTCTATTCCTTCAATAACACCATCATTTGCTGCACACGAAACATTTAAGTCCTTACCTACTTTTTTTATTGATTGATGATGTGCACTATTAACATTTATTTTTTGAGTCCCACATATCTTATGTAGTTTAGTATTTTTCGAAATATTAACACTA
Source organism: uncultured Alphaproteobacteria bacterium (assembly GCA_902590695.1). GTDB lineage: Bacteria > Pseudomonadota > Alphaproteobacteria > HIMB59 > CACPNW01. Next base: position 102,257 of record CACIXR010000001.1, read on the forward strand.
TGACTAGTTTGATTTCTTGGCTTCACTTGTTCATGGTTTATCGGATTTCTTTTTAAATCTTGTATTAATGTTCCACCACATGCAACATTGATAAGTTGTGCACCACCACAAATTCCTAATATAGGTTTGTTGTATTTAAAAAATTTATTGAAAATATTTAATTCAAAATTTGTTCTCTTATTTTTAATATTTTTAGATTGAGTATTACTTGTTTTATATAATTTAGGATTAATATCAAAATCTCCCCCAGTAATAATTAAACCATCAATTAAATGACAAAAATCATCAATATATTTTTTTTCATGTAACAAAGGAAATGGAATAGCATTAAATTTTGTTAAGGAAGTTAAGTAATTTTCCCTTAACGCATACCATGGAAATTTTGAGTATGTTTTCTTTTTTTCAATATCAAGAGTTATTCCAATAATTGGTTTTTTCATTATAATTCAACTATAATGTACAACATAAGTGTGTTCCAGAATGAACGTTGATTTTTTTATGAAAGAAGCAATTATTGAAGCAGACAAAGCTTATAATTTAAATGAGGTTCCAGTTGGAGGAATACTTGTTGATAATACAACGAACAAGATTGTGGCCAGAAGCTACAACACAATAAATAAAAATAAAAATGCTATCAAACATTGTGAATTAAATCTTATTCAAGAAACTTGCGAAAGACTAAAACTTAAATATTTAGAAAATATGACATTATTTGTTACCTTGGAACCATGCACAATGTGCGCTAGTGCAATAAGTGAAGTACATATTAAAGATCTATATTTTGGGGCGTATGATGAAAAAAATGGAGGAATTGAAAAACTCCGGGTTGCTTTTCAAAGAGAAAATATATTTATGCCAAATATTTATGGTGGCATTATGGAAAAAGAATGTAGTAATTTATTAAAAAAGTTTTTTAAATATAAGCATGATAGATAAAATAAATATACCAGAATTTGAAGTTTCAGAATTTAATCAAGCATTTAAAGAAGTAATTGAGTCAAATTTTAATTATGTAAGAATTAAAGGAGAAATTTCTGAGGTAAAAACCGCTACAAGAGGGCAAATTTATCTAACACTTAAAGACGAGGATTCTATTTTAAGTGGAGTGATCTGGGATCAGAAAAAAAAATATTTAGATATAAATCCAGAAATAGGACTAGAAATAATAGCAACAGGGAGAATTACCACTTGGTCTCGCTATAAAACTACTTACCAAATAGATATTGATAAAATCGAAATTGCAGGAGAGGGAGCACTTCTAAAACTTATTGAAGAAAGAAAAAAAAGACTGCAAAAAAAAGGTTATTTTGATGAAGATAAAAAAATCTCATTACCTTTTTTGCCTGAGAGATTAGGTATTATTACCTCTCCAACTGGCTCTGTAGTACATGACATAATTAATAGAGTGAATGATCGTTTTCCAATGCCTTTAGATATATGGCCTGTTTCTGTACAGGGTGTTGACGCGGCAGATAGTATTATAAATGCTATCGAAGGTTTCAATAAACTTAAATCTAGCAAACCAGATGTTCTTATTATTGCTAGAGGAGGAGGTAGTACTGAAGACTTAATGGCATTTAATGATGAACATCTTGCAACAAGTGTTTTTGAATCAAAAATACCAATTATTTCAGCAATAGGCCATGAAACAGATACAACAATAATTGATTTAGTATCAGATTTGAGAGCGTCTACACCAACTGCAGCAGCTGAAAAAGCTACTCCAGTAAAATATGAATTGATAGAAAAAATTAAAAATTTACAACTTAGATTAAACACCAAAGTTAATTCACAAATTCAATCCAAAAAGGAAAATTATGATTACTTAAATAAGTTTCTTAAATCCCCAAGCTCAATAGTTAATAATTATAAGGAGAAGCTTTTAGATGATTTTAAAAATTTAACATTATCAATTGAAAACAAATTTAGCATATCTAAATTGAACCTAATAAATTTAGGCAAATCTGTAATTTCTCCAGACTCATTATTAAGTTTAAAACAAACAAAGATTGATAATCTTTCAAAAAATCTTAATTTTAATATTGCCAATAACTACAAAGATAATCTTGAAAAATATAAAGCAAATATCAGACTGCTGAATTCAAATTCTATCTCTTCAAATCTTAAAAAGGGATATTCAGTTTTGATGAATAATACGAAAATTGTTAAGACTACAAAAAAAATTGCCCCTAATGATCAGTTATCGGTTAAGCTTGTTGATGGTACAATTGATATTAAGGTAAAAAAAATTAACTAAACCTTTTGTGTTGCCAGAACCATTGAGAGGGTTCTGATTTAATCCACTCTTCTATTTTGAGATGTATCGTTTCCATCATTTGATTATCACTGATATTTACATCATTGTGATAAAAAGGCTCAAGAAAGGTAAGCTCAATTTTTCCATTAACAATTCTTTTATTTTTAATTGGGATTATTGGTAATTTATATTTTCTTGCTAGTTTTAAAAAACCTGTTTGTGTTTTAACTTTTTGTTTAAAAAATAAAACTTCTTCACCAGAAGAATCTTTCTGATCAATTACAACCAAGATTGACAAAGAGTTTCTTATAGCTTCAGTAATATCTTTTGCACTTTTTTTTCCTTTTGGAGTATAAAAACTCTTAGACGATACAAGCGAGTTTGTTCTAATTTTTAATAATAATTTATCTATAAAATGATTATTAATATGTCTATATACTGCACCTAGATTTATACCAATTCTATCTAAACTAGGTACTACAACTTCCCAATTAGACTGATGAATACATATAAATATTCCTTGGGAATTATTTTTAATTAAATTTTCGATATTTTCAATTTTATTGTACTTTATTTTTTTTTTATCAAATAAATAGTTTAACCTAGGAATTTCAGAAATTGTTCTTCCGAGATTATCCCAACTTTTTTTCACTATACTTTTAACTTCCTCCTCTTTCATATTAGGAAATACATATTTACAATTTTTAATTGCAGTCTTATTTGCGCCAGAAAATTTACCAAAAGTACTGAACAAAAAAGAAGCAAATTTAGCTGATATATTTAATGGCAAAAATTTAAATAAGAAAAATATTAAAAAAACTATAATATATTCAAAAAAATAAATTATATTTTTCATATTGCTAAATCATTTATTTTATTCTCTAAAATGTTACCCAGTATTTCTTTAAGAAGATTTTCATCTTCAAATTTAATTTCCCCATTCAAAGTGCTTACTAAAGATCGATATGATTTAGGAATTCTTACAAAATCTTTTTTTGTAGTAACTAATACTGATTTTGTAAGATTTGCATTTTCTGCTAAATTTAACATATCATTTTCATCAAAAATATGATGATCAGGATAGCTAATTTTTTTTTCTAAAATAGCACCTTGTTCAGAAAGTGAATTATAAAATTTTTCAGGATAAGCAATACCTGCAAAAGCTGTCACTTTTTGATTTTTATATATTTTATTATCAGCACTGATTTGAAATTTAGCATGAATAATAGGAACAGTACTTGGAATTTTATCTTTAACATCTTGAGATATTTCTCCAATTACAATTACAAGATTTGCTCTGGAAATACCTCTTGATATACTCTCTCTAAGAGGACCAGATGGGATTACTCGTTTATTTCCAAAACCTTGTTCTCCATTAATTACAATAATTGAAAAATCTTTTTGAAGAGTTGGATTTTGAAAACCATCATCCATAATTATACAGTCAGCGCCTTGTTCTTTAGCTAGAATAAAGGACTTGTTTCTATCCTGTCCAATCCAAGTTGGTGCAACTTCAGCTAGTAATAAAGATTCGTCTCCCACACTTTTTGCTGAGTGCCATTCTTTAACAAGGACATTAGATGTTTCAACACCACCATATCCTCTTGAAACAAAATGAGGATTATATCCATTAAGTTTTAATAAATTTCCAATTTTTAAAGCAACTGGTGTTTTACCAGCACCTCCCACCACTATATTGCCAATACAAATTACAGGAATTTCAGAAGATGTTTTTCTACTAACAAAATTTCTTATTTTTGTTCCAAATCTAAACAACAAAGAGAGTGGATATAAGGAATTCGATAAGTATGTGTCATTTTTTTTATACCAAAATTTAGGAGCTTTAAGCATTTTAATTAATGTACTTTTCGATGTCTTTGAAAAGCTTTTCTTTTTCAAAGAAAGATCTATTAGAAAAATCAAGTGCATTTGCTTGAATTTTTTTAATTTCCAAATTATTATTTAGTAATTCTTTCATTTTTAAATCAATATCTTCAAACTTATTTACCATTATACATGAATTCGCTTTTACCATATCTTCATAAATATTAGTCCAATTATCAACATAATTACCACTAATAATAGCACAACCATAACTTGCAGGCTCTATAGGATTATGTCCGCCAATATTTTTTAAAAAAGAACCACCTAAAATAACTAAATCACTAATTTTAAAGTATTGATCTAATTTTCCAAAACTATCAATTATTACGATATTATTTTCTTCAAACTCTTTTTTTGATTCTAAAGATATTTTAAATCCTTCTTTATTTAATTCTTGCTCAATTTTATTAATTCTTTCTGGATGCCTTGGTGCAAGATAAATTTTTAAATTAAATTCACAAATTGTTTTTTTTATACATTTAATTATCTCTTTTTCTTCATTAGAATGAGTACTTGCAATCATGATTGTGTTTGATTGATCTTTATTTATTGATGAATTTTTTTTATTCTTAGCTAATTTTAAATTTCCAACATAATCAATTTGTAAGTTTGTTAATTCTTGAATTCTTTTTTTGTCATTTTTACTTTGTGCAAAAATTTTATTAAAACTCTTCAATGAGTTTTTGTAGAAATTTTTTGTACTTTTCCATTTTTTAAAAGAAGTTGGAGATATCCTTGCATTTAAATATAAACAATTGATATTTTTAATTCTAATTTTACTAAGCATATTTGGCCAAATATCTGACTCTATCCATAGTATCAGATCTGGTTTCCAAAAGTTTAAAAATCTTGTGCACCATAGAGACACATCAAATGGAATGTACTGATGGGTTATTTTATTTTTATAAAACTCATTAATATATTCAGCTGAAGATTTTGTTGTTGTAGTAACTAAAATATCAAATACTTTATGATATCGTTCTATAATTAAATCTGAAGATTTAAACTCACCAATACTTGCTGCATGTATCCATAAAATTTTTTTCTCACTATTTTTTTTTACTGTTGGCTTCCCAAACCTTTCAACAAATCTAAGCCTATCCTCCTTTTTTCTATAGATACGAATAAAAATATTAAAAATAATTACTGGTATGAGAAGAGTACTGAGTATTTGATATATTCTAAGCATTTAGATTTTTTTCTGCTGATTCCATGCAATCATTAATTTTTCCTTCCAAGAAATTCTTATATTTATCTAAATCATCATCTTTAGTAGAAGAAGGAATAGTAATTGGCTCACCCCAGACAAATCTACATTTTGAAAATGGATATGTTATTAAAAATGAGTCCCAAGATTTAAGTTTAAGATTTTTACTTGAAGCAAAACCAAGTGGTATAATTGGGACTTGAGAATGAATTGCAATTTTTATAATTCCTTCTGAGACTTTCTTATTTGGTCCTCTCGGTCCATCAGGAGTAATACCAATATAATTTCTATCTTTTAAAATTTTAAATACTTTCCTTAATGAAGGTGATTTATTTTTTGACATTATAGAAACATTTTTTAAATTAAAATGACCTGCAATATATGCACCAAATCGACCATCACTATGGCTAGATGCCAACATATTTAACACAGCTTTACTTTTCCATACATGTCCTATCATCATCAATTGACCATGCCAAAATGCTAAAATAAAAGGTTTATTCTCTCTCCACAATTTTTCTGGCAATTCAGAGTTTATAATCTGTATTTTAGAAGTGTAACATACGAATAAGATATATAGGTAACCTATAAATGCCAAAATTTTTTGAGATATAGAAAATTTAAAAATTTTTTTTTTAAAACTCATTTTCCAACTGTTCTCTTAGTTGTAATTTTTTATAAATAGTTGATTTTGAAATTAACTCTTGATGCTTTCCCTGACTTTCAATTTTGCCTTTATCTAAAACATAGATAATGTCTGCGTCTTCTATTGTGCTTAATCTATGAGCAATTATTAATTTAGTTTTATTTTTCATAAGACTATTTATTGTTTCATGAATTTTATTTTCAGTTATGTTATCTAAAGAAGATGTAGCTTCATCCATAATTAAAAGTGGCGCATCTTTTATTAGAGCTCGGGCAATAGCAATTCTTTGTCGTTGTCCACCCGATAATTTTATTCCGTTTTCTCCAATAACAGTGTCTAGTTTTTGATCCAATTCTTCTGAAAAACTACTCACCCCAGCATTTTTAGCGACTAAACTAATCTCTTCATCAGTTGCTTTAAGGTTTCCATATTTAATATTGTTAAATATACTCTCATTAAATAAAATTGTTTCTTGAGTCACTATTGAAACACTATTTCTTACATCTGTCAGATCTAATTCTTTTATATCTTTAGAATTAATTAATATAGAACCTGAATAATTATCATACAATCGCAAAATTATATTTGCTATCGTTGATTTACCAGATCCGGATAAGCCAACTAACGCAACTTTTTTACCTTTTGGTATTCTTAAACTTATTTTATCAAGTACTGTATTATCGTTATATGCAAATGAAACATCTTTAAATACAATGTCTCCATCTAGATCTAAGGTTTTTTTTGGAGAAATATTTTCCATACTTTTTTCACTTGTATCTAAAAGTTTAAATATTCTCTCTGCTCCAGCCAGGCCTTCCTGAACACTAATATTTAGATTGCCAAGTGCCTTTACTGGCTGATAAGCCAGAAGAAGACTTACTAAAAAACTCATAAATTGACCTGTTGTCATACTTTCGTTTAAGACAAATACACCCCCAGCATAAATTGAGAGTGCTACAGCTAAACTTCCAATAAATTCCATTAAAGGGCTTAAGCGATTGCTAATAAAAGCAGATTTTGTAAAATATTTTTGAATGAAACTTATTGTTTCAAAAGCTCTTTGTTTTTCATAGTTTTCTCTTGAGTATGCTTTTACTTGTCTAATACCTTTAATGCTCTCAGCTAATACATTGGAAAAAACTGCAATTTCGTTTTGGATAGTGTAAGTAATTTTTCTTATACTCTTCCCAATTTTTCTTATGGGCCAGATCGCTAAAGGGAATGCAAAAAAAGCAAAAAGAGTTAGGGTCCAACTTTGGTAAAACATATTACCTAGTAAAAAAATAATAACTAAAACATCTTTTATAATTCCTGTTACAGATTTAACTATTGCAAGTCTTAAGTAGTAAGTATCATTGATGAGTCTTGAAATTAAATTACCTGACTTAGAGTCATTATAAAATTTCATATTCAAATACATGAGTTTTTCAAACATCTGAGTTTGAAGTTTTGCAATAATAGAATGTGCAACTTTACTCATTTGATAAGAGTGAGTATATGTTGCCAATCCTTTACAGAGGGTCACTATAATTATTGCAATTGGAATTAAAAATAACATTTCTTTATTACCTTTGATTAAGACTTCATCAAGTGCAGGTCTTACTAACCAAGCATGTAAACCTGTTGCTGCTGCTGAGATAACCATCATCAATAAAGCTAATATTATTTTGAGTTTATGACTCATTAAATAATGAAAAACTATTCTTGAAGTAACTGACTGTTTTTTATTTGAAGACATTAAAAGGTATGTAAAAGTAAAAATAGCATAATTGCAAAAATATTATTTTGTCTGAAATAATAATTTGAACTTAACGGTGATGTTATATCCCATTTCTGAATTGCTATATACGTACAAATTGCGATAGTGGCTATAATAATTGAACTAAGTAAAAAATTTGAGGAATTCCATACGAAATAAGACAATATAATTAAGATAATAAGATAGCATGTTTGAACAAATCTTTTACCATTTTTGTCAAAATAAACTGCAGTAGATTTGATTTTATTTAAAACATCATCTGACCTATCTTGGTAGGCATAAATCGTATCATATGCTAACGTCCAAAAAATACATACAAAATACAATAAAATAAAATCAAATGTAATTCGTGTATTAAATTGCATTGAAACTATTAGCACACCCCAACTAAAAATAATTCCAAGTAATAATTGTGGGAAGAAAGTTATTCTTTTCATAAAAGGATATAAAATAACAAATGGCACACTTAACAAACCTAATACAATTGATTTAAAATTAAACTCGAGAAGAATGAAAAAACTAATTACCAATAATATTATTAATAATAATATCGCTTCAGTAATAGAAATCTTTTTTGATGCTAAAGGTCTAAATTTAGTACGTGTAACTTTTTGATCAAAATCAATATCAATAATGTCATTAATTATACAACCCGCACTTCTCATTAAAAAAGAACCAATTAAAAAAAGTATATACCAAAATAATAGTTTAGAAGTTTCTGTTTTTAGTAACGCTAAACCAAACCAGCAAGGCCACATTAATAGAAGGAAGCCGATAGGTTTATTAAGTCTGATTAACTCGCAATAATCAAATATTTTTTTTACAACTAAGTTATCCCACATATATGAATATAATGTTATAATTCTAAATTATTGAAATGAAAATGTCTAAAACACGATTATTTGTCTCAAAAAAATTATCAGCAAATATTTTAATTTATATAAAAAATAAACAACATCATTTTTTAAAAAATGTTCTTAGAATAAAAAAAGAAGATAATATAAATTTGTTTGATGGTTTTACAGGTGAATGGTTATCCAAAGTAATTTCAATAAACAGAGATAACATTGTTTTACAAATACAAAACAAATTGAAAGATATTCCTCAAGAAACTGATTTATGGTTAATTTTTGCTCCAATTAAATCTTATAGAATGAATATTACTATTCAAAAAGCTACTGAGCTTGGCATCACGAGATTAATTCCGATTTTGACTGAATATACAAACCAATCAAAAATAAATTTTAAAAATTTTGAATTGAATATGATTGAAGCGTCAGAACAATCTGAGAGATTGTCTATTCCGACTTTAGATAAAACAATTAAACTAGATGATTTAATTAATAATTTTCCATCCGATAGAGGGTTAGTTTTTTGCGATGAAGGAAATGAAAATTTACCAACTATTTACAATGCATTAATCAACGAAACAGAAAAATATAAAAAATGGGCTGTCATTATTGGACCTGAAGGTGGTTTTTCTGAAAAGGAACGAAAAAACATCTCTTCATTATCTTCATGTATATCCGTCTCTTTAGGAAAAAGAATTCTACGATCAGACACTGCAACTACAGCTGCAATTTTTTCTATTCAATCGGTTATTGAATAAATCATAATGAGCGACAACCTGTCCTAGAATTTTGCCTCTAAATCACTGGTTAATTTACTGAATAATTTATTTATTAGTGTATACAATAACTAATTTAGATGCGCATTTTATCCTTTGTTACCGCTACATTTATGACTTTTGCTTCTTCAGCAAATGGTATTTCTGATTGGCAGTTAGGTTTTCAAACACCTGCAAGTGACGTTATGAGAAATGTTTATGATCTTCATAATTTTGTATTAATTATGATGACTGCAATCACGATATTTGTTTTGTTTCTAATCTTTTACGTTGTATTTAGATTTAGAAGAAAAGTAAATCCAGTTGCTTCTAAAACTACTCATAACACATTTATAGAAATACTCTGGACTGGGATTCCAGTAATAATATTAATTTTTATGGCTATCCCATCATTTAAGTTAGTATATCAGCAAGATGTAATACCTGAAACAGATATGACAATTAAAGTCATAGGCCATCAGTGGTACTGGGAGTATCAATACCCAGAACATGATGACATTTCTTTTGAGAGTTACATGACACCTGATGAAGAATTAGAACCAGGTGACATAAGATTATTAACAGTAGATAACCACCTAGTTTTACCAGCAAATAAAAATATTCACGTATTAGTTACTGCTGGTGATGTGCTTCATAGTTTTGCTATGCCTTCATTAGGTGTAAAAAAAGACGCGGTTCCTGGAAGACTTAATGAAACATGGTTCAATATAGATGAGCCAGGAATATATAGAGGTCAATGTTCCGAATTATGTGGAACCGGTCACGGGTACATGCCGATTGTTATAGAAGCACTTAATGAAAAAGATTTTAATAATTGGATAATTGAACAAAAAAGTAAGTTAGCATTAGCAAACGAAATAACCACTAAAGAGAATATAATAGAATAGGAGAAAAATGAGTTACGCAGATTCAGCAAGTCACGACCATCATGATCATAAACCAGGATTTATAAAAAGATGGTTTTTTTCTACCAATCATAAAGATATTGGAACTCTCTATATCATATTTGCTATACTAGCTGGATTAGTTGGAGGTTTCTTTTCATTATTAATGAGAGCTGAATTAGCAGCCCCAGGCTTAGATGTTGTTGCAGATGGACAAGTTTGGAATGTAATTATTACTGCCCATGGTTTGTTAATGGTATTTTTTGTTGTAATGCCTGCATTAATAGGTGGCTTTGGAAACTGGTTTGTCCCATTAATGATTGGAGCGCCTGATATGGCTTTCCCAAGAATGAATAACTTTAGTTTTTGGATACTTGTTCCTGCTCTAGTTTTATTAGTTGTTTCAGCAACAATAGGAACTGGCGCTGGTACGGGATGGACAATTTATCCTCCACTCTCAAATAAACTCGGACACGCAGGACCCTCTGTTGATATGGCAATTTTTGCTCTTCATTTAGCAGGTGCTTCCTCAATTTTAGGTGCAGTTAATTTTATAACAACAATACTCAATATGAGAACTCCTGGAATGACTCTTCATAAGATGCCTCTTTTTGTATGGGCTATGTTGATTACAGCATTCTTGCTTTTATTAGCTGTTCCTGTTTTAGCTGGAGCAATTACAATGCTTCTAACTGATAGAAACTTTGGTACAACATTCTTTAATCCTGCTGGTGGTGGAGATCCAGTTCTTTTCCAACACTTATTCTGGTTCTTTGGACATCCTGAAGTTTACATCATGATATTACCCGCTTTTGGAATTGTAAGCCAAGTCATCTCTACTTTCTCTAGAAAACCAGTGTTTGGATATCTAGGAATGGTTTATGCTATGATAGCAATAGGATTTATAGGTTTTATCGTGTGGGCTCACCATATGTTTACAGTTGGTATGAGCGCAGATTTAAGAGCATATTTTATGCTAGCTACAATTATTATTGCTGTTCCAACTGGTATAAAAATATTTAGCTGGATTGCGACTATGTGGGGTGGATCACTTACATTTGAAACTCCAATGTTATTTGCAATTGGATTTGTTTTCTTATTTACACTCGGAGGCGTAACAGGAGTCATTCTGGCCAATGCTGGAATAGATACTGTAATGCATGATACATATTATGTTGTTGCACACTTCCATTATGTTCTGAGCATGGGAGCTATGTTTGGAATCTTTGCAGGTATTTACTATTGGTTTGGTAAAATGTCTGGAAGAAAGTATAATGAATTTTTAGGCAAACTACATTTTTGGTTATTTTTTATTGGGGTAAATGTAACATTTTTCCCTCAACATTTCCTTGGACTTGCTGGCATGCCTCGAAGAATTCCAGATTATCCAGATGCTTATGCAGGATGGAATCTTGTATCAACTTATGGTTCTTACATTTCTTTTGCCGCAACTTTGATATTCCTTTTCGCGATTGTATATGCATTATTTTTCGGAAAGAAAGAAGTTTCAAACCCTTGGGGAGAAGGAGCTGATACTCTTGAGTGGACACTATCTTCACCTCCGCCATTCCATCAGTTTGAGACTTTACCTAAATTCAAAGGATAATTTACGTGGATGCTAAATCCTTAGAAGCTGGTTATAGCAATAATTTTCTTTTAAGAAAATTCAAAGGTTATTACGAACTAATGAAACCAAGAGTTATGTCCTTGGTTATCTTTACAGCGTTTGTTGGAATGTTTTTGGCACCAGGGCAAATCGGATTCCTAAATAGTTTTATGGTAATAGTTGCTATTGCATTAGGAGCTGGTTCTTCAGCTGCAATCAATATGTGGTTTGATGAGGATATTGATAAAACTATGGAAAGAACAAAATTAAGACCAATTCCACTTGGAGTAGTTTCAAAAAATGAAGCCTTAGTAGCAGGAATACTAACAGGAACTATTTCTTTAATTTTGATGCAGTGGTTCTCAAATTCATTAGCAACAAGTTTGCTTCTTTTTACAATTCTTTTTTATGTTTTTATTTATACATTTTGGCTTAAACGAACAACTTCATTAAATATAGTTATTGGAGGAGCAGCAGGAGCAATACCTCCAATTATTGGATGGACAGCAGTTATTCCAGAATTAAATTTTTTACCAATTAGTTTATTTGTAATTATATTTTTTTGGACACCACCTCATTTTTGGGCATTATCAGTATATAGATACAATGATTATAAAAATGCTAATGTGCCCATGTTGCCAAATGTAAGTAGCATTGAAGATACAAAAAAACAGATTGTTTATTATGCTGTAATATTAATTTTATCGAGCTATCTTCCATATTTAGATAACAATGTTGGAATAATATACTTTACTATAGTTACAATTTTAAACTTATTATTATTTAATAGCTCTTTAAAGTTAAAAAAATCTAAGGAAAGAAAATCAATACCAAATTCTGAAGGATTAAAATTTTTTGCCATTTCAATCCTTTACTTATTTAGTTTATTTTCAGCATTGTTGATTGATCATGTGGTGTTAAGATGAAAAACAGAAGAAGAAAAAATATTATAACTTTAATAATCTTGCTTTGTATTGTTGCATTCTTTTATTTATGGACTTTATTTAAGGCTAATATTTTTGGAGTATAATGACAAATACTAGAACAGCTATAGGATTATCATTTATTGTTTTAACAATGATTACATTAGTAGCTTTCTCTGTACCCTTATATGATTTATTTTGTCGTGTTACCGGTTATGGTGGTAAGACAAGTACATCTGAGTTCCTCTCATCATCAATTTTAGAAAGAGATATTAACCTTAACTTTAATGCTGATGTAAATGATAGTATAAATTGGACTTTTACTGCACCAGAAAATATCAAATTTAAAGTGGGTGAAAATAAACTTGTTAATTATACAGCAACTAATCTATCTGAAATTGAAACTATCGGTACTGCGACATTTAATGTTTTGCCAGAAAAGGTTGGTCCTTATTTTATTAAGACTCAGTGTTTCTGTTTTGAAAAGCAGGCTTTGAAACCTGGAGAAACAGTTCAAATGCCAGTTGTGTTTTATATTGATCCCTCAATTAATCAGGATCCAACAATGAAAGATGTTGAAGAGATAACATTGTCATATACCTTTTTTAAATATATAGATTAATAAATGGCTAATAAAACAACAACCACAGGGCAGAAACATCCATATCATTTGGTTGATCCAAGTCCTCTTCCATTCCTTTCATCAGTAGCTGGACTTGCAATGGCTGCTGGCCTTGTATTTTATATGCACTACGGAACTTCTTGGCTTTTAATTCTTGGAACTATTGGTTTGTTAACTATTATGTTTCTATGGTGGAGAGATGTAATTAAAGAATCAACTTTCCAAAAAGTTCACACGCCAGTTGTGGAACTTGGATTAAGATATGGAATGGCGCTTTTTATTGCTTCGGAAGTAATGTTCTTTGTTGCTTTTTTTTGGGCTTTCTTTGATGCAAGTTTAACACCTAAACTACCTATAGAAGAATTCTCAGAAACTTTTGACAGTAATGGTGCTGTAGGGATTTGGCCACCAGAAGGTATTAAAACATTTGATCCTCTCGATGTTCCTTTTTTAAATACATTAATTCTATTAATGTCGGGTACTACTTGTACATGGGCTCACCACGCTGTGAGAGAAGGCCATAGAGATCAAGCTATTCAAGCATTATGGTGTACTGTTGGTCTTGGAATTTTCTTTTCAATTATGCAGGGTGTAGAGTATTACGAGGCAGCTCATCATTATTTCAGTTTTACAGATGGGATATATCCATCAGTATTTTACATGGCGACGGGTTTTCATGGATTTCACGTAATGGTTGGAACAGCATTTTTAGCTGTATGTTTGTATCGTGTTTATAAAAATCATTTTACTCCAGATAGGCATTTTGGATTAGAGGCAGCGGCATGGTATTGGCACTTTGTTGACGTAGTTTGGCTGTTCTTGTTTGTCTGCGTTTATGTTTGGGGTGCATAAATTAAAAACTTTCCATTAAAATTTTTTTTATTAAGTTTATTTTGTGTTGCACTGACAATATTTTTAGGAATTTGGCAATTGCAAAGACTGGAATGGAAAGAAAAAATTATAGCCGAATTTAATGAACTAAAGGATCAAAAACCACTTTCACTTTCAATGGGAAAAATGAAGTATCCAAACATTGATGAGTTTACTAAAGTTATCACTTTAGGAACTGTTGACAGAAGTAAAAAAATTTTTTTCCCAGCTAAAACATTGAATGGCATTTCTGGTGTTAGAATAGCTAGTTTATTGTCAGATAATCATGGTAATAATTATTTAATTGATGAAGGTTGGTTTGAACAAAGTAGATATGATTATTTTAAAAACAATAATGAAATAATAAATGATGAAATTCTTGGATATATCCGATACCCAACTCAAAAACAGATGTTTACTCCTGAGAATTCTATTTCTTCAAATGAATGGTATTATTATGATCTGGAGCAAATTCAAACTTACTTAAATGTTAAGATTAATCAGAAATTTTTCATTAAAAATATGAGCAATTATGCAGAGAATTTCTTAATACCTTCATCTCAAAATCATAATTTTTCAAATAATCATTTGCAGTATGCAATTACATGGTTTTTGATGAGCTTTTCTTTTTTGATTATTTTTATAATTTATTTATTTAGGATGAAAAAATGAAAACATATTTAAAACTTAAAGAAATCTTTAATGAAGCTTCACTGACATCAGATATTGCAGGTATTTTACACTGGGATATGGCAACAATGATGCCGAGCAGCTCAAGAGATCAAAGATCAGAGCAATTAGCCTATTTATCAAAACTTAGTCATAGTAAAATTTCATCTTCTGAGGTTGGTGATTTAATTGAAGCCTCAAAAAATCTTAACCTAAATAATAGTGATCTGAAAAACTTAAATGAAATGGATAGAGAATATAAATTAGCTTCTGCTATACCAACAGAACTTGTAGAAAAAATTTCAAAATCTTCAGCTAATTGTGAGGGAGTTTGGCAAGAGGCAAGGGAAAAGTCAGATTTTAAATTAGTAAAAAAAGATTTAGAAGAACTTATAATTTTAACGAAAGAAGAAGCTAATATTTTAGGAGAAACTTTTAAAGTTTCTCCGTATGAAGCTCTAATAAATAAATTTGAACCTTCTTCAGAAGAAAATAAAATATCTGAAGTATTTGATGATTTACAAAAATTTCTATCACCACTTATTGACAAAATTATAGATAAGCAAAGAAATGAAGAAACACTTCAATTTGAAACAAATATAAATGAAGAAAAGCAGAAAAATATTTCTGAATATATAATGAAACAAATAGGTTTTGATTTTACAAGGGGGAGACTTGATAAAAGTGTCCACCCTTTTTGTGGAGGATCTACAAATGATGTTAGAATTACAACTAGATATAATAATGACAATCCATTTTCATCTTTAGATGGTGTTATGCATGAAACTGGACATGCATTATATGAGCTAAACCTACCAAAAGATTGGATGCATCAGCCAGCAGGTAAATCTAGAGGAATGGCTATGCACGAAAGTCAATCACTATTAATTGAAATGCAAATCACAAGGTCTTTAGCTTTTAAAAAATTTTTATCTAATACTTTAAATAAACAATTTAATGTTAAAGACAAAGCTACAGATCCTGACAATCTTTACAAATTAGGTACTAGAGTAAATAAATCTTTTATAAGAGTTGAGTCAGATGAAGTTACCTACCCCCTGCATATTATTTTAAGATTTAATTTAGAAAGAAAAATTTTTAACAATGAAATAAATATTGCAGATATTCCCGATGCTTGGAATGATGAATTTAATAGATTATTTAATTTATCAATAAATAAAGACACTGATGGATGTTTACAAGATATTCATTGGTTTGCTGGATTATTTGGATACTTTCCAACATATTCATTAGGAGCGCTCACTGCTGCTCAATTTGCGTCTCAATTGAGAACTGATGAAAAGGAATTAGATAAGGAAATAGAAAATGGTGAATTTTCAAATTTAATAAATTGGCTTAAAAAAAATATCCATGAAAAAGCTAGTTTTTTTTCAACTAATGAGGTTTTAGAACAGGTTACAAAGTCGCCTTTAAATGCTAAATATTTCAAAGAATATATTACTAATCGCTATCTTTAATGAAATATTTAAGCACAAGAGATGATTCTCTAAGTAGATCATTCAACGACATTCTTTATCAAGGATTATCGAGAGATGGAGGTCTATATCTACCCCAAAGCTGGCCCAAAATAGACTTACTAAGTTTAAAAAATAAATCTTACGAAGAAGTGGCATGCGAAATTATTTTTCCTTATGTAAAAGAAAATATAAAAAAATTAGAATTACAAAAAATTTTAAATGAAACTTATGTAAATTTTAATCATGAAAAAATAGCTCCATTAGTAGAATTAGAAAATAATAAATTTTTATTAGAATTAATTTATGGGCCTACTTATGCTTTTAAAGATTATGCTTTACAATTTCTTGGTAACCTATTTTCTAAAAGTTTAGAGATTTCTCCAAAAAAAATTACTATTTTAGGTGCAACTTCTGGTGATACTGGTTCAGCTGCAATTCATTCTTTTAAATCAAAAAAAGATATAAATGTATTTATTCTACATCCTCATAATAAAGTATCGCCTATTCAACAAAAACAAATGACCACAGTAATTGATAAGAATATTTTTAATATTGCTATAGATGGTAATTTTGATGATTGTCAAAAAATTGTCAAAGAATTATTTGTTGATGATGAAATACAACAGTCCACCTCTTTAACTGCTATAAACTCTATAAATTGGGCACGATTAATTGCTCAAGTTGTTTATTATTTTTGGGCTTACTTGCAAACTGATAAGCAGCAAATTAATTTCATTGTTCCTTCAGGAAATTTTGGTAATATTTTTTCAGCCTTTGTTGCTAAACAAATGGGATTACCAATTGATCATTTACATATTGCAACTAACTCTAACGATATTTTAAAGTCCATAGTAGACAATGGAGAAATGAAAAAAAAATCTGTATCTCAAACATATAGCCCTAGTATGGATATACAAGTTTCAAGTAACTTTGAGAGGCAAATTTTTGAAAGCCTCAATAGAGATAGCAAAAGAGTAAATGAAGTATTTGAAAACTTTTCATCAAAAGGTTTTTATCAATTTGATGACTCTGTATTGTCTAAGTTTCAGCAAATATATAAGGCTTCTTCAATTGATGATAATCAGACTCTGGAGACAATTAAATATGTATATGAAAAATATAATTATATTGCTGATCCACATACTGCAACAGGCCTAAAAGTATTATTAGATAAAAAAGATGATGAAGCTTGGGTATCTTTGGTTTGTGCACATCCTGCAAAATTTGACAATGCCGTTAATAAAGCAATTAATAAAGAAATTGATATACCGAAAGAATTGAGCAATCTCTTTGATAAAGAGGAAAAGATGACTATATTATCCAATAGTACTATAGATGTAAAAAACTTTATCTTAGAAAAAATAAGCAATGCATAAAATTACTAAACTAGAAAACGGATTAAGAATAGTAACCCAGAATATGCCAGGGCTGGAAACAGTATCAATGGGTATTTGGAATTTTGTTGGTGGTAGAGATGAAACAAAAGACATAAATGGTGTTGCTCATCTTTTAGAGCATATGGCTTTTAAGGGTACATCAACTAAAAATGCTCTTCAAATTGCTGAAACAATTGAAAATGTTGGTGGAGATATAAATGCTTATACTTCAAAAGAAATAACAGCTTATTATGTAAAGCTCTTAGCTGATGATCTACATTATGGAATAGATATTCTGACAGATATCTTGCAAAATTCTACATTTGCTGAAGATGAACTTAATCGAGAAAGAGGAGTCATAATTCAAGAAATTGGAATGTACCTTGATACTCCTGATGATATGATTTTTGATTATTGGCAAGAAAAAGCATACCCAGATCAGCCAATGGGACGTTCCATATTGGGTAAAACTGATATTATTAAAAATATTTCAAGAGACGAAGTTAGAGACTTTATGATGAATCATTATAATCCAAAAAAAATGATTATAAGTGCAGCAGGAAAAATTGACCATGATCAATTTGTAGAATCAATCAAAAAATCATGCACTAATCTTCCAACTGGATTATCTACTGAAAGACAAAAAGCAGATTATAAATCTGGAGAATACAGAGAAGATAAAAAATTAGAACAGATTCATCTATTGCTTGGTTTTGAAGGTATAGATTACCACCATGATGACTACTACTCTTTATTGGTTTACTCTTCTTTATTAGGTGGAGGTATGTCATCAAGATTGTTTCAAGAGATTAGAGAGAAACGTGGCCTTGTATATGGCATTTCCTCTTTCAGCTCATCTTACACTGATACAGGTGTTTTTGGTATCTATTGTGGGACAGGAGAAAATCAAATTCAAGAACTCATACCTGTTTTATGTGATCAATTAAACGAAAGTCCTAACTCAATTACAGAAAAGGAAATCAATAGAGGTAAAGCTCAGTTGAAAGCAAGTTTAATGATGGGAAGAGAAAGTGCATTTAGAAGATGTGAAAGTGCTGCTAGACAACTTCTGGTCTTTAATAGAATAATCGACCCAGCTGAAACTATTAAAAATATAGACAAAGTCTCTAAAGAAACTGTTCAAAAGATTGCTAATGAAATTGTAAAAGGGCCAATAACTATATCAAGTATTGGACCATTATCTAAACTTGAAAATATTGATAAAATCCAATCACGTATAAATTAAACTTTAAACCATACTAAAAATTATTTATTTTATTTTCAAAGATTCATTAATTGAATGATTAAGCTCTCCATCTTCAGATGATAAATTCATAGATACTTTTATAGATTCACCTATTTTGATACTTCCTTCAGAAAATTTTTTTCGTATGTAATTTTCTATTTCACGTTGCGAGCTAATACCAACTTGTTTAAGAAATTTCCTAATCTCTAGATTTAAATTATCTTCATCCATGATTTACTATAAATTATTTTGATAGATTCATTCAATAATGTTATTAATTTATTATGGAAACAGCTTGTTTTGAAACTAAACTTGGTTGGATTACAGTGAAAAAAAACAGAGGTAATGTTTATTCACTTAGCTTTGGTAAAACAAATAAAACAATTGATTTAATTAACATTAAAAATCAGATTAATTTATATGCTTCTGGAAAACTTAAAAATTTTAAGATTAAGTATTCTTTTGAAGGTTCCCCTTTACAAAAAAAAATTTGGAAAGAATTATCTAAAATTAAATATGGTAAAGTTTCAACATACGGAGAAATAGCAAAAAAAGTTGGTACGTCTCCAAGATATGTAGGTAATGTTTGTGGACAAAATAAACTTTTACTTATTATACCCTGTCACCGTGTAATTCGAAGTGATGGTAAACTTGGAGGATTTTCTGGTAGAGGGGGAATCAAATTAAAAAAAAGATTACTCAACTTAGAACAAAGTGTCTCATAAAATAATTATTCTTCAACATACGCCCTTAGTAACACCTGGGTACTTTACCAAGTTAATGAATGAAGACTTAGTAGAAACAACTATTATTCGATTGGATGAAGGAGAAAAGATTCCTGTTAATCTTGATATATTTGATGGAATGATATGTTTAGGTGGACCAATGGATACTTGGATGGAAAAACAATATCCGTGGATGATTGATGAAAAAAATAAGATAAAGGAATTTGTTCTAAATAATCAAAAACCATATCTTGGAATCTGTTTAGGCTGTCAATTTTTAGGAGAAATTCTTGGCGGTAAAGTAATTAAATCTAATCCTCCAGAAATCGGGGTTCTAAATATTAATATTTTAGATAATAAAAAAAAGGATCAAATTTTTCAAACTTTTGATAATCAAATTAAAGCATTGCAATGGCATAGTTACGAAGTAAGTGAACTTAATAATTCTGAAGTTACTATTTTAGGTTCATCAGATATTACAAAATTTCAAATTTTTAAGTATAAAAATCATGCTTATGGTATTCAATTTCATATAGAGGTAGATAAAAACACAATTATTAAATGGTCTAAAGTCCCTGAATTAAAAAATGCTTTAGAAAAATATTTAGGAAAAAATTCTATTGATGAACTGGATAAATCGCTAAGAAATAATATTCAAGAAATGAACAATAATACTAAAAAACTTTACGAAAATTTTAAAAATTTAATGACTACTTAAAAGTTTCATGCTTAAATAGTTTTGGAGAAAATGAATGAAAAAAATTAAAGGACCTGCTATATTTTTAGCACAGTTTATAGGAGACAAAGAACCATTTAATTCACTACCCAGTATCTGTAAATGGGTATCTGATCTTGGATATAAAGGAATACAATTACCAGCAGAAAATTTAGCAGTTTTTGATTTAGACAAAGCAGCTTCGAGTAAAGATTATTGTGATGAAATAAAAGGAATAGCGAAAAATTTTAATCTTGAAATAACTGATATTGCATCTCATCTAACAGGCCAATTGGTTGCAGTTCATCCTGCTTATGACACACTCTTTGATGGTTTTGCTGCTGATGAAGTAAAGGGTAATCCAAAAGCTAGACAAGAATGGGCAGTAAAAAGGATGATGAATGTCGCTCAAGCTTCAAAAAACTTAAATTTAAAAACTGCCGCTACATTTTCTGGTGCTTTATGTTGGCCCTTTCTTTATCCATTTCCTCAAAGACCTTTAGGTTTAGAAGATGAAGCTTTTGGAGAATTAGCAAAAAGATGGCATCCAATTTTAGATAAATTTGATGATTGTGGGATAGATCTTTGTTACGAAATTCATCCTAGTGAGGACTTACACGACGGTTCAACTTTCGAAATGTTTTTAGAGAAAGTAAAGAATCATAAACGTTGTAATATGTTATATGATCCAAGTCATTATGTTCTCCAATGTTTAAACTATCTTGATCACATTGATATCTACCATGAAAGAATAAAAATGTTTCATGTTAAAGATGCAGAATTTAATCCCTCTGGCAGGCAAGGAGTTTACGGAGGTTATCAATCATGGATAAATAGAGCAGGCAGATTCAGATCACTTGGTGATGGCCAGGTTGATTTTAAATCAATTTTTTCAAAACTATCTGGTTATAATTTTGATGGATGGGCAGTTCTAGAATGGGAATGCTGTATTAAAAGCCCTGAACAAGGTGCAGCTGAAGGAGCTCCATTTATTCAAAATCACATTATTGAAGTTACAGATAAAGCATTTGATGATTTTGCAAGTTCTGGAACTGACGAGCAAGCTAACAAAAAGATTTTAGGTATATAAGGAGTTATTATGGGAAGAAGATTAAAACTTGGAATGATAGGTGGTGGCCAAGGAGCTTTTATAGGAGCTGTTCATCGTCTATGTGCTAGAATGGATGATAAATATGAATTTGTTGCTGGTTGCTTATCTTCAACACCTGAAAAAGCAGCAAAGTCTGCTGAAGAAATTGGACTTGATCCTTCAAGAAGTTATCCTGATTTTAAAACGATGGCTGAGGAGGAATCTAAAAGAGATGATGGAATTGATGTAGTATCTATTGTCACACCAAATCATATGCATGCTGCGCCAGCAATTGAATTTCTAAATAAAAATATTCATGTCATTTGTGACAAACCTATGACCTCTACAATGGAAGATGCTCATAAATTAGTTGATGCAGTTTCTAAATCTGATGCTCATTTTTTCTTAACTCATAATTATTCAGGATATCCAGTTGTTAGAGGTATGAGATCACTTATTGAAAATGGAGCACTTGGAAAAATAAGAATTGTTAAAGGATCTTATTTGCAAGGATGGCTCGGATCAAAAGAAGAAGATTCTGGTTCAAATAAACAAGCAGAATGGAGAACAGATCCCTCAAGAAGTGGAGCTGCAGGAGGTGTAGGTGATATTGGCAGTCATACTATGCATTTATTGGAATTTATAACTCAATTAAAATTACAATCAGTTAGTGCTGATCTTACAACTTTTGTTGAAGGAAGAAAATTAGATGACGATGCCTCGATAATGATAAGATTAAATAATGGAGCTAAGGGCTCATTATCTATCTCTCAAGTTGCGACAGGAGAAGAAAACAATTTTACTGTAGCTATTTATGGAGAAAAGGGAGCATTAAAATGGAGTCAAGAAAATCCAAATTATGCAACATTTAGTCAAGTAGGAGAACCTAGCCAAATAATAACAAGAGGTGGTTCTATCAAAGTTGAAGGAACTGAGGCTAACGTGCGAATCCCTGCTGGTCATCCAGAAGGATATCTTGAAGCATTTGCACAGATTTATTCAGATGCTGCTGATGTTATACAAAATAAGGAAAATAAGGAAGATTTATTAAAGTTACTTCCAAATATTGATGATGGTTTGCATATTATGAAATTTATTAATGCAAGTGTAAACTCTAGTAATAATAACTCTGCTTGGACTGATTTATCAACAATAAAGTAGCTAATTTTTCCCAGAAAACAGGGAAATATTACTATATGCATTTTTTGCATATTAATTTTAACGATTATAATCTTACTAAAAATTAATATTAAACTAAATCAGTATTCACGTTCATCACCTTATATGGTGACGGAAGTAGACGAAAGTCGAAGGAACGCATGCAAAGTTATAAAATCGTTCAATTTGCCTTAGGCAAATCGGAAGTAGGTTTATACCGAAGGAACGCGGATCTTATTATTTAATTTCCATAGCTAAGCATGAAAAGTAACGCATGACTCAATGTGAGCCATGTACTGTGAAATTTATAATGGAGGATTAATGTTAAAAAAATCTATATATTTCATTAGCATTCTTGCTGTCTTTATGCTCTTCAGTTCATATGCAAGAGCCGAAGTAGACGGTGAAGTGCAATACATTTTAAATACATTCCTATTTCTTGTATCTGGGTTCTTGGTCATGTGGATGGCAGCAGGATTTGCAATGCTTGAATCAGGACTTGTTACGTCCAAAAGTGTAGCAACAATTGCTGCAAAAAATATAGGCTTATACTCAATAGCTGGTCTAATGTTCTGGTTAGTTGGATATAATATGGCATATGGCATTCCTGCAGGCGGTTTTATTGGATCTCCACTTCCTTGGAGTGATGGTAGCGCTCTTGATACAGGGTATTCAGATGGTTCTGACTGGTTCTTTCAGATGGTATTTTGTGCAACAACTTGCTCAATTGTATCTGGAACACTAGCTGAAAGAATCAAAATTTGGCCATTCTTTATTTTTTGTGCTTTATTAACTGGTTTCATCTATCCAATCGAAATGGGTTGGCAGTGGGGTGGAGGATACTTAGCAGAAGCAGGTTTCTCAGATTTTGCTGGATCAACTCTAGTTCACAGTGCAGGAGCAGCAGCAGCACTAGCTGGTGCGATTTTACTAGGTCCAAGATTAGGCCGTTTCACTGATAGCGGTGAAGCAGCTCCAATGGAGCCTTTTGCAAATTCTTCAATACCTCTTGCAACTCTTGGTGTATTTATTCTATGGCTCGGATGGTTCGGATTTAACGGTGGATCACAATTAGCAATGGGTACATTCGATGATGTTACAGCAGTAGCGACTATATACATTAATACTAACTTGGCAGCTGGTGCTGGTGTAATGGCTTGTGCAGTTATTTCAAGGTTAGTAACTGGTAAAACAGATGTTGTAATGATGCTTAATGGAGCTTTAGGTGGTTTAGTAGCAATTACTGCAGAACCATTAGCGCCTTCACCACTCCTAGCAGTAATCATCGGTGCAATTGGTGGATTAATTGTCTTCTATGGAACAAGACTTTTAATTACATTGAAAATTGATGATGTTGTTGGAGCAATTCCTGTACATGGTTTTGCTGGAATCTTTGGAACATTAGTTGTTCCAATTTCTAATAGTGCAGCAAGTTTTGGCGCACAACTTTACGGTATTGTTGCAATTAACGTTTTCGTTTTTGTTGTATCATTTATCATTTGGTACATCATGAAAATGCTCTTTGGTATTAGAATTAGTGAAGAAGCTGAAAAACTTGGTACTGATAAATCTGAAGTAGGCGTCATGGCTTACAGCATCAGAGACTAATGAATTTAGTGATTAGCAAATCAACTCCTTATAGTTGGTCACTAATAAATGGGAGAGCATTTGCTCTCCCAAATTTCCTAGACATTAGTGGGAGGTTCAAATGACAGAAACAGAAATTATTAAAGAAAAAAAAAGAAATATATATTCAAGCTTCTTTTCAGAAGATTATGTTTCAAAATTTTTATTCAAATCAATTTTACATCATGTGATCTCTCTAGAAATTTATGAAAATAATGGATTCAGTGGAATTTCATTTGAAACAATATGTGCAAACATACCTAAATCAATTGGCTCCAGATCATCTATTCAATCAATTTTAAATGAAGCTTTAGAAAAAAACATTTTTGTTAAAGAGCAAAGTAAATCTGACAAACGAATCAAAAACTACTATTTAAGCAACAATTTTCTTGATACGATAAATGTTTGGTTAAAAAAAGAAAGAACATTTTTTAATAAAATGAGTTTAGAAAACTAATTATATTTTAGTAATTAAATTAAATACTATTTCTTGATACTTTCCGAATTATTGTTATAAGTCATATCACGTTCATCACCTTATATGGTGACGGAAGTAGACGAAAGTCGAAGGAACGCATGCAAAGTTATTAAATCGTTCAATTTGCAGTATGCAAATCGGAAGTAGGTATACCCGAAGGAACGCGGATCTTATTAATTAATTTCCATAGCTACGCATGAAGTAATGCATAACTAAAGGTTAGTTATGTGTTTATAATTTTATATGGAGTTAAATAATGTATAAAAAATTTTTTAGTCTTTTTGCAATTTTCTCTTTTATTTTATTGCTAAGTTCATCTGTGAGAGCAGAGGTTGACGCTGAAGTAGCATATATATTTAATACATTTTCTTTTTTAGTATGTGGATTTTTAGTCATGTGGATGGCTGCAGGATTTCTATTTTTAGAATCAGGTCTAGTTACAACGAGAAGTGTATCAACTATTGCTGCTAAAAATATTGGAAAGTTCGCAATTGTTTCAATTGTATTCTATTTAATTGGATATAATCTTGGATATTCTGTCCCTGAAGGAGGTTATGTTGGTACACCATCTATATGGACTGATAATTCTTCTATGGAAACAGGTTATTCAGATGCCTCAGACTGGTTTTTTCAAGCTTTATTTGTTTGTGCAACTGTTTCAATTGTATCTGGTGCTGTTGCAGAGCGAATAAAAATTTGGCCTTTCTTCACTTTTGCTGCAGTTCTTGGAGGAGTAATTTATCCAATTCAAATGGGCTGGGAATGGGGTGGAGGATGGTTAGACGCCCTAGGTTTTGCAGATTTTGCTGGCTCGACATTAGTCCACGCTTGTGGTGGTTCTGCAGCTTTAGCAGGAGTAATTCTTTTAGGTCCAAGACTTGGAAGATTCAGTGCTAGTGGTGAACCAGCTAATATGGCTCCATTTGCCCCATCATCAATTCCTTTGGTTACATTAGGAACATTTATTTTATGGATGGGTTGGTATGGTTTTAATGGCGGATCGCAACTTGCATTAGGTTCTTATGAAGATGCAACAGCAATGTCAAAAATCTTTATGAACACTCAACTCGCAGCATGCGGTGGATGTATGGCTGGCGCAGCAATAACAAGATTAATTGGTGGGAAAACTGATATTGTCATGATGCTTAATGGAGCACTAGCAGGTTTAGTTTCAATAACAGCTGAGCCATTAATGCCTAGTCCATTGCTTGCAATTGGAATTGGAGCAGTTGGTGGAGTAATAATGTATTATGGAACTAACTTTTTAAATTCATTAAAATTAGATGATGTTGTTGGTGCAATACCGGTTCATATGTTTGCTGGTATTTGGGGAACATTAGTTGTCCCTCTAACTAATCTTGATGCATCATACTCAATTCAATTACTGGGTGTCGCATCAGTGTGTATCTTTGTTTTTGTTTTCTCATATATTGCAATATATTTAATTAAAAATATTATGGGATTAAGAATTAGTGAAGAAGCTGAAAAACTTGGTACTGATAAAGCCGAGGTTGGAGTGGTAGCTTATTCAATTAGAGATTAATACTTATAAAAAATTAAGAGAGGTAATTTTACCTCTCTTAAATATAAAGGAGATAAAATATGAAGACAGCATTTATGATTAGTGGAAAGAAACATATTTTAAAATATGAAAGAAAAATGCCTGAAAAAGAAGTAATTAAAATGAAATCATTTGTGACTAATAAAGGTATGAAACTTACAAAAACTACAAAGTTTAAAATAAAAAAAGTTTTAGAAAAAGATAAGGAAAGAATTTTTGATATTATTCTATAGTTAACAGCTACCTGAAAATATTGAAAGTTTACTTGCGTCTATGCCTAATAAGCTAAATGCATCGTTCCATTTATTATTAACTTTTTCATCAAAAATAAAATCACTATTTGCTTTTAGTGTCATCCAACTATTTGAAGCTAATTCCTTTTCAATTTGTCCTGGACCCCAACCTGCATATCCTAGAGCTAGAATACTATTTTTTGGACCATTACCTTTAGAAAGGTCTTCAAAAAATTCTGAAGTACTAGTTAACGCAACACCTTTATCTATTGTAAGAGTTTCTTTTTGAATTACTTCATCGGAATGTAAAACGAACCCTCTTCCACTTTCTACAGGGCCACCATAGCGAATATAAAGTTTTTTATCTTCTAATGGCTTGTCTATACCTAGTTGTTCAAGCAAATCGGGGTAAAGGTCATAATCAATTTTTTTGTTGATTATTATACCCATAGCCCCATCTTTTGAGTGAGCACACATATAAATTACCGTTTTTTCAAATCTATCATCTTCCAATGAAGGCATTGAAATTAAGAACTGACCAGTTAAATTCATATAGTATATATATTCGCGTTAATTTATATTTTTCAATATTGTATTGATTTATTTTATATGGACAAGGTAATAAAAGTTATAAATCTATTAAAAATAGCAATAATACTTGCTCTTGGGTTATTTAGCCCAGCTGGATACTCCTTATCCTCAGATTGGGCAATTAGTGAGAAATCAAAAGTTAGATTAATTTCACCAATGACCGCATCAAATAATAACAACCAATTAATTTTAGCATTAGAATATGAACTAGAAGAGGAATGGAAAACATATTGGAAATCTCCTGGCGGAGGAGGTTTTCCTCAAAAAATTGTATGGAATAATTCATCAAACGTTAAAGATATTAAAATATTATGGCCAGAACCAATAGAATTTGAAATACTAGGTTTAAAATCAATTGGGTATAAAGATAAAGTTATATTTCCTTTAATAATAGAAATTGAAGACAATCAAAAACAAACAAATTTAAATTTAAATATAAATTATTTAGTTTGTAGAGATGTCTGTATTCCAGGTAATGCAGATATATTTTTAAACTTACCATCTGGAGATGGGGCTTACACAGATTATTTTTTTGAAATTGAAAAAGTTTTATCTACTACCTTAAATAATAATATTGATTTAACGCCTATTTCTAATTTCTCATTTAAAGCTATTGAAAATAGTAATGACGTTATTTTTGATATAGAAATATCAACTAGTTCTTTTTTTGATGATCCAAAAATTTTTATTCACACACCATTTGGATTGCCAGTTGTAGAGCCAATAAATAATTATTCTCTTGATTTTCAAAAATTAAAAACCTCTTTTAATTTTAGATCAGATCAATTTAATGAAAAAAAGTTTCCAATTGAAATATTTTTTTACGATAATAACCACAGTTTTAAAGTTGAAAAAAATGTAGAAATTGAAAATGTAGATAAAAATATTTCTATAAACAATAGTCTTCTATACTTACTCCTAATTTCACTATTAGGCGGGTTTATTTTAAATCTTATGCCATGTGTATTTCCAGTGTTATCTTTAAAATTATTATCTGTAATTAATACTGAAGATAAAAATATAAAAAGTAGTTTTTTTATAACTGTATTAGGTATTATTACTTCTTTTCTAATACTTGGCTCATTTTTTGCTATTCTTAAACAAATTAATATTTCAATATCTTGGGGTATGCAATTTCAAGAACCTTACTTTTTAATGTTTATTTTAACTATTATATCAATGTTCTTCTTGAATACACTTGGTCTTTTCCAAATAAATTTACCAAGTTTTTTATATTCATCAAAAATTTTAAATTCAGGAAATAATTTTTATACAAAGAATTTTTTTAATGGTTTTTTTGCTACACTTCTTGCTACACCTTGTTCTGCACCTTATTTGGGAACAGCTGTCACAGCAGCATTTACTCAATCGACAACGTATCTATTTTTAATATTTTGTTTTATGGGTATAGGAATGAGCATACCTTATTTGGTTATAGCTTTTTTTCCAGGCTTAATTTCCTTTTTACCTCGATCTGGAAAATGGATGATTTATTTTAAATATTTTTTATCTATTTTATTAATGATAACAATAGTTTGGCTATTAAGTATATTAAATAATTATTTTAATTATTTTTTTGTAGTTACATTTACTCTTTTATTAATCTTAATTTCAGCAATTTTAAAATTCAAAATTTACCAAATTCCCTTAATGATTTCTTTAATAATTATTTTCTTTTTAACTCCATATTTAAATTTTTTTAAAAAAATCAATGAAGAAAATTATAAAAGTAATGATTGGTTAGATTTTAATTCCAAAAGTATTCCTGAAATAATTGCTAATAATGAAATTATTTTTTTAGATATAACCGCAGATTGGTGCATTACATGTAAGTTTAATAAAATTAATGTTTTAAACTCAGAAACTGTTTCAGACTTTTTTGATTCACAAGAAGTGACATTAATAAAAGCTGATTGGACACAACCAAATGAAAAAATAAATAAATTTTTAAAAAAATATAATAAATTTGGAATACCTTTTAATGCATTTTATTCTTCAAAGTTTCCAGAAGGTATAGTAATGAATGAAATATTGACTGAGAAACAAATATTTGAAACCTATAATAAAGTTAAATAAAAAACATGGTTATTGATGATTTTAAAGTTCCTATTATTAAAAAAGGTATTTCATCTATATCTTCATTAAAAAATGAATTTATAAATAAAAAAATTATTCTATTTGGTGTTCCTGGTGCATTTACGCCAACTTGTTCCGAGAAACATCTTCCAGGTTACATAAAATTATATAATTCATTTTTAGATAAAAAAATTGATGGCATTTACTGTCTATCTGTAAATGATGAACATGTGATGAAATCTTGGTTAGTGAGTTATACAGATGGAGAAATAATCAATGGAATTGCAGACGGGAATGCTGAGATTACAAAGTATTTTGACCTGATATCAGATAAGACAAAAAATTATATGGGTCTTAGGTGTCGAAGATTTGCGATGGTAATTGAGAATAATGTGATTATAAATAAATTTATCGAAAATGATGGCGAATATAATGTTAGTTCAGCGGAATATATTTTAGAAAAAATTTAATTTTTTAATTATATTACTCTAATTTTTTCTTCTTTGAATTAAAGCATAAACTGTTACTGCAACAGTAATCATCAGACCATTAATAAATTTAACGTAAAAACCTGATAGTCCTAAAGCAACTATTCCTGATTCTAATGAACCTATAATTAATACTCCAATAAAAGTTCCAAAAATAGTACCTTTACCGCCAAAGACTGAAGTACCTCCAACAAATACAGCTGCTAGTGTCGTTAACATTAAGCCCTCACCTTGTGTAGGCCAGAAGTATAACATTTCATACATTGTAAAAATTCCCGCTAAAGCAGAGAAAAAACCTAATTGAACAAAAGCAATAATTTTTACATTATCAACATTTATTCCCATCATTTGAGCACTTGCTTTATTGTCACCCACAAAGTGGATGTGATTTCCAAATTTATGGTAACGATAAACCCACTGCATCAAACCGGTTAATACAATGAACCAAATAAATTGCATTGGAATTTTCCCAAATAACTTTTCTACAAATATCATATGATGCCAGGTTCCATCTGCCACATCGACGATTGCAATACCACTACCTTGGGAAATTACATTAACTAATCCACGCCAAAAAAATAAAGTACCTATTGTTGCAACTATTGAAGGTATACCAATTTTAGTAACAAGTAATCCATTTACTAATCCAGCAAACATTCCAAGTGAAGTTGCTAATATAAATGCTATAAAAAAATTACCATCGGTTGATGTCATTATAATTCCAAATATGAGAGATGTAATTCCAACTATAGATGGAAATGATAAATCAATTTCACCAAGTGTAACAACAAATGTTGCTGATATAGCAATTATGCCAAAAAAAGGCATAGATTGCATGAAAGCTCTGTAAATTGGAAATCTTGTAAATACATGTGGTGCACCCAAGAAGTAAATTAAGAAAAGCACTATGGCAATTATTGTAATACTAATTTCTAGTTTGTGTGTTTTTACAAAATAACTATTTAATAAACTACTCATTTAATCTTCTACCTTAATTTTACCTGATTCATGAAGTTGGATCATTTTTTGAACAAGCTCTTCTCTTGAAATATCTTCTTTGTTAAACTCTCCAACAACTTCTCCTCTATCTAAAATGATAAACCTATCTGCAGCACCGTAAACGTGTATTATATTGTGATCGATAAAAATAGCTGATTTATTTTCATTTTTTAAACCCTTTACAAAGTTAAGTACTTTTTCTGTTTCTTGAATTGATAAACCCATAGTAGGTTCGTCTAATACGATTAAATCAGAATTAAAATATAAAGATCTTCCAAAAGCAACCCCTTGTTTTTCACCACCTGATAGACCCATTACTGGAGAGTCAACAGTTATGGCTTTAGAGGTAAATCCTATATAATCCCGTAAAATTTTTTCTGCTTCTTTTCTTTGTTTTTTGATATCTAAAAAACCAAATGAGTTTGTAATTTCTCTTCCTGCAAAAATATTTCTAAACAATTCTTGTTGATCACAAAGTGCTCTTTCTTGATAAACAGCTTCAATCCCCATTTTTCTTGATTGAGCAACTGATTTAATTTGTACTTCTTCTTCTTTAAAAAAAACTTTTCCTGAGTTTGGACTATGTACTCCAGTTATAACTTTTATAAGTGTTGATTTACCAGCACCATTATCACCAATTAAAGCTACTACTTCGCCTTTATTTATTTTTATATTTACATCTTTTAAAACTTTTACATTTCCAAAGTTTTTATAAATATTTTCTAATTTTAAGAGTTCTTCTGCCATAAAAATTTAACCTGCCTTAAAGTAAGGCAGGTTATAAAATTTAATTTATCTGATTTGTACTGCTGCCAATGGAGCAACAGCATCTACGTTATCAGCTGTAACAAATGCAGCACCAGTATCCATAGCTAATCCAGCCATTCCATATTTTGTACTTAGGAATAACTGCACAATTGGCATATAACCTTGGATAAATGGTTGTTGATCAATTACAACATCAATGTAACCAGAATTAATTCCATCAACAATAGGAGCTGATAAATCAAATCCAGCGCCACATACTTCTTCAGTACCGTGACCTGCAGCTTTCATATATGTTGGTAAACTTGCAGTTAATCCACCATGATCAGTAATTGCTAATTTGATATCAGGATTTGCACTGTAAGTAGCTACATACATAGGAGTTCCCTGTGATGCATCTGAGTTTACGTTATCAGGAATTTCTTGATAAACAACTTCAACACCTGCTGCTTCAACACCAGCTATTGCACCTTTAGTTCTTTCTCCTCTATTTGGCATACTTGCAAGACCCCAGATAAACGCTTTGTCTCCAGCTTGTAGGCCACAAACTTCAACAGCTTTTTTACCTAGATTAAATCCAGCATCAAATAGATCTGCTCCTGCATAACCAAATCCTTCAGTTTTATATTCTGCTTCAAGATCAGGAAGAGGTGTATTCATAGTAGTAATAACTATTCCCATTTCTCTAGCTTCTTGAATGATAGGTCTCATTGCAGCATCACCTGGGAAACCATAGATTGCAATTCCATCAGGCTGTAAAGCAACAGCTTCTTTGAATTGTTTAATCATGATTTCTGAATTCCATTGTGACCAGTAATAGTCTACGTCACAACCAGTATGTTCAGCAGCAGCTACTGCACCATTGTAAACGATAGTTCCAAATGGACCACCTTCAGGTCCGCCTGGGAAAAATATAAATTTCTTATCACAGCTATAATCATTTTTTGCTACTGCTGAAGTAGATGCAAAAGCAAAAAATAGAGCAATGATTGCAAAGATTTTTTTCATAATTCCTCCAAATAATTTATGACTCAGTTTATAAGTAAATAAATCAATATTACAATTAAATTAAAGTATTAAAGGATTTATTACAAATTAAATTCGAGTTACATTAGCTAGATAAAATAGTCGCACTTAAATACTAATTTACAGCAATTTTTATATTTATAAGGTTATTAAAAAGTGTTATTTTTCAATTATGGAAGTAGATCTAGGTAAATGGTATCGAGCAAATATAGATAAAAAAGAATTTAAGAATTTATGCAAGAAATCTGATTGGCAGGGTTTTAAGCATATGATTATTTATTTTTCATCTCTATTTCTTTTTGGGTATCTTGCATATGTCACATGGGGCACTTGGTGGTCTTTATTATTTTTTCTAATATACGGAAATATTTGGGGATGTAGTGATGCTATTTGGCATGAAACTGGTCACAGAACAGCTTTTAAATCTAAATTCTGGAATGATTTCTTTTATTACATTGCAAGTTTCATGGATAATTTCGAGCCTATAAGATGGAGATATTCTCACTATCATCATCATACCTATACGCAGTTTAATGATCCTGTAGATTTTGAAATACATGTAAAAAAACCAACTGATTTAATTGTTTTTTTCTCTCACTACATTCCATTTTCCGGTTTTGTTTTTTTTAAAAATTCTCTTCAATGGGAAACTATTAAACATGCATTTGGTGTGACAACAGATGTAATGAAAGTTTGTATTCCTGAAAACGAAAGATGGAAATGTAGATTATCTGCTTGGAGTCATCTCTCTATTTGGATCATAAGTATTGCTTCTTCAGTATACCTTCAAAGCTGGCTTCCAGTTCTATATGTTTTATTACCTAATTTTTATGGAAAGACACTTGTTATGCTAATGGGTCTTACTCAGCACGCCGGACTTAGAGAAGATAAAAGAGATCACAGGTATACAACCAGAACAGTATATTTAAATCCAGTTTTAAGTTTTTTATATTGGCATATGGAATATCATGTTGAGCACCATATGTTCCCTCAAGTTCCCTCACATAATTTACCTAAACTACATGCTATGATTAAAGATCAATTACCGCCTGCTAGAAAAGGTCTTATAGGAGCCTATAAAGAAATTGTTCCAGCACTCATAAAACAAGCAAAAAATCCAGACTATCAAATTCCATTATCTGTTCCAAGTAACGCCTAAACTAAGTGAAAAATAACATTATAATCTTAGGCGGTGGTCAAGCTGGAATCTATGCTGCAAGAGAAATTAGACAAAATGATACAGAAGCAAATATTAAAATTTTAGGTGAAGAAAATTTATTACCATACGAAAGACCTCCTTTATCTAAAGATTTTTTGTTAAATAAAAAAAATGAAGACGATCTTTATTTTCATTCTAGCGACGTACTAAAAAATGAAAATATAGATTTTGAAAATATATCAATAAGTAAAGTTGACTTTGAAAATAAAAAACTTTTTTCAAAAAATGAAGATATTTACACTTATGATAGTTTACTTATTTCAACAGGCTCCGACAATAAAAGACTTAGTCTAGATAATAATTTAAACGATGATGTTTATTATTTAAGAAATTTAGAAGAAGCCAAAACGATTAAGGAAAAAGTTTCAGATAAAAATAAAATAACTATTATCGGTGGAGGTTTCATTGGCTTAGAAATTGCCTCATCTTTAAGTCAGCTTCAAAAGAAAGTAACTGTTATAGAAATCGGTAATCAACTTATGGGAAGAATTATACCAAAACAAATTGCTGATCTAATTCAAAAAACTCATTTAGAAAATGGAAATAAAATAATATTAAATAAACAGATAGATAAAATAACCAAAAAAAATGGCATTAATGATATCTTACTTAGTGATAATTCATTAATACAAACAGATTTTATAATTGCGGGTATAGGATCAACTCCGTCAGTAAAGTTATTTGAAAATACTAATTTAAAACTTGATAATGGTATCGTAACAAATCAATTTTGTGAAACCTCTATTAAAGATGTTTATGCAGCAGGTGATGTATGTAATTTTTATCATCCATTTTATGAAAGAAATATGCGACTTGAGTCTTATCAACATGCACAAAATCATGGAATATGTGCCGGAAAAAATATTGCTGGAGTAAAAACAGAATACAATTCAATTCCCTGGATGTGGTCTGATCAATTTAATTTGAATCTCCAACTGACTGGTATTTGTGATGATTATGATGAAATTATTGAAAGAGGTAATGATATTAATAATGGTGTAATTTATTTTTTTCTAAAAAATAAAAAGATAAGAGGAGCATGTGGTGTAGGAATTATGGGAAAAGTTGGCCGTGACATTCGAATCACTTCTAAATTAACTGAGAAAAATACCATTGTAGATAAACAAATTCTCTCAGACCAAAATCAAAAATTAAATAAACTTATACAAAAACAATAATTTAATTATTTTGTATTTATTTTAATAGAATAGATATTATATACATTTTATGTCTGAAGAAAATTGGATTGAAGTAGGGTCTACTGATAGTATTGAAGAAGAGGATCTGATTAGATTTGATCATCAAGATAAAACCTTTTGTGTGTATAGGTTAACAGATGGTTTTTATGCTACTGATGGTATTTGTACACACGAGGCTGTACATCTTGAAGATGGTTTGGTTATGGATGATGAAATTGAATGTCCAATGCACCAGGGAATTTTTAACATTAAATCTGGAGAAGCTTTAAGCCCTCCAGCGTGTGAGGATTTAAAAACATACCCAGTTAAAGTTGATAATGACAAAATTTTCATTAAGATAGATTAAATATTTTTTGGAGATTTTATGAGCAGAAAAAAACTTACAGTTTACGATTATTTGCAATGCAAAGGTAAAAGACAACTAAGCGTTATGTTTGTACATAATGCTGACGAAGCTGCAGCAGCTGAAGAGGCAGGTATTGACATGATTTGTACTTCTCATGATGCTCCACAATTTGGTATTTATAATTCTTTTGATGAACTTAAGCGAATTCGAGAGGCTGCACCAACTTGCTTTATGCAATCTGGAGGTGCTGTAAGAGTAGCTTCTGAGTATGAAGCAATGAAACTATCACATAAGTATTTAGATATTGGTGCAGATGTAATCTATGGTGGCAATTGGAGTTACAAATGGATTAGAGCATTAAGAGATGAATATGTTCCAATTAATAGTCATGTTGGTTTAGTTCCAGGAAATGCTACCTGGATTGGTGGATTTGTTGCACAAGGCAAAACTGCTGACAAGGCCATTAGAATTTTAGAACATACTCTTGAGTTACAAGAAGCAGGAGCGATTGGAGTTGAACTGGAAGTAGTTCCACCAAAAGTTGCCGAAGTAATTACAAAAAAAGTTGACATTATGACTCTTTCAATGGGAAGTGGCTCTGGATGTGATGGGCAATATTTATTTGCTAATGATGTACTCGGGTATACTCAAGGAAAAATTCCAAGACATGCACGTATTTATAGAGATTTTAAAAAAGAATTTGCAAAGTTACAAGCTGAAAGAGTTAGTGCATTCAAAGAGTTTCACGATGATACAGTAAACCAAAAATTTAATGATCCTAAAATCACAGTTAAAATTGATGAAGGTGAATTTGAAAAATTTTTTAAGCTTTCAGAAAAGTTTTGATTAATGTTTGCGGGTGAAGTTGATTTAAAAACTTGGTATAAACCAAATATAGACAAGAAAACTTTAAAGGAACTTTCTAAGAGATCTGATATAAAAGGTTTAATAGATGTATCCATATTTATTGTTGCTCTATTATTAAGCGGATATCTTTGTATTATAAGTTGGGGTACTTTATGGTCAATTCCTGCTCTTCTACTTTATGGAAATATTTTCTACTGCAAAATCATTAGCATTCAACATGAAACTAATCACGAAACATATTTTAGAACAAGAGCATTAAATAAACTTTTTTATCATATAACTTCTTTACTTGGTGGTTTTGAAGCAGTTAGATGGAAATGGAGTCATTTTCATCACCATACTTACACAATTTTTACACATGAGGAGGTTTACGATTATGAAAACAATAGTCCGAAACCAACAGAGCCTATTAGATTTCTTTTAAACTTTTTGCCACTTGGTCCAATAATCAACATACAAAAAATAAGACATTTTACTCATTTTGAAATTATTAAGCATTCATTTGGAATAATTACTCCTGTTGTAAAAGTTACAGTACCTGAGAAGGAGATAAAAAAAATTATTAATAGTTCAAGATTATATTTAAGTTTTTGGTTGCTCGTAATTTTATGTTCAGTTTCGTTACAATCATGGTTACCAATAATAATGATAATTTTACCTCCATTTTACGGTAATACTATATTAATGATATGCGGCATGACTCAACATGCTGGACTAGCTGATAATATTAAAGATCATAGAAAAAGTACAAGAACAGTAATCATGAATCCGTTTTTTAGTTTTTTATATTCAAACATGGAGTATCATATTGAGCACCACATTTTCCCAAAAATCCCATGCCATAATTTAAAAAAATTTCACAAAATAGTTAAAAATCAAATGCCAGAACCTAATAAAGGAATAATTTCTGCTTATAGATCAATAATTCCAGCAATATTTAAGCAATCTAAAGATAAAAATTATTTTATTGATGTGAAGGTTCCAGATACGACAATTTAGTCTCTTTTTTTTTATTCAAAATATACTATAAATACGTCATGGGAAATCAACTAAATGATAGTGATTTTGGTACTAGAGATAAAAGAGGTCATTGGAAACCATTTGGAACAATAAGTATTAACCCACCTAAAGATATATTTTTTAACCCGATAAAATTTTTAAAGTATTTTTTTAAATTTCCTGGAATTTTTTTTCCATGGACTTTTGTTTTCGCAGCAATAACAGTTGCTACATATCTTTTTTTGACTCCTTCTTTAGAGACAATGAAGACTTTTGAAATAGGATGGATATCCTACATATTTTTCAGAAACGCAGTTATTATTTTGCTTTGGACAGGCTTCTTTCATTTAAGACTGAAGACACAAGGAACTTCATTTAAATATAATCCACGACCTCTAGAAAAAAATAACTCAACTTTTTTATTTAATGATCAGACTAAAGATAACCTATTCTATACTTTTTGTAGTGCCATTCCATTATGGACAGCTTATGAAGTAATTACATTTTGGGCATTTGCAAATCAAATAATCCCATATGTAAGCTGGGAGGTTTATCCGATATATTGTTGTTTTATGTTCTTTCTTGTTCCATTTATAAGAGACGCACATTTTTACCTAACTCATAGATTATTACACTGGGCACCACTTTATAAAATTGCCCATAAAGTTCATCACCGTAATACGAATACAGGTGCTTGGTCAGGTATGTCTATGCATCCAATAGAGCATTTACTCTATTTTTCAGGAATCTTAGTTCATTGGATAATCCCTTCACATCCTCTTGTTGCGATGTATCATGTATTTCATGCTGGTTTAGCCCCTACACCTGGACATACAGGATATGAGAAAATGACTTTCAAAAATGGTGTTTCAATTCCAACAGGCGATTATATGCATTACATACATCATAAATATTTTGAATGTAACTATTCAGGTGGAAATACTAGTTTCTTAGATAAATTAATGGGTACGTTCCATGATGGATCTGAAGAAGCAACCAAAGAAGTAATGGCTCGTATCAAAGATAAAGCCCATTACCTCTAAACTTATCTTCATAAATTTTAAATTTTATTATAATGATCTAAAATATGAGTAAGGTTGAATTATATAAAGATGTAAAAAATAGTTTAGGAGAAGGTATAACGTGGTCTTCAATTGATCAAAGTTTACTTTGGGTAGATATTAAACCAAAATCAGTTTTATTCAGAATTAATTTAGATAACGAAAGATTAGAAACTTTTGATTTACCTGATTTTGTAACAGCGACGTCAATAATCTCAAAGAATGAAATTGCTTTAGTCTCAAATAATGGAGTAAATAAATTTAACTTTCAATCTAAAAAATATGAAAGAATAATTAATGTTGAAGATGATATTTTAACAAATAGGTCTAATGATGGTGCATCAGATGCTAAAGGTAGGCTTTGGTTTGGGACGATGCAAAATAATTTTAATCTAGATGGAAGTGCAAAATCTTTAAATGCTAAATCTGGTAGTTTATATTGTCTATCTGATAATAAGTTAAATATTGTTGAAACAAATCTTGGTATACCTAATACATTTGTTTGGAGTCCAGATAACACAAAATTTTATTTTGCCGATACAACTGAGGGATCATTACTAGAATACAATTTTAACCTAGATGAAGGTAGTTTGTCAGACAAAAAAAACTTCTTTGATTTTGATAGAGGTGCTCCAGATGGATCAACTATTGATAGTGATGGTTTTATTTGGAATTGTCGTTGGGGTGGATCGTGTGTTGTGAAAATTGATCCAAAAGGCAGGGTTGATCAAATTTACGAGCTACCTGTTGAAAATGTTACAAATTGTGTATTTGGCGGCAATGATCTTAAAACTCTATTTATTACTACTGCTAATAACGCAGGTAAAAATAAATACGATGGTAGCCTATTTGCATTAAATGTTACTACTCCCGGTATTGAAGACAATAAATTTAAAATTTGATTTTTTACTTTTATTAGATAAAACTTTTTTTATGAATAAAAAAAATAAATATAGATCTTCTAATTGGTATAATTCTAAATCACATCGAAGAGATACATTTATTCATAGAGGCTGGATGAGAAATCAAGGTCATCCAAACCATTTATTTGACGGGCGTCCTGTAATTGGTATTTGTAATACATGGTCGGAATTAACACCGTGTAATGGACATTTCAGAGAAATTGCCGAGTCTGTTAAAAAAGGTGTATATGAGGCAGGAGGCTTTCCTTTAGAATTTCCAGTTTTTTCAGCAAGTGAGTCCAATTTACGACCAACAGCTATGTTGTTTAGAAATTTAGCAAGTATGGACGTGGAAGAAGCAATAAGGGGCAATCCTATAGATGGAGTAGTACTACTAATGGGTTGTGATAAAACAACTCCTTCACTGATGATGGGAGCTGCAAGTGTTGATCTTCCTACAATTGGTGTCTCAGGTGGCCCAATGCTTAATGGACATCATCAAGGGGAAGCAATAGGTTCTGGAACAGGAGTTTGGAAACTGGATGCAGATTTAAATGCAGGTATAATATCTGAAGAAGATTTTATAAATGCTGAAATCTCAATGAGTCGTTCAAAAGGCAACTGTATGACAATGGGAACTGCTTCAACAATGGGTTCAATGGTAGAAGCATTAGGAATGTCACTTCCTGGAAATGCCGCAATACCTGCAGTAGATTCGAGAAGATATGCTTTAGCCCATATGTCTGGAAAAAGAATTGTTGAAATGGTCAAGGAAGATATAACAATGTCAAAAATTGTTACAAAAAAATCATTTGAAAATGCAATTAAAGTAAATGGAGCAATAGGTGGATCTACAAATGCAGTTATCCATTTAGCTGCAATTGCCGGTCGAATGGAAATTGATTTAGATTTAGATGATTGGGATAAATGTGGGGATGGTATTCCAACATTAGTAAATCTACAGCCTTCAGGGAAATACTTAATGGAAGATTTTTATTATGCAGGTGGCGTTCCTGTAGTCATAAAAAGATTAATGGAAAAAAAATTACTAGATGAAAATTCAATGACTGTTAATGGAAAAACAATAGCTGAGAATAATATAAATGCTAAATGCTGGAATAATGACGTTATAAAAGAATTCGAAAATCCATTAAAAAAAAATGGAGGTATTAAAATTCTTAGGGGTAATATTGCTCCAAATGGTGCAATTATTAAACCATCAGCCGCATCACCAGAATTAATGAAACATACTGGAAAAGCAGTAGTTTTTGAAAGCGTAGAAGAGTTTCATGAAAAAATTGATGATCCTAATTTAGACGTTGATGAAAACTCAATATTAGTTTTAAAAAATTGTGGACCAAAGGGTTATCCTGGTATGGCTGAAGTTGGGAATATGCGTCTTCCACAAAAAGTTCTTAAGAAAGGTGTGAGAGATATGATTAGAATATCTGATGCCAGAATGAGTGGAACAGCATATGGTACCGTAATACTTCATACAGCTCCAGAAGCTGCAGTTAAAGGCCCTTTAGCAGCAGTTCAAAATGGTGATGAAATAGAAGTAGATGTTGATCAGGGTACAATGAATTTAAAAGTTAATGATGAAACAATAAAAAATCGTCTGGAAAATTATTCACCTGTTGTTCCAGAAATCACTGGTGGTTATCAAAAAATGTATGTAGAGCATGTTATGCAAGCTGACAAAGGAGCAGATCTAGATTTTCTAATTGGAAAAAGAGGAGCTGAAGTCAAAAGACATAGTCATTAATTAAAAATTATTAAAATAGATGAATAACAATTTTAATCCTTTGTCTGCTGAAGAATTAATTTCTAGAATAAATAAAATTCCTAGAATTAGCCTTGCTCAATTACCTACTGTACTTGAATTTGCACCTAATATTTCTAAAGAGTTAGGTATAAATCTTTATATTAAAAGAGATGATTGCACTGCATTAGCTTTTGGGGGAAACAAAACAAGACATTTAGAGTTTATAATGGCTAAAACATTATCTGGAGATTATGACTGCATTTTAACTGGGGCTGCATCTCAATCTAATTTTTGCCGACAAGCTGTAGCAGCTGCTAATAAATTAAACTTAGATAGTTATTTAGTTTTGATGCATGGAGTTAAGGGTAAATTAATGCAAGGTAACTTTTTATTATATAACATATTAGGAGCAAATGTTGATGTAGTTGAGGGTGAAAATTTAGAGGATATTCCAAAACATTTGGACAAAAAATATGAGGAACTAATGAAAGAAGGTCGAAAACCTCTATTAATCTATGGCGGTTTTGGAAAAGAAGATACCACTCTTGCAGGTATTAGTTATGCAAATGCCATGGCTGAAATTGATAAACAAATGAAAAATCAAAATTTTGTTGCAGATCATTTATTTGTAACAGCAGCTAATATGACACAAGCTGGTTGTGAACTTGGTGCAAGAGTACTTAATTGGTCTACGAGAATACAGGGTATATCTCCTGTTTATTGGGATATGAATATTAAAGAGGATATTGCCAGAATATGTAATCAGGGAGCAAAAATGCTTGGTCTTAATTTAGAGTTTAATTCTAATATGATTAATCATGATAATAATTACGTGGGTGAAAAATATGGTGTACCAACAAAAGATGGAATTGCGGCTATGAATCTTTTAGCTAAAAAAGAGGGATTATTTTTAGATCCTGTTTATACTTCTAAAGGATTTGCTGCATTAATTGACTATGTAAAAAAAGGGATTATCAAAAAGGGAGAAAACGTAGTTTTCATTTTTACTGGAGGTAGCCCTGCAGTTTTTGCATACAATGAAGAACTTTCAAAAAAAATTTAAAATGATTAAAGGTATTATACCTATGACATATTGTTTCTTTAATAGAAACAATACAATAGATATCAAATTAATGAGTGATCAAATATCACTAATAAAAAAATTAGGATCAAATGGTATTGCTTGTCTAGGTCTTGCTACAGAAGTCAATAAATTGGAATTTTCAGAAAAAAAAAAAATAATTGAACTTGTTTCTGATATTACAAATAATTCTATACCTATAGTTGTTACTATATCTGGAAAAAATATTAACGAATATAAAAAATTAATAGACGTCGCACAGTTGAATAATGCGAATTGGATTGTTCTTCAACCTTTATTAAATAAAAAGACTACAGATAAAGATTGTTATGATTTTTTTGATAAGATAATTAATTTTGTAGATAAAAAAACTTTAGTTGGAATTCAGAATGCCAAAGAATATATTGGCGTTGGTCTAGAGTCACATCAAATATTAAAACTTTATAAAAAATTTTCTAATTTTAGAGCTATCAAAGGTGAAGCTGCTGCAGTACTAATACAAAATGAAATTAGTAGGTATCCCAAAAATTTAAGTGTTTTTAATGGTAGAGGAGGACAGGAAATAATTGATAATTTTTTAGCAGGTTGTAAAGGTATCATACCTTCATTAGAGGGCACTGATATATTTATAAAAATTTACAAACTATTAGAACAAAAAAAAATAAGTGAAGCTAGAAAGGTTTACAAAAAAATACTCCCCTCTATTGTGTTTTCAATGCAATCTATCAATTCTTTAACTTGTTATGGAAAAAGAATATGCGCATACAGAATGGGTGTAAAAAAAATTTATGACAGAAGTCCTAGTTTAAGTCCAACTAAATTCGGTACTGATTTAGCAAAACAATTTGCTAATGATCTTGGAAAATTTTAATCTATTAAATTTCAATATCAAAGTCTTTAAGATATTTTTGTGACAATTCTATACCAAGACCTGGTTTTTTATCATCTAGTTCAATAAATCCGTCTTTAGCTTGCGGTTCTCCATCAAAAATATACCAAAACAATTCATTACCAATTTCTACTGGCCAAAACGGAAAGTATTCAACTATAGGAGCGTTAATACTACTCATAGATATATGAAAATTGTGAACTTGTCCTGCATGAGGAATAACAGGTATTTGAAATGCCTCAGCTAAAGCGCAAATCTTATGTGCTTGTGTGATTCCTCCAACCCTATTTGTATCAAATTGAACTACATCTACTGCTTTTTTCTCTAAAAGTTGTCTAAATCCAAAAAGAGTATATTCATGCTCACCACCTGATATAGATGTTCTACAGGATGCTTTTAAATCGGCATATCCATCGATGTCATCAGCTATTACAGGCTCTTCTAACCATCTTAAGTTTTCTTTATCAATTAATCGCATCATTCTCTTCGCATACTCAAATGTCCATCCCATATAAACATCAGCCATCAAATCAATATTATCACCAACCACTGATCTAACTGTTTTAATTAACTCAATATTTTTATTCATTCCTTCAGCGCCATCTTTTGGCCCCCAACCAAAACGCAGTTTCATAGCTTTGAAGCCTTGATCTAAATAATCTTGTGCTTCTTTAGCCAAAGTATCAAGAGGTTGGCTATACAATTTACTAGCATAGCAAGGTAGTTTTTCCTTTGTTTTGCCACCTAGTAGTCTGTAGACTGGTTGTTTAGCAGTTTTTCCTAGTGCATCCCATATAGCTATATCTACTGCACTAATTGCTGTCATCCCCACACCTTTTCTTCCCCACGCTAAAGTTTGTCGATACATCTTTTGCCAAATGTGCTCGTAATCCCAAACAC
Organism: uncultured Alphaproteobacteria bacterium; assembly: GCA_902590695.1. Taxonomy (GTDB): domain Bacteria; phylum Pseudomonadota; class Alphaproteobacteria; order HIMB59; genus CACPNW01. The sequence goes on from CACIXR010000001.1 coordinate 146,070, forward strand.
TTTCACCAATGATTGCAGGCTTTAAGTAATTATCTACTACTGACTTACAAGGTTTTGGTGCAAGAGCTGCATTACCAAGACCAATATGCCCATCCTCAGTTTCAACTTCCACTACCAACCAACTTAAAAATTTGAAAGTTGACATTCCATCTGCACTTATATTTTCTTTATTTAGTAAGTCTGCTGCGCTCGTACAAAAATTATCATGTATTGCTTGAATTGGACCTTTCCAAGTATAAAGTTTTGCCCTTACATCTTTAATTTCCGAAGACATAATTAAATCCTATAATACTTTTCAGCGTTTGATGAAAATAACATTGTTTTTTCATTTTCAGAATAATCTTTTGTAATTGTTTTAAAAGAATTCCAATAATTATCAAAAGTATTAAATATTTTATCAACTGGAAAGTTTGAGGCAAACATACATCTTTCAATTCCAAATATTTCTATAGTTTTCTCAACAAAAATTTTTGTACTATCGATTGTCCAGTTAGGATTAAACATGCCAAGACCAGAAATTTTTGCTACCATATTTTCACACTTTGCAATCTTTATCATATTAGCTTCCCAATGTTGAATGTACCCTTCAGATTGGTAACATGGTTCACCAGTGTGATTTAAAATAAATAAAATATCATCATTATCTTTTGCTAAATTAAAAGAGTCATCCATCTGATGAGGATAAACTTGAATGTCAAATGATAAATTTCTGTTTTTCATATTTTTAAAATTTTCTAACCATTTTGTATTTTTCATATAATCTTCTGGAGCATGTGAATATTTTGGTTCATCTGCATTAAAAGATAAAATCTGTCTAATACCTCGTGTATTATTAAATTCTTGATGTTGATCTAGAATATCGGCTACATTAGATTTTGAGAAATCTGCAAATGCAACAATAGCATTTGGTAATTTTGAGCTATGATTATCCGCTAGTTTTTGAAGCCATTCTGTTTCGCTAACTGGACTATCATCATCGTGTTCAGCTTGGACATGAACTGACTTAATTATGTTTTGATTTTTTGCATCATTCAAATAATCATCTAACAAATAACTTTTTCTTATAGCTCCATAATCCCCAAAAAAAGCTTCTCCCTCAGATACCATTAGCCAGGAATATTTAGTTTTCTCATTCTCTAAATCCCATAAATGGTGGTGGGAATCTACTATCGGTATATTATTCATTGTTTAACTTGAACGTTTGAAGAGCAATATTTCTATTGCTCTTCAAATCATTAATTTAGAAGTTAAAATTATCGATATTGTCAGGTACAAAATCAAGCATTGGTGCTGCATAAATTAAATTATTTGCATTTATTACAACATCACCTTGATCTGGAACACTGATAGTCATACCTTCTGACAACTTCAATCCATTTTCAACCATTTGCACAGATAAATAACCTGCGATTTCTCCTTCAACAGATGGATCCCATAATTGGAATGCTTTTACACATCCACTTTTTAGGAATGGTCTCATTTGATTTGGAGTTCCAAGTCCAGTAACTTGAACCTGATCACACTTGCCAGCAGATTCTACAACTTGTGCAGCAGCTGCAACACCAACTGTAGTTGGTGAAATAATTCCTCTTAGATCTGGATATTTAGCAAGAAGAGCTTCAGCTTCAGTGGTACTTTTTTGTGGATCATCATCACCATATACAACACCTAAATATTCCATATCAGAAAACATACCTTTACCAATAATATTGTCTTCCATATCTTTAATCCAAGTGTTTTGATCAGGCGCATCAGTTGTTGCACTTAAAATTGCAAATTGACCTTTGTGGTCAATCAATTGACCCATTAATGTCATTTGTGCAGTACCTACTGTAGAGAAATCAACTGGCATAATTGCTATGTCTCTGTGAGCTTCACTACCAGGTATATCTCCATTTACTACCATAATTATAATACCTTTTTTTCTAGCTTGATCAAAAACAGTATTAAGAGCATCATTTGAGTTTGGTGATATTGCAATAACATCAACACCTCTTTGAATTTCAGCTTTAATGAAAGGTAATTGTGATGTAGCATCAGCAGTTGCTGGAGCTACTGTTGAAAAATTGTAACCATATTTTTCTGCACCTACTTCGAAACCTTTAATGATTGAATCGAAATAAGGGTTACCAGTATTTTTTGGAATGTAAACAACTTCGGTTTTTGCAAACGCTCCTGTTGTTAGAAACAAACCCAAAATACTTACAGAAATAAATTTGAATAGTTTATTCATTATTCCTCCTATTGAATTAATGATAACACATTCAATAAATTCATATTTTTTTCAAGAATAATATGAATATTTTACTTATTTTGTTTAATAAATTAACATAGAAGTAGTAAATAAACATAATATGGATCTTAAAACTAATAATATTGGTAAAACATTTAGCGGTGTAAATGTTTTAAGAAATGTGGATTTTGATTTAAAACCTGGAGAAGTTCATGCATTAGTTGGTGAAAATGGAGCCGGTAAATCTACATTTGTTAAAATCTTGAGTGGTGTTTATACACCAACTGAAGGAGACATTTTTTTAGATGATAAAAAAGTGAATATTACATCTCCAATAATAGCTCAAAAAAATGGTGTTTCATTAATTCATCAAGAGCCACAATCCTTCTCGCATCTGTCTGTTGCAGAAAATATATTCATGGGTCACATGGAAGGTAACAATTTTTCAAGAGTAAAATGGCAAGATATCAATAAAAAATCAAATGCAATTTTACAATCAATTGGATTAAAAATTGATCCAAAAAAAATTATGGAAGGTTTATCTATTGCTGATCAACAAATGATAGAAATAGCTGGAGCACTCTCTAAAAATTCAAAAGTATTAATTATGGACGAACCTACATCACCTTTAACGCCAAATGAAGTTGGCAAACTATTTGATATAGTAAATAAACTTAAATCTAATGGGATGGCTATTATATTTATTAGTCATCGTTTAGAAGAAATAAGACAAATATCTGATAGAGTAACGATTTTTAGAGATGGTGATTTGATTACTACAAAAAATATTAATGAGGTTTCAAATGAAGAAATTATAAAATTTATGATTGGTAGAAATATTGAAGAAACAGAAGTTAAAGAGAATCAATTTATTAAAAATGATGAATACATTTTAAATGTTAAAAACCTATCTTTGTCAAAAAAATTTAATGACATTTCTTTTAATTTAAAAAAAGGAGAAATACTTGGATTTGCAGGATTAGTCGGAGCTGGAAGAACAGAAGTAGCAAAAAGTATTTTTGGAGCAGAAAAATTCGATAAAGGTGAAATTATTTATGATGGAGAAAGTATAATTAATAACTCACCTAATGAAGCAATTAATAACGGTTTTGCTTATGTGCCTGAAGATAGAAAACAAATGGGTATTTTTGGGCCTGTTGCTGTAGAGGATAATATAACGTCAGCTATACCTAAAGATATATCTAATAGTATGGGTCTTATCAATTCTAAAACTGTTACTACATTGACAAATGATTATATAAATAAATTTAATATTATCTTAACTTCGGGAAGACAATTAATAGAAGAATTATCAGGTGGAAATCAGCAAAAGTGTATAATTTCTAAGTGGTTACTTTCAAAGCCTAAAGTATTAATTCTAGATGAGCCTACGAGAGGTGTAGATGTAGGAGTTAAATCTGAAATGTATGAAATTATCAATAAATTAGCTGAAGAAGGTACTGCAATTATTTTAATATCATCAGAATTACCTGAAATACTCTCTTTATCACATCGCATAATTGTTATGCGAGAGGGAAAAATTACAAAAATACTAAATAATAAGGAAGCTACTCAAGAAAAAATTATGAGCTATGCAATAAATTAAGAATGACATTATTTGATAAATTTTTAAGAATTAGAGAGCTTGGAATTTTTTCTATAATTGTTGTTTTTGTTATTGTTGCTGCAATAATAGATCCAAGATTCATGACATTGGATAGTTGGAGAGCGGTGTTTCTAGCAATACCTTTAATTTTAGTCATGGCTATGGGTCAAATGATGGTTATTATATGTCGACATGTAGACATATCTATTGGATCCATATTGGCGTTTTCAGCAATTGTAATTGGTTTATTATATATTCAATTTCCTGGTTTATCACTTTGGTTATCTTTAATCATTACTGCTTTTGTTGGTTTAGTGATGGGATTAATAAATGGCTTTATAGTTACTAGGTTTAATGTGCATTCAATAATAGTAACATTAGGAACATTAAGTTTATACAGAGGTTTAGTTTTTATTGTTAGTGGAGGAAGGCAAATTGATAGAAATGATATTCCCGAACATGTAGTTTCATTCTCTCAAACTTCTTTCCTTTTTTCAATTCCAGGAATCCTAATTTTTAGTGGAATAATCGTAGTAATTACACATTTAGTAATGCGTCATTCAGTTTTAGGCCGCGAAATTTATGCCACTGGTAGTAACCCTGTTGCAGCTCATCTTAAGGGAATTAATGTAACTAAAGTTACTTTGTTTTGTTTTGGTATTTGTGGAATGTTAGCAGGAGTTGCAGGTTTATTTTATGCATCAAGATTTGGATATGTAAATCCTGGGGTAACAGGTGTTGGAATTGAATTTATTGTAATTGCAGGTGTAATTATTGGAGGAACAAGTATCACCGGAGGTTCTGGAAGTGTACTAGGAACATTTTTAGGAATACTTTTATTAGGCATTATAAATGTTGCACTACCTGTCTTAAATATACCTGGAGAATTTCAAAAAGCCATTTATGGCTTGATTATTGTTGTAGCTTTGGCACTAGATCAATTAATAATTTACAGAATGAAAAAATTAAGTGGTGGTATTAATGCTTAAAACAATTTCAATTTATTTAAGTGAAAACCCAACATTAAGATATTGGATTGTAAGACCCGAATGGGTCGCTGTGATATTATTGATAATATCAATAATTTCATCAATACAACTATCACCTTTTTTTGCTGATTTAGCATTTATAATGGACTCTGCTACACCTTATGTAGAGTATGGATTAATAGCAATAATACTAACATTAATAATAATTTCTGGTGAAATAGATTTATCTATTGCCTCAATGATTGCTCTAACAGCAGTTATCTTTGGTACTGCATATAATGCGGGTTTTGGTATGCCAATCTCTATGCTTATAGCTCTCTTTTCTGGAACTCTATGTGGTTTATTTAATGGAATACTCGTGACACAATTGCAAATACCTTCGATAATACTTACAATAGGTACATTAACTTTATATCGTGGAATAGCTCAATCTCTAGCTAGTGATTTTTCTTTAGGTGGTTATCCTTCTTGGTTTATTGGAATTGATTATCGTTACATTGGTATAGTCCCAATCCCAGTTATTATTTTTACTGTTTTTGCTGTTGTTGTTGGTTTTTTCTTGAGCTCAACCATTTACGGTAAGCAACTTTATTTGATAGGTACAAATCCACAAACAGCAAAATATTCTGGAATTAAAGTTAATCGTATTAAATTATTACTATTTACTTTATCTGGCTTAGTTTGTGGTATTGCTGGTGTTCTAACTACTTCTAGATTAGCAGTTGCAAGATTTAATATGGCAACTGGAGCAGAATTAGAAATAGTTCTTATGGTTATGTTAGGTGGAACATATATTTTTGGTGGAAGAGGAAATATTTTTGGTACTTTTGTTGCTTTTTGGATTGTTGTAATCTTAAGAGCAGGTTTAAATGTTGCAAGAATAAAAATTGAATCACAACTAACTATACTAGGCGCTATGTTAATAATTGCAATTATTTTAACTAATTACATTTATTCTAAATCACAAAAGTAAGGAGATAATAATGAATCAAATTGATTTAAAAAACAAAGTTGCCATTATAACAGGAGGGGCCCAAGGCTTTGGTTATTCAATGGTTGAGAGATTTTCTAAATCTGGAGCTAAAGTTGTTATCTGGGATAAAGATGAAGAACTTTTAAAAACTTTAACTTTGCCTGAAAATGTAAGCTATGAACTTGTTGATATTACATCTTATGATAGTGTTCAAAATTCAACTAACGCCACTTTAGATAAAAATAATAAAATTGATATTCTAATTAATAATGCAGGAATTGCAGGACCGAGTTTTAAAACCTGGGAATATCCAATAGATCAATGGCAGAATGTTATTGATATTGATTTAACAGGTCTATTTTATTGTTGTAAATCTGTAGTACCACACATGATTAAAGCCAATTATGGAAGAATAGTAAATATTGCGTCTATTGCCGGTAAAGAAGGTAATCCAAATGCAATGCCATACAGTGCTGCTAAAGCAGGAGTGATTGCTCTTACAAAATCATTAGGTAAAGAATTAGCAGATAAAAATATAGCAGTAAATTGTGTTACACCAGCAGCAGCAAAAACAAGAATATTTGATCAAATAAGCCAAGAACATATTGATTATATGTTATCAAAAATACCTCGCGGAAGATTTATAAAGGTTGATGAATTAGCTTCTATGGTTTCATGGTTGGTTTCTGAAGAGAATTCTTATACAACTGGGGCAGTGTTTGATCTTAGTGGAGGAAGAGCTACTTACTAGAAAGGAAAAATAATATGAGTAATTATGCGTGGGTTTTAGAAGTAAGACCTGGATATGAAGATGAATATAAAAAAAGGCATGATGAAATTTGGCCAGAGATGGTACAAATGCTCAGTGATGCTGGATTAAGAAATTATAATATTTTTCGTCATGGATTAACTTTGTTTGGTTACTTTGAGACTGATGATTTAAAAAAATCAATTGATCACATTGTAAAGAGTGAAGTTAATAAAAAGTGGGGAGAGTATATGTCTGATATTTTAAAAGCAGAAGTAGATCCAAAAACTAATTTTCCATATCTATTACCTATTCAAATGCATTTAGATTAAAATGAATAAAGCTAGAATAGGAGTTATCGGTGCAGGTTGGTGGGCAACCGAATATCATATTCCAAATTTAAAAAAAAGGGAAGATGTTGAGCTTGTAAGTGTTTGCAAATTAGAAGAAGATCAATTGAATTTTGTAAAAAATAAATTTAATTTTCAACATGCATCAACGGATTTTCATGAAATGTTAAGTCTTAGTCCTCTAGATGGTGTTGTAATAGCATCACCCCATTTTGCACATTATGAAAATGCAAAAGCTTCTCTTGAAAAGGGATGTCACGTTTTAATTGAGAAACCAATGACTACAAATTCATCAGATGCAGAAAAACTTTATAATTTAGCACAAGAAGTTAAGAAGGAAATTCTAGTTCCAAATGGTTTTAATTTTACACGCTTTATGCCCAAGGCTGAAAAATATATACAGGATGGTGTCATTGGTGAAATAAAACATATAGATGCTGCTTTTACATCCTCTTTATTAGATTTATTTCAGGGCATACCATTAAGTGAGTCTAATAATCATACTTTCCAACCTTTAGCATCAACTTGGTCTGATCCTAGTAAAGGTGGAGGTTACGGATGGGGTCAATTATCTCATATGTTTGGAGGAGTGTTTAAGATAACTCAATTAACAGCCGAAAAAGCTTTTTGTTTTTCAGTTCCTTCTCCAACAAATGTTGATTATACAGATGCAATTTCTGTAAAATTTTCAAATGGTGCAACTGGATCTTTCTCTGGATGTGCATATGTTCCTAAAGATTTTGGAGGTACTTTTTATATAAATGTACACGGAACTAAAGGAACACTTTATTTAGACATGGAAATAAAGAGAGAAAGGTTGCTAATTAGACTTAATGATGGAAATAATATTGAAGATGAAATAAGTGAGGGAGAAGGCACAATGTCTTATAGTACGGAAACACCAATAAATACATTTGTAGATATTTGTTTAAATAAAAATTATAAAAATCATGCTAATTCAGAAATTGGCCTTAAAACAGTAAAAGTTTTAGACGCAATCTATAGATCTATGAAAACTGAAAGTGTTGAAAAAGTTTAATGTCTGAAAAAATTTATATAAAAGATGTAAGAACATATATTACTTCTAAGAAAAGTGGTGGTGACTATCATTTACAAGAAGAAGGTCATTGGATCTCTGATACAGTAATAGCCAATCCAATGTCACCTTATCCTGAGTATAAGCAAACAAGAACTAGTTGGGGTATAGGAGTTTTAGGCTCTGTAATTGTTGAAATTGAACTTTCAAATGGAATTGTAGGAGTGGCATCAGGATTAGGGGGTAAGCCCGCGTCTTGGCTTATACAAAATCATTTTAAAAGATTTTTAATTAATCAAAACCCAAAAAATTTGAACCTAATTTGGGAACACATGTTTAGAGCAAGTCAATTTTATGGAAGAAAAGGCATAACTGTTTGTGCTATTAGTGTCATTGATCTTGCCATTTGGGATGCATTAGGAATTTTAAGAAATGAACCAGTAATGGAAATGATTGGAGGAAAAGTAAGAGATGAAATTCATTTTTATTGTACAGGCCCAAATCCAGTAGCAGTTAAAAAAATGGGATTTTGGGGATCAAAAGTTCCATTACCTTTTGGACCAGCAGATGGTCATGAAGGATTAGAAAAAAACTATAATTATTTAAAAAAACATAGAGAATCTGTTTCTCAGGATTTTCCTCTTATGGTTGATTGTTTTATGTCTTTGAATGTTCAATATGCTATTCAATTAGCAAAAAGATGTGAAGATTTAAATATCAATTGGTGGGAAGAAGTACTTCATCCTGATGATATTGATGGATACAAACAGATTAAACGTGCTCATCCTGACAAAAAATGGACCACTGGTGAACATGAATATACTCGCTATGGATTTAGACAGTTAATTGAAACAAAATCTATAGATATATTACAACCTGACGTTATGTGGGTTGGCGGAATGACAGAACTGTTAAAAATTTCAGCTATGGCTGCAGCTTATGATTTACCTGTTGTACCTCATGGCAGTGGACCTTATTCATCACATTTTATATTTTCTCAGCCGCATTCACCATTTTGTGAATATATTGCAGCAAGTCCTGATGGGAAATCAGTAGTACCAATGTTTCCTTATTTTGAAGGTGAACAACTTCCTATAAATGGAAAAGTACAAATTCCAAACAAACCAGGTTTTGGAATGAAGCTAGTTGATAAGGAAAGTTTAGTAGAAGTAAAATAATTTATAAATCAAATATTTTACCTGGATTTAAAATATTATTTGGATCAAAACTTTCTTTTATCGATTTCATTAATGGAATATTATCTGGATGTTGTTTTAACAAATATTCCTTTTTTTGAAGACCTATACCGTGCTCACCTGTAATAGTTCCATCCATTTCTAGAGCTTTATCAATTAATTTATTGCTAAATTCTCTAATATATTTGTATTCATTTTCTTTATTAGGATCGTAGACAATAGTTACATGAAAATTACCATCACCTACATGCCCCACCATAGGTGCTTTTAATCCAGTTTCTTGAAGTTCATTTTCTGCAAATTTTATACATTCAACTATATTAGAAATGGGAACACAAACATCTGTTGCGTATACCCTAACATCATCACCTTGAGCTTTGACTGAATAATAAACGTTATGTCTTGCTTTCCAGATTTTATTTCTTTCTTCTGTATTAGCTGCCCACTTAAACTCACTACCATTATTATTTTTAGAAATTTCTTCCACTACATCAATTGATTCTTTATTTGAAATTTCGCTACCATGAAATTCATAAAACAGCGTAGGGAAACTATCTAAATTTTCCAATTTTGAATATTTAATACTTATATCCATTTGATCTTGATTTAATAATTCTACCCTTGCAATTGGCACGCCATACTGAATTATTTCTTGTGCTGTTAAAACTGCAGAGTCTAAATCTGGGAATTGACAAACAGCACTCATGATACTTTCAGGTATAGGAGATAACCTTAGATGAACCTCAGTAATTATCCCAAGTGTTCCTTCTGAACCAACAAAAAGATTTGTTAAATTATATCCTGCAGAAGTTTTTTTTGCTCTACTTCCTGTTTTAATTATATCACCATTTGCCATTACAACGGTTAAACCAAGAACTGTAGTTCTCATTGTTCCATATCTTACTGCCATTGTTCCTGAGGCAGAACAAGCTGCCATGCCTCCAAGTGAAGCATTTGCACCTGGGTCAATTGGAAAAAAAACCCCTTTATCTTTTAAAGTTTCATTTAATTGTTCTCTAGTTACATTTGCTTGTACACGACAATCAAAGTCAGCTTCGTTAATTGAAATAATTTTGTTAAAATTTTCCATTGAAATTGTAAAACCCTCATCATTTCCAACAACATGACCTTCTAAAGATGTACCGGTGCCATAAGCTGTTACTGGTACTTTAAATTCATTGCAAATTTTTAATATTTTTGAAAGTTCTTCGTTATTTTTAGGAAACAAAACTGCCCTAGGCAGAACAGGATCATAGGCATCTTCACCTTTTGCATGATTATTTCTGACACTTTCTGAAAATGATATTCTTTCTTGTAAAATATCTTTTAAATTGTCTAATAATCCTCTATCCATTGTTCAATAATATTAATTATTTTATAAAAGTAAATGAATACAACGCCATTAGAATTAGAAAATATATATGATTTAGCATATAAAGCACTTTCAGCCCATGGGTGTGATCATTTCAATGCTGATTCTGTAGCTACTACAGTTTCGCATGCAGAAAGAGATGGAAGTGTCTCTCATGGATTATTTCGAATTCCTGGTTATGTAGCTTCTCTAAAAAGTAAAAAAGTAAATGGAGTTTCACGACCTTCAAATATACATCTCACACAAAATGCAATTCGTGTTGAGGGAGATTATGGTTTTGCTCCAGTTTCAATAAAAGTTGGCTTACCTGAATTGATAAAAACGACAAATAAACATGGAGTTGGTGTTTTAACTATAACTAATACTCACCACTTTGCAGCACTATGGCATGAAACTGAAGCATTAGCTGAAAATAATTTAATTGGAATTGCATGTACTGCTTATAAGCCAAGTGTAGCCCCAGCTGGTGCAAAAAAACCATTATTTGGAACAAATCCAATATCATTTGCTTGGCCAAGAAAAAATAAAACTCCTGTGGTTTATGACATGGCAACTTCTACTATGGCGATGGGAGAAGTTCAGGTTGCAGCACGTGATGGTCACAAAGTTCCATTTGGAACAGGCCTAAATAAAGATGGAGAAAAAACTGATAATCCATCTGAAATTGCAAATGGAGGAGTCCTTTTAACATTTGGCGACTACAAAGGTTCTGCAATAGCAATGATGATTGAGTTATTAGCTGCAGGTCTAGTAGGAGATTTATTTAGTTTTGAAGCTAAAGAAGAAGACAATAATGATGGAGGTCCCGCAAGGGGCGGTGAATTTATTATGGCATTATCTCCAGAGCTTGTTGCAGGAAAAAATTGGAATGAACATGCTGAGAAATTTTTTGAACAAATGACATCTTTAGACGGTGTGCGATTACCTGGACAACGAAGACACACTAATAGGCAAGATAAAGGTCCAAGACAAATTAATACAGAGCTAATAGAAAAGATAAAGAGTCTAATCTAATCCATTTATGGATAATATTAAATTAGATTTTCAAAAACATATTGATGCAGGAAGATGCAATGGAGCAGAATGGATAATAAATTATAAAAATAATATTTATCATGAAGTAATTGGTTACAAAGATTTGAAATTAAAAAATAAGCTCAATAAAAATTCATATTATAGAATTTGGTCAATGACAAAGCCAATTATTGGTTTTGCAGCAATGCAATTAATTGAAAAAAATTTCTTATCTCTTGATGATACTATAGATAAACATTTATCTGATTTTAAAAATTTAAAAAAACTTAGTAGTATTGAGAGTAACTTAAAAAATACAACTTCTCTGGAAAATAAACCTACTGTTAGACAACTTTTACAACATACAGCAGGCTTTACATATAACAATTGTGATAATTTTTTAGCTCAAGAATATGAGGATAGACATTTATTTCATTCTGCATCTTCAAGTTTGGAGGAAGAGATTAGTAAAATTTCTGAATTACCTTTGTTATATGAACCTGATTCAAAATGGCATTATTCTATATCTATAGATGTTTTAGCGAGAATTATAGAAGTTGTAACAAAAGATAAAATTTTTGATGTGTTAAACGAAAATATTTTTTTACCTTTAGAAATGAATAAAACAAATTTTTATATTGATGAAAATAGTAATAGTCAGTTAGTTGAAACATTTGAATATAATAGTGATAAATCAAAACTTACAAATTTAAATTACGATAAAAGAAAGTTAATATTATACGGGTACCCAACAAATAATAAAAATTATTCCAGAGGAGGTCATGGTTTGTTTTCTACAGCTGAAGATTATGAAAAATTTGCAACAATGCTTATCGATGGTAAAAATAAAAATGGAAAAGAGCTTATTAATTCTCAAAGTTTAGAATTAATGCGAAATAATTCTTTAAATAAAGTTTTATTTCCAATTGAAATCACATCAATTAATACAAATAAAGATGAAGATTATGAAAATGATCTAGATGGATATGGATGGGGGTTAGGATTTAGAGTTTTAATGAATAATACCTCTCAAAATAAGTTTGGTCCAGTTGGAGAATTTGGATGGTCAGGCTATGCCGCTACTTATTTTTTGGCAGATCCAAAAAATAATTTGTCAGCTGTTTTAATGATGCAAATTTTAGATGCCGATAAGATTATTAAAAAAGATTTTTACAATAATATTTTTAAAAATCTTTAATAAACATGAAATCAAATCCCTATACTTATGGAATAATTTTAACTCTTTTAACTTATTTATCTTTTGGTATTTTAGATACAATTCAAAAAACAGCAGTTCAATATCATTCTGTTTTTGTATTATTATTTGTTAAATTTACTTTCTGTTTTATTTTTTCTTTTTTTATTGCAAAAAAAAATAAAGTTAAAAAATTTTATCTTTCAAATAATTATAAAATACAAATAACTAGATGTATTTTATCTGTATGTGAATCTTGTTTTTTTGTATTGTCTTTTAGGCACTTAGCACTTGCAGATGCCCATACCATAGGATCTTTAGCTCCTGTTCTGGTTTTAGTTTTTTCTTATTTTATTTTAAAAGAAAAAATTAACGCGGCAACTTGGCTTGCAATTGCTGTTAGTTTCTGTGGAGTTATTCTAATCATGCGTCCTGGACTAACTATATTTAATCCTTATCTAATTATTCCATTATGTGCTGCTTTTTTCTACTCACTTTTTCAAATAGCGACCAGATTAAATGCTAAGTATGATGATAATGAAACTATGTTATTCTACAATGGTCTTATAGGCTCTTTTATTACATTTGTACTATCACTTTTTTTCTGGCAACCACTACATTCATTTTCTTTTATTTTTTTTATTTTTTTGGGTATCTTTTTTTGTACTGGTTTATTTTTACAAATTAAGGCGTTGAGTGTTACACCAGCTAGTATTTTAGCACCTTATAATTATACTATAATTGTTTGGGGAATAATTTTTGGTTTAATAGTATATGGAGAAGTTCCAGATATATTTACGATTATAGGAGCAATTATTATTGTTTCATCTGGAATATTTATATTTAGATATTCTTATAAGTAGTTTTAATTTCTTTGTATCAATTAAAAAATTAATGTTATAAATTTACTCTATGTTTATTGGTATTGATCTTGGAACTTCATCAATCAAAATGATTTTAATTGATCAAAATCAAAGCATTCTTGCAACCGCTAATTCAAGCCTTACTGTACAATCACCTAAAGATGGTTTTAGTGAACAAAATCCACAAGAATGGATTGATTCAACAATGGAATGCTTGAATGCTTTAAAATCAAAAAAACCAAAAGAATTTTCACAAACTATTTCAATAGGAATATCCGGTCATATGCATGGAGCTACGTTAATAGACAAGGATGGAAAATTTATTAGACCATGTATTCTTTGGAATGATACAAGATCATATCAAGAATGTGAAGAATTTGAAAAACAAAATTTTGATGTACGATCAATTTCAGGAAATATTACCATGCCTGGTTTTACTGCACCAAAAATAAATTGGATAAAAAATAATGAAATAGATAATTTTAAAAAAATTTTTAAAGTTTTACTTCCTAAAGATTATTTAAGATTTGTTCTTACTGGTGAATTTTTTTCTGAAATGTCAGATGCATCTGGAACATTATGGCTAGATATCCAAAAAAGAAAATGGTCTAATCAACTTTTATCTTGCTCATTTTTAGAAGAAAAACACATGCCAGATTTAGTGGAAGGAAATGAGCAGACAGGATTTTTAAAAAAAGATTTAAAAGAGAAATTTAATTTTAACAATAATGTTAAAGTTGTGGGTGGGGCAGGGGATAATGCTGCCGCAGCAACTGGTATGGGTATAACAAATAAAAACCAATCATTTATATCTCTTGGCACTTCAGGGGTTTTTTTTACTCCCACTGAAAATTTTTTGAGTAATACTGGAGATGCAGTACATTCTTTTTGTCATTGTTTACCAAATAAATGGCACCTAATGTCTGTTATGTTAAGTGCAAGTAATTGTTTAGATTGGATTTGCGCTATTACCAATACTTCAATTGCTGATACACTTAATAATGTAGAGCAATTTTATAATGATAAAAATTCTATAAAAAATTCTTCATATTTTTTACCTTATTTGTCTGGAGAAAGAACCCCACATAACGATCCACATATTAGAGGTTCACTCCATTCTATAAAAACAACTACAAATGCAACAGATTTACAGTATGCAGTAATTGAAGGTGTCAGTTTTGGAATATTAGATGGAGTAAATTCTATTTTGAAAGTTAATAATAACTTTGATAAAATATTTATGGTTGGAGGTGGTTCAAAAAGTTCATTTTGGATTGAATTGCTTGCAGCACTTTTAAATAGAAAGTTAAGTGTTTGTGATCAAAGCGAATATGGTGCCGCACTTGGGGTTGCAAGATTAGCTATGTATCAGGATGCTACTATTGATAATAAAGAAAATATTATTAATGAAATAAAAATAAGTAAAACTTATGAACCTAACGAAGATAACATTGATCTTTTATTACAAAGGTATTTAATTTGGAAAGATTTATATAACAGTAATAATAAAATTGCTAAAAATTTTAATTTTTAGTAAATATATTTTAAAAGAAAATTATTCTTTAAAAAGAAAAATATTTGCCTTTATCTTTATTCTATCTTTGAGGATTGTTGTGTTTTTCCAATTACCAGTGCCTATCTTAAAGTCATTTCTAGAAAAAGATATTTCACTTTTTACCTGAACCAACTCACTGGCCAATTTTATTACTTCAATATTAATAGGAATATTTTGACTTTTTCCTTTTATTGTTAATTCGCCTGTTAAATTAATTTTATTGTCTTCATAATTAAATTTAAAATTATTTGTATCAATAAGACCTAAAGGATATTTTTTAGCATCAAAAAATACTTCACTAAAAACCAAATCTTTATATCGTTTGTAATTTATATCTAAACTATCAATTCTAACATTTATAAGAGCTTTATTATTATTTTGATTTGACAAATCTAAGGAAACAAAACCCTCAAATTCATTAAATTTACCGATAACATTTTTTGCAAACAAAACTGGAACTTCAAATTCTATGCTAGAAATATTTTTATCAATAGTCCATAAATCATTAGCTGTACTCTGCTTACAATACAGAAATATAAAAAATAAACTAAATATGACTTTCAATATATTTCCTTGCTAGTTCATCAGCTTTCTCATTAAATTCGAAACCAGCATGTCCTTTAACCCATTTCCATGTTACAATATGTTTATTAATTAGATTATCTAATTGGATCCATAATTCTTTATTTTTTACTATTTTTTTTGTTGAAGTTTTCCATCCATTTTTTTTCCAATTTGTAATCCATGATTCAATACCATCCTTCACATATTTGCTATCGGTATAAATGATTAATTCTTTTTTTATCTCAAAATATTCCAGTGCCTTTATTGCAGCTGTAAGTTCCATTTTATTATTAGTTGTGTGTTGATCACCACCATTTAAAAAAATTTCTTTATTATTATCTAATATCACGACACCCCATCCACCTATACCAGGATTTCCAGAACATGCACCATCTGTATAAATATTAATCATTATTCAAAAATATCATTTTGTTGATGCCATTTTAAAATATTCAAATATTCAAACGGATCTTTTTTAATAACTACTGCTTCAGGCGGATGAAAAATATAATCGTGCACTCTTGTACATAATATTCTAACGGCAGCAGCTCTTAATAAAATATTTAACGATTTCTTCTCAAGATCACTTAATTCTCTCAACGTTTGATATTCCCTAAGAATTATCAAGCAGTTCTCTTTGTTAAAGTAATGTCCATTTTCACTAAAGCACCAATCATTAATAACTATAGCTAAATCGTAAATATAAAAATAATAACATGCAAAATAGAAATCTATCACTCCAGAAATTTTTTCATCTTTAAAAAAAATATTATCTCTAAACAAATCAGCATGTATAACACCACTAGGAATATTTGCTGGCCAATAATTTTCCAAATAGTCTATTTCATTTTTTAACAAATACATTGTTTCATTAAACTTTTCGGATTTATTATTAAGGCACTTTTTGTAAATATCTTTCCAATCCTGTAGATCTAAACTGTTAGGTCTTTTTTCATCAAAATTTATGGTAAGATTGTGTAAATTAGCAACCATTTTTCCAACTTCTCTACACATTTCAGAGTTAGGTTTTTCAATACTTTTACCTTCAAGAAAAGATATTATTACAGCTGTTTTATTTTTTATTCTTTTTAAATTCTTTCCATTTTTATCTGATATAGCTTTTGGACATTTAAAATTATTTTTATTTAAAAAGTTTTTTAAATTTATAAAAAAAGGTAATTCTTTCTCAGTTACTCTTTTTTCAAAAATTGTTAAAATATATGGTTCATTATTACAAAAAATTTTAAAATTTGAGTTTTCTATCCCATCTACAATTTCTTCAAAGCTGTCTAAATTTCCAATTGAGTACTCAGAAATAAAGTTTTCAATATCTTCTTTAAGTAATTTAGTAAAAACTGCCATCTTCTATACGTTTAGTTTTTGTGGCACTTTAAAAAATACATCTTCTTTTTGGTAAGATCCTTCATTTATATTTATTTCAAAATTTCTTTTTAAATTATCAAGAAGTTTTTTAACAAGTACTTCTGGCGATGATGCACTTGCTGTTATTCCTATATTTTCAGATTCTTGAAATATATTTAAATTTAAGGAATCTACATCTTCTACTAAAATAGCTTTTTTTGATCCATAATTTTTTGCTACTTCAACTAATCTTAGGGAATTTGAAGAGTTACTTGCACCAATTACTAAAAAATAATCACATTGATTCGCTATCTTTTTAACCGCTTCTTGTCTATTTGTCGTAGCATAACAAATATCATTTTTTTTTGGTTCTATGACATTGCTAAAATGTAATTTTATCTCTTTTATTATATCTTTCGTATCATCTACTGATAGCGTTGTCTGAGTAACATATGCAATCTCATCGTTTTGGTTTAAAGGCAATTTTTTTACATCTTCAACTTTTTCTACTAAATAAATTTTTTTATCTGTTTGGCCCATAGTTCCAATAACTTCAGGATGATTTCTATGACCAATTAAAATTACTGGCAGATTTTTTTTATCAAAATTTTCAACTTCTTTATGGATTTTACTAACAAGAGGACATGTTGCATCATAATATACTAAATTTAAACTTAATGCTTCCTCTGGGACTGCTTTTGGAACACCATGTGCAGAAAATATAACTGGCCTACTTCTATCTTCAATCTCATTTAATTCTTCTACAAAAATAGCTCCCTGTGATTTGAGATTTTCAACAACAAATTTATTATGAACTATTTCATGACGAACATAAACAGGCGCTCCATATTTTTTTAGAGCACCCTTTACCATTTCTATAGCCCTATCTACACCTGCACAAAATCCTCGAGGTCCTGCAAGAAATATATTAAGTTTTTTTGTCATCCAAATTTGTTACCATTAATTTTGGTTACATAATAATACTATAGATTTTGAAAATCTTTTAATATTAAATTATTAATATTGTAAGTAGATTTTGGAATAACTAAATCTACTACTAGTTCTTTAGAACAGAGTTAAATTCAGTAATTGATTCTTCAATTAAAGCAGATTTTTTATCCTTACTTAGATTTTGAAGTAGAATATTTCTAGTAGCCTCTATTGCAACACTTGAAATATAACTTTTGATAGAATTATTGGTATCTCTAACTAATTGTTCAATTTTATTTTCTGCCAATATTTTTCTTTTTTCAATTTGATCAGTTAATTTAGTGGCAGATATATCTTTCAATTCAGCAATTCTTTTCTCAGATTCTAACTTTAGATTTTGTATTTCTTTCTCTACTTTAGATTCTCTCTCCCTAAGTTCATCCAAAGCTTTTTGAGCCTCGTTTTTTAAATTTTCAACTTCATCTATTTTATTTTTTATATCTTTTATTTGTGCATCTAAACTAGATGTAAGAATTTTTCGTACTGGATTAAAAATAGCTGCAATAAATAATATAAAAGATACCGCTACCCAAAATTGAGGATCAGACAACATTAATTAAAATTACCTTTATGTGTTTCAATAACTTTATTAAGTTCATTGTCTGACAATTCAATATCTGTAATTTTTCCAACAGTCAGTTTTGTAATATTAATTATTTCATTGTTAATATTTTTCATTTGATCATCTTTACTTTTTAAAATTTCTTTTTCTGCATCAGAAACTTTTTTTTCTAAATCTTTATCAAGTGAAGAAAGTTGAGAAGAAACATCTTCTTGTAAAGCATTGATTGTTTCTTTAATAGTCTCATCTGTTTCTAGCTTGGCCTTATTGATTTGATCATTAATTTTTTTTTCAATTTCCATTGCCTGATCTTGAAGCTCTTTTGCTGAAGATAAATTTTCATCTATTTTATTTTGTCTTTTCTCTAAAACTGTAGCTATTCTTGGAAGTGATACCCTCCATAAAAATACAAATAAAAAAATAAAAAATACAGCTAACCAAAAGAGCTGTGAAACAAAAAACTCTGGATTTAATTGAGGCATTAATTAATTATTGAGTTTTATCCAAACAAAATAACTAACGCAATAACTAGCGCGAAAAGTGCAATCGCTTCAACTAATGCGAAACCTAACATTGTCATTGTAAAAACTTCACCTCTTGCTGCCGGATTTCTTCCAACTGCTTGAATAAAAGATGAGAAAATATTCCCAATTCCAATACCTGATCCAATAACACCGATAACGGCTAAACCCGCTCCGATTACTTTTGCTGCTTCAATTTCCATAAGTCCTCCTATTTTAAATTAATGTAAATGATAAGCATCGTTAATATATAAACACGTCAGTATTGCAAACACATATGCTTGCAAAAAAGCAATTAAAATTTCTAATCCTGTTAAAGCTACAATGAAAGCTAAAGGAAAAACTCCTGTAAAAAATGGCATGGAAACAACAAAGCCTGCAAACACTTTTAGTAGTGTGTGACCAGCCAGCATGTTAGCAAATAATCTAACTGATAAACTTATAGGTCTTGATAAATAAGAAATTACCTCAATAGGAATAAGCAGTGGATGCATGTAAAACGGCACACCTGGTATATAGAAGAAAGTAAAAAATTTAATACCATGATTAATAAATCCAAGAATAGTTACACCAATAAATACAACTGCTGCTAATGCAAATGTAACAATGATGTGACTCGTGAAAGTAAATTGATATGGTATCATTCCAACCATATTTCCAATTAGTACAAACATGAATAAAGAGAAAACAAATGGGAAATATCTTTTTCCATTATCTCCAACTGTATCAGATAGTAACTGAGCAATAAAATTATACATCAGCTCTGAGATAAGCTGCATCCTAGAAGGGATAATTGATCTTGTGTTCACTGTTAAAGTTAAAAATAGAGTAATCACTAAAACTGTAATTAGCATTGCAAAAGATGAATTTGTGAAAGAAATGTCATAACCACCAAGTTCAATATTAGATATTGGATCTATTTCGAACTGTTTTAGAGGACTATCTTTTGCGGCCATAATTGATATTGAATATTAAAATTACCTTTGCTTTTCAATGCGACGCATTACACGATAAACGTTCAAAAATCCAGCTAATGCGCCAAATATGAAGAAAATAATTAAGCCTATTGGTTTAGTATTAAAGTAATTATCCACAATAAGCCCAATTCCAACTCCAACAACTAGTGCAGCTATAATTTCTGTACTAATTTTAAAACCAAATCCTGCACCACTTTCTTTTTGTTTAATATTTGGTTCTTTATTTTGATTATCTAAATCATCAATTTTTTTACCTAATTCTTCTAAATTTTTATTTTTATAATTCATTTGTAGCGTCTTGTTCTTTTATCTCAATTGCTTTTTCAAGATCAACTGAAACTAATTGTGATACCCCTTTCTCAGGCATAGTAACACCAAATAATCTATTTACTCTTGCCATTGTCATTCTATGGTGAGTTATTACTAAGAATTTTGTTGAAGAAGTTTTAGCTATTTCCTCCACTAATGAACAAAATCTATCAACATTAGTATCATCTAATGGGGCGTCAACCTCATCAAGTACACAAATTGGAGCTGGGTTTGATAAAAATACAGCAAATAATAATGATAAGGCTGTAAGAGCTTGCTCACCTCCAGAAAGTAAATTTAGATTTTGTAATTTTTTTCCAGGAGGACTAGCAAATATTTCTAAACCAGCTTGAAGAGGATCTGACTCATCTGTAAACTTTAGATACGCCTTTCCACCACCAAACAACCTTGTAAATAACTTTTGAAAATTTTCATTTACTATTCCATATGCAGCAAGTAAGCGTTGTCTACCTTCTGTATTAAGTGAGTCAATTGCTTCTCTTAGTTTTGCAATTGCACTTAAAAGGTCGCTTTGATCTTTCTTTATCGTATTAACTTTTTCTTCTAAATCTTTTGACTCTTGTTCTGCGAGAAGATTAACACCACCTAAACGTTCTTGCTCTCCAATTAGTCTTTCTAACTTTTTTTCTAAATAATCAGTCTCGCCTAAAACTTTATTTGGATTGATTTCACCAATATTGTAAAGTTCTTCTAGATCTACACTTAATCTTTCTTTTACTTGAGTAGATAATAATTTAATTGCTTCATTAATTGTATTAATTTGACCTTCAGTTCTAATTCTCTCTTCTCTCAATTCATTTAATTTAATTTCCTCTAGTTTTAATTTCTTATTGATTTCATTAGAATTTTGCTCAGTTTGACGAAGTTGCTCAGCTATTTGCTCGTAAGAATTCTTATTTTCATCAATCAATTTTTGTATTTTTAATTTTTCACTTGATACATCTTCAGGAACGGATTGGAGATTTGATAATTCACCAATTAATGAACTTTGCCTTGAATTTAACTCTTCTATTCTTTGATTTGCTTTTGCAGAAATATCATTCCATTGTTTTTCTTCTGCACTTAATTGCTTTATTCTTCTATTTTTTAGTTGCTCTAATATAGCTTTAGTAGAATTATTTTGTTTACCTTTAGATACATATCCATCCCATCTCCAAATTTCTCCTAGTTTGCTAACTAATATTTGTCCTGGTTTTAAGTTTTTTTGAACTTCTAAAATATTTTCTTTATTTTCTATTAATCCAACAAATTCTAACTTCTTTTTCAAATTATCTGGAGCTTTGATTAGAGAAGAAAATTTTGTAATTTCTGGATTAAAGGAAGAATCTTCCACATCCAATTTTCTCCAAAAAATACTTTGTTCTTCATCGATAGATGCAATTAACTCATCTGAAAAAACTGCAGCAATTGCTTGTTCAAGACCATCTTCAAAGTCTAGATAATCAATTATTGGATTATTATTTTTTTTATTAGTACCATTTTCAGTATTTAAATCATCATCAGTTTGAATAAAAAGATCACCTTGTTGTTTTAACAGAATTGATTTTTCTTCCTGTACTCTTTCAAGATTCTGTTTTGCATCTTCGAATAAAAACTTTTCTCTATCAATATCATTTTTAATTTGCTCTATACGAACTTTTGTTTCATCCACTGCAATATTTGCCCTTTCAATTTCTTTTTCTTGATTTTCTAAACTAATTGAATATTTCTGCAGCTCAGCTGCAATCTTACTTTCCTGGAGCCTAAGGTTTGGAAGACTTTCTTGAACTTTTTCAAATTCAACATTTATTTGTGCTACAACTTGTGTTTGATCATTGACAGCATTTGTTTCAGACTGAATTTTTTCATTGGCATTTTTTAATTTATCTTTTTCATCAATCCATTTCTTATAAAATAATCTTGCCCTTGCTTTAGTAATATCTTTTTGAATGTATTTGTATCTTTCAGCTTGTTTAGATTGTTTCTTTAATATTGTAAGTTGTTCATCTTGTGCTTTTAATACGTCCTTTACACGCTCTAAATTATTTTCAGTAGCATTTAATCGTAATTCAGCTTCGTGTCGTCTTGAGTGAAGACCAGTAATTCCTGCAGCTTCTTCCAGTAATGTCCTTCTTTGTTCAGGTTTAGCTGCGATAATAGCTCCAACTCTACCTTGACTAACCATCGATGTTGAACGAGCACCTGTTGCTGCATCAGCAAATAACAATTGTACATCCTTTAATCGCACCTCCTTGCCATTAACTCTATATTCTGAGCCTTCACCTCGCCAAATTCTTCTAGTTACTTCAATGGTATCATTTTCATTGAAAATACTTGGTGCTTTTCTTGCTTTATTATCTAAATCTATAGTAACCTCGGCAATATCCCATGCTGGTCTATCATCTGTTCCATTAAAGATTACATCGTCTAATTCACTTCCTCTCATTTGTTTAGGAGATAGTTCACCCATAACAAACCTAAAAGCCTCTACAAGATTCGATTTACCACATCCGTTTGGACCAACAATACCTGTTAAGCCATTTTCAATCAAAATTTCTGTGGGTTCAACAAAAGACTTAAAGCCTTTGACCTTAAGGGTCCTAAAATTAATCATCAACTATTGTGATAATATTTTATCGATGATTTGTCTAAACTCTTTTATGTTTTTATTCCCGGAATATAAAACTCCATTAACAATGAATGACGGAGTGGAGCCTATTTTATATTCTCTTTGCGCTTCCATTACACCCTCAAGTAATTGATTCTCTAAATCCACATTACTTAAACATGTATCAAAATCTTCTTGTTGCATACCGCCACTTTGCATAATTTTGTATAATTCAGATCTTGTTTTTGAATGATCTCTATTAACCCAATTATTTTGAAGCTTATAAAGGCCATTCATATAATCATATCTTACTTCATCTGGCACACATCTTAAAATCATACTTCCAGCAAGAGCTGGATAATTAAAGGGAAAATCACGAAAAATAAACTTAACTTTACCAGTATCAATAAACTCTTTTTTTAATTCTGCTAGAGTATCATTATGAAAATCTGCACAGTGACTACAAGACATTGAAGCATATTCTATAATTGTGATTGGAGCATTTTCTTCTCCAATATAAAAATCATTATCTTTAACGTCTAGTATTGAATTTTCAGCTGCTTTGGCATTAATAAAAAGTAGTGATAGTATAATAGAAATAAATAAAATTCTAATTTTCATCATTTGTCCTCTGTTGTAATTTTATTAGCTAAATTTAATAGCGATTTTTTTAAATCTGAATTTTGAAATTCTTTAACGTTTTCTTCAACAAATCTTATGTCATCTTTGTTTATTTGTTTATTCTTACTTTGTTTCATATACGTATGTTTAGGTATGTAATTTTGATGAATTCTCAAGTCCATTATAGCTTTATAGCCAAAATAAGTATTAATTTTTTCAATTATAGTGTCCTTAAAGTGTTGAAACTCAATGGCTGCGGCCGGTGCAACACTCACATTTAGATAATTTTTATATACTGTCTCTCCTAAATCATTTTCAAAATCACGCACTCTTGAAACATTTAACGGCTCTGAATATTCTTTAAAATAACTACCAGCAATTTCAGCCCATTTGGAGTTAATTACAAATTCTGTACGATTATATTTAGAGGAAAATTTTCTATTTACCTTCCTCAGAGTATCGCCAATAGATTGTGGAACAAATGTTCTTTTTTGTTTTAAATTTTTTTTGTCCATATTCATAAATAATTTATAGTACCTAAATATGAAAGCAATATGTTTAAATACGAAACACAAGTAATAAAGTTTTTACTTCAATGGTATTCTATGAATGCTAGAAAATTACCATGGCGGAAGAAAAATAATCTAAATTTACCTTATCCATACTTTGTGTTTGTAAGTGAGTATATGCTTCAACAAACAACAGTAAATACCGTAAAAAATAAATTTAATGAATTTATTTTAAAATGGCCTTCACTAAATAAATTAGCGCAAACTTCAGAGCCAAATATCTTGGAATTCTGGTCAGGTCTTGGTTATTATTCAAGAGCAAGAAATTTATTAAAGTCTGCAAAAATAATTAAAAATAATTTTAAAAATAAAATACCAGAAACTTATGATGAACTCATCCAACTTCCTGGTATTGGAGATTACACTGCAAAAGCAATTCTTGGAATAGGATATAGTAAATCAGTCATGCCACTTGATGCTAATATTGAGAGAATTTTGGTTAGGTTACATGCTATCGATAAACCAATTAATAAAGTAAAAAATAAACTTAAAGATTTGGGAAAAAAATTCATCTCAGATAAATATTCTTCAAACTTAATTCAGTCTTTTATGGATTACGGATCAGAGATCTGCCTTCCACGAAACCCTAAATGTAATATTTGTGGAATTAATAAATTTTGCCAATCATATAAAAAAAATCTACAGCAAAAAATTCCTTTTAAACAAAAAAAGAAAAGTAATAAGCCAATAAAGTACACAAGAGCTTACGTAATTGTGAATGAAAAGAATGAAATCCTAGTACGAAGTAGACCAAATAAAGGAATGTTGGCCTCTATGCTTGAAGTACCAAATGATGTCTGGGTTAAAAATAAAAAATTGCTAACTACTGATCAAGACATACAAAAAATAAAAACAAAGTTACAATCTAAAGGTTCATTTGAATATTCATTTAGTCATTTTGATTTAGAAACAGAAATTTTTTATGGAAATGTTAAAAAAGCAAAATTATCAAAAAGTAATTGGATAAAGAAATCATCTTATTCTAGTTCTAGAATGCCAACTGTTATGAAAAAAATAGTAGATATAGCAGTATAATTTATGCAAAGAATTTTTTTGCGTTTATAAAAATTTTATACCCATCACCGAATTTTTTAGAAGTATTGTTTTGCCAATTAGGAACATGATAATGATACAATGCTCTTTCTGGGTGAGGCATCATTGCAAGAACATTCCCATTTTGATTTGTTAACGCAGCTATATCATCTTTAGATCCATTAGGATTAAAGGGAAACTGACCTTTTGCTAATTTTTTATGGTTATTAATGTATTGTAAGCCAATGAGGTTATTAGCTTTGATACTTTTAAGTAGATTAATAGGTATCATGAATTGCCCCTCTTGATGGGCGACAGGCAAGTTCAAGATACTAATATTTTTTAGCCATGGTGATTTATTATTATTTACTTTTACATCAACCCATCGACACTCATAGCTCCCAGATTTATTTTCAATCATTGCAACTTCTGGATCTTTTTTATTTAGGCTTGGAACTAACCCAAGATTAATTAATATCTGGCATCCATTACAAATGCCTATAATTAATTTATCTTTTAATGAAAAATCTAATAGCTGATCATACAAATTGGTCATAATTTTTTTCGCCATTGCATTTCCTGAACCTGTATCATCGCCATATGAAAAACCCCCAGGTATAGCGAATACTTGATAGTTATTAAGTTGTTTAGGATTTTGTATTAGATCATTAATATGAACAATTTTTCCTTTAAAGCCTACTACTTCAAATGCATGAAGTGTTTCATTTTCACAATTAATGCCATAACCTGATAAGACTAATACGTTCATAACCCTTTAATATTTTGTTTGTATGACTTAGCAAAATCTGAAATTTTACCTCTAGTAATTTTTTTGTTATCTTTAAACTCAACTACATCTAAGCCCGTACATTTGCCAATAATTGTATAATCAGAACTTTTAAATATTTTTTTAAAATTGGCTAACTTATTTTTTTTTATGGAAACAAGAATTCTACTTTGTGATTCAGAAAATAAAAATTGGTCAACTGAGATTTTATTTTTTAGTTTTAAATCAATGGTTAAACCTTTCTTTGAAGCAATTGCCATCTTTGTAACTGCAATTCCAATTCCACCCAAATCTATTCCAATTGCAGAATTTATAATTCCTAGTTTATTTGCTTTTTCAAAATTTCTATATGTGCGAAGTGCATCCTTGCTATTTACAACTGGATTTTTTGATTTTTCATAACCTTTAATTTTGGAATAAACACTATCCTGTAATTCATTACGGGTATTTCCTAAAACTAAAAGTATATCACCATCATCGGGTGTCATTTTTGTTAAGTGTGAAATTTTATCTACCACTCCAATAGAAGAAATCAGCAATGTTGGAGGTATTGAAATTTTTACAGATTTTCCAGTTTTATCAAAACCTTTAAAATCATTAAACATACTATCTTTTCCTGAAATAAAAGGTGTTTGGTAAGCAACTGCATAATCATAACAAGCTTTTGCTGCTTCTTTCAATTGATACAAGCGATCAGGTTCATCCGAGCTGCACCAACAAAAGTTATCAAGAATTGCAATTTTTTTTGAGTTGGCACCACTTACAATTAAATTTTTATATGCTGTATCAATAGAGCACCCAGCCATATCATAAGGATTTGTTTCGGCGTACTGAGGATATGCAGCTTGAGAAAGAGCTATTGATTTTTCATCATCAAATAGGGGTTTAATAGCAGTAGCATTTCCAAAAACTCTGCCTTCGCCTTGTAATGGTTTTATAATAGAAGTAGCTTGTACTTCGTGATCATATTGCGTTGCTATAAATTCTTTTGATACAATATTTGGACTAGAGAGAAGTTTATGTAGTTTAACTATCAAAGAACTTTTCTTAATTATTTTTTTCTTTTCTTTTTTAATTTTTGGAAAAGATGTTTTTAAATTTAATTTTGGATAACCTTCATGAAGAAATTCCATATCTAAATTGAGAATTTCAGTTTTATTGTATTTTACTATGGCTTTTTCTTTTTTAATAAACTTACCAATTATTGTTGCTTCCACACCTCTTGCATTAAATCTATTTATAACTTTTTTTATGTTCGCTGGAGGTACTGCTAGTGTCATTCTTTCTTGCGATTCAGAAACCCAAATCTCCCAAGGATATAATCCATTATATTTGAGAGGAACTTTTTCAAGATTAACTATAAAACCACCACTCTCTTTTGCCATTTCTCCAATTGATGATGATAATCCTCCAGCTCCATTATCTGTTATGCTCGAGTAAAGATTTTCATCACGCAATTCTCTAATGATGACATCAGACATTTTCTTTTGTGTTATAGGATCACCAATTTGTACTGCAGAAACTGGACTATTAGGATCTAATTCCTCCGATGAAAATGTTGCACCGTGAATACCATCTTTTCCTACTCTGCCTCCAGCCATTAGTATGATATCCCCTGGATTAGCTTTCTTCTTATGTGATAATTTTCCTTTAATTTTTTTCGGAATAATCCCAACTGTTCCACAAAATACAAGGGGCTTTCCTGCAAACCGGTCATCAAAATATACATTACCTTGAGGAGTAGGAATACCCGAACAATTTCCCCCAACTCTAACACCACTTATAATACCCTTCGCAATGAAATTTGCTGGAAGCATTGGATCCTTATTTTTTTGACGATACAATTGATATTTCTTATTCGGGTCTGCTAAATAATATGCGTACGTATTCGCTATAGGTTTTGCTCCTTTCCCAAATCCAAGACAATCCCTATTAACACCAACTATTCCAGTGATTGCACCACCAAATGGATCTAAGGCTGAAGGTGTATTATGTGTTTCAACTTTATGACAAATAATCCAATCTTTATTAAATTCTATTCCACCGGCATTATCAGTAAAAAGAGAAACACAAAAATTATCTTTTCTTAATTGAATAATTTTTTCAGTAGCACCTTTAATATATTTTTTAAATATACCTTCTTGAATATCATCAATTTTAGCTGAAAATATTTTGTGTTTACAGTGCTCGGACCACGTCTGAGCTAATGTTTCAATTTCTACATCTGTTGGTTTACGTTTTATAGTGGAAAAATAATTTCTTATGGTTTTTAAAGATTCTAGATCTAAGCCAAGTGTTCCTCTTCTAGATTTATCATTTTCTTCAATACCAAGTTTACCAATGAGGCTGAGATTATAATCAGAAATATCTAAATTAATTTCTTTTTTACTATATTTTTTTTTCGGTAATTTTACCTTTTCTATTTTGAACTGATTTTTTTTAAAATTATTTAAATATTGTTTAAATGAATAAATCTTGATTGTTTGAATTAAGGGATTTGCTTCATTTTTAGATATTTTGGTAATATCTTCTTTTCTTCCTTTTATTAAAATAATTTTTGTTGAACCAAGTTCAAAGCTTTTAAAACTACTTTTTAGATTATCTTTGATTATTTCTTTTACAGTTGTAGCTATATTATCAGTTACACCTGGTAAAAATTTTATCTCTACAACCCAGTTGAAATTACAATAACTAGATAAAACCTTATTTACATTTTTTTTTGTTAATATTGTTTGAGAAACGTCATTAGAAATAAGTTTACTTATTTTAGTAAACTTTTGATCATCAAGATTTCTCGAAAAGAAATATCCATCTATAATTTTGATGGATTTATTCTTGTGTTCTTTTTGTAGTGAACTTTCTTTCCCTGTCTTCTCAATGGAGAGAATTTGAATTGTATTTGTCATTATGAGTACGAATCAACTTAATTTACTATATTAATAGTTTACTCGTTAACGATTCGTTTAAAACTAATTAAATATGACAACATATAAAGAAGCAGGTGTTGATATAGAAAATACAGATGCCCTTGTTGAAGATATTTCTGAGCTAAGCAAATCAACTAACAGAAACGGAAATTTTGATAAAATTGGCGGATTTGGTGGTATTTTTGATCTCAAAAATTGTGGATATGAAGATCCTTTATTGGTCTCTGGTACAGATGGCATAGGGACAAAAATATTACTAGGGATTGAAACTGACATTTTAGATGGTTTGGGTCATGATCTTGTTGGTATGTGCCTTAATGATATTCTTTGCCATGGAGCAGAGCCATTATTTTTTTTAGATTACTATGCTTCTTCAAAGATTGATAAAAATTCTTTTTTAAAAATTATGAAAAGCATCACTGAAGCTTGTAAGATAAATAATTGTTCTCTTATCGGTGGTGAAACTGCAGAGATGCCTGGGCTCTATAAAAAAGATGATTTTGATTTTGCTGGATTTTGTGTTGGTGCAGTGGAGAGAAAAAAAATTTTACCTAAAAGAGGTATCATGAAAGAGGATGATCTTCTATATGGGATTAGATCTTCGGGTTTTCACTCAAATGGATATTCTCTCATAAGAAAGGTTTTAACGGATAAAAATATAGTTCTACAAAAAAAAACAGAATTTAAATCATCTTACGAAACAAATGCAGCAGCCTTAATGGCTCCAACAAAATTATATTTTCCTTTTTTAAAAAAAATTTTAACAACAAATCTTATCAACGGTATTTCGCATATAACAGGCGGAGGTATTGTTGGTAATGTACCAAGAATGCTATCTGAAAATTTATCAGCAAGGATTGATAAAAAATTTATTTGTGATGAAGAAATTTTTCAATGGTTTCAAAGTTTAGCTAACATTTCAGACGAAGAAATGTTGAAGACCTTTAATTGTGGATTAGGTTTGATAATGACTATTTCAAAAAATAATTACAAAGAATTTGAAAAATTAATAAAAGATGAAAATTTAGATATTTTTGAAATTGGGAAAATAGAAGTTAAAAAATCATCAAGGTGCATAATTAGTTGAAAAAATTACAAGTTGCTATTTTCATATCGGGAAGAGGTTCCAATTTAGAATCACTAATACAAACATCATTGAAAAAGCAAAGTTTAGTAGAGGTTCAATTAGTAGTCTCTAATAACTCCAAAGCAAAAGGTTTAACTATTGCCAAAAAAAATAAAATTCCATTTATACATTTTATTGCAAGAAAAAATTTCGAAAACAAAGTCATGAAGTATCTAAAAAATATAGATATCATTTGTTTGGCTGGTTTTATGCAAGTTTTAGACTCAAAATTTGTAAGGCAGTGGCGATCGCGATTAATCAATATTCATCCATCTTATCTTCCAGCTTTCAAAGGCTTAAATGCTCAAGATCAGGCCATAAAGGCTAAAGCTAGCTATTCTGGTTGTAGTGTTCATTACGTTAACGCTAAAATTGACTCTGGAAAGATTATATTGCAAAAAAAAGTAAAGATTTTGAAGAAAGATAATACCGAATCACTCTCAAAGAAAATATTGATAGAAGAGCATAAGGTTTATCCAAGAGCATTACAGATGGTTGCAAAAACACTTTTAACAAGACAACAGTAAGATGAAAAATCGACTAAATTTCCTAAAAAAATTTGAGGTAAGGCAATCTCATGTTCCCAGATTTAATGAGGAGTGTGGTGTTTTTGGAATAAGTGGAACCAAAGATGCTGCTGCCTTAACAGCTCTTGGTTTGCATGCGTTGCAACATCGTGGTCAAGAAGGTTGTGGAATTGTAAGCTATGATGGCAACTCCTATCACTCAGAAAGAAAATTTGGATTAGTTGGCGATAATTTTACGAAGAAACATTCATTAGATAAGTTAAAGGGAAAAATTGCGATAGGACACAATCGCTATTCAACAACGGGTGGTGAAACAATAAGGAATATACAGCCTTTTTATGCTGACCTTCATGGTGGAGCTATTAGTATTGCTCATAATGGTAATTTAACTAATGCACTCCTTTTAAGAGAGCAAATGGTACGCGAAGGTGCAATATTTCAAACAACATCAGATACCGAAACAATTGTTCAACTTGTAGCTCGTTCAAAAAAGAAAGATATTTTAAATAAAATTATTGATGCTTTAATGCAAATTCAAGGTGGTTATGCTTTATCAATTATTGCTAATGGTACGTTGATTGGCGCAAGAGATCCATTAGGTATTCGACCACTTGTTTTAGGTAAATTTAAAAATGCATTTATCCTTGCCTCTGAAACTTGCGCTCTAGACATTATAGGTGCAAAATTTATCCGTGAAATTGAAAATGGAGAAGTTGTAGTCATTAACGATAATAAAGTTGAAAGTAGAAGACCTTTTCCAAAAAAACAAATCAAACCATGTGTATTTGAGTATATTTATTTTTCGCGGCCAGATAGTATTTTAAAAAATAAAACCGCCTATGAATATAGAAAAAATTTAGGTACATACTTAGCAAAAGAAACTGATATAAAACCTGATGTAGTCGTACCAGTTCCAGATTCTGGTGTTCCTGCTGCGCTTGGTTTTAGTCAAGAGTCTGGTATTCCTTTTGAGTTAGGATTAATACGAAATCATTATGTGGGAAGGACATTTATTGAGCCAACTCAGCAAATTAGAAGTTTAGGTGTAAAGTTAAAACTAAATCCTAACCAAAGTTCTATTAAAAAAAAGAAAGTTGTTTTAATTGACGACTCATTGGTTCGAGGCACAACATCCACAAAGATAATAAAAATGCTTTATGATTTTGGAGCAAAAGAAGTCCATATGCGTATTGCTTCACCTGCAATTAAATATCCTGACTTTTACGGAGTTGATACTCCCACCCAAGAAGAATTATTGGCTGCAAACAAAAATTTAGAGGAAATGTGTAAATATATTGGAGCTAAATCATTAAAATTTTTATCATTAGATGGTCTGTATCAAGCTCTTGGTTATAATGAGAGAGATAATGATAATCCTCAATTTACTGATCATTATTTTACAGGAGAGTATCCAGTCAGACCGTTAGATTACTTAAATGACGAAAGCTTAAAAAAACTTTCATTTTTAAGTCTTGCTTCAAATAATTAATTAATGAATTATTTTTTTTCATGAACGTTCTTGTCATTGGTAATGGTGGAAGAGAGCACGCATTAAGTTATGGCATAAAACAATCTCCTAATTGTTCTAATTTATATTGTATTCCTGGAAGTGATAGTATCAGTGAAATTGCTTCTTCGATTATCACAGATGTTAATGATCATGATGCTATTCTTCAATTTTGTCTAGAAAGTAAAATTGATTTAGTGGTGATAGGTCCAGAATTGCCTTTAACTAAAGGATTGTCAAACCTTTTAATGAACAATGCTATATTAGTTTTTGGTCCTGATCAAATGGGAGCTGAACTAGAAAAATCAAAAAAGTTTACAAAAGATATTTGTAAAAAATTAAATATTGCAACAGCTGCCTATGACGTATTTGACAACTATGATGATGCCTTAAATTTTTGTCAAAACCAATCCTATCCTCTTGTTATCAAAGCTGATGGTTTAGCAGCAGGAAAAGGAGTTATTATTTGTCAAAAAAAGGATGATGCAAAGGATGCGCTGATTAAATGTTTTAAAGATAATTCTTTTGGTGATGCTGGTTCAGTTGTTGTTATTGAAGAATTTTTAGTTGGTGAAGAGGTAAGTTTATTTTCACTTGTTGATAAAAATGGATTTGTGTTGCCACTTACAACAGCACAAGATCATAAAAAAATCTTGGAAGGAGAAAAAGGGTTAAACACTGGTGGTATGGGAGCCTACACACCTGTTCCTTCTATTTCATCAAATAAAATGAATGAATTATCCAACACATTTGTTGAGCCTATCGTTCAACATCTTGCTGAACAAGGCATCAAGTATCAAGGAATGTTTTATGCAGGATTAATTCTAACTGATAAGGGTCCAAATTTACTCGAAATTAATGTTCGTTTCGGCGATCCGGAAACACAAGCAATTATTCCACTATTAGAAACAGATTTATTAAAACTCCTTCATGCATCAGCGATAGGTACCTTAAATGAAATAAAAAAAATTAAGTGGAAAAATGATTATTCCATGACAGTAGTAATGGCTGCTCATGGTTATCCTCAGGATTATAAAAAATTAACACCAATTAATAATTTGGAAAATCTTACTTTAACAACGGATGACTATCTATTTCATGCAGGAACAATGCGTAAAGAAAACAAATGGCTCTCTAATGGTGGGCGTGTTTTAAATATCTCTAGTACGGGCAAGGATTTAAAAACTATTAGAGAAACTATTCACAATATAATCAATCAAATTAATTGGGATGAGGGATATTATCGAAAAGATATTGGTTGGAGATATATTGATGAGTAATTCTTTTTTAGTTGAAGGAAAAACAAAAATTATTGAGAAAACAAATGATCAAAATATCATTCGAATTGTAACAAAAGATTTTTTAACAGGTGGGGATGCTGCGAAGAAAGAGGAAATTAAAGATATTGGAATTCAAAAGACAAAACAAACAAGTAATGTTTTTAGCATGCTAAGCAAGGCAGGTATTGCAACATCATTTATTGAACAAGATTCGCCAAATAGTCTTTTAAGTCATAACTGTAATATGCTTCCTTTGGAATTTGTAGTTAGACGTTATGCTTGGGGAAGTTATTTAAGTAGAAACACTCAATTTGCAAAAGATAAAAGTAATCCTCATCAATTTGAAAACTTAGTTTGGGAAATATTTCATAAACAAGCGGTTGTTATCCCTCCACATGTTACAGAACCTGTTCAAATGGATGAGAGTGAAGCGAGAAGACAATTTTTAAAAGATGGAAAATGGGAAGAGGGTGTATTTACGGATCCTTTAGTAAAAACTGGAGAAGAATGGGAGTTATTTTCTGCCAAACAGCCTATAACAAGCAAAAGCTTAATGAAAACCAAAAAATTATTGTCTGATCAAGAATTAGAAATAGCTATTAATAAAATTATTCTTCCAAGTTTTGAGCTTATTGAAGACAAATGGAAAACTATTAAGACAATTGATGGTCCTATACATTTAGTTGATATTAAGTTTGAGCTTGGTTTTAAAGTATCGGATAATTCGTTAGTTTTATCTGATGTCATTGATAATGATAGTTGGCGAATATGGCCTGGAGGAGATCCAACTAAACAATTAGATAAACAATCTTTTCGTGAAGGAGAAGATTTAGTAAATGTTGCCAATAAATATCAACTGGTAACAAAGTTAACTGATCAATTTAATTAAAGTTAATAATTTATTTTTCTATAATCGTTAAATGACCCATTTTTCTTTTTTGCTTAATTTCTGTTTTTAAATAATCATAAAAAAATTCGTTATCCTTAAATGTTTTATTTCGGTAAAGTGATATCTCATCACCAATTAAATTAATCATTTTGGCATTATATAATTTTTTTGTTTCAATCTTTTCTAAGCCGCATACTGCTCGTACATGATTTTCAAATTGACTAATATTATGCGAGTTCATTGTCAAATGCCCAGAATTATGAACACGAGGAGCAATTTCGTTAGCATATAAATTATCATCAGTATCAATAAAAAATTCTACACATAACGTTCCAATATAATCTAGTTTTTCTACAACGTGTTTTGCCCACTCAATTGATTTTATTCGTATGTTATCAGAAATATCACTTGGTATTGTTGAATATTTTAAAATTTGTTCTTCATGAACATTCTCAATAGGGTCATAGATCTCATAACTATTTTGATCATAACGAGTAATGACGACTGAAATTTCTTTTTTAAGATGAATGAGTTTTTCTAAAATATATTCTTTTGTAAAATCAATTTCGTTCGTAATATCATCTTTAGTATGTAATTTATACTGACCTTTGCCATCGTATCCTAATGTTGTTGTTTTTAACAAACCAGGAAGCAAGTCTACATTTTCACTCAAATCCTTTTCATTTTTGATAGTTACATATTTTGTTGTTGTTATATTATTATCATTGAGAAATTTTTTTTCTTTTTCCCGGTGTTGAATGAGTCGATTAATTTCTGGTTTAGGTAAAACTTGTTTCTTTTCATTAATTTTTTTTAATATTGCAAAGGGAATATTTTCAAATTCATATGTAACAAGATCAACTTCATCAATAAAATTATTTATCGTTGTATCATCATCATACTGACCAAAAATAAATTTAGTCGCAAAGTGTTTCCCGGGCGCATCAGGATCATCACTTAATATAACGGTTTGTATATCTATTTTTTTTGCTGCATCTGCTAAAAGACTTCCTAATTGTCCACCACCAATAATGCCAAGTGTAGGTGTACTCATGACTTATGGTTTTTGTTTAACAGCTTTTGATTGTTTAGTTCGATAATTTTTTAGATTTTTCTTAATTTCTTTATTCGTAAGAGCAATAATGGAAGCTGCATATAAACCGGCATTCATTGCGCCGTCCTCACCGATTGCTACACTGCCAACAGGGATACCTTTTGGCATTTGTACTATTGATAATAAACTATCCAATCCTTTTAATTTACGACTTTCTACTGGTACACCGATTACAGGTATAGTTGTTAATGATGCAATCATTCCTGGTAAATGCGCGGAGCCTCCAGCACCAGCAATAATGACAGAGATATTATTATCTTCAGCTGCTTTGGCAAATTTAAACATTCTCTCTGGTGTGCGGTGTGCAGAAACAATTTTGGTTTCGAACTTAACTTTCAGTAATTTTAAAATTTTTTCACAATTTTTCATGGTAGCATAATCAGACTTACTTCCCATCACAATTGCTACCTTATGTTTTGTTGATGCTGAGGTCATTTTTGTTTTATTGTATCAATTCAATGATGATTCGATACATTATTACATAATGACATCGTGGACATTACTTTCGCGGGCTCCTGCTTTAGAAATAAAGACAAATTTACATTTGCCTTGCATTTTCTTAATCGTTTTATGACCAGTGTAACCCATCGACGATTTTAAACCCCCAACAAGTTGATACGCTACATCTTCTATTTTACCTTTATATGTAACCATCCCTTCAACACCTTCTGCCACTAATTTTTTGGCATTCTTTGTTTCTTCTTGGGAGTATCGATCAAAAGACCCTTTTTGCATTGCTCCTACTGAACCCATACCTCTATAGGATTTAAATTTTTTACCTTTAATCGTTAATAATTTTCCTGGTGATTCTTCAGTGCCAGCAAATAAAGACCCTATCATACACGCGCTTGCACCGCCCGCTATAGCTTTTGCAATATCACCTGATGTTTTTATTCCTCCATCTGCAATTACTGGAATTTTAAATTTTTTGGCAACTTGAAATGTTTCCATTACAGCGGAGAGTTGAGGAATACCAACACCAGTTACAACTCTTGTAGTACAAATTGATCCTGGTCCAATACCTACTTTAATAGCATCTACACCAGCACTAATTAAATCTGATGCAGCTTTTTTTGTAGCAATGTTTCCAACTATGAGAGGTGTTTTCTTTAAAACTTTTTTTGCTTTTTCAATAAACTGTAAAGTCGTTTTCGTATGTGCATGAGCAACATCAATAAAGACTATATCAACGCCGACTTTTAATAATTCTAATAGTCGTAAGTACGCATTATTTTCAACACCAATTGCAGCGCCCACTGCAATCTTTCCATTAGAATTAATTACAGCATTTTGAAATTTTTTAGCGTTAACTTTAAAGCCATGAACTTTTTTAACTTCGCTTGCTTGTTTATCAATTGGCATATTGCGGTGAATAACACCTAGACCACCATGTAGTGCTAGATTAATAGCCATTTTGTTTTCTGTCACTGTGTCCATGGCAGCAGAGAGTATTGGGATTTGTAATTTTACTTTTCCAATCCTTACAGAAGTATCTACGTCTTTTGGTTTAATTTCAGAATATGCTGGTGAAAGCAAAACGTCATCAAAGGTAACGGAATAATTAGTATTTATCTGGTAAGCCATTTCCAACAATATTTATTTTGTTTCGATTTGTAAAATAAATAGTTCAAATAATACTCTTTGAACCCCTATGTCTTAAATTTTATATTCGAAGTTCTGCGTTGTAGGGTTAATCTTAATTAATCTGGCACCATTACGAATATGATAGTGTGTAGCAACTGGAGTTAAAGGCGAAATAGTAATGATGCTTTCAAATTGCTCTTTTGATTTAATATATTTTTGTAATTCTTTCATAATTTTTTTCCCTGCCCCTTTTTTAAAAGACCATAACGTATAGGCAATTGGAATGGTTGCTTGATCTTCTTCAACACTCATTAAATCCATTTCTTTAATGGTTGCAGGTATTTCATTTGTAAAGGCAAAGCAGGCAATACCTTCAATATCATCTTTATATTTGAGGCCAAATATTTTTCTTCCTTTTGAGGTACGAAAGTCATTATCCAGTTCAGGGCGTACTGGATCATCAGACGGATTAACACCATCTAGTTCAACTAGCTCAGTTTTTTTGATCCAGCTAAAGAAATCAAACTCGTATTTGTATCTGCCAATTTTCATTTAAATTAATTGGAGTTTTATAAGATTTAGGAAATAAAGATAGTGAATTATATTCTTTTTAATTCATTTGCCAAATACTTTAGTATCAAATTTCACCAATATATTATTTGAAAAAATAATTAGAATTTTATAATTATAATTGATCGTGCTCCCAAATAAAGGAGTTAAAAAAATGAGTCCGCCAACACAATAAGGGTGGTGTCCACAACCAAAGCCAAACAAGCAATTTAAGCAGACCTTTTTTTAAAAGGCCTCGCATTAGGTGATGAGCCGAATTTATAAAACCCCCACATATGGGGGTTTTTTTATTCTTACTACTTGAACAAATTATAAAAAACCTCAAAACGACTAACTAATAAAAATTCTATTCTTAAAATGTCGTCAAAATCATCCATTCTAAATATTTTTAAATTATCTATCCCGATTTTCTTCGCAAATTTAGTCGTTCCTTTTGTAGCTATAGTTGATACAGGTTTAATGGGCAATCTTGATAATGCAAGTTACTTGGTTGCTACCAGTATTGCAGCAAGTATCTTCTCCATTCTTTTTGGCAGTTTTAGTTTTTTACGTTCAGGAACGGTAGGTATGATATCACAGGCAGATGGATCCAATGATTATGAAGAAATTATAAATATTTTTTTACGTAATATTGCTTTTGTTATAATTATTTCCCTCTTATTAATTATTCTTCAAACATACATATATAATATTTCCTTATCTATTTTTGAGTTATCACAGGAAACAAAACTTTATTTTAACGATTATTTTACTTTTCGTATTTATTCTTCTTTTGGCGAGCTTACAATTTTTGTAATTACAGGATTGTTTATTGGTTTACAAAAAACTAAAACATCCAGTCTCATTGTAGGATTTTATTCTCTTGCAAATATAATTTTAAGTTTAGTTTTTGTTTTATTTTTTAATTTAAATGTTTTAGGTGTTGCCTTAGGCACACTTGTAGCTTCAACACTGACAACAATAATCTTTTTATTTTATACATTCTATGCTTTAAGCAAGATGACCAAATTAGAATTTAATTCAAAAAAAATTTTTAATCTTAGTAAAGTAAAAAATATTTTTAATATTAATCTTAATATATTTATCCGATCTCTTCTTCTTGCTTTTGCCTTTTTATATTTTACCTATCTTAGTAATTCTATCAGCGAAGAAACAGTAGCGGCAAATACCATTTTGCTTAATTTTATTATGTTATCCGCTTATGTTCTTGATGCCTATGCCTTTTCTACCGAAGGTATCGTTGGATACTCTATTGGATCAAAAAACCGACAGTTATTAAATGATGTGATAAAAAATTCCTTTATCTTAAGCACGGCAACAGGATTAATAATTTGTGCCATCTTTTTCTTGAGCAAAAATTATTACATTATTACAATGACAGACTTACCAAATATACGAGAGATCAGCTTTTCTTATTCTTACTGGATTATTATTATTCCTTTTGCGGCTTCTTTTTGTTTTCAATTTGATGGTATCTTTGTTGGAGCCTCGCAAACAACTGAACTGCGTAATGCGATGATCGTCTCTGTCGCCATCTATATTGTTGTCTCTTTCTTTTTAATAGCAAGTTTTGGGAATACAGGCTTATGGCTATCACTTTGCATTTTCTTTATTGCAAGAGCGTTGACTCTTTTCTCTTATATGGGCAGGATTTATCAACGAATAAGCTAAGACTAGAGCTACATAATGCAATAATTTTTATTTTTCTTTAAATACTGTTATAATTTAATTGTAAATATTTACTAAATTTGATCTACAATAAATCTTAATTAAGGTTGGTCAAAACCCTTATAAAAAAAAGGCCTCGTAAAAATATTATGAGAGTCTTTATTACTTTAATTATAACCATTTTTTATTCCTGCTTTGTATTGGCTGAGCTGCCAAGTGGTAATGCAACTATTGCAGGTGATATTACTATTACCTCCAATGATCAGTCGATGACGATACAGCAACAATCGGATCAAGCCATTATTGAATGGAATAGTTTTAATATCGGAGAAAATAATACCGTTACCTTTAATCAACCATCATCAAGTTCTAGTACCCTTAATAGAGTTATCTCCGGCAATCCTACCACACTGGCAGGATCTTTGAATGCGAATGGTAAGGTATATGTTGTCAATGAAAACGGTGTCTATTTTACACCAACATCTACAATTAATGCGCATTCTTTTGCTGCCTCCACGCTTGCTCTCTCCAATGATAATTTTCTCAATAATATTTTTTCTTTTAGTTCTTCAAATCAATCATCCCTTCAATCAATTATTAATAAGGGATCGATCACGACATTAGATGGAGGCTTTACTGCTCTACTAGGCGGCGCCATCAATAATGAAGGGACCATTAATGCTAACCTTGGAAAACTTGGTCTTGGTGCGGGAAAAGAAATCACCTTAGATTTAAGTGGAGACAAATTTTTACAAGTAGCGGTGCCAATAGAATTGGCCACGACAATTCTTGATGACGAAAATAACGATGTTAAAGCTCTCATTCAACATGCTGGATCTTCTAATGCTCACACTATAGATATTGATATTGGATCAGCTAAAACAGCATTAAACAACGCCGTGTTCATTCCAGGTAATCTTGTTGCCACAACAGCTTCACAAGAAAATGGTGTTATTACTCTTGGAGGAAGTACGGCGCCTATTAATGTTTTAGGAAACATGACTGCAAAGGAAGGTCTCGTTAATATTGATGCGGGTTTAATCTCTTTTACTGGAAAGGTAGATGTATCAGGTGAAGACTTAGGTAATACTAACTTTGCATCGATAGGTAATATCTATCTTGATGGATCCATTGATGCATCATCAACAGTGGCACAAGGAGGTAATATTACTCTTTCGTCATCAAATAAAATTATACAAACATCGAATAGCACTTTAGATGCCTCTGGAACAGAAGGAGGAGACATAAATATTAGTGCAAAAAATTTTGAAACATCAGGAAATATTATAGCTGCAGGTTTGAATGGTGTGGGAGGACAACTTGATATTGAAGCAAGCAGTAAAACAACCCTTTATACATCAAACCTTGATGCTAGTGGTACTAGTAGAGGTGGTTTAGTAAGAATTGGTGGTGCGTTTCAAGGAAGTAATGATCTAACACGGACAACAGCACAAGAAGAAACATTTATTAATCGTTGGGGAATTCTTCCAAGTATGAAAAATGCACAATTTGTTTTTATAAACAAAGGCGCTATCATTGACGTTGCTTCTAGTAATGGTGATGCAGGCACAGCAATCATTTGGAGTGATCAAGAAACAACGATGCTGGGAAAAATTCTTGCAACAGGAACAATAGGCGGGTCAGTTGAAATATCATCAAAGGATACACTTCGTCATATTGGACTAAATGATATTTCAATTAGTGCTGGTGGTCTTTTACTTTTAGATCCTAAAAATATTACTATCGGGGATGTTGGCACCTCAAAAAATTGGACATATCAATCAATAATAGATAGTTCTGCTAATAGTGCAGTCGACTTGACTAGTTTTAATATGGCAAATGATGATCAATTTGGAATGTCCGGTGTAAGATTAAGCGGAGATGGAACAAAACTTGGTGTACTTTCACGGCTTGACGATGGCTATAATGATAGTAGCAATAATTATGCAGCTCTTTATTTATTTCAGTTTAGTGACACAAACTTTTCCAATCCAACTCTTAGAG
The DNA here is from genome assembly GCA_902590695.1 of uncultured Alphaproteobacteria bacterium. GTDB lineage: Bacteria > Pseudomonadota > Alphaproteobacteria > HIMB59 > CACPNW01. The sequence goes on from CACIXR010000001.1 coordinate 187,298, forward strand.
GTATTATAGGTAAAGGTTATGATGCTTTATCAGGTACTCATCCTGGCAGTTTAGATTTTGAATTTCCATCAAATGATCCTTATCCCCCTCAGTTTGATTTAGATTATGATGGTGATCGTCTGGTATTAGGAGCACCAATACATAACGCCCCCGGTAAAGCGGGTTCTGTCTATACTATTAAATTTGACGATACTAATTTTACTAATCCAACCATTGTTGGGCATATCTCCGAGACTCCTAATGCAGCCTACAGTCAAAATTTACAACTATTAGATTTATTTAACCAGGGATTTGGAGGTGGGATCGCTCTTAATTCTGATGGATCAAGAATGGCAGTAGCAGTGCTTGAAGGTATTCATTTAATTTCATTTAGTGATACAAATTTTACATCTCCCACAATAACAAGGGTACTCTGGGCTGAGAGTAGAAGTACACCATATTCATATAATTCTACTTTCCCTATAACGAGTATTAATTACCATACATTAGGTAATAATATACCATATAATTTGAATTTAACCGATGATGCCACAGCTCTTTCGTTTACAGGTTCTGAAAATAATATAGTTACTTTCTCAGATAATAATTTTTCTAATCCTTCACTTGCTCTTCAATTTAAACATGATTGCTCATCGTGTAGTGGTAATAATAATATTAGCTTCGATGCCCCTGCTGGCGGAAATCGTGGCGTTCGTGCTCATGCGTTAAGTGGAGACGGACGCACTCTTTTAATATCATCTAACACATCAGGTGATTATATAATTAAAGGGTACGGTTTTAGTGATACAAGTTTTTCAAACCCAACATTAATTTCCTCATTTTATGCTTTGAATGGTGCAGATGTACAAAAAATGGCTTTAAGTTCTGATGGTTCCAACCTTGCTTTAGGATATACAAGTGGAGGTGTAGAATTATTGACGTCATCTAATTATCTTGATGGTACAGCCTATACTGAAGATTCCAGTAGTGATATTACAATTAGTGTGGATGCGCTTGAAGCTCTTCTTGATACCAATGTGAATGTGACACTTCAAGCGAACACCGATATTATAATTAACGCGCCCATTACAACAACTGGCACAGGAACATTAAGTCTGCATGCTGGACGTGATGTTGATATTAATAAGTCAATTAGTACTTCTGGTAATTTAGCAATTATTGCCAGTGACACGAGTACTAATAATGTCGTGAGTGCGCAGCGTGATAGCGGGACCGGTGATATCTTAGCAGCCTATGAAAGTGATGGAACAACATCTATAAGTTTATCGGCAAGTGATTTAGATATAACACTTAATAACGGCAGTGGTGTGAGTAATGCCAGTATGGGGAACATTGAACTTGCCACTATTACCGCTACTACAGGAACACTGCAATCAGCTAACTTTAGTGGTTCGGGAGCAGCTGTCAGTGATAAAGCGCACGATGGCACAACGTCAGCAACAGTTGCTACAACAGGATCTGTTTCAGGATTAACGTTAGTTGGTAGTGACTTAGCACTTGTAAATACAGCCACATTCACATCAGCAACTATTGGTGCAGCAAAAGATGCAACAGTGGACTATGATCTCAGTGGCTATTTAAGTAGCACGATGGATGTGACAGATACAAGTAGTACTGCTATTACCGAGAGTGTCACAGCAGCTATAACTGGGACAAGTTCGAGCAGTTCTTCAATCGAAAATAATAATGTAGAAGTGACCAGTAATGATCAAACAGAAATTGTGGAAAACATGATTGGAGACATTAACAAAATTGTTCCTTTCGTATCTGTAGACGCTATAGTTGGCTCAAATATGTCCCTTCAATTAGCAAGAGAAGCCAACATACAATCTGCTCTAAATACTGAAGGTTCAGGTTTTCAAAGTCTATAAGCATTTATGAAAAATGCTTTTATTTTTCTTCTCACTTTTCTCTTTCTAGAAACACAATTCGTCTACGCTTCCTCTCTTCCAAGCGGGGAAAATATTATCTCCGGGGATATTTCTGTCAGTTCATCACAAAATTCCATGACGATTACCCAGTCTTCCGAACAATCGATTATTGAATGGACGAGTTTTGATATTGGGGCACAAAATAGTGTAACCTTTAATCAACCTTCTATTAATGCAAGTGCTTTAAATAGAGTTGTCTCTGGAAATCCAACAACGCTTGCTGGTGTATTAAATGCCAATGGTAAAGTTTTTGTGGTGAATGAAAACGGTGTCTACTTTACACCCACGTCGACAATCAATGCGCATTCCTTTGCTGCCTCCACGCTGGCTTTATCCAATGATGATTTTCTCAATAATAAATTTCTATTTAAAGCAGATAATGTAAATAATATTTTTTCTTCTATTATTCATAAAGGTTCTATTACCACTTTGGATGGAGGCTTTACTGCTCTCTTAGGTGGTGCTATTAATAATGAAGGTACGATTAATGCGAACCTTGGTAAAATTGGAATAGGGGCTGGAAAAGAAATTACATTAGACTTGAGCGGTGATAAATTTTTACAAGTAAGCATTCCATTTAGTGAAGCGATAACATTACTCGATCAAAATGCAGAAGAATTAAATACCATTATCAATCATGCAGGAACATCAACGGCAAATAGAATAGACATTGATGTTGGCGCTGCTAAAAATGTTGTTCAGCGCGCTGTCAATATTCCAGGTAATCTTGTTGCAACTACGGCCTCACAAAAAAATGGCGTCATTACCCTTGGGGGTGCAGGTGATATTGTCGTTGCAGGAAATTTAACAGCCAAAGAAAATGGTAAAATTAACGTAGAAGGTAATTTTTTATCTTTTGGTGGTAAAGTTGATGTGTCAGGTGCAAATGAAGGAACAATAAGTTTTAATAGTACAGGTGAAATATCTTTAGGTGGAACTCTAAATGCTTCTTCCTCTACTAATGCTGGTGGTAAAATTGATATTCAATCTGATTATAAAATTATTCAAAGTCATGGCAGTGAAATTAATACATCAGGAAATACTAAGGGTGGTAATATTCTAGTATCAGCACCAAACATTATGTCTTCAGGCTCTATGTCTTCAAAAGGCAGTCAACAAGGCGGTTTCATTGATATAGAGTCTGAAGGTTACATTCGTTTATTATCTACTGATATTAATGTAGCAGGTAATACCCATGGAGGGTTAGTTCGTATTGGGGGAGAATTTCAGGGTAATAATAATTTAACAAGAACTACCCAGCAACAAGATGTTTTTATTGATAGGTGGGGTGAAAGACGATCACTTGTTAACGCAAAAACTATTTTAATATCAGATGGATCGAATATTGATATTTCCTCTTCTAATGGCGATGCAGGTACAGCAATCATTTGGAGTGATCAAGAAACGACTATGCTTGGTAATATTGATGCAACAGGCATAACAGGAGGTGCTGTTGAAATTTCCTCCAAAGACACATTACGACATGTTGGATTATCAAATGTCAATATATCAGAGGGTGGCCAATTATTACTTGATCCAAAAAATATTACTGTTGGAACGGGTGTAACTTCTCAAAACTGGATTCATTTGGGCTTAATTGGAAAGGACTATGCCCCTACATCAACAAACGATGTAGGGGAGTCTAATCTAACTAAGGTTGAAAATTTTGGAAGTGCTATAGCAATCAGTGATGATGCTACTTTAATGGCTGTAGGTGCTAGAAATGGTAAATCAAATAATAATAAAAGAACTGGAGTGGTATATTTGTACCAATTTGATGATGGAAATTATACTAATGCAACACTGATAGGTCGTATTGGAAAAGGATACACTGGAGGAAAAAATGTAGATAATTCATTTCTTCAAAAGGATGACAAGTTTGGTCGCTCTGTATCTTTTAATAGTACAGGGACTAGATTGGCAGTTGGAGCAACAGGTGATGATGCAAAAAATGATGGCACAACAGAAGCTGGTGCGGTTTATCTAATAAGCTTTGATGATACTTCTTACTCAGGTGGTGAAATTACTGGAATAATAGGAGGTGGTTATACAGGATCTAAGGATGTGAATTTATTTCGACAGGGAATTGTTAAAAAAGGTAATACTTTAAGTGATTATGATTTATTTGGTTCAAGTGTAGCATTAGACGGTGATGCAGATGTTCTGGCTGTTGGATTAAAAGGTGATGATGGTTTTGAAGAACATGTTAATAATTATCAAAAAGATAGAGTTGGCGGAGTATTTATAATTGCTTTTGATGATACAGATTTTTCTGGAGGTAAAGTTGTATCACGAATTGGCAATGGTTATCAAAATTTAAGCACTAACAGTGATTGTGCGAAAACTAACAAGTGTGCTGTAATCGCAAATGATTTTGATACGAATAGCGATACTGATTTAACCCCCAAAAAAAACGATGAATTAGGTTCAGCAGTTTCTTTTAATCACGATGGTTCTCTGCTTGCTATTGGATCTTGGCGAGATAATGGTAAAAATAATAATCAAGGTAACTCAGGTGCTGTACGATTATTTAAGTTTATGAATAGTGGAAGCCTTGTTTCTGCTGCAACAGGTATACCAACCTATATTGGATCTATAGGAAAAGATTATGATTATCTTGATGCAAGTGACGAAAATGTTCATGCAGTAACTTTGGCTAATGGAGATCGATTTGGAAACTCTGTTGCCTTTGATAAAGATGCTGATCGATTAGCTGTTGGCTACTTGGATCAATCTAACCCTGGTGGTAACAACCCTAAATCAGGAGCTGTAAATTTATATACGCTAACCGACAACCTTGCTTCTGCAACCTACGTTGGAACAATCGGAAACCGTTATACAGGAGAAAAAGATATAGATGTGGAAAGTTCATTATCTAATAATGATCAATTTGGTGAAGGTGTAGCCTTGAATGAAACAGGTAGTCGCCTTGTAATGTCATCAGGGTATGCAGATGGGAATGGAGGGTCATTAGGTAGAAGTGGTGAAGTTATGCTCATTAGATTTAATGATGATGAATTTACAGGTGGAAGTTTGTACGGAAAAATTGGATATGGTTATGGAAGTGCGGGAAGTAGTTCTCTAGATATTGATCTTGATGATGATGATAGATTTGGTCAAGGAACTGCCTTAGACAGTGATGGTAATAGAATGGCCATAGTTGCTGCTAGAGTTGATGGAGCAGATGATAGCGCAACAGATACTGGTGCTGTTTTTTTATTTACCTTCGATGATGGCACAGCATTTAAAAATCCAACACACGTAGGGACAATTGGAAAAGGTTACACTGGAACTTATAGTTTAGACTTAGATGATTTAACAGCTGGTGATTATATTTGGAGAACCGCCTTAGATGGTGACGGGGATAGATTAGTTTTATCACAACTTGATGCAACATCAGGCGGGGTTGATAGTGGTTCAGTGTATACAATAAAATTTGATGATACAAATTTTACTAATCCAACACACGTAGGAACAATTGGACATACTTATAATTCATCTAGTTATGATTTATCAATTGGTACTCTTGGTTCTGGTGATAGTTTTACTTCATTATCTTTGACTGATGATGGATCACGTCTTGCAGTTGGAGCAATGAAAGATGATGGAGCAAATGGAGGTCATAGTAATGCTGGAGCAGTTTACTTAATCACATTTGATCAAACAACAAATAGTGATGGAAACCCATCAACTGATTTTAATAACCCAACTCATGTTGGAACAATAGGAATAGATTATGCCCCTACAAATACTTTAACAAAGAGTTTGGACTTGGGTGATAACGGACTTAATATATTAAGCAATAATGATCAATTTGGAATAGGGCTTGGTTTAACAGCAGATGGAAAAATCTTAGCAGTAAGTTCACCTAAAGATGATGGAAAAAATACAACAAATGATGCTGATGATAATTATGGAGCGGTACACTTGTTTACTTTTAGTGACTCAGATTTTACTGGTGCCACATATGCAGCTTCCATAGGGAATAATTACACTGGAGGTAAAAATTATGATACTTCAGCATCTGGTGAAACACCAATAACTGGTTGGGGGGCGGCTACAGTTGCTATTGATGGTGATGGTAATAGAATAGCAATAGGGGATTTTGCTGAAGATGATATTTATTTATTTGGTTTTGAAGATACCTCTCTAACTGGTGCAAGTTTACAATATACGATTGGTTTTGGTAAAACAGGTACGAATGAACTTGATACTTCTACAGCAACTTTAGCAGATGCTGACCAATTTCCAAATTATATTGCTCTAGATGATACTGGTACCTTAATGGTTGCAGGAAGTGCTAAAGGTGATGGTGCAAGCGATGCGGGTGATAATACTGGCGATATATCTTTATGGTCAGATACAATTATCCGAGGTAATACGTCTTATACAGATTATACAAGTGATGATATCGTAATCAATAAAACAGAATTAGAAGAATTTCTGAATAACGGTGTTGATGTTACTCTTCAAGCTAATACTGACATCACTATTAGTTCTGCCATTACTGTCACTGGTACGGGTAGTCTCAACCTTCATGCAGGAAGAGATGTAAACATTAATAGCAATATTAACACCGCATCTAATTTAGAAATTATTGCAAGTGATACAAATGATAATAGTGTTTCTGATAGCGATAGAGATGCGGGAGAAGGTGATGTAGTAGCTAGTTCAGCAAGTTTGACGGCTGAAGATCTCAATATACAACTTTTAGATGGAGGTACATTAACAAATGCTAGCATGGGAAATATTAATCTTTCAACTGTTACGGCTACAACTGGATCTTTAATGTCAGCTAACTTTACAGTGTCAGGTGCTTCGGCAAATGATAAAACATATGATGGAAATACAACGGCCACTACAAGTGGTGGCACTATATCGGGTTTAAACTTAACAGGTTCTGATCTTTCTATTAGTTCTTCTGGCAGTTTTGCAGATGCAGATGTTGGCAATGATAAAGATGTTACAATAAATTATGAATTATCTGGTTTTACATCAAGTCCAATTACAATAAATGAAAATTCTGGAGCATTAGAAGCAATACAAACAGCAAATATTACTGCTGGTTCTACCACTCCACCTCTTCCAGGTGTAGCACCAGATGAAGAAAAAGAAAAAATTGTAGTACAGGAAAAAATTAATAAAGATGTTTTCGATGACGTATCCCGAATTGTATCTTTTATATCTGTTGATGGTGCATCTAATGCAGCACTAATACAAAATGAATTTATTACATCTTTTCCTCAGGTAGACGCAATTAGTATCCAAAGGCTATAAATGAAATACTTTTTATCTTTTATCTTTTTTATTTCTATTTCATTCATGTCATATCCTGGTTTGACAAATACAGGTAATTATATTGTTTATGAAACAGGCTTGGTCGTACCACCTGGAGCAGAAAATATTTCATTTAATTTTGTTGGTATTGAAATTGAAAATGAAATTGAAGAAATGATAGAGCTTCGTAAAAATTTATTTAAATCAAAAATTTTTAAAACAATAACATTAAAAGATTTTTATAATTTACTGATTGCATTAGAACAGTTGTATGTTTTAAATGGATATTTTTTAACCCGTTTTATTGTTCCACCTCAAACGATTGAACAAAATACTAAGGTAAAAGCCATTGTTTTTCCTGGTAAAATTGAATCAATTGATTACTCACAACTAGATAAACGTATTTCTAAGCCAATAAAAAAATATTTTGAAAAACTTGTTGGTATTAAAGGATTAGAATATCCCGTCATTGAAAAATCGATCATTAAATCACGAGAATTACCAGGTGTTGAATTAGAAACTACGATTAAGGCAGGAGAGGAGCTTGGAACTTCTTCACTACAACTAAATGCTGAACATAAATTAGTTAATGGTTATTTTACCTACTCAAATGGATTATCTGAAACAGCGGGAAAAGATCAGTTTACTTCTTACTTTAGTCTTAATAGTCCTTTTGGTTATGGTGAAAATCTTTATGCAGCTTACGTCTTAGATCCTGAAAATAGTGTTAATGTGCCAATTGATGATACAGAAATAATTAAACGAACAGATTTTCGAGAAGCCTATCTTGTTGGTGGTAAAGTTCCAATTCTTGCATCAGACTTTTCTGTATTTGGTGCTGTTAATGAATCTTATTCGGAACCAAACGGATTAGAAAAAAAAGGAGAATTCAAACAAATCAACTTTGGTCTTGAGTATCAAATAAAAAATACAAGGCTTATAAAAAATAATCTTTCATTAGATTGGCAATGGATTAAAGAAAGAGAATATTCAATACTACCTAACATCACAGAAGATAACTTTTACGATGAGTACAATGCTCTAGAGTTAAAATATACAACCACTAACTTATCTTTCTTAGATTCTTTTTCGCTTAAAGGTAGCTCAGCTTTAAAGTTTGGCACTCCCATCTATACAAATAAAACATCAGATACAAAAACATTATCCCGTGTTGGTTCCACGTTAAATTTTATAAAATGGAATAGTGATATTAATTTGAATAGGCAGATATTTAGAGATTATTTATTGAACACACGTTTTGTTTTTCAAAAACTCGTTAGCGATAGAGGTTTAATTAATTCAGAACAAATAAATATAACAGGACCAGGCCAAATGTCTGGTTATGAATCAGGTAATATGTCTGGTGATCAAGGCTTCTTTCTGCGAACAGATTTGAGCAGACCCCTTTATCCTTTTTTAGAAGGGGAAGAAGATAAAAGGGAAGAGTCTATACGTATTGAGCCGTATATCCATCTTGGTGTTGGTGCTACCTACTATAAACGACCAGCCTCAGGTGAGTTCAGCCGAACAGAAGTGGCAAGTGGTGGGTACGGTGTTAAATTTAAAATTCCTCTTAATTCTAATAGTCTTGATATTAGTTTTGAAGTAGCAGAAGCTGATAAAAGTGTTGAGGGAACTACTTCTAGACCAGTGTATTTACTCAATGCCACATTTTCATTCTAAAAATTTATGATAAAAACATCTCATATAATGAAAATTTTTACGATAATTATCTTGAAGATCATATTTTGTTACTCAACCTTTGTGAATGCAGAAGTAAAAATTGCAGCCCTTTACGCAGAAAGTGGTCCTGTTAGTGAAATTGCAGAAGCAATTGCAGAAGCAAAAAGAGTTGCTGTAGAAACAATTAATGCGGACGGTATTGGTATAGTAGGACGAGGTCTTATATCAATTGATACTATTGATACAGGATGCGATCCTACAAAAACAGAAGATAGTTTAAATGCCTATTTAAAAAATAATGATCCAGAAATCCTTTTAGGACCGACGTGTTCAACAAGTGCTGTTAAAGTTATTGAACAAGCAACTATACCAGACAATATTTTAACAATCTCTTCTTCTGCTAGTTACCCATTACTTTCAACAATTGAAGATAATGATTTATTTTTTAGAACTATTCCTTCTGATATTCAGCAATCAACATCCATTGCTAATTATCTACTATCTAAAAATATAAGAGAAATAATTCTTCTCTACGGTGATGATAACTATAATTCTACACTCGCTCAAAATTTTTTAAAAGTTTTCACCGAACAAGAAGGTATAGTGTTATTTAATACTTTGCTAACTGATAAAACACTGATCAATCAAAACTTCATTAATACATTTGTTGATATTGCTATAGACAATAATCAACCAGGATTAGTCATGTTCCTTCACGGAAATGAACGAACAGTTAATTTACTAGAACAATTTGTTAATACTGTTTTGACCAGATTACAAGAACTGGAAACTTCAGGTATTTTTAAACATCATTATGGTTCTGATAGTATGTTAACGAATGAAGTTAAAGATTTAATCTATTCCTATATTCCTATCCAGTTAAATAAAAATACAACTATTGTTGCCCAAGCAACTTCACAAAGTTCAGAAGAATTTCAAACATACGCAAATATAATGTTGAATGCAGGTGTTGATCCTAATTCTCCTTATTCTGCTATTAGTTTTGATACAATGATGCTAGCAGCTTTGGCTCTACAACATCAAGCACACAATAATATTACAAAGGAAGATTTATCGAAAAGTTTAGTTAGTGTTGCTAATCCACCAGGAATTAAAATGGGACCTGGAAGTTGGGAAGCCGCTAGAGCTTTACTACTTCGCAGTGTTGAAATTAATTATGAGGGTGTATCTGGATCGCTAGATTTTGATATTAATGGCGACGTGGAAGGCATGTACTCTTTAAACCAAGTTACGGAAGATAATCTTTGGTCAGTTGAGCGTTTAGAAAAACTTCACCCTTTTGAGCCAAGAATTATAATTGATTAAGAAATTAATTATTATTGTACTTACTTTTTTTTATTCTTTATCAGGTAATGCTAATTCAGATTATGTAGAGCTATTAAAACAAAACAATAAATTAATATTTATTCGACATGCATTAGCTCCTGGTAATGGAGATCCTGATAATTTTGATATTTTTGATTGTTCTACTCAGCGGAATCTAAATAGTGTTGGTAGAGAGCAATCTATTGATTTAGGGAATTTTTTTGATACATACAATATCTCTATACATTTAGTTTTATCTAGTGAATGGTGTCGTTGTAAAGAAACAGCAAATCTAGCATTCAAAAAATTTGAAACGTTTGATGCTCTTAATTCTTTTTATGATCCAAAATTTTATAAAAATAAAGAGCCACAACTAGAGAAATTAATTAAATTTATAAACAATTTAGAAAATGAAGGTAATATAGTATTTGTTACACACTACGTAGTAATCGCTGCTATCTTTGGTCAGGCGTTAAAATCTGGTGAAATATTAATAGCTGATCGAAGCCTAAATATAGTTGGAAGAATTAAAGATTATTGATAAAAATACTCTTTCGTTTCAATTTGGTGAAAGTTGATATTACTGGTTTGATTTTAAATTTTTTATCTGGAAAAAAATATCATCATTTTCTACAAATTCACACATACCCATGGGAAACATTTCTCTTGTAGTAAAGCCTCCCCCTGTCATTGCCCATACATCAACTCTTAAAGTATTTAGTTCAATAGAGTAGACTCGATCCCTGATATTGTTTTCACTTTGGAATATATTAATAAATGATAGATCTAAATCAGTATCATAGAAATATTCATTAATTGAAGTTTGCTTATTTAAATCTGTTTCAATTACTTTTACTCTATTAGAAGAAATAAATTCAACTCCCCATAATAATTTAGGACACAGTAATTGTTTATCTGTAAAATCTTTATTTGTTAGTGTTAAGGCTGGTAAAGAAAAAAAATATGAAATTATAAAAATAAGTAATATTTTATACATATTCCTTATAATTAATTATCTTTAATTTTTTTCCATTCTGCCATACCGCCAGTAATATTCTTAACGCTTTTAATACCCATATCCTGCATTGTTTTAGTGGCTAAAGTTCCTTGTCCACCGACACCACAAAATACAACATATTCTTTATCTGGGTTATTTTTAAAAAATTCATTTTCTAAAGGGCTACCCTCGGCCAAATAGAATTCAAGAAAAGCCTTGTCCAAATGTATTGCATTTCCAATAGTTTCTTTTTCAAAACTCTCTTTATCTCTAACATCAATGAATTGCACATTTGGATCATTAAGTTTTTCTTTTGCTTCTTCTGCAGTTATATTTTCAATTTCATTTTTAACACTCATTAAGTCTTCAAATTTTTTCATAATAGTCCTTTTATTTAATAAGCAGTTTTGTTTTGAATAATAAAACTAACAGAAAACTTAATAGTTTAAAATAAATTTTTTTTTAATTCAGTTTATCTTTACGGTAATTAGATCGTATTTCATCAAGCAGGATTGATTTTGACTTATCTTTTACATGCCAAAAATCCCATCCATTACAACTTGGCAGTCCTTGTATCTTTGCTCCCATTTGATGAATAGATCCTGTTAAATCTTTTATTTTAAGCGTACCATCAATACTAACCGTTGCTTTAAAACGTTCTTTTTTATCTGTTAATACGGCACCAGGTGGAATAATTCCTTGCTCAACTAATTCACCAAAAGGAACTTTCGGTAATTCTTTTCTACTTTTTGCAATAGTCACAACCTCTTCTTTCAATACTTTTGTATTCTTTAATCGTTCTTTTGAAAGTTTAACGTAATCTTTATCATTTTCTATGCCAATAAAGCTTCGTTGTAATTTTTTTGCAACAACCGCAGTTGTTCCACTTCCAGAAAAAGGATCAAGAACAAGATCACCTTTGTTTGTTGAGGCTAATAGAATTCGGTAGAGGAGAGCTTCTGGTTTTTGTGTTGGATGCGATCGTTGATTATTATCTTTTCGTAGTCTTTCTTTTCCAGAACAAATAGGAATGTACCAATCACTACGCATTTGTTTTCCTTCATTTAGTTCTTTGAGGTTTTGATAGTTGAATGTGTATTTCGCTTCTCTTGATGTTGTACACCATAACAGTGTTTCATGAGCATTTGTAAAACGTGTACCACGAAAGTTAGGCATAGGATTTGTTTTATGCCATATGATATCATTTAAAATCCATAGACCTTCATCTTGAATTATGGAGCCTACACGTAAAATATTATGATAACTGCCTATAACCCAAAGAGCTCCACCTTTTTTTAAAACACGTTTACATTCACTAAGCCATGCATTGGTAAATTGATCATATTCTTTATACGTACTAAATTTATCCCAATCTTGTGTTACGGCTTCAACCGTTGTTTGATCAGGTCTGTATAAGGTATCTTTTAATTGAAGATTATAAGGTGGATCAGCAAAAATAAGATCTACTGAATGATCTTTTAATTTTTTCATTTCCTTGATAGAATCACCTAAGATAATTTGATTTTTCTTCATAATTGATAAAAAGAATCTTTAAGCAGATATGGTATCAGGTCAATTGACTTATCAACAGGGGGAATCTTTAGGTAGGGATAACCTTAAAATTTGGCCAAAAACATAAAAAAAGGGGTCCGAAGACCCCTGGAATAGTTCATCAAATGGGAGGAATGATGAAATATAATACTTATTTAGTATTTGTCGCATCTTTTTGAAGCATAATAAAATAATATTTGGTATGCGTTCTTTGCATGGATAAATTTGGATAATTTATTTTTTTAATAACGATTTAATTGGTTCAAATGATTTTCGGTGAAATTGAGTTACACCGTGTTTGTGTATTGCATCAATATGTTTTTTAGTTCCATAACCTGCATTTTTTTTCCAATCATAAAATGTAAACTTGCTATCAAGTATACTCATCAGTCGATCACGGTGAACTTTTGCAATAATAGATGCACTTGCGATAGATAAAGATTTTTTATCGCCGCCTATTATAGATTTTTCATTTTGATAATTTAATGAAAAGTTTCCATCAATAATAAGATGTGGATTTTCAAAATTAAATTTTTCAATTACTCTTTTCATTGATAACTTTGTTGCTTCCAAAATATTAATTGTATCGATTTCTTCGACACTCGCATAGCCTAAGTAATATTGAAGTTTTCTTTCTTTTTGTAATTTTTTAAAAAATAAAAATAATTTTTCTCTCTGTTTTGCCGTATGTTTTTTTGAATCAGTAATGGGTATTTCTGATTCTAAATCATCATAATTAGAAAAATAACATCCACAACTAACTACTGGACCTGCTAAGGGACCTCTGCCAACTTCATCTAAACCAATTACAGGTCCATTGATTGATTTTTCTATAGAAAAATCAGTCACTATTTTTCATTTAATCTTGGCATGATTTCAACAAAATTACACGGCTTATGTCTAATGTCTAATTGATATTGTAAAATTTCATCCCAGCCGTCCTTGCATGCACCGGTTGATCCAGGTAAACAAAAAACATACGTGCTATTTATTAAGGCTGCAACTGCTCGTGATTGAATTGCCGATGTACCAATTTTTTCAAAACTAACTTGGCGAAATAATTCACCAAATCCATCGATATGTTTACTAGCAATTGCGTTTACAGCTTCTGGTGTAGTATCTCTTCCTGTCAATCCAGTCCCACCAGTTGTAATAATGCAATCAATCTCTTTTTCTTTAGACATTGTATTTAAGGTATCTTTTATTTGAGAAACATCATCTGGTATAATTGTCCGTTTAATCATATTATGACCAGCATCAGTGATGCGCTTTTCTAATGTATCTCCAGATGTATCGTTTTCTTTAGTTCTTGAATCTGAAATTGTAATAACAGCAATATTTATGGGAACAAAATCTAGAGAAGTATCAATTGGCATAACCTATTAATAAAGTGGATCATTTCCATTTGCTAGCATTTTTAGGGAGCGTATTTCTTTATTGTTTTTATTTTGGTAAATCCAATATTTTGTTAAGATCTTTTCTATGAACCATCTTGTTTCTCTTGATGGAATACTTTCCATAAAAAAGAGTGAGTCTTCCATATAATTTGTTTCATTTTTCCATTTTTGTAAATTTCCTGGACCACCATTATATGCTGCTGCTAGAAATATAAGATTTCTTGAAACCTGCTCTAGATCTAGAAGATACGTCAAGTATTCTTGTCCCACCTCCAGATTTATTTCTGGATTTTTAAGAATATTACTATTGCTTCTTTTTACATCTTTACTTTTGGTGATAAATTTAGCTGTTGAAGGTAAAACTTGCATTAACCCTATGGCACCATCTTTACTTTTTGCTTTTATATTAAACATAGATTCTTGATGCATAAAGGCGTGTAGTAATTCTTTTTCTAATTTGAAACCATCTCGTGGCTTCCAAACACTAGTTGGGTAATAGAGGTAAGTAGGAACATCCATACCAAAATTCTCTAACTTATTGACAATTTTTAATTGTGTATAGGCTAGATCAAAATTTTCCGCAATTTGAATAGACTCCTTCGCTATTTCTCTATTTAAAATAGAATTGATATGAACAATTTCCTTTTCTAATTCATCAGCAAAACCAACCTGTATTAGTGTCTGTATTCTTTTTCCTGCTGGTATATTTAAAATTGTACTATTATTTTTATTTAGATCAGTATGTTCTACCCATTCTATTTTTTCATCTACACCTAAAATTTCTAATGCAAGCATTCCATAAAAACTATTTGGATTATTTGATGCTCTTTTTAACCAAAAATTAATATCATCATAACGACCAAGTTTTGCATATGATCTAGCTGTCCAAAAACTTCCTGACGTTTGATGCCACGCATCATCTTTTAAACTAATCGAAAAGAGAGAAAAATATTTTGCAGCATTTTCATATTTTTCTAGCCTCCAAGAAGATAAACCAGCAGTCCAAGCTGCATAAGGAACATATTTTGCAGAATTTACAAGAGCTTCAGAAGCGTATTGGATTGCTAAGTCATTTTTATTTGCTAAGAAATATCCTTTGGCGATTAATTCCTTTTGTTGATCTATCTCAACTTGATCTAATAATAGATCTACATCTCTTTGATTTAATAATTGTACTGCACCTGTTGGCCATCCTTTGTTAACTCTTGATTTAATTCCGTTAATTAATTTTCTTTTTTCAGCTCTTTGATTATTAGAGAGTTTTTTAGAACTTTTATATTTAATAGTCTTTTTACTGGTTACCTGTTCTGACTCTATTCCAATTGGAATGCTTGGTTTAGTCGGGCTTTTATAACCCTCTGGCATTCTTCGAATAGCCAATTTATAAATTTGCTTTGCTTGTGGATGATCATTATATTTTTTTAGCCAATAATATAATTCTAAATACTTTGATCGATAACAATTTGGATGCAAAAACTTTTGTGCATAGATGTGTCCTAATAAAGATTTATTTTTAATTTTTAAAATAAAATTGTTTGCACTTTTCCATTTGCATATATCTTGAAACTTGTATGCTTGTTGATAGTTATAAACATCTTCTTCACTAAGAACCTTTGATGAGAATATATCATCGTATTTGGTGACTATATCTTGTTGGTATGAGTAGACTTGTTTTGAAAAAATTATAAAGAATACAAAAAAACAAAAAATTAAAAATTTTTTATGATACATTTTTCAATTTCTCTTGTAGCATTTGTAAATCTTCCCAAGAATGTTTTTTATACTGAGGAGATCGCAGTAAAAAAGCAGGATGATAGGAAGCTATCGTAGGAATTGATTCATCTAAATTGAGTGATTTGTATTCATGCCATTTACCTCTGAGTTTTCCAAGCGCTAGAGGCGTTGATAAAATAGCTTTTGCTGCAACACCTCCTAATAGAAAGATAAATTTTGGTTTAATGATATCAATTTGTCTTTGCAAAAAAGGCAAAAATTCTAAAATTTCTTCATCATTAGGAGTTCTATTATCAGGTGGACGCCAATTTACAACATTAGTAATATAGACGTCTTCTCTTAGTAAATTAATTGCTAAAAGCATTTTATTTAATAGTTGCCCAGCTCTGCCAACAAATGGAATACCTTGCTGATCCTCATCTCTTCCTGGAGCCTCACCAATTAACATAACTTTTGCATTTAAATTTCCATCATAGACTACTAAATTTTTTGCAGTTTTTTGAAGATTAGATTTGTGATCTTTAAGGTCTTTAATCACATCATCAATTTTCATTTTTTTATCCCCAGCATTGATATTGTGATCAGGTAATTCAGATTTTTTCTCATTTTCAAACCAGTTTCTTGGAGAATCTTGTAGAAAATAGTTTACTCCAGAATTAACTATAAATTCTAAATTTTTTTTATTTGATTGATTCATGCAAAATTACAATTATCTATTCATAGTGCAACTCTAGTATATTTAAAATGATTAATTTGATTAAAAAATGGATTTTTATTTGTCTTCTTATCTCCTTCAATACTAGTGTTTTTGCAACAAGTAGTTCTAACTTTTTAATCTCACAACTAGCCTTTAAAAATTATGATTATCCTGCAACATTATTGAATTTTAATGCCGATAAAATAAAACTATCACAAGACCAACTACTTGATAAAGCAATAGCGGCGATTATTACCGAAGACATTAATTTAGCCAAAGATATTGCTAATAATATTTTGGAAAAAAACAAAAATAATCAAGAAGCATATATAATTAAAATTTCATCCTTATTTTTAGATAAAAAATTTAATCAGATAAAAGAATTACGAGATAATTTAGACCAACCAAATGAATTACTAGATTTTATTTTCTTCACAAATAATAAACTTAAGGATGGTACTACCATTAGTCGTTCACTTGTTGAAATTGTGGCATCATCTTTTTCAAACAATGAGCAAAGACGTTTAAATTATAATTTTTTGTTATTTTATACTTCACTTGCCAAATTAATTGATCCAAAAAATGAAAGAGCAATAATTATTAAGGCTGAACTATTTGATCAAGTTGGTCAATTCGAAGTGGCAAGAGATGTTTTTGAGAAGATAGGAAAGGAAAGTCCATATTATTTAGATGCACAAAATAGTTTAGCAATAAATTATTTATATAATAGTTCATATGAAGATGCTGAAAATAAAATTTTATCTATTCTACAAAATAACAATAACAATTATTCTATTAAAAAAATTCTTGGTGATTTTTATCGGTACAATAAAAAATATGATTTAGCTTTATCAATTTATAACCAGATGATTGAAGAAAATCGCGGTGACGTTTGGAATATATATTATATGAGAGGTATATGTTTTGAACAATTAGGTGATTGGGATTTAGCAGAAAAAGATTTTTTAAAATCACTTGAAATAAAACCTGATAGTCCAAATGTATTAAATTATCTTGCTTATGGTTGGGTTGAAAGAGAAATGAAATTAGATCGTTCTTTACAAATGTTAGAAGAAGCGTATGAAGCTAATCCTGAAAGTTTCTATATTATTGACAGTCTTGCTTGGGCACATTTTAAAAAAAATAATCTTTCAGAAGCTGCTCGTTTAATGGAAATGGTAATAGATATTGCGCCAGGTGAAGCAATATCTCTAGACCACCTAGGAGATATTTATTATGCTATGAATAGAAAAAGAGAAGCTATTCATTTCTGGCAACAAGCACTAGAATTAGCTGAACCTGAAGATAAAATTGAAGAAAATGTTAAAATTAAATTAGAAAAATTTAATGGATAATAGTATTACTGAGAAGTCACCTGCAAAAATAAATTTATTTCTTAAAATTTTAAATCGAAGAGAAGATAATTATCATAATATTAGAACAGGAATAACCAGTATTAATTTATGTGATGAAATAGAGGTAAAGCCAAGCAATCAATTCAATGTTGAATACAGGGGTGCATTTGCTCCAGAAAATAATATATTTGATGATTGTATTATAAAAAAAATATTTAGTTTTTTGAATATTTCACCTCCCAACATTTCGTTTTCAATTACAAAAAACTTTCCCTATCAAGCTGGATTGGGCTCGGCATCTTCAAATGCAGCTACAGTAATAAAGATCCTAGAAAATTTAGAAATTATTAATAAAAAAAATATTTTTGACTATACAGATTTAGGTTCTGATATTCCTTTCTTTCTTAATCAACACGATAGTTTGGTAAGAGGAAGGGGAGACTTAATTTCAAATATTGTCTTCCCAAAATATTTTTTCTTAATAACAAAACCTAATTTTAATTGCTCCACAAAAAAAATGTACGACACATTCATTCCTTCTGATTTTGATTATAATGTCGAGGAAGATATTGAAGAAATTAATGATAACGATAACGGGAATGATTTTGAAAAAGTAATTAAAAAACTCGAGCCCGATTTTAATTCTATTTATAATAAGATGGATAATTTAGAAGATACTATTTTTACAAGACTAACAGGTAGTGGATCATGTATTTTTTCAGTTTTTGAAAATAAACTTAAAGCTGAAAATGCAAAAAATTCTTTTATTAAAACTTATCCAAATTTATGGGTAGCAGTTGCTGAAAATAATAATATAAAATTATAAAATTTTATGTTTCTCAAATACGGCAGTTAAACTATCCCCTTTTTTTAGTTCATCTCTAACAGTATTTTCACTACTTACTTTTTCTAGAGCTTTTCTTATTACTTCATCAATAACTTTAGATGGTACAATAACAACACCATCATTATCGCCAAATACCAAATCTCCACTTTCAACATAGACATTTGCTATTTCGCCTGGCACATCTGCCATCATCATTTTACCTCTAAATTTTGTATCAACAGGATTAGTGCCTTTTGCAAAAACTGGAAAACCAATTTCATTAATCATTTTTGTATCACGAACACAGCCATCTGTTAAACAACCTGCTGATTTTAAATAAGTTGCTCGAGTTGATAATAATTCTCCCCATGGAGCTATCTTTTCATTTCCATGACAACATAAAACAGCAATTTCATTTTTTCTTAAACTATCAATCAATGCTATTTCATGTTCGTAAACATTTGTATTTTCATCATCATGATAAATAGGCATATACAAACCAACTCTCGCAAGCCCACATATAATTACATCTGGTTTTATTGATTTGATACCAGGTGTTAATGTTTGCTTATGGTAACCCAAACTATCTAATGTATCAGCTAATACAGCTGAATAAAGTTTCGTTTTATATTCTTCAAAATTAAGAGTCATTTTTTTTTAATTTATTTATATTATCAATTTACTTATTCATATAACATCATACTATTATAAAGTGGTCAAGTTAGTTTTATATAAATAATGATTTATAATATTTTAATAATTGGAGCAGGTGGAATTGGTAAAAGACATATTAAAGGTTATTTGGGAACTAGTAGAGCTAAAATTTCTATTGTTGAACCAGACGTTAATAAACAAAAAAACTTAAATAGTGAATTTGAAATTCAACATACATTTAATTCTCTTGATGAAGTTAATCAAATATTTGATCTAGCAATAATATGTTCGCCAGCCAATTGGCATCTGGAACATATGCAGTTTTGTATAAAAAATAATCTATCATTTATGGTAGAAAAACCTCTTTCAACAAAAATTGATGGTCTGGAAAACATTATAGAAGAGGTCAGAGAAAAAAAATTATTTGTTCGTGTAGGATATACAAGAAGAAATAGCTTAGTCTCCAGAGCCTTAAAAGATCAAATTATGAATAATAAAATTGGGGACGTTAAATTAGCTTATATTAATTCTTCTCAAGAATTTCCTAAATATAGGCCAGATTATCAAACTATTTATTATGCAAAAGAAGAAACCGGAGGCGGAGCCATTCTTGATGCTTCTACTCATATGATTGATCAATTAATTTGGATATTGGGTATTCCTGAAGAGGTAGGATGTATGTACGACAGATTAGTATTAGAGGGAACAGAAACTGAGGATACTTGTCTTATTAATATAAAATTTTCTAATGGATGTTTAGCCAATATAACTGTTAATCAATTTCAGAAACCTAATATTAATACATATGAGTTTGTTGGCACTAAAGGTAATATTAAACTTGATCATTCTACTTTAATGTTTGCAGATGATGATAGTGGTGTTTGGAAAGATCAAAAAGATTATATGAAAGGTCAAGATCCAATGGAAGTACATCAAAATAATTTTCTTTTACAAGCAAACAGATTTTTAGATGGTTATGAAGGAAAGGATTGTGACTTAGCAACTTTAGAAGAAGCTTATTTAAATTTAAAAGTTGTATTGGGTGCTAAATCGTCTTGGAAAGATAAAAAAATAATTAAAATCAGTTAATATGATTAGTTTGAAAAATAAAAATATTTTTATTGCTGGAGGTAGTGGATATCTTGGTTCAGTTTTATGCGAAGAAATATTGAAATTAGACGGAAATTTATTTTTAGCTGACCAAGACATCAAAAGATCTGAATTAGTAATAAAAAAATTACAAAAAAAATATCCCAAGAGTAAAATTATATTTTCTCACTTAGATATGATTGATCCTAAATCTATTTCTAAAAATATTAAATTAGCTTATCAAAAATTTAAACACATAGATGGATTAGTTAATGCAACATTTGGATCAACTTCAGATAAACTATCAGAATTAACTGCAGAAAAATTTAATAAAGCTAATCAAATTAATTTAACAGGTTCTTTTTTACTTATGAGAGGTGTGGCAAATAAAATGAAAAAAGGTGGAAGTATCGTAATGTTTGCTTCAATGTATGGATTAGTATCGCCAAAAATGGAAATGTATCCAAAAAATATTAATCCTAATCCTGTAGAATATGGTGCTGGAAAAGCTGGTCTAAACCAAATGGTAAAATATTTTTCCTCGTATTATGGTAAAAATAATATTCGTATTAATGCAATTGTACCTGGGCCTTTTCCAAACATAACTAAGGCTGCAAATAATAATAAAAAATTTTTGAGTAATTTAAAAAATTCTACAATGTTAAAACGTTTCGGTAAACCTATCGAAACCGCAAAACCAACAATTTTTCTTTTATCTGATGCATCAAGTTATATGACGGGTCATTCACTTATAGTTGATGGTGGTTGGACAGCGTGGTAAGTGATATTAATTAATGACTCAGTTTCCCATAGAAAATAAAAAAATCAAATTAGCAATGCTAGGAATGACGGAAGGAAATGGACATCCTTACTCATGGAGCATAATTATTAATGGTCGATATAATGCAGAAGCTTTAGCACAATGTCCTTATGCAGCAATTATTGATTACATTTCAAAGCAACCAAAAAATACCTTAGGTATAAAAGATGTAGAAGTTTCACATGTATGGACAGATAATCCTGATGATGCAAAGCTTGTTGCTAAAGTTGCAGAAATTGAAAATATTGTTGAAGATCCAAAAGATGTGATTGGACAAGTCGATGCAGTTTTAGTTGCTACTGATATTGGTTCAGAGCATGTTGAGAGGTGTAAACCATTCGTTGAGGCAAATGTACCAATCTTTGTTGATAAACCATTATGCGATAATTTTACTGATCTAAAAATTTTTCAGCAGTGGATAGATGAGGAAAAGCCCATCATTAGTTCTTCTGCAATGCGATATTGTAAAGAGTACGAGCCATACCATCAATCAACTCACGAACTAGGTGATTTAAGATACATTAATGTCACTATGGCAAAAAGTTGGGAAAAATATGGGATACATGCTTTAGAAACATTATATCCAATTGTTGGTCCAGGCTTTACCTCAATACAAAATCTAGGAGATAAAGATAGAAATATTGTCCATTTACATCATTCAAAAGGTATTGATATTAATATTGCTAATGTCTTTGATATGATTGGAGGTTTTGGTCTTGTTTCTTTAGTTGGAACTAAAAGTGGAATACAAATAAAATCAAATGATACTTTTTATGCATTTAAAAAACAATTAGAGTCATACGTTCATTATTTACGTACAGGTGTAAAACCAGTTCCATGGGAGGAGACCAAAGAATTAATACAACTTGTTGCTGCTGGTATAAAGAGTAGAGAAGAAGGTGGAATTAAAATTAATTTAAGTGAGGTTAATTAGATGAATGTTTTAGAAAGTTTTTCTTTAAAAGGCAAAGTTGCACTTGTTACTGGAGGAGCTGGACTTTACGGGAGACAAATAGTGGAAGCGTTAGCTGAAGCTGGAGCAGATACATATATAGCTTCACGAAATATTGAAAGTTTACAACAAGTAGCGGAAGAAGAAACAAAACGAGGTTATAAAGTTACTGCATTACAATTGGATTTATCTCAGGATGACTCTATCGAAAAGCTATATAATGATATTATTCAGAAAAGTGGAAAATGTGATATTTTAATAAATAATGCAGTCTCTAGAGAACACGGCAGCCTTGGTTGGGATAACAGCCTAGATGACTTTGATAAAAGCTTAAGAATAAATGGATCAGCATTATTTAAAATTACTTATGTATTTGCTGAAGAAATGAAAAAAAATAAATCTGGATCCATTATAAATATTGGATCAATGATGGGTACTGTTGGTGTAGAAAATGGCAATTATGAAGGTACAGATTTTGCACCTGCAACTTCACCTTTATATTTTTATGAAAAGGGAGGCATGCATAATTTTACAAGATGGGCAGCAAGTATGTTAGGTCCTTTTAATATTCGAGTTAATTGTTTAGCTCCAGGAGGATTTAAAGTTCCTTCTCATCCAGAAAGATTTGTTGAAAATTATAGTAAAAGAACGCAGCTAGGACGAATGGCTAATAGTACTGATTTAAAAGGCCCAATAATTTTTTTAGCATCAGACTCTTCAGCTTATCTAACAGGAACAATTATTGCAGTTGATGGTGGATATACTGCAAAATAATAAAGGAAAAAAAATATGACTAAATATGATGAAACAACAAAAAATAATGGAACAAAACCATTTAATACTTTTCGCAAAAGTAGAGTAAAAAGAACGACTAGTGCAGGGAAAGTTGCAACAATATTAAAATGCAATACAGTTGATATTAAAGTGGCAGAAATTTTTGCCTTAGCACAACCAGATGCCATCTGGCTTTGTATGGAACATGGATCACTTGATTACAATCAAGCTGAAAATCAGAGTAATGCTGCTAAGATATATGATGTTGACTCTCTTCTTCGTGTTAATAGAGGGAGCTACAGTAATTACATCAGAGGTTTAGAAGTTGATTGTACGGGATTAATTATACCTCAAATAAAAAGTTTAGCAGATGCAAAAGAGATTGAGGAGTTTACAAAATTTCCTCCTATTGGCAAAAGAGGAGTTGATGGTGGTAACAATGATGGAAAATATACAAAGCTTGATATGGCAGAGTATATTAAACAAGCTAATCAAGAAAGATTAGTAATCTATCAGATTGAAACACCTGAAGTAATTAATGATGTCGAAGCCATTGCTGAAATGGAAGGTGTAGATGCACTATTTTTTGGGCCTGGAGATTATTCTCTTACACTAGGTGTTCCAGGTCAAATGGATCATCCTGATGTTGTAAGTGCAAGAAAAAGAGTTGCAGAAGTAGCAAGAAAAAATAATAAAATTGCAGCTACTCCAGGTGGACCCGGAGTTGCAAAAAATTATATTGATATGGGATACAATCTTCTAAATATTGGCGCTGATGTAATTGCATTATCTGATTATGCAGAGAATTTAGTTAGTCAGTTTAAAGAAATTAATTCTTAATGGATTTAAGTGAAATTCAAAATACTATTTTAGATAGGCGAACTAAAGGTATTCCAGGGTCAAGTGAACCATTTCCACTAAAAGAATTAAAAAATAAAAAATGGAATATTTTGAAGGAAGATATGCCTATGCCATTAATGGTATTAAAACAAAAAAATTATTTTCATAATTTGAAAACTTTTTCAAATTATTTAGAAAAACACAATCTAGATATTGCTCCTCATGGTAAAACTACCATGGCCCCTCAGATTTTTTCTGAGCAGATAAAACATGGCGCATGGGGCATTACAGCTGGTGCTATTAATCAAATTCAAGTTATGTTTGATTTTGGTATAAAAAAAGTTTTACTTGCTAATCAACTTTTAGGTAAATCACATTTAGAAACAATAGCATCATATATTAATCAAAATAAAAATTTTTCTTTCTATTGTTTTGTTGATTCAATTGAGCAGTTCTCAAATATAAAAAAAAATCTTGGTGATCAAAATTTAACCAATCCAATAAATTTATTGCCCGAAGTAGGCGCGGAAAATGGACGGACAGGTATACGCAAAAAAGAAGATTTTTTAAAACTTGTTAATATAATTGGAGAGGATTCATCAAAGAATTTTACTTTCGCAGGTATTTCTTCATACGAGGGTATAGCAGCTGTAGCAATGAAAGGATCAGATGCTGTACATGATTTTTGTTCAAAGATTGAAGATATTATTAATGATATTCCTTCAAATTATTACTCTCATCTAAATGAATTATTAATTACTGCTGGTGGATCAACTCATTTTGATATTGTGGGGGAAAGATTTTCAAAAATTAAACTCAGTGTTCCAATCAAAGTACTATTACGAAGCGGATGTTATATTACACATGATCATGGACCTTATTTGGATGCACTTGAGACAGCTAAAAGTGATTCCAATAGACAATGGGATCAATCTCTACAACCAGCTCTTGAAATTTGGTCGTATGTACAATCAATTCCTGAAAATAATCTTGCCTTTCTAACTATGGGAAAACGAGATGCTCCCTATGACTCAGGTTTACCAAAACCTATAAAAAGATTTAGACCTGGTGAAGGTTTCTTAGATATTGGTGAAGCAGAAATATTTAGCACAAATGATCAGCATGCCTTTGTTAAACTTGCTGATAATCATCAATGGCAGGTAGGGGATATGATTTGTTCTGGTATTTCACATCCATGCACAGCATTTGATAAATGGAAGTTTATTCCAGTTGTTGATGATGACTATAATGTTCTTGATGGGATATTAACTTATTTTTGATTATCCTTCTTGCCTAGTATTTGGCGCATAAGCAACACAATCAAGCTCAAATTTTAAGAAAGTAGGTAACACTTTTACTATTGTACTTCTTGTTGGTAGCGGATCTTTAAAATATTCAGGATAAATTTTATTATATTCTTTTAAATCTTTTTGATCAGCTACGTAGCCTTTTACATTAATAACATGATCCAAGGTCAGACCTGCTTCTTTTAAAATAACTTCTAGATTTTCAATTGAACGTCTCATTTCTTCTTCAAATGTCCCTTCAATGACTGAACCATTTTCTCGATCAACAGAAGCTTGCCCTGAAACATATACAAAGTCACCTGCTTTAATTGCAGGGCTAAATGGTAAAACTGATTTTGCACCTGTAGTTATTATTTTGATCATATTCTCTCCTATTAAAATTTTATTATAAAAGTGACTCGTCCCAATTTAATTGATTAGCTAAAATTCCACCATCAACATATAACATTTGTCCTGTAATATATTTTGCTTCTTCTGATGCTAAAAAAACAGCTGCTCCACCGATATCAGATGGCTCACCAATTCTTCCAAGTGGAATTTGTGAACTAATTACTTGTTTATTATTTCCTTTATTCAAACCTGCGCTAGTCAGAGGAGTTTCGAGTATACCTGGACCAATACCATTAACACGAATGTTCTTTGATGCTAAACTAACTGCCATTGATTTAACCATCATGAGAACTGCTCCTTTGGAAGTATCATACATGACACTATTCTTTTCTGCAGCTAACGAGTTAGAGGAACCAATACAAATAATACTACTATTATTTTGATCACTTGAAATTTGTTTTACAAATTCTTTGGATGTAAACATATAACCTCTTACATTTAGATTAAATGTTTCATCAAATTTTTCTTCATTTATATTTTCAAAATCAGTATCTTGAAAAGTGCCAGCATTATTTATAAGAGTATCTATTTTTCCAAGTTTAACTTTTGCTTCTTGAATTAGTTTTTTATTTCCATCAATTGTTGATAGATCTGATTGTACAAAATAACACTCAGTCAATTTTTTGAGCTTATCTAAAGCGCCATTATCTTTTTCATGAGAATTAATGACAATTTTTGCTCCTTTTTTAGCAAATGCCTCTGCAATTCCAAATCCTATACCATGCGTAGATCCAGTTATACATACACATTGGTCTTTCATCTTATTTCCCCTAGTTCTTGTTTTTTTTCTATAGTTGTTTTAGGTTTTACCTTAATATTAAATTAAATATATGCAACACAAACAAAGATTTACAAATGTTACTTTGGTAACTCCATATGGAGAAGAAGATAAAGATCTTCTAATTGATGGCGATAAAATTGTTGATATTTTAAATCCGAATGAAAATATTTCTGATGACTGGAAAATAATTGATGGTCAGAATAACTTTATCTTCCCAGGAATGATCGATGTACTGCAACATGGTTTTTTAAAATATTTGTATGGTCATGCAGAAGAAAATTGTACTGTTGATAATTCTAAAATACTACCATCAGTAGGAGTGACAGGTTTTTTACCGTCAACACCATGCCTGCCACCTGAAAAAACTAAAACTTTATTAAACGCTCTATCAAATGATATTGATAAAGCAAAAGAGGGAGCGCGTGTTTTAGGAATTCATTCAGAAGGACCTTGTTTTGCATTACCTGGAGCTCATGATCCCAAAAATCTTCGAAATCCCTCTGTACCTTTAGCTGAAGAATTATTAGATGCATGCCAGGGTAAATTAAAAGCTCTGACATTAGCGCCAGAAATGAATGGCTCAGAAGAATTTATAAAGAGACTTAAAAAAGAAAAAATTTCAATTCATTTAGGTCACAGTGGAGCTAATCCAATTGATGTTCCTAAATTTGCAGATTGGGGAGTGGATGCTGTAACACATATGTATGATGCACTTCCAACTTATCCACCAGATGACACAGGTGTTCATGTATTATCTCTAACTGATGCTTTAATTGCTGAAACACGAATTGCTCTTGGAGTTATATGTGACGGCATTCATGTTCACCCTCAATTAGTTGAACTACTATCTCACTTACCAACTGATAGAGTATTCTTAGAAACGGATTCTGTTAAGGGAGCTGGTTCTCCAGTTCCTGTTAAGTTTGAATTTTTTCCTGGACGATGGTGTACAGTTGAAAAAGGGAAAGCTTCTACTTATAATGGTTTATTAGCTGGATCATCATTAACTTCTATTGAAGCATTACAAAATTATTATAAGTTTTCAAAAAAAACTTTATCCCAAGTTGCTATTGCTGCAAGTTTAGTACCAGCAAGAGTAATAGGTTTAGAAAATATTATGGGAAGTATTGAAAAAAATAAATTAGCTGATTTTATTCTTTTACAAAAAGACAATTTGGAGATTAGTGAAACCTATATTGCTGGAAAATCTGTATACAAAAGTGAATAAAAATAATTTAGATCAAAAACTTCGTTACAACGATGCTGGTAATGTCCACATGGATTTTCACGGTGCTACAAATACAACTATTGAGTTTATCATTAATAAATATGGTATCGAAACTATGAATGATATCTTTAAAAAAGTTGGTAATGATGTTTATAAGGACATCAAAGATCATATTAAAAAAGGGAATATCAAAATGTTAGCTAAACATTGGCAACATTTTTTTGATCGGGAAAATGCTGATTATAATATTTCTATTAATGATGAAGAGATTATTTTAACAGTTAATCGTTGTTCAGCGTATGAGCATGTAAGGAAGTTGGTTGGAAATGTTTCTCCTAACTTCTGTGATCAAACTATTAAAACAAATGAAGCACTGGCTGAAAATACTCCATACGAAATTAAAACTGAAATTTTAGGAGAAGCAGCATGCAGACAAACTATAAGGAAAAGAGCATGATACCTAGTGATCATTTCACCCGTTTCTATAACGAAGTTTTTAAGTTTCTCGAAGATCAAGGAGAAGAGCATCTAGAGGCTTACTGGTTAGAAATCAGTAAAAATCAAGAAAAACATACTTTAGAATTATTCAAAGAAAAAGGTTTAAAGGGGATGTATGAATACTGGGATCATATTAGAATTGAAGAAAACTGTGATATGGATCTAAAATTAGATGACGAAAAATTAGAATTAAGAATGAATGTTTGTCCAAGTCTTAGTAAAGTTTTGGATAATGATGCTGAGCCTATGAAAAGATACTGCGATCATTGTGCAGGTTGGATAGGCCCACTTATTGATAAAGTAGATCACCATCTAGTTTACGATGTAATTGATCGTAAAAAACCTCAATGCGTAGTGAAAATTTTTAAAGATAAAGAAAAGGCTATTGAAGAAGAAAAAAATGCTAAACTATTAATGAAATGGCCTGGTAAAAAATAAATATGGTACTTATGGAATTTGCTTTCTATAAAAAATTAATTGTCTCAAAAAAGTTCTAACTCCCATTGCTCCATCTTCTCTTATAAGAATAAAAGTATTCATAGAAATTGCTATAATAAATGCACAAATAACAAACAAAACTTCATAGCTACCTAGTAATTTATCAAACAAAATTATCTCATTATTATCTAACCAAACAACTAAATAACCAGCTAATACTGTTGTCACTCCTGCTGTTATTCCATCTAAGCTGTACGCAAGTGACATAAAAGATTCTTTGTTATTACTTGGTACATAGTTTAGCATAAAAATATAACCTATTGATGCACTTCCCCACATTAAGAAACCAAAGAGAAAGAAAATTATTCCAATTACATAGCTTAAGTAAGGAGTATCAGAATTTATAAATGGTAAAGTAAGTAATAGTACTATTTGTAGACTTTGGAATATTACTCTTATACCTCTACAACCATAACTATCTGTTACTCTTCCAACTACTAAACCACTACACGTCCCACCAATTAGAATTAACGTAGAAGAAAAAATTAATTCCCCACTTGGAATATTCATTCTAATTTTAAAATAGAGAGTTAAGAAAATAGCTAGTATGGTAATGACTAAATATTGTGTTCCTGATGAAACTAAAAATAAGTTAAAATTTTTATCTTTAGTTGCTTTAAGTAAATTTTTTAAATAACCTTGATCATCATCTCGTCCTTTAATCTTTTTTCCCCCTTTTAAATTTAAAAGTAAAAGAGCTGATATTAGTCCAAGAATTATTGCTATAAAAAAAACTGGGTAAAATCTCTCTAAACCCTCTCTACTGTCCAACCAGATTTTTATTCCATATGATGCAACTAACGCAAAGGGTGTACAGATAATTCCATTAATACCAATAACTCTACCCCTAACATCTCTTGGAATAAATTCTTGCATCCAAGGCACAAATGCAGCTTCAGATAATGAACGTAAAATAGAAAACATGAGCATTGCAAAAAATAATAAGTAGAAAACAAGTGTTAAATTATCTTGGTAAAACGGAACAATTAAAAAAATTAAAAGAAAAATGTACCTGCTAAATAATGTCCAAATAGATAAAATCTTACTACCAAAATAAAGAGTTAAAGGGATACTAATTAAAGCTAAAACTTGGCAAAAAGCCATAAGACTACCTAAAATACCAATTCTATCTGGATCTAATCCTAATTCTACAGAATATAATGTTAAAGGTGCTGCAACTGTTCCTATAACAGCACACATTTGTAGTGCAGTTGAAAAATGATAATAATTAATTACTTTCATTTTTTCTTTTTCATTAGATATTAGATTGAACATATTGATGACTATATATTTACGATATACGTTTTAATAATATGTTGGTTATCATGAATGCACCAAAAACAAATTAGTAATTCATTGTTATTTAAAAGAAGAATTGATGGTTGACCAAACTTAAGCGAGCCAAACTGTTTACTTATGTTAGTATCATCACTTGATAAACCATCTTTAGAAAACAAATTGATTTCATCTAAAATTGAAAACTTATTATCTCTGACATCAACTTTTCTTAGAATTAATCCTGTCGGGTTTTCTCTGTGACAATGAATGGTAAAAATTATATCATCTTTATAAAACATTACATTAGACGCTTGTCCTCTGATTTTAGTATCAATTACAGTATTAAATGTTTTTCCAGCATCATCGGAAATTACAACATGGTTGCTAAGATTTTTTTTATTTTTATTGTCATAAGCCCAAAAAATAACAATAATTTTACTATTCGTTTCACATAATCGACATTCCCAAGTTGAAACATGTCCTTCCTTGGATTTATAAAATTCAGATAGTTTACTCCAATTTTCTCCTTCATCATCACTATAAATTATCCATCCTGAATGATCTGACTCTTTTAAATGGAAAGGAGGCGCTGCTCCTAATATTCTACCTGATTTTAATTGAATACACGGCCCTGATATTTCAAGTGGTGTTTCATTGACATTAAAATTTTTTGGCATAGACCAACTTTCACCATTATCATTAGAAATACTTATTTTATTATTGAGCGGTAGTATTTCAAATGTATAAGGATTAACAATTGGTGTTAAACTATCTGGTCTTACAAAAGCATAACCTATTGCTAGTAATTTATTATTTTGTAATAATAGTGGTTTAAGAGATTCTGATTCTTCCTTATTTTTATATTTATGATTATGTAAAGGTTTTGGTTTAGACCAACTTCTTCCATCATCAAAACTTTTTGAAACAAATGTTCTTTGATCAGCAGAATCAAAAGCTTGCCCAATAGTAAATAATGCAAGTAAGGAATGATCCTGTAATTTTACTATACCCGGGAAAATACCTTGTTTACTAACGAGCAAAGGATCAGGGTTTTCGTATAGAATTATTTCATCAATTATTTTCATTTATTTTATACTAGTTAAAATTTTATTTTGTCACCACTCACTTTCAAATTCATGATGAAATTGAAAGCCCTTAATAGGGGTTGCTTCGCCTCTTGGCATAGGAGCAATAGGATTTAAAGAGTGATTTGTTTCACCTCTAGCTATTTGAACAGAAAAAAAAGGCCACTCTGATAAATCTGCTTTAACATTTGAAGGAGAATATCTTAGAGTAATTCCACATCTAGGATTATTTGAATGGTTTGCATCAGAACCATGTAAAAGAGCATCTGAATGAAGAGAAATTTCACCAGCTTTTAAATTCATATATACTATTTTTTCTTTATCAATTTGATCATTAGATACTTCTTGGTTTAAATCATAATTTTTATCGTCATTAATTTTATGTAAAAATCTATTTGTTTTGTGGC
>CACIXR010000002.1 GCA_902590695.1 uncultured Alphaproteobacteria bacterium
CTATAAAGCAACTTCAGCAAATGTTTACTTATGATGATTACTTTAAGGAATTAATTGAAAACTCTTCTATTAGAGAAGTTGCAGAAATAGTTTTACGAGAAAAAGCTGAGCCCAAAAATTTACAATTTTTTAATAAACCACCAGGAATTGGAAAGCCAACACCACCACATCAGGATGGTTATTACTTTATGTTAAAAAAACACAATGCCGTTACTTGTTGGTTAGCTCTAGAAAAAGTAGATGAAGAGAATGGATGTATTCATTATGTAAAAGGTTCTCATAAATCTGAATACAGACCACATGGTAGATCCAATGTATTAGGTTTTTCTCAAGGTATTACTGATTTTGGAAATGAGGAAGATAAAATGAACACAGTCTCTTTTCCTGGAGAGCCAGGAACTTTTTTAATTCACAATGCTAAAACAATACACTGGGCTGAAGGAAATAAATCTCAAACAAGAACTAGAAAAGCACTGGGATTTATTTATTATGGAGAAAGCGCAGAAATAAATCAAGAAGCACATGATGCTTATCAAGAAAAACTTCGAAAAGAAATGAAGGAGAAAAATCTTATATGAATTTTAATACCAACACCCCTGAATTAAGTGATCTAAAAAAAATTTATGATGAAAATGGTTATAATCATATTCCTGAACTTTTCTCGAAGTCTGATATGGAGCTTATAAATAATGAGTTTGATAGATATATTAAAGACTGTGTTCCTAAAATGAAAGAAGGGGAAGTGTATTACGTTGATAAAGAAAACAAAGATACTTTAATGCAAATGCAAAAGTTAGAAGAATACGATGCTTTCTTTCATGATCTATTTCACAATAGTAAAATAAAAGAATTAGCTGCGAACGCTTTAGGTGAGGATGTTATACCTAGAGCAATGGAATACTTTAATAAACCTCCTGGTAATAGCAATCCTACTCCACCTCATCAAGATGGTTATTATTTTAATTTAGATAATGATAAAGCTGTTACTGGTTGGCTTGCACTTGAAGATGTTGATGATGAAAATGGATGTATCCATTATGTTAAAGGTTCACATAAATATGAAGGATACAGACCACATGGCAAATCAGAAATTTTAGGTTTTTCAAAAGGGGTAACTGATTTTGGAACTGAAGAGGATAAAAAAAATACTATAAAGTTTGAAGGTAAAGCTGGAATGTTTTTAATGCACCACGCTAAAATTATTCATTTTGCTGATCCCAATAAATCTAAAACTCGATCACGAAGAGCTTTTGGTTTTGTTTATCATGGTGTTTCTGCAAAACACGACAAGCAGAAAGAGAAAATGGAACAAGAACAATTAAAAGCAGAATTAAAATCAAAAAACAAATTATAAAATGAACAATAGAAAAGTTTATATTTCTGGTGATATTGTACCAGAAGTAGATGCTAAAATTTCAATATTTGATAGCGCTGTACTTTTAGGTGATACAGTTACTGAATCTACTAGAACATTTAATTTCAAACCATTCAAATTAGATGAACATTTAGAAAGATTATATAAATCATTTAAATTAACACGTATCGACCCTCAAATAACAATAGAGGAAATGAAAAAGGTTAGTCTTGAATTATTAGAAATTAATAAAGATAATTACAAGGCTAATGAGGATTGTTGGCTTGTGCACAATATTTCTCGAGGACATTCAATCACTGGAGGTAATCCAGCTTTGCAAGTCTCTAAGCCAACTGTTATGATTTATACTCAACCTATGAATCTTGTTTTGTGGGCTCCTTTTTATACTAAAGGTTGTCATGCAGTAACTCCTCCTACTAGAATGGTACCCTCACAATCCTTAGATGCAAGAATTAAAAATAGAAGTCGTCTTTTTTACACGTTAGCTGAAATTGAAGCTAAATTAGTTGATCCTGATGCACAAAGTGTCATTCTTGATATTCATGGAAATGTTGCAGAAAATAAAGGTGGTAATATATTTATGATCAAAGATGGAAAGTTAATTACACCAACCACTACTAATTGTTTGGAGGGGCTTACAAGAAATTCAACAATGGAAATAGCCCGATCTTTAGACATTGAAGTGATTGAAGCTGTTATTCAATCTTATGACTTAGCAACTTCTGACGAAATGTTTATTACTAGTACGCCATACTCAATAATGCCTGCAACAAAGTTTAATGGAATGCCAATTGCCGATGGAAATGTTGGTCCAGTAACTAAGAAATTGATTCAAGGATGGAGCGATAGAGTGGGTGTAGATATTATTAAGCAAGCAGAAGATCAATTACATAAACATTAAGATGAAAACACTAGAGAAACCAAATGGAATTTGGGGAACTATTCTTTTGCCAATTAATAATAATCAAATTGACTGGATTGCCTTTGAAGAACAGATTCATATTTTATGTGACTCCAAAGTTTCTGGTATCTATACTAACGGTACCGCTGCAGAATGTCATAATCAAACAGAACAAGAATTTGATAAATTATCGGAAATAGTTTCAACAATTGCATTAAAAAAGAATAAAAAATTTCAACTTGGTTTAAGTCATACTAATCCAAGAATTTGCCAAGAAAGAGCAAAGCGGATGGTAAGTTTAAAACCAAATGGATTTCAAATTACCTTACCAGATTGGTGGCCTCCAACTTTTAATGAGTCAAAGAATTTTATTTTAGGTATGCAAGAGGTGGTTGAGGATATTTATATGATTTTATACAATCCTCCTCATGCAAAAGTCCTGCTTTCTCTTGAAGAGATTAGATTATTAAAACAATCTGTTCAAAATCTTGTAGGAATTAAATGTGCAG
Source organism: uncultured Alphaproteobacteria bacterium (assembly GCA_902590695.1). Taxonomy (GTDB): domain Bacteria; phylum Pseudomonadota; class Alphaproteobacteria; order HIMB59; genus CACPNW01. The sequence continues at coordinate 2,786 of CACIXR010000002.1, forward strand.
GGGGTGATGAGCAATGGTACTCACAAAGAAGAGAATTATTAGATGATTTTTCGGTATTTGTGCCTGGACATACGGTTGTATATGGAAAACCTTTAGGAGCAAATGGATCTTATTCCAATGTTGCATGTTTAAGTCCAAATGGCGCTGTTAAAATTTGGGATTTAATCGAGAAAGATTATGAAAAAGCACAAGAACTAGAAGCAAAAGTCCTAAACTTTATGAAACAATATATTTTACCTTTTGCTAATAAATTATCAAACACTGGTTTAGATAAATTACTTGCTTCTGTTGGCGGATGGGGACCAGTTTCCGAAAAAGTTCTCTGGCCTTATGATGGAGCAACTACAGAAGATGTAAAAAAAATAAAAATACATGCAAATAATGAATTAGAAGAAATACTAAATGTCTAAAAATATTTTTCTCTCAGGTATATATCATGAAACCCATACATTTTTAGGTGAACCAACTACTTTAAAAGATTTTATTATTTTTCATGATGAAGAAATAATTAATGAAAACACTGGGAATGGATCTCCAACAGATGGTTTTATAGAATATGCTTCTGGTCAAAATTGGAATATAATTCCAGGAATTCAAATGTCAGCCAGACCTTCAGGTACTGTTGATGAAGAATCAGAAAACTATTTTAAAAAAAATTTCTTTGAAAAATTAAAAGTTTCTTATCACAACATAGATGCTATTTTCTTAGTTTTACACGGAGCTATGGTAAGCACTAACCATGATGATTTTGAGGGAGATTTTCTCAGAGATATTCAAAGTTTTTTATCAAAAGAAAATATATCTATTCCTATTGTTGCTGTTTTAGATTTACACGCCAATGTTTCAGAAAATATGATTAAGTATAGTACATGTGTTTATGCATATAGAAAAAACCCTCACAGTGATTCTAGAGAAACAGCAGTTAAAGCTGCATCAATTTTAAATGACCTTTTTCTAGATCCTAATGTAAAACAAGTACATCTGGATACAAAATATATTTTACCTCCAACAGGTGTCGGTACAGCAAATGATCCAATGAAAACAATTTTAGAAGAAGCATTAAAAATTGAGAAGAAAGATCCAGAGATCATATGCATTAATGTTATGGCAGGATATTCATACGCCGATATTCCAGATTGTGGTTTTAGTATAAATTGTTGTACCAGAGGAAAAATTAGTGATGCAAAAAATTACCTAGATAAATTGGTCAATATACTAGAAGCAAAAATTAAAGATGGTTATCCAAAAGAAAATTCTCTGGATGAAGCTCTAAATGTGATTGATAATATTACAGAAATTAAAAAACCTATTTTACTAATTGAACCAGCTGATAATATTGGTGGAGGAACACCAGGAGATGCTACTGATTTATTAGATCGATTATTACAAACTAATCATAACGGGATCGTTGCTATAATTAATGATCCTGAAGCTGCAGATGCTTGTCATAAAGCTCATATTAATAATGAAGTTCAGCTACATATAGGTGCAAAATTTGATGCATTTCATGGTAAACCTATTTTTATTAAAGCAAATTTAGAAAGAATTTCTGATGGAAGATTTGAACTTGAAAATAAACAATCTCACTTAGCTTCAATGATGGGAACAAAAATTAATATGGGCCCTTCAGCTGTATTAAAAAATGATCAATTAACCTTATTGTTAACATCAATTAAAACACCACCAATGGATTTAGGTCAACTAACTTCACAAGGTATTAATCCTAGAGATGCAAAATTAATAATAATTAAAGCAGCTGTATCTCATAAAGATGCTTATGATCCAATTGCATCTCAGAGTTTTTATATTGATAGCCAAGGTCTTTGTACAAGTAATTTAAAAAGATTGCCTTTTAAAAAAATTGGAAATAAAATTATATCTTTAGATTAGTTTAATCGTTTAAAACCGTTATGTGCAATAGGGCCCTCTAATAAATCCATAATATTTTTTCCATCCTCACACTCTTTTATCATTTGAAAAATAGGGCGTATATTTTCAATGTAACCATCAATGATATCTTTTGTGTGTGCAGTACAAACATAGACTGCAGTTGCAGCAAGATAACCTTTTTTAAGCATTTCTTGAGTAATAAATGTTTTATAGGCCAATGCATTTTCACTTTTAAATGAAAATGTTGTCAGTGCCGCTAATCCACTAATAGTAATTGGAAGATCAAATTCTTTAGACAACTTCATCCACTCACTATTTACGTATTCACCAATTTTTGTAATTTTTTCCCATGATTTTTCTTTATCCATAACTTTTAGTGTCGCAAGACCAGCACTAGATCCAATTCGTTCAGTCCAAAAGGTGCTACTTATAAAAGATTTTTCTGCTGCTTGCATTACCTCTCTTTTACCAAGGACTGCAGTTACAGCATATCCATTTCCAAGAGCTTTTCCAAACATTGCAACGTCAGGCTCAACATCATAAAGCATATGCAAGCCACCATAATTTTTTCTAAATCCTGATGTACATTCATCAAATACTAAAACAATATTATTATCATTTGCTAATTTTCTAACTCTTAGTAAAAAATTATTTTCTGGTTCTTTGTTTCGGTAAACTTCCATTTTGATAACGCCTATGTTTTTAGTTTTGACTAAGTTTTCTAGTTTATCAAAATTATTATATTCGAATGGATATACACTTCCTTTGAGATTTTGTGGTACACCATGAGGATCTAAACCTGGTAGAAGGTGACCATCTAACCCTTTTGAGTCAGATAAATTTGAAGCTAAGTACCAGTCGTGCCAGCCATGATATCCACAAAATGCTACATTATCTCTTCCAGATGCAGCTCTTGAAAGACGAATAGCGACTGAATTAGCTTCACCTCCTGATCTTGCAAATCTTGCCATATCAGCCCATGGATGTAGTTCAACTAATCTTTCCGTGAGCTCAACTTCTTCCGGGGCATTTAGGGAAGACATATTTCCATTTCCGACTGTTTCTTTGACAGCTTCATCGACTTCTGGATGACTATAGCCAAGTGAATTAGTTCCTGGCATCATTAAGGTATCTATATATTTATTTCCATCGAGATCCCATACTTCACAACCTCTTGTTTTAGTAAAATAAGCAGGCCAATGTTCAGGTAAAAACATTTCAGGTCTTTTTGATAAAAGCATATTTCCACCAGCAACAATTTGCTTTGCTTTAGAATATAATTTTTGTCCTTTTCCCATTTTAATTAACCTATGCAATTTTCATTAAAAGCACAATCAGTTTCTTGTGTTTATAGCAAAACACCCATTTTTGATGCTTTTACTCCAAGAGATGACTTTACTACTTTTACGTGAAACAATTTAGGTTCTTTTTTCAAATTTTTTTTTACGAGCTCTAAATAACCTTGTGCCATTCCAATACTTCCACCAAGAATAATTATGTCTATATCAAATATAGCTTTCAAATTTGCACACAGTTCTGAGACAGATTTGGCAGATAGATCGATTATTTCTTTCGCCCATTTTTTATTTTGAAAACTAAGCTTAAAAATTTCTTTAGCACTAATATTTTTATGACCTTTTTGTTTAGCAATTTTACTCATTGCTTTACCAGAAGCGATACTTTCAAAAGTTCCAATTCTACCACTCCCACATTTTGTTTTTGTTAACGTTGAAGTTGTAAATCCCAAATGTCCTGCTAATCCATTTTCTGAGAGAAGAGGTTTATTGTTTAAAATTACACCAACTCCTATACCACTTGAAATTGTAATATATCCCACACGTTTGTATTTAAAACCTTTTCCATAATTTGCTTCTCCCAAAGCTGCAGCTGTTGCATCATTTATTATTGTAGAAGCTGTATTAAATTTTTTTTCTATAAGTTTTTTAAGGGGTATTTTGAAATTTCCTAAATTTTCTTTATTTATTGGGTACCAATTTCCGTATTGGTCAACCCTTCCTGTAATAGCAATGCCTATTTTTTTAGATTTAGATATATTTAAGTTTTTAATATTTTTTTCAATTTGTTGAATGTAATTATTTGCTATTTTATGTATTGAAGTTGGCTCAGTAATAGTTTTTTTAAACTTTCCTTTAATTATTTGAGATACTGATATCTTCGTTGCTCCAAAATCAATTGCGATACCTGATTTGTTAAATATTTTTTTATTCATTTTAATTTTTAATTTTTTTTACAAACCAACTCGTAATATTATCAATACGCGTAATAGCACTTCCAATTGTAACTGCATCTGCTCCTGCTTGTATAGCTTGCTTTGCAAGCTCCGGAGTGTTGTAACGACCTTCAGCCATTACAAAGCAATTAAGTTTTTTAAATTCTTTAATTAATTTTATATTTGGTTTATCCGTATCTTTTACTTGTTTACCAACATAGCCAGCAAGTGTTGTTCCAATAATATCTGCACCCTCTAAAATAGCTTTTTTAGCATCATCTAGATTTGAGCAATCTGCCATAGCTAAACGATTTGCTTTTTTAATTTTTAAAATAATTTCTTTTGTTGGAAAAGGCCTTTTCCTATTTGTGGCATCATACGCTATAATATCTGCACCACTATTAATAATTTGATCGACATCCTTTAAGAGAGGCGTAATTCTAACTTTATAGTTATCTAAGTCATTTTTTATTATGCCAATGATTGGTAAAGAAATATTTTTTTTGACTGCTCGTATATTTTTTTCTCCTTCAATTCGCACGCCACCACAACCTCCTATAATTGCAGCTTCTGCCATTGAAACAACAATAGACGTCTTGTCTTGAGGCCCACCCTCATTAGGCTGACATGATACAATGATTTTATTTTTTAATTTTTTTAAAATATTTTTTTTCACAAAGTTAATTATAATGCTTTTAAAAATTTTATTTCTGAAAGATCATTTTCCGACATTAATTTTTTTAAATCATCTTTTATTCCCTTTTCTATCTCTGTATTGACAATACTTGAAAAAGGCTTCCTTACATACCCTGAATCAATTCCCATCCAACTTAATCCCATTTTAATAAATGGATAACCTGATTTTTTTAAAGCATACAAAATGATCATATTTACTTTGTCTTGTAATTTTTTTGCCTCAACAACATTACCATTTTTCATATTTTGAAAAATTCCTACAAACATTTCTGGCATTAAATTATAAAACGATCCAATCATACCATCAGCACCTGATATCAGACCAGAGATAGCCATTTCATCCATACCAGAATAAATTTTAAAATATGCTCCAATCTCCTTTTTTATTTTCTCAAAATTAAAATGAGTTGCTGCCGTATATTTAACTCCTTTAATATTATCTATAGCGGCCAATCTTTTTAACATATCAATGTCCAGCAAATTTGCGTGACTAATATTATATATAATAATTGGCAAATGTGAGGATTGAGCTATGTCACTATAATAATTATAAATCTCTTCATTAGAAAAATTGTAATAAAAAGGTGGCAATGCTGATAATGCGTCGACTCCAGCATGAGTGGCATATTTTGTTAGATCAGTTGTAATTTTAGTTCCAATAGATCCAACATGCGCAATAACAGGAACTCTGCCATTTACTTCTTCAACAATAACATCAAGCACATCTTTTTTTTCTTCTGGTGACATTAAAAAAGTTTCACCTGTACTACCAGTTACGTACAAGCCATTAATATTTTCGGCTATTAAATGATTGATAATTTTTCTTAAACCTTCCTTGTTTATAGTTTCATCTTTATTAATCGATGTGATCATAGCAGGCATAACACCATTTAGATCTTTTGGATCATATTTAGACATTTAGCTAATTTCGGGTAAATCAATTAAGTGGCAAGATGCATAGTGTTCATTACCATTTGTTGAATATTTTTTTAATGTTGGTACCTCAGTTTTACAAATGTCAGTTGCTTTAGGACACCGAGGATGAAAAGGACAGCCTTTAGGTGGATTAACTGGACTTGGTACATCTCCTTCCAAAACAATTCTTTTCGTTTGTTTGTCAAGATCTGCAACTGGGATAGCTGAAATCAAAGCTTCAGAGTAGGGGTGAAGAGTATTATTATATAGATCTTCAGAATCACAAAGTTCAACAATTCTCCCAAGATACATAACAGCAATTCGATCACATAGATATTCTGTTACACTCAAATCATGAGTAATGAAAAGGTAGGTTAGATTTTTTTCTTTCTTAAGTTGCATTAATAATTTTAGTACTTGTGCTTGAATTGATACATCAAGAGCACTAACCGCTTCATCACAAACTATAAGTTCCGGCTCAAGACATAAAGCTCTGACAATACCAATTCTTTGTCTTTGTCCTCCTGAAAATTCGTGAGGATATCTATCCATATATTCTCTGCGCATATTTACTGCTTCTAGGAGATCACCAATAATTTTTCTTCTTTCCTCTTTTGATTTTATACCAAATTTTTTTAATGGATCTTGAAGCGAGCCAAAAATTGTAAACGAAGGATTAAGAGAGGAGTGCGGATCTTGAAAGACTATTTGTAACTTCTTTCGAAATGGATCCATATCTTTTTTTTCTAAAGATGTTAATTCTGTCTCATTATCATCTAGTGAAATATATTTTACTTCTCCATCTGTAGGTTCTACCAATCTTAGGATGGCTTTACCAAGAGTTGTCTTTCCACAACCACTTTCTCCAGCTAGACCTAAAACTTCACCTCTAAAAATATCTAAATCCACACCATCAACAGCCAAAACATGTCCTACAACACGATTAAACACACCTGCTTGTACTGGAAAATGTACTTTTACACCGCGTAATTTAAGTATCTCTTTTTTCATTTATATTTCTCAAAAAATTGTTCGTACTTGTGACATCTTACTTGGTGAGTTTCATTTATTTGTGTGATTTCTGGCATCACATCACAACTTTCTGTTTGCCAATTGCACCTTGGAGCAAATTGACAACCAATAGGTCTATTATAGGGATCAGGCGTTGATCCTTTAATAGGATTAATATCTTGATTTTTCCCTCTTCCAAGTACAGGTACTGATTCTAAAAGAGCTTTAGTATATGGGTGTGTTGGTCGTCTTAAAACATCATCTGCTGTTCCAGCCTCAACAATGTTTCCCATATACATTACTGCAACATTATCAGCTAACTCTGCTACAACTCCCATATCATGCGTTATAAGTATAATAGCTGTATCATTTTCTTTTTTTAATTTATCCATTAGCTCAAATATTTGTGCTTGAATTGTAACATCTAGAGCTGTTGTTGGCTCATCCGCAATTAATATTTTCGGATTACAAGCCATGGCCATTGCTATCATTGCTCTTTGCCTCATCCCGCCAGAATAACTGTGAGGATATTCATCAACTCTTTTTTCTGGAAGTGGTATGCCCATGTCATTGAGAAGAGAAATACACTTTTCCCTTATTTCTTTTTTATTGAGATTAGTATGATACTTAAGATTTTCACTTATTTGAAATCCGACTGTGTACACAGGATTAAGTGCTGTCATTGGATCTTGGAATATCATTGCAATATCTGAGCCTCTAATCTCCCTCATTTCTTTTCCATTTTTTTCTAATTTTTCAATATTGATAATTTTATCATCTTTTTGAAATTTAATTTCACCCTCTTCAATTCTTGATAGTGTTGGAAGTAATTGCATAATTGTAGCTGCGGTAACACTTTTACCACAACCACTTTCACCAACGATACAAAGTGTTTTACCTTTTTCAACATCAAAGGAAACTCCATTAACCGCTTTGTTGCATCGATTATTCGTATAAAAAAAAGTTTTAAGATCTCTAACTGAAAGCGCTATATTATTTTTATCTTCCATTACTAACCTTGCTGTGATGGATCTGTTGAATCTCGTAGACCATCTCCTATAAAATTAACACAAAGAACAAAAACTGAAATAACAATTCCAACTGGTCCCCACATCCACCAATAGTTTTGTAAAATTAAAATATCTTGTGCAACATTTAAAATATTTCCCCATGTAGGAATATTTAACGGTACCCCTAAACCTAGAAAACTTAGTCCTGCTTCTGTTAAAATAAACATTGCCGTTGATAGAGTAATATTGACCATTATAGGACTTAATGCATTCGGCAACATATGTTTGTAGCATATCGTAAATGTAGATAAGCCAAAACTTCTTAGTGCTTGAACATATTCCTCCTCTCTTAAAGACAACATTCTAGCTCGAGCAAGCCTGTACATACCTCCCCAACCTGTAAGGATAAATATAGCCATTAAATTAAATAAACTTTGACCTGTGATGGATACGAGTAATAAAACTAAAATAATTTGAGGGAAAGACATAAATATTTCAGAAATTCTAAGAGCAATAACATCAATCCAACCACCTTTATATCCTGCGTAACAACCAACCGCTATTCCCACAACAGCTGATAGAATAGCACTTCCTAAACCGATAAATATTGAAACTCTGCCTCCAAATAAGACCCTTGTAAACACATCTCGTCCTGTACTATCTGTTCCAAACCAATGATCAAACGATGGCGGTTGTCTCATAGAACGTAAATCTACTCGCATTGGATCATATGGTGAGAGAAGAGGAGCAAAAATAGAAGCTAAAATAATTATTGTAAAAATGATTAAACCTAAAACCGCTAAACGGTTATTTAAAAATTTATTAACTATTCTACTTCTTTTTTTTGTAGAAAAAGTTTTTTCCTCTTCACGTTTTCTTATTTGATCAAATTTCTTATCTAGCGAAGACTTTGCCATTATTCTTTTCCTAACCTAACTCTTGGGTCAATTAACGCTGTTAAAACATCTATTATTAAACTTGCTGTAAGAACAACAAAAACATACATTAGTGAAATTGTCATAACTAAAGGATAATCAGAAGCGCGCACAGAGCGAATGAACATACTCCCAATTCCTGGCCATTGGTAAACTTGTTCGATAATAGTTGATCCCCCTATAAGTAAAGGTAGACGAAAACCAATTAGTACAACAACTGGTGTTAGGGCTACTCTAAATCCGTGTAATATATTTACTCTCCACTCAGGCATTCCTTTTGATCGAGCAGTAGTAATAAATTCTCGTGCTAAAACATCTAACATTGATGAACGTGCATAACGCATAGCTCCTGCAGTCATCATTAATGCCAATACTAATGAGGGGAGAACAATATTTGGTATACGATCCCAAAGTGTTTCATAATGAGGTAGTAATCTACCTCCAACGGGAAGCCACTTTAATTCGATAGCAAATAAAAGAATAGCTACAAGTCCAAAAAAAAATTCAGGTATAGAAACTCCAGCCATTCCAGCAACCGTAAGAGAATTATCAGTACCGGAACCTCTTTTAAGAGCACTAATAACTCCTAAAGAACATCCTAAAATTGTTGAGAAAAATAATGCTACCATAGATAGCTCTAAAGTTGCAGGAACTGTTTTTACCATTATTTCAGAAATAGCAACACCACCTGCCATGGAATAACCCATGTCTCCTTGAACCATGCTAGTTAACCAAATCCAGTATCGTGTAAGGAAACTTTGATTTAGCCCATACGCTTCACGCATTGCATCAAGTTGTTCCGCAGTAATTGTTGATGCGAGTTCAGGACTGATCATATGTGAAACAGCATCGCCTGGTGATAATTCTAATCCTGAATAAACAAGAAAACTTATGACAAGCAACATCGGAAAGAAAATAAATAAACGTTGAATAATATAAGTGGTCACTTTTACTTTCCGTTATTATTAAAAAAAGAAAGCTGAGGCGTATGCCTCAGCTTTAATGATTAAATTAACTATGGTTTTGGATACTGCATAATCCACATCATACGAGTATAAGGGATATCAACAGCTTTAGTTCCCATGTTGTCCATAGCATCTAGTGCAGCAACATCGGCTACGTTTTTAGTAAATCCGTAGTCCATTTTTCCTGCAGCAGCATTCTTAATTAAGTTACCATCACCATCATAACTTGGGTAAGCAATGATATCAAAACCAGCTTTACCGCCATGATAGCCGTCAAAAGGTTCGAACTTCGCAAAGTCGTTCATTTTAACTTCAGTAATTTTGAATGCTCCAGATCCTATTGGCTTTTGCCAGAAATCACTTTGTTGGAATTTCAAAGGATCAACATCACCTAATAAGTGCTTAGGTAAAATAGCAAATTGAGTGAACGTAGTTAAGATGTTAGGATCAATTTTTGTTAATTCTAACGTAATAACTCTGTCTGCAATATTGTATTTAATACCTGCAACATCATCAGTTGAGCCGTCTTTAAATGCATCAGCACCTTTGATTGATCCAACTGTGTTTCCAATTAGAGCGTGCATTTGAGGTGCTTTCATAGCAGTACGAATACTCCATGCTACATCCTCAACAGTTACATCATTTCCATCATGGAAAGTAAGACCATCTTTTAGTTTAAATGTTAAACTTAAACCATCAGCAGCTAGCTCATAACTTTCACAAGCTGAACATCCAACTGGTTGTAACGCACCATCAGCAACTAATAGTCTATCGAATACAACTTTGTTGTGTATCCATAAACCAAGATTGTACCAAGGCTGTTCAAAGAATTCAACTGGACCAGTGTTAGTTTGTAATGTACCACCACTTACGTTCCAATCAGTAATACCCCAGTTATAGTTATACTGAGCGTTACCATATGCTCCACCATTTCTATCAACTTTATTACTCTCATAGATGAATAATTTTTGATAGTATAATGGACAAATGTTAACTTTTTCCATTTGATATTCTTGTATTTCAAAGAAAGCAGGTTTTAGAACTTCTGGATCTGCACTTGAATTGATTTTTTCAATTAGTGCATCCATTTTTGGATCACCAGGAGTTTGTGGGTTTAGACCTGTTTTAAAAGTATTGTAATACTCTTGCATTGCAATTGCTGCACGAGCACCATAACCTAAGTCATAGTCAACAGCAGCTGGTCCGTTCACACCATCATCAGGAACTGAATTAAGTTGTGCACCAACATCACCTTGTAATAGACGGTAAGTCATTTTAACACCAACGTCAGCAAAGTATGCTTGAATTGCTGCCATGAAGTCAGCTGTTAGCTGATCTCCATAATAGAATACCATATCAAGTTCTCTATTAGAGTCCCAATTTGCTTCTGCCAACAGTTGACGAGCTTTTTCAGGATTGTAACTGTAATCAGGTAGATTTGGAGACTTCATTGGACCGTTTGGTAATAAACTATCCGCCATTATGATTTGATCTTCAAATAATGTTTCACCGATTGTTTTCATGTCAATAGCCATACACAAAGCTTGTCTAACACGAGGATCGGATAATTGGTTACTGTTTGTAGGTTGAGCTGAAGCTGATGAAATGAACATCAGATGAGCTAACACTGCAACTATAACCACATATAGTTTTTTCATATTTCCTCCTATTGAGTAAAATACGCTACTAGCTAGCATATAAGATGCATATAATCATAATGTAGAGATATAGACAAGGTATAATATTTCATTAACGCAAGATAACTAAGTTATTGAAATTATCGATAAAAATTAGTTTTTAATACTAACTCTTTTAAGCATTTTTTCATGCATTTCTTTAGATCCATCATGATAAGTTCCAAACCATTGATCAAAAGGAATCATGAGATTTCCGTAATTTACCTCAAAATATTTATGATGAAGATAATGATTATAATTACTGAGATCTATTGCTCTCTTATCATTGATCATCATTTGCTTAAAACCTATATGACCATTTGCTGATCCTAAGCCCGCATGAAATAAATGATAAGTAGCATGTAGTGGATGTGAGAGAATAACCCAATGAATGATAACACCAGAAAAATATAATAAATGTTCAATAGGATGCATTGATAGGCTAGACCAAGGTCCAGGATTAACATTTCGATGATGAACAGAATGAGCAATTTTGTACATAAATTTAAAATGCAAGAATCGATGAATTAAATAAAAGTGAGCATCTCTAAATGCTGGAATTAGTAAAAGAATAATAAAGAAATAAATTGGTGCTTCACTAAATTTAATAAAAGGTACCAAACCAGAAGCATAAAACCAAAAAGATAAAACCTCGTAAGCTGTCCAAATAGGAACACCCCAAAATAAACTCCAAAATAAATTATCAAATATTTGTTTATTAAATGTAAATATCTTTTGAATTTTTTCTGGCCAGTTTGGATTAAATTTAAATTTTATTCCTTGAGATTTTTTTACATAAAGTGGAATATGAATTAAACTAAAAAAAATTGTACCTATTACATAGTTCCTAATTAAGATTTCAGATATCCAACCTGGCGAAAGATTTTTCATTTCGGAAAGTGCAGGTGTAAAAAAATAGTAAGCGATAAACGCAACAGCTAAGTAAACAAGATTCCAAGAAAAAATATATGAAAAGATAAACCAATCTAAAATTTTTCTTAAATTAAAAGGAAGTATCCAAATTGGATTTTTATCAGCCGCTTCTTTAGGAACGAAATGACCTCTTTTATCTCTATATCCAAAATTTTCTTCTTTGATCATCTTATTTTATTTTTTTACTATATTTAGTATTTAATGCAATATTTTGATAATACCATTTTAACTCAGCTTAAATTCTTTTTTAAATTCACTAATTGTTAATACCTCATTAATTGGTTTGTCCCAACGAATGCGGTGTATTCTAGGGAATCTCATTGCTACGCCCGACTTATGTCTAGTACTTGGAAACACATCATCGAAGGCTACTTCTAATATAATCTCTTTTTTTACTTCTCTCACAGGACCAAATTTATTGATAGTATTATTCCTAATAAATTTATCTAATACTAAAAGTTCTTTGTCAGTGTAACCAGAATAAGCCTTTCCAATTGGAACTAATTCACTCTCTTTCCAAACACCAAAAGTAAAATCTGAATAATATGACGACCTTTTGCCATGTCCTCGTTGAGCATACATTAAAATAGCATCAACTAGTTTTGGATTTTTTTTCCATTTGTACCAATACCCCTTTTTTCTCCCTGGTAAATATTCACTATTTTTGAGTTTAATCATGACTCCTTCATTCAAATCATCATGAAAATTATTTTTATATTTTGTTAGTTCTTTCCAGGTTGAAAAATTAATGATTGAAGATAAATCAATTTGATTAGTTTTATTTTCTTTTTGAAATTTTTCTAAATATTTTCTTCTTTCAAGAAGAGAAAATTTTCGAAGATCTTTTCCTTTATAAAAAAGGATATCATAAGCTCGTATGAAAACAGGAAACTTGTTTTGAAGATCTTTTGATGCCTTTTTTCTATTTAACCTTTGTTGTAGATCATTAAAACCTGAGGGTTTAAAATTTCTCCCTACAAGTAATTCTCCGTCAATAACCGCATCACCTTTAGTAGTTTTAATTATTTCTGGGAATGCAGATGATATGTTATCACCTGTTCTTGAGTATAGTGAAACACTTTTTGATGAAACCATAAGCTGAACTCTAATCCCATCCCATTTATATTCTGCTTGAAATTCATTAGCGTCTAATCTTTTAAAATCTTTTTCCTCATCAATAGGATTAGCAAGCATCATAGGATGAAATAATTTTTTAAAATCTATTTTTGGTTTTGATGTTTCATTTTTTAACCATTGAAATAAATTTTGATATGGAAATTCTAGACCATGCCAAATTTCCTCAATCTCATTTACAGATTTATTATACAGATCAGCTAAGGCTGTTTTTACTAATCTTTCCGAGACTCCAATTCGCAGTCCACCCGTGCAAATTTTAATTAAAGTCCACCTTTCGTTATTAGATAGTTCGCTCAAAATTTTACTAAACTCTGTATTAATTTCAGACTTTTTAATTTTTTTTATATTTTCTATTAAGGTAGATAAATTTTGCGATTTACCCTCTTTTTTTGTTGGCCAAATTAATGATATTGTTTCTGCTAAATCCCCAACATAGTCATATGAGTAATCAAATAAATGTTGATCTACTTGTTTATAGACTAGCTCTCTAAGTTTAGATGCTTTAATAAATTGAAATGAAAGTTGGTTAGATAAAATTGCAAGCGCATATGCACGGTTGATATCAAGTATTTTAAAATAATCTTGAAGTAATTTAATTTTGGTATTTCGACTTGGTGTTAAAATCAAATTGTGAAGTAAGGAAGAAAATTTTTTCATTCTATTTCCTCATCACTTCTTCCTTGGATAGAAAGGGGCTTTGAAACAAGATTTTGTTTCTTACAATAATAAACCAAAGCATCTTCCTGACCATGCGTTATAAGAATATTTTTCGCTTTTGATTTTTTAATTGTATCTAGTAATTCATTCCAATCGCTATGATCACTGATAACTAACGGTAATTCAATACCTTGTTGCTTTGCTCTTTGCTTAACTGTCATCCATCCACTTGCCATGCAAATAATAGGATTAGGAAATCGTCTTGACCAACGATCCTTTAATGCTGAAGGAGGGGCAATAATTATTTTACCTTCATAAAAATTTTTATCTTTTGAAGAGACTTTTTCAAACTTTCCAATATTAATTTTTTCTTTTAAATAATATTGGCATAACTTTTCTAGAGAGCCATGAATATAAATTGTTTCATTATATTTCTGCTGGCGTAAAAGATTCATCACTCTTTGTGCTTTGCCAAGAGCATAAGCGCCAACAATATGACAATTATGTTTATTTATCTTTACAGATCGTATGAGTTTTTGAATTTCATCTTTGGGATCTGGATGTTGAAATATAGGTAAGCCAAATGTTGCTTCGGTAATTAAAGTATCACATTTAACCAGTTTGAAATTTTTACATGTTTCATCTTTTCCTACTTTATAATCACCTGTGATGACTAAACGGTGATTATTTTTTTCAATTAAAACTTGAGCACTCCCTAAAATATGTCCGGCAGGGTGAAGTGTAAAATCATAGTTTTTAATTGAGTATTTTTGTCCGTATTTAAGAGAAGTAAATTTCTTCGCACATTTATCTCCGTAGCGAATTTTCATTATGTCTATTGTCTGTCTAGTAGCAATTACATGATCATGTCCAAATCGGGCGTGATCTGCGTGACCATGTGTAATAATTGCTGTTTTTTTCGGCAATATTGGATCTATATGTACATTTATATCTTTGATAAATAGCTGATGGTTAATGAAATCCATATGAATATAAATAAATCGAATCCCTTATTATTACACCCCTTAAACAAGTGGATGAAGAAAAAAAAATGGTCCTGGTTTCCTCATCAAATTGAAACCTTTCATCATGTTCGAACTGGATCTGATGTTGTTGTATTTGCTCCTACTGGTGCTGGCAAAACGTTAACAGGGTTTATTAATCCAATATATGATTTAATAAAATTAAAAAAATTTAAAGGCCTTCATACTCTCTATATTTCTCCATTAAAATCTCTTGCCAACGATATTGTGAGAAATTTAGAGAAACCTATTAAAGAGCTTGATTTAAATATTTCATTTCAAGTAAGAACAGGAGACACAACACCATATAAAAAACAAAAACAAAAACAAAAACCTCCTAATATTCTTATTACAACTCCAGAGTCACTTGCATTGTTAAATTCGTATGAGAATGCAAAAGAATTTTTTCACAATCTGAAATATATAATTATTGATGAGATACACACTTTTTTGGATAATAAGAGAGCTGATCTTCTAAGTTTAAATATTGAAAGACTACAAACTTTCTCTCCAAATTTACAACGAATAGGGTTGTCAGCAACTCTCAAGAATAAACAAGACGCCAAAAAATGGCTTTGCCGCAAAAAACCAAAAATAGTTTCTTATGAAAATTCAGTTTTACCTAAGATTAGAATTTTAGAATCAAAAGAACGTATTCCTTGGTCTGGTCATATGGCTACGTATTCTATTAATGAAATCTATAAAGAAATAATGCAATCAAAATTAACTATTATTTTTGTTAATACGAGGGCGCAAGCCGAATATATATTTAAAAACTTATGGTTAATTAACAAGAAAAAATTAAAAATTGCTGTTCACCATGGTTCATTAGAAAAAAACTTACGATTAAAAGTAGAAAATAATCTTAGCAAAGGATTAGTTGACTGTGTTGTTGCGACTTCTTCTTTAGAACTCGGATTAGATTATGGAGATGTAGAAAAAATTATTCAAGTTGGAGCACCTAAAGGAATTAATAGATTATTACAACGTGTAGGAAGATCAAATCATAATTTAAATACACCTTCAAAAGCAATTTTAGTACCCACTAATCGTTTTGAATTTATCGAAGCAAAAGCTGCTATTGAAGAAATAAAAAAAAATAACTTAGATAAAATAGATTTAAAAGAAGGAAGTTTTGATGTTGTAGCGCAACATATTTTTGGAACGGCTTGTTCAGGGCAATTTGAAATTAATGATCTCTACAAAGAAATTATCAAAGCATATCCATACAAAAAATTAAAACTTAATGACTTCAAACAATTGATTAATCTTATACAAGATGGCGGATATGTTTTAAAAAATTATGATCAATTTAAGAGAATTTTCCAATTGAGAGAAAATAAAAATATTTATAAGCTAGTAAATAGAAGAGAAACACGAAAATACCGCATGAATGTTGGAACAATAATTGAAAATCCGATGTTAAAAATAAAACTTGGAACAAAAACGTTAGGGAATATAGAAGAAGTTTTTATTCAAAATCTTTCTCAAGGTGACTCATTCATATTTGCCGGTCAAATACTAGAATTTCAATCAATGAAAAATAATTTAGTACAAGTTAAAAGAAGTAAATCTTTAATTTCAAAAATTCCATCATACTCTGGAGGCAGAATGCCATTATCAACAAATTTGGCTAACTCAGTTAGAGCTTTATTGGCAAAAAGTAATATGTGGGATTTATATCCAGAGCAAATTACTGAATGGTTAAAAAGACAAAAAAATATATCTAAAATACCTAAAAAAGATGAATATCTAGTGGAACAATTCCCCCGAAAAAAAAATTTTTATACTGTTATCTATACTTTTGCAGGATGGCATGCCAATCAAACACTAGGATTTTTATTGCTTAGAGGCTTTAAGGAATTTAACTATAAACCTCTAGGTTTTGTCGCAAATGATTATGCTATTGTTTTATGGTCGTTAAAAGAAGTTAAACAAATTAAGACAATTCTAAATTTAGGATTGTTAGATAAACATTTAGATAATTATCTTGAAGAAACTTCAATAGTCAAAAGATTGTTTAGAGATAATGCAATTATATCTTGTTTAATAGAAAGAAGGTTACCAGGGATGGAAAAAACTGGAAAGCAAGTTTTATTTAGTTCTGATCTAATTTATACAGTTCTCAAAAAAAATGAACCAGATCACATTCTTCTAAAATCATCATATGAAGACGCAAAAAAGAATATGATTGATTATGATAGACTTAGAGAAATCTTAAAAAAAATTGATAAAAAAATTATATTAAAAAAACTCACAAGTATCTCACCATTGGCTGTTCCAATTATTCTTGAAATAAATAGAGAAAATTTATCAAAAAAGGAAACTGATGAATATATTTTAGAAGATTTAGAAAATGAAATATTAAAAGAGGCTAATGTACTATCAATTAATTAATTTTGGTAATGAAGAATTTCATGCTTACCCAGATAAATCTCTTTATTGGAAAAGACTAAATACTCTGATTGTATCAGATTTACATATAGGAAAATCTATTAGTTATGCAAAGAATAAGCAATTCTTACCTCCTTATGATACAAAAGAAATATTAAGCAAAATTTTTGTTAGTTTAGATAAGATTAAACCAAGTAATTTAATAATAGTTGGTGATTTATTACATGACGTTTTTTCAACATTGAGTTTAAAAGATCAAGATCATAAAAATCTTAGTCAATATATGAAAAATACTGATTTCATATGGATCAAGGGAAATCATGATAAAAATATACAAATTGAAGGTTTTAAAAATTTTACAAATTACAAAATTGATAAATTATTATTTACACACATACCTATCGAAACATCCTTATTTCAAATTTGTGGTCACTATCATCCAAAGGTAAAAATTTCACACAGAGGAAAAACTATTTTTAAAACATGTTTTATACATAATGAAAAAATATTCATTTTACCAAGTTTTGGAATATTAACGGGAGGATTGGATATCCATAATAAACAAATAAGTGATGTATTAGGTAAGAATAATTTGAGTATTTATCCTGTGGGACAGGATAAAGTTTATAAATTATAATTAAAGTAATTATTAATCACGATCCCAATTAGAATTACAAAATTCAATACAAATAATAAAGCTGAAAGCAAATGCATATATTTAAAACTCGAAGATGCTTTTTTATCCCCTTCTAATTCTTTATCTTTAAAATTATTAATTTTGGGTGTTAAATAATTTCTATTAATAATAAAACTTACAGCCACTACTATTAATAAAATAGAATTTAAAATATTACCTGAAACATAACTTAGGATTAAAGATAAAAAAGCTATTATAAACCCAAATAAAAACATTCGAGGAAAAATTATTCTTAAAAATTTACTGCTGGCATTAGTACTTAATGTGGCAAAGACTGAGGGCGAGACAACAGCCATAAAGAAAATCATAGACCCTATAAGGATTGTTACAAAAAAATTAAGAGTATAAATTATCATTGGTTAAAATTGCTCTTTTATAAAGAGCAATTGTAATAGTTATGAATTATCAATTGCTGATTTTAATTTTCTATATTCTATAGAATTAGTTCCAGCTAAAGTTTCTAACTTTAACAGCATTTCATTTGCTTTATTCATCTTTCCAAGTGTGATGTAAAGCTCACCTAGATATTCGTGTGCACCTAAATGTTCAGGGTTTGCTTCTAATGCAATTTGATATGCATCGAAAGCTTTGTCTAAATTTGGCTCACTATGTTTTCTGTAACTAAATCCAAGTAAATTATACACATCAGCTTTTTTATCACCAAGATCTTTACGCTTAGCCATTTTTTCAAGCAATTTGATCGATTTATCAAATTTCTTGTAATAAACCAATTCGTACGCTTTATCGTAAAGCTTAGTAACTTGTTCACCTGCAGATATACTTGAGCTACTGTCGTCTGAGCTTGCAGCAGCAAATACACCAGAACTAATAAATAATAATGTAAGTAATATTCTAATCATCAAAATCAGATATGTTTCTTTAAACTAATTTCAATATTCGTTTGTGAATTAATTTAATTAATGGCAGGCAATATTATATTTTTTTAATCTGTAATAATTATATGGCCACGGCGTTACAAAGCCTGCAAGAAGCATTATAGGTATTACCCACCATACAAGTTTAGCACCACCCATAATGATCCAGTCAACTGCATTCATGGCTATTTCCATAGATACCATTGAAATTAAACTCATTCCTATGGCTGTTTTAAAAGCTTTGCTGATAATCATTTGTCTTGATAAAACGACAGTCTCTAAAATGATGCTAGTAATAATACCATTAATGATTGCTAGGATCATAATATAAAGAGTAGGCCAAGGAATGCCAGTTAATTGAAAATAGAGTATGGTTCCAAAATCGCCAATACTACATCCTAGTAAACACCAAGCAGTATT
Source organism: uncultured Alphaproteobacteria bacterium (assembly GCA_902590695.1). Classification (GTDB taxonomy): domain Bacteria; phylum Pseudomonadota; class Alphaproteobacteria; order HIMB59; genus CACPNW01. The sequence continues at coordinate 22,249 of CACIXR010000002.1, forward strand.
TTTAGCACTTCTTCTCCATGTATGTTTACATTTCCAATGAAAACGTGGAGCTGGTTTTTTTAATGTTTCAGCAACAGACATTAAATTATATTCCTTGTTTAAATTCGAACATATTATTTATATCATTAATTTCATAACTATCAATTGTACCATTCGTCCATTTGATTGTTATATTTTTAATGATTTCACCTTCACGTAAACCGTAATGTGCTACTGGTTCCATTTGACATAAATATCCTGAGCCTGCATCAATAGTCTTTGCATGATTTCTTAAATTCGTATTTAATGTCACTGTTGCACCTCTAGCTGGAGCACCAAAAGTATTTAGAGGCTTGATTCTAATAAAATTTGTATTTGATACATTTGCCTTAAATAAACTGAGTGGCTGAGTTCCAGATTCACCATGAGAAATAAGTAATTCTAGAATTCCATCACCATCAATATCAGCAACAGCAGCACCGGTTCCTAAACCCTGAGCTTCAAGTGCTTCTTCTAATTTAATTTCTTCTAGGTTTCCTCCATCAAGTATACGAAAGAGTTTATTTGGTTGACCGATATTATTTAAAAAAATTTCATCATAACCATCATTATCAAAATCTGCCGATATAACTGTTCGTATTCTACTAGGTGATCTAAAATCTAATGAAGACATATCGAGAAAAGATTCTTTTTGTTTTACAAAAATACGATGATAACCTTCCCAGTTACTTGTTATAATATCAAGTTCACCTCTATATAAAAAATCAGTTAAAGCAGTTCCGCGACCATTTTGAAAAGTATCTTGCACATTTTTTTCAATCGCAATATCATTAAAATTGCCATTAATATTTTTATATAAAAAATTTGGACCCCTCTCATTAGCTGCAAATATATCCATATTATCAGAAACTATATGTCCTGAAATTACTGCTCTTCCACCAGTTATTTGATCTATTCCAAGCATTGGAGCTAAATCTTCAACTTCATTTTCTTCAATTTCATAAAATCTAGTAGGACCTCCATAATTAGCAACATATATACCATACTTTCCTGATCCATTTCTATCTACACAAACAACAGATCTGCCTGCGGTTAAATTTAAATTTTCTAAATTTTTTTCTAACTCAAAATAATCGAATATTTTGTTATTGTTATCCAGTAATCTATCAGAGTATTTTTTTTCTCCACTATACGTATCAGTATTTAAGAAATAAATCTCTTCAAAACCATCCTGATCAATATCACAAGCTGATACACCAATAGTATTCCTATCTTCATCAACGAATAAAGGATCTTGAATTATGTTAATTAGTTTTCCATTTTTATAGCTAAGAGCTAGATTAGAGTAACCAAAACCTGCAACAATAAATTCGTAACTTCCATCTTTATCAAAGTCAGTTACTGAAATTCCATAACTTAATCGATCATTATTATTTTCAATTATATTTGAAATATTAGAAAAAAATTCTGCCTTCGCCATACTAGATATTAATAAGATAAAAATAAAAAATAACTTACTCATTTCAAGTTTTTTTCAATTTGCCAATCTAATAAAAATGTCGCCCATTCCAAAATTAAGTTCTTCAAGAGGCATACTATTTCTTGCTTCGCACATAGGGCCAGTTATCTGGTCATTTTTTATGTAATCAATATCGTAAGCATCACATATTTTTGCATTATGCAATACTCCAATAACAAGTTTATTATCTACTGAGTATGTATATTCTTTATTTAATTCATTACCTTCACAAAAATAATCTCTATTAACAAGTTCAGGAAAATCATTTTTATTGCATGGATTATCAATAACGATTGTATAGATATCTTTTGATTGATCTTTAAAATCAATGTTAATTTTTTTTGTTTCTGAATATTTCATTACATCGCATAAACAAGGCCAACAACATTTATAATATTGACCACAAATACTTTCATCATTTTCTAAATTAGTAAGAAAAATTTCATCTGGTTGAGCATCTGGAGGAATTATAGAGCCTGAAACAGCACAGTATAACTTGTTAAATTGCATAAACTCTTCATATTCTAAGTTTTGATCTAAAATATATTTAAAAAATCTTGGTCCTGCTGCATTTCTATTCCCATCAGGGAAGATAGTTGACCAATCATTAACAAGTCTTTCGTACAACTTTTCTGTGTTAGCATTGACCTGAGAAAGTGGTAAAAATATTGATAAGAATAAAATTATAGTAATTAATTTTCTCATAAAAATTAAATAGGTTTAGCTTTAAAAATGTAAATCCCTTGCCTTGAATCAATACTGATCACTTTTTCTGCTTTTTATTCCTTTTTATGGTAATGTCGCACTCGAAGAATTTGACTTATTTTGTGCTAAATACTAGAGAGTAATCATAATTTGGGGCGTCGCCAAGCGGTAAGGCACCGGTTTTTGGAGTCGGCATTCGTAGGTTCGAATCCTACCGCCCCAGCCAAATTTAAAATTCTTTTTGAATTTTGTTTAGAGAGTTAACACTCTTCCAATATAAATCATCAAATCTTTGGAAAAAGCTAATATTAATTATTTCTTTTTCTTTTACACCCCAAATATATTTTTTATCTATCCAACCTTTGTAATTTCTTGATGACACTAAACACCAATCAATTTTACATTTTTCTAAAAAAACAATATTTCCCTTTCCTATTTCTCCAATAATATTGCCCTTCAAAGTGTTTAATAATTTAATAGTATTATTATCATTTGATAAAATAATGCCTGTTCTAGTACCGGATATTAAACTTTTATGAATCCATCCAAAATTTTTCTGAAAATCTTCTACTTTTCTCCAATCTTCATACTCTTCTACTACTTTCAAGGGGTAATATTTTTTTATGTATTTAATTTCAATAGGGTAATTCTTACTTGGACCAACACGTATATTCGCATCATTAGATTTTAAAGATACATACCTTGGAATTTCTAGACCAGTTTCCTTACCAATATCTGCATTACTTTCTTGGCTAAAAATTATAATTGAAATGAATGCTATTACAATTTGCATACTAAATTTTTTATAAAGTAGCATAGGATTTATATAAAGTGTATAATATTTTAAGCGCCTGTAGCTCAAGATATAAAATCTGATGGTTTTTTAATATGGAAAATAGAAAAAAACATGCTTGGGAGATTGGATCAAACTCAACTTGAAAGAGGAAGAAGGCTTATAGCTAAGAGGGAAAAGCTGCGTGGTTCGTGAAGATGAGTTTGATCCTTATTAAATCTTAAATAGTTTAATTTCAAAATCATTTATTTTGTAATTGTTGCCTTTAGAAACTATTTTATGACCTTCTTTTTGTAGTATTTTTTTTTGGGCATTAATACCGCCAGGATATTTTTCATTAACATAACCATTAGTTTTAATAGTTCGCCAATAAGGAGTAACTCTTTTTTTCCCCTCTCTCAATTCCTCTTCTGCTGCTCTAGCAACTACATTAACAAATATCCCAGTTACAATTGGACAAGCTGTTGTTGTTTTATATTTTGTAGCAAATTTTTCTCTGATCTGATTAATGGTCATTAATTTTCCTTTGGGTACTTTTTTCATTAAATCATTTACCTCTAAAGGAGTAGGCATGACAAACTTCCCTATCCCCCAAGATTTTTCTAGCTTCTTAGGAATTGTTTTTATTTTAGGAAAATCCTTTTTATCATTAAGTCTCTTTCTATACTTAAATGAATCTTCTATTTCTTTCATTAGGACAAATTTTTAGGACTCATAAATTAATTATACTCCTCGTAAATCTTTTCTCTTTCTAGTTTATTCATACCTTTGGTTCGTTCAATAAATTCATTTCTAAGTTCTCGTGTTTTAAATCAGTTTAAGTTGATAACATAGGATTGTTTTATTTGTTTTTATTCAGTAGTTTAATTAATAATTTTGAATATTCTCTGGCATCATCTATGGCTTTATGTGTATGTTTTGTATTATCATGCAATTCTAGAGAGTAATCATCTCTACCTATGTCTTTATAATCTTTTTGCAGCACAGCAGCAGCATAGGATTTGATATCAAAGGCTGCTTGTCCATTCTTATCAAAAAAAGGCATAGAGAAAGGAATTTTTTCTAATCGTTCTACAAGAAAAGTTTGAATATACCAATTGATCCACATAAAATCTAATGGAGCTGGATGAGCAGCCATAATTCGTGGGGTTGGTAACGTAAGAAGCCAATCACCAAATTTGTTCATTCCTTCTTTGGGTGAGACTTGATGATGTTGAGTATATTTTAAAGCTTCTGGCGCTTCTGTTGTAAACCAATGCATAGTAGCGGGGTGAGGTTTGGCATTTTCTAGTGGCAAGAAATTAATTTCACATTCTCCAAATTTTTTTCCTGCTTTATTAACGGCTACAGCACCAAGGCTTATCATAGAATGTGGTCCAGGAATAGGTCCGTCTGCTTCTATGTCACACACAACATAAGTAGTCATAGTTGAATTATTACCACTAACCACGGAGATTGTTAAGTGATATGATTATCCAAAAGATTTCATACACGTATAATTGACATTTTAATATAACTATATTACTAGTTATATCATTATGAAAAAAATTGATTTAATAGCTAAGGGATTTAAGGCTATTGGTTCCACTCCACGTTTAGCTGTTTTTTTAGAACTCGTAAAAGCTGGGAACACCGGATTATCGGTTGGAGAAATACAAGAGCAGCTAGATATTCCTCTTTCCACGCTTGCTCATCATCTACGATTTTTGGAGAATGCTGAACTCATCCATCAAGAAAAAAAAGGACGATCCATTTTTACTTACGCAAATTTTCATCAAGCAGAATTACTTGCAAGCTATGTATTAAAGGAATGTTGTCGTAACGAAAAACAAACTCCAAAAAGAAAAACCGCATGAACTACGCAAACTTCATCTCAGCTAATTTTTTTCATTCAAATTATAAAAAAATCAGATCAGTCTGGTTGATTACCTTATCTATTGTTTTGATTATTGGCATCATGGATATAAGTAATTTGCCGTCCATCATCACCAAAGCATTATCTGCTCTAATGGGAACTATTCCTTTTATCTTGATTGCTATTTTATTAATTGCTTCTCTTAAAGCATCGGGTGCTGAACGTATTATTTCCAAATCGTTTCAAGGAAGAGAAATTAATATGATTTTTTTGTCCACTATAGTTGGCGGGCTTGCCCCTTTTTGTTCTTGTGAAGTTATTCCATTTATTGCCAGTATGTTAGCATTAGGTGTACCTCTCTCAGCGGTTATGGCATTTTGGTTGTCATCTCCGTTAATAGACCCGCCTGCATTATTAATCACTGCCTCTGCGCTTGGCTGGGAATTCGCAATAGCCAAAACTCTCTCAGCTCTCTTTCTAGGTTTATTAGGAGGTTTTGGTATTTTTATATTTTCAAAAATGGGATTATTTAGCTCTCCATTAAAAGTAATGAATAATGCACAAAGTTGCTGTTCGGTAAAATCTTTTACGAACAAAACTATTTGGAAGTTTTGGCAAGACAAACAACGCATGCAATTTTTCTGGTCTGAGTTTTCCTCAAATGGAATATTTCTACTTAAATGGTTAACACTAGCCTATCTGCTTGAAGCAATCATGATTATTTATATTCCCACACAACTAATTGGAAGCATCGTGGGAGGAAATGGATTATTTTCTATTGTTGTCGGAGCATTCATCGGTGTTCCCGCCTACCTGAATTCCTATGCAGCTCCCGCTGTAGTATCAGGATTGCTAGAACAAGGATTAAGTGCAGGTGGGGCATTAGCCTTTCTTGTGGGAGGTGCTATTTCTAGTATACCAGCTATGACTGCTGTTTGGTCACTGGTCAATAGAGCAACTTTTACGGCATATTTATTTTTTGGTTTAGGAGGCGCTATAATGTGCGGTATATTTTTTCAAATATATGCTGTTACTTTTTAGTTCTAAAACCAACCAAGGAGATTGTTTAGTTCTAATCAGTGTAAAAACATCTAGAATATGTTAAAATGAATAAATGGTGGTACCATGGTGGTACCATGCAATAGGGACGTATTATGAAACTAACAAATAAAATAGTTGAACAACATATTTAAAAGCTACATATCTCTTTTTTAACAATCTTCCATTGACCATCTAACTTGCCAGTTTTTTTATTACACCAATTATTTTTAAAAGGAAAAACTAAGAAAAGATAATCTTTATTATTTTGATTTATTTTACCAAAATATAAATTTTTGTCTAAATTAGAAGGTAATTTATCCTTTGATTTTACTTTTTCTCCACTTAATCTTAGAATATGGGTAAGTAGTTTATAATCATCTTCATTATAATTCTCAAATTCTTGTAATTGCCAGGTGAATTTCTTTAGATCAATTATTTTATTAAAATTGGTTATTCTACTTAAAGAACTCTCTGAGCTTTCTAATAGTAAATTTGCATAAATATAAAATTTATTTTTACCCAAAGCGATGAAAGATGGATTATTTGTATTATCCCATTGTCTATTAGTTGTTTTTTTATTTCCTCCACCAACTATTTTAAAAACATTATTAGTTTTTTGAATAATATAGAGTCCACGTGGGTATGGCTTTTCATCATCTTTAACAATAATAGAAAGGATATATTTATTATTTTCTATATCATTAATTTTTATAGCAGGATTTTTATTAAATATGTCAATTTGAGAATTTATTATTCCTTTTTTAGATAAAAAACATTGAGTATTTAATCCCATATGCTGACTATTTGCTTCTTCTAGAAAAGACAAAGGAAAATATTTTGATAGTTTTGTTACATTTTCATGATTTGGAAAACGTGAAGCATAAGCATAAAACCAAAGCATACGGCTACCATATCCATTTATTACTTGATTATAATAAGTTAAATCTTTCCAATTTTGAGTGCGACCCTCTTGTCCAATTAATTCTTTAGCATAGTTGAACATTAAATTTTTATCTGACAATGCATCAGCAAAGAATTTTACGGCATCATGAATATTTTTATTATTTTTTTTTGATTTATAGGAATAAAGATCATAACCTTGAATATAATACGCTTCAGCTATTCCAATTATATCATTTAAATTATGAGCATAATACTTCCAAGAATGTGACCCTCGCACCGCTTCTTTCCATAATGCTCCATCTTTTTTTAAATCATCAATTATAAATTTATAATATTTAGAACCATCAATAAAATCGTTATTATTGTTTTTTAATATTGAATAAAGAGTTTTTACTTGAATACCTGAAGAAGTATGATTTTGACATCCACCGGTCTCTTTTTTTTCTATGAATTTATCATTATGTATACATTGTTTAGTATTCATAGTTTTATGAGATCTATAGGGCTTATATACTTTATCTATCCATTTTAATATTTTATCAAAATCACTACTATTAATTTGATTATTAATTTTTAAAACAGACAAAGAATATAAAATAATATCTAAATTATCTTTTGTATTCAAAAGCGTGTTCATAAAGTAAACATCATTTTTATTCTTAGTTTTTGTCATATAATTATTTTTTGCTAAATGCAAAATTGCTTCTTTAATATTTTTTGCATCTAAATCACTTTGAGTTTGATAATATTTTGACATGTATGAAAAAAGACTGAATGGAATAAAATTCCATTCTTTTATATTTTCATCATCTGTGTTTTTTGGAATCTTCTTATTTAAAAATTGACTAATAGAAATTGTATTTTTGTTTCTAGATACACAAAGGCTTTTAATTATTTCTTTATTATTTATTTCACTAAACCTTTCATCAATTGATGGAACTAATTTATATGGTTTATTAATTATATAATCATCAGCATATAATTTTAGTGAAAAAAAAATAATTAATAAATAAAAGATATTTTTCATTAAATAACTTTTAGAACAAAAAAAAATTAAATTATTATTACAAAATTGTAGTTATATATTTTACCAACAATAAAAAGTCCTGTTGAAACGGAAAACACTATTCCAATAGCATAAATTAAAGTCCCTATTCCTACTTCACTAAGCTCTAGAGAAGTTCTAATTAAAGCAAAATTTATCACTATTGCAAAGAGTATTTAGTGAACACTCTACTAAACATTCTTCATATTTAAATTTAAATAGGTTCACTGTCTTAACCTATTAATTTATCCCATCACTAACTAAAGAAATTGTTCAGTTCTAATAAGTGTAAAATTAATTGAAATATGTTAAAATAAATAAATGGTGGTACCATGGTGGTACCATGAACATTGTATGTTCAATAGTAAGTTGATAAAAGGTTGAAAAATAAGAAGCGCCTGTAGCTCAATTGGATAGAGCGTATGACTACGGATCATAAGGTTAGGAGTTCGACTCTTCTCAGGCGCGCCAAAAATTAAATGTTATTATATAAATTTAGTCAAATCTGTATTAATTAAGTAAATAAAATGATTACTGATATTAATTCTAGAAAAATAAAAAGTGATAATCATTTATCAAATTTATTTATTAACGCAAATTTCAGTAATCTATCAATTAATTGTAATATACTTAAAGGTAACTTTTTTTCTGATTCATTTTACTATTTTCCAATTACAGAGAATAATGAAACATTTTCATCGTTATTTGCCAGAGATCTTAACAATATTTCTCATTTTTATTCACAAAAATTTTTTGATAATTTTAAAGATAATAAGAATTCATTAAAAAAGTTTAACGAATTATATGTTCTTGGATCAAATGCGGGTAATAATTATTATTCAAATTTACTACAATTTCTTCCAAGGATTTTTTTTAATAAAAAAACAAATCTAAAACTAGCAATTCATAGAAATTCATCAAATAAATATAGAAACTTTATTGGAAGTATTTTAAATTCTCTAAATATTGAATTTATATTTGTGTTTCTAGACGACGATTTTTATCATTTTATAGATTCTGAATTTCCTCAGTTTTTGAGCATGAAGGATTCAATTGAAATGTTAAAAAAATTTATAAATCCAAAAACTAATGTAGAAATTAGTAAAAAAATATATGTAACAAGAGAAGGATCTAGTTATAGAAAAATTTTAAATGAAGGTGATGTTATCACTATTTTGAGAGAAAGGGGATATAAGGTTATTAATCCTCAATTGTATGAAATAAATGAGCAAATAGAAATCTTTTCAAATGCTGAAAAAATCATTGCCCCACATGGATCTAATTTAGCAAATATAATTTTTTGCAAACCCGGAACTGAAATTTTTGAGATTACACCATCTTTTAAAGATAACGAAAAAATTCTTGAAGACAGATATTTAAATTTATCTCTAATCAATAATCTTAAGCATAATAAAATTGTTTCTGATACAGTTAATCTTGAAAATCATTCTAATTTAGCAAAAAAATATATTCACAAAAATGTTTTGTCACAAAGCAATTACTATAAAAATCTAATTGTTAAAATTCAGGAGCTAGGTAATATAATTTAACCTAACAATTTTTTAAAAAAACTGGAATTACAACACTAATATTAGTTTCTAAATTTCTGCAAATGTTTTCAAGTGAATATTTATTATTAGTTTGATCTTCGTACTTAACTAATAAGTTTGATATAATTGAATTGCTTACTTTATTTTCATAAATTTTGTAATCTTCAAATTTATTTTCCTTTATTATTAATTCGATAAGTGTTTCGTAATTTAAAATATCGTCAATCAAAAAATTATTTTTTGCCTGATTACTACTATAGATTAAAGCTCCAATATTAGTTTTTAAATTTGAAATTTCAATTTTACGACTTTTTGAAACTTTTGTTATAAAATCAGTATAAACATCATCAACGATATTTTGTAAGTGTTTGATTTCATCACTTTTAGGTCGTCTAAATGGATTAAACAAATCTTTTCCTTCTCCAGCATTCTGGTTAAAAACTTCTATTCCTTCTTTAGTTTCAATTGTCTGACCGAAAATTCCTGAAGATAGACTTGTCGGTGTATTATAGTAAAACCAACTTGGCCCACTGACTCCTATGCTACCAATAATAGATCCATATGACGCAAATATCTTATCAGCTGTAGTTGCAACCCAATATCCACCAGATGCTAAAATTTCTTTTGTAAAAAAATATACTTTAGTGTTTGTACTTTTCTTAAATTCATAAATCATTTGTTCTAATTCAGCAGTAGCGCTTACTGTTCCCCCTGGAGAATTAATGTTTATAATTAGAACCTTGATTTGAAGTTCTTTTAATTCTTCTAAATAAGATTTTACCTGTGAAGGATTGATATAATCGTAAAGATTATTTCCTAAAATATTACTGTTATTATTAAATATAGGTCCATTTAAATTAATATTAGCTATAATATTATTTGAGCTAGGTATGCCATCAGTCATTACAAACTGTTTTTTTTCCAGCTCATTAGAAAAATAAAGTACAAAATTAATAATTATTAAAAAAATTAATAACGCACTCAAAAAACCAAGAGTTCTAAAAAAAACATTGAAAAATAACATTTTTTTCAAAATATCATAAGTTTGACTAATTCGAATTTTTTTTTGTTTTCTTCTTGAATAGACTTCAATAATGCTTAAATAACTAGCACTCTCATAATGAGAGTGCTAATAAAAAATTATTTAATTTCAATTAGTTAACAAAAGAGGAAATATGAAATTTAGACCTTTACATGACAGGGTTTTAGTCAAAAGAGTAGACTCTGATCAAAAAACAGCAGGGGGAATAATTATCCCTGATACCGCCCAAGAAAAACCAATGGAAGGTGAAGTATTAGAAGTTGGTTCTGGAGCAAGAGATGAAACAGGAAAACTAGTACCTTTGGATGTCAAAAAAGGTGATAAAATACTTTTTGGAAAATGGTCTGGTACTGAAGTAAAAATGAATGGTGAAGACTTTCTGATAATGAAAGAGTCTGACATCATGGGAATTATAACTTCAGGTAAGAAAAAGAAATAGTAATTAAGAGAGGATAAAAAAATGTCTGCAAAAAATATATTTTTTGGATCTGATGCTAGATCAAAAATGTTAACTGGTGTTAACAAGCTAGCTGATGCAGTAAAAGTTACATTAGGACCTAAAGGTAGAAATGTAGTTATGGATAAATCTTTTGGAGCACCAAGAATAACCAAGGATGGTGTAAGTGTTGCTAAAGAAATAGAATTAAAAGATAAATTTGAAAATATGGGTGCTCAAATGGTTAGAGACGTTGCTAGTAAAACTAATGATATTGCTGGTGATGGAACAACTACTGCTACCGTATTAACACAAGCAATAGCAACTGAGGGAATGAAAGCTGTTGCAGCTGGAATGAATCCTATGGATTTAAAAAGAGGGGTTGATTTAGCTGTTGATGCTGTTGTTAATGAAATTAGAAAAAAATCTAAAGTAATTAAAACTGATAAGGAAGTTGCACAAGTAGGCACTATTGCTTCAAATGGTGATGCTGAAGTAGGTAAAATGATTTCAAGTGCAATGCAAAAAGTTGGTAAAGAAGGTGTTATTACCGTAGAGGAAGCAAAGAGTTTAGATACTGAACTTGATGTTGTTGAAGGTATGATGTTTGATAGAGGTTATCTTTCACCATATTTTGTAACTAATGCAGAAAAAATGATCACCGAACTTGGCGACTGCTATGTATTACTTCATGAGAAAAAATTATCAAGTTTACAACCAATGTTACCTTTACTTGAATCTATTGTTCAATCTACTAAGCCACTATTAATTATAGCTGAAGATATCGAAGGTGAAGCTTTAGCTACTTTAGTTGTAAATAAACTAAGAGGTGGGTTAAAAATAGCTGCAGTTAAAGCTCCAGGTTTTGGAGATAGAAGAAAAGCTATGTTAGAAGACATTGCAATTTTAACTGGCGGCCAAGTGATAAGTGAAGATCTTGGTATAAAGTTAGAAAATGTTAATCTAGAAATGCTAGGTACTGCTAAAAGAGTAGTTGTTGATAAAGAAAATACTACTATCGTTCAAGGAGCTGGTAAAAAGAAAGACATTGAAGGTAGATGTAATCAAATCAGAGCACAAATTGAAGAAACAACATCTGACTATGATAGAGAAAAACTTCAAGAAAGGCTTGCAAAATTAGCAGGTGGTGTAGCTGTTATCAGAGTTGGTGGAGCTACAGAAGTTGAAGTTAAAGAGAAAAAAGACAGAGTCGAAGATGCAATGCACGCAACAAGAGCAGCCGTTGAAGAAGGTATAGTACCTGGTGGTGGTTCAGCTCTTGCATATGCTACAAATTCATTGAAATCAGTTAAAACTGCTAATGATGATCAAAAGATTGGCGTTGATATAGTAAGAAGAGCGCTCTTTAATCCAATGAGACAAATTGCAGAAAATGCTGGTGTTGATGGGGCAGTAGTTGCGGGTAAAATTCGTGAAAGTAAAGATCACAATATTGGCTATGATGCTCAAATGGACAAATACACCAACATGGTAAATGCCGGTATAATTGATCCAACTAAAGTTGTTAGAACCGCACTACAAGATGCAGCATCTGTAGCCGGTTTACTAATTACAACTGAAGCTATGGTAGCTGATGCTCCTGAAGATAAATCTGCAGCACCTGCAATGCCTGACATGGGCGGCGGCATGGGCGGCATGGGCGGCATGGGCGGCATGGGCGGCATGGGCGGCATGATGTAATTTTTAATAAAATAATTCTGATAAGAGGGCAAATTTATTTGCCCTTTTTTTTTAAATTAATCGATCTATTAGATTTGTAATTTTTGTACTATCTGGTTTAGTCATAGAAGACCAAGATTTAACGAGTTGTCCATTTCTATCAAAAAGATATTTATAAAAGTTCCACTTTGGCTTTTCGTTATACTTTTCCTCAATCCAGGCATAAATTGGATGAGCACTACTTCCTTTAACATCCATTGGCGATGAAGTAACAAAACCTACTCCATAGTTAACTAAACATATTTTTTTTATATCTTCAGTATCTGAATATTCTTGATTGAAGGAATTGCTCGTAGTGGCTATTATTGTTAAATCACTTTTTCTGTAGTCTAAAAATAAATTTTGAAGATCTTCATACTGTGGAGTGAAACCACATCTTGAAGCTGTATTTACTATTAATATTGGCTTACCTGCAAACTTCTCTAAAATTACTTGATTGCCGTCTATATCTTCAAATGAAAAATCGTATAAATTCACAGTTTCATTTGCTAATAAAGTATTCTTTAAGTTAAGCATAATCAAAAAAACAAGTAAAAATTTAATTTTCATGTTAGTGAGTACTAAATATATCTCTTATGGAAACATTCAATAGCTTTACAGACCTTTTTTTAGATGTTTGGAATAATGGTGTTTTTGGCATAAATGCTACTGATATCATAGTAAGTCTTGTAATTTTCCTGCTTTTTTATTTACTTAGAAGACTTATTGCTAGATTTATTCTTAATCGATTATCAAGAATTGTTTCGAGAACATCTAATCAAGTTGATGATGCTGTCATTGAAGTACTTGATGGACCATTAAAATTTCTCCCTGTTGTTTTAGGTTTTTTTATAGCTTCTTCATATTTAGATGTTTCTGATAACAACCAAGACTTTATAGATTTACTAAACAGATCATTAATTACAATTTTTATATTCTGGCTACTGCATCAATTAATTATACCTTTTTCATTTGTAATAAAAAACTTTGAGTCAAAAATTTCAAAACCTTTAGTAGATTGGACTCTTAAGGGTTTAAAAGTTCTCGTTATTGTTCTTGGAGCTGTAGCAATTTTAGAATTGTGGGGCATAAGAGTGGGGCCAGTAATTGCAGGGTTAGGTTTATTTGGTGTAGCAGTTGCACTGGGTGCTCAAGATTTATTTAAAAACTTAATTAGTGGTATCATGATACTAATGGAAAAGAGATTTACTGTTGGTGATGTTATATTAGTTTCAGGCGAAGTAGAGGGAGTTGTTGAACAAATTGGATTTAGATCTACTTTAGTTAGAAGATTTGATTCAACTCCAGTAATGGTGCCAAATTATAAATTTGCAGAGCAATCTGTAACTAATTACACAAGAAGACATCATAGACGTATAAGATGGCTAATTGGATTAGAATATAGAACTAGCATTGATCAATTAAAAAATATCAGAGACGAGATAAATAATTTAATTGAAAAAGATGATAACTTTGCAAAAAATCAAAACGCAAGTTTCTACGTTCGAATAGATAGTTTTTCTGATAGTTCTATTGATATGCTAGTACAAACATTTACTGTTACGAATGAATGGGCAGAATTTTTAAAAATAAAAGAAAATCTTGCTGTCAAAATAATAGAAATAGTTGAAAATAATGAAGCCAGTTTTGCTTTTCCGAGTCAATCACTTTATGTTGAAAAATTATCAGATGAAAAAACAGAAATTTTTAATCCTCAATCTACTAAGAAATAATGAATGAAAATAATCGCGTAATTTCTGGCTCTCTTTTTATATTGGCAAGTATCGCTGTTGCGTTTATTTTAAATTTCTCTCAGCCTATAATGGTCCCATTTGTTTTAGCACTTCTTTTAAGGATATTAATTGATCCAATAATTGATTTTCAGACTATAAATCTTCGTGTACACAGATTTATAGCAGTTTTTATAAGTATTTGTTTAATTGTACTTTTATTCTCAATTATAGTTCCTTTTATTGTTTCTTCTGTAACAACATTCCTGGAGTCTGCAGATGATTATAATAAAAAAGTAATCATTTTAATTGAGGCAGTCATAATACAACTGCAACAATTTGAAATTGATATTGATAGAGAAACAATTAGAAATACAATTGCAGAGTTACCCATTACTAATTGGGCTGCAACTATATTAAGTAATAGTGCAAATTTTATTTCAAAGTTTCTTTTAGTTGTAATTATAACATTATTTTTATTATTAGGAACTCCTTCTAAAAATACTTCAGACGAATGGAATGATATTATTAGATTAGTAAAAAAATATATATTTACTAAATTTTTAACATCAGCTTTTACAGGCATTGCAGCAGGATTAATTTATTGGTTTTTAGGTCTAGAATTAGCCTTCATTTTCGGAAGCTTAACATTTATTTTAAATTTCATTCCAGTTATTGGTTCTGTTATTGCTGTTTTACTTCCATTACCAATTGCTTTCCTTCAATACAACGATCCAACACTAGTTGTATTAATTATAATTTTACCTACGATTATTCATCAAATAGTAGGAAATTTTGTAGAACCTAAAATATTTGGTGAGAGTTTTGGATTACATCCAATTACAATTATTTTATCGTTAATATTCTGGGGTATGATTTGGGGCTTTATTGGAGTTCTTCTCGCAGCACCTTTAACTGCAATCATCAGAATTTCATTTGAAAGATTTGAAACAACCAAACAAATTGCAAGATTATTAGAAGGTAAGATTCATATAAAAGAAAGCTAACCTAGTATTTTCTTACATATGTCATAGCTAAAACCAGCTCTTGCCATTTTTGCTAATTTTTTTTCATAACTTTCATTTTTTTCCAACAATTTCTTTTTTTTAGCAAATATTTCTGCTGACTCCAATTCCCAATTATCGTTATCTTGCTTCATTAAGTTTAAATTATTTTGAATTTGAGATTTACTCACTCCTTTTTTAATCAAGTAATTGAAAATAAAATTTTTTGATTTTCCAGAATTTGATAAAGAATGAATTTTTGTTGAGCTATATCTATCATCATCAATAAATTTATTTTTTTCTAATTTTAAAATTATACTTTCAATAATATCAATGAGTTTTTTTTTCTCAAAATTTGTTAACTTTAATCTTAAAATTTTTCTTTTAAGCACGCTAACTAAATTATTTTTTGAGGAATCGTACTTGCTTAAGTAATCAACGGCATATTTTAAGAGTTTTTTTTCGTCCACTTAATTAATATACAAATAATTTAAATATATTAAAAGAAAACTCCTAATATGATTTACTATAATTATCTTTGTTTTCTTACATTAGTAAAAAAAGAAGTCTTTAGGTTCTTGAAAGTTGGAATACAAACTGTGATTGGACCAGCTATTAGCTCTTTATTATTTTTAGCTGTTTTTAGTTTAGCTCTAGGTAGATCCGTAAATTCTATAAATGGTATTGATCTTCCTTATTTCATTGCACCCGGTCTAATAATGATGACTATGTTGCAAAACGCTTTCGCTAATTCTGCATCAAGTATTGGTCAATCAAAATTTCAAGGAAATATTGTAGACATATTAATGGCTCCATTAAATAATGTTGAACTAGCATTTGGTTTTATTATTGGCTCTGTTTGTAGAGGTATTGTTTGTGGTATAACTACTACTTTGGGGGTTATGATATTTGTTCCTTTAACTGTTCACTCTTACACTGCTTTACTATTTTTTACATTAATGGGGTGTACAATGATGGGAACTTTGGGAACAATTGTTGGTATATGGGCAGACAAATGGGATCAACAACAAGGTATAACTAATTTTATAGTTTTACCTCTTACTTTTTTGTCTGGAACATTTTATTCAATTTCGAGACTTCCAGAGTTTTGGCAGACAGTTTCCTCATTCAATCCATTCTTCTATAATATTGATGGTTTCAGATATGCTTTTACGGGAATTTCTGATAGCTCATTAATCCAAGGATCAATCTTCTTAATAATTATTAATATTATATTAATTTTATTATGCTATTTTATGTTTCGCAAAGGATATAAAATTAAATTTTAAATATGGTTAGTAAACTTTTATCAAACGTGATGCCAACTTATGGGAACAAATCTCTTGAATTTGCAAAAGGCAAAGGATGTTATTTATACTCTAGTCAAAATACAAAATATTTAGATTTTGCAAGTGGAATAGCTGTAAATTCTCTTGGTCATTGTCATCCTAAGCTTGTAGAGGCGCTTAATAAGCAATCAAAACAACTCTGGCATGTTTCAAACTTATATAAAATTAAAAAACAGGAACAATTTGCAAAATTACTTTGTAAAAATTCTTTTGCAGACAAAGTCTTTTTTACTAATTCAGGAGCTGAATCTATTGAATGCGGAATTAAAATAATAAGAGGATATCATTCATATTACAAGACTAACAAAACAGAGATTATTACTTTTGATGGCGCTTTTCATGGAAGAACTTATGGAGCACTTTCTGCACAAAAAAACAAAAAATACTCTAATGGTTTTGGCCCTATGCTTAAAGGGTTTAAACAAATTGAATTTAATAATGAAAAAAAATTAATATCGGCAGTAAACAATAAAACAGCTGGTATTATTATTGAACCAATTCAAGGAGAAGGAGGTATTCGTCCCGCCAATCTAAGTTTTTTAAAATTACTAAGAAAAATCTGTAACAAAAAGAAAATCTTACTTTTTTTTGATGAGGTTCAGTGTGGATTTGGAAGATCAGGTAAATTATTTTCACATGAATGGGCAAAAATAAAACCTGATATTATGTCTGTAGCAAAAGGTATTGGATCGGGTTTTCCACTTGGTGCTTGTATGTCAACAAACAAAGCATGTGTTGCAATGACTAAAGGTAGTCATGGATCAACTTATGGTGGTAATCCGTTAGCTATGAGTGTAGGTTTAGAAGTCTTAAAAATTATCTCTAATAAAAAATTTCTTACAAAAGTTGATAAAACAGCAAGATATTTCTGGAAAAATTTAAAAAAATTAGAGAATTCATCGAATATTATTTCAGAGGTTAGAGGTGCAGGACTTTTATTGGGAATTAAAACAAATATTAGCAATTTAGATTTTTCTGAACAACTTAGAAAAAATAAATTACTAAATGTACCTGCTGCAGATAATACAGTAAGATTAGCCCCACCACTTATTGTATCTTATAAAGAGATTGATAAATCATTAACAATAATTAAAAAAAGTTTAAAAGAACTATCAAGATGAAGCATTTTATTGATATTAATAGTTTTAAAAAAAAAGAAATTGATGAAATTATTTCTCTTGCTAAAAAAATCAAAAAAAACCCAAAAAAATATTCTTCATCTTGCAAAGATAAAACTCTCGGTTTAATTTTTGAAAAACAATCACTAAGAACCAGATTAAGCTTTAATGTTGGAATGCAAAAATTAGGAGGTTCTGTTTTAGAATTGCAAAGTAAAGATATTGGTTTTGATAATAAAAGAGAAAAAGTCGAAGATGTTCTTAATGTATTAAGTCAATATATTGATTGCGTAATGATAAGAAATAATAATCACAAACAAATAGTAAATTTAAGCAAAGAAAATATTTTGCCGATTATAAATGGTTTAACTGAAAATAGTCATCCATGCCAAATACTTGGTGATTTTTTAACTCTACAAGAGCATCATAAAAGTATAAAAAATGCTAATATTGCTTGGATAGGTGATTATAATAATGTCTTACGCTCTCTTATTCATCTCCAAAATATTTATAATTTTAAACTAAATTTAATCATTCCAAATGAAATTTTTAAAAATTATAAAAAAGAGTTCCAACAATCCAAAAATAAAAATTTAAACCATTTTTTTGATCCTATATTAGGTACAAAAAATTCAAATTGTATAATGACCGATGTTTGGGTTTCTATGGGTGAAAAAAATAAAAATAAAAAAAAATATTTCAAAAATTATACCGTAGATAAAAAAATTATTAGCAATGCTAAAAATAATGTAATATTTATGCACTGCTTACCAGCAAAAAGAGGACAAGAAGTGACATCAGAAGTTCTTGATGGAAAAAATTCTGTAGTATTAATGCAAGCAAAAAATAGAATGTACGTTCAACAAGCTATATTAATTTATGTACTTAAAAAGTAGTTTTATCTTAATTTTATTTTTGGTACTATCATGTCAACCAGTTGAAATATTAAGACCAATTGAAATTGATACTTCAAATCTTGATACTATTTCAATTTATACTAAAAATATTGAAATTAATAACAAATATAATTCTGTTTTTTCCCAAAATAATATTGAAGAACAAATCCAAAAATCACCGATTGATGTAATTGTGGAATGGCATAACAAAAACATATTAAAAATTGGAAATGAAAATAAATTAGTTATTAATATTTTAGATGCATCTATTACAAAAAATGAAATTGAGAATGTTGATGCAAAAAAATATGAAGAAAAAACTATATATAAATATGAATTATTTTTTTTAGTTGAGTATGAACTTTATGATAACAGCGGTTTCCTAAAAGCAAATACAACTGTAGAAACTTCAAGATCTACAACATCTCAAAAATATATATCTTTAAATGAAACTGAAATAATTATTAATGATTTATTATTTCAAACTATGAATGATTATATTAATGAAACAAAAAACCAACTGTCAATTTACATGGGAAATTATTTAAGTATTTAGCTTCTCCAAAAATTCATCGATAATAAAACTAATACTGTAAAAATTTCCAGTCTTCCGATAATCATAGTAAGGGATAATATCCATTTGGCACCATTGTCTAATAAAAAATAATTCCCACTAGGCCCTATCATTTCACCTAAACCAGGGCCAACATTTGAAATTGCAGAAGCAGCTGCTGAAAAGGCAGTTAAAAAATCTAAATTGAATAAGCTTAAACTTACTGCTGATAAAATAAATAAAAATATATACATAAAGAAAAAGCCCATAATGGAGTTATAAGTGTTTTCATTGACTGATTTCCCATTAAATCTCATCATCAATACTGCATGAGGTTGGGTCAGTTTCCTTATTTGGGTAATTGCTCCTCTAAAAAGTATTTGCAATCTAAATATTTTAATTCCTCCAGTGGTTGATCCTGCACACCCACCAATAAACATAATTATCATCATTATTACAATGCCAAAACTTCCCCAATTAGAAAAGTTACTACTAGTATAACCGGTGCCTGTTAAAATTGATGTTATATTAAATAAAGCAATTCTAAACGCAGAAATTGTATCTATAGATTGATTAGTAGTTAGCCAAATTGTCGTTAACAAAATAATTATAAACAAAATTAGAAAGAATAATTTTATTTGATCATCTTTAAAAATCAATTTTTTTTGATTATGTAAAAATTGCAGATACAAGACAAATGGTAAACTTCCCACCAACATAAAAATAATACTTATACTTTCTATTTTAAACGAGTTAAAATATGAAAATGATTCATCATAATTAGAAAATCCACCAGTTGAAATCGTAGTCATTGCATGAATGATTGAATCAAAACCTTGCATTCCATTTACAAAATACAAAAAGGCACAAATAATTGATAAAGATACGTAAAGTAGAAATAATTCAATTACAAATCGATTAACTTTAGGAATTGTTTTTTCATAAGGATCATCATGTTCCATGTGTAGCAGTTGCATTCCACCAATTTGTAAAGTTGGCAAAATGGCCATTGCAAGAACAATTATTCCTATTCCTCCGAACCATTGAAGAAGAGATCTCCAAATTAATATACCCTCAGATAAGTTTTCTAAATTATTAATAACAGTTGCACCAGTTGTAGTAATTCCACTTACTGACTCAAAAAAAGCATCTGTATATGAGAGGGAAGATGATGAATACACAAATGGAATTGCACCAAAAAGAGATATTACTAACCATGATGAAATTGTTAATAAAAATGCCTGCCTTATTCCAAGCTTAATATTTTTTTTTCTAAATGAAAAATATAAAATTATTCCAATAAAAAAAGTGATTAAGCTTGAGTAAAAAAATTGTAACCAATCATAATTACCATAATATAGATCAAAGAACATTGGTATCAGCATTGCTATTGCCTCAATACATATTAGTATTCCAATTATATTTAATATTGACCTAAAGTCTCTCATTGTATTTGTGAATTAATTTAAATTATTATTTTCAAATGGTGTATCTAATGAAAACTGAGGTATTTGAACATCAAAAGTATTTCCATCATCGCCTTGCATCTCATAACTTCCTTCCATGAAACCTGAAGAAGTAGTTAAAGGTGTGCCACTAGTATACTCAAACTTTTCACCTGGATTTAATATAGGTTGTTCGCCTACTACACCTTTACCTCGTACTTCTTGAAGAGTACCATTAGCATCAATAATTTTCCAATGCCTGTTTACAAGCTGTACTTTTTCATTACCTTGGTTATCAATTATTACTTTATAAGCCCAGACATAATGTTGATCTTCAGGCTCAGATTGGTCTTCAAGATAATAAGGCTTAACAGTAATATTTATTTTTTTTGTAGTTTTTGAATACATTGAAAGAAGCTCAATATACCAAAATATTTATAAACAAAAGTTAATTTGTTTTTTTTATTTCTACTCTTCTATTTGCCGGTTGTTTGGTGTCATCTGGAGTATCTACAGCTAAAGATTCCTCACCTTTGCCTAAAATTTTAATACTACTTTGATTAATTCCATAATTAATTAAAATTTCTTTTACAAACTCTGCTCTTTTGATTGATAATAATAAATTATATTTATTTGTTCCTTTAGTATCAGTATGACCAACTACAAGATATTCATTAATATCACTTCCATAATTATTTAAAAATTTTTTTATTTTATTTTTACTAACTTCAGATAAATTGAATTGATCAAAATCAAAATAAATTATTTGCATTAATTCTTTATTTTCATTTTTAGTCACAATTGTAACTTCATCTTTTGTTTTATTTTCTAAATTATTATCTTTGTTATCTGAAGTTTCCTGATCATTTTCCTGAGTAGATATTTTTTCATAAATATTATGCATGGCTTTTAAGAAATCATTCTTGCAACTATTAATATCCCAAGTTTGCCAATTTTCCTCCTGTTGCTCTGACCAGCAATCTAAGGACGAAATAGCTCTTGCCAAATTAATAGGATCAATATTTCTAGCATCTTTATAAATTGTCATAAGGTTTTCATATGCAATTTTTATTTCATTAATTTTTTCTTCTGGAATTTTCCAATATGAAATTTCTTCTGGATATATTTCATCAGTTTCTAAACTCTTGAGAGCTTTTTCAGAGTATAATTTTGCGGAATTCCAATCGTGCATTTCTTCTGCCTCGAAACTAGCTCTTTTTTTGTATTCGGATAGTAAGTGATCTTGAAAGTTTTTTGGTTCTTTATTTTCCATTTTAGAGAGTTGTTTATAACTAGCTGAACAACCACCTAAAAAAATTAGTAAAGTGATAATAGGTAGTAATAATTTAAATTTCATAGATTACAAATATCAAAATTTGCTGTCAAAACTAAGACCAAATTTTGACCTAATTAAGGTCCACCATTTTTTTTACATCACCTACATTTTATCATTGCAGAGTATTTAAAGATTAAATACAGAAATAGCATATTTATTTAAGGAGTTTATAATGATTAAACATTCTACGTCGGTGGATCAATCGGACAGAAAGGTTCCCTACAATTTAAGACAAAGTGGTCCTACACCAGTCCAAATGCTTATTTCAACCAGAGTGAGAAAATCACCTTATTGGCATTTGTCAATGGAGGCGGGATGTTGGAGAGCAACAGTTTATAATAGAATTTATCATCCAAGAGGTTACGTAAAGCCTGAAGATGGTGGAGCAATGGTTGAGTATGAGGCAATTAAAAACCATGTCACTATGTGGAATGTTGCTGTTGAAAGACAAATTCAGGTTAAAGGTCCTGATGCTGAGGCATTTGTTGATTATGTCATAACAAGAGATGCAACTAAAATATCTCCAATGAGAGGAAGATATGTTATTCTTTGTAATCAATATGGCGGTGTTTTAAATGATCCTATTCTTTTAAGAATTTCAAAGGACGAGTTTTGGTTTTCATTATCTGACTCAGATATTGGTTTGTATTTACAGGGTGTAAATCATGATAATAGATTCAATGTTCATATTGATGAAATTGATGTAAGCCCAGTTCAAATTCAAGGCCCTAAAGCGCATGCTTTGATGAATGATTTAATAGGTGATCAAGTTAAAGTTGATGAAATGCCATTTTATGGACTTGCTGCTGCGAAAGTAGGGGGAAGAGATTGTATAATTTCTCAAACAGGTTTTTCTGGAGAAGCAGGATTTGAAATATATTTATATGATTCAACAAAATATGCTGATGATATGTGGAATGCTGTTTTAGAGGCAGGAAAAAAACATAATCTTATGGTTATAGCTCCAGCTCATCACCGTAGAATTCAAGCGGGAATTCTATCTTGGGGTCAAGATATGGATAATCAGCATAATCCTTTTCAATGTAATTTAGGTTATCAAGTATCTTTATCTGGTAAAGGTGAGTGGAATAAAACTTCTGATTATGTTGGAAAAACTGTTCTTGAAAAGATGAAAGCTGATTTAAAAGATGGAAAAAAACCATACAAGCTTCAGTTAGTTGGATTAAGCTTAGGTGGAAAACCTATCGAAGAATATGCTCCTGATTTTTGGCTTGTTTCAGAAGATGGCAATGAACCTTGTGGATTTATAACTTCTCCCTGGTATCATCCTGAGCAAGGAAGAAACATTGCTATGGGCTATGTACCATTTGATGGAACTCTAAATAAAAATGGTTTTCCTATTGGAAATTTTGGTCGTAAATTCAAGGTTCATTTACCTGATCAATATGCAGATACACCTGGTGTGCCAGTAGATGCAGAAGTTGTGCCAATTCCTTTTACTGAATCACACAACGCTAATACTAGAGAAGTAGTAGATAAATAAAATATTCTAAGAAGCTCTATTTAATAAATAGGGCTTCTTTATCTTAATAAAGCTTTTATTCTATCAATAGAGATATAACCAACAACAAGTTCTTCATTTACAAAAAAAGTAGGAGTACCACGAGCGCCCGAACCATTAGCTAAAAAAGAACTCAGTCTTACAATATTATTAACACTTTCTTTTGTCATATCGATATTTAATTTAGCATCATTTAACTCAAGGTTTTCAATTATCTGTTTTAGTTTTGCATTATTTAAATTTCCTTCAACTTCAAACAATGCATTATGAAAATCAATACCCTTGTTCTGCATGTTTGCAGCTATAACCATATTTGCTAGTAATTTAGAAGACTCGCTTAAAATTGGATGTTGCAGGAAGATTATTCTTGTATCCTGTCTTTCGTTTGCAATTTGAAGCAATTCAGGATGGACTTTTTTACAGTATCCGCAAAAATAATCCATAAATTCAATAATAGTATTTTTTGCATTTTCATCACCAATTTGAACAATTCCTTCCTCTGGAATAACATCTAATATTTTTAAATGAAAAGGCTTAGACTCATCAAAAAATAATTCTTTAAGAGTCATTTCAGCCTTAACAGGAAGACAAATAAACGCACTCATTATAACCACGAAAATTATTTTTTTGAAGTATCTCATGATTGACCCACCTTATTTAATATGATTAATGAAGTACAGTATTAAATAGTAGTAATGAAATCAAAGTCAAAAGTAGTTGTCATCGGTGGAGGTGCTGTAGGCGTTAGCACTCTTTATCATTTAGCCAAAAAGGGTTGGTCAGATGTAGTTCTGGTTGAAAGAAAAGAATTAACTTCAGGATCAACCTGGCATGCTGCAGGGTTACTTCCATTATTCAATATGAGTTATTCGGTAGGTCAATTGCATAAATACGCAGTCAAACTTTATAAAACTCTTGAAGAAGAAACTGGACAAAAAGTTGGTTTTAGTGTGGTTTCAAATATTCGTTTAGCAACTTCTCAAGATAGAATGGATGAGTATTATCAATATTCAGGAGTTGCAAAAACAATAGGTGTTGATGTTAAATTTTTAACACCTGAACAAGTAAAAGAAATTTGGCCACTTTGTAATACAGATGGATTGATAGGTGCAATTCAACATCCTGAAGATGGGTACATTCAACCAGCCGATCTAACTCAGGCTCTTGCAAAAGGAGCAAGAGATAAAGGTGCAGAAATTTATAGAAACACTTCTGTAACAGGGATTAAAAAAAATAAAGATGATTTATGGATTGTAGAAACTGATAAAGGATCTATTGAATGTGAGCATGTAGTTTCATGTAGTGGTAATTTTGCGCGACAGACTGGAAAGATGGTAGGGCTTGATATTCCAGTTATACCTGTTGAACACCAATACATAGTGACTGACGATCATCCTGAAATATTAAAAAGAAAAGAACAAGGACTTCCTGAAATGGGTGTCTTACGAGATTCTGATAGTTCTTGGTACATGCGTGAAGAAAGAGGAGGATTGATATTAGGACCTTATGAAAAAGGAGCTCCCGTTTGCTATGTAGATGGACCTGACAAAGAATCTGAATTCGAATTATTTCAAGAAGATCTAGAGCGTTTAGAACCTCATATTGAATCAGCAATGCACCGCGTTCCTATTTTTGGAGAAGTTGGAGTTAAGAAAGTTTACAATGGTGCTATTTGTTATACACCAGACGGAAGTCCAATTGTTGGACCAGCATGGGGACTTAAAAATTTCTGGTTAAATGAAGGTCATAGTTTTGGAATTACTGCAGCGGGTGGAGCTGGATGGCAAATTGCCGAGTGGATAGTAGATGGTGAACCTACAATTGATATGTTAGGTGTAGATCCTAGAAGATTTGGTGATTATGCAACAGAGGCATATTTGATTAAAAAGAATGAAGAAGCTTACGCTAATGTCTTTACAGTCCACTATCCTGATGAAGAAAGAGAAGAGGGACGTCCATTAAGACAAGCTCCTTGTTATGATAGATTAAAAAATCTTGGTGCAGTTTTTGGTCAAAAGTTTGGTTGGGAGCGTGCTAACTGGTTTGCACCTTCAAAAGAATTACAAAAAGATGATTGGTCATTTAGAAGATCAAAATGGTTTGAACATGTTGGCAACGAGTGCTTGAATGTTCAGGATAATGCTGGCCTTCTAGATATGACTGCCTTTGCTAAATGTCGGATTTCAGGACCTGGCGCAGAAGAGTTTCTAGACTATTTAGTAGCTAACAAAATTCCTAAAAAAATTGGAAGAGTTAATCTTTGTCATGCATTAAACACTGCTGGAGGAGTTCATTCAGAATTCACAATTGCAAAAGAAAAAGAAAATTCTTTTTATTTAGTTTCAGCAGGAGCGTTTCAACGATTAGATCATGATTGGATTCATAAATGGATGCCTAAAGATGGATCAGTAATTTATGAAAATTTAACTAATAGTATGGGTGTCCTTGTTTTAGCAGGACCTAAATCAAGAGATATTCTCTCTAAGGTTACCAAGACTGATTTATCTAATGAAAATTTTCCTTGGCTATCGTCAAAAAAAATCAATGTAGGTTTAGCCCCTAGTATTGCTATGCGTATGAATTTTGTTGGAGAACTTGGATGGGAATTACACCATCCAATTGAATATCAAAACCATATTTTTGATAAATTAATGGAAGTAGGAAAAGATCATGGACTTAAACCATTTGGTATTAGAGCGATGGAAAGCTTACGAGTTGAAAAAACATATAAATTGGTTGGTACAGAAATGTCTATAGAATACGCAGCTTTTGAGTCTGGGTTAGATAGATTTGTACATTTAAATAAAGGGAATTTTATTGGAAGAGATTCTCTTGTTAAATGGCAGCAAAATGGTTTTAAAAACAAAATGGTAACTTTAGAGGTTCATGATGTTGAAGATGCGGATGCTTTAGGTAATAATCCAATCTATATTAATGGAAAGGTTATAGGTCGTGCGACAGGAGGTAACTATGGTTTTAGAGTGAAAAAATCATTAGCTATTGGTATGGTAGACCCTCAATTTGCTGACGTTGGTCAAAAATTAGAAATGGATATACTAGATAAAAAATACAATGTAACTGTTATAGAGGATAGTCCTTATGATCCTAAAAATGAAAAACTAAAACAATAGTATGAAGTTACTTGTCACTGTAAAAAGAGTCATAGATTATAATGTTCAAATCAGGGTTAAAACTGATGGTTCAGGAGTTGAAAAAGATAATGTAAAAATGTCTATGAATCCTCCTGATGAAAATGCAGTAGAGGAGGCTCTACGAATAAAAGAAGCTGGTAAAGCAGACGAGATTATAATTCTTACTATAGGTAATGATAAAGCTCAAGAAACTATACGAACTGCATTAGCAATGGGAGCTGATAGGGGTATACATATTAAAACA
Organism: uncultured Alphaproteobacteria bacterium; assembly: GCA_902590695.1. Taxonomy (GTDB): domain Bacteria; phylum Pseudomonadota; class Alphaproteobacteria; order HIMB59; genus CACPNW01. Next base: position 49,185 of record CACIXR010000002.1, read on the forward strand.
GACAATGACCTTGAGCCTCTAGCTATTTCAAAAATAATTTCTAAAGTTGCTGAAGAAGAAAAACCATCAATTATTTTAATGGGAAAACAAGCTATCGATGATGATTGTAATCAAACTGGTCAAATGACATCTGCTTTACTTAATTGGCCTCAGGCTACTTTCGCATCTAAAATTGAAATCGAGGGGCAAAATGCAATTGTTACTAGAGAAATTGATGAAGGTTTGGAAAGGATAAAAGTTTCTATACCATTTGTAGCATCATGTGATCTTCGACTGAATGAACCTAGATATGCCTCTTTACCAAACATAATGAAAGCAAAGAAAAAACCAATTGATACAAAAGATGCATCTTCACTTGGTATAAATATAGAACCTAGGATTGAACAAATAAAAGTAGAAGAACCACCTGTTAGACAAAAAGGAATTATGGTAAATGATGTTGCCGAACTGGTTCAAAAACTTAAACATGAGGCAAAAGTTATATGACAATACTAGTATTAGCAGAGCATAATAATATAGATATCAAATCATCAACCTTAAATACTATATTTGCAGCATCCCAAATAGATCAAGATATCCATGTTTTGGTAACTGGCTATGAATGTGAAGAGTTAGCTAAAAATATCTCTAAATGTGAAAAGGTTTCAAAAGTATATTTAGCCAATAATGAAAAACTTAAAAACCCAATTGCTGAAAACATTGAGCCTATCGTTGTATCTTTGGCTAATAATTATTCCCACATAATGGCACCTGCGACAACATTTGGTAAAAATATTTTTCCTAGAATAGCGGTTAAACTAGATATTGCACAAGTTAGTGATGTTATAAAAATAATAAGCTCCGATACTTTTATGAGGCCAATTTACGCTGGTAACGCTATTGCAACAGTTAAATCAAATGACAAGATTAAAGTAGTAACAGTAAGACCAACATCTTTTGATCCTGTAGAAACTAGCGGTGGAAAAGAACAGGTCGAAAATATTTCTTTTGATAATGATAGTGGCAGTGTTGAATTTATAGATAGAGAAGAATCTCAATCTGAAAGACCAGAGTTAAGTACTGCTCGAGTTGTGATATCCGGTGGCAGAGGATTACAAAGTGCCGAAAATTTTAAACTTTTAAATGAAATAGCAGATAAGCTTAATGCGGCAGTTGGTGCTTCTCGTGCTGCTGTAGATGCTGGTTATGTTTCTAATGATTATCAAGTTGGGCAAACTGGTAAAGTAGTTGTCCCAGATTTGTATATTGCCGTCGGAATTTCTGGTGCAATACAGCACTTAGCAGGTATGAAAGAAAGTAAGGTAATTGTTGCAATCAATAAAGATGAAGAAGCGCCAATATTCAATGTTGCTGATTATGGATTAAACGCTGATTTATTTGAGGCATTGCCACAATTATCTTCTGAACTAGATAAATTAAATACTATTCAACAATAAATTAATTTATTACAATAAATAAAATGGAAGTAGAACGCGAGTCAATGGACTATGATGTTGTGGTTGTAGGTGCTGGTCCATCAGGCCTTTCAACTGCAATTAAACTAAAACAGTTGAACCCAGATGTTAATGTTTGTGTATTAGAAAAGGGATCAGAGGTAGGAGCTCACATTTTAAGTGGTAATGTTTTTGAAACAAGAGCACTCGATGAATTAATACCTGATTGGAGAAGCAAAGACTCACCAATAAAAACTAAAGTAACAAAAGAAAAGTTTTTATTCTTATCTAAGAACGGTTCGTTAAATTGGCCTACATGGCTCCTTCCTAGTGTTCAAAAAAATCATAAGAATTATATCATTAGTCTTGCAAATTTATGTAGATGGCTTGCAAGTGAAGCTGAAAGTTTAGGAGTAGAAATTTTTCCAGGATTTGCGGCATCTAAAATATTATATTCAGATGATGATCATGTAATTGGTGTTCAAACTGGTGATATGGGTATTGATAAAGATGGTAACAAAAAAGATAGTTTTGAACCAGGTATTAATATTAAGGCTAAAGTAACAGTATTTGCTGAGGGTTGTAGAGGTCATTTAGGTAAGGAATTAATTAAAAAATATAATTTATCGAAAGATAAGTCACCACAACAATACGGAATTGGATTTAAAGAAATTTGGGAAGTAGATGAAAGTCAGCATGAGGAAGGTCTTGTTATGCATACTGCTGGTTGGCCATTAGATAATGCAACTTATGGCGGCAGTTTTTGTTATCATGCTGAAAATAAACAAATATTTTTAGGATACGTAATCGGTCTTGATTATAAAAATCCTTATTTATCACCTTATGATGAATTTCAAAAATTTAAAACTCACCCAGCAATTAAGAAAATCCTAACTAATGGAAAACGTATAGCGTATGGAGCAAGGGCACTTATTGAAGGTGGTATTCAAAGTTTACCTAAAATGTATATGCCGGGCGCATTACTAGTTGGATGTGATGCAGGCACCTTAAATATGCCAAAGATTAAAGGTTCACATACTGCAATGAAAAGTGGAATTATAGCTGCTGAAACAATTAATGATTATTTAAGTAAATCTGTATCTCTTGCAGCATATGAAGATAAATTTAAACATTCATGGCTTTATAAAGAATTGTTTGCAGCAAGGAATGTAAAACCTAGTTTTAATTGGGGGTTAATACCTGCAATAATATTTACAGGTATTGATCAAATAATTTTTAGAGGTAAGCTTCCTTTTACACTAAAACACAAACATGCTGATCATGAAGCTTTACAATTAGCAAAAGATTCAAAAAAAATAGATTATCCAAAATATGATGGAATATTTACTTTTGATAAAACTAGTTCTGTTTATTTGACTGGAACTAACCATGAAGCTGATCAGCCAGTTCATTTACAATTAAAGGATAAGGAATTACCAATAAAATTTACTTTAAATGCTTATGATGAGCCATCTCAAAGATATTGTCCTGCTGGTGTATATGAGGTTGATAAGACAGATAGTCAAAATCCTAAATTTGTAATTAATGCGCAAAATTGTATTCATTGTAAAACATGTGATATTAAAGAACCATCTCAAAACATAAATTGGGTTGTACCTGAAGGTAGTGGGGGACCAAATTATGCAAATATGTAATATATTTGAAAAATACTTATTTATTTAAATTGATTCATTTTCATCATGAATAAAAATAAAATTGTATTTACATTTGCAACATCGGAAGTAAATTTTATTGGTCAAATATTTATTAAGATTACTGAGTTATTAACAGGAAAATTAAAATTAAAAAAATTATATGATGAATATTTATCTGAAAATAGACCGCCTGAGCTTTTTTGGGATGATGCAGTAGATAAATTAAATTTTACTTTGATAACTAATTTTCAGGACGGTAGTTACATTCCAAATAAAGGAAAATTAATTGTTATTGCAAATCATGCTTTTGGAGTTGCTGATGGTGTATCCATATGTTCAGCAATTTCAAAAGTAAGACAAGATTATAAAATGGTTACACATAAAGTTTTAAGACAAGCGGAGGCAGTAAAAGATAAAATATTACCAATTGATTTTAATGAAAATAGAGAAGCTCTGTTAACTAATATTAATACACGTAAAGAAGCTGAAAAAGTTTTGCATAATGAAGGTGTTTTGGTGCTTTTCCCTTCTGGAACGATAGCGACTAAACAAAACTTAAAAATGAATACAAAAGCTGACGATGGTGAGTGGAAACAATGGGTATCGAAATTAGTCCTTAAAACTAAAAGCCCTGTGTTACCAATTTTTTTTGATGGTCAAAATAGTCAATTATATCATATTGCTAATAAAATAGGTCAAACCTTTAGATATTCTCTATGTATGTATGAACTAAAAAGAAAAATTGGCGATAATATTTATATGTATTTTGGATCTTTAATTCCATATGAAACTCTAAAAAATATTGGAGATATTAAGCAAATTACCGAATATCTTAGATTAACCACTTACTCTTTGGATCCACAAATTAGTAAAAATTAAATATTTATTTTTTATAACTAGCGCCTTATAGACGTCTTATGGTAGGTTTTGTTGGTGCGCGTGCAAGAAAAAGAAGAAGAAACAGATATTTATTTATTATATTTATTCTAGCAATATTTGGTATTTTTTTCTATTTACCCTCTATAGATTTTACAACAGAAGAAAAACAACCTTTGGATGAAATCATCCCAAGTAATGTTGTCGATGAGTCAAGCTTAAGAAATGAAATAGAAGAGTTAAAACTTGAAGTATTCCAAAAAGATCAAAGGTTAAAATTTAGAGATGATCAAATTAAAAATCTTCGCAAAGAAATAAATGATTTAAATAAATCGTTTAACACTGTTAAAAATGATTATGAACAATCCTTAAGCAACATCTCAGATTTAGAGAATAACTCCATAGAAAACTATTCACAAAATATTGAGCAAATAAATTTGCTTAAAAATCAAATTACTAAATTAAAAAAACAATTATCAAAGAATGAAAATTTAGTTCTTAAATTAGAAACTGAATTAGCTAATTCTACATCTGCTGAAAATATAGAAGAAGTAAATATTGAAAATTCAATATTAAAATCAGAAATTAGCCAAATTAAAGAAAAAAATATTAATTTTGAAAAAGAATTAAATAAATTAAAATTAACAATAGAAAATAAAGATTTGGAAATTGAAAAAAAAGATCAGAAAATAGAAGAATTAATTTATTTAAAAGATTTACAACATCATGGTTAATTATTTATTTTTTTTTCTAAATAAATAAGGTTCCTCAAAATCTCCAATCCATATTCCCCTTTTTTTTTGTTTTGCTTCTTCTTCTTCTTCAATATAATCTCTTGAATAATATCGATAAGCTATCGCCCATCCATTCAGAACCATTGCACTATTTAAATCTAAATTATCTTTATAGCAGACTCCAATAAATCTATTATATCGATCCTTACCCTTTGTGATGCATTCAATTTTATTGTTATCAATTAATTCTTTTAAGAAATTTGTTGATTCCACACCACAATTCCAGACTTTACTATTTTTATTACATGTTTGATTTGTCTCAGGGGCATCAATAGCATGCAGTCTTATTTTATTTTTATTAATATGAATAGTATCGCCATCAATTACTTTTGCTTTTCCAAATATAGTTTTGCCAGATGATACTGTGCTTAATGAAATTAAGATTAAAAATAAATTAAATATTAAGATTTTTACTACCATCAACTAATAAATCATAAACATATTTTGCATGTGATCTGTTTAAATGTAAATCTAATGAAGTTTCTTCTTTGTCAGTATTATTTCTAATAAAAAGTATTGGAATTTTTATAAATATAGTTTGAGCTACAGAAAAATTAGTTTCCAAAATTTTTTCTAAGTTCGCGACAAGAAATTTAGAAAGTAAAATAAATACCTTTTTCCCTTCAAGCCTTAAAACAGTTTTATTAAATGAAACATCAGTTATTGCTGTTTTTTCTGGATTAAGTTTAGACTCTAATAGAGAAATAATATCATCTTTCTCATTTTCTGGTGTTTCGACTAACCATTCATTAGGACCAAGCCACATAATACTAATATTATTATTAAAAATTCTTACATTTGGCTCAATTGGTAAAACCAGGTTTAATACTGAGCCTATATTTTTCATAAATTCTTTATCTGAACTTTTACCTCGTATATTTATTTTACCTGATAGAGCTTTTTCTTCTATTGTTACTCCATTGTAATTTTTTTTATCTATATTCAAAACATTACTGTAAGTTAAACTCATTGATTAACCCTTTGATTCTCAGGATCAATAAATATTGGACTAGTTATTTCTACTTCAATATTTTCATTTTCCATTGGAGCAATTAAAACACTTCCTTTTTTTTCAAGACCACCTTTGATTAAAGCTAAAGCAAAAGAGCTTTTTAAATTAGGTGAATAGTAACTAGAGGTCACGTGACCAACCATTTTCATAGGTAGGGCAGTTATTTCTTCAACCAATTGAGATCCTTCTTCAAGAATCTTATTTGGATCTTTAGTTCTTAATCCAACTAATTGTTTCCTATCTTTTTTAATAGTATCACTTCTATATAATGCCCTTTTACCAATAAAATCATATTTCTTTTTACTAACTATCCAGTCCATATCCAGATCTACTGGTGTCACTGATCCATCTGTTTCTTGACCAACAATAATAAATCCTTTTTCAGCACGAAGTACATGCATCGCTTCAGTACCATATGGCGTAATATTAAATTCCTTACCTTTATCTATACAAAGTTCCCAAAGATTTTTAGCATAGCCAGATGGCACATTTATTTCATAACACATTTCCCCAGTAAAACTTATGCGCATGACTCTACATTTTATTCCGTTAATATTAATATTCTTAAAACTCATATGAGGAAAATTTTCTTTTGAAAAATCAAAATCTGGAACTAGCTTTTGCATTAATTTTTTAGAATTGGGGCCATTTAAGCTTATCGTTCCATAATTTTCTGTTACGGATGTTAAATATACTTCTAACTCTGGCCATTCTGTTTGCAACCAATCTTCTAATTTTGACATTACTGATGCCGCATTTCCTGTTGTTGTTGACATAAGATAGTGATACTCATCCAATCTAGTTGTTACACCATCATCAATAACCATTCCATCGTCACCTAACATTACACCATATCGACATTTTCCTATTTCTAATTTTGACCATGAATTTGTGTAAACTCTATTTAAAAATTCACTTACATCTCTACCCTTAATATCTATTTTACCAAGAGTTGATGCATCTAATATTCCTAGACTATCTCTAGTTGCTTTTACCTCTCTATTTAAAGCAGATTGAAAATTTTCATTCTTTTGAGGATAATACCAGGCTCTTTTCCATTGGCCTACGTCCTCAAATAAAGCTTTATTATCAATATGCCATTGATGCATTGGGCTTGTTCTCTCTAAATCAAAAAATTCTTTAACATGACGTCCAGCAATTGCTCCAAATGTTACTGGTTTATAGGGTAAACGAAATGTTGTTGTACCTAATTCAGAGATTTCAGTATTTGTTAATTCTGATATTATTCCAAGTGCATTAACATTACTGGTCTTGCCTTGATCAGTTGCCATTCCTGTAGTTGTATATCGTTTGACATGTTCAATGGATTGAAAACCCTCTTTTAAAGCCAGTTTAATATCTTTTGCTGTTACATCGTTTTGAAAATCTACAAACATTTTTGTTCTTGAGATGCTGTTCTTTGATGTAATCCAAACATTTTCGTGTTTGCCATGCTGCACATTATCTGATTTGTAATTTACTTCACCAAGTTCATTTTGCTGATTATCATTTAAATATTTATATGTATCTTCTTCAGTTTTTATTAATATTTCATTTAAATTATAGTCACCATTGCAACTACCAACACACAATGTATCTTGATAAACTTCATTAGGAATAAAACTTCCATCTACATCTCTAAATTTGAGTTTTCCTTTTGATTGAGTAAATAAATGAACAGTAGGAGTCCAGCCACCAGCAATTGCTAAAAGATCGCATTTAATATTAATAGAAGATTTTTCATTATTGTTTTCAGTTTTTATTTTTCTTAATTTAACTTCTCTAATTTTTAATCTTCCAACAGTATCACTAATTTCATAACCTTTTAGTATAGTAATACCTAATTTATTTGCTATTTTAGGGTAATATCCATCACTACCATCTCTTGTATCGACAATAGCCTCTACTTTTATACCTTGTTCAAAAAAATCTATAGCAGTTTCATAGGCACTATCATTGTTTGTAAAAAAAACTAAATTTTTTCCAGGTGCAACTCCATACTTATTTAAGTATTTTTTCGCACTGTTAGAAAGCATAATACCAGGCCTATCATTATTGTTAAAAATTATTGGTCTTTCTATTGTGCCTGTTGCTAAAATAACTTTCTTTGATCTAATTTTCCAAATTCTTTCTTTAATATCGTGTTTTTTATATAATCCTTTTTCTGGATCAATTTCTTGGACAGCTAATAATAAATTATAATTTAAATAAGCAAAACAAGTTGTATTTTTTACTATTTTTATATTTGAATTTTTAGAAAGTTTATCAACTATTTTATTTTTCCATTCATTAATTGGCAAGTTATCTATTTTAATATCTTGATTTCTTGTAGATAAAATTTCACCTCCGAGATCGTCTTCTTGCTCAATAAGTAATACTTTATAATTATTATTCGCTGCAATTTCTGCTGAAATTAATCCGCTAACTCCTGCTCCAACAACTAGAACATCACAATGATAATGAAAGTGTTCGTATTTGTGGGGATCATCTTTTTTTGGAGATTTACCAAGTCCTGCAGCATGTCTTATAAAAAACTCATATCCCTTCCAAAACTTTGGCGGCCACATAAAGGTCTTGTAATAGAACCCTGCAGGAAAAAATGGTGATAGTAAATCATTTATAGCGCCTACATCAAATTTTACTGACGGCCAATTATTTTGACTAAAAGCTTTTAACCCCTCATATATTTGGACTTCAGTCACTCTTCTATTAGGTTCGGTATGTTCTTTAGTCTCAAGCTGAACTATTCCATTAGGTTCTTCACTACCTGCAGTATAAATACCCCGCGGTCGATGATATTTAAAACTTCTTCCTACTAAGTGAACATCATTTGCAAGAAGTGCTGAAGCCAGGGTATCACCTTCAAATCCAAAATATTCTTTATTATCAAAATAAAACCTAACAGACTTATTATTTTCGAGATTTTTATTATTTTTGTATCGCATCTTTATTTTTAAAATCTATCTTTTTTTGATGTTGATAAATTCCCTGATCCAATACTTGGCTCACCTGAAGGAGTAGCTGGAGTATTTGCTTTTAATTTAGGAGGAGCTTCTCCCATCTTATATACTGCTAGAATTTCATCGGTTGAGGTATTTCTTGCTAAATTAAACCATTGTCTGCATCCATATTCATGGTTCCATCTTTCATAATGAATACCTTTTTCGTTCTTTCGCAAGAATAAATATTCTGCCCATTGATCATCAGAGAGTTCAGGAGGATTTTTTGGTCTTGCAATATGAGCCTCACCTCCACAAGAAAATTCAGCTTGATCTCTTTCTCCACAGTATGGGCAATTTATTAAAAACATGATTTAATGTGCTACGGCAGCTGCACCATGTTCATCAACTAATTCACCACTAGAAAATCTATTTATTGTAAAAGGAGCATTTAATTCATGGGCTTGATCATTAGCTATAGTGTGAGCAAATACCCAACCAGAACCTGGTGTTGCTTTGAAACCACCTGTTCCCCAACCACAATTAAAATATAGTCCATTTATGTGAGTTTTGCTGATAATGGGGCTTGCATCAGGACATATATCTACAATCCCTCCCCAATGACGAAGCATTTTCATTCTAGAAAATATTGGAAACAATTCAACTATTGCCATTAATGTATCTTCAACAATGTTAAAGCCACCTCTTTGAGTATATGATGTATATCCATCTGTTCCAGCACCAATAACTAATTCCCCTTTATCTGATTGAGATACATACGCATGAATGGTATTGGACATTACTACAGTGTCAATAACTGGTTTTACTGGTTCTGAAACTAGAGCTTGCAATGGCTTACTCTCTAAAGGTAATTTAATTCCAGCCATATTGGCAATAACACTGGTATGACCTGCAGCAGCTATTCCAATTTTATTTGAATTAATAGTCCCTTTTGTTGTCTCAATACCAGTTACATTTCCATTTTTTACATTAATACCAGTTACTTCACAATTTTGAATTATATCAACCCCCATCTCATCAGCTCCTCTTGCATAACCCCATGCAACAGCATCATGTCTTGCAGTTCCTGCTCTTCTTTGTAGTGTTGCTCCTAAAACAGGATATCTAATGTTTGGTGAAGTATTTATTATTGGACAAAATTCTTTAACTTTCTTTGTATCAAGCCATTCACAATCAATATCATTTAGTCTGTTTGCATGCCACCGTCTTTTTAATTCTCTTACATCATGAAGATTATGAGCAACATTCAAAACTCCTCTTTGAGAAAACATTACGTTATAATTTAATTCTTGAGACATACCTTCCCAAAGTTTTAATGCATGCTCGTATAAAGCTGCACTTTGATCCCATAAATAGTTTGATCTAATTATAGTGGTATTTCGCCCTGTATTCCCTCCGCCTATCCAACCTTTTTCAATTACTGCAATATTATTAATTCCATGGTTTTTTGCTAAATAGTAAGCAGTAGTTAAACCGTGTCCACCACCACCGACTATTATTGCATCATAACTTTTTTTTGGTTCAGGACTATTCCACGTCTTTTGCCAATTCTCATGATGATTTAAAGCGTTTCTAGCAATAGAAAGAAATGAGTATTTATTTTTATTAAACATTATAACTCTTTATAGCAGTTTTAAAAAAGACCTTCAATTTCTCCATGGTCATTTAGCTTTATCGAATTTGCCGCAGGAACACTTGGTAGACCCGGCATGGTCATAATATCTCCGCAAACAACTACTATAAATTCTGCTCCTGATGACAATCTTACCTCTCTAATAGGTAAAACGTGGCCAGTAGGGGCACCTTTTAAATTAGGGTCAGTTGAAAAACTATATTGAGTCTTTGCAATGCAAACAGGTAATTTGCCAAATCCTTTAGTTTCAAAATCCTTCAATTGTTGACGTACTTTCGTGTCAGCTACAACTTCACTTGCGTGATAAATCTCTTGTGCAATTTTTTCTATTTTTTTGAATAGAGTTAAATCATCTTCATATAAAAATTTAAATGTATTTTTATTTTCTTCACAAATATCTATTACATTTTGAGCTAATTTAGTTGCACCATCACCACCATTGGACCAGTGAGTACACATAGAAGCCTTGACTCCTTGAGTTGTACAAAAATTTAGAACGGCATCAACTTCAGCTTTAGAATCAGTGACAAAATGATTAATAGCAACAGTTACTGGTAATCCAAATTTTCTAATATTATTGATATGCCTTTCTAGATTTACTAAACCTTTTTTAAGAGCATTTACATTTTCATTTTTTAAATCTTCTTTTGAAACATCGCCATGCATTTTTAGTGCTCTAATTGTAGCTACCAAAACCACACAATCAGGTTTTAAATTTGATTTTCTACATTTTATATCAAGGAATTTTTCTGCTCCTAGATCAGCTCCAAAGCCTGCTTCAGTTACAACGTAATCACTTAATTTTAAACTAGCTTTAGTTGCAATTACAGAATTGCAACCATGAGCAATATTTGCAAATGGCCCACCATGAATTATAGCAGGATTATTTTCTAACGTTTGTGTTATGTTGGGCCTAATGGCATCTTTTAATAATACTGTCATTGGACCTTCTGCCTTTAAATCTTTTGCATAAATAGCTTTTTTGTCTCGTGTATAAGCAATAGTTATATTTCCAATTCTCTCTTCAAGATCTTTTAAATCTTTTGCTAAGCAGAAAATTGCCATTATCTCCGATGCAACAGTAATATCAAAACCATCTTGTCTAGGATATCCATTTGCAACTCCTCCTAAATCAACAACAATAGATCTAAGTGATCTATCATTCATATCCATTACTCTCTTCCAAACAACCCTTCTAACATCAATATTTAATTTATTTCCCCAGTAGATATGATTATCAATCAGTGCAGAAAGTAAATTATGAGCGGATGTAATTGCATGAAAATCTCCAGTAAAATGTAAATTAATTTGCTCCATTGGAACTACTTGAGCATAGCCTCCACCAGCCGCACCACCTTTCATACCGAATGATGGACCAAGACTCGGCTCTCTTAAGCAAACTATTGATTTCTTTCCTAGTTTATTAAGACCATCACTTAATCCAACAGAAGTTGTTGTTTTACCTTCTCCTGCTGGTGTTGGAGTTATTGCTGAGACTAGAACAAGTTTACCATCTTTATTTATATTAAGTGACTCTATGTACTCCAAGTTTATTTTTGCTATATGACGACCCATAGGACTGAAGGCTTCAGGTGTGTCTGGTACATCAAGCCCTTTTAGAATTTCACTAATAGGCTTCATTTTAGCTTTTCTTGCTATTTCAATATCTGACATGAGACTCCTTAATTATTAGATTCTTATTCTATAAATTAACTTAAATATCAAACAACTTTTGTGTCATTAAAAGATAAAAAAATTGTGAAGAAGCTAATTTAATTCGAATTTCTGTTTATTATTATAAGAAAAATCTGAGTTATTAAATTGATTTAACCACTCTGATGTTTTTTTCATACCACCAAATGCATAGAAGTGTATTTTTTCAAGTTTAGAGTCTTTGTTTATTTCGCTATGTTCAGCAAGATCATAAATTAATTTATCAGGAGTGCTCAATGTTGCAAGTTTAGTTAAGTTAAAAGCCTGTTTTGTAATAAATCTTAAAGAATTTCCAATACCGCAAGACCTTGCATAATTTACTAATGTTTTAATAGAGGCAGGACCTGGTATCCCAGCGTGGATTGGTAATTTATTTCCAATTTTTACTAAGTGTTTTTCCCAGTCGATTAAAGATTTAGCTTCAAAAAAAAATTGTGTTGCTAAATACATTTTAAAATCAACATTTTTTGCAAAATCATTCTTCTGTTTAATTGCTAAATCCAAATTTTCATTTGAAATATCTGGGCTTCCTTCGGGATGTCCAGCCACACCTACAAATTGATAATTATATTTTGAAAGAAAATCTGTTTTTAAAACATCAATTGAGGAAGAGATTTCGCCAGCTTGATTTCCACCACCACCAATAATTAAAATTTTTGAACACCCGGATTCATTTGCAAGTTCACCAATATATTTTTCTAAGTCATTTTTATTTACAATAGTTCTCGCAGGCAAATGAGGTATAACATCATAACCTTCTAATTTTAATTTTTTTGCCGTTCTAATAACATTTTTTGAATTTTCATCTGGTAAATAAGTTATATAAACGTCATGATTTTTATTAAGAAATTCAGAAAAGCCTCCATATTTTTCGTAAACATTTGGAGTTGTTTCTATAGAATAACTATTGAGAAAATTTTTAACAATATTAATGGTTTCTTTAGACATAAATTTTTAAAGTTTTTTATATTAATTAGATAAATGAACAACAAGTACTTTACTATAATTACTTTTTATCAATTCAAAATAATTAAAGATAAAAATGATATCATCACTAAACTTAAAGATTTTTGCAAATTTAATAAAATAAAAGGTACAATATTGATTGCTGATGAAGGCATTAATGGAACAATAGCTGGATTAGATAAAAACATAAATTCTTTCATTCTATATCTTGAAAATTTTAGTTTTGAGAAACTTAATCTTAAACGATCAAAATATAAATATATGCCATTTCAAAAACTAAAAATTAGAAATAAAAATGAAATAGTCACACTCAGAACCAAATTTGCTGATCCTACAAAAATATCTGGAAAAAAAGTTAAATACAATGAATGGAATCAACTAATTAAAGACAAAGACACTATAGTGATTGATGTAAGAAATGAATTTGAGGTTAAAATAGGATCTTTTGAAGGGGCAATTAATCCAAAAACTAAAAGTTTCACTGACTTTAAATCTTTTGTTCAAAAAAAACTAAATAAGTCAAAAGACAAAAAAATTGCAATGTTTTGCACTGGAGGTATCAGGTGTGAAAAGGCTTCATCATATATGATGATGAAGGGTTTTAAAAATGTTGCTCAGTTAGACGGAGGTATACTAAAGTATTTAGAAAAAACTCCAAAAAAAGATTCAATGTGGAATGGTGAATGTTTCGTATTTGATGGAAGAGTATCTTTGAAAAATGAATTAAAAGATGGAACTTACAAACTTTGTCATGCTTGTCGGTTACCCATTAGTATTAAAGATACTTATAATAAATATTATAAACCAGGTGTATCTTGTCGTAATTGTTTTGATAAAACATCTGAAGAAAAGAAAAAAAACTTACTTGAAAGAAATAAACAAATTAAACTTGATAAAAAAAGAGGAAATTTTAACCGTTTTATTAAGCAGTCAATTTCTGATTATGAATAAATAATACTTTATTTCATTTAATTATTCTGTATAGACACTTCATGGCAAAAAAAACTTCATTCGCTCTTAAACAACTAGTACCTGAAGAAAATCCAAAAACAGGAACTAAGTATATTGTAAGAAAACCGACAAAAGGATTGAAAGTTGCTGAAAAGCTTCGAATGAAAAAATATGATCCTGTGTTAAAAAAACACGTTTGGTTCGTAGAGAAAAAAATGCCTCCTCATAGTAAATAATAGATTTACCTCTTTAATTTATCCTAAATTAACATAATTTAAACTCATGGTAGCCACTTATGGAATTCATTGGTTTAGACAAGATTTGCGATTACGAGAAAATCCATCTTTATTATCACTTTCAAAAAAAGTTGATCAGATAATTCCAATTTATATTTTAGATTTAAATCAAAGAATTGGATCCACATCCAAATGGTGGTTAGAAAAATCCTTAATTAGTTTATATGACTCAATACAAAAACATAATGGCAAACTAAATATATTTGCTGGTGATCCAGAGAAAATTATATCTTCAATACTAAAGAATTCAAATGTTAAATGTGTATCCTGGAATAGATTATATGATCCATATTCAATTAAAAGAGATACTAAAATTAAATCTATAGTTACTTCATCTAAAATAGAATGCGAATCGCACAATGGATATCTTTTAAATGAACCTTGGAATATTAAAAATAAAAGTGGAACCTTTTTTAAAGTATTTACTCCTTACTGGCGATATTGCGATGAACTACTAAAACTAAAAGATATTAAATTTAAAAATACAAAAATAAGCTACGCCAATTCAAAATTTAAAAATGAAATAACTATACAAAATTTAAATCTAACCAACAAAAAAGAGCAATGGATCAAGAAAATTGAAAAATATTGGATACCTGGTGAAAGTAATGCAAAATTACAATTAAAAAAATATATTTCGCAAAAAGCAAATAACTATTCAGTTGGAAGAGATAGACCTGATAAAGATTTAACTTCAAAATTATCACCTTATCTTCATTTTGGAGAAATATCTGCTTTAGAAGTTTATGATACCGTAAATATTGAAAAAAAAATTGATCCAGAAAATAAAAAAAAATTTCTTGCTGAGCTTGGCTGGAGAGATTTTTCTTATAATCTTTTATTTCACTATCCAGATATGACTCAAAAACCTATACAAAGTAAATTTAATAAATTTCCATGGATTAAAAATGCTAAAAATTTATCATTATGGCATAATGGTAAAACTGGTATTCCAATTGTTGATGCTGGAATGAGACAACTATATAAAACAGGCTGGATGCATAATAGAGTAAGAATGATTGTAGGCTCGTTTCTAACAAAAAATCTATTGTTACACTGGAAAAATGGAGAAGAGTGGTTTTTTGATACTTTAGTTGATGCTGATGTTGGGTCTAATTCTGCAGGTTGGCAATGGATCTCTGGTTGTGGTGCTGATGCAAGTCCATATTTTAGAATTTTTAATCCAATATTGCAGGGTCAAAAATTTGATCCAGATGGTGATTATGTAAAAGAATTTGTTCCTGAGTTGAATAATATTCCAAAAAAATATATTCATAATCCTTGGGATATGTCTATGGAGGATCAAAAGAAATATAATTTTAAGATTGGTACTTCATATCCAGCACCAATTGTAGATTTAAAAGAAACAAGAAATAGAGCACTATCAGCGTTTAAAACTATCAGTTGATGTGAGAGAAAAAATAGCAATTATTGGTTCTGGTATTTCAGGAATAAGTGCAGCTTATCTTTTGTCTTCTAAATATGATGTTTATTTATTTGAAAAAAACAATAGATTGGGCGGACATACAAGAACTATCTATGTTGAAGAATCAACAAAGACAATCCCAGTCGATACAGGGTTTATTGTATTCAATGAAAATAATTATCCAGATTTAACAAATTTTTTTAAATTACTTGAAGTGAAATGCAAAAATTCAGATATGTCTTTTGCTGTCTCAAATCAAGATCCTCAAATTGAATATAGTGGCAAAAATATCTTTTCTCTTTTTGCGAATTTTAGAAATGTGTTTTCTTTTAATTTTTTTAAAATGTTATTTGAAATAAGAAAACTTTATTTATTATGTAATAGCTTGAATGTTAGTGATTTAGAGCAAACTAAAACCTTAAATGACTTTTTAAAAACTAATAATTTTTCAACATACCTAATAAATTATCATATTTTACCTATGATATCATCTATATGGTCAAGCAATATAAGTGATGTAAAAAATTTTCCTCTAATAACATTCATTAATTTTTTTAAAAATCATGCTTTATTTAATTTAAAAAAAAGACCTCAATGGAAATATGTAGAAGGGGGTAGTAACGAATATATAAAAAAAATTATTAATAAAAATGTTTTTGAGTATGAAACAAATTTCAAAATTAAAAAAATTATTAGAGAAAAAAATAAAATTAAAATAGAAGATGAGAAAAACAATATATTAGAATTTCATAAGGTAATATTCGCAACCCATGCAAATCAAGTATTGGATATTTTGGAAAAACCAACAGAAGAAGAAGTAAAAATATTTTCACAATTTAAATATTCAACTAACTCAGCAATACTTCACTCCGATCACTCTTTAATGCCTAAATCAAAAATTGCTTGGTCAAGTTGGAATTTTTTAAATACGCCATCATCTTCTAAATTTACTTTAACTTATTGGATGAATTTCTTGCAAAAATTACCAACTAAACAAAATTATTTTGTAACTGTTAATCCATATAAAAAACCTAAAAATATAATTAACCAAACAACATTTAATCATCCAATATATACTACTGATACTATTTTAGCTCAAAAAAATGTTATGGAAATTCAAGGAAAGAATAATACATTTTTCTGTGGAGCTTACCTTGGATATGGTTTTCATGAAGACGGCATTCAATCATCTTCTTATATTTGTAAATTATTAAATTGTGATTTACCTTGGAAGAGAGAGAAAAATTTTTATAATAGATTGCAAATTAATTTTAAATGATTTCTCAAATACTATTATCTAGCATTATACATAAAAGATTTATTCCATTTAAACACACATTGAAATATGAGGTACCAAGTCTTTTTATTAATTTGGATAATCTGGATCAATTAAGTAATAACTATAAACTTTTTTCATTAAATTCTTTTAATCTTTTTTCTATTTATGAAAATGATCATGGATATAGAGACAAAAGGTCAATAAAGACATTCGTTAAAGACTCCCTCTCTAAATTTAATATTAAATATAAACATCTTAATATAATGATATTATGTTTTCCAAGAATTTTGGGATATGTATTTGATCCCTTATCAATTATATATTGTTATGATGATAAAAAATTAATATCTATTTTCTATGAAGTCAAAAATACGACTAATGAACAACATACCTATATTTTTAAAGGAAATGTAAATTTTGAAGATTTTAAATTATCTCATGAATGTGCAAAGCAGTTTTATGTATCCCCATTCATAGAAATGGAGGCAAATTATAAATTTTTTAATCGAATGCAAAAAGATAAAATAAATATTAATATTGATCTTTATGATAAAAATAATAAAAAAGTTCTAACAGCTACCCAGCATGGTAAATTTATAGATTTTAACTCAAAAAATATGTTTAAATTTTTATATTATAATCCACTTTTTGGTTTTAAGGTAATGGTTGGAATTCTTTATGAGGCTTTAAAAATAATTTACAAAGGTGGTAAATATTATGCACGAAAAAAGAAGCCAAATGATACAGTGAGTTTTGAAGGTAATTTTTAAATGAATTTTCTTAAAACAAATTTTGATAAAACTGTCGAAAAATTATTAGTAAACTTTTTATCTAAAATTCGATATGGAAAATTAACAGTTCAATTTCCTACTGGCGAGGAGAGAGTTTTTGTCGGAAAAGAAGAGGATATATCTGCAAGTATTAAAATTCATAATTATAATTTTCTAAATTTAATTTTTAAAAAAGGTTCTGTAGGTTTTGCAGAAGCCTATATGAATGGTTACTTTTCAAGCACCGATTTAACTAATTTATTACTACTTTCTCACAAAAATGAGAGTTATTTTTTACAAAGTATAAATACTAATATTTTTTTTGCTACTTTTGCGAAATTAAAACATTTTTTAAATAACAATTCAAAATCACAAAGTAAAAAAAACATTAAATATCATTATGATTTAGGAAATAATTTTTACGAAAAGTGGTTAGATAAAACCATGACCTATTCTTCTGCTCTTTTTGATAATAAGAATACCAATTTATCGGATGCACAATTTAACAAATATAGAAAGATTGCTGAAACTTTATCATTAGACTCAAATTCTAAAACTTTAGAAATTGGATGTGGATGGGGTGGGTTTTCATCATTTGTAGCAAAAAATTACAATTGTTCAGTTGATGCTATAACTATTTCTAAGGAACAATACGAATATGCTTCTAAAAAAATTCAAAATGAAGGTTTGTCTGAAAAAGTATCAGTTATATTCAGAGATTATAGGGATATCAAAAAAAAATATTTAAATATTGTTTCAATTGAAATGTTTGAAGCAGTTGGCAAGAAATACTGGCATAATTACTTTGATACAATTCGTAATTCTCTCAACGATGGCGGTATGGCTGCACTACAAGTCATAACAATTGATGAACAAAAGGCTAAAGATTATCAAAACAGACCAGATTTTATTCAACAATATATTTTTCCTGGGGGCATGCTTCCAACCAAAAAACAATTTGAATATTCAGCAAGACACGTTGGGTTAAAATGTATTGAAAAATTAAGTTTTGGCAGTTCTTACGCAAAAACACTAAAAATATGGAACAAACAATTTCAAAAATCTTGGACTGATTTATCAAGGTTTGGCTTCGATATTAAATTTAAAAGAATGTGGGAATTTTATTTTTCATATTGTGAAACAGGTTTTTCAAATAACTCTACTGATGTTTCTCATTTTTTAATTCAAAAATAGAAATGCAAAAACTAAAAGTATTTTTAGTCTTAACTGGCTATCAAATAACTTGGTTAGCCTGTGTATTTGGTGAAACTAAATTTTCTAATCCTATGTTGGGCATATGGGTTGGAATTATTTTCTTACTAACTTATTTTTATTTTAATCATAATAAACAAAAATTTATTAAGATTTCACTTTTGATTTCAGTTCCAGGATATTTTTTTGATACTTTATTAGTTTATTTCCAAATTTACGATTTTGAAACTATTGCTAAACTTGGCACTCTGCCATTATGGATGATTGTTTTATGGTTTAGTTTTAGTACTCTTTTTGATGAAATTCTTACTTTTTTTAAAAGTTATAAAATTTTAGGAATTATTTTAAGTGGAGTTTTAGGACCTTTAACCTATTATCTTGGCGAGCCTATCGGAGTTATAAAAATATATAACTTTCAGATTTTTATTACTTCAATGGTATTATTTTGGATGATCTTGATGTTCTATTATCTAAATTACGTTATAAAAAATAATTAATTTTCTTGATCTACTTTTTTTGTTCTAGTTCTATTTAAAGTTCTTTCGAGATCCTTATAAGTACATAAACCAACATCCATTGGACTCTTTGCTTCAAGAACTGCTTCTCTGTATGTACCATTTCTTATAGCCTCTACTGTATTTTTTGTTGAGCCAGTAAGTTTTGCAATTTGAGAACTACTTAATTCAGTTGGATATCTTTTTATAAGCCACAAAATAGCATATGGCTTTTCTTGTCTTAAAGAAAGAGGTGTGTATTTAGAATCTTTTTTTCTTGGTGGTAAATCTTCAATTACATCAGACTTAATAAGATTCAAACGAGCTGCATTATCTTTTTCACATCTTTCAATTTCTTCTTTTGTTAATTGATTATTATCAATTGGATCATAACCTCTCATACCGACTGCAACTTCTCCATCAGCTATTCCTTGAACCTCTAATTCATGTAATCCACAGAATTCAGCTATTTGATCAAACGTTAAAGCTGTATTTTCAACTAACCATATCGCTGTTGCTTTAGGCATTAAAGGATATTTCATAATTGGCTCATATAATATAATCAAAAAATAATATATAACAAAATATGACTATGACAGATTTTTTTGAAGTTGATGAAAAACAAAAGACGGTTAAAATATTAAATTTGGATGATTTCAGTGTTGAGGATTTGCAAAATTATATTTCTGAACTTCAAACTGAAATACTAAGAGTTCAAGATGAAATAAAAAAGAAGGAAAATTTAAAACTTAATGCTGAAAAGTTTTTTAAATAATTATTTATTAATTTTAAGACCTTTAAATCTTTTTTGGAATCTAGCTACCTGTCCTTCAGATTCATTAAGACCAGCCTTACCACCGGTCCATGCTGGGTGAGATTTAGAATCAATTTCTAATTTAAGAGTATCACCTTCTTTACCCCAAGTAGATCTAGTTTTAAAAGTAGATCCATCAGTCATAACAACGTTTATTTCATGATATTTAGGATGTATATCTTTTTTCATGCCTGTCTTATATTTATATAGATTTCAAAGTAAAGTAAGTTTTTTAACTAATTCATTATGAATTTTATTATTTGAAGCAACTAAATCACGAGAATTTATTTCCCATGCATTTCCATCTATTTTAGAAATTTTCCCCCCAGCTTCTTTGACTAAAAGAATGCCCGTTGAAACATCCCATAAATTTAGATCTTTTTCCCAAAAACCATCTAATTTACCAGAGGCAACATAAGCAAGATCAAGACCTGCAGAACCGAGTCTTCTTATTCCTGCAGATGATTTTAGGATTTCATCAATCTCACTTAAATAGTTTTTATAAATTCTTTCTCCAAATGGAAGCCCAGTGCCTATCAAGCAATTTGAAAAAATTTGCCTATTTGACACTCTAAGTCTACTATTATTACACCACGAACCTTTACCCTTAGAACTCCAAAAAAATTCGTTTAAAATTGGATTATAAATCACACCGTCTGTGATTTCATCATTTGTCATTTTGGCAACGATTATTCCAACATGAGGTATTCCATGAATAAAATTAGATGTTCCATCAATGGGATCAATAATAATGGTGTTTTCATCACCCTTGATTTCACCAGTTTCTTCAGTTATGTAAGTATAATCTGGATAATAATATTTTAAAGTTTCTAAAAGTGTTTTTTCTACTTTAATATCTGCATTTGTTACAAAATCTCCAACTGATTTAGATTGTATTTGTAAATTTTCTAATTCTCCAAAATCTCTTAATAATATTTTACCAGCTTTTTTTACTGCCTTTTCAAAGATATTAATTACAGCAGGCTGCATTATTTTTTTGATTTTTCGATATAACTACCGTCAATTGTACTTATTACTATTTTATCATTAACTGCAATAAATTGCGGTACAGATGTGTTAATATTCTTTTCTAAAGTAGCTGGTTTATATGATGAAGCAGCTGTTTGACCTTTAACAACACCTTCAGTTTCTATAACAGTTAATTCTACAGTATCAGGCAAGTCAATTCCGACCGGTTTTTCATTATAGAAATTAATAATAACATTACTATTCTCAACTAAAAATTTTGATTGATCCTCAGTTAATATGTCTGAGCCAAGTTCTATTTGTTCATAAGTTTGTTTATCCATGAATATAAAATTATTGTTATCATCATAAAGATATTGAAATTCTTTTTCATCAAGGATAGCTCTTTCTACTGTTTCTGATGATCTAAACCTACTATTCATTTTAGTACCTTCTCTTATTTCTTTAAGTTCAGCTTGCAAGTAGGCACCACCCTTTCCTGGTTGAG
The DNA here is from genome assembly GCA_902590695.1 of uncultured Alphaproteobacteria bacterium. Lineage (GTDB taxonomy): Bacteria > Pseudomonadota > Alphaproteobacteria > HIMB59 > CACPNW01. The sequence continues at coordinate 70,943 of CACIXR010000002.1, forward strand.
TATGCTGGGTTTTCAAAACTTTCCAAAGTTTGTTATTAATTTCTAAAATATTTCCGACTTTAATTTCATTTCCATCTATTTTCATAGTTTTATCTTAAGTTTTTTTTGTATATTTTTAATTTTCGTAAGATCTACTACATCAAAAGTTGGATTTAATAAAACCTTATTTTTTTTAGCAATTTGATTAATTTTATTTAAGATAATTTTATTATTTTTTAATTTTAAATAATCAATATTTTCGTGAGTTAATAATATACTAAGACCTTGATCATAGCCTGAATCGATAAAAAACTTAATATTGTGTGTCTTATATTTATTTTTAATATGGTTTATTAACGTTCTAAGCCACTCTATTCCAAAACCTTTAATTAAAAAATATTTTATAAATATGATCGAAGTTTTGAACTTTGATTTTCGAAATTCTATTAAATTTTCAATTTGTATTAGTGTCGATACTGCAAAACAAATTTTTTTAGGCACTAAATAAATTTTTTAAGATTAACCATAGTGTCTACCATTCTATTTGAGAATCCCCATTCATTATCATACCAAGATAAAACTCTGCAGAATTTATCTTTGACAACTTGTGTTTGACTCATATCAAATACAGAACTGCTTGAATTATGATTAAAATCAATTGAAACCAGAGGTAATGAGTTTGTTGTCAGTATTCCATTTAATTTTTTAGTTTTTGAAGCTTGAAGAACTATAGAATTAATTTTTTCTGGGCTAGTTTTTTTCTTACTTACAAATGTAAGATCTATAAGTGAGACATTAGGGGTAGGTACTCGAATAGCTGTTCCATCTAGTTTACCTTTTAATTTTGGTAAGACTAGACTCAAAGCCTTTGCTGCTCCTGTAGAAGTTGGAATCATTGACTCAGCTGCAGCCCTTGCTCTTCTGAAGTCAGAATGGGTTTGATCAACAGTTCTTTGATCACCCGTGTAACTATGAATTGTTGTCATGAAACCACTTTCAATTCCTAATTTTTCATCAAGAACCATAGCCAAAGGAGCAAGACAGTTAGTAGTACAAGATCCGTTTGAAATTACGTTATGATTTTTTTTAATGGTATCGTTATTTACACCTTGAACAATTGTGGCATCTACATTTGAAGCTGGTGCTGAAATAATAACTTTTTTTGCTCCTGCATTTAAATGAGAAATCGCCTTTTCTTTTGAAGTAAAAACACCACTACATTCAAGAACAACATCTACCTTGAGTGATTTCCAAGGAAGGTTATTTGGATCTCTTTCGGAATAAAAATTAATTTTATGTTTACCAATTTTTAATCCATTTTTGATTGAGCTAATCTCATCTTTAAGAATACCGTGAACACTATCATATTTAAGTAAGTGAGCACTGCTTTCAACACTTCCTAGTTCATTAATAGCTACAATATTAATATCTTTAGGATTTTTTTCCAATAAAGCTCTAAAAACAAGTTTTCCAATTCTTCCAAATCCATTTATTGCAACTTTCATATTTCTCCTTTTTATAAACTTTTAATTATTTTTTCAATTAAGTAATCATCTGTTATCTTAAAGTGCTTATATAAATCTTTGTATGGACCACTTTCACCAAAAGTTGACATGCCAACAAAATTTTCATTTTTAATATATTTTTCCCAACCATTTATCACTCCAGCCTCAATAGCAAAAATAGGTTTATTTCCTAAAATTTCATTTTTATAACCATCATCATTTTTCTCAAACAATTCAAATGAAGACATGCTTACAACTCTTATCTTTAAATTATTGTTTTCAAAAAGTTTATTTGATGCAGAGCAAGCAATCTCAACTTCAGAACCAGAAGATAAAATTGTTGCATCATATTCTTTAAAATCTCTTATTTTATAAGCACCTTTATTTACAAGATTTTCTTTGCGATTATCTTTTTGTAACATCGGTAGATTTTGTCTTGTTAAAACTAAGATTGTTGGTCCAGTATTGTTGATTGCACATTCCCATGCTTCTATAGTTTCAATAATATCACAAGGCCTAATGACTGTTAAATTTGGTATAGATCTTAAAGATGCAAGATGTTCAACAGGTTGATGGGTTGGTCCATCTTCTCCTAATCCTATTGAGTCATGCGTCATTACATAAATAACTGGTATATTCATAATAGCTGATAACCTAATTGAAGGTCTGCAATAATCGGTAAATACCAAAAACGTTCCTCCATATGGAATTAAACCTTTATGCAAAGCAATGCCATTCATTACTCCAGCCATTCCATGTTCTCTGATGCCGTAATGAATATAATTTCCATTAAAATTATTGAATGTAATTACATTCATATCTTTTGCCTTAGTATTATTTGATCCAGTAAGATCAGCAGATCCACCAATAAGATTTTTTTGATAGTTTGAAATTAAATTTAGCGTTAGCTCACTCGATTTTCTTGAAGCACAATTTGTTTTATCATTAAAATGCTCAGATTTTAATTCACTAAGTTTTTCTGGAATTTGATGATCAATTTTTTGATAAAAACTATCTTTAAAATTTTTACTTTCAATTAATTTTTTGTTTTTAGATAACCATGAATTTCTTGATTCTTCATTTCTTTTATAGAAACTTCTCCACTCACGTAATAAATCATCTGGAATTTCAAACGGTGAATACTTCCATTCTAATTTTTTTCTTGTTAAACTAATTTCATCTTCACCAAGAGGTGAACCATGTGATGAAGCTGAACCCTCTTTGTTTGGAGAGCCAAAACCAATTTTAGTTTTACAAGATATAATTGTTGGAGCATCATTTTTTTTTGCTTGAATTATAGCTTGATCAATTTCCTCATATTTATGACCATCTATTTCAATTATATTCCAATTATAAGCTTCAAATCTTTTTTTCACATTGTCTGAAACTGAAAGATCTGTTGATCCATCTATGGAAATAGAATTATTATCAAAAAACATAATAAGCTTATTTAATTTTAAATGTCCTGCAAGACTACACGCTTCATGACTTAAACCTTCCATTAAGCATCCATCTCCAGCAAAAACATAAGTGTAATGATCGAATAATTCTTCTCCATAATTATTTGATAATTTTTTTTCCGCTAGTGCCATTCCAACTGCATTTGCTAAACCTTGAGACAAAGGCCCAGTAGTTGTTTCTATTCCTTCTGCACTTCCGTATTCTGGGTGACCTGCAGTTTTATTATGTAATTGTCTAAAATTTTTAATTTGATTTATGTCAATGTCTTTATATCCTGTTAGATACAAACAAGAGTATAAAAGCATTGAGCCATGACCATTTGAAATAATTAATCTATCTCTATCAATCCACTCCGGATCATTCGGATTAAACTTTAAATGATTTTTATAAAGAATTGTTGCGATGTCTGCCATACCCATAGGCATACCAGGATGACCAGATTTTGCTTTTTCCACTGCATCCATTGATAAAAATCTAATACAATTTGATAATTGTCTTAGATTGTTGATATTATTTAAATTATTCAAATACTTACCTTTATGGTTGATATAAAATTATTTAATATGGGTTCATTACAGTGACAATTATAAAATTACAAACTATAAAATTATAATGGAAATACAAAAAAAAATTACAGTTCTAAGCGAAAACTTAAATAATCTAAGATCAGCTTTAGAAGATTTTAGGGATCATCATATTTCTAAAAAAGAAAAAATTAAAAATCTTGAAAATGAAATTAAAAATTTACGAAAACAAATGTCCGAGTATATTGATGAATTGGAACTTCTAATTAAGAAATAACTATGCCTTTTTATAAGACAAAAATTTTAAATAGAGAAATATCATTAGAATATGAAAAAAAAGATGAAAAAAAAATAATAGATTCAATAAATTTAATTAATGAAAAAATTGATGATAAATTACAAAATCCAAAATATTCTAATGGAAAAATAAGTGATACTATATTGTTATCACTTCTCTCTATTGAGCTTCAAGCAGAGCTTTCAGAAAAATTAAATATAGAAAGAAGTTCAGAAGTAAATGATACCAAGAAACAAGAATATCTAAAGAACAATTTAGAACTTAAAGACAAAATACTAAAACTACAAAATGAAAAAAAAATTTTAGAAGATGAAAAATTGAAATTAGATCAAGAGTTTGATGAAATAAATAAAAAGGTAGAAGCTTTAATTAATATAATTAAGAATTCTTATTATGAATAATATTAAAGATGAAAAATCAATTATCAGAAAAAAACAAAAAATTATAAGAGATAAGATTTTTAATAATAAACCATCTCATTTTGCTTTACCTTTGTTTAATGAGCTTTTTGAAAAAATTAACTTTCAAGAAATTAATATAGTTTCTACTTTTATTTCTATAAATTCTGAGATAAATACAAAAGAGCTTAACAATCTTATCTTTATTAAAAATAAAATTTTATGTCTCCCTGTAATTGAAAAAAAAAATAGTCATTTAATCTTTAAACAATTTAAGAGTGAAGAGAATTTTGTAAAAGGACATATGAATATATCAGAGCCTCAAAATAAAAATAAAATTTTAAATCCTGAATTAATTTTCGTACCCTGTTTAGCTTTTGATAAGAAGGGAAATAGATTAGGTTATGGTGGAGGTTATTATGACAGGACATTTGCTTATTTAAATAAAATTAATCACAGATTCATTTCTGTAGCCTATGCATATGAAGAACAAAAGTTAGATTACATACCCATAGACAAATTTGATTTTAAAGTGGATTATGTTATTACTGAAAAAAATTTATATAGTTTTCAATGAAAATTCTTTTTATAGGTGATATTGTCGGTAAGGCGTCACGAAAAAAAATTAAAGAAATTATCCCAACACTCAAATCTAAATATAATACAGACATGATTATTGCTAATGGTGAGAATGCTACTTCTGGTTATGGACTTTCAAAAAAGGATGCAGAAGAATTATTTTCTAGCGGAATTGATCTACTTACACTTGGGAATCATGCATGGGATCAAAGAGATATGCTTTCTTATATTGAAGAAAATCCAAAAATAATCAGAGCTTTGAATTATCCTGATGGGGTTCCTGGAAAAGGATATTATAAGCTTGAACTTTTAAATGGAAAAAAAATTATAGTAGTACAAGTAATGCTCAGATTATTTATGAATTTATCATTAGATGATCCCTTTAAAGGCATAATTGAATTTCTTCAAAAAGAGAAGTTAGGCAGTACATGTGATGCGATAATTATTGATATGCATGGTGAAGCAACTTCTGAAAAAAAGGCATTTGGATATTATGTTGATGGACAAGTTACGGCAGTTTTAGGCACACATACTCATGTGCCAACGGCAGACAGTGTTATTTTACCTAAAGGTACAGCCTATCAAACAGACGTGGGGATGTCAGGCGATTATAATTCAATAATTGGTTTTGATATAAATAATCCAATACATGGATTTGTTAAGGGGTACAGGGCAGAAGGTAGATTTACACCTGCTACTGAAAACATAACAGTATGCGGGGCTTTAATAGAGATTGATACTAATACTGGTTTATCTAAAAATATTACCCCAATTCAAGAGACATAATTTACATATATTAGACACATTTATCTAATATTTTATATCTTTACTAACATCGGATTAAATATTTATAAATCTACTCGTAATGGCAGGGCACTCGAAATTTAAAAATATTATGCATCGTAAAGGTGCTCAAGATAAAAAAAGAGCAAAAGTTTTCTCAAGACTTGGAAGAGAAATTTCTGTTGCTGTCAAAGTAGGAGGTGAAGATATTGAGAGTAATATTAGATTAAGATCTGCAATTTCGTCGGCCAAGTCACTCAATATGCCAAAAGATAATATTGAGAGAGCAATAAAAAAAGGTCAAGGAAATGATCCTGATAGCAATTATGAAGAAGTAAGATATGAAGGATATGGCCCTGAAGGTATTGCAATAATAGTTGAGGCACTTACAAATAATAAAAATAGAACAGCTGCTGAGATTAGGTCTTCTTTTAGTAAATATGGAGGTAATTTGGGTGAAACAGGAAGTGTTAGTTTTGGTTTCGACAGATTTGGAAATATCACTCTCGATAAAAACTTAGTAAAAGAAGATCAACTCTTAGAATTTCTTATTGAAAATAATAGTGAAGATTATGAAATTAATGAAACAGAATATTCAATATACTGTGATCAAAACCATTTGCATGAACTTAATGATAAATTAATTAAACAGTATGGTCAGACTAACTCTGCAAATTTAATTTGGAAAAGTAAAAATAATATAAATATTGGAAAAGAAACAGCAGACAAACTATTTAAATTACTTGAAGTTTTAGAAGACAATGACGACGTTCAAGTTGTATCATCAAATTTTGAAGTTGATGATAATGTTCTATCTTCACTCACAGCCTAATGAAAGGAATATAGATGCCTGATAAAGCCTGGAAAAAAAGAGAAAGAGATGTTGCAAACTATTTCAATGGGAAAAGGACACCTTTGAGTGGCGGTAATGGTAAAGTGACAAGAGCTGATGTAATCCATGAAGAATTATTTATAGAATGTAAGCTAAGAGCAAAACATACAGCAATTAGTTTATGGGATGATACTGCAAAACTTGCGAAAGAGGAGGGTAAGACACCAGTAATAGCATTATGTGAAAAAAATAGACCAGGGTTTTGGGTTATGGTTCATAGTAGCGATCTTGAAAAAATTAAAAAGTAATAATTATGGCAGATATTAATAGTACAAATTTATCGACAGAAGCACCAGATTTTTCAATGCTTGCTTTATTCATGCAGGCTGACATTGTTGTCAAATCTGTAATTATAATTTTAATCTTGGCCTCTCTTTATTCTTGGAATGTAATAATTTCAAAAATCTTAAGAATTAGACAATTAAAAAAACTTGAAAAAGAATTTGAAGATATTTTTTGGTCGGGAAATTCATTTGAAGATTTATATGAAACTTTAAACTTTAATCAGACAGATCCAAAATCAAAATTATTTTGTGCTGCAATTTTAGAGTGGAAAAAAAGTAAAGCTCAGTTTGAAAATGATACATCTGATATTAATTCTTTAAAAGATAGAATGATGAGATCAATGACAGTTGTTTTCAATAAAGAAAGTGAAAATGTTGAGAAAAATTTAACATTTCTCGCAACTGCTGGATCAACTGCACCTTTTATTGGGTTATTTGGAACAGTCTGGGGTATAATGAATAGTTTTAAATCTATTGCAATAGCTCAAAATACAAATTTAGCAGTAGTTGCACCTGGAATTGCTGAGGCCCTTTTTGCAACTGCATTAGGTCTTTTTGTGGCTATACCTGCTGTAGTTGCTTACAATAAAATTTCAAACGATTTATCAAAATATTTTATATCTTTGGAAACATTTATGGATGAATTCTCAACAATTTTTTTTAGACAATTAGAGAAAAAATAAATTGATTACTTCAAATAATTTAAACAAACGAAAAAAGCAAAGATACACTCAAATGAGTGAAATTAACGTTACACCTTTTGTAGATGTTATGCTTGTTTTACTAATTGTTTTTATGGTCACCGCACCTCTTCTAACGGTTGGAATTAAAGTTGATTTACCAAAGGTTAAAGCTACTGCATTAACTGATATTAAAGATCCAATTGAGATAACCGTTAAGTTAGATGGAGAAGTCTACATTGGAGAATCAAAGGTTGAAGTAGAAAATTTAATTCCTCGACTAAACGCTATTACTGAACAAAACACAGAAGCAAGAATTTATATAAGAGGTGATAGAGTGGTAGCTTATGGAAGGATTATGGAAATTATGTCCATAATAAATTCAGCAGGATATATTAAAGTTGCATTAATTGCTCAAAATCTTGAGCAATAGATGGATCGTATAAGCTATAATAGTTTAAAAATTATAAACTTTTTTGAAAATTTAAATCCTAAGACATCAGGTGTTATTTTTTCAACACTAATACATTTAATTATCCTTTTGTTTATGGTCGGCTTACCAAATTTTTTTTCTGCAAAAGAAATCTATGTTCCAAACGTAATACCTATTGAAATACTTAATGTTGACGAAAATACCAATTTGAAAAAATCTGATACTGAAAAACCAGAAAATAAAAATAAGGAAACAATTATTAAGCAAAAAAAATTTAATTCATCAGATCAATTAGAAGTAAAAAAAAATGTTGAAATAAATAAAACTGAAATTGAAGAAAAAACTAATCCAAATCAACCAGTTTTGGAAATGAAACAAACTCCAAATTTAGAAGTTAAGGAAACAAAAAAAGTAGTTATCAAAGAAAAGGAAATTTTAGAGGTTAAGAAAAAAGTAGAAACAATTAAAACTGATGTAATTAAACCAAAACTCAAGCCAAAGCCAAAAATTATAAATAATGAAAATGTTAAATCAGATTTAGATGTTGAAACAAACATAAAGGATAAACCAAAGTTGGAAAATGATAAAACCGTATCTAAACCAAAGCCGAAACCTGAGAAAGATTTTAGCATAGCATCAATGCTCAAAGATTTAAGAAATGAAAAAACAAATATAGTTCAAAATCAAGTTAAGGAAGAGGTTGAAGAGGTTGATAATAAAAGTACAGATGATACTGATGACAACATTATGCTATCAATATCTGAAATAGACATGTTGAGGCAGCAATTATCTTCTTGTTGGAATGCTCCAGCAGGTGCAGTTATAGAAAGAGGAGACAAAGTAACAATTTCAGCAAAAATATTACAAAATATGAAGGTTTCACCAAGTAGCATCCGCATTGTTGACACAAATATAGCTAAAACTAATCCATTTTATGGACCAATTACAGATAGCGCAATGAGAACTCTTTTAAACCCAGAATGTACACCGTTAAAACTTCCAAAAGATAAATATAATCTATGGAAAAATCTTACAATTACTTTTGATTATAGTATTATGAAAGGATATTGATGAAAAAAGTTTTCTTAATAACCCTTTTTTTATTTTCGAGTTTAAAAGTCTATTCATTAGAAGTGACTCTAACACAAGGTAGTGTGAAGCCAACTCCAATAGCTGTGACAGAATTATATTCAAAAAATTCGCAATTAACAAAAGTAGGTAAAAATATTTCATCTGTAATCTCTGATAACTTAGAAAGGTCTGGTCTTTTTCTACCAATTGATAAAAGGTCATTTATCCAAGATAAAGAATCATTAGCTCAAAAGCCAAGGTTTGAAGATTGGAAATTAATAAAGGCTCAACATTTAGTTTCTGGAAAAATTTCAACAAACAATGGAAAAATATCTGTAGAATTTAGATTGTTTGATGTCTTTCAACAAAAGCAAATAGTTGGAAAAAAGTACGAAACTAATGAGAAGAATTGGAGAAGAGTTGCACACATTATTTCAGATTCCATTTTTAAAAATATAACTGGCGAAGGTGGTTACTTTGATACAAGAATAGTTTATGTTGCTGAAACTGGTCCAAAAGAAAATAAACAAAAAAGATTAGCAATAATGGATCAAGATCAATCAAATCATCGTTTTCTAACTGATGGATCATACCTAGTATTAACACCAAGGTTTTCTCCTAATTCACAAAAAATTACCTACATGTCTTATGTAAACAGAAATAACCCTAGAGTTTACATTTTTGATATTGAAACCGGTAAACAAGAAATAGTTGGTGAGTTTCCAGGAATGACATTTGCGCCACGTTTTTCACCTGATGGTAATCAAATCGTAATGTCATACACTGATCCAGAAATTGGTAATTCTGAAATTTATATTCTTGATTTAAAAACAAGAATCTCAAAAAGAGTTACTAATAATTCATCAATTGATGTCTCTGCAAGTTTTTCACCTGATGGCAAAAAAATAGTTTTTAATTCAGATAGAAGTGGAAGAAGGCATTTGTATGTTTCTGATAATAATGGAAAAAATATCAAGAGAATTAGCAGGGAAGCAGGAAGTTACTACACACCAGTCTGGTCTCCAAGAGGTGATATGATTGCATTTACAAAACAAGAAGGAGGGCAATTTTATATAGGTGTTATGGAGGTTGATGGTTCTAATGAAAGAATGATTGCAAAATCATTCCATGTTGAAGGACCGACATGGGCTCCAAATGGTAGATTTTTGATGTACTTTAAAGAAGAGAGAACTGCCGAGGATGGCTCAGGAGGTGAATCTAGTCTATATTCTATTGATTTAACTGGATTTAATGAAAGAAAAGTAATAACTCCCTTAGGAGGGTCTGACCCGGCTTGGTCTCCCTTGATGCATTAATTAAATATAATACAAAAAAATATACGAAATTTTGAAAAAAATGTTAAGGAACTACTAATAATTTAGTATATCTACGCAAAGTATTAAGGGAGCAATTATTTATGTTTTACAAGTTTTTTATCTCTGTATTGATGGTTTTATTTCTTGCCGCTTGTGCAACAACACCTAAAGATTCAGCTGACTCTTCAGGTTCAGGATCAAGTAGTTCTGGAAGTGATGTTTCTTCAGAAGGAACTATTACTGAAACTACAGGAAGTGGAATAGTTTCTGGTTCACAGGAAGATTTAATAGTAAATGTCGGTGATAGAGTATTTTTTGGATATGACAGTTCAGATTTAGACTCAGACGCTTTAGAATTACTTCAAGATCAAGTTGCATGGCTCAAGCAAAATAGTGATGTTTCAGTCACGATTGAAGGGCATTGCGATGAAAGAGGGACTAGAGAGTACAACTTAGCTCTTGGTGAAAAAAGAGCACAAGCTGTTAAAAATTACCTAATTGGATTAGGAATTAATCCAGATAGAGTATCAACTATAAGTTATGGTAAAGAAAGACCTGCTGTTGTCGGATCTAACGATGGAGCATGGGCTCAAAATAGACGATCAGTAACTTTAGTTAACTAATCTACCTCCCTTAATACTCTGGCGCTATAGTAATATAGCGCCACATTTTTATCTTAATTACAAATTAAAATCTTTAAATGTTTAGATACACACTCACTGTTTTAATTTTATTTTTATCAAGTTATGTTCAATCTAACGAGAGTGAGCTAACTATTTCACAGCAATTAGAGAGATTACAAAGAGAAGTTTCTGATCTTTCCAAAGAAGTATTTTCAAATTCATCAAGTCAATTAAGTGGAACAAATAATGATTTTGTAAAAAATCTTTCTGCTATTGATCTGCGAATATATGATATTGAAAATGATATAAAAAATTTAACTTCTAACTTAGAAGAATTATATTTTCAATTAGATGATATTTTTAATAAGTTAGAAAGCTTGGAATTAGTTATTAATAATCTACAATCTCTTCCTTTAAATAATGTTGAAGTAAATACAAATGAAGTATCACAAGATAATTCCGAAGTTAAAAGCAATACTTTAAGTGATACTGAAACTGAAAATACACTTGGAACATTAAACATTTCAAAAAATACAAATGACAAAACAGAAGAAGTTGTATCTGACAGTCAGAAAGTAAATTCTAATGAAAAGGAGGAGGTGTTATCACCTGAAGATCAATTCCAAGCAGCATTTGACAATATCAGAGATAAAAAATGGCAGGATGCAAAAACTTCATTTGAGCAGTTTATTGCAGTTAATCCTGATAATCAACTATCAGGTTCAGCACATTATTGGCTTGGAGAATTATATATTTTAGAAAAAAATTATAGAGAGGCAGCACTTATATTTGCAGAGGGTTTTCAAAAATTTCCAGATAGTATCAAAGCTGCAGAAATGCTTTTCAAACTTTCCCAATCTTTATACCAAGTTGAAAAAACTCTTGAGGCTTGTAAAACTATGGAAAAATTAATAATTGACTTTCCAAAAAATAAAATAATTCCTCAAACAAAAAAACAAATTGTTGAGTATAATTGCTTAGAAAATAATGAATGAATCTCACAAATAAAGAATTTATTAAAAACATAGAAAAAAAATATACTTTTGAAAAAAACCCCTCTGTCGCTGTCGCAGTTTCAGGTGGCCCAGATAGTATGTCATTACTATTCCTTGTAAATGCTTTTATAAAATACAAAAAAGGAAACTTGATAGCTTTAATCGTAGATCATCGTATTAGAAAAAATTCTAAAGATGAAGCAAAATATATTTCTACCTACTTGAATAAAAACAACATTAGTTCTCAAGTTCTAACTGTAAATAAAGTTAATGTGAGTAAGAAAAGTATGAATGAGGCTAGAAATAATCGTTATAATTTACTAACAGATTTTTGTATTAAAAATAATTTTTTGCATTTATTTGTTGCTCATCACAAAGATGATAATTTAGAAACTTTTTTGAATAGAAAAATAGCTGGAAGTGACTTTTATGGTTTAAAATCAATGTCTGAATTATCGCTTTATAATAAAGTTTGCATAATTAGACCGCTTTTAAATTTTTCTAAAGATGCATTATTGAATTATAATAAGAAATATAAAATAGAATATATTAATGATCCATCTAATTTTAATTTAGATTATACTCGTCCTACAATAAGAAATTTTCTTAAAAAATCTGACCAAAAAACAATTAAAGAAATAAATAAAGATTTTGAGCGTATACTTTTTTATTCACCCTATTTCATTCAAATGATATTTGAGATACTTTTTAAAAATATTGTTAAGATTGATAGTAAAAAAATTATTGTTGGTCTTGATAATATGAAAAATTTAAATGAAATTAATTCTGAAAATATTATACGAAGAATATATCAATTTTTATTTTATGGATCTAATGCTCCACGATCGAAAAAAATTACAATCTTAATTAATGAAATAAAGAAATTGAATTTTAAATATTTTAACATCAGAGGCATGATTGTTAAAAAAAATGATGATTTTCTTATATTTTCAAGATAATTTGTTTAATTTTGTACAAAACTATTGTGTTTTTATAATAAATTCCTATGTAATAAGAAGATGAAAAACATCAGTAAAAACGTTGTATTATGGATAATAATTGGATTGCTCTTAATCGTGCTTTTCAATCTCTTCCAGGGAACATCTAACAATAGAAACACTTCAAAAATATCTTTTTCTGACTTCATAGCAGCTACTGAAAATGGAAATGTTTCTGAAGTAAATATAAGTGGAAATATGGTAACAGGATTTCTCGAGGATGGTCGTTCATTTAGTACCTACGCTCCAAATTATCCAAATCTTGTAGATAAGCTAAATGAAAATGGAGTTAAAATTACTGCTGAACCATCAGAGCGTTCAATGCATCCTCTTCTAAGTGTATTATTGTCATGGTTCCCAATGTTGCTTTTAATTGGAGTATGGATCTTTTTTATGCGTCAAATGCAAGGTGGCGGCGGAAAAGCAATGGGTTTTGGAAAATCTAAAGCTAAATTACTTAATGAGGCCGTAGGTAAAGTTACATTTGATGACGTAGCAGGTATTGATGAAGCTAAACAAGAGTTAGAAGAAGTTGTTGAGTTTTTAAAAGATCCTTCAAAGTTTTCTAGATTAGGCGGCAAAATTCCAAGAGGAGCTCTTTTAGTTGGACCTCCTGGTACAGGTAAAACTTTACTTGCAAGAGCAATTGCAGGCGAAGCTAATGTTCCTTTCTTTTCTATTTCAGGATCAGATTTTGTTGAAATGTTTGTAGGTGTTGGAGCTAGTAGAGTTAGAGATATGTTTGACCAAGGTAAAAAAAATGCACCTTGTATAGTTTTTATTGATGAAATTGACGCTGTTGGAAGACACCGTGGTGCCGGTCTTGGTGGTGGGAACGATGAAAGAGAACAAACCCTTAATCAACTTCTTGTGGAAATGGATGGGTTTGAAGCAAATGCAGGTGTAATTATTATTGCTGCAACAAACAGACCTGATGTTCTTGATCCGGCCTTGCTTAGACCAGGAAGATTTGACCGACAAATAACAGTTAATAATCCTGATGTAATGGGAAGAGACAAAATACTTAAAGTTCATATTAAAAAAATTAAAGTATCACCAAAATTTGACTCAAAAATTATTGCAAGAGGAACGCCGGGTTTTTCTGGAGCTGACTTAGCAAATTTAGTTAATGAAGCAGCTTTACTAGCTGCTAGAAAAAATAAAAGAATGGTTACACTTGAGGATTTTGAAAGTGCTAAAGACAAAGTAATGATGGGTGCTGAAAAAAGATCTATGGTTATGTCAGAAGATGAAAAAAAACTTACAGCTTATCATGAAGCTGGACATGCAGTAGCAACTCTTCATTCACCAGCCTCTGATCCAATACATAAAGCAACTATAATTCCAAGAGGGAGGGCTTTAGGTATGGTCATGAGACTTCCTGAAAAAGATCAGCTGTCTATGAGAAAAGATCAAATGAAAGCACATTTATTAATAGCTACTGGGGGAAGAATTGCAGAAGAAATTATCTTTGGTAAAGATAAGATTACAAATGGTGCAGCAAGCGATATACAAATGGTGACAAATCTATCAAAAAAAATGATTACTGAATGGGGTATGAGCGAAAAACTAGGCCGTTTGAGATATAACAATGATAGCGAGGAAGTTTTTCTTGGACATTCAGTTGCACAATCAAAAAATTTGTCTGACTCTACTGCAAAATTAATTGATGAAGAAGTTAGATCTCTTGCTGAAGAGGCCGAAAACAATTGTAGAAAAATTCTTCAAGATAATATTGAAGAATTGCACATAGTGGCTAAGGGACTTTTAGAGTTTGAAACATTATCAGGTGATGAAATTAAAGATTTAATCAAAGGTATAAAACCAACCCGTGATGATTTTGATAATGATATAAACACACCGAAAAAACCAGCCACATCTGTTCCAAAGACAAGCGGATCTGCTCCTGCACCCGCAAACTAATTTAATTACTTCACTTTATTTATTTTTTTGAATAAAAGACATAAATGTCTAAAATATTTGGTACCGATGGTATACGGTGCTTAGTTAATGAAGAGCCTCTTTCTGCTGAAACTTGTCTAAAAATTTCAAAAACTGTTGCGTTTCTTTTAAAAAAGAGAAATTATAAAAATAGTAGGGTTGTCGTCTGTAAAGATACAAGATTATCTGGTTATTTATACGAGCCTCTTGTTACAGCTGGATTTATTTCTATGGGCATGGATGTAATTTTAGTTGGTCCACTTCCAACACCAGCCGTACCATTAATGATTAAAACTTTAAGAGCTGATATTGGTGTAATGATTACAGCTTCTCATAACACCTATGAATATAATGGACTTAAATTTTTTGACGGCACTGGAACAAAATTAAGTTCATCAATAGAGCAAAAGGTTGAAAATATAGTTTTAAATAATAAAAAATATTCTAAAGTAACAAACAACACATTTGTATCTGGAAATGCAAAAAGACTAGAAGATGCTTCAGGAAGATACTCAGAATTTTTAAAGAGTACTTTAAATAAAATATCTTCAAAGAAAAAATTAAAAATTGTTTTAGATTGTGCGAATGGAGCGACATACAATATAGCCCCAAATTTATTTTGGGAATTAGGTCATAATGTAATTGCTATAAATAATAATCCCGATGGTTTGAATATTAATAAAAATTGTGGTGCAGTTAATGTCAAATCACTTTCACAAAATGTCATAAAAGAAAAGGCAGATATTGGATTTGCATTTGATGGTGATGGAGATAGGTTAATAGTTGTAGATGA
The DNA here is from genome assembly GCA_902590695.1 of uncultured Alphaproteobacteria bacterium. Classification (GTDB taxonomy): domain Bacteria; phylum Pseudomonadota; class Alphaproteobacteria; order HIMB59; genus CACPNW01. Next base: position 86,496 of record CACIXR010000002.1, read on the forward strand.
ACAAGGAAAAGAGGTTGATGGTGATAGGATTATAGGATTGTTATGTAAAAGTTATGTAAAACCCAAGAAAAAATCTAATCAACATGATGTTATTATAACTGTTATGTCTAACATGGGATTAGAAAATTATCTTACAAATAAATTAAAATTAAATATTAAAAGAACAGATGTTGGAGATATAAACGTTATAAATCAAATGAAAAAATCCAAATCTATGATTGGTGGTGAACAATCAGGTCATATAATATTGTCAGAACACTCTAATTCTGGTGATGGAATTTTAGCAGCTTTAAAAATTACTGAAATTTTGATATCAAATAAAAATAAGGCAAGTAAACTTTTTGATTTGTACAATGATTTTCCCCAAGATAAAATTAACTTAAGGTATAAAACAAAGAATACCAAACTGTTAAAAATTCTTGGTAAGTTAAAAAAAGATAAACTATATAATAATAAAAAAATAAGATCTCTTGTAAGGTTATCTGGAACTGAACCATTAGTAAGAATACTAGTTGAAGGACAAGAAATTACTGAGGTTAAAAAAAAGTCTTTAGAAATAAAAAGATTAGTAAGGCCCTATCTTGGTTAATAAATATTTAGTACCTGCAGGTTTTAAAGATAGTCTAAATTTTGATGCATCTATTGAGCATAAATATAAAAATAGCATAATAAATTATTTTAGAGATAATGGTTTTACTTTAATTAAGACTCCACTAGTTGAGTTTAGTAAAAACTTAGATAGCAATACTCTAACTTTAAAGACAAATAAAAAAAACGATCAATTAAGTATTCGAAATGATATAACTCCACAAATAATTAGAATTGCCTCATCTAGACTAGCCAATAAAATACGACCACTTAAACTATGTTATTATGGTGAAGTTGTCAGAAAAATGGGAACAATTTTAAGACCTGAAAGACAATTTCAACAAGTTGGTGCTGAGATAATAGGATCTGAAAGTTACAAAGCGGATGTAGAAATTATTAATCTTGCTTACGAAACTTTAAAAAAAATTGGAGTTAAAAATATTGTTATTGAAATTACGGCGCCATTTTTTCTCGATAGTTTGCTTAAAAAAATAACTAATAAAAATTTAAAAAATAAATTGAAAAAATATATTAAATTAAAAGATATTAATAATTGTTTAAATTTATTGAAAAAAAATGAATTATATAGTTCATTTAAAACTTTACATTTATGTTCTGGCTCAATTCAAACCAAAAAAAAATATATATTTAAGTTAAATAAAATAATAGGATTTTCAAACGAAGTAAAAAGACTGGTAAAAATTGCTAATTTAATTAAAACTTCAAAAAATGATTCTTTAAATGTAGATTTTTTTGACTTACAAAAAAATAAAAATTACTACAAGGGGATAAAATTTACATTTTTTGCCAAAGATGTAAGAGGTGAAATAGCTGGAGGAGGCCGATATAATTTAAAATATGGTAGTAATTCTGAGACTGCTATAGGATACACGTGTTACATGGATACAATTTTAAGATCGTCATCTTTAATTAATCAAAATAAAAAAATTTTAATTGCATTCAATACAAGTGATAAAATTAGACAAAAATTAATAAGTAAAGGTTATAGTTTATTTAAAACTTTTGAAGATAATAGTGATATAAAAAAAGAGGCAAAAAAGTTTGGAATCAAGTATTATTTAATGAATAATATAGTTAAGCAAATCTAATGTTTTATACGATAGTTGGAACCCAATGGGGAGATGAAGGAAAAGGCAAAATTGTTGATTGGATTTCTTCTAAAGCTGACTTGATAGTCAGATATCAAGGAGGAAATAATGCAGGACATACAATTAAAGTAGATAATAATGTTTATAAACTTAATTTATTACCCTCAGGAATAATTAATAATAAAAAATGTGCAATTGGTAATGGAGTTGTTTTAGATCCGTGGGCACTAATCAATGAAATTGATAATCTAAAAAAACAAGGTATAGAAGTAAACGAGGATAATTTATATATTGCCGACAATATATGTTTGATCTTGCCTATTCACAAACTTCTTGATGAAATAAATGAAACTTTTAGAGGAAAAAAAGAACTAGGAACAACTAAAAAAGGTATTGGTCCAGCTTATGAAGATAAGGTAGGCAGAAGAGCAATAAGAATTTGTGATTTGAAAGATCCAACATTTTTAAAACAAAAAATTGATAACCTTTACGCGTTTCATAAAGATAAAATTTCAAAACATATTAATAAAATTACACATAATTATTATGAAGAACTTTTATCCATGTCAAATTACCTTAACTCATTAAGTGTTCCATTATGGAAAATAATAAATGAATTAGGTAAAAATAATAAAAATATTGTTTTTGAAGGGGCACAAGGTTCAATGCTGGACATTGATTTTGGAACATATCCTTATGTTACATCATCAAATACAATATCAGGTCAGATATTCTCTGGAACAGGTTTTAGTGATAGAAAAAACCACAAAATTTTAGGAATTACAAAGGCGTACACTACAAGAGTTGGATCAGGCCCATTTCCAACAGAGTTAATGGACGATATTGGAGAGCATCTTGGTGAAAAAGGTCAAGAATTTGGGACAGTTACAAAAAGAAAAAGAAGATGTGGTTGGTTTGATAGTGTACTTTTGAAACAATCAATTAAACTTAATGGTATTACAGACATTGTACTTACTAAACTTGACGTCCTAGATGAATTAAAAGAAATTAATGTATGTACTGGATATTTAATTGATAATAAACACTACGATTATTTGCCTAGTGAAGAATTCTTATTTGATAAAATAAAGCCCATTTATAAAAAAGTTGCTGGCTGGGAAAAATCAACAGCAGGCATTAACAAATTAGATGATCTTCCTGAAAATGCTAAAAAATATATTAAAATACTAGAAAATCTTATGGAAACTAACATTTCTATTGTTTCAACTGGGCCAGATAGAAAAGAGACAATTGATATAAACGGAACTTTATCTAATATTTGAAATTTCTTTTTGAAGTTTTTCTAATGCTCTTTCTTCAATTTGTCTTACTCTTTCTCTGCTAATTCTATACTTTTTACTCAAGTCTTCTAGCTTTAATGGATTTTCACTTAGTTTTCGAAGTTTAATAATTTCTTTTTCTCTTTCATTCAAAACTTCAAAAGCTTTTGAAAATAAACTTCTTCGATAATCAAGCTCATCTTTATTTTCAATTATCCTGTCATGAGTTTCTTGTTTATCTTCTATTAAGTCCTGCCATTCAGTATCATGTTTTTCACCAAGTTTAACATTCAAAGATTGATCCGATGTAAAAAGTCTATTTTCCATATCGATCACTTCACCTTCTTTTACATCAAGTCTAGTAGCAATCTCTCTAACATTTTCTGGTGACAAATTACCTGAGTCAATTGAAGTAAGTTGATTTTTAATTTTACGTAAATTAAAAAAAAGTTTTTTCTGAGCTGCGGTAGTTCCAATTTTTACTAAAGACCAACTATGTAAAACATATTCTTGTATTTGAGCTCTTATCCACCACATTGCATATGTTGCTAATCTAAAACCTTTTTCTGGATCAAATCTTTTAACTGCTTGCATGATTCCCACATTACCCTCTGAAATTAAGTCAGTAACAGGTAATCCATATCCTCTATACCCCATCGCTATTTTGGCAACTAATCGAAGGTGACTTGTAACTAGTTTATGAGCAGCATCTGAATCTCCATGCTCCTTATAACGTTTAGCTAACATGTACTCCTCTTCAGCAGTGAGCATCGGAAATTTTTTAATTTCCTGCAGATATACTGCTAAATTTCCTTCACTTGATAGTACTGGTAAAGTCATAATACGCCTATATCACAAATAAAATATAATTTAATATTTAAACAATAATTCTGTTAAATTCTTAAAATCTTCAGGAATTTCAATATCAAAATTCACCCTTTTTTTTGATATAGGATGATTAAAACCAAGATGATAGGCATGCAATGCTTGTCTTTCAAAATTTTTTAAAATCATAAATTTATTAAATGTATTTTTATCTTTTCCAAATTGATTAATTTTACTTTTTCCATAAATCTTATCACCAATTATAGGAGAATTTATAGAAGTTAGATGAAGTCTAATTTGATGCGTTCTTCCAGTATGTAAATGACAGTCAACTATACTAGCAATACCAAAAGTTTTTTCTAATTTAATATCTGTTTTAGAATATTTTCCAAAACCCTTATTATTTAAACTCATTTTTTTTCTATTTTTTTTATTTCTCTCTATGTACCCTTCAATTGATTGATTATCAGGAGTTCCCCAAACTATTGCTTTGTATCTTCGAGAAATCGTATGTTCTTTGAATTGTTTGGCTAAATTAATATGAACATTATTATTTTTTGCAACAACAAGAATTCCACTAGTATCTTTATCTAAACGATGGACTATTCCTGGTCTAGCATTATCATCTAAATTACTTAGTTGATTATTAGTGTGATGCATAAGAGCATTCACAAGAGTGCCACTTTCATTTCCAGGGGCTGGGTGCATTACTAAATTTGGAGGTTTATTTATAACAATTAAATCTTTATCTTCAAAAATAATGTTTAAGTCAATATTTTCAGTTGAATGTTTTATTTCTTTTTTCAAGATAATATTTATAAAATATTTTTCATTTTCTTTAGTAATGTAAGATGGATCTTTTATTTCCTTTTCATCAAGAATGACATTACCATTTAAAATTAAAGTTTTTATTTGTGTTCTTGAATACCCTTCCAATTTTGAAACGAGCACCTTATCTAATCTTTGTGAACTTAATTGTTTATTTATAGTTAATTTAACATTATAGAATTCGTTCATGTCTCAAAAAATTCTTAAATTTATTGTAATATTTTTAGGTATATTAATTGTTATTTGTTTTTTAGCCCTTGTTTATGGTTTGTATATAAAAACAACAAAAAAACAAAGTAATTTAGAAATAAATTTAATTAATTACAATTTAAATTTAGATAAAGGGCATGAAATTACAGATATAGATATGATTGATAATAATAAAATTTTATTTACAATAAAAAATAATGATAAAGTTTATGCTTTAATATATGATATACAAACATCAAATATTACAAAAATAGATACAGGTAATGAATAAAGATAATAATTTTGAAAATAATTTAAAAAAACTTGAGTCTATTGTAGAGAAACTAGAAAATGGTGAAGTTGATTTAGAAGAATCTGTCAAACTTTACGAAGAAGGAATGAATTTAAAAAAAGCATGTGAGGAAAAGTTAAAAAGTATTGAAAGCCAAATTAAAAAAATTAAGCAAGAAAATAATAAAGTTACAAAAGAAGATTTTAAGTAATTTTCAACTTTGAGTAAAAATCTAAAAATAAGACTTGATCAGCTTTTAATTGATAGAAACTTAGCTGAAACTAAATCAAAAGCTCAATCTATGATTATGGCTGGCCAAGTTTATGTAAACGATAAAATTATTACCAAAAGTGGTAACAGTGTTAACGAAAGCTCAAAAATAAAAATTAAACAACTTCACCCTCCATGGGTATCAAGAGGTGCCTTTAAATTATTGAAAGCGATAGATCATTTTAAGATTGATATTGAAAATAAAATTTGTCTTGATATTGGTTCATCAACCGGTGGTTTTACAGAAGTTCTTTTAAAAAAAAATGCTAAAAAAATATATTCTATAGATGTTGGTACAAATCAACTTCACGAAAAATTAAAAAAAGAAAAAAAAATTATCAGTGTTGAAAATTATAACGCTAAATATTTAGATAGCTCAATAATTCATGAGAAAGTTAATTTAGTAGTTTGTGATGTTAGTTTCATAAGTCTAACAAAGGTTATAGAGCCATGCTTGAAGCTTTTATCAAGTAAAGCTGAGATAATTTCACTAATTAAGCCTCAATTCGAAACTAATAAAATGCATTTGAAAAAAGGTATTGTGAAAGATTCATCGATTCATGAACAAGTCTGCAATGATATATCGAATTGGTTTAAAAATACAATTAATGCTGAAGTTGTAGGTTTAGTTGAAAGTCCAATAACTGGACCAAAGGGGAATAAAGAGTTTTTGATTTATAGTATTTTAAAGAAATCTTAAACAATGATCAGCTATAGTTGTGGCAACCATTGCTTCACCAACAGGAACAGCTCTTATACCAACACATGGATCATGACGACCTTTAGTCGATATTGTTGTTTCTTTTAATTTTGTATTAATTGTTTTTTTTGTCGATAAAATTGAACTTGTCGGTTTTACTACAAATCTAGTAATTAACTCTTGGCCAGTTGTAATGCCCCCAAGAACTCCACCATTATTATTTGAGAGAAATAAAGGTTTTTTATTTTTAATTCTCATTTCATCAACATTAGATATTCCAGTTTCATAAACACTGCTAAAACCATTTCCCATTTCTACACCCTTTACAGCATTAATAGACATCAATGCTTTAGCTATGTCTGAGTCTATTTTTTCATAAATAGGCTCTCCTAATCCAGCGGGCAAACCTTTTACTCTAATTTCAATTATGGCACCTAAAGAAGAACCAGATTTTCTTGCAGTTTGTATTTCGTTTTCCCATATTTTAATAATTTCTTTATCGGGACTCCAAAAATTATTTTTTGGAATAAAACTATTATTCCAATTATCATAATTAATTTTATGATTACCTATTTGAATTAATGCACCTGTTATTACAACCTGATTTTTAATTTTATTTTTTATGATTTTTCTTGCTATTGCCCCTGCTGCTACTCTCATCGCAGTTTCTCTAGCACTAGATCTACCACCACCCCTATAATCTCTTATGCCATATTTTTTCCAATATGTGTAATCTGCATGACCTGGTCTAAATTTACTTTTGATATCACCATAATCTTTTGATCTCTGATCTTGATTGTAAATAATTAGAGAAATTGGATGACCAGTTGTTTTTCCTTCAAATGTTCCAGATAGTATTTCAACTTTATCCTCTTCTTTTCTTTGAGTTGTAAATTTCGACTGACCAGGTTTTCTTTTATCTAAATAGGGTTGAATATCTTTTTCAGTTAAATTTATATTTGATGGAACTCCATCGATAACACAACCAATAGCTTTGCCATGGCTTTCTCCCCATGTAGTAAAATTAAAGATTTTTCCTATTGAATTAGAAGTCATTTTTTAGAATTTGTAAATTCACCTAATAATTCAGATACATTTTCACTCTCATCTACTGCAACCATTCCTACAGTATGATAGCCACAATCGACATGCTGTATCTCACCAGTAACGGCACTACCAAGATCACTTAAGAGATATAAAGCAGAATTTCCAACATCTTGCTGATTTACATTTCTTTTAAGAGGGGCATTAAGCTCATTCCATTTTAGAATAAATCTAAAATCACCTATTCCCGATGCTGCCAAAGTTTTAATTGGCCCAGCACTAATGGCATTAACTCTTATATTTTTTTCTCCTAAATCAACTGCTAAATATCTAACACTTGCCTCTAAAGCTGCTTTTGCTACTCCCATAACATTATAATGAGGCATAACTTGTTCTGATCCGTAATATGTTAAAGTTAAAATTGATCCACCATTATTCATTAAAGGTTCTGCTAGCCTACAAGCCTCTGTAAAAGAATAACATGATATATGCATAGTTTGTTTAAAATTATCAGAAGATGTATTGTAATATTTACCTCTTAATTCATCTTTGTTGGAAAAACCAATTCCATGAACAAGAAAATCTAATTCACCCCATTTATTTTTAAGTGTTTCAAAAACATTATTCATACTTTGTGAGTCTGAAACATCACAAGGAATAATAGTGTTAGACCCTATTTCTTCTGCAAGTGGCTGAACTCTTTTCTTAAGAGCTTCTCCTTGATAAGTAAGTGCAATTTCTGCTCCCTGTTCTGCTAATTTTTTCGCAATTCCCCAAGCAATAGATCTGTCATTTGCCACTCCCATAATCAGACCTTTTTTATTTTGCATCAACATATTGTAAATCAGTGTTTTTTTATAAATATAGATATATATACTTATAAAATAATATTCATATCTATAATATGCAATCAAATCAAAAATTAATAAATTCTGATAAAAAACCAATTGAACTTTTTCAAGAATGGTTTGAAGAGGCAAAGAAAAGTGAAATCAATGATCCAAATGCTATGAACCTTGCTACTATATCTTCTGATGGCAAACCCAGCTCGCGAATTGTTTTACTTAAATCATATGATGATAAAGGGTTTGTTTTTTACACAAATTCAAATAGCAAAAAAGGTAAAGCAATTAAAAACAACGATTGTGTAGCTTTAAATTTTCATTGGAAAACACTTCAAAGACAAATAAGAATAGAAGGTAACGTTTCACAAATTTCAAAAGCTGAAGCTGATGAATATTATAATTCAAGGCCACTAGGAAGTAGAATAGGAGCTTGGGCTTCATTACAGTCAGAAGAACTAGACGATAGATCGACATTAACTAAAAGAGTAGAAGAGTTTGAAAAAAAATTTTCAGATAATGAGGTACCAAGACCTTCACATTGGAATGGTTACTTAGTTGCGCCTATATTAATTGAATTTTGGCAAGATATGCCATTTAGATTGCATGACAGACTTGAATTCCGTATGGAAAATGATGGTTGGGTTACAAGAAAATTATATCCTTAATTATCTTCTTTCCATTTTTGTAAAATCCATGAACTAGAATTTGATTTATTGTCACCACCTATACCCCAAAGTAACTCTATATTGTTTTTTTCACAGAATATTGATTCTGGTGTTGTACTATTATTTCTATCACCTCCATTTGCAAATTTAATAATTGATTTTGGATATTTATTTTTTACTTTTTTAAGACCATCGATGCACGTCTTATCTCCGTCATCAAATTCTATAACATCAATAACATTTTTTAACTCATTCATAATTATAGTTCTCTCAATAAAAGGAAGAAATTCCTTACCCTTCTTTTTTTGAAGCCATAAATCAGAATTTAGCAAAACTACAACTTCACCATGTTTAGCAGCTTCTTTAATTAATTTTATATGACCACTGTGAATTGGGTCAAAACCTCCACTGACAACAACTATTTCACGCATACTTGCTTCTCCATTTTTCTGGATCTTCTAAAAATTCTTTTAAGTTTGAAACCTTATCTTCAGAATATATTTTTTCACTTTCAATATAATTTATTATATCATTCCAAGTACACAGTGAGTGCATATTTACATTTAATTTAAATAATTCTGATTCTTTGAAATTAAAAATATCATAATAAAATATTACAAATATATCTTTAACTTTTAATCCTGCTTCACGCATTGCGTTAATAAAAATTATTTTACTACCTCCATCAGTAGCTAGATCTTCAACTAAAAGAGCTTTTTGATTATTTTCAAATTCACCTTCAATTTGTTTGTTTTTTCCAAAACCTTTTGTTTTTTTTCTAATGTAAATCATTTGTTTATCTAATTTTTGAGAAATAAAAGCAGCATAGGGAATTCCAGCGGTCTCTCCACCAGCAATAATTTCTGTCTGTATATTATTTTTTGTTAAATAATCTAATGCTTTATCAATTATAAAATTTCTTTCTTTTGTAAAAGAAATAATTTTTCTACAATCAACATAAACAGGACTAGCCAAGCCTGATGTAAGAGTAAAATATTTATCAAATGAAAAATTAATAGACTTTATATCAACTAATATTTTAGCTATCTCTTTAGACATTTTTTTAAGTTATTTGCGCAATATGTTCAAATGATAAATTTCCGGGGACAATCATTATTGGTATTCTTAGGTTTGTTATTTCATTACTCACCAGAGAGGTTATTATTGGACCAGGGTTTTTACTATTTGGATCAGTATTGGCAGCTAAAACAAGAACATTAATATTTTTTTCCTCATCTAATAATTGTTTTAATTCAGATATAGTATCCCCCTCTCTTAAAGAGAGAGCAGGATAGTCGCCTGTTCTTTCTTGGACAAATGAGGCAGCTTTTTTAAGAATTGTTTCTGCTTCTTCTCTAGCTTCCTCTTTCATAATGTCTGTAACACCCTTGGTTGTTAGAACATCCAAAGGCTCTATGAATGTTGCAATTATAATCTTTCTTCCTGTTTTTTTTGATCTTGCACAAGCATATTCAAGAGCTGTATTCATTTCTTCTGAATTATCTGCAACAACTAGAATATATCTATCATCACTCATTTACTTCTCCTAAATAAAGCAGCAGCAATAAAACCTGAAAATATTGAAAAGATAATTACAAAAACTCCGTATGTAGCTGCATTTTCATTAGCAAAGTCAAATATTTGACTTCCTATACCAGTTTTTTTTATAACTATATTTTTTTGATCAGTGCTCATAATTGTATTATTTCTTATATAGTAAATATCAACATTATAAATCCCTGGTATTGTATTTGTTGGAAAAAAAACGCTAGTTTGAAATAATTTATCTTTGATCTTTTTCATTTCAAAACTTTTATAAAATGATTGTTCTTTTTTTATTCTAACAAAATTTTCATTCCAACTTTTTTGATCATTTTTGAAAATAAAATTTTGATTAAAAGTCTTATTATTTAAAATTTTTTCAAAACTTAGATCCTCATTAATTAATATCGATTCAGGCAAGATTTCGTTAATTTCTTTTGAGGAGGATAAAAAGAATAAAGATGGAATGTTACTATAGGTAACGTATTGATTATTTATCCATATTCCAAAATACCTCTCTTTTTTTTGTATTCTCATTTTTGATGGTGGTCCTTTTATTGTCAAAAGTGTCTCATGATTATTTTTTAGTAATCCAAAAATAATAATTTCTTTTCCATTAAAATCTGTTTTTAATTCAATACTATCCTCAGATAAATCAAAGTAAATTTCTTCAGCATTAAGAAAGTTATAAAAAAAAATTACAGTAAATAAAATTGTTAGATTAAAAGCAAACTTTATATGTAAATTTTTAATCATCTATTTTTGTTACTTCTAAAATATAAAATTCTAAATAAAATCCAATTAATGCAAAAATTGATACTAATAAAAAAGATGCTTTCTCAATCAATATATCAATCACTAATATATCTTTTTGCATAAGCATATAAATTGGAATTACAGTGGATAAAATAACTATACTTAGTTTTGCAAATGAATCATTAAATAATATGTCTTTAAATATTTTATTAAGATCTTTTTTAATAAATACTCTGAAATTTGACCAAATATAAATTTTGTTAAATGAGTTTATAACAATTATTAGAATTAAAAAATATTCAACATTTTCCAGATTAAAACCAATGTTTGTAAAAATAAAATATATGAAGAGACAAATTACGATCAATAAATTAATTGAAAAATTAAATATTGATATCATATCATTACCAATGAGAATAAATCATTAGGTCTTAAAACTAGATCTGTAAAAATTTTACCACAGACACCCAGTACTAATATAGCCAAAATACCTCTCAAATATTCTGCTTTTAATTTAGACCCAAAAATTACACCAATTTGTGCACCAATTACTCCTCCAAATATCATTAGTGCAGACAGCACAATATCTACATTATAATTTATGTAGGATTGAAAGAATGTTGCATTAGCGGTAACAAAAATGATTTGAAATAAAGATGTCCCAACTACTATACTTGTTGGCATTCCAAGTATGTATACCATTGCAGGTATCATTATAAATCCTCCTCCAACTCCCATCATTGCGGACATTACTCCAACTGCGAACCCTATCAGTACAGGTGGTATCGCACTTATATAAAGTTTTGATCTATGAAAGCGAACTTTGAATGGAAGTCCGTGAAACCAAGAATGTTGATGCAGTTTTGTTCTTTTAGTGTTTCTTGCTCTATAGTGTTTTATTGTAGTTCTTGCACTTTCAAAAGCCATACTAAAACCAATAAAACCTAAAAAGAAAAGAAATAATAACTGAATAACTAAATCTATTTGCCCAAAGTTTTTTAGATAACTGAAAATATTTACACCAACTGTGGAGCCAATTAAGCCTCCTATTAAAAGGAATATACCCATCTTTATATCAACATTTCTTTTTCTCCAGTGAGCAATAAAGCCTGAAACTGAAGTTGCTAAAACGTGTGGAGCTTCAGAACCAACAGCTACAACTGGAGGTATGCCTAAAAAAATTAATAGTGGTGTCATTAAAAATCCACCACCAACACCAAAAATTCCTGAAAGTATCCCTATACTCATACCAATAAAGATAATAAGAAAAATATTGACGTTCATTTCAGCTATTGGAAGATAAATTGACATATTTTTTTATGAATTTTATATAATTATTACTTAATAAGTACAAATTATATTTATTTTAGAAAAATTATATAAAATTATTTAGTACTATGATTCCGATATAACTTACAATTCCAACACAACAAGCTGCAGAAAAACCAACATAAAATGGTCTTATGCCTAAGCTTTTTAAAGAAACTAAATTTGTACTTATGCCAACAGCTGCCATTGCTATTGCTAAAGAATACTCAGCAATAGATTTAATAATATTGATTATTAATTGCCAGTTATTATTGGCTAATATTTCAAAAGCTAAATTACTATTTTGAATTCCATAATCTCCAATTGATCTTATAAGACCCATAAGAATAAAACCAATTATGAAAATTGGAAACATAGATATTATTGATGGTTTGCTATTATTTTCACCAATATTATTTCTTAGATACATATAGCTTATTGTAGGAATGACGATTATCATACTGACATTTCTTACTAATTTTGTAATTGTCGCTATATCCATAGTTTTTGGTGAATTGAATTGTTCCGCATATATCAATCCAGCTCCAGCAACTTGAGCAGTTTCATGTATTGAAGTTCCAAGAAATAATCCTGATGCTAACTCATCTCCACTGAAAAGATAATATGCCATAAATGGATAGAGGAACATTGCAATTATTCCAAATATTGTAATATTAGCTATGGCATAAGCAACTTCCTCTTTATCAGCATTAATTGCAGGACTAGTTGCTACAATTGCAGATGCTCCACAAATACTTGTCCCAACTGCAATTAATGATCCCATTTTTGAAGAAACTTTTAATAACTTGCATAAATAATTTACAACCAAGATTGATATAATAATACAAGCAAAAATTAGAGGTATTCCAACTATTCCAACTTTAAAAATATCTAAAAGCCCTAGTCTAATACCAAGACATATTATTCCTAATCTTAGAATAAATTTTAAAGAAAACTTAATTCCTTCTAATAAAAAATTATTAATATGAAATATATTTCCTATCAAAAGACCAAATATTATTGATAGCATTATTGGTGATATTGGACTTTTTTTTAAATTTAAAATTTCTTTTCCAATCAAATCACTTAGGTATATGCCTGAATAAGCAATTATAAAACAAAATATAATTCCTGGAAATATTTTATATATTGAGTTTAACATTTAAAATATTCTTTATACAAAAAAAATATTTTTTACATATTTATATCAAATTCAGATATTTTTTGCAGTATTCCATTCTTCTTGAGTATTAACATTGAAAAAATTTTTTTCTTGGCTTTTGTCGAATTCAACAAATTTGTATTTGTGCTTTTTAACCCAAAACATAATTTTACTATTTTTTAATATTAACTCATTTTCTAAACTATTTATTAAGGATATATGCCACATTGCTATTACAGGATGATGTCTACTATTTGATCTTGCAATCAATATTTTTACATTTTCATCATATGCCTCTAAAAATTTATCGAAAAGATTATCGGGTAAAAATGGAGTATCACTTGGAACAGTAAAAACCCATTCTTTGTTTGTGTAATTTTCTTTAGCCCACAACATTGATGTGTGAATTCCTGCTAAAGGTCCCACAAAACCTTTGAATCTATCTTCAATTATTGGGTAATTAATTTTCTTAAAACTTTTTATGTCATTAGCATTTATTATTATTTCATTACTATATTTTTTAAGCTTGTTTATTATTTTGTCTAAGATTGTAATTCCATTTATTTTAGCAAAAGCTTTAAATCCACCTCCAAATCTTTTTGATTGACCTCCAGCAAGTATGGTAAACAAAATTTTTTTCTTATTAATAGTCAATTCTATGTTCTCCAGAAAGTGCTAAATATTTTTTTCCCTTTGCTCGTCCAATAAGTGTTAAATTCGAGCCTCTCGCCAGCTCTACACCCCATGCTGTGAATCCTGATCTAGAAATTAATATTGGAATACCCATTTTTATAGTTTTAATAACCATTTCACTAGTTAGTCTTCCTGTAGTGTAAAAAATTTTATTTGAAGAGCTAATTTTTTTTAAAAACATAAAACCAGCAATTTTATCTACAGCATTATGTCTCCCTACGTCTTCCATATAAATCAATGGTTTATTATTATGAATAATGGCACAACCATGTATTGCTCCTGTTTCTAAATATAAGCTTGGTGTTAATGTAATTTTTTTCGAAATTTCATAAATCCATTTATGTTTAATTTTCTTTTTGGATTTTAATTTTGATTTTTTTATTTCCGCATAGATATCTCCAAATACTGTACCTATTGCACAACCACTAGTTGTTATTTTCTTTCTTAATTTGTTTTCATAATTTGTTTTACGTTTTGTTCGTACGACAACTACACCTAAATCTTTATCAATTTCAACTTTTCTAATTATGTCATTTTTCTTAAGCATATTTTGATTTAATAAATACCCAACTGCAAGATATTTTGGGTGATCACTAATAGACATTAGCGTTACTATCTCTTGATTATTAAGAAAAATTGTAAGAGCTTTTTCATTAATAACTTTAGAAATTATTTTATTCCCTTTCTCATCAAAACCATTTAGTTTTGTAATTAAGGATTTATTATTAATATCAGGTGAGACTAAATATTTCTCTTTTTTTGCCATATGTTGTAATTAAACTAATAATATAAATGAACATATTAGAAATTTTTACAAATTCCATACTATTAATTATTACTTTAGATAGTGAACTATGGGACATTATACTTTTATCATTATTTGTAAGTTTTACCGCCCTAATTATTGCATCATTATTAGGGTTTATAGTAGGGTATTATTTTGCAATTTATAATTTTTATTTCAAGAAAATTATCTTAATAATTATAAACTCATTGATGGGAATTCCTCCAGTTGTAGTTGGTTTAATTGTTTATTTTATTTTTGCATCAGGTGGACCTTTAGGTATCTTACAGCTTCTATACACACCCTCTGCGATGATAATTGCTCAAACTATAATAATATTTCCAATAATTGCTTCATTATCTCATGAGATATTTTCTAAAAATTGGTTTGAATTTAAAGATCAGATAAGATCTTTAAATATTCCCTTTTGGGGCTCTGTTAAACTTCTATTTAACCATAGTTATTTTTTATTAATAACAACATTATTATCTGCTTTTGGCAGAGCTATTTCAGAAGTTGGTGCAGTTATGATTGTGGGTGGTAATATTGATCATTATACAAGAGTAATGACAACTGCTATATCTTTAGAAACTAGAATGGGAAATTTAGAATACGCTATGGCATTAGGTTTAGTTTTAATATCAATAACAATAATTATTTACTCTCTTGTATATTTGTTAAATAATAGATCTATTAAATGAAAATAGTAGGAATTGTTGGCTGGAAGAATTCAGGGAAAACGACTATTGGAACTAAAATTATAAATAAACTTAGCTCTAATAATTTTCGTGTTGCTTCAATTAAACATGCACATCACGAATTTGATATAGATCATGAAAATACAGATAGCTTTAAGCATAGATTAGCGGGATCTTCTCAAGTAATAGTTAGTTCATCGAAGCGATGGGTTAAAATATCAGAACTAAACAATTCAAAAGAAAAAACATTAGATGAATTAATTAATCAACTTTCAGAAATTGATATTGTAATAGTGGAAGGGTTTAAAAAAGAAAATCACCCAAAAATTGAAATAATTAAAAATGATAATGATAATTACTTATTTACCAAAATTAAAAATGTAAAAGCTATTATTACAAATAATAAACTTAAAACTGACTTGAGAATTTTTAAGAATGACGAAATTGATAATATAGTTGATTTTATTTTGAGAGAATTTTAATGAATAAATCACCTCTAACCAAAAAACAAATTGTTAATTTATTTAAAAAACAAAAGGTTGTAATTTTTAATTCTGAAAAAGTTAATTTAGAAAATTCTGAGGGTAGATTTCTTTACGAAAATATAAAAAGTAAAATAAATTTACCTCCTTTTAATAATTCTGCTGTAGACGGTTATGCTATTTTAAAAGCAGATTTAAAAACAAAAAAAAATTTTTTTTGTAACAGACGAATAGCTGCTGGAGATAATAAAAATATAAAAGTAAAACCAGGTGAAGCAGTCAGAATCTTTACTGGCGCAAAAATGCCTACGAATTCATCAACTATAGTTATGCAGGAAAATACATACAAGAAAGGAAATAAAATTCATTTAATTAAAATTCCAAAATTTGGAGATAATTATAGATTAATGGGTGAAGATATAAAGAAAAACCAAAAAATATTGGAAAAGGGGTCTAAATTAAATCAACAAAATATAAATTTAATTGCTGCTACTGGTATTAGTAAAATAAAAGTATTTAAAAAAATTAAAATTGGTTTCTTTACAAGTGGTAATGAATTACGAAAACCAACTAAAAATTTAAAAAATTCTGAAATTAATAATTCAAATTATTATAGTTTATATAATTTACTTGATAAGAATTTTATAGAAAAAAAATATTGTGGAAATCTCAAAGATAATTTTAAATCTATTAAAAATAAAATCTTTAATACTTCAAAAAAATTTAATGTAATAATTACTGCTGGTGGTGCATCTGTCGGTGATGAAGATCATGTAATTAAAGTTTTATCTGAATTAGGTAAGGTATATTTTTGGAGAGCAGCAATAAAACCAGGAAGACCAATTGCAGTTGGAAAAATAAATAATTGCTACATAATTTGCTTACCAGGTAATCCAGTTTCTGTTCAATTACTATATGCAATGTTAGTAAGACCATTAATAGAAAAATTATCTGGTGGAAATTTTAAGCTCCCATCATCAAGTAAAATTACAGCAAATTTTTCTATGAAGAAAAAAACAAAAAGAATGGAGTGGTTACGTGTAAATAAAGAAACTATAAATAATAAAAATATTGCAAATAAATTTCCTAAACAAGGTTCTGGTATGATTAGTTCTATATCCTATTCTGATGGTATAATTGAAATTGATGAAAATGTTTCTCAATTAAACAAAGGAGATATTTTTGATTTTTATAATTATGAAAGTCTATTTTAATTTTTAATTTTAAATCTATAGCGAATTACAATTTTATCTTTTATTTTTTCACAACTTAAATATTCATAGTTAGACAGATCACAATAATGTTCAAAGTCTGCTTCAGCCAAAGGATCAGTTGCAATAATTTTAATAATTGTATCTTTGTTTAATTCTGATGCAAGTTTTCTAGCCTTAAGCACTGGTATAGGACATTCTGTACCACTAGTATCAAGAACTAATTCTTCATTTTCAACTGAATCTTTCATAGTTTTCTGATACTTAATATATAGTATAATATTAATTGGAATGGATAAATTTGTTTCTCAAACAGAAACTTCTTTAAAAAAGAAGAAAAGACGTTGGACTCCAAAAGGAAGACAAGTCGAAGATAAATATTTAGATGAAGTTTCTAAATTGTTTTCAGGGTTAATATTTAAGCGAGATGAATTAATAGAATATTTGCATATATTACAAGATAAATTTGGTGTTTTGTACGATAAACATCTAGTAGCTTTATCAACTATTATTAGCTTACCACTTTCTGAAATTTATGAAGTTGCAACTTTTTATGCTCACTTTAATATAGTTAAAGATAGTAAAGATTATAACCCAGTAAATGTTGTAAGGGTTTGTGAAAGTTTAACTTGTGAATTATTTGGCGCACACAAATTACTTCAAGATATAAAAAAATTGGAAAATAAAAATATAAAAGTCGTACCTGGACCATGCATGGGAAGATGCAATGTTGCTCCTACTGTTTGCGTAGGAAAAAATTATGTTGATGTGGCTAATTTTGATAAAGTTAAAAAAACAATTGATCAAAAAAATTTTGACCCCTTCATTCCAGATTATATAAATTTATCTTCTTATAAAAAAAAAGGCGGTTATGAAATTGCGAACAAAATAAAAAATGGTGTTATCTCAAAAAAACAAGTTTTGGATTCTTTAAATGAAAGCGGATTGAAAGGTAAGGGTGGCGCTGGATTTCCTACAGGAAAAAAATGGGAAATTGTTTCAAATTACAATGGTAAAAAATATGTTGCTGTTAATGGTGATGAAGGTGAACCAGGAACATTTAAAGATAGGTCATATTTAGAAAGTGATCCACATAGATTTTTAGAAGGAGCTTTAATTGCATCCTATTTTATAAATGCTCAAAAAGTTTATATTTATATGAGAGATGAATATCCAGCAGTTATAAAAATTTTATTTGATGAAATAAATAAAATGGAAGATGAAAAAATAATTCCAAAAGACTTTTTCATAGTGAGAAGAGGAGCAGGAGCCTATATCTGTGGAGAAGAGTCAGCAATGATAGAAAGTATTGAAGGCAAGAGAGGATTGCCCAGGCATAGACCGCCTTATGTGGCTGAAATTGGTTTATTTGGATGTCCTACTTTAACAAATAATTTAGAAACTCTTTTTTGGGTAAGAGATATAATTGAAAAAGGAGCAAAGTGGTTTGCTGAAAAGGGGTACAATGGGAATAAGGGTTTTCATAGTTTTTCAGTATCTGGAAGAGTAAAGAACCCAGGAGTAAAAGTTGCCCCAGCCGGTATAACTATTCAACAATTAATTGATAAGTATTGTGATGGTATGGCAGATGGACATACTTTTAAAGGATATCTTCCAGGAGGTGCATCAGGTGGTATCCTACCCGCTACTATGAATGATATTCCACTTGATTATGGATCAAAAGAATTAATGGATGCCGGATGTTTTTTAGGTTCAGCAGCAGTAGTTGTATTGTCGGATCATGATAATATGAAAGATATTGCACTTAATTTACTAAAATTTTTCGAAGAGGAAAGTTGTGGTCAATGTACACCATGCCGTTCCGGTACGGAGAAAACTGTAAAATTAATGCAAGAAAAAAATTGGAACAAGGAAAAATTAAAAGATTTAAGTGAAGTTATGGCTCAAGCATCTATATGTGGTTTAGGACAGGCTGCAACAAACCCATTAAATTCTGTTTTAAAATATTTTAGCAATGAAATAACTTATGACTAAAGAGAAAACAAAATTTTATTTAAACGAAAAGTTAGTTGAAGCAAATGCTGATGAAACTATTTGGCAAGTTGCAAATAGACTTGGAACAGAAATCCCACATTTATGTTATTCTGATAAACCTGGCTATAGAGCAGATGGAAATTGTAGAGCATGCATGGTTGAAATTGAAGGAGAACGTGTGTTGGCAGCATCTTGTATTAGAAAGCCAACTGATAGTATGAAAGTAAAAACTTCTTCAAAAAAGGCTAAAAAATCAAGAGAGTTAGTTTTTGAATTACTTCTAGCAGACCAGCCAAAAAAAGAAATTGCTCATGATAATAATTCTGACTTTTGGAAATGGATAGACAAAGTTGAAGTTAAAGAAAGTAGATTTCCAAAAAAAACTTCATGTCAGGCAGACGTTTCTCATCCAAGCATGGCTGTAAATCTAGATGCATGCATCCAATGTAATCTTTGTGTAAGAGCATGTAGAGAAGTCCAGGTAAATGATGTCATCGGAATGGCATATCGAGGAGAAAATTCTAAAATTGTATTCGATTTTGATGATCCAATGGGTGACAGTACATGTGTGGCATGTGGTGAATGTGTACAAGCTTGTCCAACTGGAGCATTAATGCCAGCATCCATTGTAGATAAGGATGGTGTTGGTCATAGTAATGTAGATAAAAAAATTGATAGTGTTTGTCCTTATTGTGGTGTTGGTTGTCAGATAGAATACAATGTAAAAGATAACAAAATTAAATACGTTAATGGTGTTGACGGTCCCGCTAACAAGAATAGGTTATGTGTAAAGGGAAGATTTGGTTTTGATTATGTAAATAACCCAGAAAGACTTACAAAGCCACTGATTAGAATTAAAGACAAAGCAAAAGACTTGCATCCAAACATTAATTTTTCAAATATTCATGAATATTTTAGAGAAGCATCTTGGGATGAAGCTTTAGATTATGCTGCACAAGGATTCTTAAAACTTAAAAAACAACGAAATGGTACAAGTAATCTCGCGGGATTTGGATCAGCTAAATGTTCAAATGAAGAAGCATATTTATTTCAAAAATTAATACGAACTGGTTTTAATACTAACAATGTTGATCATTGTACAAGGCTTTGTCATGCGTCTTCAGTTGCGGCATTATTAGAAACTATTGGTTCAGGAGCTGTTACTGCTCCATTCTATGAAGTTGAACATTCTGATGTGATAATAGTCATTGGTGCTAATCCAACTGAAAACCATCCAGTAGCAGCAACTTTTTTTAAAAATGCTGCAAAAAAAGGTTCCAAATTAATTGTGATCGATCCTAGAGGTCATTCTTTAAAAAAACATGCAACTCATATGTTACAATTTAAACCAGGATCTGATGTTGCTCTCTTAAATTCAATAATGAATGTTATTGTTGAAGAAAATTTATTTAATTCTCAATACATTAAAAAACAAACTGAGGGATTTGATAAATTAAGAAAACATTTAATGAATTATTCACCTGATATAATGGAAAACGAAACAGGTATTGATCCAGAATTAATAAGAGAAGTAGCGCGCTTATATGCCAATACAAATAAAGGAATTATTTTCTGGGGAATGGGCATTTCTCAACATACACATGGTACCGACAATGCTAGGTGTTTAATTTCACTAGCTTTAATGACAGGAAATGTCGGAAAAAGAGGATCTGGCTTACATCCTTTAAGAGGACAAAATAATGTCCAAGGAGCGTCGGATGCTGGTCTTATACCAATGATGTACCCTGATTATCAATTAGTTGATAATGATAGTAATAAAGATTTTTTTGAAAAACTTTGGAAAACTCCTTTAGATGATAAAAAAGGTCTAACCGTTGTTGAAATTATGGACGCTATTCACGAGAATACAATTAAAGGCATGTATATACTTGGTGAAAATCCAGCAATGTCTGATCCTGATCTTAATCATGCAAGAGAAGCTCTACAAATGTTAGAGCATTTAGTAGTTCAAGATATTTTTTTAACTGAAACAGCAACATATGCGGATGTTATTTTTCCAGCTTCAGCATGGCCTGAAAAAAATGGAACAGTTACTAATACTAATAGACAAGTACAAATGGGAAGAAAAGCTTTAGACTCACCAGGTGAAGCGAAAGAAGATTGGTGGATAACGAACGAACTTGGAAAAAGAATGGGTTTAAATTGGAAATATAAACATCCCAAAGAAATTTATGAAGAAATGTCAGTAACAATGCCTTCATTAAACAATATATCTTGGGAAAGATTAGAAAATGAAAACTCTGTAACCTATCCAAGTAAATCTCCAACTACACCAGGAGATGAAATTGTTTTTGGTGATAAATTTCCAAATGAAAATGGTAAAGGTAAGTTTGTTCCAGCTAGTGTTACTGCACCAGATGAAGTACCTGATAAAGAATTTGTGATGATACTAACGACAGGAAGGCAATTAGAGCATTGGCATACTGGAGCTATGACTAGAAAGGCATCAAATTTAGATGCCATTGAGCCGGAACCTTCAGTTTCAATATCACCTAAAGATATAATTAAAAATAATATGAAAGCTGGTGATAAGATAAAAGTCACAACTAGAAGAGGCTCAATAAATATCAGAGTAAGGCAAGACAGGGCAATTCCTGATGGCGTCATATTTATTCCATTTTGCTATAATGAGTCTGCCGCTAATCTTTTAACTAACCCAGCTTTAGATCCATATGGGAAAATTCCTGAATTTAAATATTGTGCAGCAAAAATTGAGAAGTTATAAATATTTTATGATAAAAAAAACATTAATAATTTTATTTCTTGTATTTAGTCCAATCACAGCATGCTCTACATTAAGTGAATTAAACGAAAGAGCAAAGGGTGATGGAGTTCCTTATATTCCTGGGATTTAATTTATAAAATTCTTGTCGAATTTATAATTTAATATAAATGCAAAGTTTTATGCCGCGTTAGCTCATTTGGTAGAGCAGTTGATTTGTAATCATCAGGTAGTCAGTTCGATTCCGACACGCGGCACCATCTAATTAACATTTAAGTTGAGTAAAACTGATATAAAGCAATCGATGCAGCGTTAGAAACATTCAAGCTATCAATTTCAAATTTTAAATTATTCTTCATATTTATCTGAATTATCTCATCACATTCCTTTTTTACTAATTCTCTAATACCTCTTCCTTCAGAGCCAAAAACTAATACAGATTTTTGTGAAAAATTTAATTTTGAATTTTTATTTTTTGAACTGTCAAAGCCATAAATCCAATAATTATTTTTTTTAAGAAAAGAAATAGCTCTTCTGATATTTGTCACTCTAAAATAATTTACAATTTCAGCAGCGCCAGAAGCTGATTTATAAAGTGATGATGTTAATTCTGGTGAATTATCTTTTCCAACTATAATTCCTGCACAATCAAATAACGCACATGATCTCATTATTGAACCGACATTTTGAGTGTCAGTTACTTGATCTAAAATTAATACTACTGATTTTGATTTTTTACTTTCTACTTTTACAAATTCTTCTAAACCTGGCCTTCTAAAATCTTTTGTTTTTAGAACTACTCCTTGTGTTTTGTTCTCATTTCCAAATCTTCTTGTAAATTCACTTTGAGGTACAATTGTAATTTTTTGTATTTTAGATTCATATTTTTTAGCATAATTAATCTGATTTTTACTAACTATAAGCTCAATATGCTGTCTTTTATCATTTTGAAGGGCTGCTTTAACAGAATGTTGGCCAAAAATTGTATGAATTCCTTGATTTTTATCAGATTTATTATTTCTAAACTTACTCATGATTTAATATCACAGATTTGTCTAATTAATACAATCTAGATATGTACAAAATGTCATTTTTTGTCTAAAAGGCCGTTGCTTTTACGAATACACGTATTTTGCAAAGGTGAAGTTGCTGTTTTAGATTGACATATATACTAATTAATTAGTATTGGCCAATTTCTTCCAACGGAGGGGTGGTCGAGTGGTTAAAGGCAGCGGACTGTAAATCCGCCCGCGTGAGCGTACGTAGGTTCGAATCCTACCCCCTCCACCATTATGGAGGTAATGGGATGAAAGCATTAAAGTGAGTGTGTGAAGCAGTCAGTTTAGTTGCGGGTGTAGCTTAGTGGTAAAGCTCCAGCCTTCCAAGCTGGCTACGAGGGTTCGATTCCCTTCACCCGCTCCATAACAAATATTATTGGGGTAAAAAAATGGCTAAAGCAAAATTCGAAAGAAACAAACCGCATTGTAACATAGGTACTGTTGGTCACGTTGACCATGGTAAAACAACATTGACCGCTGCTATAACAAAAATATTAGCAGAGACAGGTGGAGCAGAATTTACAGATTACGCAAATATCGATAAAGCACCTGAAGAAAGAGAAAGAGGTATTACAATCTCTACTGCACACGTTGAATATGAAACTGAAGCAAGACACTATGCCCACGTAGATTGTCCTGGACACGCAGATTATGTTAAAAACATGATTACTGGTGCAGCTCAAATGGATGGTGGTATCTTAGTTGTTAATGCAGCTGATGGACCAATGCCTCAAACAAGAGAACACATTCTTTTAGCTAGACAGGTAGGTGTACCTGCCCTTGTTGTATACATGAACAAAGTAGATCAAGTAGATGATAAAGAACTAATCGATCTAGTTGAAATGGAAATTAGAGAACTTCTTACTTCATATGAATTCCCAGGTGATACTATCCCAATCATTAAGGGTTCAGCTTTAGCAGCTCTTGAAGGTAGAGACGATGAAATTGGAAAAAATTCAATTATGGAATTAATGAAAGCAGTTGATGAACATATACCACAACCTAGCCGACCTGTAGATCAGCCTTTCTTAATGCCAGTTGAGGATGTATTTTCAATTTCTGGTAGAGGTACAGTTGTAACTGGAAGAATTGAACAAGGTCAAGTTAAAGTTGGAGAGGAAATTGAAATCCTAGGAATAAGAGAGCCTCAAAAAACTACTTGTACTGGAGTTGAAATGTTTAGAAAACTTCTTGATTCTGGTGAGGCTGGAGACAATGTTGGCGTTCTTCTTCGTGGAACAAAAAGAGAAGAAGTTGAACGTGGCCAAGTATTAGCAAAACCTGGTTCAATAAAACCACATACAAAATTTAAAGCAGAAGCTTATGTATTAAAAAAAGAAGAGGGTGGAAGACATACCCCATTCTTTTCAAATTACAGACCTCAATTCTACTTTAGAACAACTGATGTAACTGGAACAATTAAATTACCAGAAGGAACCGAAATGGTAATGCCTGGTGATAATATTGCTATGGAAGTTACTCTTTTGTCTCCAATTGCAATGGATAAAGGTTTAAAATTTGCAATTAGAGAAGGTGGAAGAACAGTTGGTGCTGGAGTTGTTGCTGAAATTATTGAATAGTTTTAGAGACCGTTCTTTCAGTTAGCCAATACTTTTTAGGAGTGTAGCTCAACTGGTAGAGCACCGGTCTCCAAAACCGGGGGCTGCGGGTTCAAGTCCTGCCACTCCTGCCAAGAGAAATGAAAATATGAATATTGAAAAAAAGAAAACATCACCAGCTCTTTTTGTAAGACAAGTAAGACAAGAATTACAAAAAGTAACTTGGCCTCAAAGAAGAGATACTTTTATTTCTTCTGCAATAGTCATATTATTAATAATATTATTCTCTTTATTTTTTCTTTTAACTGATCAAATATGGTCTTTTTCTATAAAAAAGATCATTGAAATAGGTACAGGTATATAATGAATAAAGCAAGATGGTACGTACTTCATGCATATTCAGGGTATGAAAAAAAAGTAGCTGATAGTATTTTAGATCAAGCAACTAAACTTGGTGTTAAAGATCACATTGAAGAAATATCAGTGCCTGTTCAGAATGTTGTAGAAGTTAAAAGAGGTGTTAGAGTTAATACTGAAAGAAAAATTTTTCCTGGCTATATACTTATTAAAATGAATTTAAATGATGACACTTGGCATATAATTAAAACTACACCTAAGCTAAGTGGTTTTTTAGGAAATAAAGGTCAACCTGTACCAATTAGTAATGCTGAAGCAAAAAGAATATCTGAACAAGTTATTGATGGTGTAGAAAAATCTAGACCTGCAATAATGTATGATATTGGAGAACAAGTAAAAGTAATTGACGGACCTTTTGCATCATTTAATGGAGAGGTCGAACAAATAGATGAAGATAAAGCAAGATTAAGAGTTGCTGTTTCAATTTTTGGAAGATCAACACCTGTAGATTTGGAATATTCTCAGGTAGAAAAGGTATAAACTATGGCTAAAGAAATTTTAGGTTTAATTAAATTACAAATCCCTGCTGGAGGAGCCAATCCATCACCCCCTGTTGGTCCTGCACTTGGACAAAGAGGTCTTAATATAATGGATTTTTGTAAAGCGTTTAATGACAAAACAAAAGATCTAGAAAAAGGAGCGCCCATTCCAGTTATCATAACAGCATACAAAGATAGAAGTTTCGATTTTACTACAAAATTACCACCAGTAAGTTTTTATCTAAAAAAAGCAGCAAAAATAAAAAAAGGAAACTCAACTCCTGGAAGATCATTAGTAGGTAAAGTCTCAATGCAAGATATTGAAAAAATTGCCAAAGAAAAAATGCAAGATCTAAATGCTATTGATCTAAATGGAGCAATGAACATGGTTAAAGGATCTGCCGTTTCAATGGGTATGGAGGTAGTTGGTTAATGAAAATTACAAAAAATAGAAAGCAATTGTTAAATAATTTTGACACTACTAAGGTTTACGAGCCACTAGAAGCAATCAATATTTTAAAAGAAAAATCTTATGTAAAGTTTAAAGAAACAATCGATATTTCAATTAATCTCAGAATTGACAGTAACAAAACTGAACAAAATATTAAAGGTGTTGTAAACCTTCCTAATGGAACAGGAAAAACTGTAAAAGTTGCGGTAATTGCTAATGAGGACAAACAAAACGATGCAAAAAATAATGGTGCAGATTTGGTCGGTAGCGATGATTTGATAGAAACAATTTCTAAATCAAAAATAGAATTTGATGTTCTAATTGCGACTCCAGATATGATGCCTAAATTAGGTAAAGCAGCAAAAATACTAGGTCCAAAAGGATTAATGCCAAATCCTAAACTTGGTACAGTAACTAATGAAATTTCTCAATCAGTAAAAGACGCTAAATCAGGTCAAGTTAAATTTAAAAATGATAAATCTGGTATCGTTCATGCTGGTGTTGGAAAATTAGATTTTAGTGAAGAAGAATTGTTAGAAAATATTAAAACATTTTATTCTTCAGTTAGTAAAAGTAAACCCGATGCTGTTAAGGGTTCTTTTATAAAAAAGGTTACCATAGCTTCAACTATGGGAGTTGGATTAAATATTAATCAAGCTAGCTTGCGTTAATTAATCCAAAAGATGATCTTTGATCATCACCTGTCAAAGACTGCAGGAGCTTTGGGCTTAATTTCCTGCATAGACTGAAGCGAGTCATTGATTTGCTTCTTGGCAGGCTTTAAATTAGTTTGGTGGGCAAACTAATTTTAGCTAATATTGGATCATATTGATCCAATTAAAACCGAGGTTGACGTGAAACGTTCTGAAAAAAAAGATTTTGTTAGTAATCTTAAAGAAGACTTTTCAAATGCTACTTCAGTAATTGTAGCTGAATATTCTGGGCTAACAGTTAATGAAACAGAGCAACTTAGAAAAGAAATGAGAGATAATGGAGCAAAATTTAAAGTAACTAAGAACAGACTCACTAAACTTGCTATATCTGAAACTCAATTTAAAGATATTTCAGAACTTTTTAAAGGTCCAACAGCGATTGCTTATTCTGATGATGCAGTAGCACCAGCAAAAGTAGCGGTTAATTTTGAAAAAAAATTTGAAAAGTTTAAAATTATTGGCGGAGGTTATAATGGTGAAAAAATTGATAAAGAAAAAATCGATTTTCTAGCAAAATTACCTTCTTTAGATGAGTTAAGAGGAAAAATTTTAGGATTAATTAATGCACCAGCTCAAAAAATTGCTTCAATAGCAATTGAGCCAGGCGCACAAATTGCAAGATTAATTAGTTCTAACAGTAGCAATAAACAAGAGTCGAACTAGGTAAATAAGGAGAAATAAATGGCTGATTTGAATAAAATAGTTGAAGATCTCTCTACCCTTACTGTTCTTGAGGCAGCTGAATTAAGCAAGATGCTTGAAGAAAAATGGGGTGTATCTGCCGCTGCACCAGTTGCAGTTGCTGCAGCTCCTGCTGCAGGTAGTGGAGAGGCTGCAACAGAAGAGAAGACAGAGTTTGATATTGAGTTATCAGAAGCTGGATCTAACAAAATTGCAGTTATTAAAGAGGTTAGAACTATTACTGGTCTAGGCTTAAAAGAAGCAAAGGATTTGGTAGAGGGGGCTCCTAAACCTCTTAAGCAGGGTGTTAAAAAAGAAGAAGCTGAAGAAATGAAAAAAGCTTTGGAAGCTGCTGGAGCAAAAGTTACGTTAAAGTAAATTATGGGCCTTTAAAAAAAGGCCCTTAATTTTTAAAAGTATAAATGAAGGAGAAAAAGTGAGTCTAGATCATATAAACTTAAAAAAAATCAGAAAGTCTTTTGGTAAAATACCTCTTGTTACAAATCTACCAAATTTAATTGAGGTACAGAAAAGATCTTTTGATAGTTTTTTACAACTAAGAACTGATCCGGAAAAAAGAGAAAACATTGGCCTTCATTCAATTTTTAAATCTGTATTCCCAATCCATGATTATACAGAAAGAGCAACAGTTGACTATGTGAGTTATAATTTAGGCATACCCAAATATGATGTTGAAGAGTGTTCTCAGAGAGGAATGACTTATGGAACACCTCTTTTAGTTAACTTTCGTCTTATTATTTGGGACATAGATGAAATTGCAGGCACTAAATCTGTAAGAGATATAAAAGAACAAGAAGTTTATATGGGTGATATCCCTCTAATGACTAAAAATGCAACATTTGTTGTTAATGGTACAGAAAGGGTTGTAGTTAGTCAAATGCATCGTTCACCTGGTGTATTTTTTGATCATGACTATGGAAAAACTCACACAAGTGGTAAATATCTTTTTAATGCAAGAATAATACCTTATCGAGGATCTTGGTTAGACTTTGAGCATGATGCTAAAAATAACATTCATGCAAGGATTGATAGAAAAAGAAAATTTCCTGTAACTACTTTATTTAAATGTCTTTTAAGTAATGTTTCAGAAAAATATATCAATGAATGTGAAACTAACAAAATAGAACCAGATCCTAGAAGAGTACTGGGAATGACCGCAGAAGAAATTTTATCCCTTTTCTATGAAAATGTTGTCTATAAAAGAAATGAATTTGGTTGGTCTTTCAAAGAGGATCTATCATTTTACAAGGCTAAAATATTAAATTATGATTTACTAGATACAAAAAATGGTAAAGTCATTGTATCAAAGGGAACTAAAGTAAATCAAAAAATTATTAATGACTTAAAAAAGAAAAATATATCTAGTGTAACCATCTCTAATGAATCATTGATAGGATCGTACTTATCTTCAGATATAATTGATGAAAAGACTGGTAAAATTTTCTTTGAAGCTGGTTACGAAATCGATGAATTATTTATAGAATTTATTAATGAACATAAAACCAATAAAATTGACATATTAAAAGTAGATAACATAGAAATTGGTTCATATGTTAGAAATACTCTTCAGTTAGACAAAGCAAGATCTAGAGAAGAAGCATTATTTGAAGTTTTCAAAATTTTAAGACCGGGCGAGCCCCCAACTATAGAAACAGCTGAAAATCTATTTAACAATCTTTTTTTTAATGCAGATAGATACGATTTGTCTTCAGTAGGAAGATTAAAAATTAGTGCTAAATTTAAAAAAGATACTTCAATTGAAAAAAGAGTTTTAGATAAGACTGATATTTTAGATGTTGTAAAGCATATGCATAATCTAATAGATGGCAAAGGAGAAATAGATGATATTGATCATTTAGCAAATAGAAGAGTGAGATCTGTTGGAGAACTTTTGGAAAATCAATATAGGATTGGATTGTTAAAAATGGATAGAGCAATAAAAGAGAGATTAAGCTCTCTAGAAGTTGACAATATTATGCCTCAAGATATCGTTAATGCCAAACCCGTTATGGCCTCTGTGAAAGAGTTTTTTGGCCTAAGTCAACTTAGTCAATTCATGGATCAGACTAATCCTTTAAGTGAGATAACACATAAAAGAAGAGTCTCTGCTTTGGGCCCAGGAGGTTTAAATAGAGAAAGAGCTGGCTTTGAAGTTAGAGATGTTCATCAAACTCATTATGGAAGAATTTGTCCAATAGAAACTCCAGAAGGAGCTAATATTGGCTTAATTAATAGCCTTGCTTCATATTCTAGGATTAATAAATATGGCTTTATAGAAACTCCATACAGAATTGTAAACTCAGGAAAAGTAACTGATAAAGTAATTTATCTCAGTGCAATAGATGAAGAGGATTTTGTTATTGCCCAGGCTAACGCAGAGGTTGATACAAAAGGAAAATTTGTAAACCAAATTGTAAGTTGTAGAAAAAATGGAGAATTTATCAATGTGGATGTTGATGCTATTGATCTTATGGATGTATCACCACAACAATTAGTGTCCGTTGCATCATCACTAATACCTTTTTTAGAAAATGATGATGCTAATAGAGCTTTAATGGGATCAAATATGATGAGACAAGCTGTTCCTTTAATTAAACCTAAGGCACCTCTAGTTGGGACAGGTATGGAATACACTGTAGCTAATGATAGTGGATCAACTATAGTTGCAAAAAGATCAGGAATTGTTGATCAACTTGATGCAAATAGAATTGTTATAAGAATAACTGATAAAAATGATAAGACACTAAATAAAATCGATATTTATAATTTAGCAAAATTTCAAAGATCAAATCAAAATACTTGTATTACACAACGCCCACTTGTTAATGTAGGAGACAAAATAATAAAAAATCAAGTTATAGCTGATGGACCTGCAACTGATCTAGGAGAGTTAGCTTTAGGGCGAAATGTCTTAGCAGCTTTTATGCCATGGAACGGATATAATTTTGAAGATTCAATTTTAATTTCAGAAAAAGTGGTTCAAGATGATGTATTCACATCAATTCACGTAGAAGAATTTGAAGTAATGTCTAGAGATACTAAACTAGGACCAGAAGAAATTACCAGAGATATTCCAAATGCAAGTGAAGAGATGTTAATTAATCTTGATGAAACTGGAATAGTATATGTTGGTGCAGAAGTTAACTCTGGAGATATTTTAGTTGGTAAAGTTACGCCTAAGGGTGAATCTCCTATGACACCTGAAGAAAAATTGCTCAGAGCAATATTTGGTGAAAAAGCAGCTGATGTTAAGGATACCAGTCTAAGAGTTCCTCCTGGAGTAAAAGGAACTGTTGTAGAAATAAGAGTATTTTCTAGAAGAGGAATTGAAAAGGATGAGCGAGCAATAAGCATCGAGAATCATCAAATTGAGGTCATTGCTAGAGATAGAGATGATGAATTAAAAATTCTTGAGAAAAGTTTTGGCAACCATCTGCGCGAACTATTAAACAACCAAACTCATCTTTCTGGAAATAATAATTTTGAAAAAAATTCAATAATTAAATATGATCAGATTGAAAATTTATCCTTAAATGACTTGCTTAAAATAAATATTTCTGATGATAAAAAAAGTAGTCAAATTGAAGCTTTGGTTAAGAATTATGAAAATCAACTTGGAAACATAAGTCAAAAATTTGAAAATAAAATAGATAAAATTCAAAGTGGTGATGAGCTATTACCTGGAGTTTTAAAATTAATAAAAGTTTTTATTTCAGTTAAGCGTAAACTGCAACCGGGTGATAAAATGGCTGGTAGGCATGGAAATAAAGGGGTAATTTCAAAAATATGTCCAGTAGAAGATATGCCTTATCTTGAGGATGGTACACCAGTAGATATAGTACTCAACCCTTTAGGAGTTCCAAGTAGAATGAATATAGGTCAGATTTTGGAGACTCACCTAGGATGGGCGTCTGCATCTTTTGGAAGACAAGTAAAAGCAATGTTAACAAAAATTCAAACAGAAGGTCAAACAAAAGATTTAAGAGTCAAACTTTTAGAAATTTATAATTTAGACAAACATCAAAAAATTATAAATAATATGAATGATGATGAAATTTTAGAGTTGGGTAACAATCTTAAGGATGGTATTCCTTTTGCTACACCAGTATTTGATGGTGCAAAAGAAAAAGATATAACAAGTTTATTAGAACAGTCAGGAGTTTCTAAAACCGGACAAGAGATATTATATGATGGAGTAACTGGAAAAAAATTTGAGAGACCTGTTACTGTCGGTTATATGTATATGTTAAAATTACATCACCTTGTTGATGAAAAAATACATGCCAGATCTATAGGACCATATAGTT
Organism: uncultured Alphaproteobacteria bacterium; assembly: GCA_902590695.1. Lineage (GTDB taxonomy): Bacteria > Pseudomonadota > Alphaproteobacteria > HIMB59 > CACPNW01. The sequence goes on from CACIXR010000002.1 coordinate 118,191, forward strand.
TGGTTACTCAACAACCACTTGGTGGAAAAGCTCAGTTTGGTGGACAAAGATTCGGAGAAATGGAGGTTTGGGCATTAGAAGCATATGGAGCAGCTTACACATTGCAAGAAATTTTAACAATTAAATCTGATGATGTAGCTGGTAGAACAAAAGTTTATGAGTCAATCGTAAAGGGTGACAATAATTTCGAATCAGGAACTCCAGAATCTTTTAATGTTATGGTGAAAGAGTTGAGGTCACTTGGTTTAAATTTAGATTTTAAAGAAAATCTTAAAGATAATAACTTAAATAAATTAATAGGTTCAAATGAATAAAGAATTAACAAATATTTTTAATCAGAATTTAGGTGTTCAAAATTTTAACAGTCTTAAAATATCCATCGCTAGTCCAGAAGATATTAGATCATGGTCTTTTGGCGAAATAAAAAAACCTGAGACAATAAATTATAGAACATTTAAACCTGAAAAAGACGGTTTATTTTGTTCAAGAATTTTTGGTCCTGTTAAAGATTATGAATGTCTTTGTGGCAAATATAAAAGAATGAAGTTTAGAGGAATTATATGTGAAAAGTGTGGCGTGGAAGTAACCCTGTCCAAAGTAAGAAGAGACAGAATGGGACATATTGAATTGGCAGCACCAGTATCTCATATTTGGTTCATGAAGTCTCTGCCAAGTAGAATAGCAACACTTTTAGATATGACAATTAAGAATCTTGAGAAGGTATTGTACTTCGAGCAATTCATAGTTGTAGAGCCTGGTTTAACAGATTTAAAAAAAGGCGAAATTATTTCAGAGGAACAATATATTGATTATCAAGATGAATATGGAGAAGACTCATTCAGCGCAGCTATTGGAGCTGAAGCAATTGAGCAAATGCTATTAAGTATTGATCTTGAATCAGATTATGAACAATTAAAAATAGATCTAACGGAAACTAAATCAGAACTAAAAAAAACAAAAATAACTAAAAGATTAAAGTTAATTGAGTCATTTATTCTTTCAAAAAACAAACCAGAATGGATGATCATGAGAGTATTACCTGTTATTCCTCCAGAATTGAGACCATTGGTGCCTCTAGATGGAGGTAGATTTGCAACTAGTGATTTAAACGATCTTTATAGAAGAGTAATAAATAGAAATAATCGATTAAAAAGATTAATAGATCTGAGAGCGCCTGATATTATTGTTAGAAATGAAAAAAGAATGCTTCAGGAGTCTGTGGATGCACTATTTGATAACGGCAGACGCGGAAGAGTAATAACATCAACCAACAAAAGACCACTTAAATCATTGTCTGATATGCTTAAGGGTAAACAGGGAAGATTTAGACAAAATTTATTAGGGAAAAGGGTTGATTATTCAGGAAGGTCTGTAATTGTTGTAGGCCCAAATCTTAAACTGCATCAATGTGGTATTCCAAAAAAAATGGCTCTTGAGCTTTTTAAACCATTTATATTTCATAAACTTGATATTTACGGTTGGGCAAATACAATTAAAGCAGCAAAAAAACTTGTTGAAAAAGAAGATCCAAGAGTCTGGGATATTTTAGAAGAAGTAATTAGAGAACATCCAGTTTTACTTAATAGAGCGCCTACTTTGCACAGATTAGGTATTCAAGCTTTTGAACCAATTTTAATTGAAGGTAAATCAATCCAATTACATCCTTTGGTGTGTACAGCTTTTAATGCTGACTTTGATGGTGACCAAATGGCAGTTCATGTTCCGTTAAGTCTTGAAGCTCAGCTTGAAGCAAGAGTACTGATGATGAGTACAAATAACATTTTACATCCAGCAAGTGGCAAACCAATTATTGTTCCTTCTCAAGATATTATTTTAGGAATTTATTATTTATCAATAATGAGAGATAAACAAATAGGAGAAGGACGAAATTTTGTTGATTTAAATGAAATATTAAAAGCTTTAGAAAATAATAATGTATCACTTCACACAAAAATTAAGGCAAGAATTCTAAATAATGATGGAGAATCAATAATAACTGAAACAACTCCTGGTAGGATGATACTCGGCAACATTCTTCCAAAAAATAAAAATATTAACTTTGACATGATGAATAAAATTTTAACAAAAAAAGAAGTTAGTAACATAATTGATTCAGTTTATAGATTCTGCGGACAAAAAGAGACTGTCTTATTTGCCGATCATATCATGCAAATTGGTTTTAAGTACGCAGCTATAGCTGGTATTTCATTTGGTAAAGATGATCTTATTATTCCATCTGACAAAAATGATCTTTTAAATACTACGCAGTTAAAAGTTCAAGAATATGAAGACCAATATCAAGATGGATTAATTACTCAAGGGGAAAAATATAATAAAGTAGTAGATGCTTGGTCTGAATGCACAAATAAGGTAGCAGATAAAATGTTAGATGTAATTTCTAGTCCTTCTGATGATCAGCCCATTAACTCCGTTTACATGATGGCACACTCGGGAGCTAGAGGTTCGGCTGCACAATTAAAACAATTATCAGGAATGAGAGGCTTAATGGCTAAACCATCTGGTGAAATTATTGAGAATCCAATTAAATCAAATTTTAAAGAGGGTCTATCTGTTCTAGAGTATTTTACCTCCACTCATGGAGCGCGTAAAGGTCTTGCTGATACAGCTCTTAAAACAGCCAGTAGTGGATACTTAACAAGAAGATTGGTAGATGTAGCTCAAGATGCAGTCATTAGAGAATTAGATTGTAATACTAAAAAAGGTGTATTAGTTGAAGAAATAGTTGAATCAGGAAATATAACCTCACCTTTAACTGAAAGAATATTAGGTAGAACACCAGTTGAAAATATTATTGATGAAAACCAAAATACAATTGTTAATTCAGGTGAAATTATTTCTGAAAAACATTTAGAATCTATATCAAAATTAGGATTAAGATCTTTAAAAATTAGATCAGTGCTCACTTGTGAGACAGAAGATGGTATATGTGCTAAATGCTACGGAAGAGACCTTGCTAGAGGAACCGAAGTAAACATTGGAGAAGCTGTAGGTATTATTGCTGCTCAATCAATTGGTGAGCCAGGAACTCAGCTTACAATGAGAACTTTTCATATCGGAGGCGCAGCTAGTTCTTCTGTAGAGCAGTCTAATGCAACTTCCCCTGTTTCTGGTAATATAAAATTAGAAAATATTAAAATTATTGAAGATCGTTTTAAAAACAAGATAGTTTTAAGCAGGAACGGAAAAATCAAAATCGCTGATTCAAGTAGCGATAAATATTCATCTAATATACCTTTTGGCTCAAAACTTCTTGTTAATGATGGTGATAAAGTTGAGTCTAATCAAATTCTTGCAGAATGGGATCCATATACGCTGCCTATTATTGCTGAAAGAGATGGTTTTGCTAAATATATAGATCTAAAACAGGGCATTTCCTTTAGGGAGTCGATAGATGATACAACAGGAATCTCAAGCAAAATTGTTATTGACTGGAGTCAAAACCAAAAAAGTAAAAATTTTAAACCTGCTATTAATATATCTAATAAAATATCTGAAACAAACGATGATGATTTAAATGTTCCTAACTACCCAATGTCGATTGACTCAATATTGAGTGTAGAAGATGGACAGGAAGTTACTGCTGGTCAGGTTATTGCAAGAATCCCAAAAGAGTCATCCAAAACAAAAGACATAACCGGCGGTCTTCCAAGAGTAGCTGAATTATTTGAAGCAAGAAAACCTAAAGATCCTGCCATCATGTGTGAAATAGATGGTACAATCTCTTTCGGTAAAGATTATAAAAATAAAAGAAGAGTAATTATTACTGGACTAGATGAGAATGATACAGTTGAATTACTAATTCCTAGATCAAAATATTTGAATGTACAAGAAGGTGATTATGTAAAAAAGGGAGATATTCTTGTTGAAGGCACTCCTGTTCCACATGATATACTTAGAATTTTAGGTATAGAAGAATTAGCAAGATATCTAGTGAAAGAGGTTCAATCTGTTTATAAGCTTCAAGGTGTTTATATTAATGATAAACACATTGAAACAATTGCAAGACAAATGCTCCAAAAAGTACTTATTAAAGAACCAGGAGACTCTAATTTAATTGCTGGTGAACAAATTCAGAGAAGGGACGCTATAAAGCTTAATAAACTTTTAACTGAAGAAGGAAAAAAATTAATAAATTTTGAGCCAGTTTTACTAGGTATAACAAAAGCAAGTTTGCAAACAGGATCATTTATTTCAGCCGCTTCTTTCCAAGAAACCACAAAAGTCTTAACTGATGCCGCTACTTTAGGTAAAATAGATACACTAAATGGATTAAAAGAAAATGTGATTGTTGGTAGACTTATACCTGCTGGGACAGGTAAAATGACCTCAGATTATGAGAATATTGCATATGAAAGAGATAATGAGATAATTAATAAAAATCAGGCTGAAAATCCAGAAAATTAGTATTTTTTTGTTATATATGCTTGACTTTGGACTTATCAATTTATAAAGACCCCTACGATTTGTTAAAGGTCGTGGATTAGTTTCCAAACACTTAACTAAAGGAAAATATGCCAACAATTAATCAACTTGTAAGAAAAGGCAGATCTGCTGTACGAAAAAGAAATAAAGTTCCTGCATTAGATAAAAGCCCTCAGAAAAGAGGAGTTTGTACAAGAGTTTATACAACTACACCAAAAAAACCAAATTCAGCTCTCAGAAAAGTAGCTAGAGTCAAGCTTACAAATGGACAAGAAGTTTCGGCTTATATTCCAGGAGAAGGTCATAATCTTCAGGAACACTCAGTCGTATTAATAAGAGGAGGAAGAGTAAAAGATCTTCCTGGAGTAAGATACCATATTTTAAGAGGCACTCTTGATACACAAGGTGTTTCAACAAGAAAACAAAGACGCTCTCTTTACGGAGCAAAACGTCCAAAATAATTATGTCTAGAAGAAGAGCTGCAGAAAAGAGAACAATTTTACCTGATCACAAATATAAAGACTTAGTGCTAGCAAAATTTATGAATAGAATTATGCTTGATGGAAAAAAATCGACATCCGAAAAAATAGTATATGGTGCTTTCGAATTAGTTTCTAAAAAAACTGATAAAACTCCGATAGACTTTTTTCACGAAGCTTTAAATAATGTAAAACCCTCATTAGAAGTCAGATCAAGAAGGGTTGGAGGTGCTACTTATCAAGTTCCTATGGAAGTGAGACCTAAACGTGCACAAACACTAGCTATGAAATGGATTGTTGATTCAGCTACAAAAAGAAATGAAAAAACTATGAGAGAAAGAGTAGCAAATGAAATTATAGACGCATTTAATAATAAAGGTAATGCAGTAAAAAAGAGAGAAGAAACGCACAAAATGGCTGATGCGAATAGAGCATTCTCTCATTTCAGGTGGTAAATTTATGTCTAGATCTCACTCTCTTACAAAATATAGAAATATAGGAATTATGGCACATATTGATGCCGGGAAAACAACCACAACTGAGAGAATATTATATTACACAGGTAAATCTCATAAAATTGGTGAAGTCCATGATGGGGCAGCAACAATGGATTGGATGGAACAAGAACAAGAGAGAGGTATAACAATTACATCAGCAGCTACCACCTGTTTTTGGAAGGATCATCGAATAAATATAATTGATACTCCCGGTCACGTTGATTTTACAATTGAAGTTGAGAGATCTCTAAAAGTTCTTGATGGTGCAGTAGCTGTGTTTGATGGAGTTGCAGGCGTTGAACCACAATCTGAAACTGTTTGGAGACAAGCTGACAAATACAAAGTACCGAGAATGTGTTTCGTTAATAAACTAGATAGAACTGGTGCCAACTTCTTTATGTGTGTTGATATGATTTCAGAGCGTTTAGGATCATATCCACTAGTAACTCAGCTACCTATTGGGATTGAAAGTAATTTAAAAGGTGTTGTAGATTTAGTTACAAATAAAGCTATTATTTGGCAAGATGAGAGTTTAGGTGCAAAGTTCGATATTGTAGATATTCCCGATGAATTAAAAGATGAGGCATCAAAGTATAGAGTTAAATTAATTGAAAAAGCAATTGAAGAAGATGATAAAATAATGGAAAATTATCTTGAAGGTAATGAACCAACAACAGAAGAAATAAAATCTTGTATTAGAAAAGGAACTTTGGCAGGTTCTTTCGTCCCAGTTTTAACTGGCTCAGCCTTCAAAAATAAGGGCGTTCAACCACTCCTAGATGCCGTTATAGACTATATGCCTGCCCCAACTGACGTTGCTAGTGTTAAGGGAGTTGATGTAAATGATGATAGTATTGAATTATCAAGAAGTTGTGAAGATACCGAACCATTTAGTGCTCTAGCCTTTAAAATTATGACAGACCCCTTTGTTGGAAGTCTTACATTTGCAAGAATTTATTCAGGAAGTATTAGTACAAAAGATACAGTTCTAAACTCAAATTCAGGTAAAAAAGAGAATATTGGAAGAATGTTGCTAATGCACGCAAACAACAGAGAAGAAATTAAAACAGCAAATGCAGGAGATATAGTAGCTTTAGTTGGATTAAAAGATGTTACTACTGGGGAAACACTTTGTGCATCTGATAAGCCAATTGTATTAGAAAAAATGGATTTCCCAGATCCAGTAATTGAGGTTGCAGTTGAACCTAAAACAAAAGCAGATCATGAAAAAATGGGACAGGCACTAGGAAGGCTAGCACAAGAAGACCCAAGTTTTAGGGTAACAACTGATCATGAGAGTGGTCAAACAATCATAAAAGGTATGGGAGAGCTACATTTAGAAATTTTGGTTGATAGAATGAAGCGTGAATTTAAAGTTGAAGCTAATGTAGGAGCTCCTCAAGTTGCTTATAGAGAAACAATTTCTAGTTCTTTTGATGTTGATTATACCCACAAAAAACAGTCTGGGGGAGCAGGACAATTCGCAAGAGTAAAAATCAAGTTTGAACCCGGTGAGCCAGGAAGTGGATATCAATTTGTCAACCAAATAAAAGGAGGCAACATTCCAACTGAACATATACCTGGTGTTGAAAAAGGGTTAATAGCTCAGCAACAAACCGGTGTAATCGCTGGATTCCCATGTATTGATTTCAAAGCAACTTTATATGACGGTGCTTATCACGATGTTGACTCAAGTGTGCTTGCTTTTGAGATCGCATCGAGAGCTGCATTTAGAGAAGGTATCTCTAAAGCTAAACCAGTATTGTTAGAGCCTATGATGAAAGTTGAAGTTGTTACTCCGGAGGAATATATGGGTGACGTTATTGGCGACTTAAATAGTAGAAGAGGTCAAGTTCAGGAAATGTCTACTAGAGGTAATGCTAATGTAGTTGATGCAATGGTACCACTTGCAAATATGTTTGGATATGTAAACAATCTTAGATCTTTATCTCAAGGAAGAGCCAACTATACAATGCAGTTTGATCATTATGAAGAAGTACCTTCTAATGTAGCAGAAGAAGTAAAGGCGAAGTTAGCTTAATGGATAGTCAAAATATAAGAATTAGACTTAGAGGTTATGACAATTCTCTATTAGATACTAGTACACAAGATATAATTAATACTGCTAAAAGAACTGGAGCAAAAGTTAAGGGACCAATACCTTTACCAACCCGTTTTGAGAGATTCACCGTTAACAAATCTCCACACATAGATAAAAAAAGTAGAGATCAATTAGAGATACGAACACATAACAGACTGTTGGATATTATTGATCCTACTCCCCAAACTGTAGATGCTCTGATGAAGCTAGATCTATCTGCTGGAGTTGAGGTAGATATAAAGATTTGATATGTTAAGGTCAGGATTAATAGCTACAAAAATAGGCAATAGTTCCCAATTTGAGGATAATGGAAATAATACTCAAGTAACTATTTTAAAAGTTGATGAATGCGTTGTTTCAGCAGTTAAGACTATAGAAAAAAACGGTTACAATGCAGTACAGATTGCGTCAATAGACACGAATAAAGATATTTCAAATGTTAAAAAACCTCAAAGAAAAATTTTTTCCTCAAATAATATAAAACCAAAAAAAATATTAAAAGAATTTAAAGTTGATAGTGAAAATATATTAGATGTTGGAACAAAATTGAATGTGGAGCATTTCAAAGTAGATCAATTTATTGATGCAAGCAGTATTTCTATAGGTAAAGGTTTTGCTGGAGTAATGAAAAGACATAATTTTGGTGGATTAAGAGCATCTCATGGAGTTTCTATTTCCCATCGTTCACATGGATCTACTGGTCAAAATCAAGATCCTGGAAGAGTTTTTAAAGGAAAAAAAATGGCTGGAAGAATGGGGAATAAGAAAGTTACAAAACAAAATCTTAAAATTGTAGCTATTGATAACGCTAATAATCTCATAATCATCAAGGGATCGGTACCTGGCAAAAAAAACTCCACAATATTTTTAAAAGATTCAGTTAAAAGGTCATAAATGAAAAAAAATATAATCAATCTTAAAAATAAAACTGTAGGGGACATTGAGCTAGATAAAAATGTTTTTGGTATAAGAAAACTTCCAGACTTAATTCATCAATACATTAGATATCAAAATGCGAAGTCAAGACAAGGTTCACACAAAACTAAATCAAGATCTGAAGTAAATGGAAGAAGTAAAAAACCATTTTCTCAAAAAGGTACTGGTAATGCAAGGCAAGGTAGTAATAAACCGCCTAACTTTAGAGGAGGCGCAGTTTCAATGGGGCCTGTAAACAGAGATCATTCCTTTAATCTAAATAAAAAAGAGAGAAAACTTGCTTTAAAGTCTGCCTTGTCTACAAAAGTTAGTGAAGATAAATTATTTGTTATTGATTCATTCGTAATTAATGATTTTAAAACAAAAAAGTTAAACCTAGATTTAAAAAAATTCAATTTTGTCTCCGCTCTTTTTATTTATTCAGAGAATGGTTTAGATAAAAATTTTAAATTAGCTTCTGCAAATATTCCAAGAATATCGACATTAAATCAGAAAGGTATCAATGTTAAAGATTTGATTACATATGATAAAATTTTCATGGAGCAAAAATCAATTGACGAAATCACTAAGAGGTTGACGTGAGTAATAATAAAACAAAAATCACTCTTGAGAGGGCATACGATATAATTAAGAAACCTATTACTACTGAGAAATCAACTAACCTTCAACAGTTTAATCAGTATTCGTTTATTGTATTAAAAAATTCAAATTCTTATGAAATTAAAAGTGCTATAGAAATGATTTTTAAAGTTAAAGTTGATAAGGTAAATACATCGATACTTCGAGGCAAAGGAAAAACATTTAAAGGTCAATTCGGTTTTAGAAAAGACATTAAAAGAGCTATAGTGAAGTTAGTTGAAGGTAATACCATAGATCCTTCACTGGAGATAAAATAATGCTAAATAAATTCAAACCAATAACACCTGGACTCAGAGGTACTGTTTTAGTTTCTAAAAAACATCTATCCAATGAAAAACCATTTAAATCACTTACCAGAAAAATTAATTCTACCGGTGGAAGAAATAATCAAGGTAAAATTACCTCAAGAAGAATGGGTGGGGGTGTAAAAAGAAAATTTAGATTAATTGATTTTAAAAGATCTAAAATAGATATGAAAGCTGAGGTTATAAGAAATGAATATGATCCAAATAGAACAGCCTTCATTTCACTCATTAAATATGAAGATGGTGAACACAGATACATAATTTCTCCAAAAAATATCAAAATTGGAGATAAAATCATCTCTGGAGAAAATGTTGAAATTAAAAACGGAAACTGTCTTCCAATGTATAATATTCCAGTAGGTACTAACGTTCATAATGTAGAACTTAAACCTGGTGCAGGCGCCCAGCTTGTAAGATCTGCAGGCGCTTACGCTCAAATAGTATCAAAAGAACAGCCTTACGTTCAAATCAAATTAATATCTGGTGAGATTAGGCATATAAATAAAAATTGCAAAGCAACGATAGGGGAAGTATCTAATTCAGACCAAAAAAATATAAAACTAGGTAAGGCTGGAAGAAAAAGATATCTTGGGTTCAGACCAAAAGTCAGAGGAGTTGTAATGAATCCCGTTGATCATCCTCATGGTGGTGGAGAAGGTAGAACATCAGGTGGAAGAGATCCGGTAACACCTTGGGGTGTTTCCACAAAAGGTAAAAAAACAAGAAATAACAAAAAAACAAATGTATTTATTATAAAAAGGAAGAAAAAATAATGACAAGATCAGTTTGGAAAGGGCCTTTTGTTGATATAACGCTAATGAAAAAAGCAGAAAAACTTTCACAATCCGGAAGAAAAGAAGTTTTAAAAACATGGTCTAGGAGATCAACAATTCTACCTGAATTTGTAGGATTAACTTTTGGTGTTTATAATGGACAAAAATTCGTTCCAGTTACTATAAATGAACAGATGGTTGGTCATAAGCTAGGAGAATTTTCGCCAACTAGAACATTTAAAGGTCATACAGCAGCTGATAAAAAGGCGGAACAAAAATGAGTGATAATACCACTGCTATCGCAAGAGATAATATGGTTAGAGTAAGCCCTTTAAAACTTTCTGTAATGGTAAATGCTATTATTAATATGAAAGCAAGTTCAGCTGTTAATCAGCTTAAGTTTTCTCAAAAAAGAATTTCAAAAAATATATTAAAAGTATTGAATTCAGCTATTGCAAATGCAGAAAATAATAAGCAATTAGACATTGATAGATTATTCATAAAAGAAGCTTTTGTTGGCAAAAGTTTAAGAATGAAAAGATGGAGACCAAGAGCCAAGGGAAGAGCAGCATCTATTATAAAACCATTTAGTAAAATTACTATTATTCTTGAAGAAAGATTAGAATCAAACAAAAAGGAAAAAGCATAATGGGACAGAAAGTTAATCCATACGGTATCAGACTCGGTATAAATAAAACTTGGTCTTCAAGATGGTTTTCTAAAAGTGATTATACAAAACTTCTCCATCAAGACCTAAGAATTAAAAACTATGTAGAAAGAAAATTAAAAAATGCGAGTATATCAAAAATAAACATTGAAAGAGCAGCAAAAAAACTAAGATTATCAATTTATAGTTCTAGACCAGGAATAATTATTGGTAAAAAAGGAGCTGACATTGAAACTCTGAAAAATGATCTTTCTAAGATGTCAAATCTTGAAGTGTTCTTGGATATTAAAGAAGTAAGGAAACCTGAAGTTGAAGCAAAACTTGTTGCAGAAAATATAGCTACACAACTTGAAAAAAGAATATCCTTTAGAAGAGCTATGAAAAAGGCAGTGCAGTCGGCAATGCGATTAGGGGCAAAAGGTGTTAAAGTTGTTTGTAGTGGGAGGTTAGGCGGTGCTGAAATTGCTAGAACTGAAAAATATCACGAAGGTAGCGTACCCTTACATACTTTAAGAGGTGATATTGATTATGCAACTGCTGAAGCTGAGACCACTTATGGGATATGCGGAATTAAAGTTTGGATTAATAAAGGAGAAATTCTTTTAAAAGATCCGTATGCTAGTGAAAAAAAACAAGTTGAGCAAGGGAGTGTCAGATAATGAACATGTTATCTCCAAAAAAAACTAAATATAGAAAGCAATTTAAAGGTAGAATTCATGGAAGTTCTAAAGGAAATTATGCTCTAAATTATGGAAGTTTTGGTCTAAAAGCAATGGAACCAGAGAGAGTTACATCAAGACAAATTGAAGCTGCAAGAAAAGCAATTACAAGATACCTTAAGAGAGCCGGTAGAATGTGGATAAGAATATTTCCTGACGTACCAGTCTCAAAAAAGCCCGCAGAGGTTAGAATGGGAAAGGGAAAAGGTTCAGTGGAATATTGGGCATGTCGAGTGAAACCTGGGAGAATTATGTTTGAAGTTGATGGCGTTAACATAAATGATGCTAGAAAAGCTATGACACTCGCCGCAGCAAAATTACCAATTAAATGTAAGTTCGTAGAAAGAAATATATAATGAGTAAAAATAAAAATATTACAGATAAAAAAATTTTGGATGAAATATTGAATCATAAGAAAACACTTTTAAACCTAAATTTTCAAAAATCATCAGGACAGCTTGAAAAAACATCTAATATTAAAAAAACTAAAAAAGAAATTTCAAGATTAAAAACTAAACTTGCGATTTTGAATGGAGTTGATAATGCCTAAACGAATATTATCTGGTGTTGTTGTATCTTCAAAATCAAATAAAACAATAACTGTTGATGTAACAAGAAGAATTAAGCACAAACTTTATAAAAAAATTATTAGACAGACCAAAAAGTATCATGTGCATGATGAAAACAATGAATTTAATGTTGGAGATGTTGTTTCTATAATAGAATCAAAACCTATATCTAAACTTAAAAGATGGAAGGTAATTTCAACTGGAGGAGATAATTAATGATACAAATGCAATCTAATCTTTTTGTTGCAGATAATTCCGGTGCTAGAAAAATACAATGTATAAAAGTGTTGGGTGGCTCTAAAAGAAGATCCGCTTCAATAGGAGATATAATTGTTGTATCCATCAAAGATGCATTACCACGAGCAAAAGTAAAAAAAGGTGATGTCTACAAGGCTGTGATAGTAAGAACATCTAAAGATTTTAAAAGACCTGATGGTAGTGCTATTAGATTTGATAAGAACGCAGCTGTATTGTTAGATAAACAGGAAGAGCCAATTGCAACTAGGATATTTGGTCCTGTTACCAGAGAATTAAGAAGTAAAAAATTTATGAAAATTATAAGTTTAGCTCCAGAGGTAATTTAATGAGTATTAAAATTAAATTAAAAAAAGGTGATGATGTTATTGTTCTGACTGGTAAAGATAAAGGTAAAACTGGTAAAATAGTAAAAATATTTCCAAAATTAATGAAGGCAATTGTTTCAGAAATAAATAGAGTTAAAAAAAATCAAAAACCAGACAATAATCAACCGGGAGGAATTATAGATAAGGATATGCCAATCCACATATCAAACTTATTATTATATGATCCTGAACTAAAAAAAGGTGTTAAAATTGGTTTCAAATTAGATAATAATAAAAAAATTAGAATAAATAAATCGTCAGGTAAGGAAATTTAAATGAGTAGATTATTAGAAGAATATAATATTCAAATCAAAGAATCCTTAATGTCAAAACTTGGCTTAAAAAATATATTTGAAGTTCCTAAATTAAATAAAATTATATTAAATATGGGTGTTGGAGAAGGAAAAGAAGACTCTAAATTAATCGATAAAGCTCTTGAAGATTTAACTCTTATCTCAGGTCAAAGAGCTGTTAAAACACAGTCCAAAAAGGCAATATCTGGATTTAAAATCAGGGCAGGTATGCCATTAGGTGTAAAAGTAACCTTAAGAAATAAAATCATGTATGAATTTCTTGATAGATTAGTAAACATTGCTATTCCAAGGATAAGAGATTTCAGAGGTTTAAATTCAAAAAGCTTTGACGGTAATGGAAACTTTTCCATGGGTATTAAAGAGCATGTAATATTTCCTGAAATAAATTTCGATAAAGTTGATAAAACTAGAGGTTTGGACATTACAATTTGTACCTCTGCAAAAAATGATAACCAGGCTTTAGAACTTTTAAAGAGTTTCAATATGCCTTTTAAAAACAATCAGACTAATTAAGGAGAAAAATGGCAAAAACTAGTTCAGTACAGAAAAATTTATTTAGAAAAAAAATGATCGATAAATATAAATCTAAAAGAGAATTTCTTAAATCTAAAATTAAAAATAAGGATATTTCTCTTGAAGAAAGAATTTCTCTTCAAAATAAATTAAATGATTTACCGAGAAACAGTTCAGCAATTAGACACAGAAACAGATGTGAAATTACTGGAAGACCAAGAGGAAATTATAGAAAATTTGGTCTATCAAGAATTAAACTTAGGGAACTTTCAATGACTGGTGATTTACCAGGAGTTGTTAAGTCAAGTTGGTAGGAGGATATTATGGCTTTTAATGACTCACTTTCAGATATGCTTGCAAGAATAAAAAATGCTCATCAAGCAAATAAAGTATCAACTTTATGTTTCAAATCAAAGTTAAATTTAAACGTCTTAAGTGTACTTAAAGATGAAGGTTATATTAGAGATTTTAAAAATATTGAAGAAAGAAAGGGAGTTAATTCTATAAAAATTGATTTAAAATACTACAACGGTACTCCAGTTATAAAAAGAATAAAAAGAATTTCAAAACCAGGTATAAGAAAGTATTCTAAAATTAGTGAACTTAACAAACCTTTTGGAGGTTTAGGTATTTCAATCCTTTCAACTCCTAAAGGTGTAATGTCTGATCATCAAGCAAAGAAAAATAATGTTGGTGGTGAAATTTTATGTGAGGTTTTTTAATGTCTAGAATAGCAAAAAATCCAATTAAAATTTCAAAAGAAATAGAGTGTAGTTTCAAGGAAGGTATTTTTTCTGCAAAAGGTAAATTAGGTCAAATGCAAATATCAGTAAATTCTAATTATAAAATAAACATTGATGAAAATGAGATTAAAGTTATTCCGATAGGTGAAATTAATAATGATCCAAATTGGGGTACTACTAGATCTATTATAGCCAATATAATAAATGGCGTATCAAATGGTTTTACAAAAACTTTAGAATTAAATGGCACTGGATATAGAGCCAGTGTTTCAGGTTCAAAATTAAAGTTAGAACTAGGGTATAGTCATGATATTTACTTTGATATTCCAAATGATGTAAAAATTGAGTGCCCAAAGCAGAATATAATTAAATTAACTAGTTTCAATAAAGAAAAACTAGGTGCTGCTGCTGCCAAAATAAGATCTTATCGAAAGCCAGAACCTTTTAAAGGTAAAGGTATTAAATATTCTGATGAATATATATATAGAAAAGAAGGAAAAAAGAAATAATCATGAAAGACAGACAACAGAGAGTAAGATACAAAGCTAAAAGTGTGTCTAATAGGAAGAGACTTACTGTATTTAGATCCAATAATCATATTTATGCACAATTAATTGATGATTTAAATGGGACAACCATAGCAAGCTCATCTTCCGTTGAAAAATCTATTAAAGATATGAAACTTTCTAGAAAAGAAACTGCAGAATTAATTGGAAAAAATATAGCAAAAAAAATAATTTCTAAAGGAATTGATAAAGTTGCATTTGACAGAGGAAAGTACAAATTTCATGGTTTAATCAAAATACTGGCTGATGCCGCAAGAGTAGAAGGTCTTAATTTTTAGAGGTAATATGTTTGAAAATGAAAAAAATGAACTTAATGAGCATTTAGTTACTATTAATAGAGTTGCAAAAGTAGTTAAAGGTGGAAGAAGATTTGGTTTTGCTGCAATAATGATAGTTGGTGATAACAAAGGTAGAGTTGGAATTGGAACAGGTAAAGCAAAAGAAGTTCCAGAAGCCGTTAGAAAAGCAACTGAAAATGCTAAAAGTAAAATGATAAGAGTTCATTTAAAAGATAATAGGACTATTCATCATGATACAGTTGGTCGTTTTGGAGCTGGAAAAGTTATACTACGAACTGCCGCACCAGGTACTGGAATTATAGCAGGTGGTCCTATGAGAGCATTATTTGAGTCTCTAGGAATAAAAGATGTTGTTGCTAAATCTACAGGCACATCAAATCCTCACAATATGTTGAAAGCAACAATAAATGCTTTTAAAATGTCAGAATCTCCAAAATCAGTTGCAGCTAAAAGATCAAAAAAAATAAATGAAATCAATAATAGTAAGAATAGTTAATTATGAAAATCAATGAAATAAAATCTACACTCACTTCAAGTAAAAAAAACAAGAGAAAAGGTAGGGGTTCAGGATCTGGTCTTGGAAAAACTGCTGGAAGAGGAGTAAAGGGGCAGAAATCTAGATCTGGTGTTTCAATTAATGGGTTTGAAGGTGGGCAAATGCCACTTTATCGCCGTCTACCTAAAAGAGGATTTAAAAATCCTTTCAGAACAAAAATACAAAAAATTAGCTTTAGTATGATTAATAACATTATAGATAAATATAAAATTAACCCTGAGCAAATTACCGAAGAAGATCTTTTTAGTAGAAAAATATTTAAAAAATCCAAAGGAAGTTTAAAACTTTTGAATGTTGGAGAGCCAAAAAACAACACTAATTTAGAAATTTCGTATGCTTCAAAAAAAGCTATTGAAATTTTAGAAAAAAGTGGTGGCAAAATTAAATTAACAAAGAAATAAATGGCTACAGCTGCAGACAGATTGGCAAATAACTTAAATTTTGGTGCTTTAGGAAAAGCCACTGAATTAAGACAAAGACTTTTATTTACTTTAGGTGCTTTAATTATCTTTCGCTTAGGAACTTTTTTACCTATTCCAGGAATAAATCCACTAGCACTTCAACAATTTTTTGAACAACAATCTTCTGGAATTCTTGGAATTTTTGATACATTTTCTGGCGGTGCTCTGGGTAGAATGGGTATATTTGCTTTAGGTGTAATGCCCTATATTTCATCTTCAATTATAATGACCTTGATGCAGTCTGCAATTCCATTTCTTAAATCTTTAAAGGAGCAGGGATCAAAAGGAAGAAGGCAATTATTACAATATACAAGATATGTTACTGTACTGATTGCAGCAATACAAGGATATGGTGTTTCTATTGGACTAGAATCCATGCAGACAACTTATGGAAATATTGTATTCGAACCAGGTATATTTTTTAGATTAACAACGGTAATTACTCTTGTAGGTGGAACAATATTTTTGATGTGGTTAGGTGAACAGATTACATCTAGAGGTGTTGGAAATGGTATATCCCTTATTATTACTGCAGGAATTATAGCCAATTTGCCAAGCGCTTTTGTAAGTACTTTACAGTTAGGCAGAACTGGCGAATTAAGCATTGCATTTATATTAGGAATATTAATCTTAATATTACTTCTAATAATTTTTATTGTATTTGTTGAAAAAGCTCAAAGAAGGTTGCCAGTACAATATCCAAAAAGACAAGTTGGAAATAAAATTTATGGCGGTCAAAGCTCACATCTACCTTTAAAAATCAATACTGCAGGTGTTATTCCAGTTATATTTGCATCTTCTATTCTACTTTTACCTAATACGATGTCTGGATTTGGAGCTGGATCCTCAAGTGATATATTTATTTTAATCTCTAGTTACTTAGGAAGAGGACAACCATTATATCTGGGCTTATATGCTGCGATGATAATATTTTTTGGCTTCTTTTATACATCAATAGTTTTTAATCCTGATGAACAGGCAGAGAACTTAAGAAAGTATGGCGGATTTATTCCTGGAATTAGACCAGGAGAAAATACAGCAAAATTTATTGAGTTTGTGCTAATAAGATTAACAACAATTGGGACAATTTATTTAACATTTGTTGCGCTTCTTCCAGAATTTCTATTATCAAGAACATCAATTCCATTTTATCTTGGAGGAACAGCATTATTAATAGTTGTTGTAGTGATGATTGATTTTATAACACAAGTCCAATCACATTTATTTCAGCATCAATATGAGGGGCTTCTTAAAAAAACCAAGTTAAAAGGCAGGAGATAAATTGAGTAAAATAATATTTTTTGGTCCACCAGGAGCAGGAAAAGGTACTCAAGCTAAAATAATATCTGAATATTTAAAAATACCACATCTATCCACTGGGGATATATTAAGAAAAAAATTATTAGATAAAGATAATCTTGCGATTGAACTTAAAAAAGTTATGTCATCAGGTAATTTAGTTTCTGATGATATATTAAATTCGATTGTATCTTCAAGATTACAAAACGAACAATCTAGTGGATTTATATTAGATGGCTATCCTAGAACGTTAAAGCAATCAGAATTTTTAAACAATTTTCTTTCCAATACATCATATTCTATAAATTTTATTTTTAATATTCAAATAGACTTCAATACTTTGAAACATCGTATACTACTTAGATCTTCAGAAGAAAATAGAGATGACGATAATATTGATGTTATTGAGACCAGATACAATGAATATCTTAATTCAACTCAACAAGTATCTGATTTTTATAAAAACAAATTTAAAGAAATTTTTCATGAGATAGATGGATCATTACAAATCGAAGAAATAACTAAAAAAATCAAACAAATTTTAAAAAAATCATGAAAAACAGCCAATTTTTAGAACATCTCTTCTTGACTAGATACATGATTATCATGTATTCACCCTCATTCATTTTTTTTGGATCTCATTATGGCTAGAATCTCAGGTGTTAACATTCCTACTAATAAGAAAGTAAATATAGCTTTGACGTATATATTTGGAATTGGAAATAAGATTGCCAATGAAATTTGTAACAATGCATCTATAGATATAACGAAAAGAGTTAGTGAACTTAATGAGGAAGAAATTAATAAAATTAGAGATTTAATTGACAAAGATTACTCCGTAGAAGGAGATTTAAGAAGAAAAATATCTTTGGACATAAAAAGATTAAATGATTTAGGTTGTTATAGAGGGCTAAGACATCGTAAAAAATTACCAGTTAGAGGACAACGAACTCATACCAATGCTAGAACAAGAAAAGGTAAGGCTGTTGCTATTGCTGGTAAGAAGAAAGTAACAAAAGGTTAGAATGGTTGAAAAGAAAAAATCTAAACTTAAGAAAAAAGTATCATCTGGTGTAGCACATATTACTTCATCTTTTAATAATACTATCATAACTATAACAGATGAGAAAGGTAATGCTTTAGCCTGGTCATCTTCTGGCCACAAGGGTTTTAAGGGCTCTAGAAAATCAACACCATATGCTGCACAAATAGCAGCCGAGGATGTTGGAAATAAAGCTAAGGATTTTGGTTTGAAAAATCTAAAAGTTGAAGTATCTGGACCAGGTTCTGGAAGGGAATCTGCTCTAAGATCATTGCAATCTATAGGCTACATTATAACATCTATTAAAGATGTTACACCAATCCCTCATAATGGTTGCAGGCCAAGAAAAAGAAGAAGAGTTTAAAAGAAGGAGCATTTAAGTGTTACAAAAAAACTGGAGTGAATTAATAAAACCTACTAAAATGGAAGTTAATGTAGAAGAAAGCAATGGTAAAATTGGTAAGCTTACAGCTGAACCACTAGAGAGAGGATTTGGCCTAACATTAGGAAACGCCATAAGAAGAATTTTATTATCTTCACTTCAAGGTGCAGCAATTACTTCAATTAAAATAAAAGGTGTTGTTCATGAATTTTCAACTATTCCCGGAGTTAAAGAAGATCTAACAGATATTCTTTTAAATTTAAAATCTGTTGCTGTAAAAGTCCACTCTCCAGGGTTAAAAAAAATGTATCTTAAATCTAATGGTTCTGGAGAAATCAGAGCAGGAAACTTTGAAACTGATTCTGAAACAGAGATAATGAATCCAGATCAATTGATCATGACTCTTGATTCGAATGCAGATGTTGAATTAGAGGCTAACGTTGAAACTGGTAAAGGTTATGTTTCAGCTGAAATAGCAGAAGATGAAAACAAAGTAATAGGAGAAATTAAACTAGATGCAATGTTTAGTCCAGTTGTAAAGGCTTCATATAAAATAGAAAATAGTAGAGTAGGACAGGTTACTGACTTTGACAAATTAGTATTTGATGTTGAAACCAATGGCTCAATGTCTCCTGATGACGCTATTGCTTTGGCAGCTAGAATTCTTCAAGATCAATTACAACCATTCATTAACTTTGACGAACCAGAGTCTATACCTGATCAATCTCAAGTAGAAGCACTATCATTTAATTCCAATTTACTAAAAAAAGTTGAAGAATTAGAACTTTCCGTAAGATCTGCAAATTGCCTTAAAAATGATAATATTATTTATATTGGTGACCTTGTACAAAAATCTGAATCTGAAATGTTAAGAACGCCAAATTTTGGAAGAAAGTCATTAAATGAAATTAAAGAAGTTCTTCAACAAATGGAGCTTAATTTAGGAATGTCAGTACCTGACTGGCCGCCTGAAAATATTGACGAACTAGCAAAAAAATATGAGGATCCGTTTAATAAGTAATTTTTATGAAGCATAATATTAAAAATAAAAAACTAAACAAAACTACTTCTCATAGGAAGGCAATGTTTATGAATATGTCAAACGCTCTTATTAAACATGAACAAATAACAACAACGTTAACAAAGGCTAAGGAACTTAGAAGATTTGTAGAAAAAATAGTAACTTTAGGTAAAAAGGGTGATTTGTTATCAAGAAGAAAAACTGTTTCGATTTTACAAGATCAAAAAATGTATAAAAAAGTTTTTGATATACTCGCTGATAGATATAAAAATAGAAATGGTGGATACACTCGTATCATAAAACTTGGAAATAGATTTGGAGATAACGCTCCAACAGCTGTTATCGAATTTGTTGATAGAGATGAAAACGCTAAAGGACTAGATAGTGGTCCAATCATTGAAAAAAAATCTACTGAAGAAGTAGAAGATCAACCTACAGTTTAAATATATTGTTTAACATAATGTTAGTCGCCACTGGTGGTGCATTAGGAGCTGTACTAAGATATCTTTTAACAAACGTTAGTAAATTATTGTTTGTATCTAGTATATATGGAACTATTTCAGTTAATATATTAGGCTCTTTTTTAATAGGCTATTTTATAACATCTAATTTTGGAAATAATTTACCTGAAAACTTTATAAAATTTTTTTTAATTATCGGTTTTTTAGGATCTTTCACTACTTTTTCTGCATTTTCTTATGAAGTTCTAGATCTAATTAATTCCAAAAAATATTTTACTTCTTTTACTTACATTTTTATTTCTATCTTTATATGTATATTGTCTGCATATTTTGGAACTTTATTAAATAAGATTTGATTTGATTAAGATCATTAAAATCCAAAATAATTGCAACCAAAGACTAGATAAGTACCTTAAATATAAATATACATCTTTAACACAAGGTTTTATTGAGAAAAATATTAGAAAAAAAAATATTCTAATTAATAACTCAAGCACAAAAGCAAACTATCTAGTTAAACTTAATGACGAACTCAAAATATTAAATTTTCATGAAACACTCTATAAAAATAAGATAATTTTTAAAAAAAACATAAAAATATCAAAAGAAATTTTAAGTAAATTTAAAAGATCAATAATATTTGAAAATAATGATTTTATTGTTTTAAAAAAATGGCCGCAAATAGCTACTCAAGGAGGTAGTAAAATAAAAATTTCAATAGATCATATAATTAAAAAAATAAGCTCTCAATATAGATTGGTACATAGGCTTGATAAGGAAACATCAGGATTACTTTTAATTGCTAAAAATCTTAATTCTGCAAAAAAATTATCTTCTCTTTTCAAACAAAAAGAAATTACTAAATATTATATTGCTTTATGTGAAGGTAGTCCTAAAAACAACTCTTCCCAAGTAAAATTAGAAATTAAAAATAAAAAACTTAAAACTGAAAATACTTTAACTAACTACAAGGTGGTAAATAAAAATAAAAGTATTTCTTCAATATTATTTAGTCCACAAACAGGTAAAACTCATCAACTTAGAATAGTATCTAAAAATCTTGGATGCCCAATAGTTGGTGATAATAAATACAATATTCATTCAAAGTATCCAAAAGAGAGCTTAATGTTACATGCATTTGCTTTAAAATTTACAATAAACAAAAAGAAATTTGAGTTCATATCAAATTTACCAGATTATTTTCTTAACTTTATAAAAATAAATAATTTAAAAATTAATAAAGATTTAAAAAATTATTTAAATATTTTTTAAATTTTCAATAAAAATTTTTTTAAATATTTTATCAAATTCAGATTGCTCTAATTTAATACCTAATTCTTCCATTGAAGTATTTTGATATTCTTTTAAACCACATGAGTGAATGTAATTGTAATATTTTAGATCAGGATTAATATTAAAGCTTAATCCATGGTATGTAATCCATTTTTTTATTCGTAATCCGATTGCACCAATTTTTTTTTCTTTATCAAATGTAATATTATTACTTTTAGTTACCCAAATACCAACTCTATCTTTAAAAGCCTGTGCTTCAACATTATAATTCGATAAAAAAGATATAAGAGAATTTTCAATTATAGTAATAAACTTTCTTATATCTTTGTTTTTATTATTTAAATTCAACATAAAATAAACAATTCTTTGGCCAGGACCATGGTATGTTGTTTTTCCTCCACGATTGGATTTTATAACATCAATAACATTTGAATTTAATATTTCTTCTTTTGAGGCACTTGTTCCTTGAGTAAAAATATGATTATGACTTAGAAACCACAATAATTCTGAAGATTTATTTTTACTTATATCATCAATTCTAGACTCCATATACATTACTGCTTTTTCATAATCTATTTCATGATTAGATATTTTTATTTCGATTTGTTTCATATTATTTTTAACTTTATTGATAGTTAATATCCTATCTGATATTTAATTCTACTATATATGCGGCTGTGGCGGAATTGGTATACGCGCAGCGTTGAGGTCGCTGTGGGATTTATCCTGTGGAAGTTCAAGTCTTCTCAGCCGCACCAATTTATATGGAAGAAATTATTATTAAAAAAGATCAGGATTCCTCAATTAAACCTGTTGAATTAATTACTGATTATTTAGAAAATTATAAATATGGTAAAATTCTATCTTATTTAAAAGATATTCATAATGCAGATATTGCATACATTCTTCAAAATTTAGATCCAGTTTTAAGATTAAGCCTTTTAAATATAATTGATAAAAATTTTGATCCTGAAATACTTACTTATTTAAATGATAGTGTTAGAGAAGAAATAATAGAAACTTTGGATATAAAACAATTAGCAAATAATGCTAAAAGTTTAGATATTGATGATGCGGTAGACTTAGCTGAGGATTTAGAAGAAAAAGATCAAAATATATTTTTAAAAAATTTAGATAAAGAAGAAAGAACCTTAGTTGAAGAAGGTTTGAATTATCCAGAATACTCTGCTGGTAGATTAATGCAAAGACAATTTGTGGCTATTAATCAAACATGGACTGTTGGTCAAGCAATTGATTATTTACGAAATAATAAATTGAATTTACCAGAAGATTTCTATGATATTTATTTAATAAATAATAACGAAGAAGCAAAAGGTGTAGTCCCATTAGGAAGATTGATGGGCTCAAAAAGAGAAATAAAATTAAATTCAATATCAAATAAAGAATTACGATTAATTGATGTAAATGCTGATCAAGAAGATGTAGCTTTATTATTTAGTAAATATGGATTAGTTAGCGCTCCTGTAATCAATAATCATAAAAGAATCATTGGATCCATTACAGTTGATGATGTTGTAGAAGTTATTGAAGAAGAAAGGGAAGAAGATATTTTAAAACTTGGAGGTGTAGACCATACAGATTTATATGAGTCAGTTATTAGCACAACAAAATCTAGAATTTCTTGGTTAATTGTAAATTTAATGACAGCAGTCGTAGCCTCAATAGTAATAGGTTTGTTTGAAGCTGCGATAGAAAAAGTAGTGGCCTTAGCTATTTTAATGCCAATAGTAGCTTCTATGGGTGCTAATGCTGGCACTCAAACTTTAACAGTTGCAGTCCGTGCTATTGCTGTGAAAGAACTAACAACAAGCAATGCATTAAAAATAATAACCAAAGAAACTCTAATTGGTGGTATAAATGGTATCATATTTGCTATTATAATATCTTTAATTTCTATTTATTGGTTTGATAATTTTTTATTAGGAATAATAATAGGGCTTGCCATGATACTAAATTTACTAATCGCTGGTTTTTCAGGAATTGTAATTCCACTAGTTTTAGATAAACTAAAAATTGATCCTGCTTTAGCATCTGCTGTAATTTTGACTACAATAACAGATGTATTTGGTTTTCTATCTTTTCTGGGATTAGCAACTTTATTTTTAATATAATCTAGTCTATTTAAAATAAAGCAATGATAAAAAAAAACGATCTAATAGATTACTTTTATAAAGGAATTAAAGAAAAGAATGATTTACGCATAGGAGTAGAACACGAGAAATTTATTCTAAAAAAAGACAGTTTACGTCAATTATCTTATGAAGAGTCAAATGGTATAAAAGATATTCTTTTAAAATTTGTAAATAAAGGATGGAAGCCAAAGTATGATGATAAAGATACTACTATAATTGCTCTAGAAAGATTTGGTGAAAGTATAACCTTAGAACCAGGTGGTCAGATCGAATTATCTGGAGCGCAATTAAAAAATATCCATCAAACCTGTACTGAAACTAATAGACATTTAAAAGAGTTAAAAGAAATTGGTGAAGAATTCGGCTTTATATTATTAGGATTAGGTGTGGAGCCAAGTTTATCTCTTGATGATTTTCCTTGGATGCCAAAACAAAGATATTCCATAATGAAAAAATATATGCCTAAAGTTGGTACTCTGGGACATCATATGATGAAACGCACATGTACAAACCAAGTAAATTTGGATTATCATTCTGAAGAAGATATGATTACTAAGTATAAATTAATGTTAAATCTTGAAGGTATAGCAACTGCAATATTTGCTAATTCACCTTTCGATCAAAAAGAAGTATCCAAATATAAGAGTTTAAGATCTCATTTTTGGCATCACACAGACAAAGATAGAACAGGTTTATTGCCATTTGTTTTTGATAAAGATTTTAATTTTGAAAAATATGCGGAGTATGCTCTTGATGTGAAAATGTATTTTGTAATTAGAAATCATAATTATATAGATATGACAGATTATACTTTTAGAGATTTTATGAAAAATAATATTTCTAAAGATTTAAATATTGAACCTACTATTGAAGATTGGATAAACCACTTATCAACTTTATTTCCTCAAGTTAGATTAAAGCAATTCTTAGAAATTCGTTCTATGGACGCATGTTCATGGGATTTAATATGTTCTCAGCCTGCTTTTTGGATTGGTATTTTATATAATGATGAAGCTATTGATAAAACAAATGAAATTGTTGAGGGCTGGACTCAAAATGATAGAAATTTAATAAATAACTTAGCTCCAGTAGAAGGTTTACAAACAAAATTCAAAGATGGTGATCTGTTAGATATTGCACACAAATTATTTGAAATTTCAAAATCAGGTTTAGAGAAAAGAAATATTCTAGTAAAAAATGAAAAATATAATGAAACTTTTTATCTCAAAGATTTAGAACAAAATCTAACAAATGGTCATTCACCAGCTGATTTATTAATCAGCAAGTATAATAGTGAATGGAAAAAAAATATTAAAAAAATTTATGAGGAAGAAATTTTCTAATGAAAAAAAGTATAGCAATTCAAATGGATAATATCGAAAAAATTGATTATGAATTCGATACATCTTTTTTAATAGGTTATGAGGCACAAGAAAGAGATTATGATATTTTTTATTACAATCCAAAAGATTTATTCATAAAAGAGAATACTATTCAAGCATCTGGATATTATTTAGAGTTATTGCTAGATGAAAAAAATTATTTCAATTTTAAATCTAATAAAATAATTGTCAAATTAGAAGATTTTCAATTTGTTTTTTTAAGACAAGATCCTCCTTTTGATATGAATTATATCACATCAACTTATATTTTGGACTTACTTCCATCTTCAACAATTGTTGTGAATGATCCAACAGCAGTTAGAAATTCAACTGAAAAATTATTTACATTTAATTTTAAAGAATTTATGCCACCTACTTTAGTAACAAAAGATTTAAAAATTATTGAAGAATTTTTAAATAAAGAAGAGGATATTGTAACTAAACCACTTTATGGTAATGGAGGAGAGGGTATACATAGATTTGATAAAAGTAATTTCAATTCTAAAATATTAGAGGAATATTTACACTTGCCTATAATGGTCCAAAAATTTATCAATGAGATAGAGCATGGTGACAGGAGGATCGTTTTTTTTGATGGAGAATATTTTGGTTCAGTTGCGAGAATACCACAAGAAGGTAATTTAAAGGCAAATTTTCATGCTGGTGGTAAGGCAAGTAAAACTGACCTAGTTTATAGAGACAAAGAAATTATCGAAAATTTGGGACCAAAACTAAAAGAGCACAATCTTTTTTTTGTTGGAATTGATATAATTGGAAATTATCTAACAGAAGTAAATGTGACTTCACCTACAGGATTGAAGCAAATTAATGCATTAAACAACGTAAAATTAGAGAAAGATTTTTGGGATAAGCTTGAAGCAAAATATAATTTAGTTTATTTATAATATTTAAAGGAAAACATATGCACGAAAATAGAATTTTAATACACAAACTAAGAAATTTTCAAAATATAAATTCAAATTTTCTTATAATAACACTGATGTTATTTGGTTCAATTTTACTAGCGATTTCCGCTAAAGTTCAAGTACCATTTTGGCCAGTGCCAATGACAATGCAGACGTTTGTCATATTCTTAATAGGAATGACATATAGTGTAAGATTATCTTTTGCCACAGTTGCATTTTACCTTTTTCAAGGAGCTATAGGACTTCCTGTTTTTGCGACCGGTGGTGGAGTTGCTTATTTAGTTGGACCAACAGCAGGATATCTTTATGGCATGTTATTTGCATCAATCGTTATAAGTTATTTAGCAAATTTAGGTTTTAGTAAAACATATTTTAAAGCTACAGTATCTCTATTAATTGGTTCTGCTATTATTTTTTCATTTGGTATCATCTATCTTGGTTATATTATTGGTTTCGAAAAGGCAGTAGCCGCTGGTCTTTTACCATTTATTCCAAGTGAATTGTTTAAAATTGCATTAGCAGTTGCTTTGATCCCAACTTTACACAAAATTATTACAAAATAATAATTAATGAAAATCGGTATTGATGTAGGCGGTACCAAAACTGAGGGTATTCTTCTAGATCCAAATGGAACTGAAATAGATAGAAAAAGAATTAATACTGAAAAAAGTTATGATGGAACAATTAAGGGAATACTATCCATTATAAATCATTTTGAAGATAAACACGGCAAAGCAGAAACTGTTGGTATGGGAATGCCAGGAGCTATATCAAATGATACAGCTTTAATTAAAAATGCAAATTCTATATGGTTAAATGGCAAACCTTTTAAGCAAGATTTAGATAAAATTTTAAATAGAAATGTTAATTTGGAAAATGATGCTAATTGTTTTACTCTTTCTGAAGCGGTAGATGGAGCTGGTAAAGGGTTTGAAGTTGTTTTTGGAGTCATTATAGGAACTGGTGTAGGCGGAGGTATCAGTATCAATCAAAAAGTAATTAGAGGTCGTAATAGTATAAGCGGAGAGTGGGGACACATAGTTTTGCCAAGTAGAACAGAAGATGAAAAAAAATATGTTAAAAAATGTTACTGTGGAAAAGATGGGTGCTTAGAGACCTATATATCTGGACCAGGCTTTTCATCTGTCTATAATTTACGTTGCAATAAAAATTATAATTCACATCAAATTTTAGATGGTTTTAATAATAAAGAAAAAGATAGTATCTTTGCACTAAATCAATATGTAGATCATTTAGCAAGAGGCTTATCTCTAGTTTGTAATATTCTTGATCCAGATGTGATTGTTTTGGGTGGGGGTATGTCAAACATCGATTTTATTTACGAAAATATAAATGATGCTCTAAAAAAATATGTTTTTACAGATACGCTTCACACTAAAGTTGTAAAAAATATTCATGGTGATTCAAGTGGAGTAAGGGGAGCAGCTTGGCTTTCCTAAATACCACCCATAGATATATATTTAATAGTTAAATAATCATCAAGGCCATATCGAGAACCTTCTCTTCCCATTCCTGATTCTTTAACTCCACCAAAAGGAACTTCTGCAATTGTTGGTAGCCCATTATTGATAGATACAATTCCATATTCAAGTGCTTCAGCAACTCTCCAAATTCTTCCTATGTCTCTTGAATAGAAATATGAAGCTAATCCATATGGTGTATCATTAGCCATTTTAATCACCTCATCATCACTAGAAAATTTATAAAGAGGAGCAACGGGCCCAAATGTTTCTTCAAAAGTAATTTTTGCCTTTGTAGATACATTTGAGAGAACAGTTGGTTGATAGAAATTCCCACCAAGTGAATGAACATCTCCACCAATTGCTATTTTAGCTCCTGTATTTACTGCATCTTGTACATGATCAATTACTTTTTCTAAAGAGGATTGATCAATTAAAGGACCAGACGCAATTCCATCTTCAAGTCCATTACCCACTGTTATTTTACTGACTTCATTTGTAAATTTCTCTAGGAATTCATCATATATGTTTTTATGCACAAATATTCTATTTGAACAAATACATGTTTGACCACTATTTCTAAATTTACTTTGAAGTGCGCCTGCAACGGCTTCATCCATATCTGCATCATCGAAAACAATAAAGGGTGCATGACCACCAAGTTCCATAGAAACTTTTTTTACTGTTGAGGCACTTTGCTCTAAAAGTATTTTTCCAACCTCCGTAGATCCTGTAAAAGAAATTTTTCTTACAATTGGGTTACTTGTTAGCTCTTTACCAATCTCACTTGCCGATCCAGTGATTACATTAAATACACCATCTGGAAAACCCGCTTCTTTAGCAAGTACTGCTACAGCTAGTGCTGAATAGGGTGTTTGGCTAGCTGGTTTAACAACAGTAGTACAACCAACTGCTAGAGCAGCTGCACATTTTCTTGTAATCATTGAATTTGGAAAATTCCATGGAGTTATTGCTCCAACAACACCAACAGGTTGTTTAATTATTACAATTCTTTTTCCAGGTCTTGGATCAGGAACTATATCACCATACACTCTTTTTGCTTCTTCAGCATAGAATTCAATGTATGAAGCACCCATTAGTATTTCACCCTTTGCTTCAGCTAGAGGTTTACCTTGCTCAATAGTCATGATTTTAGCTAAATCATCTGCATTTTCTGTAATTAGCTCACCCCATTTTTTAAGAATAACAGATCTTTCTTTCGCAGTAGTTTCTTTCCAAGTTTGGAAAGCAGTATTGGCATCATCTACAGCTTTTTTAGTTTCTGAAACTGAGCATTTTGGGACTTTGCCAATAATTTCAAGAGAGGCTGGATTATTTACCTCAAGAGTTTCACCTGAAGAACTGTCAACCCATTCTCCATTTATAAAACATTTTTGTTTAAAGAGTGATTTGTTATTTAATTCCATATGTTTTAATTATAATGCATAGTTTTAAATTAAGGAAAATATAATGACAATAGTTAATTCTTGGAATGAATGGGATCCATTAAAACATGTTATAGTTGGAGCAGTTGAAAACGCCAACATACCTCCAATGGAACCAGCGCTTGAACCAAAAATAAGTAAAGATAGTGGTATGGCAGGATCTCACGGACCACGTTCACAGGAGTCAATTGATAAAGCAAATATACAATTAGAAAACTTTGTTAAAATATTAAATTCCTTAAATATAAAAGTTGATAGACCAACACCTATTGACTTTTCTCAGAGTATCGAGACACCCGATTGGTCTAATGATGGTATGTTTGGTTGTATGCCTCCAAGAGATGTTATTCTTACTGTAGGAAATGAAATGCTTGAGGCGCCCATGTCTTACAGATGTAGATGGTTTGAGTACCTTGCTTATAGACCACTACTTGAAAAATATTATTCAGAAGATAAAAATATGAGATGGGAGTCGGCACCTAAACCAAGATTAACAAATCAATCGTATAAGTCTAATTATCTTCCTGAAGGTATAACGGAAGAAGAACGATATAAAAAAATCG
Source organism: uncultured Alphaproteobacteria bacterium (assembly GCA_902590695.1). Lineage (GTDB taxonomy): Bacteria > Pseudomonadota > Alphaproteobacteria > HIMB59 > CACPNW01. The sequence continues at coordinate 147,842 of CACIXR010000002.1, forward strand.
AAAATAGAGACATGATATTGACAGAAAAAGAACCACTTTTTGATGCAGCAGAAATTTTACGTTTTGGAAAAGACCTTTTTTATCATAACAATTTTACATCAAATTTAAGTGGTTTAGATTGGTTAAGAAGACATTATCCAAATCATCGTGTTCATCAAATTAATTTACCAGGTGATTTAATTCCAACTCACATTGATGCATGTTTTACTCCTATTAAACCAGGAGTTATAATTATTAATCCGAATAGAAAAATATCATCAGAGCAAAGAAAAATTTTCGATGATAATAAATGGGAAATTCATGAGGCAGCACCTTCCATTCATAATAGTCCACCACCTATGTGTTATTCATCAATCTGGTTATCAATGAACGTTTTGATAATTGATCCTAAAACTATATGCGTCGAGGCAACTGAAGAAAAAATGATCAAACAAATGGAAAGTTTTGGATTGGATGTTATTCCAGTTCCTTTTAGAGACGTTTATGCATTTGGAGGTAGTCTACATTGTGCCACTACTGATGTTCATAGAGAGGGTGAGTGTGAGGATTATTTTCCAAATCAATAATGTATAGTTTTAATCAAAATAATTTTAAAGCCAATTTACATAATACAAACTTTTCTAGAATTGGTATAATTACACTATCAACTGATTTTACCATTGAGCAAGATTTTAGAAAAATTTGCCATAATTTACCAGTAGATCTATTTTTTAATAGGATACCTTTTTTAAATCCTCTAACTCATGAAAATTATATGAGGATGGCTGATCATCTTACAGAAACAACAAACCAAATACTACCCAATGAAAAAATACAAGTTGTAGCGTATGGATGTACTTCAGGTACTATTGAAATTGGTGAAAAAAGAATAAGATCTGAAATCTTCAAGGCTAAACCTGATGCTTTAATTACTACACCTATTACAGCAGCTGTCAAAGCACTTAAATTGTTAAACCATAAAAAAATTGCTGTTCTTACTCCTTATCCAAAAGATGTTAATGTTAAAGTTTACAAATATTTAATTGATAGTGGATTTGAAATTAAATCATTTAGTTCGTTTAATTTACATTATGACTCGGAAATTGCCAAAGTTACTCATGATAGTTTAAAGCAAACAATTTCCTCAATTGATTTAACAGATGTTGATAGTATTTTTGTTTCTTGTACTGCATTAAAAGTAATTGATATTATCGAAACATTAGAGTTAAAATTAAGCACAGATATCATTTCAAGTAATCAAGCTATTATTTGGGATTCATTAAGGTTATCTAATATTAATCAAAAAATTGATGGTTTTGGTAACCTATTTAAATTACATTAAATAGGGTTTAAATTGATTACACTTCAACAAATACAAGGTGCACATAAGAAAATTTTACCTTATGTTAATTATACACCATTAATTAATTCTAATTTCTTATCAAAAAATACTACAGTAAAACTAAAGTTAGAAAATTTTCAAATCACTGGTTCATTTAAGTTAAGAGGTGCTGTTAATAAACTTCTTTCTTTAAGTGAAGATGACAAAAGCAAAGGAGTCATCGCAGTCTCTACAGGCAATCATGGTAAAGGCGTTGCTTATGCTTCAAAAGTATTGGGTATTCAATCAACAATATACATGTCTTCAATGGTTCCAGAATACAGAAAAGAGGCTATTGAAAAATTAGGAGCTAAAGTAGAAATTATTGGAAAGAATAGTGATGAAGCTGATTTGTATGCTAAACAAATTGCGAAAGAAAAAAATATCCCATTAATTCATCCTTTTGATGATGAAGATATTATAATAGGCCAAGGTACAGTTGGACTTGAAATGCTTAATGAATTTCCTGAAGTTGATACAGTAATTATCCCAACATCTGGTGGCGGTCTTATATCTGGAATAGCACAAGCTATTAAACTTCAAAAACCTGACACAAAAATTATTGCCGTATCTATGGAAAGAGGTCCTTCAATGTATGAAAGTTTAAAAGAAGGTAAGCCTGTTGATGTAGAGGAAACTGAAACTTTAGCTGATTGTTTAGGGGGTAGTATTGGTTTAGATAATAAATTTACATTTAATATTGTACAACAATACGTTGATGACTTTGTTTTAGTAAGTGAAGAAAAAATAGCTGAAGGAATTAGAATAAATTTTTTAGAACATAAAATTGTATCAGAAGGTGCTGCAGCAACAAGTGTAATGGTTGTTAAAGAAAAATTAACATCGCACTTAGGAAAAAATATAATTTGTTTAATTTGTGGTGGAAATATTGACTCTGAACTATTTAACAAAGTTTTAAGCCATGCTCATCCTTAATAAAAATGATATTATTCAACATGTAGATTTAAATAAAAATCTCATCCCAATAATAGAAGACGCATTTAATAGTTTATCAAAGGGATTGGTAATGATGCCACCTATAATGAGAATTGATATTGAAAAATATCATGGTGAATCAGATGTTAAAGCTGCATACGTTGAGGGTCTTGATAGTTTTGCAATAAAAATCGCTTCAGGTTTTTTTGATAATCCAAAACTTGGTTTACCATCTAGTAATGGACTGATGGTTTTATTAGACTCAAAGACTGGAGTTGTAAAATCTGTTTTATTGGATGAAGGTTATCTTACAGATACTAGAACAGCTATAGCAGGAGCAATAGCTACAAAATATTTATCAAATCAAAATGCTAATTCTGTTGGTATTATTGGGGCTGGAATTCAAGCCAAATTACAACTTCAAGCAATAATGTTAGTTAGAAAAATTAATAAAATAATAGTCTGGTCAAGAGATCAAATAAAAGCAAATCAATTTATAAAAAGTTTTAAAGATTTAGATTTAGATTTGCATGTAGCTTCTTCTTGCAAAGAATTGGCAAGCTTATCAGAAATAATCGTTACAACGACTCCTAGTAAAAAACCACTTTTAGAATTTGATTGGATAAATAAAGGAACTCACATAACAGCAATGGGATCAGATGCTGAACAAAAAAATGAATTAGATCCTCATATGTTAAAATATTGTGATCAATATGTGCCTGACAATCAATTACAAACAAGTGTTTTGGGTGAATTACATCATGCATTAAAACAGAATATAATTTCTTCCAAAGAAAAATTTAATGAACTTGGCGATATTATTAGTGATCCAAGCTTAGGAAGAAAAAATAATGAAGATATAACGATATGTGATTTGACAGGAACTGGCGTACAAGATACTGCAATAGCAAGGTTTGCCTATAATCTTTGTAAAACAAATAATTTAGGCATCAATATTTAATTTATGAGTCAAGCAATAATAAAAAAAACGTCTGATTACTTCAAATCAAAAGGAGTTGTCTTACCTAGTATAAGTGAACTTCAAGATCCTCAAATTATTAATGATGATATTAAAAATTCTCTAAAAAAAATAAATAATAATGATATCAATCCTCTTAACCTTTTTAGAGTTCATTGGTTTAATAAAAGAGATCAATCAGGTTTTGGAAATGAGCCTGAATATATTGTTCTTCCAACAGAATTTACAGGTGTTAAGGCAAAGATAATTGTAAATATGGGACGATATTTTCCCTTAATAACAGCTCATAAAGTTTTGGCAGCTTATGGTTGTTTGCTTCCAAGAATATTGAATGGCACTTTTGATTATGAAAAACATAAAGCAGTTTGGCCTTCAACAGGAAATTATTGCAGGGGTGGAGTGGCAATATCTCGGATAATGGGTCTTAATAGTATTGCAATACTTCCTGAAGGAATGAGTAATGAGAGGTTTGAATGGTTGAATAATTGGGTTGAAGATAAAAAAAATATTATAAAGACAAAAGGCACAGAAAGTAATGTTAAAGAAATCTATGATGCTTGCAATGAATTAAAAAAAGATAATCAAAATGATATCATAAATCAATTTGATGAGTATTATAATTACGGTATTCATCGTTCTGTAACCGGTCCATCGTTTGAAAAATCATTTCTTAAAGTTAAAGGTAACAGTAATTTGACTCCTAGGTTTTACGTAAGTGCTTCAGGATCAAGCGGTACTCTAGCAGCAGGAGATTATCTTAAAGACAAATTACAGACGAAGATTGCAGTTGTTGAAGCTTTGGAGTGTCCAACATTGCTTCATGGAGGTTATGGAGAACATAATATACAAGGTATTGGTGACAAACATGTTCCCCTTATTCATAATGTAATGAATACAGATTTTGTCGTAGATGTTTCTGATCAAGCTACCAATAATCTAAATATGATTTTTAATACTGAAATAGGAAAAAAGTTTTTAATTGAGAAAAAAAATTTTGAGCCTGATTTTGTTTCTCGACTTCCCGAATTTGGCTTTTCAGCAATAGCAAATATATTGGCATCAATAAAATTAGCTAAATATATGGATTTAAATAGTGATGATGCAATTATAACGGTTGCTACAGATGGTGCAGATTTATATATGTCAGAATTAAATAAGACCATTGCTCATTTTAAAAATAATTATGATGAAATAGTTTGTGCTGAACTATTTGGAAAGCACTTATCAGGAATATCTACTGATAATATGCTAGAACTTTCTTACATGGACAAGAAAAGAATATTTAATTTAGGGTACTTTACTTGGGTAGAGCAACAAGGTGTAAGTCTTGAAGAATTTGAAAAAAGAAAAGATCAAAAATTTTGGAATTCACATTATGATTATATGCTTTCTCTAGACAATAAGATTAAAGAATTTAATAATATGTAGGTTATGAAAACTCAGTCATTACATAACCAATTAGTAGAATGGCGTCATGATCTTCATATGCATCCACAATTAAGTTTTGAAGAAGAGTATGCTTCAGCAAAAGTGTCAACACTTCTAAAAGAGTTTGGAATAGAAGTTCATTCTGGTATTGCCAGAACTGGAGTAGTTGGAATTTTAAAAAAAGGAAATAGTTCAAAATCAATAGGTATAAGAGCTGACATGGATGCTCTTCCTATACAAGAAACTAATAAGTTTAGTTATAAGTCCAAGTTTGATAACAGAATGCATGCATGTGGACATGACGGTCACACCACTATGTTATTAGGTGCAGCAAAATATTTATCAGAAAAAGGTAACTTTAACGGTACGGTATATTTTATTTTTCAACCTGATGAAGAAAATACATTTGGTGCAAGAACAATGATAGATGAAGGATTGTTTGATAAATTTAACATTGATGAAGTTTACGCTATGCACAATATTCCTAACATGGAAATTGGAACATTTGGTACAAGAAATGGAGCTATTACAGCCAGCGAAAATTTATTTGAAATTGAAATAAAAACTAAAGGTGGGCACGCTGCATTACCTCATATGGGGGTAGATGCAATAACTGTTGGTTCTCAAATAGCTGTAGCACTTCAATCGATAGTGTCTAGGAAATTAAATCCAGCAGACAATGGTATAGTGTCTATTACCGAATTTATAACCGATGGTAAGAAAAATGTTCTGCCAGGTATGGTAAAAATGACTGGTGACGCGAGAGCTTTATCAAAAGAAACAAATGAAAAAATTGCTTCAAAAATGTTACAAATTGTCGAAGGGATTTGCAATGCACATGGTGTTAATGGTAGTGTTAAATATGAAACAGCCTGTCCTGTAACTTTTAATTCAAAAATTCAAACTGAGTCTGCAACAAAAGCTGCAGTTTCTTTACTCGGTATTGATAAATGTAATGGTAATATAGAACCACGTTTATTCTCAGAAGATTTTTCTGTTATGGCAAATGAAAAACCTGGCTGCTTTGTTTTAATGGGTAACGGAACATCAGAGCAGCATTCCAGACCTTTACATGCTGATAGTTATGATTTTAATGACGAATTATTAGTCATAGGTTCTTCATATTGGACTGAATTGGTAGAACAACAATTAAAATAAATGTTTTCTGAAAACTTAAATAAACTAAAGAAAAAAATGTCTGAGAACAATATTGATCTCTCAATTATAACTGATGATGACTCGATATATTATTTCACAGGATACCATGACTTCCTTCATATGGATTTTTATCGACCAACATTATTAGTTGTTTCAAATGATCATAAAACTTATTTAATTACACCTCTTCTTGATGTTTTATTAGTACCAGAATCTTGTCCTGTAGATATGGTTGAAACATGGAATGATGGTATTGGAAATGAATGGAGAGAATTATTACCTCAAATCATCAATCAGCATAAAAATATTTTTATTGAAAAATTTAAAATTAACCCAATGGTTAAGAGTTATTTAGACGAATTACTTCAAGAGCATCCTGGGGATTTAACCAAATTAATAGATAATATAAGAATGATTAAATCTAATCATGAATTGAATATAGCTCGTCATGCTGGCGAAGTTGGTATGGCTATGATGGAGGCAGCAAAAAAAACAATTGGCCATAATGTTCCTGAGTATGAGGTTGCACTTGCACAATCACAAGCTGGAACAAGAAAAGCTGCAGATCTTTTAAAAGAATTTTATCCTGATAATATCAATATGTCTCCAAATATTCACTTTTTACCTGTTATGACATCGGGTCATGATTTACCTAAAACTCACCATCGTGCTTCAACCAAAATTATAAAAAAAGGTGATCCCGTATTCGTATGTTATTGTGGTTCTACAAATTTCCATAGGTTTAAATTAGGTTTTGACAGAATATTTTGGGTAGAAGAAATTCAATCCGATGAACAAATAAAAGCTTTTGAGACTGCAGTTAAATCTCAAAAAGCTGCTCTTGAAATTCTTGGCCCTGGAGTAACAGCTGAAGAAGTTCATGCTGCTTATGCAGATACTATACAGTCTGAGGGATACCCTTATCCTACATTTCGATGTGGAAGAGGTACAGGCTTTAGCTTTTTAGAGGAACCACAATTAGTAGTTGGTAATAAAACAGTACTGGAGCCTGGAATGGTATTTGCCGTTGATGGCGGGGCAAGTGCAAATAATTTTAGATCACAAGTTGGTGATAGTTTTATTATAACAAAAGATGGATACGAACAAATTACACATCATTCTAAAAATATTGATGACTTAATAATTCCACATGGATGAAATCACAGTATTTAACACACATTGCTGCGGTGAAATTGGGGATGTCGTAACTGGAATTAAAGGCTTGAAGTTTAATTCACCTGAGGAAGCTTCTAAAAAACTTTTTTTAGATAAAAAATGGAGAAATTTTTTTTTAAATGAACCTCGGGGAGGGGTCTTTAAACATTGTAATATTATTTTAGAGCCTTCAAATAAAAATGCAGATGCTGGATTTGTAATCATGGAACCAGAAGATAATCCTCCAATGAGCGGATCAAATGCAATTTGTGTAACGACAGTCTTATTAGAAAAAAATATTGTTCAAATGAAATATCCTAAAACCATGCTTACACTTGAAGCTCCCGGTGGTTTAATAAAAGTTGTTGCTGATTGTGAAAATAAGAAAGTTAAAAGTGTCACTTTAACTAATCTTGCCTGCTTTGCAGATAAAATAGATGTAGATTTAAAGACTAAAAATTATGGTACAATTAAAGTAAGTACTGCTTTTGGTGGTGACAGTTTTTTAATTTGTAATGCTAGTGATTTTAATCTTAAAATTGAACCAAAGAATGCAAATAAATTTGTAAATGTTGCTAAAGAATTATTGAAAGAAGCAAACGCATCTATAGGATTTGCACATCCTACTATTAAAGGATTAGACTATCTTTCTTTTTGCCAATTTATTGAACCCTTAAAAAAAAATAATCAATCATTACTTACAGGATTAAATACAGTTGTTATACGACCTGGAAAACTTGATCGTTCACCATGTGGTACAGGCACTTCAGCAAGATTAGCAGTAATGAAAGAAAAAAATGAAATACAAATAAATGAAGAATTTATATCAAAGTCTATTATAGGATCTTCATTTAAAGCAAGTATTGAAAAGGAAATTAAAATTAATAACAAAAATTGTATTATTCCAAAAATAACAGGTAGTGCATTTATTACTGGAAAACAAAGTTTATATATAGATAAGCACGATCCTTTTCCAGAAGGTTATAGATTAAATGACACATGGCCAGATTCATCAAGTTAACTGTGATTAAATAACACTGGCATGGCAAGTTAATTCATTTTACTTTCATCAACTATTCTAATAATTAATAAAACAAATGACAAAATTTAATGCCTGGAATGTAATTAAAAACGGTTTAAATGGTCAGTCTTATTGGACTAGACAATGGCGTGATCCAGAACCAAAAAGTAGTTATGACGTTGTAATAATTGGAGGAGGTTTACACGGTCTTGCCACGGCATATTATTTAGCAAAGAATCATAATATAAAAAATGTAGCTGTTTTAGAAAAAGGCTGGATTGGTGGAGGAAACGCTGGACGTAATACAACTATTGTAAGATCAAATTATATGATGCCAGGCAACCACGAATTTTATGAACATTCTTTAAAGTTATGGGAAAATTTAAGTCACGAATTAAATTATAATGTAATGTTTAGCCAACGAGCTCATGTCTCGTTATTTCATAGCCCTGGTGCTAAAGATTCAGTTTCACGGATTTATAATATTATGCGACTCCATGGAACTGATGCAGAACTTTGGGATTTAAAAACTTTAAAGAAAAAAATTCCGCATTTAAATTATCATAATTCTAGATTTCCAATACTTGGAGCTGCAGTTCAAAAAAGAGCAGGTAATGCAAGACACGATGCAGTTGCATGGGGTTATGCAAGGGCTGCAGATACATTAGGTGTAGACATTCTTCAAAATTGTGAAGTTACAGGTTTTACAAGAAAGAATGGAAATATTGAAAGTATTCAAACTTCAAGAGGAATTATAAAAGGAAAGAAAATAGGATTTGCTGTTGCAGGCAATACTTCAGTATTATGGCAAATGGCAGAATTAGGCAACCTGCCAATTGAATCCCATAAACTACAAGCATTTGTATCTGAGGCTGTTAAACCACTTCTAGACCAGGTTGTTGTTTATGGTGTAGGTGGTGCGCATTTCTATATATCGCAGTCAGATAAAGGAAGCATGGTGTTTGGTGGTGATCTTGACTGGTATAAATCATATGCTCAAAGAGGAAATCTTCCTATGGTTCAAGATGTTGCCGAAGCGGCCATGGCAATATTCCCTTCACTTGGAAGAATAAGATTACTTCGTCATTGGGCAGGTGTTATGGACATGACAATGGACGGATCATTTTTTATTTGTAAAACGCCAATATCTAATCTCTATTTAAATGCTGGTTGGAACTATGGTGGTTTCAAAGCTAGTCCTGCATCAGGTTGGTATTTTGCTGACTTAATTGCAAATGAAAGCCCCCATAACTACGTGCAAAATCATAATTTAGAAAGATTTGAAAAAGGTATCAATATTGATGAACGTGGCGCAGGACCTGATCCAAAATTGCACGGTTAAATGATTAGAATCAATTGTCCTTATTGTGGTGAAAGAGATCATAGTGAATTTAGTTACGGAGGAGATGCAACAATCAATTATCCTTCGTTAGATGCATCAGAGAAAGATTGGACTGAAGCTATATTTTTCAGAAAAAATATAAAAGGTTTTCAATTTGAAACATGGCATCATTCTAATGGATGTAGAATGTGGTTGGTAGTTGAACGTTCTACTGTCACTCATGAAATAAAAAGTGTCAAACCATGCCATCCAGATTTACAGAAGGTTGTAGAAAATAATAAATGAAGACAAGAAGAATAGATAACTATGGAAAAATTAATAGAGATAAAATTTTATCCTTTAGTTGGGATAAAAAAAATTACAAAGGTTTTGAAGGAGATACTCTAGCATCAGCATTACTTGCAAATAATATTGGTATAGTTGGTAGAAGTTTTAAATATCATAGACCAAGGGGAATATTTTCTAGTGGAGTCGAGGAATCTGGTGCTTTAGTTACTATTGGTTCAAAAGATAGAAGAGATCCAAATGTAAGAGCAACAACACAAGAATTATATAATGGTTTAGAAGCAAGTGGTCAAAATGCATTTCCAAATGTAAATTTTGATCTAGCTGGAATAAATAATTACTTAGGTAGGTTTTTTGCAGCTGGTTTTTATTATAAAACTTTTATGGGAATACCTCCACTTGAATGGGGTAAAGGAACAGCCATATGGATGTTTTTTGAAAAATTTATTAGAAAAGCTGCGGGAATGGGAAGTTCTTCTGGGTTACCTGATCCAGATACTTATGAGCACGCTCATGATTTTTGTGATTTAATTGTTGTAGGATCAGGACCTGCTGGTGTTGCAGCTGCAATAGAGGCAGCAGAAAAAAAATTAGATGTTATTTTAGTTGAGCAAGATAGTCTTATTGGAGGAAATCAACTTGCAGAAAATGATTTTGATAACTCACAAATTAAAAATCAACTTGAAAATCTAGGCATAAAAATAATGACTAGAACTACTGCATTCGGATTATATGATAATTGCGTTGTTGGTTTATTAGAGAGAGTAACAGACCATATATCAGCACCAAATGTAAACTTTCCACGCCAAAGATTTTGGACCATTAGAGCAAAGCATATAATTGTTGGTGCTGGAGCAATTGAAAGACACATTGCATTTAATAATAATGATATTCCTGGTGTAATGACCGTAAATGCATCAAAGCATTATTTGAATAGATATGGTGTACTCACTGGAAAAAGTATTGTGATAGCTACAAATAATGACTCTGTTTATGAAACAGCACATCAATTATCAGAAGCTGGGGCTAATGTAACTGTTCTTGATTCACGAACTAATTTTGAAATTGAGACAAATAAAAGTTTTGAAATTAGAAAAGGGTATGTGCCTTATAATATTAATGGTTCAAAAAAAATTGATAGTTTAGATATATCAAAAAGTGAAACTATTAATAAATCTGAAACTATAAATTGTGATCAGGTTCTATTATCAGGTGGCTGGTCACCTGCTGTACATTTGTTATCTCACAGAGGCGTAAAGCCTAAATGGGATTATAAAAATGCTTGTTTTTTACCAAGTGACACAAAAGAAAATATTACAATGGTAGGTTCTTCTAGAGGTTTATGGAATAAAAATGATTGTATTGCTTCTGGGATAGCTGGAACTACTAGTGCGTTGAACCGTTTAGGTATTTCTAAAACAAATTATTTTTTCCCAAAACCTGGTGGATGGAAAAATCCAATACAACCACTTTATGAAGTAAAATATAAAAAATCTAGATCAAAAAGTTTTGTAGATTATCAACATGATGTAACGACAGATGACGTAAGACTCGCACATCGTGAAGGTTTCATTTCAGTAGAGCATCTTAAAAGATACACAACTTTAGGTATGGCAAACGATCAAGGAAAAATGGGAAATATCATTGGATTATCTTTAATGGCTGAACTTTTAAATAAAGAAATTCCAGAAGTTGGAACTACTGTTTTTAGACCTCCTTATACTCCTGTATCTATAGGTGCCTTAAGCGGAAGAAATGTTGGAAAACATTTTAGGCCGTTAAGAGTAACACCAATGCATCAATGGAATATTGATCATGGTGCAAAAATGATTGAAGTTGGATTGTATCAAAGACCTTGGTATTATCCAAAAGAAAATGAAACTTTAAGTGACTCTTATATAAGAGAAGCATCAACAGTAAGAAAAACAGTTGGAATTTGTGATGTAACATCACTAGGCAAAATTGCTATTCAAGGACCAGACTCTAACGAATTTTTAAATAGAATTTATTCGAATGGTTTTTCAAAACTACAAGTTGGAAAAGCTAGATATGGTATCATGTTGCGTGATGACGGTATTGTAATGGATGATGGCACATCTTGGAGATTAGCAGAAAATGAATATTTTATGACGACGTCTACAGGTGAAGCTGCAAAAGTGATGTCATGGTTAGAAGAATTACTTCAAACTAGATGGACAGATCTTAATGTTAATGTGACTAGTGTTTCTGAACAATGGGCAGGCGTATCAGTTGCAGGACCTAAATCTAGAGAAGTTCTCAATAATTGTGTCGATGATTCTTTTGTTATAACTAATAATAACTTGCCTTTTATGGGTGTTACTTCAACATTTCTTAAAGGTAATATTCCTTGTAGAATTGCAAGAATTAGTTTCTCAGGTGAATTAGCTTTTGAAGTTTATGTCAAATCAGATTTTGCTAATACAATGATGGACTTACTTTGGGAAAATGCAAAAAAATATGATGGATGTTTATATGGATTAGAAGCTTTAGGTGCACTTAGAGTTGAAAAAGGTCATGTAACAGCTGCTGAGCTTGATGGAAGAGTAACTATTGATGATGCAGGTTTAAGCAAAATGGCATCTACAAAAAAATCATATATTGGAAGCGCAATGAGAAAACGAGGAGTGTTAAAAAATAATGATCGAGAAATTCTTGTAGGTTTCTTTCCTGTAAACTTAAAGGAAACTTTTAATGCTGGAACTATTGTCTGTGAAAAAAATAATATTAAAGGACAGGGTATCGGAAGAATTACCTCAGTTACTTATTCTCCAGAACTTGGACATTGGATTGGATTAGGATTTGTCAAAGGTGGTTTAGATAAATGGAAAGATACCAATTTAGTTGGGGCAGATCCTGTAAGAAATAAACAAATGAATTTAAAAGTTGTTTCACCACATATGATTGATCCTAAAGGAGAACGAATGTATGCATAGACATTCTGCACTAGAAACAATTTATAAGGTTGGAAAATATTCATCAAGTGAGAAACAATCCCTAACATTTAAAGAATTAAAAAGTTTAGAAATTTTGCAAATTGCTTGTTGGCCTGACAAAATTGATGAAATGAATAATTTACTATCAAAAGAACTAAAAATTAAAAATATTCCTAGTTTTAATAAAGGGATAATTTTTGAAAATAAATCATTATGGAGAATGGAACCTTTGAAATGGTGGCTATTTAATAAAGAAATTGAAATAAGTGAGCAAATCGCAACAATTTTAGATATGTCTCATGCATTCACAGGTATTGAAATTACAGGAGATAATTCATCATTATTTTTAAATAGACATCTTCCAATTGATTTAAGAGCTAGGAATTTTCCAGATTTATCTTCTGCTAGCTCAGCTATTCATCATGTCAGTGTTAAGCTATTTAAAATAACTTCCAATAACTACTGTCTATATATACCAAGAGGTTTTGCTTTATCAATTTGGGAGATCCTTCTTGAAACAGCGTATCAGTTCGGATACGAAGTATTAGAGAGATAGATAGATTATCTTAGGGTAACGGAAACTGGTTATAAACTAATTACCAATGTATTTAGTGATTTGCATATAGCAAATTAATCATTTGCATCGCCACCTCCGGCACCTTTTGCCCTAGATTCCTGTGACTCAGGAACAAAAGTTCTAAAAGCTATTTTAGATATTAGATCCCAAGATTTTTTATCAGGATTGATACCCCTGAAGAGCATATTATTTATTTTTGATGATGGAATATTAATATCTAATTTTTGTTCATTAAAATTTTTCTTTGTGAGTAAGAGATCAAAATTTCTTTGATAATTTATAGAGATAATTTCTCTATTAACCCTAATATTTTCATTTGTTATTTGTACATAAATTTTTTGATCTAACAAAAACTGTGAATAGATATTTTTTTTGGCATACTTATAAAGCAAAGGTATTAGGAATATGGGGTCACTACAATTTTTTAAAGTTAATTTAAAATTATCCCTTTTATTTATTTTTGATACTAAATAATCAATCAATCCTGGACCTATCACCAAAAAAGATTTATTTTTACAATCAAACTCATCATTTATTTTTGACGGATCTATACTGGCATTAAAAGTGTTGTCTAATTCTTCAATTTTTAATTTTAATAATTTGATCCCATCCAAACCAAATACTTCAAGCCATGTTGTAATAAATGCAGCATCCTCATCTGATCCATAAGTGAATCCTAATCCGGAAAAAGCTCGTTGGGTATTAGTGTAGACTTCATAGTAAGAATAACTCACAGATATTAATATGTACTCATTGTTGCAAAACCCCATTCATCAACATTTTTATTATTCAGATCTGATAAATAAGGGGCTCCAGAAAAAAAACTTACTCTTAACCATCTATCTGACTTAGGGTCATAACGATTAGCTCCAAAAAAAGATAATTTAAATCTTAACATATCAATTGGCATTGTTTTTTTATCAAGAACATTATCTTGAACTTCTGAAAAAGGATAATTTTTTAAAGATTGAATTCTCTTAACAATCCCTCTGTATTTTGGGTGCATTAACAAAAATTCACAAATTAATTGATTTTCATCTACATTTTTTATTTGCTTAAATAAATCATTAACCATTTTTGCAATTCCTAGATTTTGCTCCAATTCACTTCCTTTTTCGTTATATCTTTCACCTAATCTAGGTTCTAACTTAGCTGCTGAAACATACCAAAATAAATAATTGCTATCTTTATTATTAAAATCAATATTTTTTATCCAAGAATATTTATCATTGATTATTTTTTTCAAATCTCCAATAGATTGATTTCCATCAATATCCATTATCTCCTCATCTGACATATCTTCTGCTAACTCTTCTGATATTTGAGGATACAATTCAATTAGTTGTACTCTTGCAATTTCCTTAGTATCATTATTAAAATTCGAATCACAATAATCTAAAATATCTAACCATTTAAATTTTTGAGAAAGATCTATGTCATTAATGTAGGAAATATATTTTTTTAAATCTTCAGTAGTTAATTTATTTTTATTAATTTGGAATTCATCACTTGTGTTAACTTCTTCAAGATAATTTAGAGCTTTATTCAAAAGTTTTTTATATTTTTCGAAAACTATATTATCTAACTGAATTTGAGAAATTTCTTCTAATGTCTTTGTGTACTGTTTCATCCACTTATGTATCAACTTTGGATGTTTTATAATAAAAGGTGCCATACCTAAACCTGTTGAATTACCAATACCTAAATGTTGTTTAATTTTTCTATTTAACTTTACTGCTTTTTTTGGGTTTATTTGCCTTGCTACATGTTCAACTAATTCAATACTAAATTCTCTAATTAAATAAACTGATAACATTTCTGCTCTAAAGGGTTGATTGAAAACAGTTTTATTTTTTGTGTTAGTAAAATCTGATAATCCAAATTTACCACTACCATAAACAGCAGTAGTTCTTAGTAAATACCCAACTTTATTAATTTCGTAAATATCTGGCTGATTACCATTTGAAAGGCAATCGACAACATACTGAAACAGTCTTACACTTTTATTGGCTCTACTAAGAATTAACTCATCTGGAGAATTTCGACCTGATTCTTGAAGGGGAATTGTTTTTTTTAATCTATTAAGATCTTCATTAGATAATTTACCAACATGTAATGTGTAGGCTGTATCCCATTTACTAGCGATGACTCTATCACTTCTATCTTTATCATCTAGAAAAGCAGAGAAACATACAAGTGAATAAGTTTGTTTATTAATAATTATTTCATAAACAACCGTACCGTAACCATCTTTATCTAAATCAAATTTTGATTTATGTATTTTCCAGTTGTCGTTGATCAATCTTCTTAACATACTTCTAGAAAAACTAAGGCGAGAAGGATAGCGTGAACCCATTCTTGATAGTTTCATGTAGTTATCGTTTTCTCTTACTTTTTGTAACATTTATTAAATATGTATAGTTAATTTTGGTTTTTTCATTAATAGAAGTATTAATCTATGTCAAAAATAAGTGAAGATATACTTCTAATTGATGGATTGGAATATTGTAACTGGAATAGGGAATTATTTGAAAATGCCCACCAAGCTGGATTAACTGCAATCCATGTGACATTAGTGTATTGGGAAAATACTGACGAGTCTTTCAAAAAAATAAATGATTGGCACCGTCTTTTTAAAGAGCATCATGACATTATTGCTCACGCAAAAACTACAGAGGATATTTTGGATGCTAAAAAAAATAATAAAGTTGCAATTATTTTTGGTTTTCAAAATTCTGCTCCTATTGCCAATGATATATTTTTAATTGAAAAATTTTTTGAAGCAGGTGTGAGATTTATGCAACTCACCTATAACAATCAAACTCCGCTTGCTGGAGGATGCTTTGAACCTAAAGACTCAGGTGTATCACGATTTGGAAAAGCTGTTATTGAAGAAATGAATAGACTTGGAATGATTGTAGATTTAAGTCATGCAGGAAAGCAAACTTGTCTTGATGCTATTGAAGTCTCAAATAAACCTGTGGCAATTTCTCATGCTAACCCAAATTTTTTTCATAAATCTAAAAGAAACATTGATACTGATATTTTACAAAAACTTGTTAAAAAAAATGGTTTTATTGGGTTAAGTTTATATCCTTACCATCTTAAAAATTTAAGTGATTGTACTATAGAAGATTTTTGTGAAATGATTAAGGAGCTTGTAAACCTTATTGGTGAAGACAATATTGGAATAGGGTCTGATCTTTGTTTAAATTGGTCTGATGATGTAGTTATGTGGATGAGAAATGGAAAGTGGACCAAAAATATCGACTATGGAGAATCTAAAGATAAAAATCCAAAATGGCCTAAGTTACCAAGTTGGTATAAGCAACCAAGTGACTTAAATAATTTATTTTATCTAATGTGTGAAAATAATATTCCAGAAAAAGTTTCTACAAAAATAATAGGTCAGAATTGGTTTAACTTCATGAAAAATCAATTTTAGTTTCTACGACTAATAAAAGAAGCTGATAGTAAACTTATTATTACAATCGAAGCACCAATAATTTGATAAGTTTCTAAATTTTCTTTTAATAAAAAAACAGCACCAAGAACACCTACCACTGGTTCTAAATACAAAAATAAAGCAGTATATGATTGTCCAATCTTTGGGATAGCAATTAATTGTGACAAAAGTGCAAAGCTATAACATACCGAAGGAATTAAAATTAATAGATAAATATTGATATCAAAATTAAAATTTAAAGAAAAAAATATTTTTAATATTACAAAGAAGAAAATAGTATTAAAAACATTTATAAAGATATTAATTGGTATTGGTGAAATACCTTTAATAGACATTTTTTGATTTACTATAATCATACTAGTTGAACCAAGTGATGCAAGAAAAGCTAAAAGAATACCTATTATATTTATGACTTTAAAAGATGGTCCTATAACTAAAACAATTCCTAAAAATGTTACAAAAAATAAAATTTTTACAGTTAGTGAAATTTTTTCTTTATCGACAACAATAGAAAATAAAAGCACATATATTGGATAGAGGCAAAAAATAAGAATTGTTAAACTAACTTCAATAAATATAACTGAAGTCAATAACCCAAGTGTTAATAATATAGAACCAGCTGATATAGATAAAAAGTATTTAAGGTTCTTTTTAAAAATTTCTAATAGATTGCTTTGATAAGGGATAAAAGGTAATATAATGATTGAGGCAACTGCGTAACGTAAAAAAATAGTTAATGCTACAGAGGCGCCTGAATTATATGCTATTTTTGTAGTAGGGCCAATTAAGCCAAACAAAATTCCAGCAACTAAAGCAAAAATAACTCCAAATATGAACATTTTTTAAATTAAGTTTTGACTATTTGTTTTCATGCAGTTATTCAAGCTTCATTACAAAATATATTATGAATGACACCTCTCAAAGTTTTGTTAAATTTGAAAAGATCGATAAAAGTTATGATGGAGAAGTACTAGTAGTAAAAAACTTAAACTTGGATATTGCTAAAGGTGAGTTTGTAACAATGTTGGGTCCATCAGGATCAGGTAAAACAACAACTTTGATGATGTTAGCTGGTTTTGAAACACCTACAAATGGTGAAATATTTTTAGATACTAAACCAATTAGTAAAATACCGCCCTATGAAAGAGAAATAGGAATGGTATTTCAAAACTATGCTTTATTTCCTCACATGACTGTTGCGGAAAATTTGTCATTTCCGCTAGAAGTGAGAAAAATTTCAAAACCAGACATTAAAGAAAAAGTGCAGAAAGCACTTGATATGGTTGAGTTAGGTAATTTTGGTACAAGATTTCCAGCTCAATTATCTGGTGGACAACAGCAAAGAGTCGCTTTGGCCAGAGCACTTGTATTTGAACCACGCCTAGTATTAATGGATGAGCCTTTAGGTGCACTCGATAAGAATTTACGTGAACAGATGCAATACGAAATAAAACATATTCATGATAGGATTGGCATAACAGTTGTCTATGTTACTCATGATCAAAGTGAAGCATTAACAATGTCCAATAGAATTGCTGTATTCAATGATGGAGTTGTACAACAATTATCTACACCTGATATCTTGTATGAAAAACCTGAAAATTCTTTTGTTGCAAAATTTATAGGGGAAAATAATACACTTAATGGTGTTGTTAGGGAAGTGAATGGATCCTCATGTACTGTTGAATTGGATGGTGGTTTTGGAATGGTGAAAGCATTAAAAATTAATGTGAATGAAGTTGGAGAAAAAACCCAACTATCCATAAGACCAGAACGTGTTTCAATTGATAACACAACATCTGACTCCAACAATTTTTCAGGTAAAATTGAAGAACTAATTTACCTAGGAGATCACATCAGAGCTAGGCTTGATGTGTGTGGTAATAATGAGTTTATAGTTAAGGTTCCAAATGAAGGAAGTTTTAATCATAAAGAGGGTGATGAACTTAAATTAAGCTGGAATTCTGAAGATGTTCGAGCATTAGATCTATAATTATACTTTTTTCTTTATATTTAGCCAAAATTTTTTACTTTTACCCCTTTTTTTTCATTTCACGACATGTTATTACACAATCATTACGGACATAATCTTAAGATTAATTAATAAAAAATAGGAGGATATATATGTCTAAATTTTTAAAAGCCTTCTTATTTGTGTCACTTGTCTTTGCTCCTTTTGCAGCTAGCGCTGTAACGGTTGCATCATGGGGTGGTGCTTATACAGAAAGTCAACAAAAAGCTTATGCTGATACATATTCTGATCCTAGCTCAATTGTCTTTGAAAACTACAACGGAGGTTTAGGTGAAGTAAGAGCTCAAGTAGAAAGTGGAAGTGTTACTTGGGATTTAGTAGATGTATTACCATCTGATGCAATCACAGGTTGTGATGAAGGTTTATTTGAGGATATTTCTTCGGAAATTGCAGCTAATGCAGCTCCTGGACCAAACGGAGAGTCAATGGCAGAAGATATGGAAAACAATGGTCTTGAATACCACTCTGGTTGGGATTGTTGCGTACCACAAATTTTTTGGACTTACGTTGTATTCTATGACCCAGATGCTTTCCCTGGTGAAAAACCAGACAGTATGGCAGACTTTTTTGATACAGAAAAATTTCCTGGAAAAAGAGGTATCCACACTTGGGCTGATGGAATTATTCAAAAAGCTTTAGTTGCTGATGGAGTTGCTCCAAACGCAGTACCAACAGTTTTTGCAAAACAAACTGGTGCTATTGATAGAGCATTTGAAGTTATGGACAGAATCAAGGACGATGTTGTTTTTTGGTCTGCTGGTTCACAACCACTTGAATTAGTTAAAAGTGGTGAAGTTATCATGGCAGTTGCATATAACGGTCGTGTTGGTGCAGCAAACTTAGCTGAAGGTGAAAACTTTGAGTATATTTGGGAAGGTCAGGTTCTAGATCAAGAGTATCTTTGTCTAACTGCTGGTGCTCCTAATAGAGAAGCAGCTCTTGATTTCATGTGGCATGCTTCAACTCCTGAAGCGCAAGCTGAACAAGCTAAATATATTACATATGGACCAATGAGAGCTTCTGGTATTCCAATTATTGAAGCAAATGAGCCTTGGGGTCCTGGTGGTGTAGATATTATGCCTCATATGCCTAATACACCAGAGCGTTTAAAAGTTTCTATCGTTAATGATCCACAGTGGTGGTCAGACTACGGTGCAGAAATTAATGAGCGTTATGCTGCATGGATGGGCAACTAAGCTTGATAAAATAAATTTTGTAATTTAATCTAAAGGCGAGAATTATCTCGCCTTTTTATTTGGAGGTTACTATTTCTACAGCTGAATTATTAACTACAGACGGAATCCCGCTTAGACAAAGTCTACGCAAAGCTGAAAGAAGAAATAAAATTCGAGCTTTTCTTCTAGTTTTTCCCTTACTTCTTTTTATTATAGTTACTTTTGTAATGCCAATTGGAGATATGCTTCTTAGAAGTGTTGATGATAGTCAAATTAATTCAGTTTTTCCAAATACTTTTGATGAATACAAAAACTGGGATAAAGGAGCCGATGAACTACCTCCAGAAGAAGTTTACAAAAGTCTTTTTTTTGAATTAGCGAATGGAGATAAGAGACAGATAGGTAAAGCCTTAACAAGAATGAATTATGCTAAATCTGGTTGGAAGAGTTTGATAAAAAAAACCACTAGAGAAATAAAAAAAATCGTAAAAAAAGGGGAAGAACCAGTTTCGTATAAAGAAACATTTATCAAAATCAATAAGTTTTGGGGAGATCCAACTTATTGGTACTCATTTAATCAAATGGTAAATGATAGATCATCGATTTATTATTGGAATGCTCTGGATAGAACATTTGATGAAGATGGAGAAGTTGTTCTTCAAGATGAAAAAAGAAGAATGTATGTTAAAACATGGCTTAGAACTTTTAAGGTAAGTGTCTATGTTACAATTTTTTGTTTAATACTTGGTTTTCCAGTTGCTCATCTATTAGCTAATTTACCTCTTAGATACAGTAATCTTTTAATGATTTTTGTATTATTACCCTTTTGGACTTCCTTACTCGTGAGAACAACCGCATGGATTGTAATGCTTCAACAAAATGGAGTTATAAATGGAATTTTAGTTTGGTTAGGTGTCATAAGTGATGATGGCCGAATTCAAATGGTTTATAATGAGACTGGAACTTTAATTGCTATGACTCAGATTTTATTACCATTTATGATTTTACCTTTGTATAGTGTAATGAGAGTAATTCCAAAAAGTCATATGAGAGCTGCTCAAAACTTAGGTGCTAAACCTGCTACGGCATTTATCCGTGTTTACTTGCCGCAAACTATTCCTGGTATAAGTGCTGGTGGTTTATTAGTATTTGTACTTGCTATTGGATATTTTATAACACCTGAATTAGTTGGTGGAAAAGATGGTAAATTAATTGGAAGCTGGATAGCATATCATTTAAAAACTACACTCAATTGGGGGCTATGCGCTGCCTTGGGAGGTATACTTCTTGGTATAATGCTAATCTTCTATTGGCTTTACAATAAAATTGTCGGCATAGACAACATAAAGTTAGGATAACAAATGGCTTTACCAAGTTACGCAACTCCAGTCCAAAGAACATACTATTACTTTTATTTATTTTTTTGTGCTGTAGTTTTCTTCTTTTTAATAGCACCATTATTTGCAATTATTCCAATATCTTTCAGTGTTTCTCCTTTTATGGTTTTTACAGAAGGAATGCTGGCGTGGCCTCCTGATCCTGAAGCTTGGTCGATAAGATGGTATAAAAATATGATTGGTGATTGTAGTGCTGATGTTGTTTCTTCTACAGTTCCATGTTCTACAAAGTGGATGGTTGGTACAGTAAATAGTTTTTATATTGGTATTATCGCAACTGTTATTGCTACAGCTTTAGGAACACTGGCAGCTCTTGGTTTAAGTAGACCACATATGCCATATAAAGGTTTGATAATGGCAATATTAATTTCACCAATGATTGTTCCACTAATTATAACAGCTGCAGGAATGTTCTTCTTCTATGCAAGAATAAATCTTGTTTATACTTTCACAGGTGTAATTTTTGCACACGTTGCACTTGCTACACCCTTTGTAGTAATTACAGTAACGGCAACATTAGTTGGTTTTGATATGAATATGGTAAAAGCAGCACAGAGCTTAGGCGCTAAACCAATGAGAACATTTTTTAAAGTCATCATGCCTTTGATTTTACCAGGTATTATATCAGGAGCTTTATTTGCTTTTATTACATCTTTTGATGAAGTTGTTATAGTTATGTTTATGGCAAGTATTGATCAACTAACAATTCCAAAACAAATGTGGGCCGGAATACGACAAGAAATTAGCCCTGTTATTTTATGTATGGCTACTTGTTTAGTACTTCTTTCTATATTCTTATTAACTACAGTTGAGCTACTTAGAAGAAGGTCTGAAAAACTTAGAGGTATTAAAGCTCGATAGAATAGTGAAGAACATTGCTGTTATAGGTGCTGGTATAGTTGGTATATGTAGTGCATATTTTTTAAAAAAATCTGGATTTAATGTAACTTTAATTGACAGGGAAAAGCCTGGCTCAATGACAAGTTTTGGGCATGCTTGTACTTTTGCAGACTATGCAAATGTTCCTGTAAATTATCCTGGATTGATTTGGGATATACCATCAATGCTCTTAAGAAAAGATGGACCTTTGGCAGTTGATTTTTTTTATATTTTAAAGAACTTGCCTTGGGCAATAAGTTTTTTAAAAAACTGTAAAAAAGAAAAAGTTAATGAAATAGCAAACTCTCTCACCAACCTATTAAAACACTCACAAATATCTTACGATGAAATCTTTCAAGATGTAAATGTAAAAGAATATATTAGCTATGAAGAAAATCTTTATCTTTTTGATTCAAAAAAATCTTATGAAAATTATGAATATGCAAACATTATTAGAAAAAATAATAACGTTAGAGTAAGAAATTTAAATAAAGATGAAGTTAAAGAATTAGAACCAAATTTAGCTGATGTTTATTATTCTGGTCAAGTCTTTACTGGATCGAGACACACAACAAACCCATTAGCAATAAGTAATAAAATTTTTAAAAAGTTTTTAGAATTAGGTGGTATTTATGTAAATCAAAATATAAAAAATTTAACGCAGAAAGAAAAAAATATTGAATTATTTTTAGAAAATAAAAAACTTTATTTTGATAAAATAATCGTAAGTGCTGGTGCTTGGTCCAATCAAATTGCAAATAAACTTGGAGATAAATTCCCTCTTGATACCGAAAGAGGATATCACCTTTTATTTGAAACTGATGAGAAATTAATAAATCGTCCTGTTGCTTGGTCTGAATCTGGATTTTACTTAATACAAATTCATGATGGTATAAGAGCTGCGGGCACAGTTGAAATAGCAGGTTTAAATAAACCACCTAATAAAAAACGTCTTGAAATGATAGAAAGACAATCAAGAAAGGTTTTGCCCCAATTGAAAGAAGTAAGATCAACATGGATGGGTAGAAGACCTACTTTACCAGACTCATTACCAGTTATTGGAAAGTCTCGCAAAAATAATAATGTTATTTATGCATTTGGACATCAACATATTGGCTGGACTTTAGGAGCTGTTACGGGAAAAATTATTGATAGTTTATCAAAAGATCAACTGCCAAATATAGACATTAGTGATTATTCTCCTAGTCGATTTTAACCTAAACTAATACCAACATTTTTGACTTGAAGATAAGATTTAAGCCCATCTACTCCTTTTTCACGGCTATATCCTGATTGTTTGTAACCTCCAAAAGGAGTTGCATGATTTCCGGTAAACCATTTATTTACATATACTTGACCAGCTTCTAATTTGCTTGCAGTCCAAGATGCTTTTTTAAGATCTTTTGTAAATACACCAGCACCTAAACCATACTCAGTATCATTAGCAATATCAATTGCTTCTTCTTGATCTTCATATTCAAGAACTGAGAGTACCGGACCAAAAATTTCTTCTCTGGCTACAGTCATACTTTGTTTAACATTGTTTAGAACTGTTGGTTCCATAAAATATCCATCACGTTCTAATCTTTTTCCTCCATATGCCGCTTCTGCTCCTTCTTGGATTCCTGATCTTGCATAACCTTCAACTTTTTGAAGCTGATTTTCTGATATAACTGGAGTTAGGTCTGTATCTTTTTCTATACCAGGTCCAATTTTTAACGACTTACTCATATCAACAAGCTTATCTACTAATTCATCTTTGATTGATTTATGAACTACCAATCTAGACATCGCTGTACAAATTTGTCCTGCAACACTAAATATTCCTGAACGTGCACTCTCTAAAACTTCATTTAGATCTGCGTCAGGGTATACTATACCAGCTGACTTACCACCTAATTCAACTACAGCAGGTATAGCTTTGTCAGCACAAGCATGAAGTATCTTTTTTCCAGTTGCAACTGAGCCTGTAAATACTACGTGATTTACATCTTCATGAGATACAAGATAAGATCCTGCTTCATTCCCATATCCACAAATTATGTTTATTAATCCTTCAGGTACTCCAGCATTTTGTATTGCTTTAGCAAAAACTGTTGCTGACAAGGGGGTTAATTCTGCAGTTTTTATTATTGTTGAATTTCCTGTAGCAAAAGAACATGACAGTGATCTTCCAATCATTGATAATGGAAAATTCCATGGCACAACATGTGCTGATACACCAAATGGTTCTAAAACTGTGTAATCAAAAACATTTTTTGCAACAGGTATTGTTTTACCCTCAAGTTTATCTGTTAAGCCTGCATAATAATCAAACATATCTGCTACATCATTGAATTCTTTAATTGCTGAAGCAATATTTTTTCCATTTTCATAACAAAGAAGTTCTCCTCCTTCTTTTGCAACTTTTCTTGTCTCTTCCGCAATTTTTCTCATTAATTTTGCTCTTGTAAGCAATGGCATATCTACAAGTACTCTATTGTTATAAGAATTCTTTGCTGCTTCTACAGCAAGATCAACATCATTTTTTTTTGCACATGAAATTTCACCAATGACTTTACCATTTGAAGGATCATCAACTTTTATTGTTTCTTTTGATTCGCTACTAATCCATTTTCCGTCAATAAAATTTTTATACTGTTGCATGATTGTCTCTTTAAATTTTT
This sequence comes from uncultured Alphaproteobacteria bacterium, assembly GCA_902590695.1. Taxonomy (GTDB): domain Bacteria; phylum Pseudomonadota; class Alphaproteobacteria; order HIMB59; genus CACPNW01. Next base: position 172,652 of record CACIXR010000002.1, read on the forward strand.
TCCTTTATTCTATAATTATCTATAGTAACATAAATTATAAATGCCAAGTATAATAAAATATTATGTAAAAACGATAGATTTCATCAGTTTGAAAACTGGACGAGCAACTATGTATCTAGTTTTTGTAATGATGTTTATTTTAATTTTATCTTTTGTAACCAGAAATATTATTAACATTCCACTTATATGGATTATTGAAATGGCTCAGTTTGTTATGACAGGTTATTATTTATTAGGTGGAGGATATTCAATGCTTACAGACGATCATGTAAGAATGGATCTTATTTATAGTAAACTTAAAGATAAAACTAAGGCATTATTGGATTCTTTAACAAGTGTGTTTTTAATTTTTTATCTTGTTGTTCTTTTAATTGGTTCAATTTCTAGTTTAACTTATACTTTAGAAACTAATCAAAGATTATTTACAGCGTGGGCACCTTATGTTTGGCCTATCAAATCTATAATGACTTTTGGTATTTTATTAATGCTTCTTCAATCAATTGCAATTTTTTTCAAGGATATTGCAAAAGTATTAAATAGAGAAATTTGATGATTGCAGATCTAGTAAGCTATGAAACAATTGCAATAACTATGTTTGCAACAATGTTGCTGATGTTATTGACTGGGCAAAGAGTATTCGGAGCAATAGGTTTCGTTGCAGCAATGGCTGCATTATTATTATGGGGTGATGGCGCAGTTGAAATGCCTTACACTGCAGCATGGAAATTATTCAAATGGTATCCAATGCTTACATTACCATTATTCATTTACATGGGATATATGATATCTGAATCTGGTATTGCCGATGATCTTTATAGAATGTTTCATGTTTATTTTGGCGGTATAAAAGGTGGTTTAGCAATTGGCACAATGGGAATGATGGTTGCTATATCTGCAATGAATGGTCTGAGTGTTGCAGGAATGGCAATTGGAGCCACCATTGCTTTACCAGCAATGTTAAAACTTGGTTATGATAAAAGAATGATAACTGGTGTTGTCCAAGCAGGAAGCTCTTTAGGAATTTTAGTTCCACCTAGTGTTGTTCTTGTTTTATATGGAATGATTGCTAGGCAACCTGTTAGTAAATTATGGCTTGCTGGCATTATTCCTGGAATAATGATGGCAACATTATTTATTTTATACATTTACATAAGATGTAAGCTCCAACCTGAACTAGGTCCAGCTCTTCCAAAGGAAGAAAGACAAATTTCAAAAACTGAAAAAATGAAATTGTTACAGGCAGGCTTAATACCTTTTGCAATTTTCTTTTCAATGACTGGATTATTTTTAATGGGTATCGCAAGTCTAGTGGAATGTTCTGCAGTAGGTGCATTTGGTGCAACTCTGGCAGCATTAGTTAAAGGTAAATTAAATTGGCCTGTGATTGAAAATACTTTGAAAAAAACTTTAGGTGTTTCGTGTATGTTTATGTGGATAATCTTAGCTGCTTTAAGCTTTGGAGCAGTATTTGATGGTATAGGGGCAGTGAGAGCTATTGAAACTCTATTCATAGAAAGATGGAACCTAAGTCCTTGGGGTGTTTTAATAATGATGCAGCTGTCTTACATTTTAATGGGAATGTTTTTAGATGATACAGCAATGTTAGTAATCGTTGCACCTTTATATGTTCCCTTAATAATTGCATTGGGTTTTAATCCAATTTGGTATGGGGTTTTGTATACAATTACATGTCAAATTGCATATATGACTCCACCATTTGGATATAATTTATTTTTAATGCGAGCAATGGCTCCTAAAGAAATTGATCTCATAGATATCTACAGATCAATTATTCCATTTGTTTTAGTTATGTGTTTAGGTTTAGCTATAGTTATGATTTTTCCTGAAATTGCAACTTGGCTTCCTGATTATGTGTCTAGAAGATAATTAATTTGTTTATAAAGTATCGCTAATTTTCTTGATTTATATTTTTTAAAATAGTTAAATCACTTATTATTTCAATTTACTTTTGAAAGGAGGTATTATGAAAAATAAAAAAAATCTCACTAAAAGACGTGAGTTTTTAAAAAAAGCTGGATTAATATCTGCTGGCGCAATTGGGGCTTCAACTTTAGCAGCTCCGTATGGTTATGCAGCAACTAATCCTATTAAATGGAGACTACAAACATATTCAGGTGCACCATTAGGAGCACATGTAGTTCTTCCTCAAATTGAAGCATTTAATAAAGCTGCCCATGGTGAAATGGAAATCGAACTTTTTTATGCTGATCAATTAGTACCTACAGATGAGCTATTTAGAGCTATGCAAGCTGGAACCATTGATGCTGTTCAGAGTGATGATGCTACAATGGGATCGCCAGTAGATATATCTGTTTTTGGAGGATATTTTCCATTTGCAACAAGGTATAGCTTGGATGTGCCAGCAATGTTTAAATATTATGGTCTAGATGAAATTTGGGCAGAGGCATATGGAGAAGTAAGAGATGTGACATGGTTAAGTACTTCTGCTTGGGATCCATGTCATTTATTTACAGTAGATAAAAAAATTACCTCACTTGCTGATATGAAAGGTTTACGAGTTTTTGGTGTTCCGACAGCTGGTCGTTTCTTAGCACAGTATGGCTTAATTCCTGTAATTGTCCCTTGGGATGATGTTGAAGTTGCAATGCAAACAGGCGAGCTTGATGGTGTATGTTGGTGTGGATTTACTGAAGCTTATGAGGTTGGTTGGGCTGATATTTGTAATTATGCGTTAACTAATTCTGTAACAGGTGCTTGGTTTGGTTCATACTTTGCCAATTCTAAAAGTTGGGAAAAACTGTCACCCAAACTTCAAGAATTATTTAAGATGTCTATTGATCAATCTCATTACTATAGACAAGTTTGGTATTGGGGTGGAGAAGCAGACTTAAGGGTAAATGGTAAAAAAATGGAACTTACTAGTCTACCAGCAAATGAATGGTCAGGAGTTGTAAAAGATGCTGAAAAATTCTGGGATGATGTAGCTAGTTCAAGCCCTAGAAGTGGTAAAGTTGTAGATGCATTCAAATTATATGCATCAACAATGGATAAAGCAGGATATCCTTATAGATAATAATTTTAATCCAGCACTTTAAAAGTGCTGGATTTTTTCGAGGCTAACTTAATGACAATTACTTTTAACGATCTAAAAAAAGCTATCAAAAATGATGAAATTGATACGGTTTTAGTTTGTGTGTCAGATATGCAGGGAAGATTAAATGGTAAAAGAGTTACTGGCAAAGCATTTATAGATTACGTACATAAAGAAACACATATGTGTGATTATCTTTATACAGTTGATATGGATATGTTTACTGTTCCTGGATATAAATCTTCTTCATGGGAAACTGGGTATGGCGACATGACTGTAATCCCCGACTTGAAATCAATAAAAATTGCAACTTGGTTAGAAAAAACAGCTATTGTAATTTGTGATTGCCTTGACCATCATGGAAAAAAACCGCTTGTTCATTCAACTAGACAAATTTTAAAAGATGTTATTGCTAAGGCAAATAAAATGGGGTTTGATCCTATGATTGGATCAGAATTAGAATTTTTTTTATTTGACCAAACCTATGATGAAATTCACAATAATAATTATAAAAATTTAAAAGAGTCATCTTGGTACATACAAGATTATATGATTTTCCAAACAACTAAGGAAGAAGATGTTATGAGAGAGTTAAGAAATTCTCTCCTCAAATCTGGAATTTATGTTGAATGTTCAAAGGGTGAGGCAGCTCCTGGACAAGAAGAAATAAATGTTGTCTTCACAGACGCATTAAATATGGCAGATAATCACATTTTGATTAAAAATGCTGCTAAAGAAATTGCTTATAAGAAAAATAAAGCAGTCACATTTATGGCAAAATATAAAGAGAATGTAGGTGGCAGTTCTTGTCATGTTCATAATTCACTCTTTGATAAGAAAACAAAAAAAAATATTTTTTATAATTCAAAGGATAAATTTGGAATGTCAGATATATTCAAAAGTTATGTTGCTGGTCAGATAAAATTTTTATCTGATATTTCTATTTTTTTAGCACCAAACATAAATTCTTATAAAAGATTCCAAGAGGGGTCTTTCGCTCCAACAAAGTCAGTTTGGGGTATAGATAATAGAACTGCTGGTTTTAGATTAGCGGGTCATGGTTCTTCAATAAGAATAGAGTGTAGAGTACCAGGAGCAGATGTAAATCCTTATTTAGCTTTTGCTGCACTTGTCGGTGCTGGATTGTATGGAATAAAAAATAAACTTAAACTGGAGGAACCTTACAGTGGGAATATCTATGAAAAAAAAGTAAGAGAAGTTCCAAAGACATTAAATGCAGCAATTCAATTAGCAAAAAAATCAAAATTATTACCAGAAATTTTCCATTCTGATGTTTTAGAACATTATATCCATGCAGCTGAGTGGGAGCAAAAAGATTATGATATATCAGTTAACGACTGGCAGCTTAGAAGATATTTTGAAAGAGGATAAAATTAAGGTTTAGCCCTAAGACCCCCGTCGACAATTAATTCAGTACCGGTAACAAAGCTGCTTTCATCGCTTAAAAGAAACATTGTTGAGTTTGCTATATCACTAGGTTGACCAACTCTTCTAAGTGGTATAACCTTAGATAGATTTTTTTTCGATTCTGGATTTTTTTTCCATCTTTCCTGCATTGGAGTCTCTATTGGTCCTGGCAATATAGAATTTGATCTTATATTTTTGCTTGCAAACTGAATAGATATTGATTTAGAAAGGCGCAATAAAGCCGCCTTAGATGATCCATAAGCATCTTGAGGTTTATTGTCTCCAGATAAAGCATCAATAGATGAAATGTGAACTATAGATCCAAATTTATTTTTTTTCATTTGAGGAAGTATACTTTGTAAAATAATTACTATTGAATTAAGGTTTATAGAAAAAACTTTATTCCATGTGTTTATTTCAATTTTTTCTAAACTTACGTCTTTATCAAACCACAAAACACCTGCTGCATTAATTACATATTCAATTTTTTTATATTTTTTCTTTAGTTCTGTTAAACATAAATGTAAATTTGTATAGTCTGATAAATCTATTTTTATAAATTCAACAAATTTATTTAATAGTATTTTTTTACTTGGTGTATTTATGTCTAAAATTATGACTTTAATTTTATTTTTGATTAATTTTTCTACTATTGATAATCCAATTCCACCAGAGCCACCAGTAATAAGAGCTGTTCTTCCTGAGAAATTTAATTTCATAAACAAACTATATATATAATTTAAAAAAATTTAATTGATTTAATTAATTAAAATAACTAAACAAATTAAAATGCTTAAAACTGTTAGTCCAATTGATAATTCTATACTTGTAGAAAGAAATTTTGCGACAGATAGTGAAATAGAAACTGTTCTTCAAAATGCTTACGAGGCTAGGAAAGAGTGGAAAGAAACTTCTTTACGTGAAAGAAAAGAAATAATTAATAATTTTGTAAAATCATTCCTTTTAAATGATGAAGAAATCATTGAAAATTTATGCAAACAAATTGGAAGACCAATTATTCAATGTCCTGGTGAAATGAGAGGTTTTGAAGAAAGAGCAAATTATATGATTGATAACGCTGATAGAGCTTTAGAGGATTTGGTATCTAGAAAAGACTCAGAGTTTGATAATTATATAAAAAAGGAACCACTTGGTACAATTTTTGTAATTGCACCTTGGAATTATCCGTTTAATACATCTGTTAACTCTATTGTTCCAAGTCTGTTATCAGGTAATACTGTTATTCTAAAACATTCATCTCAAACACCATTATGTGCTGAACAATTGTTTGATGCTGCTACCAAAGCATCATTGCCAAAGAATATATTTCAATTTCTTCATTTAAATCATTCATCTACTTCAAAAGTAATTTCTGACTATCGAATAAATCATGTTTTATTTACTGGTTCAGTAAGTGGAGGAAGAGAAATAAAAAAATCTATTGGCACAAGATTTATAGGTGCAGGATTAGAACTTGGAGGAAAAGATCCAGCATATGTGAGAAGTGATTGTAATCTTGAACATGCAATCGAAAATTTAGTTGATGGTTCCTATTTCAATTCAGGTCAATCATGTTGTGGTATTGAAAGAATATATATTGATGAAAATATATATGATAAATTTGTAGATGGTTTTAAATCAATTACAGAAAAATATATTTTGGGAAATCCACTAGAAGAAAATACCAATTTAGGACCTGTTGTTAGAATGAATGCAGCAAAATATATTAGAACACAAGTTTCCCAAGCTTTAAACAAAGGTGCTAAAAATATAATTGACTCAAATAAATTTAAGGCTGATGATGGAACTAATTGCTATGTTAGTCCTTCAGCTCTTATAAATGTAGATCATTCAATGGAATTTATGAAAGAGGAAACTTTTGGACCAACCGTTGGAATAATGAAAGTTAAAAATGAAGAAGATGCTATTAACCTTATGAATGATAGTGTTTATGGATTAACTGCTAGTATTTGGACTTCTGATAAAGAGTTTGCACAAAGTATGGGATCTCAAGTAGAGACAGGTACTTTTTTTATGAATAGATGTGATTATCTCGATCCAGGTCTTGCTTGGACAGGAGTAAAAGATACTGGCATTGGTGTTACTCTTTCAGTTTTAGGTTTTGATCATCTTACTCGAGCAAAAAGTTATCACATAAGGACAATTTAATGGAAATACAAAATATAAATTGGAATTATCCAACAAATATGTGGTTTGGTTTGAATAGAATTAAAGAAATTCAAAAAGCATGTGATAATTTAAATATTAAAAATCCTTTGATAGTTACTGACCCAGGCATTCTTCAAACTGATATAATTAATAAAATTAATAGCTCCCTTAATCAAAAAGCAAATATATTTAGTAAAGTAAAATCAAATCCTACAAGTCAAAATGTAGAGGAGGGAGTTAAACAATTTAACCACAATAATCACGATGGAGTAATAGCTGTAGGGGGTGGCTCTGGTATGGATACAGGAAAAGGTATCGCTTTTATGTCTAAACAAGAAAGACCATTATGGGATTTTGAAGATATTGGTGATTGGTGGACAAGAGCAATTAGTGATGCGATATTTCCTATTATTGCTGTTCCGACAACAGCAGGAACAGGCTCAGAGACTGGAAGAGCATCAGTTTTTACTAATGAAAAAACAAAAGAAAAAAAAATAATTTTCCATCCAAAAATGCTGCCTTCTATAGTTATACTTGATCCTGATTTAACAATACCATTACCTTCATCATTAACAGCATATACTGGTATGGATGCTTTGGCCCATTGTTTTGAAGCTTATTCATCTAATAATTTTCATCCTCTTTCTCAAGGAATAGCTTTAGAAGGGATAAAGATGATCAAGGATAATTTAATTCTAGCCTATAAAGATGGAAAAAATATAAAAGCTCGAGCTAATATGCTTGCAACATCTTCTATGGGCTCAATAGCTTTTCAAAAGGGTTTAGGTGCTATCCATTCTTTAAGTCATCCTGTTGGTGCAATTTATAATACACATCATGGATTAACCAATGCAGTATTTATGCCTTATGTTTTACAATATAATAAAAAAGGAATTGAAGAAAAAATTATTGATATTTCAAGATATATAAATTTAAAATCAGCAACATTTAACAATTTTATGGATTGGATTCTAGAGCTTAGATCTAATTTAAATATTCCTCATACTTTAAGTGAAATAATTGATGATGACAAAAATTTAGAAAAAATGAGTTTAATGGCTTTTAATGATCCATCAACAAGTACAAATCCTATACCAGTTAACGCAGAAGATTTTTTAAAAATGTATATTAACGCCTTTAAAGGTGATTTATAAATTTATAGCGTTGCTCCAATTATCCAAGGATTAAATTCATCATCACCATAATCATTTATTTCACTCTTTGATTTTTCACCAGATGCAACTGAAATTATTTTTTCAAATATTTCTTTGCCAACTTCATTAACGCTTGCAACGTTATCCATAATAGTACCAGCATTGATGTCCATATCTTCACTAAGTTTATTATACATATTTGTATTTGTTGCTATTTTAATACTTGGAGTGGGTTTAAATCCAAAGCACGAACCTCGACCAGTAGTAAAACAAATAACATTAGCGCCAGAAGCAACTTGACCAGTTACTGAAACAGGATCATAACCTGGAGAATTCATAAAGTTAAAACCTTTGGTTTTAACCTGTTCAGCATAATCGAGAACATCAACCATCTTTCTATTTCCAGCTTTCGATACTGCGCCTAATGATTTTTCCAGAATTGTAGTTAAACCTCCTTTTTTATTACCAGGACTTGGATTATTATCTAATGTGCTATCGTTGCTAGCAACATATTTTTTCCACCATTCAATTTGTTTATTTAGTTTTTCTATATTTTTTTCGTTTGATGATTTTTCAAATAATAAATGTTCTGCTCCATATATTTCTGGAGTCTCTGATAGTAATGTTGTTCCACCATGATCAATAATTATATCTGAAGCAAAGCCTAGCGCAGGATTTGCAGTTATCCCAGAATACGAATCTGAACCACCACATTGCAAAGCAACTGTTAGTTCTGAAATGGGTATATTTGTTCTAGAAATACTATTAATTTCATTTAGTTGATTAATAATTTTTGAAGTTACTTTCGTTATTATTTCATTTGTTCCACCTTCATCTTGAATATTCAAATATTCAATATTTCTTTTTTCCTGATCATTATTATACAAACTTATTTGGGCACATTCGCATCCAAGTCCAATAACAAAAACTTTTCCAAAATTAGGATGAATTTTAAAACCTTCAATAGTTCTGTTAAATACATTCATGGCATATCCAGAAGTATTCATCCCACAACCTGATGAATGTTTTAAACAAACTGCCCCATCAATGTTATTAAAATTATTATTTTTTAAATAATTATTTACTTTATCAGATATTTTTTTAACAACTGTTGCTGAACAATTAACTGTACTAATTAAACCTATATAATTCCTAGTACCTGATGATCCATTATTCCTTTTAAAGCCTTTAAAGTATTCTGTTTTTTCACTTTTATTAATATCATTTCTAATATCTTTACGGACATATTCTCTTTTGAATTCACTATATCCCATATTATGGGAATGTACATGTTCACCAGGTTCTATATTTTTATTAGAGATTCCTATTATCTGACCATACTTAAAAATAAAATCACCACTTTTAATTTTTTTTAAAGAAATTTTATGGCCATAAGGAATATTATTTATAGATTTAATTCCATAATTTATATTAATATTCTGAGGAATATCCATTGGGGCAATTCCAATATTATCTTTTTCATTTAATTTGATTATGTTAAACATAACTTAGATTAATATATCATAAATAATCATGAACGAAATCGCAACTTATCCATCACTAAAAGATAGAGTAGTGCTTATTACAGGGGGCGCCTCAGGAATTGGGGAAAGTATTGTCGAACAATTTGCTTCTCAAAAATCAAAAGTTGCATTTTTAGATATAAATGATGAGTTAGGTAACGAGTTATCAAAAAAAATTAAAAACAAATATGATATTGATAGTCTATTTGTAAAATGTGATTTAAAAAATATAGAACAACTTAAAAGTTCATTAGAACAAGTAAAAAAAGAAATTGGGCCAATTTCAATTCTGGTAAATAATGCAGCAAATGATGAGAGACATGATCTAGATAGTGTCACCCCTGAATATTGGGATGATAGAATGAATATTAATTTAAGACATTATTTTTTTGCAACTCAAGCTGTCTATAAAGACATGAAGGATTTAGGCAAAGGTTCTGTTGTAAATATAGGTAGTTTTTCATGGATGATTTCTCAAGGCGGTATGCCTGGATATACCACTGCAAAATCTGCGATTATGGGTTTAACAAGAACTTTAGCAAGAGATTTAGGTGTCTATAACATCAGAGTAAATTGTATTGTTCCTGGCTGGATCATTACGGAGAGGCAAAAAAAATTATGGCTTACTCCAGAAATTAAAAAAACTCAACTTGAGAGACAATGTATTAAGAGAATGCTTATGCCTGAAGATATATCAAAGCCAGTTTTGTTTTTTGCATCAGATCAAAGTTCTGGTTGTACCGCACAAAATTATGTAATTGATGGTGGCATAGTTAATTAATGAAAAAAAAATCCAAAATTGCTTTTGGTAGATTAGACTTACTTAGAAATGATACTTTAAATAATAAAAATAAAATTAGAATTGGTTTTATTGGTGGAGGTCCTAATTCATTTATTGGATACACACATAGGTTATCAGCAAGATTTGATAATAAATTTGAATTTGTTGCTGGAATATTTTCAAAGGATAAAAAAAAATCTAAATCTTTTGGTTCTTCATTAGGATTAGCTGATGATCGTTGTTACAGTGATTATAAGTCTATGGCATCCGCTGAGTCAAAAAGAAACGATGGTATTCAAGCGCTTGGAATAATGACTCCATCGGGTGATCATTATAAGATAGCAAAAGCATTTGTTGAAAAAGGAATACATATTATTTGTGACAAGCCATTAACGGCAACAGTTGAGGATGCTGTTAAATTAAAAAAAGTAATTTTAAAAAATAAAATTGTATTTGCATTAACACACAATTACTCAAGCTATCCAATGCTACGAGAGGCAAAAAATATTGTTTCAAATCATAAATTAGGAAAAATCAATTTAATAAATGTTGAGTACCCCCAAGGTTATACAGTTGGAGTAAAAAAGAAAGATGAAAAAAGAACATTAAAATGGAGACTAGATAAAAAACAATCTGGGCCCTCAATGATTTTATCTGAAATTGGAACTCACGCGTATCATTTGTTGAGATATGTGACTGGATTAGAAGCAAATGAAATATCGGCAGAAGTAAATTCATTATCCTCAGAAATTTCTGTTGATGATAATGCTTTTGTATTATTAAGAATGCGAAATAAGGCAAGAGGTATAATCTGGGTATCGTCTGCTGCTACTGGTGGAGAAAATGGTCTAAAAATTAGAGTGTATGGAACAAAAGGTTCAATAGAATGGTTACAGGATGATCCAAATAATCTAAAGTTTACAGAACTAGATAAACCAATGAAAGTTATAACAAGAGCAAGTAAATTAGTATCTAAATTTTCACTATCATCTTCAAGAATTGCTGCCGGTCACCCAGAAGGTTTTTTTGAAGCTTTTGCAAATATTTATTCAGAATTTGCTGATCAGATTCATAATAAAAATAAAAAATATTCATTTCCAACAATTGATGATGGTGTAGCTGGTATTAAATTTATTTATGCAGCAAAAAAATCTTCTAGTTTAAATTCAAAGTGGATAAAAATCTAAAATGATTAATTTTAGCTTATTAGGAACAGGAAGAATTGGGAAATTACATGCTTCAATCATAAATAATCATCCAGAAGCGAGTCTCAAATATGTTTATGACATTGATACAAGCTCTGCTAAAAAAATTGCAAAAAAATATAGTTGTGAAGTTGCAAAGACTGCAAAGGAAGCAATTTCTTCAGATCAAATAAATGCTATTTTAATTGCTTCTGCCACCCCGACTCATACAGATTATATTTCTCTAGGAGCAGAATGTAATAAAGCTATATTATGTGAAAAGCCAATTGATTTAGATATAAATAAAGTAAATAAATGTTGGCAAAAAATTAAAAAATATAAACCAACTATTCAAATTGGTTTTAATCGTAGATTTGATCCTAATCATAATAAAGTACAAAGTGAGGTTCTATCAGGAAAGATTGGTAAAATTGAAATGATTGTAATCACAAGTAGAGACTCTTCTCCACCTGGTATTGATTATTTAAAACAATCGGGTGGAATTTTTAGAGATTGTTCAATACATGATTTTGATTTGGCACAATTTATTCTTAATAATGATCCAATTGTAGATGTTTTTGCACAAGGTTCTGTAAATGTCTCAAATGATTTTAAGGTTACAAATGATTATGACACAACTATGTGTTTTATGAAATCAAAAAAAGGGGTTTTAGTTCATATAAATAATTCAAGAAGAGCCGTCTATGGTTATGATCAAAGACTCGAAGTATTTGGAAGTAATGGAATGTTAATTTCTGATAATGTTCCAAATAATGATATTAATTACTATAATCAAAATTTATCATTTGCAAAAAAACCTATTAAAAATTTTTTTATCGAAAGATACAAAGATGCTTATCAAATACAATTAGATCAATTTATTAAATCAATAAAAAATAAAAAAAATACATTAGTCACTTTTGAGGATGGAAAGAATGCTTTAATTCTTGCGAATTCAGCTACTAAATCAGTAAAATTAAATAAAGTTGTAAAACCAAAATTTTAGTTATAGATAAATTCTATGAATGAACAATTTAAAGATAAGGTCATTATAGTTACAGGTAGTACACAAGGTAGTGGTGCTGAAACAGCGAGATTATTAGCTAGCAGAGGTGCTAAAGCAATTACAATTTGTGGGAGACAAGAAAATAAAGGTTTTGAAGTTAAAAATCAGATTGAAAAATTAGGCACTGAGTGTTTGTATATAAAAGCAGACCTTAAAAATGTTGATGATTGCAAAAAAATTGTTTTGAAGACTGATAAAAAATTTGGAACAATAAATTCTTTAATTAATGTTGCAGGATACACAGAAAGAGGAACAATTCTAAGTGCTACTCTAGAAAATTATGAAAATAATTATAATATTAATACCCGTGCACCTTTCATATTAATGCAAGAGACAATTAAAATAATGATTAGAGATAAGAACAAAGGAACAATTGCAAATGTATTATCTATGGCAATGTATAGTGGTATGCCATTTATTGTTGCTTATAGTGGATCAAAAGCTGCTTTAGCTACAATGACAAAAAATATTGCAAATTCTGTCGCTAGTTATCAAATAAGAGTAAACGCCTTAAATATTGGATGGACGGATACTCCTGCTGAACATGATATTCAAACAAGAGTTCATAAAAAAAATCCTAATTGGTTGCAAGATGAAGAAAAAAAAGTTCCTTTTAACAGATTGATTAAACCTATTGATGTAGCAAAGGGATTAGCTTTTATGTGCTCAGAAGAATCTGGATTAATGACAGGTAGTGTAATTGATTTTGATCAAACAGTACATGGCTGGCATTCTTATTCAGCATATGAAACTAGAGTTTTGGATGATTCTCTACTAGGAGAATAATTAATCATTTATTTCTCAACCATTTTTTAATTTTTAACTATATTTTATAATTTACACAAATTTAAATATTAATTAATAAATTAAAAATGGGAAAAAAAATAATTTCTATTAATGAAGGAAAATTATCAGAGTTTAAACTTCATAGTATTTGGCTTCGTGAAAGATTAAATGGGAGTGAATTCGTAGACCAAAATAATCTACAACGTTTATATGAACCAAGCCTCTTAGATGATAATCTATTTATAAATTCTCATAATGTTAACGAAAATATATTAAATGTTGAATTTAGTGATGGAGTAAAAGGATCTTTTAATATCGATGATCTTTATAATGAAATAAATAATATTGATGTCATACCTGAAAAAATAATATGGAATGTCAGTGAACAAAATTTAGAAATTTTTGATAATAATAAAATCTTTGAGAATAAAAAGGAACTTATCAATATGCTTAAAGTATTTTATCAATACGGTTATGTAATAATCGAAAATACAAAAGCAGAAGAAAATGAAGTTATAAATTTTGCTGAAAAATTAGGCCCAGTTCGAGCAACAAATTTTGGAAAATTATTTAACGTTGTCTCTAAGCCAAATCCAAATGATCTTGCCTATACTGCATTAGAGTTAACTTCGCATTCAGATAACCCATATAGAAAGCCTGTTCCTGGAATTCAATTACTTCATTGTATTGCTAATGAATCTACAGGAGGAGACTCAAGTTTAGTTGATGGTTTTAGTGTTGCAAATTTTTTAAAACATAACCAACCTGAATTTTATAAAGTATTAACTGAAACTAATGTTACTTTTAAATTTACAGATATTGATACTATTTTAATCGATGAAGCAAAATTAATTGAACTAGATCATAATAATAACTTTAGACAAATACGCTTTAGTGGAAGACTTGATTATGTTCCATTATTAGAGGAAAATAATCTTGATCTCTTTTATAAGGCTAGAAAATATATGTTCAAACTTTGTAATTCTGATAATTTCAAAATTAAATTTAGATTATCTAAAGGAATGATTGCAATGTTTGATAACCTGAGATTATTACATGGAAGAACTAAATTTGATCCAAATTCTGGTTTTAGACATCTACAAGGATGTTATATTGATCATGATGTCACTGAGGGTAAGCTTAGAAGGTTATTAAACCCTAATTGACTTCGAAGATCTTTTCAGCAGGATAAAAATTTAATATTTTACTATACCAATTACTAAAATTATTTCCTTCAATTAATGAAACTGTAAAACCACCAAATCCACCACCAGTCAATCTGGCGCCTAGAGCACCACATTCAACTGATCTCTGAACAATTAAATCAACATCTAAAGTAGATGCTTCAAAATCTTTAGAATATGATACGTGACTTTCATTCATTAATTTTCCAAACTCCTGAATATTATTTTCTATTAAATTTTTTTTCGCATTAATCACTCTATCATTTTCAAAAACTACGTGCTTTGCTCTTTTTGCTATAGTATTATTGTCAAATTTATTTGTTTGAAAATTTTCTTTTTTAACTTCACCTAAATATTCTACACCAAGTTTTTTCTCAGCCTCTTGGAGTTCAACAAATCTTTCATTATAAGAGCTATCTCTTAAATTACGTTGTACTTCAGAGTCAATCAAACAAAATTTCCAATTTTCTGGAAAATTAATAAGTTCGTATTCTAAATTCTTACAATTCATAAAAAATGCTTTGCCATGAATACCAATAGAAGAAACCATTTGATCCATTATTCCACCAGAAACACCTATATAGTTGAATTCTACTTTCTTTGCTAATTTTGCAATTTCTGGATCTTTGATTTTTGTTCCAAAAAAAGTATTAAGTGCTTTTAGTGTAGCAACACACAATGCTGAAGATGATGAAATACCTCTTTCTAAAGGTATATCAGATGAAATAAAAATGTTCAAAAATTTAGATGAAATCTTATTTTCATTAAAAAAAATATGTAAACAACCTTTTATATAATCAACCCACTCATTGCTGGTTGATTTCTTGAAATCATTGAATGTTTTTTTTTCTTCAAAATGTTGAGAATAAACTGTGAATTCATTAGAAATATTTTGAGATATCTCAATGTTATTTTTAAAATATAGAAGTGTAGGCATGACATATCCACCAGTATAATCGGTATGTTCACCAATTAAATTTACTCTTGCATGAGCACTTTCCTTTACTTCTGCGTCTATATTAAATATATCTTTAAAACTCATATAATTTCTAGTTATGACTAATCAAATTAATATATCTTTTACAAATGAAAATAAATTAAAAATTGTTCTTGATAATAAATTAGTAGATTCAAATTTGAAACTGTGTTTCTCATTAGTTTATTCAATAAAATCTATATCAGGAGGCGAAATAACTAAGCAAATTGGACGTTATTATGAGTTATCTATAAAAAAAAATACAATTTTATTAGATTTACAAATTCCTAAAATTGGTAACTTCAACCTTTCGTGTGGTCCGGAAGGTGTTTTCATTATTGATACATTAAACAATAGTAAATTAAATATAAATGTTTCAGATTTGATATTTGAAAAACCAATTAAAAAGAAAACTTATGAAGATTTAAAAACAAAAAATTTTATACCTATTATTCCTGAGCCAGAAAAAATTCATTTACAAAATAAATTTATAAATATTGAAAATAAAACATTTAATCTAAATACGGAAATTGAAATTATTTCTAATTTGCAAAATATTATTTCCAAATTGGATATTAATTTTACTTCTGAAAAAGGATTTCCAATTTTCTTTAAAAAAGATGATCAGTTATTAAACGATCAATATTTTATGCAGATAACAAAAGATAATATTGAGATTAAATATAAATCTTATGGTGGAAAGCTATATGGTCTTATATCTTTAGTTCATTTAATTGATTTCTATCAAACAAAGCTTCCAATTTGTACAATACACGATAATCCAAAATATCAATGGAGAGGAATGCATCTTGATTGTGCAAGACAATTTTATACTATTGATGAAATCAAACGTTTATTTAATTACATGGCATTATTTAAGCTTAATAGATTTCACTGGCATTTAACAGATAACGAAGCGTGGAGAATTGAAATTAAAAAATATCCAGATCTAGCATTAAATGGAGGATACAGAGGATATAATTTTAAAATACCACCATTGTATGGAAGTGGTTATGATAAATATGGCGGATATTACTCACAGGAAGATATTAAAGATTTAATTATATATGCAAAAAAATTAAATATCGAGATTATGCCTGAAATTGATTTACCAGCACATTCTTGGGCATTACTAGAAATCATGCCAGAACTTAGAGAACAGTCTTCAAATATAGTTAGTGAAGATGTTGGTTCGTATAAGAATAATACAATAAATCCTTCCTTAGAAAAAACTGTAACTTTTTTAAAAGATATGTTGAATGAAGTAAGTGATATTTTCTCATATGATGTAATTCATGTTGGCGTTGATGAAAGACCAAGTAATGCCTGGGAAGGTTCTCCAGCAATTATCGAGTTTATGAAAAAAAATAATATTAAATCACAAGAGGAATATCAAGATTACTATATGAATTTTTTAATAGATTTTCTAAAATTAAAAAATAAAAGAACAGCTGCATGGAACGAGGCGGCAGTGTCTCCTCATATCGATCACGGGGTGGGTGGAAGTGCAGGAAAAATTGATAAATCATGTTTGATCTTTTCATGGGAGCATTCAGATGTTGCAAAAGAAACTACAAATAAGGGATTTGAAACAATACTTTGTCCTGGTCAAAAAACATATTTTGATATGGCTTATAACAATTCAACTGAAGAAAGAGGTATTTGTTGGGCTGCAACTATAGAAGTAAAAGATATTCATGAATGGGACCCAATAAAAGATATAAATAAATCAGAATTGATAAAAGGGTTACAAGGTCAACTGTGGTCAGAGACAATTACAGATAAAAAATTTTTTGATCAAATGATCAACCCAAGATTAGCAACTTTATCAGAAGTTGCATGGAAAGGAAAAATTTCAAGAAAATGGATAGAATTTCGTTCAGCACTTCTAAATTCTATGGATTTTTTAAAAAAATTAGGCTGGCGATATCACAATTTTTAATGTTAAAGTAAAATAAATATGAAAATAGGCGCAGTAGGTTTTGGGAGTAGAACAGCTAGTGTTTATAATGAATTTTCAAAAGTTAATCCAAATTTTGAAATGATTGCCTATGTAGATCCTCAGCCAATAGGTAAAGATTTTGCTGAGAAAAATAATTTTTTTCCAAATAAATCATATTCAAGTTTAAACGAAATGTTGAATCGAGAGAAACTAGATATGTTAATGATTGGTTCTCCTAATCATTTACATTTAGATCATATCAAGCTTGGATTAAAAGCTGGATTACAAATTTTTGCCGAAAAACCAATAGTAATAAATGAACAAGAAACTTTTGAGTTAGCTAAATTAATAAAAGAATATGGCAAAGAAAGAATTATAGTTGGCTTAGTTCTAAGATATTCGCAACAAGCAAGATCTGTAAGAAAATTATTAGATCAAAATGCTATTGGAAATATAATATCAATTGAAGCTTCAGAACATATTGTACCCTCGCATGGTGCTTTTTTTATGCGAAATTGGAGAAGAAAACAAAAATATTCAGGAGGCTTTATGCTGGAAAAATGTTGCCATGATATTGACTTCTATTCAATGATTACGAAGAGTAGACCTATTAAAGTTGCTAGTTTTGGTTCAAGAAGATCTTTTATACCAGATAATCTTCCAGAGGGTTCTCATGAACAATATACAAAAGATAGACTGAAAGGTTGGGAGTCAAAATCAAATGTCTTTGATAGTGATGCTGATATCGTCGATCATCAAGTAGCAATAATAGAATATGAAAATAAAGCAGTATTATCTTTTCACACTAATATGAAGGTTCCAGACGAATTTAGAAGATTTGCAGTTATAGGATCTACAGGAATGATTGAAGGGGATTTTGTTAGAGGATTTATGAAAGCTCATGATGAAAATAATAATGTACTTATTGACGAAGATTATGGAGCAGCCTTTGGAAAAGAAATAAAAGGTCATTATGGTGCAGACAGTTTAATGGCTAAAGACATTAATAATTATTTGTTAAAAAATAATAAAGAATTACCAGTTGGTGTAATAGAGTGTATGGAAGCAGGAATTGTAGCAATGAAAATTGATGAGTCTAGAAATACAGGTAAAGTAATTGACTTAAAAAGTACTTGGGATAAATTTGACTCTTTATTAAACTAGCATATGAAACAAAAATTAAAATCATATAATGCCCAGACTTATTTAGCATATGCTTTGATTGCTCCAGCTGCCCTTTATATAGTTCTCATTGTTGCCTGGCCGTTATTGGAAACAATCAGACTTTCATTCACAAATTCAAGTTTAGCTGGAGAAGATTATGTTGGATTTGAAAATTATCAAAAAATGCTTTCAAGTAAAAAATTTAATGGGATAGTAACTAGAACTTTTGTTTGGATGTTTTTTTCAGTGTCTTTAAAACTTATTATTGGTTTAATTGGAGCTGTTTTACTAAATGCTAATTTAAAAGGAAGATCAATATTTAGAGTTCTTGTAATGCCTCCCTGGGTAGTGCCGATTGCAATTGGAATGTTGGGTTGGTTATGGTTATACAATGGATATTTTGGAATAATTGCTGGTGTTGGAATGAGAACTGGCATTTTAGATGGTCCATTTGGTTTTCTTGCATACAAGCAAAGTGCTTTTATTTCTACAATAATAGCGGATGTTTGGGTTGGAACGCCAATGGTAACAGTTTTTTTTCTCGCCGCAATGCAAGGTGTTCCAAGAGATTTATACGAGGCAGCTTATTGCGATGGTGCTTCAAGATGGGATAGATTTTTTAAAATTACCCTTCCTCAAATAACTCCAGTAATAATTACAATGTCATTACTGTCTGCGATTTGGACTTTCAATTCATTTGAAATAATTTGGATATTGACTGAGGGTGGGCCAAGGGGTGCAACAACAACATTAATAATAGATACATACAAACAAGCTTTAGGAAATTATAAATTTGGAAGAGGAGCAGCAAGAGCTGTAGTTGTCATGATTTTATTAACTTTATTTGCTGGTTTCTACCTAGCTCTTCTTGCAAGAATAAATAAGAAAATTTCTCATGAATAAATATAATACTTTTGAAAAAATACTTATCTATTCAGGTATTTTAGTCTTTATGACTTTTATACTTCTACCATTTGTAGAAATGTTCTATGCATCTCTTCGTCCTTTGGATCATTTATTTCGTTCACCATATCAATTTTATTCTGATGATTTATCTTTTTGGGCATATAGAGAAATGTGGAATACAGTTCCAATGCTTGGAAGATATATATTTAATAGTTTTTTTTTAGCAACTTCAGTTGCAGTAATAACACTTATTTTTGTAATCCCAGCAGCATATTCTTATGCTCGTTTCAAATTTCCAGCAAAGAATACAAGTCTATATGTATTGCTTGCAATAAATATGTTCTCAGGGGCAGTTCTTTTAATTCCTTTATATAAAGTTTTAAGAACTTTTGGTTTGTTGAATAGTTATCAAGCAATGATTGTACCTGGAGTAGCATTTTTAATACCTACATCTATTTGGTTATTAAAATCATACTTTGAAAAAATACCAATTGATTTAGAAGAAGCTGCTTTTGTAGATGGGGCTTCAAGAGTACAGATCCTACGTCATATAATAGCTCCACTTAGTACTCCTGGATTGGTTGTAGTTGGAATATATGCATTTATTGGCGCTTATGCACAACAGTTCTTATTTGCAATAACGTTTAATCAAAAAAAAGAATATATGCCTATTCCTTCAGGATTATATGAATTTATAGGATATCAAAGTGTTAAATGGAATGAAATGATGGCTGCTTCTCTTGTTGGGATAGCACCTGTTTTATTAGTTTTTATTTTTTTACAAAAATATATTGTTGAAGGACTAACTGCAGGAGCAGTTAAAAACTAAATTGGATAAATATAATTTATACGAAAAGATAATCTTATATTTAGGTATACTAGTTTTCATGACTTTTATACTTCTACCATTTGTAGAAATGTTCTATGCATCTCTTCGTCCTTTGGATCATTTATTTCGTTCACCATATCAATTTTATTCTGATGATTTATCTTTTTGGGCATATAGAGAAATGTGGAAAACCGTTCCAATGTTGCCACGATATATTTTTAATAGTTTTTTTCTTGCTAGTGTTACATCTTTAATTACTTTGTTATTTGTTATTCCTGCCGCTTATTCTTATGCTCGTTTCAAATTTCCTTTTAAGAATTCATCTTTATATATTTTACTAGCAATAAATATGTTTTCAGGTGCTGTACTTTTAATTCCTTTATATAAAGTTTTAAGAACTTTTGGTCTTCTTAATACATACCAAGCAATGATAGTACCAGGTGTCGCCTTCTTAATACCTACCGCAATATGGTTATTAAAATCATACTTTGAAAAAATCCCGATTGATTTGGAAGAGGCTGCATTTGTTGATGGAGCTTCAAGGGTTCAAATTTTAAGACACATTATAGCACCACTTAGTACTCCTGGCTTAGTAGTTGTTGGGATATATGCTTTTATAGGATCATATGCACAACAGTTCTTATTTGCGATAACTTTTAATCAGAAAAAAGAGTACATGCCTATTCCCTCAGGACTCTATGAATTTATTGGTTACACGACAGTTAAATGGAATGAAATGATGGCGGCTTCTCTTGTTGGGATAGCACCTGTATTAATCATTTTTCTTTTTCTACAGAAATATATTGTTGCTGGTTTGACTTCTGGAGCTGTAAAAAACTAGAGAAATACTTAAAATCTAACTTGCTTCATAGAGCCAGATAATGTTATCTCTTATTTATAATTTAAATGGAGGAAATATGAATTTCAAAAAACTATCTTCATTTCTTACAATTGCTATACTTTCACTTGTTGGCTTTAAGGCATATGCTGCTGACGTACACGGTGTATTCTGTGGTAGTGATCTTCGACCTAATTATGTTGAAATAGCTGATAAGTACATGGAAGACAATCCTGGAGTGAACGTAACTCTAGAGGCTGTTCCTTGGGGAACATGTCAGGATAAAGTAATTAATCTTGCTATCGCGGGTGATCCTGTTGCATTTTCATATGTTGGATCAAGAACTCTAAAAGGTCTTGCAGAAAATGGACATATTTTAGAAACAAATATTCCTGCTTCACAACAAGCAATGTATCAACCAGGTATCTTAAACACAGTAACACACATGGGTAAAACTTGGGGTTTCCCTCATGCGTTTTCTACTAAAGCACTTTTCATGAATTGTGGTCTTTTAGAAAAAGCTGGCGTTGCATGTGAAGGCCCTCAAACTTGGGACGAACTATATTCAATGGCTGAAGCTGTAACAAAAAATGTTGATGGAGCAGCAGGAATTGGACTAGCTGGTAAAGATTTTGATAATACTATGCACCAATTCTTAAACTACCTATACAGTAATGGAGGACAAGTTATTGATCCAATGTCAAACGAAATAACTTTGAATTCATCTAATACTGTTGAAACATTAGAATTTTATGGAAAGTTAGCAAACGTTGCTCAGGAAGGTCCTTTAGCTTGGGAGAGATCTCAGTTAACAGAACTATTTAATGATGAAAAAATTGCTATGTATATTAATGGACCTTGGGGTAGAGGTCAGCATAAGGAAGGTCTAGATGTTAAAACAGTTAGAATTCCTGCTGGACCACAAGGAAATCAAGGTACTCTTTTAATCACTGATAGTGTTGCAGTTTTCTCAAACACAGGTGTTGAAAAAGAAGCAATGGAATTAGCTAGCATAATCACATCAGGTGACTCTCAATACAGTCTCGATACTGATTGGGGTCTAACACCAATTATGCAATATCCTCAAATTGGAAATGAAGCTCCATACAATGAAGATTATTGGATGATGTTTATTGATGCGATTGGCGATGGTGGACCAGAGCCACTATTTGTAGACTACAAAGCTTTTCAAACTGTTATGAACTCTATGATCCAAGGGGCAATTCTTGGTGAAGGAGATGCTGCGGATTTAGTAGCTGAAGCAGCTGAAGAGTTAGAAGAATACAAATAATTACATTATTTTGCTAGGGCAATATTTGCCCTAGCATCTAATATAAAATCTAAATGAGTAAATTAACAAGATCTTATTCCTCAAAAATTAATTCAATTTTAAAGAAGATATTAAAAGAAGAAGAAAAAAAATTTTTACAGTGTGCTAAGTTAATTAGTAAATCATATAAAAAGGGTGGGCAGTTATATATTTTTGGAACTGGACACTCTAGATTACTCGGAGAAGAATCATTTCATAGAGCAGGTGGTTTTGCTGCTGCATGTCCAATAAGAGATGATGATCTCAGTTTTAAAAAAGGAGCAAGAAAGGCCACTGCTTTAGAAAGAACTCCAAATATTGCAAAAAAAGCTCTAGCTAAATATAAAATTACTAGCAAAGATATATTGATGATTGTATCTAATTCAGGTGTCAATCACGCTCCAGTTGAAGCAGCTTTGATTGCTAAGAAAAAGAAAATAAAAACTATTTCACTAACATCTGTAAAATACTCAAAACAAGCTCCTCTATCTAAATTGAATAAAAGATTATTTGAAATAACGGATATATTCATCGATAATAAGATTCCACCTGGTGATGCAATTATAAATATTAAAGATAACATGGTTGGACCAGCTTCAACAATTACAGGATCTTTTATTTTAAATTCAATTTTAATTGAAGTTGCAAATATCTTAAAAAATGAAAAATTGTTTCCATTCTATATCAGTGTAAATATGCCAAATGCTAAAAGAAATAATGACAAATTAGAGAAAAAATTTAGTAAGATTAATCCTCATTTATAAGTTTTTTTAATTTTTTTAAAAACCAACAAATTACTATATAAGATAATAAGTTTAGATGACTGATCAAAATAAAGTTAGTGGAAAAATTATTAATTATAATTCTTCCTATATTGGTGATGTATATTTTAGTGAAAAAATTAGTGACTTAAAAATAAAGGACTCTGATGATTATAATAATATTATAATTCCTGGTTTTATTGATCTCCATTGTCATGGTGGTAATGGTTTTGATGTAATGGAGGGCTCACAATCAATTATTGAAATGTCTAAGTATCATTTACGACATGGAACCACTTCAATAATGCCAACTACTTGGACCAATACCTTAGAAAATACTATTTCAGCGTTAAAAGGATTTAATGAAATAAAGAAAGATAATGGTAATAATATCCTTGGAGTTCATTTAGAAGGACCTTTTATTAATCCTAATAAACTTGGCGCTCAACCAAATTTAACTGAGAAACCATCTTTAGAGTTTATAAAAAAAATTCTTGAAATTGCCGATGTAAAAATCATTACCTTAGCCCCAGAAATTGATGGAATGCAAGAATTTATAAATGATTTAGTGGAGCTAAATATTAAGATTCAATTTGGCCACACTTTGGCAGACTTTGATTGCTGTGAAAAAATTATGAAAGATCATGAAATTGGTTTTACACATTTGTATAATGCTATGTCTGGTAATCATCATAGATCCCCAGGAGTTTTATCAGCTGCTCTTTCAAAAGGAAAATATGCTGAAATAATCTGTGATAATATTCATGTTAGTAAAGAAGCAATAAAAATTGCAAAAAAATGTATTCCTGGTCTTTATGCGATAACAGATTCTATTAACGCTAGCGGAATCAATGATGGAGAATATATTTTTGCAAAAAATAATATAAAAAAAGAAAATCATTCAGTAAAAATTAAGTCTGACGGTACTTTAGCAGGAAGTATTGTTACTATGGATCAAACTTTTAAAAATTTAATATCAATGAATTTTTCATTAGAAGAAGCAGTCGCTTTAACTAGTTATAATGCTTCTAAATATATGAATCTAGACAATGTCGGTGTAATTCAAAAAAATTTTTTAAGTAATTTTCTTATTTTAGATAAAGAATTTAATCTTAAAGAAGTTTATTTAAGAGGAAAAAAAATTAATGTCTAATTCCCAAGTTTTATCTGAAGCACTCTCTATTCCAAATAAAATTAATCATTTTATCTTGAATGATAAAAATAATTATCAGGAAATATCAAGTTTAATATCAGAAAAAAAAATTGATTATGTTGTTACTGTCGCAAGAGGTACTTCAGATTGTGCTGCTCTTTATTTATCTTATATGTTTGCAAAATATCTTGGTCTACCAACGTACAGCATGCCTCCATCTATAATAACTTTAGAAGAATCAAAATTTAATTTTTCGAGAGCATTAGTTTTCATTATTTCTCAATCAGGAAAAAGTGAAGATTTGGTTGAATGTCATAAAATGGTACAAAAAATGGGAGCAAAGACTATATTAATAAGTAATAACTTAAATAGCCCAATTGCAAACACATCCAATTATTTTTTTGAAATAAATGCTGGAGAAGAAAAAAGTGTTGCAGCGACAAAAACTTTTGTTTTGTCTTTATTGATAATTTTAAAGCTTGTTTTTAATACTCTTAATAAAAAAGATATTAATAAACAAATTGAAAAGTTAAGTGATCATTTAATTTTAGATAATCAAAATCAATGGAATCCAAATATATTAGATAAAACTATAAGTAATGGATACATAATTAGTAGAGGTGTTGGATATGCAATTTCTAATGAAATATCTTTAAAGTTTAAAGAGTTATGTCAAGAAATGATAGAACCTTTCAGTAGTGCTGAAGTAATGCATGGGCCAAAAAGCTTGATACAAAACTCATTCAAATTATTTACTATATCGCTTAGAGATAAAAGTGGGATGATAGTAGCAAAAGATGCTAGTCAAATTATTTCATTAACCAATCTTCACTATGAAATAACCTATGATAAAAAATCTAACACTGAACTTCTATATAGCCCTAATGATATGATAGAGTTAGATCCAATTATAGTTCTATCAAAATTTTATCCATGGATAGTAAATTACTCTTTTCAAAAGGGATTAGATCCAGACAATCCTAGATATTTAACTAAAGTAACACAAACATTCTAATTTGAATAATATTGATATAGCAATTATTGGAGCAGGTTCTGCAGGAAGTATAATAGCAAATAAACTTCTGACTAAAACTAATTTTAATATAGTCCTTATTGAGGCTGGGCCTAAAGATAACAATCCTATCATTGACGTTCCTCTTGGTTATGGAATGACATTTTATAATAAAAAAATTAATTGGAACTTCTACTCGGAAAAACAAGATAATTTATTCAATAGGCAAATATATTATCCAAGAGGTAAAGTTTTAGGTGGCTCTGGCTCAATAAATGCAATGGTCTATGCAAGAGGATTAGAAACAGATTATGAAAATTGGGGTAGCAATAAGGAATGGAGTTTTGAAAATATAAAAAAAGTATACAGTTCTATGGAGCAACAAATAAATCATGATAAAGAATTTCTTACAAAAGAAAAGATTCCAGTAAATAATGTAAGTAAGCATCATCATTCAATTTTAGAATATTTTTTTAATGCTAGTAATGAAATTGGTATTAAAAAAAATATAAATTTAACTACATCTATCGAAAATCAAGTAGGTCATTATAATATTAATACTTACAACGGTACTAGACATTCATCATCAAAAGTATTTTTAAAGCCTATATTAAAAAACCCTAGGCTGACTATATTAGACAATACTCAAGTAAAACATTTAATAACTAAAAATAAAAAAATTACTGGAATTAAAATTCAAAATAAATCAACAGAAAAAATAATAAATCTATCTCTTGGAGCAATTTTATGTTCTGGCTCTATAATGACACCTTACTTGTTAATGCATTCTGGTATTGGTGATAAAGAGCATTTAAAACAATTTGATAAAGAAATAATAATTGATAATTCTAATGTTGGAAGAAATCTCCAGGATCATCTTGGGTTAGATTATTTATTTAAAACACATCATCATTCACTAAATAAATCTTTAGGAACTTGGCCAGGCAGAATTACTTCTGTATTAAGATATCTTTATAATAGGAAAGGACCATTATCATTAAGTATTAATCAGTCTGGGGGGTATGTAAATTGGAATTCAAAACATCATTATCCCAACTTACAGATATATTTTAAT
Source organism: uncultured Alphaproteobacteria bacterium (assembly GCA_902590695.1). GTDB lineage: Bacteria > Pseudomonadota > Alphaproteobacteria > HIMB59 > CACPNW01. The sequence continues at coordinate 198,965 of CACIXR010000002.1, forward strand.
CCTTTAACTTATTCTATCACTCATAAAAATAAAAGACCTTTACTAAAAACTGATAAATTTAATGGTTTTATTATTGGTTATAATTCTTGTCGACCAAAAAGTTTAGGAACGATTACATTAAATTCTCCTAATTTTGATGATTCTCCATTGATAGATCCAAATTTTCTATCACATGAAGAAGATATATATGATGTTAAGTGTGCAATTAATTTTTCTAAAGTTTTGGCAAACACAAATAGTATTAAAAGAATAAGAAATGAAAGTGTTACGCATGATCTTTTAAATGCTACTGAAGAAGAAATGGTTGACCACTTTAAATCTAATGCAGTTTCTATCTATCACCCTTGTGGCACTTGTAAAATGGATGAAGATCCTAAAAAGGGAGTTGTCTCTGAAAGATTAAAAGTTCATGGAATGGAGAATCTTTGGATTGCTGATGCATCTGTTTTTCCAAATATTACTTCTGGCAATATAAATGCCCCTGTAATGATGCTTGCTAATCTTGGAAGTAAATTTATTATTGAGGATTTAAAAAAAACTTAATTTATGAAAATAGTTAAACTTGAAACATTCACAAAACCATATGTAAGTTTTGTAAAAATAACAGTTGAGGATGGTTCAATTGGTTATGGTCAAATGTCAACTTATCATGCAGATATCACAGCTCAAATTTTTCATAAACAAGTTGCACCTTGGGTTTTAGGAAAAGAATATTTTGATTTTGATGATTTGGAAGATTTTATCTTTGAAAGAGAGCATAAATTTCCAGGATCATATCTTTTACGTGCAATAGCTGGTTTAGATACAGCGTTGTGGGATTTAAAAGGTAAAATAGAAAGTAAACCTGTCGTTTCATTGATAGGAGGATCTCCAGGAAATTTAAGAATTTATGGTTCATCAATGAAAAGAGATATTACACCGAATGATGAAGCAAATAGATTTAAAAAACTCTTTGATGAAAAAGGTGTTAATGCATTTAAATTTAGAGTTGGTTCTGAATGTGGAAGAGGTATCGATGAATGGGAAGGAAGAACGCCTAGTATAGTAAAAACAATAAATTCGACTTTAGATAAAAGTGTAATTAAAATGGTTGATGCAAACAGTTGTTATAGTTCTGTTCAAGCAATAGAAATTGGGAAACTTTTAGAAGATAATGATGTTACTCATTTTGAAGAACCTTGTCCTTATTGGAAACCAGAAGAAACCAAAAAAGTTACTGATAGTTTGAAGATAGATGTTACTGGGGGAGAACAAGATTGTGATCTGAGAATTTGGCGAGATATGGTTAACAGAAAAATTGTAAATATTTTTCAGCCAGATGTTATGTATATGGGAGGATTAACAAAAGCTTTGAAGGTTGCGAAAATCATTGAAAAGGGTGGTTTTATATGTACTCCACATACGGCTAATTTATCTTTAGTAACAATTTGTACAATGCATTTTTTAAAAGCAATAAATAATTCAGGTCCCTATCTTGAATTTTCAATTGAAGGTAAAGATTATTATCCATGGCAACAGAATTTATTTTTAGGTGATCCTTTTAAAATATCTAATGGAATGGTTAAAATTGAAGATACTCCTGGTTGGGGTATTGAAATTAATCCTGATTGGTTAGAGAAATCAGAATATAAAAAGACAGAAATATAAAAAAATGATTAAAAATATAATTTTTGATTTTGATGGAGTAATAGTTGATAGTGAGGTCTTAGCTTCTAAGGCATTTTCCAAATATTTTAGTAAATTTTATCAATCAATTAAAGAGGAGCAATTTTATAAATATGCTGGAAAAAAAACAGTCGAAGTAATAGATTTATTATCTGATAAATATAAGATTGAAAACAAAGAAAAATTTACAAATGAAATATTTGATATTGTTTCAGAAGTTTATTCCAAGGATTTAAAACTAGTTGATGGAGCAAAAGATTATATTAGTAAATCAGATAGAAATCACTTTATTGGATCTAACAGTAATAAGGATAGAATTCTCGATGGATTGAAGCTTGTTGGGTTAGATAAATTTTTTTTAAGTGATCAGGTTTATTCATTCGATATGGTAAAAAGACCAAAACCTGATCCAGATATATATTTAAAGGTTTTAAATGATAATTCACTTATTAGAGAAGAGTCAGTCATTATTGAAGATAGTGGCGTAGGTGTTAAAGCAGCAACTGCAGCAGGAGTAAGGGTATTTGGTCTTACTGCAGGAAAACATTGGCATTCAGATAGAGATACAAATGAATTATTTGACAATGGTGCTTTGAATGTATTTAGTGATTATGAAAGTTTAGGTAAGGCAATAGAGGAGCTTTAAATGGGGCCAGATGTAAAAGGAAATCCACTTTATATTTCAGTCTATCTTTTGATAGCCTCCTATATTTTAGGTGAATTTATTTTTCCTAAATATCCTCTGCTATATATTCTTAATCTTTTTGGATTATTAATTATAATTTTAATGCCAATTGTATTTTTTTCGTCAAGAAATGCATTTAATGCACATGAAGAAAAATTACCTCCTCAAACTGAAACAAATAGAATTATAAAAACTGGAATTTAT
>CACIXR010000003.1 GCA_902590695.1 uncultured Alphaproteobacteria bacterium
AGTCCTAACAAAGTTTATGGTGGTAAAATTAAGGAAAATTTTAAAAAATTAAAACATGACTCACAAATGTACTCCCTTGCTAATGCTTTCGATAATCAGGATATTAAAGAATTTATAAAAAGATCAATTAAATTTTTGAATTTAGATAATGATGATGAATTTCAATATATTTGTGAACCAAAAATTGATGGATTATCTCTTAATCTTGTATACAAAAATGGAATATTGAAGTCAGCTGGTACAAGAGGAGATGGATTTATAGGAGAAGATGTTACTGAAAATATATTAAATATTAAAAATATCCCATCAAAATTAAAAAAAGATTTTCCTGAATTTATTGAAATTAGAGGAGAGGTTTTCTTAAATAAAAGTGATTTTGAAAAACTAAATTCTAAATTAGAAAATAAATCTAAATTTGCAAATCCAAGGAATGCTGCTGCTGGTAGCCTAAGACAACTTGATATTTCTATTAGTCATAGTAGACCACTAAAATTTATACCTCACGGTATTGGTAAATGTTCATATAATTTTGATAAAATTGAAAATTATTATGATCAACTTAAGAATTGGAACATTGCTCCAAATAATTTAAGTAAAAAATGTCAATCAGTTGAAGAAATTATAAAATTTTATAATCAAATAGATCAAAAACGCCCAGCTATTGATTATGATATTGATGGATTAGTCGTAAAAATAAATAGTTTTAAACTTCAAGAAAGATTAGGTTATGTAGGCAAAAACCCAAGATGGGCAATTGCTATAAAGTTTTCTGCTGAAAAAGCTAATACTATAATTCAATCTATTGATTACCAAGTTGGGAGAACTGGTGCTATTACCCCTGTAGCTAGATTGCAACCTGTTAATTTAGGTGGCGTTATTATATCCAATGCTTCTTTACATAATTTTGATGAGATAAATAAAAAAAAAATAAATGTTTTGGATCTTGTTGAAATTGAAAGAGCAGGAGATGTTATTCCGTATGTTACTAGATTAGTAAAAAAAAATAGTAAATTAAATACTAAGATAAAACCTCCTAAGAATTGCCCAATCTGTAAGAGTAATGTTTTAAAAGAAAGAGATGAAGCAATACTAAGATGTTCAAATTCATATGGTTGTAGTTCTCAAAAAATAGGAAGGATAATTCATTTCGTTAGTAAGAAAAGTTTAAACATAGATGGATTTGGTGAGAAACAAGTTAAACAATTATTTAACTTAAAATATATAAATAAGGTAGAAGATATATTTAATCTTGAAAAATTTAGATCAGAAATAGTTGAATTAGATGGCTGGGGTGAATTATCTTTTTCAAATTTAATTAATTCTATTAATAATTCAAAAAAAATATCATTCGATAAATTTATTTATTCTCTTGGAATTAGATTTATTGGAGAAGTAAATGCTGAAATTTTAGCAAACGAGTTTAAAGACCTAGATATATTGATTTCATCTTCAAGTAATATAAGCGTGTTAGAAAATATTGATGGTTTAGGACCAAAAGCAATATCTTCAATCATAGATTTTTTTTCAAAAGAAATAAATCAGGAAACTATTAAAAATTTAAAAAATCATTTAACTATTATATTTATAGAAAATGAAACAATAGATAATTTTTTTTCAAATAAACATTTAGTTTTTACAGGTACTTTATCTGAATTATCAAGAGATGAAGCTAAGTACTTAGCAAAAACTAAAGGAGCAAAAATATTATCTAGTATTAGTAAAAAAACAGATTTTCTAATTGCTGGAGAAAAAGCAGGTTCAAAAATAGAAAAGGCAACACAATTAGGAGTTAAAATTTTAAATGAAAAAGAATTCCTTAAAAAAATTAATCTATAATTTTCAAGAATTTTAAATATACTTTTTTTGAAGAAAAATTCTCAAAATTAATTAAAGCTTTATCACCATCTAATTTGATGATTTTTCCATTACCAAATTTTTGATGATAAACGTTTTTACCTTTAGATATATCAACATCATATTCGAAATCTTGATTAAAATCCCAATCGATATTATTTTTTTTTGAGTTTTCTAAAAGTCTTCTTCTTCCTGGTGTAATTATTTCTTCGCTAAATGAATCAATTTCTAAAAAATTATCTAAAAAGTTATTATCTTGAATATATTTGGAGTCATTTATCTCTACTTTATCTTCTGGAAGCTCGCTTATAAATCTAGATGGTAAATTATAATCATGTGATGCAAAAGAATACCTATTTTGATTTACATAAGTAATATGAATTTTTTTTCTTGCTCTCGTTAGTGCAACATAGGCCAACCTTCTTTCCTCTTCTAATCCCTGATTACCTGATTCCTCTATTGATCTTTGACTTGGAAAAACTCCCTCCTCCCAGCCAGCTAAAAATACATAATCAAACTCCAATCCTTTAGCTGAATGCATTGTCATGAGAGTTAGTGTTTCTTCTGAAGTATTTGTTATATTTTCCATAACCAAAGATACATGTTCCAAAAAACCTTCTATGTTTTCAAATTCTTTTAAACTTTCAATAAATTCATTTAAATTGTCTATTCTTGATAGGCTGTCTGGTTTATTTGAGCTCTCTTCCTCTTTTTTTAAATAATCTAAATAACCTGAGTCTTCTATTATTACTTTAGCTAATTCAATATGGTCAAATTTCTTTTTAACCTTTTGCCATTTCAAAATATTATCAGTAAAATTATATAATTCACTCTTAGCTTTAGAATTACTTTTAAATGTCAATTGTTGAGCAGATTCAAATAAAGAAATATTATTCATTCTTGCATAGCTACTAATTTTACTAACTGTTGATTTCCCTATTCCTCTTTTAGGAACATTAATTATTCTTTCAAAAGCTAAGTCATCAGATAGATTATTTGTTAATCTTAAATACGCAATAATATCTTTGATTTCTTTTCTTTCATAAAATCGTAATCCACCAATTATTTTATAAGGAAGTCCAAGATTGATTAATCTTTCTTCAAAAGATCTCGTATGCGCAGCAACTCGAAATAAAATAGAGATCTCACTTAATTTTATTTTATCTTTAATTATGTTTTCTATTTTGTCTGTTACAAAAACCGATTCTTCTTTTGTTTCCCAAAATCCATTAATTGTAATTTTTTCACCAATCTGATTTTTACTCCATAATTCCTTTCCATATCTTCCTTTATTTTTAGAAATAAGAGTTGATGCACAGCTTAATATATTTCTTGTGGATCTATAATTTTGTTCTAACCGTACAATTGTTACATTCTCAAAATTTTTTTCAAAATTTAACAAATTAGTGACATCAGCTCCTCTCCAAGAGTAAATTGATTGATCATCATCACCTACACAACATATATTTTTATTTCCTTTATATAAAAAATGAATCCACTGTTGTTGTATTGGATTTATATCCTGATATTCATCTACATGAATGTATTTAAAAATATTTTGATACTTTGATAATATATTATTATTTTTTTGAAAAATTTTAATACAAAATAAAATTAAATCACCAAAATCAACACTATTTAATCGAAGAAGTTCAGATTGATAAATACTATAGATTTTTCGAATTTCTTTATCATTCTTCCTGTATTTATTTTCACTCAGTTCATTTGGGCTTATTCCTTTATTTTTTAAATTATCTATTGCTGATAAATAATATTTAGGTGAAGTTTCTTTTGTATCTATTTTCTCTACCTCACAAATATTTTTAATTAATTTTAATTGATCATCTACATCAATAATTAAAAAATTTTTTTTTAATCCTACTTCCTCATAATGTTGTCTTAATATTCTTAGAGATAAAGAGTGAAATGTTCCTACCCACATATTGTCTATAGGAAAATTTAATGCATCTCCGATTCGTGACTTCATTTCGCTTGCAGCTTTATTTGTAAAAGTGACTGCCAAAACTTGCCTAGGAGTGGCTAGTTTTTTAATTAATATATTTAAGATTCTAAAGGTTAATACCCTAGTTTTTCCACTACCAGCACCAGCTAAAACGAGTAATGAACCATCAGTTTGCTGTACGGCATTTCTTTGCTCTTTATTTAATAAATCAAGATAATTTTGCGAATTTTGTGTCATTTTTTTGCTATATTAGAGATATATATATAATGTAATTTATAAACTATATTAAATAATAGTTTAGATATTAGTGATTAGTCTATGAGCAAAAAAATTGTAATTCTATTTTTTCTATTTTTCAGTGTACTTTCCTATAAAGTAATTGCAAGTGATGCTGATCAGGTAAATACTGACTCAGAGGATTTTGAAACAACCACGATAGAGGATGAAATATATGATCCTTTTGAACCTGTAAATAGAGCTATATTTAGTTTTAATAATGTAGCTGATAGAATTGTTTTAGAACCAATTGCAAAAGGCTACAAAAAATTACCTTCTCCACTTCAAAGTGGAATAAGTAATTTTTTGAGCAATTTAAGAGCTCCTTTAGTAGTTGTAAATCAACTATTGCAAGGTCAGGGTGAAAACGCTGTTCAATCATCAGGAAGATTTATAGTTAATAGCACAGTAGGTGTATTTGGATTATTTGATGTAGCTGAGAAAATTGGACTTGAAGAAAAAGAAGAAGATTATGGACAAACACTTGCTACCTGGGGTGTTGGAGATGGTTTTTATATTGTTCTTCCATTATTTGGACCATCAAACCTTAGAGATACTTCAGGAATGGTTTTAACAATGATGACTGATCCAATTAATGCATATGCAGTAAGTGAGGGTGAAGCTTGGTTAGTGCCAATGAGAACAGCAGTTAATGCAGTTGATACAAGGTCACAAATAATCGATGAAGTTAATGCGTTAAGAGATAATTCAGTGGATTATTATGCTGCAGTAAGAAGTTCTTACTATCAAAATCGAAAAGCGGCGATTAATAATGTCGATGACTCAGAATTAACCCCTCTTCCTCTTATTAGTATTGAATTTGAATAATGAAATTTTATTTATTTATTTTTATTTTTATAATCTTTATTTCAAAAAATTTATATTCTGATGAAACATCAGAATGGCTTAAAAGAGAAATTGATATAATTCTAGAAGCTTACAAAAATAAAAATCTCTCAAATGAGAACAGATTTCTTCTAATTGAAAAAACAATAAATAATAATTTTGCTGGAACAGGAATTGCTAAATTTGTTGCAGGAGAAGCTTGGAAAAAATCAGATAAAAGTACAAAAAAAATCTATATTGATAATTTTAAACGACATTTGGCTTTAAATATAGCTTCAATGATGCAAGGTTATTCAGACCAAACTTATGAATTAACAAAATCAAAATATGACAGCAAAAACCAAGTTACTTTGATTGATATGGAGATTTTTTCAGATACTGGATCAGTTGTTGTAACATGGCGAGTAAAAGAATCAAAAGATCGATTCTATGTTATTGATTTAATTGTTGCTGACATTTCTTTAGTAGTAACAAAAAGATCAGAATTTAATTCTATGTTAAAAAAAGTTGATAATAATCTTTCAAAATTTAATGAAGTTTTATTTGATCAAAACCTAGAAAGTTATCAGAAAATTACTGAATAAAATCTTATTAAATTCTCAATAATTAAAATTTTAAATTTTTTATTTCTTCTTCGGTTAATATTGCAGGTTGATTGGGGTTGGTTGATAGTTGGTAAGATTTGTTTTCCTCAGCCGATTTTATAATTCCATCCATAATTTCTAGAACATGGAGGGATAATTCAAGAGAACATCTTGCTTTTCGATTATTAGATATGGAATCAATCATTTCTGAGAGACCTATTCCTCTATAATTTGCTTTTTTGTTACCCTCTCCGTCACTCTTGTTAGGAATACCTAACAACATGTTATCATTATTTATAGTTTCCCAATCACTATCTTTTTGTGAAATTAACAAATCACCACTAAAAAAATTTGGATCAGGGACTATCATTGAACCATCAAGTCCATAAAGTTCAATTGTTGAATGTTTATTTTTCCAGACATCCCAAGTACAAAAAAACTGAACTTTTGCTTCATTTTGAAACTCTAAAGATCCCATTAGAGTTGTTGGTGTTTCAACTTTAATTTTATCACCATATCTAGGTTTACTAGTTATTATTCTTTCATTTGTGGCAGTTCCACTGATTGCATTTATTTGTTTAACTGGTCCAATTAAATTAACTAATTGCGTTATATAATAAACACCAACATCAAAAACTGGGCCAGCGCCAGGTTTAAAGAAAAAATCTGGATTAGGATGCCAATGTTCCATTCCATGAGACATCAAATTAAATGTACCAAGAACAATTTTACCTATTTTATTGTCTTCAATTAATTTTCTAGCTTTTTGTCCTGCTGCTCCTAAAAATGTATCTGGTGCACAACCAACATACAAACCTTTATCATTAGCTAATTTTTGTATTTCTAATCCTTCTTGAAAATTCATTGCTAATGGCTTTTCACTAAAACAGTGCTTTCCATTTTGAAGTGATTTTGTAATTATTTCTTTATGTGCTGCAGGAATTGTTAGATTAATAATTAAATCAATTTCATTATTTTCTAAAATTTCATCAACTGATAACGCTTTAACATTATATTTAGATGCAGCATTTAATGCAGCTTCATTATTTATATCGGCACAAGCAACTATTTTAAAATTATTAAATATTTTTTGACACTCAAAATAAGTTTCAGAAATATTTCCACAACCAACAATTCCAATATTCATTAAATTGTTTCTAAATATTCTAATGATTTGGTTGTGTATTCTTTATAATCTTTTGGATCATCGTGCTCTAGTACAAAAACTTCACATGGTGTTTTTTTAACTTCTGAAATTAGTGTCGGCCAATCAATGAAGCCTTCTCCTATAGCAGATTGCTGATCATGTTCTAATAAATTTTTAGTTTGATCATAAAAATCTTTTAAGTGACATCCAATAATTTTATTTTTATATTTTTCTATCCAATCAAGTGGATCGGCCTTTCCAGCAACTGCCCAACCAAGATCTAATTCCATTTTAAGATTTTCATTATGATCCATCATACACTCAATTGGAAGTTTTCCACTAGGTAGTGGTCTAAATTCGAAAGAGTGATTATGGTATCCGAGTGTTAATCCGTTATCTTCATAAATTTTAACATATGAAGATAAATCTTTCCCAAAACTATTCCAAGTATTTTCATCAAGATCAAAATTTGAAGCAAAGTCTTTATTGAATTTTTCAGGTACAGATGGGACTATTGCATGTCTTATATTAAGAAATTTCATCATTCTGATTGTTTCATCAGTATCTGTTATAGCTTGGAAGCTTATGTGTGATGATTTTATAGAAATATCATTTTTATCCATCATGGATTTAAAATTATCTAAATCAATTTTATCTAAATCAAATAATTCAATATTTTTAATTCCAGACTCAGATAAGAATTTAAAAATTTGCTCATAAGGTTGAAATTTTCTTGTAGTATATAATTGCATGGATACATCATTTCTGTTCATTAGATTCTCTCCTCAGATTTATTATCAAATATTGAACTTTTATTAATATCAAAAGATATATTTATTTCATCATTTAAATTATAGTTTGAGCTCCCCTCTAATCTTATTGAGATAGGTGTGCCTTCAATGCTAGTCCACACTAAAGTGTCAGCGCCCATAGGCTCAACTAATTCTACATTGGATAAAATAGAATTTTCGTTTTTTTCTATGTTTATATTTTCAGGTCTTATTCCAAAGACAACCTTTTGATCATCAATCAAATTATTTATATTTTCGTATTTAGAGATATCAATTTGTTTATTACCAACAATTATATTTTGATTTGATTTATCAAATTTGGCATTTAAAAAATTCATGCTTGGAGATCCAATAAACCCAGCCACAAATAAATTAGCTGGTTTGTTATAAATTTGCTTAGGAGTATCTAATTGTTGTATTAATCCATCTTTCATAACAGATATACGGTCTGCAAGCGTCATAGCTTCTATTTGATCATGAGTAACGTAAATCATAGTATTTGATAAATCTCTATGAAGTTTTTTAATTTCATAACGTAGTTCAGCTCTTAGTTTTGCATCAAGGTTACTTAAAGGCTCATCAAATAAAAAAACTTTCGCATCCCTAACCAAAGCTCTACCAATAGCTACGCGCTGTCTCTGACCTCCTGAGAGTTGTGACGGTTTTCTTTTAAGTAATTCATTTATTTGTAAAAGGTTTGATGCTTTTTCAATTTTATCATCTATAATTTTTTTGGCAGTTCCCACCATCCTTAAACCAAAGGATAAATTTTTCTCTACTGTCATACTTGGATATAAAGCATAAGACTGAAATACCATCCCTATATGTCTATCTTTTGGTTCTTTCCAAGTTACATTATCATCTTCAATCCAAATTTGACCATCAGATAAATCTAGAAGACCTGCTATACAATTTAATAACGTTGTTTTTCCACAACCAGAAGGCCCAAGTAAAACCATGAATTCACCTTCTTTAATATCAAGACTTAAATCATTTAATATTTCAGTTTTCCCATAACTGAAAGATATATTTTTTACCTCAACACTATTTTTCATACTCACCCTTTTATTGCCCCAGCTGCTATTCCACGCACAAACCATCTTCCAGAAATAAAGTATACAAAAAGAGGTACTAGAGAAGTTAAAATTGTTGCAGACATATCTACATTATACTCAGCAACTCCATAATCTACTTGAACTATATTATTTAATTGAACTGTCATTGGTTGGTTATCTCTTCCTGCAAAAACCAATCCTAGAAGAAAATCATTCCAAATTCCAGTAACTTGAAGAATGACGGCTACAATAGTTATAGGAGCAGACATTGGGATAATAACATACAGAAATATTTTTATAAAATTACCACCGTCTATTCTTGCAGCTTTAAATAAATCGATAGGTAGACTTGCATAAAAGTTTCTAAAAATTAGTGTTAATATTGGCATACCAAAAATTGTATGTACTAAAATAATGCCAGGAAGAGTTGAATAAATACCTAAGGCATCTTCTATTTTTAGAAGAGGATAAACCATTACCTGATAAGGGATAAAAGCACCAAACATACACAAACCAAAAAAGAAATATGCTCCTCTAAATCGCCAAAAAGCTAAAGCATATCCATTTATTGCACTAAGTCCAACAGACACAATAACACTAGGAACAGTAATTTTAATTGAATTAAAAAAACCTGGTTTAAGACCTTCGCATACAAACCCTGTACAAGCAGTAGACCACGCTTTAGGCCATGAGTAAAAGCTGAGTTCTTTTGGTAAATTTAAAATATTTGCAGCTCTAATTTCATCCATATCTTTTAAGGATGTGATAACCATTACATATAACGGCATTAAAAAAAATATAGCACACACTAAAATGAAACAATACATACCAATTCTTCCTATTGTTAAATGTTTTGGACGACGACCTGAAGGTATGACATTCATTAGTTTGCTGCGTATTTGTTTCTTAAATAAAATTCATAAAATGCCCATGGGGCTAGTATGCATACAACAGAAATAAACATTATTATTGATGCTGCAAATGCTTGACCTAAATCAGCTCGTTTAAAAAAATTTTCCATTACATAAAGTGCAGGAGTTGTTGTAGCATAACCCGGACCTCCAGATGTTAGTGTTAAAATTAAATCGTAGACTTTTACAACTCCAGCAGCAATTAATACTACTGCTGTAACGACCATGGGTCTTAACATTGGAAGAATGACAAATATGTAAGATTTCCATTTTGCAACTCCTTCAATACTAAGAGATTTCCAAATATCTTCATCGATACCTCTGAGACCTGCCAACATTAAAACCATTACAAAACCTGCGCCTTGCCAAACAGCTGCAATACAAACTGCGTAAATTGCTAAATCTCTATTAACTAACCAATCAAGCTCAAACCAAGCAAACCCCCACATATGCATAGAATTTTCTAATCCAAAGGTTGGATTTAGAACCCATTTCCATACTAAACCTGTCACAACAAAAGACATTGCGTAAGGATATAAAAAGATTGTTCTAAATAAACTCTCACCTCTAATTTTTTGATCAATTAAAACTGCAAGAAGGAAACCAATGATTAAGCATCCAATTGTGAATACAAAACCGTAGATAAAAATATTTTCAACTGCGACATCCCATTTTCTTTGTTTAAATAATCTTTCGTATTGATCAAAGCCAATATAATTAAAAACAGGAATAAGTTTTGAATTTGTAAGTGAATATACAAATGAATAAATTATACACCCAACAAAGACTGTTAGCGAAATTACAATCATTGGAAGTAATGCAATCATTGATGCAATATTTCTAAATAAAGGCATAGATTTTTTTTATATAATCTAGGGCAGGTTGAACCTGCCCTAAAATAATTATAATTATAGACCGCTAGTTAGAACGCCTTCAAGATCGTCCATCACTTGAGCAACTGTATAATTAGGATCATTTCTAAATTCAGAAATAATATCATCCCAAGCATTAGTAAATGCTGGAGTGTTCCAATCATCACTTTCTCTCATGATTGCATCAGGATTTTGAATCAGGTCTAGACCCATTTGCATACAAGCATCAGCTGCAGAAGTATCTACATCTAATCTCATTGGTAATGATCCTTTTGCATTATTAAAATTAGCCTGTACAGTTGGATTTACCATCATACTTGCCATAGCTAATTGAACATCCTTTACTTTTGGATCATCATTTTTAGGGAAAACAAATACGTCACCTCCAAGTGCAACATATTTTTCTTTTCCTGGGATAACACATGAATAATCTTTCATTGCTTCCATTCCAGCAACAGCGAATTCACCTCTTGCCCAGTCACCCATTACTTGCATAGCAGCTTTTCCTTCAATGACCATTGCAGTTGTGTCATTCCATAATCTTCCTGGTGATCCTTCATCAGTAAATGTATTTAGTTCTCTAAAAGTATTCAAAACTGATTCAAATCTACCATCTCTAAATGCATCAACATCTTTATCTCTATAAATTGATTGCATTAAAGGAAAGCCCATTATTGAAGACGCAACAACATCAAACATTCCAGATTCTTGCCATCCTTGTCCACCAAGTGCTAAAGGAATAATTCCTGCAGCTTGTATAGTTGGAGCACCAGCTAAAAATTCTTCAAATGTTTGAGGAACAGGAAGACCAACTTGTTTGTATACGTCGTTGTTAATCCACATCCATTGCCAACTGTGAATATTTACTGGTACACAATAAAATTCACCTTCAAATTCACAAGTTTCAATTAGTTCAGGTGGATATATAAAATCTCTCCACCCTTCAGCAGATGCAACTTCTTCAAGTGATTGAAGTAAACCTTGCTCAACCAAATCTACGAATTGTTTTGAAATATTAAACTGTGCTGCAGTTGGAGGATTTCCTCCAATAATTCTGTTTACAGTTGTTCCTCTTGCATTTTCACCACCAGTAATAGCAGTATCAATCCAAGTATTACCCATCTCTTGCCATGCTTCTGCAAACTGAGAAATAGCAGCTTGCTCTCCACCAGAAGTCCACCAGTGAATAACTTCAGCTTCCATGTGACCAGCAGCCTTGGAAACATTAGTAAAAGATAGGGGTATAAATATAGTTAATAATATTGAAAAAAATTTTTTCATTTTTTCCTCCCTTTTTTAAATAAATTAACAATTTAGTAAAACGTTTTACTTGTCAAGCCAAATAGTATTATTTAATTTAATTAATAGATTTTAAGTATTATGAAGAAAAACAAGAAAATAAATATTGTTGGTTTATCACAAAAATTAGGTTTATCAGTGAGTTCAGTATCAAGAGCACTGAATGGATATGACAATATATCACAGAAAACAAAAGAGAAAATTTTTAGCACAGCTAAAAAATATAACTACTTTCCAGATTTAAATGCCAAAAGATTAGCTTCCAAAAAAACGGATACAATTGCTTTTATATCATCTATAGATCCTGACGCACCAGATCATGTTGTTTTGCAGTTTCTTGCAGGAATTACTCTTGGGATAAAAAATACAAACACTGAATTAATAACAAAATTTTGCTTAAATGAAGATGAAGAAATGAATTATTTCAAAAAACTCATTAGCACAGGTCAAGCAGATAAATTTATTTTTTATAAAATTAAAAAAAATGATGAAAGAGTTCATTTCTTAAAACAAAGAGGAATTAAATTTGTAACTTGGGGTAGAACTAACAAACAAAAAGAGCATGCTTGGATTGATCTGGATAATAAGAAAAGTATAGAAATGTTAATGGATAAGCTTTCAAATAATGGTCATAAAAGAATTGCTTTTATCAATGTTCATCGAAGTTTTAATTATGGAGCACAAAGAAAAGCTGCTTATGAAAGTTCAATAAAAAATTTACAACTACAATATTCAAATGAATATTATCAAGATAGTTTAATCGAAACTGTTGAGTCAGGATCAGCCATAACAAAGTATTTATTAAATTCTAAAAAACCTCCCACTGCTATAATTTGTTCTCATCTTCGTTTTTTTACAGGTTGTTTGTTAAAATGTCAGGATATGAAATTAGAAATTGGAAAAGATATTTCTGTGGTAGGATTTAATGACCAGGATAGTTATTTAAGCTCTCAAAATCTTACATATATTTCACACCCATTAATGGAAATGGGAAAACAATCTGTAAAAATTTTACAGAACTTAGAACAAGATACATCAATAAAAAAAGTATCTACTTTGATTGAGCCAATATTAAATGAGGGAACAAGTCACAAAATTAAAAAAACTAAATTAAGATAAATTTAACCAATTAATTTCTTCTTTTGTTAATTCTATATCTAAACAAGGTAAAGTTGTTTCAAGCTCATCAATTGTTCTTGGTCCAATTAATGCAAATGATGGAAAAGATTGATTGATGGTCCAGCTTGCTGCAATATTATGTGCACTACATCCTTTTTTTTCAGCTAGTTCCATAGCTCTTTTTTTTCTTTCTCTATTATCTTCACTGTCGTAACAACTAAGAGGACCGCTGGAGTGTTCACCAGGTGCTCTCCAGGTTTCATCATTGGTAATTTTTTCTTCAATTTTTTTTGTAATCTCATCATCTAAAAAATATCCTCTTGCTTGACTAGACCAAGACATATGTGATTTTTTTGTTTGTTCTAGATAATGTAATATATCATCATCATTTGAAGATAAACAGCCACTCCAAAGTGGGTTTATCATTTTTGCTAATGCTAGATTATTATTTAATATGGACATTTCATTTTTATTATTATTTTTTGCCCACTCATTTGCTTTTTTAAAACGATCTAAGGTCCAATTTGATCCTCCAAATACTTTTATTCTTCCTTTGTCCTTTTCTTGATTTAAGACATCAACAAATTCACTCACATTATATTCATGATTATCTCTATGCATAATGTATATATCAACATAATCAGTGTTCATTCTTTCTAAGGACTCATTTAATTGGGATGTAATAGCTTCAGGATTACAATTAGGGGTATGTGCTCCTTTTCCTAAGATAACAATTTCTTCTCTGATATTATTTTGCTTTAACCACTCACCAAAAACTTTTTCGTGATTTCCTCCTCCATATGTATATGCTGTATCAAAAATATTTCCTCCAACATCAATCCAATGATCCCATAATTTTGATGCTTCATTTAGATCATTTTGATTATCAACACCCATAACGAGTTTTGATATTTTTTTATTTACACCTTCTATTTGTCCATATTTCATATTTCATCCTGTGGTAGTTTATAATCAATTATATCTCTCCATGTATCAAGAGCTTTAAGATTCCCTAAAGTATCTTCCCAAGTCATTGCAGGGTGTGGAGGTTGTATTTTTTCCTTAGCAATACATTGACTTGCTAATTCAGCTTCAAAGAAAAAAAGGTGTTCTGGGCCTTTAAGTTCAATTACTTCTTCCTGGCCATTTTTATTTATAATTATTTTTGCGTGGTAAGGACCGCCATTTCTTCCAGGCATCCATGGATCAGGTAATTCAATTGTACCCTCCGAACCTAAAATAATAGCATTATTTTTCATACTTTCTCTTATAGCAGTTGAAACGTTTGCTTTAACTCCGTTTTTAAATTCTAAATTTGCATGAGCAACTTCATCAACGCCCGTATCCCCTATTCTTCCTTCAGCATTTATAAAATTTGGTTCAAAAAATTTTTCACCAGTTGCTGCGCCTGAGATTAATCTAGAAAAAGATATAGGATATAAACCAACATCTAGTATAGCTCCACCAGTTAATTCCTTGTTAAATATACGTGATTCAGGAATTATTTTGCCTGTGTCATACCCAAAAGAACATTCTATTGATTCAATTTCACCAATTGTTTTATTTTTAATTATATCTAAAAGTTTTGGGATTTGTGGATGACACCTGTACATAAAGCCTTCCATATAAAAGACTCCAGCTTCCTTTACAGCTTCAATAATTTTTTTTCCTTCATTTAAATTTACAGCTCCAGGTTTTTCACAAAGAACATGTTTTCCTTTACCTGCAGCTTTAATTGTCCATTCAGCATGTAAATTATGAGGTGTAGAAATATATATAGCATCAATATGCTCTGAGTTTATTATATCTTCATAAGAATCAAATCTAAAATCAAGATGAATATTATATTTATCACCAAAGTTTTTTCGACGATCTTCACTTTTACTTGCTATACCTACTAACTGTCCAGAATAAGAAATTTTTAAACCATCAGCAAAATTGTTCGCTATATTTCCAGGACCAATTATTCCCCATTTTATTTTTTCCATTTTATTTACTATTTGGTGTTAACACATTTTGATGAGGCATTACTATTTTTTGTTGAAATTTTGATAACCTTGATAAAAGATCTTCAGATGGTCTGTAAGGATGCCTAAAAAATCCCCAAGATGGACCATATCTGTACACAACTATTCTTCTTTCACCTTTATTTAATCTTTTTGCTGAACCATGACATAACGAATCTACAAAAATTAGACCATCTCCAGCTTTCATATAGATTTCTTTAGCTGCTGTCATACCTTCAGCAGATGAGACCTTACCATCACCTAACATTTTATTGTTTTTAAATTCGGGATGTTCAATATTAGATTTGTGGGACGATGGAATTATTACAGTACCGCCATCTCCTGGACCAATGTCTGATAGTGCAAGTAATATATTTACCTGTGAACAGTGAAATTTACCATCTTGATATCTATAGTGATTTCTTTGTAACCCTTCTGGGTTTCCTGAATGAATTCCAATAGCTTCACCTGGACCACGGATATTTGCAAAATTTTCATCAATAAACAAAGGCCCATGAAGATGATCAAAAGTTCCTTTTCCTCCAACAAAATGCTGCATATAGTTAATCCATGATGGATGATCTATTAAATTCTCAAATGGTTTTCCAGCTTCATAAATTTGTTGTAAATTTAAACCCTCTTTACCACCATAATTATGCCCATGAACATATCCATCCCATTCATTATTTTTTAAGTTTTTTAATTTATCTAATATTTTATTAAGATCTTCTAATTCTTTTTTATTTAAAGCATTTTTAACAATTAAATATCCATTTAGGTCAAATAAATATTCATCAAGTTTTGAAACTTTTTTCATATTTATATTTTGGCTTAAAAAAAAATTTATTTCAATATTTAAATACTAATTAATAACAGCTTTAAATTCACCAGATTTATATTTTGTTGCCATTGCACCAAGAGAAATTGTATTTATAGATGAAGCATTTCCTGCAGTTCCAAATTCTTGAAGTCTATTTTTAACAACTTCTTTCATGGCGTCTTTTGATAGTGATAAATATTTTCGGGGATCAAATTGAGATGGATTTTCATAAAAATACTTTCTAACTGCAGCTGTAGCTGCTAGCCTTAAATCTGTATCAACGTTTACTTTTCTAACACCGTGTTTGATACCCTCCTGGATTTCAGAAACAGGAACACCGTATGTTTCTTTTATTTTTCCACCATACTGATTAATAGTTTTAATTAAATCTCGAGGTACAGAAGATGAGCCATGCATAACTAAATGAGTATTTGGAAGTCTAGAGTGAATTTCCTTAATTCTATTTATAGCTAAAATATCACCAGTGGGAGGTCGTGAAAATTTATATGCTCCATGACTTGTTCCTATTGCAATTGCTAAGGCATCTACATTTGTTGCTTTAACGAAATCAGATGCTTCATCTGGATCTGTTAATAGCTGATCATGATCAAGTTTACCTTCAGCTCCAACACCATCTTCTTTTTCTCCTGTTCCAGTTTCTAATGAACCTAAACATCCAATTTCTCCTTCTACAGAAACACCAAGGGCATGTGCCATATCAGTAGTTTCTTTAGTAACTCTAACATTATAATCAAAATCTGAAGGTGTTTTTTGATCATCCATCAATGACCCATCCATCATTACAGATGTAAACCCAAGCTTGATACAGTTTTTACAATCTTTTGGGGATCCACCGTGATCTTGGTGCAAAACTGTAGGAATATCAGCAAATTCATTCATTGCAGCTTCAACTAATTTTTTAACAAAAATGGGACCAGCATATTTTCTAGCTGCACCAGATGCTTGCAGAATAACGGGACTATTTAATTCTTTAGCTCCTTCCATTATAGCTCTAATTGCTTCCAAGTTATTTATGTTAAATGCAGGTACTCCATAATTATTCTCTGCTGCATGATCTAATAGTTGTCGAAGTGAAATTAATGACATATTGGCATCATACTTAAACATTAAAAAAATTAATTCAACAAAACAGTGAAAGAAATTTTAAAATATTCCAATTTAGTTTTTTTATATGCTTTATCTCATAGTTATCTTGCAACTTGTTTTGCAATAGATCTAAAAATTCAAGGATATGAAGAACGCTATATTGGATTATCTTTATCTTTGTGGGGAATTGGTGTTATTTTTGGAGCACTTTTTCATAATTTAGTTAGAAAAAAATTAAATTTATTTTCTACAATTTTATTAGGCTCAACTATTCAATTATTTTTTTCATTAATTTTTTTATTTGATCAAAATACATACTTAGTAGCTTTAATGCAATTTGTGATGGGAATAACAAGTGCTATTAATTCTTTAACTTTAGAAAGTTACATAAGTTCTAAATTTAGAAGATCATCGGGATTTTATATTTCTTTATTTTGGTCATCTGCAGGATTAGGTGCTATAACAGGCAGTCTTATAATTGCAATAAATGGGATAAATGAATTTACATATTATATAGCTGTTTTATTTTTCTTTTTACACTTTTTTCCAATATATTTATTTAGAATTGCCATTATTCAAGTAAAAATTGAGAATATTAGTTTAAGACTCTCAAAAGATGCTCTTAATAAAATTAAATATTTACTTGTATGTGTTGTTTTATTTGGAGCATGTGATGCGGGATTTAGCTCACTATTTCCATCTTATTTATTAGAAGAATCATTTAGTGATAAACAAATTGGAAGAATAAATTTTTTAGCTGGATTAATTGCTTTGGTTTTCTATCCCTTTATGGGGAAACTTGTAGATTATTATAATAAGATAATAATTTTTAATACATTTTGTTTTATAAATTTTTTTAATTTATTAATTCTCTATTTTATGAGTGATTTTTATATCTACATTATTTGTGTAGCTTTTTATTATTATACAATCGGAACAATTTTCTTAATTACATTTAACATAGTAGGAAAAACGCTTGAAGGAGGTGTTATAGTTTTTGGAATTGCGGGTCATTATATTAGTGAAAATATTGGCAGTTTTCTTGGCCCAAATTTAATTGGTAATATAATAAATATTAATATTAATTATTTCTTTTTAATTTTTATTTTTTTATATTTGTTAATCGTTTTAGTATTTAATTTTAGTCAATCCAGAAAAGTGATAATTAGTTAAATAAAATTAATTTAATGATAATTTTTAATTACTATAAAATTTATTATTCAGCGTTTTAAGAAGTCTTATCCTTTTACTGCGCCAAAAGTTAGACCGTTAATAAAATGTCTTTGCATTAAGAAGAACATAATTACAGGTGGAAGTGCAGCAATGACTGAGCCAGCAGAAATTAAATTATAGTTTGCAACCCATTGACCTCTCATATTATCTAATCCTACAGTGACTGGTTTAACGCCATCTCCTTGAGATAAAATCAAAGCCCAAAAATAATCGTTCCAAATAAAAGTAAATTCAAGCACTCCAAGTGCAGCAAGAGCTGGTACAATAAGTGGTAAAATAATTTTTCTATAAATCATCCATTCAGTGGCTCCATCTGCTCTTGCAGCTTCAATCAACTCAAATGGCAATTCTTTAATAAAATTTCTCAAAAAAAATGTACAAAAACCGGTTTGAAATGCAATGTGAAATATAATTAATCCATAATAGGTATTATAAATGCCAAGATCTACAGTCAACCCTCTAACTGGTATCATTAAGATCTGAAAAGGGACAAAGTTACCTGCAATAAACATACAGAAAAGTAAAATATTTAATTTAAATTTGTGCATTGCTAAAGAGAACCCTGCCATGGAACTCAAAAGCAAAGTTCCAAAAACTGTAGGTAAGGTAATAATCATACTGTTTAAAAAATATCTCGCCATCCTCCCGTCTTCAAAAATTGCTGAATAATTTTCAATTGCTGCAATGTCTTTTGGCCAACCCCAATAATTACCCGCTAGAATATCGTCATATGTTCTTATTGATGTTAGCATTACTGCTATCAGGGGCATTAGCCATATAAATAATGTTACTATTAATGCCACTCTGTAAAAAATGTTTACAGGGATTGAATATTTCTGAATAGGTGTTGGAAACATTATTTTTCAGTACTTTCGCGCTTAAATAATCTATACAAAAACCAAGCAATATAAATATCCATCAAAATGAATAGTATTACTGCTGTGGATGCTCCATAACCCATTCTAAAATTAAAAAGTGAATCCTCATACATTTTATATGCTAGAACATTTGTACTTCCCCAAGGGCCACCACCAGTCATGACTGCAATTAAATCAAAACTTCTTAATGCTCCTACAATTGTTACAACTACTGCAATTAAAGTTGCCGGCCTTAATTGTGGTAGAATTATATTCCAAAACATTGTGAAACCTGAAGCACCATCAATTCGACCAGCTTCAATCATGTCCTTACTTACTGCAGTCAGACCAGTAATATAAATGATCATTGTGTAAGCAATTCCAGGAAATAATGAAGCTACTATAATACCGTATGTAGCATAATTTTCATCTGATAAAATTGGAAAAGGTTCCATACCAAAAAAACCTAATAAGTAGGTTAAAGAACCATACTTAGGATTATAGAACCAAGTAAAAACTATACCTATAACAACAGCATTAATTACAAAAGGAAAATAAAAGAATGATTTAACCCATCTTATACCAAGTATTTGCTGATTTAAAAATAATGCAAGCAAGATTCCAAATGGTATTGCTATTAAGCTAAAGAAAAACCATTTAATATTATTAAAAACAGCAACATAAAATTCATCATCATTAGTGAATAAATAAATATAATTATCTAGACCTACCCATTTAAAGTTTTTCAAATTTCCTTCATCATCTAGAGCGTATCTATTTACACCCGACCATTCATGAAAGCTTACCCAAATAGAATCAGCAATAGGATATATTACAAATATAAGAAACAAACCAACAGCAGGTGAAAGAAAAAGAAAAGGTGCTAATTTTAATTGATTACGTTCCCAAAAAGTCATTAGTTTTCATAAATTTTTTTTAATTAAAATCAAGAGGCGTAATTAACGCCTCTTGATAATTTTTATTTAAAGAGGTCCGTGTATACGTTCTCTTTCTTTTTCAACTCGAGCTCTAATCTTCGCCTCTCTGTCAGGTTTAACCATAAACTCCTGGAAACCTTCCATTGCAGTTTTTGCCATGTCAGGATTAGCATCTCTATCAAAGAACTGTGCAATTCCATAGGCGTTATTTAATACATTAACACCTTTTAGTTGGAATCTATCACTTGGAGGTTCAGCATTAGAATTTGGACTTAAAAAGCTTCTTGCATTAGCCCATTTAGTTGCTGCTTCAGGATTAGATAAAAATCCTAAAAACTTTTTTGCATCCTCAATGTTTTTAGCACCAGCAGGGATATGAATTGTATCTGTTGGAGCATCCTCTGACATAGGTACGCCATCTACTATTTTAGGAAACTGAAAATAATCAATATGATCTAAAACTCCAGCAGTATTTAAGTTACCAGTAATGAAATTACCTAGTAAATACATTGCAGCTTCTCCATTAATCATTGGTGTTAATCCATCTTCCCATCCAAATGAGGCATGGTCTTCAAGATAACAATCTGCGTTTATAAGTTCTGCCCATTTATCAAAAACCATATCTAGTCTTGAATCTTCGTAACTTACTTTACCAGCAGTTAAATCCATATGAAATTCATAGCCATTAATTCTCATATTTAGATAATCAAACCAACCAGCAGCAGTCCATAAGTATCTTGTACCAATTGCAACAGGTGTAATGTTATTTTCTCTCAGCGTAGAACAAGCAGCAACTAATTCTTCAAAATTAGTTGGTACGCTTAGCCCAACTTTATCAAAAATATCAGTTCTGTAATACATTCCCCATTGGTAATAACCCCAAGGAACACCATACTGCTTATCATCAACTGTTACTGACAATCTAGATGAAGCCATTGAGTCATAAAGACCGTATTCTTCCCAAACGTCACTTACATCTCTGAATAAATCTTGATCAACAAAAAACTTCATTCTGTTACCTGCAAACCAAAGAGCAACATCTGGTGTTTCAGAAGTTAAAAAGTTTCTGATAGCAACTTTATACGATTCACTTTCAAATTCATTTAAAACAACTTTTACATCAGGATTAGCAGCTTCAAAATCAGCAATATATTGCTTTAGTGCTGCAGAAGACTCCGCACCCGACTGGTTACTGTTTACAATAAGAGTACCAGCTGATGCAATAGATGAGATAAATAAAGTTAAAATTACAAAAAATTTTTTCATTTTTCCTCCCATGAAAATTATGATTTTTTTTAACATATAGATATGTAAATTAAATAGTTAATTTTAAGGATATATAATAAATGGTGGGCCCTCAGGGACTTGAACCCCGGACCACCCCGTTATGAGCGGGGCGCTCTAACCAACTGAGCTAAGAGCCCTTTATAAAAAACCTTATTACACTGAGTATATTAATTGACAATATTTTATTTTTATAGATCATAAAAACAAATAATAATAAAGACAGGTCTTTAGTTTTAAGACCTAATTCTGATTAGGAGAATAAAATTGATTAAACTTACAATTATTGGAGCTGGCAGTGCTGTATTTACAAAGAATATTTTTACTGATTTGATGTTTATCAATGAATTCAAAAAAATGGATATCGCACTTGTAGATATTGATGAAAAAAGATTGAAAGTTTCTCATGAATTATTAGATGTAATTGCAAAAAAATTAGATGCTTCTCCTAATATTAAATCATATACTGATAGAAAAGAAGCACTGGTTGGTTCTGATTTCATACAATCAACAATCCAAGTAGGTGGATATAAACCATCTACTGTTATAGACTTTAATATTCCTAAACAGTTTGGTTTAAAACAAACGATTGCTGACACTCTTGGTATTGGTGGAATAATGAGAGGCCTAAGAACAATTCCTGTTTTGGTTGATATTGGGAGAGATATAATGGATTTATGCCCTAATTCTTTTTGGTTGCAATATGTAAATCCAATGTGCTCAAATATGATAGCAATAAATAATGCCTGCAAAGGAATTAAATCTGTTGGATTGTGTCATTCAGTTCAAGGAACAGCAGAAATGCTAGCAAAAGATTTGAATGAAAAAATTGAAGATATTGATTATTTATGTGCTGGTATTAATCACATGGCTTTTTATAAAAAATTTACAAAAAAAAATAATAACGGCGGAGAAGATCTTTATCCTAGATTAAATAAAATAGCTGAGGATATTGTTACTGATAAAAAAATATCATCGAGAAGTTTAAAAAAAGATAATGAGTCAGATAAAATTCTCCATGAAAAAGTTAGGTATGAAATTTTAAGACGATTTGGTTATTTTGTTACAGAGTCTAGTGAACATTTTGCAGAATATGTTCCATGGTTTATAAAAAGTAATAGGCAGGATTTAATTGATAAATATAAAATTCCAATAGAAGAGTATATAGATAGGTGCGAAAAAAATGTTGAGTTATGGAATAACTTAGAAAAAGATATGACACCGATACATAATCAACCTTTAAAGAGAAGCAACGAATATGCCTCATATATTATGGATGCGGTCGCAAATAATAATGAAGTTACAATTAATGGTAATGTGATGAATGATGGATATATTGATAATTTGCCTTCAAACTGTTGTGTAGAAGTTCCTTGTTTAATTAACTCAAAAGGTAATCAACCTCAAAAAACTGGTCGCTTACCAGAACATTTAGCAGCTTTAATGAGAACAAATATCAATGTGCAAATATTGACTGCTGAAGCTGCATTAACAAATAAAAAAGAGCACATCTATCATGCTGCGATGCTTGATCCCCTTACTGGAGCAAATTTGTCCATTGATGAAATATATTCTATGGTTGATAATTTAATTGAAGCACATAAAAATTACCTACCTAAGTATAATTAATGTCTAAACTTACAGTTAAAGATTTATTTGAAAAAAAAGGAAAAGTTAAATTAACTGAATTATATGTGACTAATGCATTAGAAGCATATGCAGCTGAACAAGCAGGTATTGATATACAAATTGTATCTTTTAAAAAAGATACTTTAAGAACTGGCATTCCAACAAACAAATGGTTTAGAGATGCACATATTAAAGATATCAGAAAAGCAGCTCCAAATACATTTATGATTTATGGTCTCGGACAAATGTCATCACCAGAAAAAGTAATTGATGCTGCACTTATAGCAAGGGATAATGGTGCTGATGCTGTTTATTGCGGTAATAGCCCAAAATATATAGAAGCTCTACGAAATGAAGGATTGCCAGCCGTCAGTCATATAGGCTTAATACCATATAAAAGTACATGGACTGGTGGTTTCAAAGCAGTAGGAAAAGATGCTATATCTGCCTACAAAGTTTATAAAGATGCTTTGGCATACGATCAAGCAGGTGCAATTGGTCTTGAGGTAGAATGCGTTCCAGATAGAGTTGCAGAAATTATTACAAAAAAAGTAAATTTATTAACATTGTCTATGGGAAGTGGTCCTAAATGTGATGTTGAGTTTTTATTTATTCAAGATGTTATAGGAACTAATACTGATAGAGTTCCTCGTCACGCAAAAGTATTTAAGGATACAAATAAATCCTATGAAAGGCTATTAGACGATACAATAGAAGGACTTAAAAGTTTTATTAAGGATGTAAATAATAAAGAATTTCCAACTCCATCAAATATTGTAGAAATAAAAGATGAAGAGTTTGAAAAATTTTTAAATAAGATTGGTTAGATATATATTGTTAATAAATCTTCTCCAATTATTGGATCTTTGCCAAAATCTTTTTTTATTATTTTCTTTAATTTTGAAGCATTAAATCTTGTTGGAACAAAATGTGTTAAAACAAGTT
This sequence comes from uncultured Alphaproteobacteria bacterium, assembly GCA_902590695.1. Classification (GTDB taxonomy): domain Bacteria; phylum Pseudomonadota; class Alphaproteobacteria; order HIMB59; genus CACPNW01. The sequence goes on from CACIXR010000003.1 coordinate 23,537, forward strand.
TTTTACAGTTTGTTAATTTAGCTACTTTACCAACAAGATTACTCGGAGTGTGATATTCTTTTACATTATGTAAAGTTTTTTTTGTTCTTAATTTAGATATTTTATTCATTTCATATTCTATAAAAACCTCATGAAGTAAAACATCAGAGTTTTGTGCATTCTGCATCAAACTTTCACATGGTCTTGTATCGCCACTTATAGTTAATTTCTTCTTGTTATTATAAAATGAAAAGCCATAAGCAAATGGTACTGGCTTATGATCTACTTCGAAATATTTAAACTTTATATCATTTATATTAATTGAACCTGTTTTATTAAATTCATAAACTTTATATTTTAGTGCTTTTGTTGATTTTCTCTTTTCATAAGAAATTCTCAATTCGCGTTCATATTTCCAAGCAAAAAAAATTTGATCAACAAATTTTTTTGTTCCTTTAGGACCATATATTTTCCAAATTGCATCTCTATCTGAGTGCCAAGATGATATAATAAGTTGGTACAAATCTATAACATGATCAGTATGTAAATGCGTAAGCAGTAAAGCATCAATCTCTGCTGAAGAATGTCCACTTTGATTTAATCTTTGTGTTACACCTGAACCACAATCAACTAAGATTTTAGTTTTTTTTGAACAAATTAAATTTGCTGAACCACACCTTTTATAATCAATTGAAGGACATCCAGTTCCAAGAAGCGTTAGCTTCATTATTCGTCAAGAAATGTTTTTAACTTCCTTGCTCTAGTCGGGTGCTTTAATTTTCGTAAAGCTTTAGCCTCTATTTGTCTTATTCTTTCTCTAGTAACGCTAAATTGTTGGCCAACCTCTTCTAAAGTGTGATCACTATTCATGCCAATTCCAAATCGCATTCTTAAAACTCTTTCCTCTCTGGGTGTTAAAGAAGATAGTATTCTTGTTGTAGTATCACGTAGTGAACTTTTTACAGCCGCATCTATTGGTATAAGTGCGTTTTTATCTTCAATAAAATCTCCAAGAGAACTATCCTCTTCATCACCAACAGGCGTTTCTAAACTAATTGGCTCTTTAGCAATTTTTAGAACTTTTTTTACTTTATCTAAAGGCATATGAAGTCTATCAGCTAGCTCATTAGGGGTAGGTTCTCTTCCAATCTCAGACATTATTTGTCTAGTAGTTCTTACTATTTTATTAATTGTTTCTATCATGTGGACTGGAATTCTAATTGTTCTGGCTTGATCAGCTATTGACCTTGTAATTGCTTGCCTAATCCACCATGTTGCATAAGTCGAAAATTTGTATCCTCTTCTATATTCAAATTTATCAACAGCTTTCATAAGTCCAATATTTCCCTCTTGTATGAGGTCTAAAAACTGAAGACCTCTATTTGTATATTTCTTTGCAATCGAAATAACTAATCTTAAATTAGATTCTATCATCTCTTTTTTAGCTCTGTTTGCAGACCTTTCTCCTTGTTGGACAGTACCAACTATTCTTCTAAATTCGGTTAGAGGTAGTTCTGATGCAGCTTGTATTTCTTTTATCTCTTCAATATTTTTATTAATTTCAATATGATTTCTATTAATAAACTTTTCCCAATTTTTATCTTTTGTAGATAAAAGAGTTTGGATCCAATTTTTTTCAAAATTAAAATCTAGATATTGAGAAATAAAATCTTCTCTTTTAACGCCCGCACTAGTAGCCATGCGTAGCATTTTTCCTTCACGCAAAAGAAGTTTTTTATTTAATTCATATAAGGCTTCCATAAGAGCTTCAATTGTTGTTGAATTAAAATGTACAGCTTTCATCGCTGCGACCATTTCTTTTTGAATTTTCAGGTATTTTTTTTCGAGGGAAATATAGTTTTTTTCATTTTTTTTATCTGCGTTTATTAACTCCTGACTATGTTTTTGAAGTTTTTTAAACAATTTAGTTATATCGTTAAAATCATTTAAGACCTTTGGTTTTAGTTTTTCTTCCATAGCAGCTAGAGAGACATTTAAACTATCATCTTCATCTTCTTGTTGTGACTCGGCTTCATTACTGTCATCAATATTATTATCTTTATCTTTCTTTTTTTTATCCTGATTATTGTCGTCTCCACCACTCTCAATTAATTTCAGGGTATCTTCAAGCTTAGAGTCAGAAATGTCAGACATATCATAAGTTGCTTCTAAATCTACAATATCTCTTAAAAGCATCGTTCCATCTTTAATTGCATCTTTCCAATTAATTATTGATCTAATTGTCATTGGACTTTCGCAAATAGCCCCAATCATTTTTTCTCTTCCAGCTTCTATTCTTTTTGCAATTGCTATTTCTCCTTCTCTGCTAAGAAGTTCTACTGCTCCCATATCTCTTAAATATAATCTTACTGGATCATCAGTTTTTCCTGTTTGTTTTTTTTCTTGTTCTTCACTTCCTTCCTCAGTTTTAGCAGATTGTTCCTTTGCCAAAGCAATTAATTCTTGTGCTTCTTCTTCTGAATAAATCTTTATATTATTAGATGTAATGAGATCTTCAAACTTTTTTACATTTTCTTCAAGTCTAAATTTTTTAGGTATTGCCTTTTCAATAATTTTTTGGGTATAAATTCCATCAACTTTATGCTTATTTATTAGTTTTGCAAAAATCTCTTTAATTTTTTCATTAAAACCTGAAACTGCTTTTGGAATTTTTTTTGTTTTATCTACTTTTAAAGATTTAGCTTCAGATTTCTTTAATACTTTTTTAGTAGTATTTTTACTTGTTTTTTTTATTAACTTAGATTTAGGTTTTTTAATAGAATTTGAAGTTGATTTTTTCTTTGTTGACTTTTTTTTAACGAATTGTTTTTTTTTAGTTGTAGTAGTTTTTCTTTTAACAGTTTTTACTTTCTTTTTTACCATAACTATATTTTAATATTCTTCATTATTGTGAAGATTAAAACTCATATCTTTCAATTCATCCCAAGTCATTGAAATAGAACCCTCTTGTATTTCATTTAGGCTTTTATTTATTTTTTTCAAATTTGAAAGTCTTCTGTTTAAATTATTTATGGATTCTTTTATTTCCTTAATGGCATCTTTTGGGTCATAATCCGAACTAACGTAAGGAAATAGTTGAAAAATACTGTTATCCTTACTTTTTTCAAAAATTACAGAATATTCAATTGGTAATTTATCTAGATCAAAATTCTCTATACTTTGTTCAACAAATTCTGATTTGTGTACAAAATTTATGAATTCTTTCTGACTATTTGATAGTAACTCAGATTTTATGATAAATGGATATACTTCATTTCTTATTTTAACATTATTTAAATAAGCAGTAATAAAAGAGAAAATTTGCTTCTCTTTTAGTGAAGTTTTTTTAGGAATAATTTTTATAGATTGTTTTTTACTTGAAAATGATTTTAATTTGTTAAAAAATAAAGTTTTAAATTCATTTTTGTAAAAATATTTTATTTTAGTATCTTTAATACTATTTACTATTTCATCTATATATTTATCAAAAATAACTTTATTGTCAGGTTTTTGTAAATCAATTGAATTTGATGACTGCTGAAATATAAAATCTACAATTGAAATTGGATTTTTTAAGTATTTTACAAATTGATTTAAAGTGAATTTGTTAATGTATGTATCTGGATCATATTCATTAGGCAAAACAATAAATTGTAGTAACTTAGAGGGAGTTAGATGAGGCAATGACATTAATGCACTTTTAAAGGATGCTTTTAAACCAGAATTATCTCCATCAAACATCAATGTTGGTTTACTTACATATTTCCATGATAATAATAAATGACTATCAGTTAAAGAAGTTCCTAGAGGAGCTACAGCTGTTTTAATATTTTTATCATACAGGCTTATTACATCCATATATCCCTCACAAATCAACATATTTTTTTTTGATCTTATATTTTGTTTAGCGTTGTAAAGATTATATAAAATATTCCTTTTTTTAAAAAATTCACTCTCAGGTGAATTAATATATTTTGGATTTGAATTGTCTAAAACTCTGCCACCAAACCCAACAATTTTTCCATATTCATTTGTAATTGGAAACATAAGTCTATTGTAAAAAAAATCTCGTATCTTATTATTGTTATCAAGTTTTACTACATTACTTTCAAGCAATTCTTTATCTTCGAAATTTTGTTTTTTTAGAAATTGATATAGAGTTTGCTTTGAACTAGAAGAAAATCCTAACTTAAAATATTTAATAGTCTCGTCTGATAAATTTCTTTTATTTAAATATCTTTTGCATTTATTATTTGATTCAAGATTATCTTGGAACCATTTTGTCGAAATTTCTAATATTTTATAAATCTTATCATTTTTTTTATTTATATTTGAATCAAAATTGTCAACAATTCTAATACCCACTCTTTGAGCTAATTCTTTTACTGCTTCAGGGAATGAAAAATTGTAAAGTTCTGTATAGATAGTAAAAATATCACCCTTAGCCCCACAACCAAAACAATAATAGGAACCTAAATCATCATTTATTTTGCAAGATGGAGTTTTTTCGTTATGAAAAGGACAACAGCACCAACTATCTTTTCCTTTTTTAATAACTTTTGTTTTTTTTTCGATTTCTTGCGAAAGAATAATTTTTGATTTTATTAACTCAAGATCATTTTTTGAAAATGACATTAATTGCCCAGTAAAGATTTAGCTATTTTTCCAACTAAGCCCATATCTATTTTTCCAGTATATTTTTCCTTAATTATTTTCATAAGTGCGCCCATTTCTTTGATTGATGTATAATTATTCTCTTTAATTATTTTCTTTATGGTCAATGTTGTTTCATCTTCATCCATTTGTTTTGGTAAAAACATTTCTATTACTTTGATTTCATTTAGTTCCTTTTCAATAAGATCTTTCCGATTCGCTTTTTCAAAAGCTTCTATTGAATCTTTTCTTTGCTTTACTAAACTTTGAAGTAAACTTAAAATATCAGAATCGGTCAAAGAGTCTTGCTTACCTCTAAGAGAAATTTCCTTATCTTTAATAGCACTCTTTATTAATCTTAAAGTATTGATGGAATTACTATCTTTTTCTTTGATAGAATTGTTATAATTACTTTCAATTTTATCTTTTAAACTCATTTTTTTTCACTTTCCAATAAATTTAAATTAATAATATAAATCTTCTTTTTAATTTCAACTAATCCTTGACTACATTGTTATAAATGCCTACTAACTATCATTTTGCTTCATCAAAATATAATGGAAGTTTTAAAAAAAGAACCACATATACACAACAAAACTGCAGCTCTTTTATTAGAAAATGGTGAAATTTTATGGGGGTATGGATTAGGAGAAAAAAAGGCTGCCGTTGGCGAACTTTGTTTTAATACATCTCAAACAGGCTATCAAGAAGCATTATCGGATCCCTCATATGCAAAACAAATCATTACGTTTACTTTTCCACATGTTGGAATTGTGGGGACAAATCACGAAGATCAAGAGTCAAAAAAAATCTACGCTGATGGTTGCATTATAAATCAACCATTATCAGAATATTCTAATTGGAGAGCTGAAAATGATTTGAATTCATATTTTTTAACAAACAAAATTCCATGTATTTTTGGAATTGATACTAGATACTTAACTAAGAAATTATCTTTAGAAGGAGCTATGAAAGCAGCAGTTATTCACTTTGGAGAAGGTGAAAATAAAATTGAAAAACTTAAAACTCAAATAAATGATTGGAAAGGTCTTCAAAATTTAGATCTTGCTGGAATAGTTTCGACAGAAAAAAATTATAATTGGATAAAAGGAATATGGAAAAGTGATAAATCAAATAAAAGCCAATTTAAATATAATGTCACTTGTTTAGACTTTGGAATTAAAAATAATATTTTAAGAAATCTAAATGAATTTAGTCTTAACCCAACTGTATTAAATTTATTTTCTAGCTACGAAGAAATAAAAGAAACTAAGCCTTCAGGAATTTTTTTATCAAATGGTCCTGGTGATCCTTATGCAACAGGTACTAAAATAATTGATGTTATAAAAAAATTAATTGATGATAATATTCCAATATTTGGAATATGTTTAGGACATCAAATTTTAGGATTGGCATTAAATGCAAAAACTAAAAAAATGTTTCAGGGACACAGAGGTTCAAACCATCCAGTAAAAAATCTGGCATCAGGCATTGTTGAAATTACTTCACAAAATCATGGTTTTGAAGTTGATAGAGATAGTTTTACTAAAGATATAATTGAAACTCATGTTTCACTATTTGACGGGACTAATGAAGGTTTAAGACATAAGCATTTACCAGTATTTAGTGTTCAATATCATCCAGAGGCGTCACCTGGTCCACATGATAGTCATTATTTATTTGAAGAATTTTATAAACTTATTGAGAAAAATGCCAAAAAGAACTGACATAAATAAAATATTAATAGTAGGTGCAGGTCCTATAGTTATTGGTCAAGCTTGTGAATTTGATTACTCGGGTGCTCAGGCATGTAAATCTCTCAAAGATGAAGGTTATAAAATTGTATTAATTAATTCAAATCCTGCAACAATAATGACTGATCCAGAATTAGCTGATCAAACTTATATTGAACCTATTACTAAAGAATTTGTAGAAAAAATAATCGAAATTGAAAAACCAGATGCTCTTCTACCAACAATGGGAGGGCAAACTGCTTTAAATGTTTCGATGGAACTTTTTAACAATCGTATACTTGAAAAACACGGAGTAATAATGATTGGAGCTAACCCAACAGCAATCGAATTAGCTGAGGATAGGCAAAAATTTAAAGATGCTATGAAAGAAATTGGTCTAAGCTGTCCTAAAAGTTACGTGGTTAAAACTATTGAAGAGTCAGAAAGAGTAAAAAATGAATTAAATTTACCTCTTGTCATAAGACCAAGTTTTACACTTGGAGGTACCGGAGGTGGTGTTGCCTATGATAATGATGATTTTATTGATTTATGTAATAGGGGTTTAAATGCTAGCCCAACAAATCAAATACTTATTGAAAAATCCGTTTCAGGTTGGAAAGAATTTGAGATGGAAGTTGTTAGAGATAATAAAGATAATTGTATTATTGTTTGCTCAATTGAAAATGTTGATCCAATGGGTGTTCATACAGGAGATAGCATTACAGTAGCTCCATCCTTAACATTAACTGATAAAGAATATCAAATTTTAAGGAATGCTAGCATTAAAGTTCTCAGAAAAATTGGTGTGGATACTGGTGGCTCAAATGTTCAATTTGCAATAAATCCTAAAGATGGAGAAATTAATGTAATTGAAATGAATCCAAGAGTTAGTAGATCTTCTGCATTAGCGTCAAAAGCTACAGGTTTTCCAATAGCAAAAATTGCTGCAAAATTAGCCGTAGGTTATACTTTGGATGAACTTGAAAATGATATTACTACGACGACACCAGCGAGTTTTGAACCAACTATTGATTATGTAGTAACTAAAATTCCAAGATTTACTTTTGAAAAATTTGTTGGTGCTAATTCTGACTTAACGACATCAATGAAATCAGTTGGTGAGGCGATGAGCATAGGTAGATCTTTTAATGAATCAATCCAAAAGGGATTTAATTCCCTTGAGTACGGTCTAACTGGCTTTGATAAACCAAAACTTAGCTCAAATGATAAAAATACAATTTTGAATGAACTTAAAATACAATCTTCTCAACGCTTGTTAGTTGTAGGAGAAGCCCTAAGGATTGGATTAACAGTAGATGAAATAAATCAAACTACAAAATATGATAAATGGTTTTTATACCAAATTAAAACAATAATTGATTTTGAAAAAATATTAAAAGAAAAGGGCCTCAACAAAGATATAATATTATATGCTAAGAAAATAGGCTTCTCAGATAGTAAGATCTCATCAATATTAAGTATTAAAGAAAAAGAATTAAGAAAATTTAGAAATAATAACTATATTAATCCTGTTTTCAGACTTGTAGATACTTGTGCAGGTGAATTCAGTTCTAAAACTCCATATCTTTATTCTACTTACGATTGGGATTTTGAAAATACTAAATTCTGTGAAGCTAACCCTACATCAAAAGACAAAGTAATAATTCTTGGAGGTGGTCCTAATAGAATTGGTCAAGGTATTGAATTTGATTATTGCTGTGTACATGCTGTCTATGCATTGAAAGAAAAGAACATTGAAACAATAATGATAAATTGCAACCCAGAAACAGTTTCAACTGACTATGATACTGCTGATAGACTTTATTTTGAACCACTTTCAGCTGAAAGTGTTATTGAAATTTACAATAAAGAAAAAAGTAATGGAAATGTTCTTGGTGTGTTAGTTCAATTTGGAGGCCAGACTCCTTTAAAAATTGCAAAAGAATTAGAAGAGGCTGGAATAAAGGTTATAGGCACTTCAACTGAAGCAATAGATTTAGCTGAAGATAGAGATAAATTCAGTGAAATATTAATAAAATTAAAAATTGCTCAACCAAAAAACGCTTTTGCAAATACTGTAGCTCAAACTTTAGATAAAGCTGAAGAAATAGGATATCCTGTTTTAGTTAGACCTTCATATGTACTTGGAGGAAGGGCTATGCAAATCGCATACGATAAAGATAATTTAGAATCATTTTCTAACGAAGCTCTTGAAGCTTCTTCAAATAATGTAATTTTAATTGATGAGTATCTTGAGAATGCCAAAGAAATAGATGTAGATATAATTAGAGATAAAAATGGAGAAATATTTGTTGCTGGGATTATGGAACACATCGAAGAGGCAGGGATTCACTCTGGAGATAGTGCGTGTTCCTTGCCTCCCTATTCAGTTAGTAAAGAAACTCAGAATAAAATAATTGAATGGGTATCAAAAATTGCCAATGAAATTAACGTTGTTGGATTAATGAATACTCAATTAGCAATTAAAGATAAAAAAATATATGTTTTAGAAGTAAACCCTAGAGCCAGCAGGACTGTACCATTTGTAGCCAAATCAAAGGGTATTCCAATCGCAAAAATAGCAGCAAAAGTAATGATCGGCGAAAATCTTAATTCAATTTTGAATGATTATAAAATTAATGAATTAAGAAACTTTAATGTAAAAGAATCTGTTTTTCCTTTCAATAAATTTGATGGAGTTGATCTAATATTAGGTCCTGAAATGAAATCTACAGGAGAAGTTATGGGAATAGATGAAACCTTTTTATCTTCCTATATAAAGAGCCAAATAGCCTGTGGTAATATTCTTCCATCTAAAGGAACAGTATTTATTTCAATAGATAATGATAATAAAAAGTTTATTATTGAGATAGCACAAAAGTTAAAAGAATTAGATTTTAATCTACTTGCAACTAAAGGGACTGCTAAATACTTAAATACTAATAATATAAAGACAAAAATAGTAAATAAAGTGAAAGAAGGTAATCCTCATGTAGTTGATTCATTAATTAATAATGAAATTCAGCTAGTAATTAATACAACAAAAACTCAATCATCTATCAGAGATAGCTATAGTATTAGAAGGACATCATTAATGTACAATATTCCATATTATACAACAATAGCTGGAGCAAAAGTTGCTGTAGATGCTATTGAACATATGAAAACACAAGCATTCACAATAAAAAGTCTTCAAACTATAAATTAATTTTATTGACTATAAAAAATAAATAAATCATCATGATTATATGAATAAAATTCCTATGACTGCTGAGGGTTATAAAAAATTACAAGATGAATTAAAAAAATTAACCTCTGAAGATAGACCAAAAATAATTGAAGCAATTGCCGAGGCTAGAAGCCATGGTGATTTATCTGAAAATGCAGAATATCAATATGCTAAAGAACAACAAAGTTTAATTGAAGGAAGAATTATAGATTTAGAGAGTGCTATTAGTAAAGCAGAGGTAATAGATGTTAAATCTGTTGAAGGAGACGATATTAGATTTGGGGCAACAGTTGAAATAGAAGATGATGAAAGTGGAGAAAAACAACAATATCAGATTGTTGGTGAATATGAATCAGATATTGAAAATAAAAAACTTTCAATTACTAGTCCATTAGCAAGAGGCTTGATTGGTAAAACAGAAGAAGACAATGTTGAAATCAATAGTCCAAAAGGTTTAAAAAGTTATACAATATTATCAGTAAAATACATTTGAACATAGACAATCCTAAAATCTGGTCATTAACTGATGGTTCACAAGGAATGATAAGTCAGACTAAAGGTCTAGCAAATGAATTAAGTATATATATTAAAGAAGTTAAAACTGAAATAATTTTTCCTTGGAATAGATTACAACCTGGGATACTTCCTGTTTTTAGTTGGATATTCAAAAATAAGTTACCTACAAACGAAATACCTGATGTGGTTATTAGTTGTGGAAGAAAAAGTGTTTACTTATCAGTCTATCTTAAAAAAAAATATCCTAATATTATTAATATTCATATTCAGAACCCAAAAATTTCTTCAAAATACTTTTCATTTGTTATTGCTCCAAATCATGATGGTTTATATGGTGAAAATATAATCAATTCAACAGGTGCAATACATCATTTTAAAAAAAATAATAGTTTAAAAAATCATTATGAAATTAATACAAAAAATTTGATTACATGTATTATTGGAGGTGAAAATAATCACTATAATTTCTCAAAAGAAAATACTTTGGATCTTTGCGAGAGAATAAAAAAAATAAAGAACTTTAATAATAAAGAAATTTTAGTTATTACCTCGAGAAGAACTAATCAAGAAATTAAATATATTTTAAAAAAAGAATTGAAATCTATATCTATATTATGGTTTGGAGAAGGAAAGAATCCATACGAATTTGCTCTTAATAATTCTAGTTATTTTATTATTACTTCTGACTCAACCTCTATGATTTCTGAAGCAAGTATATCTGGTAAACCAATTTATGTTTATCAATTACCAATGAAGAGAAAAAGTAAAAGATTTATAAGATTTCATGAAGAATTTAAAAAAATGAATATAACAAGAGATTTAAATAGTTTAGACAAATTAGAAAATTGGACATATACGAAACTACAGGAAAGCGAAAGAATCGCTGGAATTATAAAAAAAAGAATTATAGAAAGGAATAATGAATCTTGAGAATTTAGCTCATGCAGATTTTCCCTTTAATCATTGGGTATTTAGTAATTGCTTAGAGGAAGGTGCATTAGATGAAATTTCTTTTAGTAACATTCCATCAGGAGACAGAATGTATGATGGGACTAGGGCTGCCGATCATACAGGACAGGGAGTGGATGGTAAATTAAGACTTTTTATAACAAAAAATAATTGTCAAAATTTTCCATATCTAACAAAATTAATTCAATCTTTACAAAGTAAAGAGATGGTTAACAAAATATCAAGAATAATTGATAAAGATTTATCAAATTCATATGTCAGACTGGAAGTAATTGGAGATAAAAAAGGATTTTGGCTAAAACCACATAAAGATATTTCAGAAAAATTAATGACGATGATGGTTTGGGCAAACCCATATAATGAAGCATCAAATTTGGGAACTGATTTATATGATAAAAATTTTAAATTAGTTAAAACAATTGAGTATATTCATAATAGTGGTTATTTTTTTTCTTCAGGGGATGATACTTGGCATGGACTTGAATTAAAGGAGATTCAAAAAGAGAGAAGATGTATTCAAATAAATTATGTTACTTTTAATACAGATTGGCCAGTTGAAAAAAATGACTAAATTATTAATTTAATCATATGACTGAGAAAATAGAAAATGATGTCTTAATTATTGGATCTGGACCAGCAGGCTATACTGCTGCGATCTATGCAGCAAGGGCAAATTTAAAGCCCCATTTGGTTTCAGGTTTAGAACCAGGGGGCCAACTAACTATCACTACAGATGTAGAAAACTATCCGGGATTCGAAAATGTTATTCAGGGTCCTTGGCTTATGGAACAAATGAAAGAGCAAGCTGTAAAAGTAGGAACTATTTTTCATAACGATATTGTAACTTCAGTAAATTTTGAAAAAAATCCGTTTACTTCCAAAACTGAGTCAGGAAAAGAATTTTTATCCAAATCAATAATTATTGCAACAGGTGCTCAAGCAAGATGGTTGAATTTAGAAAGTGAAAAAAAATTTAAAGGATTTGGTATTTCTGCTTGTGCAACTTGCGATGGATTTTTCTTCAAAGATCAGCAAGTAGCAGTTATAGGTGGGGGTAATAGTGCAGTAGAGGAAGCAATGTTTTTGACTAAATTTGCTTCAAAAGTTTTGCTAATCCATAGAAGAGATAGTTTGCGAGCAGAAAAAATTTTACAAGAAAGATTATTTAACAATAAAAAGATTGAAGTAATTTGGAACAACAAGGTTTCTGAATTTGTTGGAGAAGAAAATCCAAATGTATTAAAAAAAATAATTTTAGAAAATACATTAGATGGTACCAAAACGACTATAGATATAAATGGTGCATTTATAGCAATCGGACATGATCCTGCTACATCGCTATTTATTGATAAGTTAAAAATGGATAAGGAGAATTATATAATTACTAAACCAGATAGTACTGAAACAAGTATTAAAGGAGTCTTTGCAGCTGGCGATGTAAAAGATAAAATATATAGACAGGCTGTAACTGCCGCTGGTATGGGTTGTATGGCTGCTTTAGAGGCGGAAAAATATATAGGAGAAAATTAATTAACCCTGTCGTGCTTTCATTCTGGGATTTTTTTTGTTAATTACATAAATCCTGCCTTTCCTACGAACGACTTTACAATCCTTATCCCTAGTTTTGGAAGTTTTTAATGAACATTTAACTTTCATAAAAAGCGCTTTAAATTCTGGGATTTGTTTTGTCAAACATATATTGTCTGAATTAATATGAGAAAGTTATCTTACCCAGGAAGATCTAATGTTTTAGCTCAAAATGGTATGGTGGCAACATCAAATCCATTAAGTTCCATGGTGGCTATTAATGTACTTCAAAAAGGTGGAAATGCTGTTGATGCTGCTATCGCGGCTTCAGCTGTTCAAGCTGTAGTATGTCCAAGCGCAACAGGTATCGGTGGGGATTGTTTTGCAATTATTTCGATGAATGGGAAAAAACCAATTGCTGTAAACGGGTCTGGAATTGCTCCTAAAAAAGCAAATTTACAGTTTTATAAAGATAATAAAATAAAAAATATTGGTTTAACAAGTCCACATTCAGTCACTATTCCTGGAGCAGTTCATGCATGGTGTTCTATGCATGAAAAATTTGGAAGAATTGATTTTAATGAAGTTTTAAATGGTGCAGAAAATTTTGCTAGAAAAGGATTTCCTGTTCATGAAGTTGAAGCTATTGAATGGAAAGAGAATGAAAAAAAACTTAGAAAAAATTCTAATTCTAAAAGATTATTTTTAAATGCAAATCATAGTTATAGTTACGGTGAAGTTTTTAAGAATATTCCTTTAGCAAATACCTTAAGAATCATCTCAAAAAATAAAATTAAAGGATTTTATCAAAGTGAAATAACTGAAGACATGGTTAAGACACTAAATAAACTTGGAGGACTGCATACAGAAGAAGATTTCTATAATCAAAAAACGTTATTTTCAAAAACAATAACAAATTCATATAGAAATTTAAAAATACATCAATGCCCCTTAAATAGTCCTGGATTAGTTGTTTTGATGATGATGGCAATGACGGAAAAATTAAATATCAAAAAATACCATCCTTCAAGTTTTGAAAGATATCATCTTCAAGCTGAAATTTCAAAAATATGTTTTGAGGTTAAGGAAACAATATTTGGTGATCCTAATTTTAATAATATAAATATAAAAGATTATTTAAGTAATGAATATATAAGCTCTTTATGTTCTAGAATAAATAAAAATAAAATTTATTCTTCAAAAAAAGGCTATGTAACTTCTCACCCTGAAACAATATATTTAAGTGTTGTAGATAGAGATTTGAATTCAGTATCTTTTATTAATTCAATTTGTCATGGTTTTGGAAGTGGAATTACAAGTAATAGAACTGGAATTCTTTTTCAAAATAGAGGTGTAAATTTCAGATTAGAAGATGGTCACCCAAACTCGATTGATAGTCAAAAAAGACCACTTCATACAATAATCCCTGGCCTAATAACTAATAAGAAGGATGAGACCATGTATTCTTATGGAGTAATGGGAGGGCAATATCAACCAATTGGTCAATCTCATCTGATTCAGAATATAATCGACTACGATATGTCAGTACAAGAAGGTTTAGATTTACCTCGAGCATTTGCTCTTAATGGTATTTTAAATGTTGAAAATTCATTAGATAATAAAATTGTAAAAAAATTACGAAATATTGGTCATAAAATTAAAATAAATAAAAATGCTATTGGCGGTGGTCAATGTATAAAAATAGATAGAAAAAATGGAGTGCTTGTTGGAGGATCAGATCCACGAAAGGATGGTATGGCAATAGGTTACTAATTTACACTTTCCCAAAAGTGTCATTATACTGATTATTTACTCTTACAAATGTAGTACACTTACTAAGCTGCTTTAATGATGAAGCGCCAACGTATGTACAACTACTTCGTACACCTCCAAGAATATCTCTAATTGTACTATCTAGCGAATTCTTCATTTGTATTTTAACTTTTTTACCTTCAGATGATCTATAGTTTGCAAGACCACCATAATGTTTCTCATTTGCTTCTTCAGAACTTGATCCATAAAACTCGATAAATTTAGTTCCATTTTCCTCAATTATATCACCACCACCTTCCTTATGACCTGCTAACATTCCGCCAAGCATAACAAAGTCTGCACCAGCACCAAATCCTTTTGCAACATCACCAGGACAAGTACATCCTCCATCAGCGATAATATGCGCTCCTAATCCATGTGCTGCGTCAGCACATTCCATTACAGCACTAAGTTGTGGATACCCTACTCCTGTTTGTATTCTAGTAGTACATACACTTCCAGGACCGATACCAACTTTAACAATATCTGCCCCACTTAATACTAATTCTTGAGTCATATCTGCAGTAACAACATTACCTGCAATAATAGTTTTTTTTGGATATTTTTTTCTTACTTCTGAAACAAAATTACTAAAATTTTCTGAATAACCATTTGCAACATCAATACATATAAATTTAAATTTTGGATATTTTTTTAGAATTGAATTTAACCTATTGTAACTGTCTTTACTTGTGCCGCAACTAAGAGCAATTGAATCAAAGAAAATATTTCTTTTATAAATAGTTCCTATTTGATTAATGTCATGCTGTTTTGTTAAAGCAGTGATTAGTTTGTGAGAACTTAGTTTTTTTGCAACATCTATTTCACCAACACCATCCATATTAGAGGCTATTATTGGAATTCCTTTCCATGATGATCTTGAGTGTTTAAAAGTATATTTTCTATTTAAATCAACATCTTTCCTACTTTTTAAAGTACTTCTCTTTGGTCTAAAAAGGACATCTGAGTAGTCAAGTTTAATTTCTTCTTCGATTCTCATAAATACATTCGCATATTTGTATTAAATAATTTAGAAATTAAAACAAATATAAATTGTTATCTATGAACTTAAATACGTTAATAAATGCAAATAAAAGAAAGTTTGATATTAAATTTAAAAAACTTTTAAAAAATAAGCTAGACAAATCAAATTTATCAAATGCAATCTTTTATGGCTCTATGAATGGAGGAAAAAGAATAAGGCCATTTTTAGTAATGGAGTCTGCAAAAATAGCAAAAATTTCATCAAATGATGCCTTTATCATAGCCTCATGTATTGAATGTATACATTCGTATTCCTTAATTCACGATGATTTACCATCAATGGATGATGATGATTACAGAAGAGGTAAATTAAGTACTCATAAAAAATTTAATGAAGCTACTGCAATATTAGCTGGTGATGCTTTACATAATTTAGCATTTGAATTGATCTCAGGTAATTTTAAAAATAAAAATGTTATTTCTAGATTAAATTTAATAAATTATCTTTCTTTGTGTATTGGACATAAAGGATTAGCTCTTGGTCAAGCTTTAGATTTAGAATATGAAAATAAAAAGTTATCTAAAAATAAAATTTTAGATATGTATTCTAGAAAAACTGGCAAGTTGTTTGAATTCTCTTTTGCTGCACCTTTTATATTAAAAGATAAAAGTAAAATAGAAATTCAATTTGCAAAAGATTATGGAATGTTATTTGGTTTAATATTTCAAATTATAGATGACTTAATCGATGAAATTGGAACTTTTAAGAAAATTGGAAAAACACCAGGTAAAGATCTTGAGCAAGGAAAAAGTACCTTACTAAAATTAATTGGTGAAAAACAAGTTACTTATTTGTGTAATAATAAAATTAATACTTTTATAAAAAAATATAAAAATAAAATAAATCAAAATCCTATACTAATAAAAATGCTAAAATTTGGAATGGATCGACTAAATTAAAAATGTACTATTTTTTTTGCTAAGTATAATCCAGATGTAGCTGATACAGCTGTTAGTGAACCACCCCAGAACATGTCTACGAAAGTAACAGTTGGTGACCATCCTTTAAGTACTGCCATATTTGTTAAGTTATAAGTGCCATAAGCAACCAAACCAAATATGAAGCCAGTGTACAATGTTTTCATTAAGTTACCAGAATCAACACAAGGTTGAATTACAACCAAAGCCATACCAAAGACATATAATATATAAAAAAGAGCAGCAGCCCACATTACAGGCTTATCAGCTAATAAATTACCTATTAAAGGTCTATAAAAAGATTTTGTAGCAAAGCTTAGCCAAATTACGTCTATTATTAAGAAAATCAATGAAGCGATTAGAGTGGCTACTAGTAAACATTTGAACATATCTTATAAATATATCATATTATTAAATTTCAAGAATATTTATTTAAATTTCTATGGTGGGTGTGACAGGGATTGAACCTGTGACCCCTGCCGTGTCGATGTAGTTATAGGTTACTAGACGATGCAAAAGTTGACCAAACCTTACATTTTTTTACATAAGTTTACATTTTCTTGCAAAAAGATGTGTACAATAGCTGTACAAAATTTGTGAGGTTGGTCAGATGATTAAAAAATATATTTAGTTAAAATACTGAACAGGATAAAAAAGAAATTTAATGAATAAAAAATTAACATTCATAGATTTATTTGCAGGATGTGGGGGACTTTCCTTGGGCTTAGAGCAAGCTGGATTTACTCCTATATATGTTAATGAATTAAATAAAGATGCAATGGCGACATATTTAGAAAATAGAAAAGAATTTAAGCTTCTTAAAGATAAACGTTTCAACTCTAATGATATTTATGATTTAACATCAAAAAAAAATGGCCTTAATGAACTATCTTTAAATTTAAAAAAAGAATATGGAATATCTAAAGGCGAAATCTCATTAATTGTTGGCGGACCTCCATGTCAGGGATACTCAGGGATTGGTCATCGTAGGAATTATAAAGTTGAAAAGGAAGAAATTCCATCAAATCATTTATATAAAGAAATGATTAAAGTGATAAAACATTTTGAACCTAAGGCTTTTATTTTTGAAAATGTAAAAGGACTTTTGAGTGCACGTTGGACAAGCACTGGAGAAAAGGGGGAGATATTTGATGACGTTAAAAAAGAATTCAAAAAACTAAAAAATTATTTTCAAGATTTTTCATTAATTCAATGTAAAGATTATGGTGTGCCTCAAAACAGACCTAGAGTTTTATTAATTGGAATAAGAAAAGATATTAATTTTAAACCTGAGAATACTAAAGTTGCCAGCGGGTTGATACCTGAGCCTAAAAAAGATTATCCGCATCCTGAAGAATTGTTAGGAGATCTAGTTGATAAAAAATATCTTAAAAATTATTCAACCACTGAATATGTAAATTCTGCAGGAACTGATATTCAAAAAAAATTAAGAACTAAAAAAGGTAGAAACTCTTATTTTGAAGAAGGTGAAAAATTAACAGATCAAGAATATAGTAAACATTCTTCAAATATTGTTAAAAAATTTTCATATATGATCAAGAATAAGGGAATGATTCCTAAAGAGATGAAAACTAAAAAATTTGCACAAAGAGTTATTCCAAAAAAATGGAATGAGAACGGTCCAAATATTACTGCAACATCTCTACCTGATGATTATGTACATTACTCCCAACCTAGGTCTTTAACTGTAAGAGAATGGGCAAGGCTGCAAATGTTTCCTGATTGGTATATTTTTAAAGGGAAGAGAACAACAGGAGGAACGAGAAGAGCTGGAAACCCTCATGAAGGTAATTGGGACAGAGAAGTTCCTAAATATACACAAATTGGTAATGCAGTGCCCGTAGAATTAGCCAAAAGAGTAGGTATTAACTTAAAAAAGATTATTGAATAAGTAAAAAAAAAGCCAATAATAAATTAATGAATATTTTAGAAGGCTTTAGAAAAGCAAATATTGAGCATATTTTCAAAGATAATTTTTTGGTTACTTGGAATGTATGGAAATTGAAAATTCTCGATACTATCAATAATGATTTCGATGAAGAAAACATAATTAGTTTAGGAAAGAAATTAAGAGAAATATTTTTTACTACAGATACTGGTGATAGAGATCAATCTGATGTAAGTAATGCTGGAAAGAATTGGGAACGGCTAGTTTGCTGGTATTTAAATTTATGTTTATTAGAAAGCAGAACAGTTGTTATTTTCCCAATTAAGAAATTTATACCCACTGTTATTACAGAAGCAATGTCGGTTAATTATGGAAATTATAAAACAAATACAGAATCAGATTTAATAGCTATTACTTTTCCTAAAGAAATAAATGAAATAAAAGAAGAGTATAGTTTAAATAGAATAAATCTATTTTTAGAGAAAAATATTGGAAAATTAAATGTTTGTACACTTCAATGTAAAACAAATTGGAATGATAATGCTCAAATTCCAATGTTATGGGATTTAATTTATAAGTCTGAGGGTTTTGAACAATCTTCTATATCTTTAGGTAAAAATGGAAGATCCATAAGTGATTTCAATAAATTTAAATACTCATTTGTAACTATTCCTACACAAAAAAAATACTTAGATAAATTTAAAGTATCATCAACGGCAGTAAACAGGGTTAGGAATTTGTCTGGTGGAAATTATTGGGGTGTTGAAAGTGCTGAGGGAGTTGCTGATAATATTAGTGAGATATTTACAAGAAATTTTTCAAATGGAACAAATAAAGGATCGTTAAGGGATGATCTTAAGATTGGACTTTCAAAAATAACCAATGATTACAGTTATTTTAACTTACATAACTGAGCTAAGACTTAAATTATATCTTTTGAAATAAGAACTGTACAATAGCTGTACAGAAAATTATCTGATTTATTCTTTTATTTATAGTATTTGGCTTCAGATATGGTGGGTGTGACAGGGATTGAACCTGTGACCCCTGCCGTGTCGAGGCAGTGCTCTACCGCTGAGCTACACACCCAATAAGTTTTATTTTATAAAAATACAATATTTGAAATATAATGACTTTTAAAGGTAAAGCAATAATTGAAAGATCTTATTAGATTTTTAATTTTACTTAATTTAACCTTTTTTAATCATTAATTAAGTAAATAAATTATAAACATATTGATCAATTTTTTATTAAATAATATTCAGAGTTTAGAATTATTCATACAATTGAATATTAATATTAGGAGATAAATGAAGGTAAAAAAAAACAATTTTACAGAAAATGAAATCTCTAAAGCTCTAAAAATTTATAATTATTTTATTGAAAATTCATTCTCTAATTTTGAAGAAAAAAAATTATCTAAATTAAAATTTAATTTATTGTTAAAAAAAATTAAAAAAAATAAATTACCATTTATTTTAGCAATTGAAGAAAATGAAGTTATTGGATTAGCCTTTGTAAATAAATTTAGAGAAAAAAGTGGATATAGATTTTCATATGAACATTCAATCTATGTTGATCCAGATCTAATTAATAATGGTTATGGTAATAAAATACTAAAAGAACTTATTAAAATATGTAAAAGAATTTCAAAAATTAAAAATTTGATAGCAGTGATTGGTGGAAAAAATAATTTTGCTTCTATAAAAATACATAAAAATAATGGATTTCAATATGTAGGAACTATAAAGAAAGCTGGTTTTAAAAAAAATAAGTGGGTTGATTCTTTATATATGCAAAAAAGGTTATGAAAAAAGTAAACGCTAATAATTTTAAAAAAACACTTAGTAAGTTTTCAACAGGAATTACTGTTGTATGTGTTAAAAATAATAATTCAATTTATGGGAAAACTGTTAACTCATTTAACTCTTTATCTCTTAACCCTCCTATGGTTCTGTTTTCTTTAGGTAATTACTCGTCCTCAATAAAGAGGTTTTCAAAAACTAAATTTTTATCAATAAATATTCTATCTAGTAAACAAAAAAAATTATCTGACAATTTTGCTTTAACTGAGCCAAATTTAGAAGATATAAAATTTATTGAAGGGAAAAATAAAACAGTAATTATACCAAATTGTATAGCAAATCTTGAATGTGAGCTAATAGAAAAAATCAAAAGAGGTGATCACATAATATTTATATGCAAGATATTGAAATTACAATCTAACGAAAAATTGAAACCACTTGTATATTTTAATTCAAAATATTTTTAGGTGTTTAGAATTTTAAGATATCTAATTTTAATTTCTTTAATATCATCAGGATATTATTTATTTATTTCTGAATACTCAAATATATCAGACAAATATATTTTTGAGGAAGAAATTATAAAAAAAGAAATAGTAGAAGATAAAAAAGAAATTATTCAAGAAAATAAAGAAGAAGAAGTAGCAACACCTAATATAAAAAAAAACATTGATAAAGAACAATTTGTTGAGAAAAAAATTGAAATTTTACAAGGTGATACTTTTGTCTCTATTTTAGAAAATCTAAATTTTAAGCAGAAAAAAATTTATGAAATCATTAGTAAGATCGAAGAATCTTATGATTTAAAGAAAATTAAAACTGGAGAAATTATAAGTGTGTTTGAAAATAGTTTTGCTGAAATAAAAAAAATTGAGTTTTTTAAAAACAATGAGACTATTATCTCTGTTAATTTAGATAAAGAAATAAATCTAAATATAATAGAATTAACGAAGAATTCATTTATTGAATCTAAAGAGTATACAATTTCAGAATCATTATTTTCAGACGGTATTAAAAATGACGTGTCATCAGATATTTTAGTCAAAATTATAAGCCTTTTTAGTTTTGATCTTGATTTTCAAAGAGATATTAGAGTCGATACAGTTGTTTCAATATCCTATGAATTTGATGAAATAGTTGAAACAGGTAGACTAGAATATAAAGATATTAAATATGCTTCGATAATAATTGATGGAAAACAGTTAGAATATTTTAAGTTTATTACAGATGATGGTTATGTTGATTATTTTAACAGAGAGGGAAAAAATGTTAAAAAATCAATTCTAAAGACACCTCTAGACGGCGCAAGAATTTCATCAAATTTTGGTATGCGTAAACATCCTATCTCAGGTTTCAATAAAATGCATAAAGGTGTTGATTTTGCTGCACCCACAGGAACACCAATATATGCCGGGGGAAATGGAATTATTGAATACGTTGGAAGGAATGGAGGATATGGTAAATATATTCGTATAAGGCATAATAATGGATATAAAACGGCGTATGCACATTTGTCAAATTATAAAAAAGGTATTTCTAAAGGGGTAAGAGTTAACCAAGGTGAAGTTATAGGCTATGTAGGTAGTACAGGAAATTCTACAGGACCTCATCTTCATTATGAAATTATTTATCAAAATAAACATATAAATCCGTTAAAATTAAAACTTCCTTCTGGAAAAATACTTGAGGGTAAGGAATTAGAAAAGTTTAAAGAAGAATATAAAATGATATATGCTGATCATCTGAGCATGTTATACGAATAACTACTTTGTTGATCTTGTTCTTTTTTCTTTAGATGGTTCAGCTATAAATGGAATAGATTCGATGGAATCATCTTCTGCTTTGTCATTATCATTTACTTCGATAGTTTCACTATCAGTAACTGAAGTTTGTTCATTTGAAGTACTTTGTTTTTGCTCATCAAAATTTGTGTTTTCTTCAATATTAATACCTAACTCAACCATTATTCTGTAGTAGTGATCAGTAAATTGATAATAGTATTCAGATTGAATTCTATCACCCGATCTAGATGCTTCTTTAGCTAGTTTTAGATACTTGTTATATTGCTGGGATACATTTCCTCTATTTCTATTATTGAAATTCTTGTATCCACCAGGTTTTTTAAAACTGGTTCTTCTATTACTTTTGTAAGCGGTTCTACCGATTTTTTTATACATATTTTTTGGAAATTAAAAATTTTATTAAATTATTAATCTTAATTTATTTATCTATACAGTTGATTTAATTTATTTCAACTTATATCTTAGAAAAACATAGGATTCTCTCAATTCCTTGCAGATCATGAACAATATTAGTTAATTTTAATCCTGAATTTTTAAAAATTTCTTCACAATCTTGTCTCTGATTAATGCCAATTTCACATATAAAATAAGCACTTTTATTCATTAAATTTTTAATATTTTTTGAATATTCTCTGTAGAATTTCAAACCATCGTCTCCTCCAACTAAGGCTAATTTCGGCTCAAAATTTCTAACTTCTGGATCAGCATTATTAAACTGTTCGTTTGTAAGGTATGGTGGATTAGATACTATTAAATCAAACTTGGAATTTATATTTTTATAATCTATCATCTTAAGTTGGATTTGATTATAACAACTATGTATTTTTAAGTTTTTTTTAGCAACTTCTAATGCTTCTTTAGATATATCTATAGCTGTAATAGATGCATTTTTGAATTCCTTTGCTAGTGATACTGCGATGCATCCTGATCCAGTACCAATATCTAATATTTTTAATTTAAGGTTTTTATTTCTATAAATATTTAATGCTTTCTCAATTATTAATTCTGTTTCAGGACGTGGATCTAAAACAAAATTATTTACATAAAAATCATTTTTCCAAAAAGGCTTATTTTTAATAATTTTGGCTATTGGTTGTCTATTAATTCTTTTTTGTAGATAAGATTTAAATTTAACAATATCAATATTGTCTACATTAAGATTACTTAAGATAATTTCATCATTTTTTTTTGAAGCATGTTTAAGTAAAATTCTTAGATCTAGTTCTGGACTAGTTATATTTTTTTGTTTTAATTTAATTAAACTCTCTTTAATTAAATTATTCATTTTTCATGTTTGCTAGCTTTGTACTCTCTTCTTCAGCAATTAAAGGATTTATCAATTCATCTATTTTACCCTCAAGTATTTCTGAAAGATTATATAATGTAAGATTTATTCTATGATCAGAAACTCTTCCTTGAGGAAAATTATAGGTTCTTATTCTTTCAGATCTATCTCCAGAACCTACTTGATTTTTTCTTTGCTCAGATCTTTCTTTGTTTTTTTCTTGTATTTGATTGTCTAGTAATCTTGATCGTAAAATCTTTAAAGCTTTTGCTTTATTTTTATGTTGAGATTTTTCATCTTGTTGAGAAACTACTATACCTGTTGGAATATGTGTAATTCTTACGGCACTATCAGTTGTATTTACAGATTGTCCTCCTGGTCCACTTGATCTAAAAACATCAATTCTTAGATCTTTATCAAGAACTTCAATATCAACCTCTTCAGCTTCAGGTAGAACTGCTACAGTAGCAGCTGATGTATGTACTCTTCCACTACTTTCAGTTGTTGGAACTCTTTGCACTCTATGAACACCAGATTCGAATTTTAGTTTTGAAAAAACATTTAATCCTGAAATATTACAAATAGCCTCCTTTACTCCTTTTAAACCTGTTTCTGATATTGATAGAATATCAAATTTCCATGAATTTAAATCCGCATATCTCTGATACATATTTAATAAATCAGAAGCAAAAAGAGATGCTTCATCACCCCCAGTACCAGCTCTGATTTCTAAAATTGAATTTTTAGAATCATTTTCATCTTTTGGTATTAGTAACTTCAATAATTCCTGTTCAAGATCTTTGATTTGATTTTTTTTTTCAATGAGTTCCGTTTCCGCTATTTTACTAATCTCTAAATCATTATCTTTTACTAACTCATCAAGATTTAATATATCTTTTTGTAAGTTGTTGTATTCTTGGATTTTTTCTACAATTGGACGGAGCTCTGAATAATCTCTGTTTAATTTAATTAATTCATTTGAGTCAATATCATTCATATTGTTTAATGAATTTTCTATTAATTTAAATTTTTCTAATATTATTGAAAATTGTTTATCTAGATTTATCATTCAAATGATTTAATATTTGATTAAGCTTTAATTCTTTTTGTTCGCCAGTCGTTAAATTTTTAATAGTAAAAAAATCACCATTAAACTCATTTTCTCCAATAATAATTATATGTGATGCTGAAGATGCATTTGCTTTTGTAAATGATTTTTTTAAATTGTATTTATAATTCCAGTAATATGAAATTCTATTTTCAGATAAATATTTTTGTAGATAAAGAAAAAAATCTGTAAATTTTTCATTTGTTACAGCAATATGAATAGTTGAGCTTATTTTTTTTTCGGACTCCATTAATAATGCAATTCTTTCAATACCTGCGGCCCATCCAATACCGGGTATATCAGGCCCGCCTAATACTTTTATTAAACCGTCATATCTTCCACCACCTAGTAATGTATCTTGACTTCCTAAATTGTCTGATTTGTATTCGAATACTGTATTACAATAATAATCAAGACCTCTAACAAGATTGGCGTTTTCTTCAAAATCAATTTCTAGTATATTTAACGATCTTTTAAGATCTTCGTAGTGCTTTTTAGCTTCATCGGTTAAGTATTCAAATATTTTAGGTGAAGTTAGTGAAATTTCGACGTCTTCTTCGTTTTTTGAATCTAATATTCTTAATGGGTTAGTTTCAATTTTTTTAATACTTTCTTCTGATAGTTTATTTTTATGAGTATTAAAATACTTTGTAAGACTTTTTTTAAAATCAATTAACGTTTTTTTATCTCCTAAAGAATTAATATAAAGTTTTATTTTAGATTTAGGTAATAGTTCGTTTAAAATATTATTTGATAGAGAAATTAACTCAGCATCAGCAAGAAAATCTCTAGTTCCAAGTATTTCAAAGTTAATTTGATTAAATTGTCGATATCTGCCCTTTTGTGGCCTTTCCCTTCTAAACATTGGCCCAATTCCAAAAATTTTTAATGGAAGATCGTTTAAGAGATTATTAGTAATAGCCGCTCTAATCATAGGCGTTGTGTACTCAGGGCGTAGCGTTAAATATTCATTATTTCTGTCTTCAAATGAATACATTTCTTTCAACACAACATCAGAATGTTCGCCAAGAGGTTTTGCAAATAAATCACTAAATTCAAAAATTGGTGTCTGGATTTCTTTATATTCTTTTAAATTAGCATTTTTAGAAACAATATTAGAAATAAAGTTAAATTTATCTATTTCCTCTCCAAATATATCATGTGTACCTCTTACTGATCTTAATTTCATATTAATTACTAAGTTCTATTTCTTTTGTTTTTTTTCTAATTAGATCTTCAAGATAATTTTCTAAATCAACATTTTTTACAACATTATTTTTTTTACCATCAAGATAAATCATATGTGTATCATTTCCACCGCCAGTTATTCCAATATTTGTCATAGTTGCTTCACCTGGACCATTAACAACACATCCTATTATTGACACTGTTATCGGCGTGGCAATATCATCTAATTTTTTTTCTAAGTTTTTTACTGTTTTTATTACTTCAAATTGTTGTCTAGCACATGAAGGGCATGATATAATTTTTACACCTCTATTCCTTAATCCAAGGCTTTTTAATATTTCAAAACCTACTCTTACCTCTTCTTCTGGCTCATCTGATAATGATATTCTGATTGTATCCCCTATTCCTTTCAAAAGTAAATTTCCAACTCCAATTGAAGATTTAATTGAGCCTGTTCTTTTTCCTCCTGCCTCTGTAATACCTAAATGCAATGGATAATCACATAATTCAGCCAATTGCTCATATGCTTTTATAGACATAAAAATATCTGAGGATTTCACACTGATTTTGAAGTTGGTAAAATCATTATCTTCAAGTATCTTTATATTTAATTTAGCACTTTCAACTAAGGCTTCTGGATTAGGTTCAGAAAATTTTTCTAAAATTTGTTTTTCTAAACTTCCTGCATTGACACCTACTCTAATTGAGCAATTATTATCTTTTGCAGCTTTGATGACTTCTTTTATTCTTTCAATATTCCCAATGTTACCAGGATTAATTCTAATACAAGAAGCGCCATTGTTTGCTGCTTCAATGCCTCTTTTGTAATGAAAATGTATATCAGCAATTATAGGTACAGGGCTATGTTTCACAATTTCTTTTAGGGAATGGGAAGATTCTTTATCTGGAATAGAAACACGAACTAAATCAACTCCAAGTTTTGCAGATCTTTCTATTTGAGCAATAGTATCTTTGGCATTAGAAGTCAGAGTATTTGTCATTGTTTGCACTGCAATTTGATTATTGCCGCCAATGCTAACATTTCCAACTTTAATAACGCGCGATTTTCTTCTATTAATTTGTTGATACGGTCTTAGCATCTATTTAGTTTGTAAAATCTTTATGTAAAACAAAAGAGTCTAAAATATCACCGTATTTACCTATTTTTCCTCTTACTTCATTATCTATAAGAACTAAAATGTTCCCTGCATTTCCTGCAGTAATATTGTAATTCAATTTTAATTCATATGAAAATTCTTCATCTTTATCCATTAACTTGCTTAAAACAATATTATTCTCTTCATCTCTTAATTGAAGCCAAGTTGGATTTAACATTTTTAATGTAGCGACTGTAGTCACATTTTCATCAAATTCTATTGATGCTATAGCACTAGAATTATTTATCAAATCACTTTTTTTAATATCACTACTTTGTGGTAAATTATTAAAAGTATAAGCCTTTTCTACTATTGGCTCCAAACTTTCTGGTATATCTGGGACTAAAGCAAAATTAATTTCATTTTCATCTTCATAAATAAATAAAAAATAAAAAGAAGTAAATATAATTAAGATTATTGAAGCAGCAAAAAATTTTTCAATTTTAAAAAAATTATTTTCAACTATTGGAGTGATATTTTTTTTCTCTTCTGCAATATTAAATGATAAATCATTTTTAAATTTTTTAATAATTATATCTGTGTCTAGATCAAGAAAGTTTGAATAAGATCTTAAGTGTCCAATATTAAAAATAAAATCTGAATCATTTTTTATTTTATCATTTTCTAGATCAATAATAATACTTTTTGAAATCTTTAACTCAATTGCTATATCGTTGATTGAGAGTTTTTTGGAGTTTCTTGTAATTGATAAAATTTGGCCTACAGTACTCATTTAAATGGATAGATTATATGCTTGATGTAGAGATTTTACAGCAATTTTTGTGAATTTTTTATCAATTAAAACACTAATCTTTATTTCTGATGTTGAGATGGCTAATATATTAATAGAATTTCTGGCTAAAGTTGTAAACATTTTCTTTGCAACTCCAGATTGAGACATCATCCCCATACCAATTACTGAAATTTTAGAAATATTGATATCAGTTTCAATAGATTTAAAATCAATTAATTTTTGATTTTCCTCTAATAATTTTTTAGCATTATTGATTTCGCTGTTTGGAACAGTAAATGTTATGTTTGCAGTTACACCATCCTGTGATGTATTTTGAACAATCATATCTACATTGATATTATTATTAGCTAACAATCCAAAAATTGTTGCAGATATGCCAGGTTGATCAGCAATACCAGATAAAGTCAGCTTTGAATCATTATTACTATAGCTTACTCCACTTACAATTTCTTTTTCAATTAATTTATTCTCATCTACAACAAGAGTACCCTTCTCTTTTGTTATTGAAGAAAGTACTTGTAAGGTAAGATTGTTTTTCATCGCTAATTCAACAGAACGAGTATGAAGTACTTTTGCTCCAGTTGAAGACATTTCCAACATTTCTTCAAATGCTAATTTATTTATTTTTTTAGCCTTAGGTTCCAAATTGGGATCAGTTGTATAAACTCCATCAACGTCAGTATAAATATCACATCTATCAGCATCAACAGCTGCGGCAACAGCAACAGCAGTTGTATCAGAACCACCTCTTCCTAATGATGTAATGTTTCCATCCATATCGACACCCTGAAATCCAGCAACCACTATTACATCATAATCTTTTAGAAATTGATCGATTCTATTTTTATCAATGTTTAAGATTTTAGCTTTTTGATGATTACTATCTGTTATAATTGGAATTTGCCATCCGAGCAACGGAACGGATTTAATTTTTCTTTTTTTTAAAATAGCTGAAAGAAGCCCAACTGAAACAGCTTCTCCCGATGTTAAAATTAAATCATTTTCAATAACCTCATTTGACTCAATTTCATCTATATATTCTTGCATTTTATTTGTTACACCTGACATTGCAGATAAAACAACAATTAATTTTTTATCATTTAGTTGCTTTTCAACAATGTTAGCAACGTTATTGATTTTATCGATACTGCCAACTGAAGTACCACCAAATTTCATTACTACAAGTTTCATTGACTTAAATCTTTTTTAAATTATCTGAGCTATTATAATTATTGTTTCTAACAAACAAGATATATGATGAATATAAAATCAAAAAATGAAGAATTTGCCTTGTTTAATCAACTTTCAGATGAATGGTGGAATGAAAATGGCAAATTCAAGATTCTTCATCAAATTAAAAGTCATAGAATGTCATATATATTAAATCAAATAAATAATAGAAATATTAGAAATTTAAAAATACTTGATGTAGGCTGTGGTGGAGGAATAATTTGTGAACCACTAGCAAGACTGGGTGCGAAGGTTACAGGAATAGATTTCGCTCCAAATAATATCATAGCTGCTAAGATGCATTCCAAAAAAAATAAACTTAAAATTAACTATATTAATAAAGATATTGAGAAATCAAAATTAGATGAAAAATTTGATATAATACTAATGTTTGAAGTTTTGGAACATTTAGATGATTGGAAAAAAACAATAAAAAATATAAAAAAAAATTTAAATAAGAATGGTTTAATAATTATTTCTACTATTAATAGAAACTTACTATCTAAACTATTTGCAATTAATATAGCAGAAAATATCCTCCATTGGATACCAAAAGGAACCCACGATTATAATAAATTAATTAAACCTGAAGAATTAAAAAAAATTTTATTAAAAGAAAAATTTAATTTTAATAATATTGAAGGTCTTGTCTTTAACCCACTAAACAGGGAATGGAAATTATCAAAAAATTATATGATAAATTATTTTTGTACTGCTAGTATAATTAATTAGTTTTTTTTGTAGAAAAAGGCAATGGTAGTACATCTATATCTTCATCTATTAATTCTTTAGTTTGCTCAATAGAAGCTTCGCCATATATTGCACGTTCCTTAGCTTCACCATATTTAATTTTCTTTGCTTCCTCACTAAATTTATCACCAACATAGTCAAATTCTTTTTCTATAATCTTTCTTAGCTTTTTTACATTTGAAGCAATTGATTTATTCTTTTTAGAAATTTTTGTATTTGTTTTTTTTGATACATTTGGTGCCATTAAACCTTTTTTTATTTGAGTACCATTACATGAAGGGCAAGTGAGTAAACCTTTTCTAATTTGCTTATTGTAGTCCTTCGTATTTTCAAACCATCCTTCAAAAGATGAGGCACAATCAGAGCAATTAAGATTAAATACGATCATATATATTATATTGTTTAATCTATTTTTTTTTCAATATCAAAATCAACATCATCAGATTCTATTTGCATAATTAGTGAATTTTTTGGAAAATTTAAATTACATACTGTTCCCTTTGACAATGTTACACCCATGAAAGGTTTTAAGCTAACATTTATATATTTTTGAGTATTTCGATTTAAAATATCAATTTTTACTAGCTCTTTAAAAATAATAAGTAGAAAATTTTTTTTGAGTTCGAATTTTAATAATGATTTGGGAGTTTGGTAAAGGGATAATTTAAAAAAAAGATTTTTTTCAAGAATATTTATATTTTCTTCTAAATCAATATTAGAATTTTGTGTTACTAGATTTTTTAGAGAAATTTGATCTTGTTTGTTTAAAATTTTTTCTTTTAATATTTCTAAAAAAGTAGTTCCATAGATTTTTTTATTAATATTTTCAGTTTCTTCTTTAATAATTGCAACTATCTCTTTAAGAATAATATCCATAATTGCTTTTTATACTTTATAAAAAAATGATAAACAAAAAATACCTTAAACTACTAAGAACTAAAGATAGAAAATATGGAGAAAACTTCATATATAATGAAATAAGTAAAAATATAATTGATTCCCTAGATATTTTGAAAGTTCCATTTAATAATATTTTAGAGCTTGGGATTAATGACAAATTAATTATTAATTATCTGAAAGAAAGATTTCCTTCTTGCTCTATAACAAGTGCTGATATCGATTTGTCTTTTTTTACTAAAAAGACAGATCGACAATTTATAGAAATTGATTTGGATGATATGCAAATTAAAGATAAAAAATTTGATTTAATTTATAGTAATTTTTTTTGTCAATTAACATCCAATTTTGAGAAATTGATAGAAAATATCTTTAAAAGTCTAAATTCTAATGGATTTTTTATAGCGACAATTCCAAGTGCTGAAAATATATATCAGCTTATAAATTCAATGTATGAAACAGATAATATTTTATACGGAGGTATGCATCAAAGAGTTAATCCAATTTTAGATACAAACGACATTTTTAAACTACTGAAAGCATATAACTTTGATGCACCTTTAATAAATAATAATAACTTTACTATTGAATATTCAGTTTTTAAAAAACTACTTGATGATGTAAGATTTTTGAACTTGCCCTATGCAGGAAAGAATAAAAAAAATAATTTTGAGAATAAGAAATACTTTATTCTTTTGGAGAAACAATTTAAAAAAAAATATTATAAAGATAATTTTAATCTTGATATAAATTTTAATACAATTTGTGCTTGGAAAAAGTAAAATTAAGATCTGTAATCAGCATTTATCTTTAAATACTCAAAGGTAAGATCATTTCCATGAACTGTGTGAAAATACTTACCCAAATTTAATTTTACATTGATTTCTATAGTTTTATTTTTCATATAATTATTAAGTTTTCTGATATTTATTTTTTTACTAATAGAACCATTTTCGCATACAACGTTGTTTCCAAATAAAACTTTAATTTTATTTTGATTTATATTTTCTTCAGTTTTGCCAATTGCCATTATTACTCTACCCCAATTTGCATCTTTACCGGCTACAGCTGTTTTAACTAAAGGAGAATTAGCAATACTAAATGCAATTTTTTTTGCTTGATTTTTTGATCTTGCATTCAAAACATTAACTCTTATTAGCTTAGAAACACCCTCGCCATCTTTAATTACTTGAAGAGATAAATCATACATTAATTCATATATTTTATTATTTAGTATTTTAAAATTCTTTTTATTTAAATTTATATTTTTATTACCAACAGAAAACATCATTAAAGTATCACTTGTTGATGTATCACTATCTACAGTTATTGAATTAAATGTGTTATCTAAATTATTTTTAAGGAGTCTGTTTATTAACTGTTTTGAAATTTCGCATTCTATAAATATATACACCAACATAGTTCCCATATTTGGTTGTATCATTCCTGATCCTTTTGCTATTCCGTAAATCTTAAATGATTGATTATCTAACTTAATATTTTTAATTGATACTTTTGGGAAAGTATCTGTTGTCATAATTGACTTAGCACTTTCTAGTAAACCATTTTTATTTTTGGAATTTATTTTTTCAAATTTATCTATAATTAAATTAGGATTAAATTTTTCACCGATTACACCAGTAGATGATACTAATACTTCATTAGATTTACATTTAATTTTTTTTGTTAATGCTTTTACATACTTGTCAATAATTTTGAGACCATCTTTACCAGTATGTGCATTTGCATTACCAGCATTAACAACTAAAGCTTTAGCCTTACCTTTGTTATTTTTTTTATCCCAAATTATTGGAGCTGAAGGTGTTGATGTTTTTGAATAGACACAACACACATTAACAATTTGATCAAAGATTATTAATAAAAGATCTTTATCTTTTTTTTTAAATCCAGCATTAAAAGTATAGATATTGAGACCGTTAGGATTAAAATCTTTGATTTTTTTTGGCTTAAATATTGAAATCATTTTATTGACCATATTTTAGCGTAAATTCCTTTGTAGAAGAAATATTTTTCATATATTAACTGCCATCTATCATAACATGATTAATATTGTTAATAAATTATTTGGTTCTATAAAATCTAATTCGCTTAAAAAATATGCAAGTTTTGTAGAAAAAGTAAATAAACTAGAAGAAGAAATTTCTAAACTTTCAGATACAGATTTAAAAAATAAAACTAGTTATTTTAAAAATAAATTTAAAGAAGCAGGATCAATAAATAAATTATTACCAGAAATATTTGCTGTAGTAAGAGAAACGTCGAAAAGAACATTAAATATGAGACACTATGATGTTCAAATAATTGGCGGAATGGTTTTATATGAAAATAAAATAACTGAAATGAAAACTGGAGAAGGAAAAACTCTAGTCGCTACTCTAGCTGCATATGCAAATGCAATAGAAGATTTATCTGTACATATTATAACAGTAAATGATTATCTTGCAAAAAGAGATGCGGAATGGATGGGAAATATATATAATTTTCTTGGTCTTAGAGTAGGTTGTATTACCTCTGAAACCACTCATGAGGAAAGGCCTAATCAGTATGATGCAGATATTGTGTACGCCACTAATAATGAAATAGGATTTGATTATTTAAGAGATAATCTTAAAAATGATTACAATAATCTATGTTTTAAAAAAAATGCTTTTGCAATAGTAGATGAGGTGGATAGCATTTTAATAGATGAAGCTAGAACACCACTTGTAATATCTGCAGAATCAAATTCAAATACAGATTTATTTCCTAAAATTGACAAAATTATTAAAATTCTTAAAAAGAATGACTTTGAAATCAATGAAGAAAGCAAAAGTATATTGCTTACAACAGAAGGAATGGAATTTTGTGAAAAGCTTTTAAAAGAAAAGGGCATTATTAAAGATGGTACACTTCAAGATTTAGGTAATATGATCTTGAACCATAACATTATACAAGCTCTTAGAGCACATCATTTGTTTATCAAAGATAAAGATTACATAATCAAAGACAGAAATGTAGTAATTATTGATGAATTAACCGGTAGGGCTATGGAAGGTAGAAGATATGGGGATGGATTACATCAAGCCATAGAAGCAAAAGAAAACTTAGTTATCCAAAAAGAAAATCAAACTATTGCATCTGTAACATATCAAAACTTTTTTAGAACCTATCATCGTCTAAGTGGAATGACAGGAACTGCAAAAACAGAAGCAAAAGAATTTGAAAGCATATATGAATTAGAGGTTGTTGAAATTCCTCCTAATATCAAAGTAAATCGTGTTGATAAAAATGATCAAATTTATATGACAAAAAGGGAAAAATACAATGCTGTATTAGATCTTGTTAAGTTGCGTAGTAAAATTAATCAACCTATTCTAATAGGAACTACTTCTGTAGAGAATTCAATAAAAATTTCTGAATTATTGAAAAAAGAAAATCTAAAGCACAACATTTTAAATGCCAAAAATCATATGAGTGAAGCGAAGATTATAGAAGAAGCAGGAATGCCAGGGAATATTACTATTTCAACTAATATGGCTGGAAGAGGAACTGATATTAAATTGGGAAATGGAGATGATAATTTAAAAAAAGAAGCAATAAACTCAGGTGGTTTACTTGTAATTGGTACAGAAAGACATGAAAGTCGAAGGATAGATAATCAATTGAGAGGTAGATCAGGTAGGCAAGGAGATTTTGGCGAAAGTATTTTTTTCTTATCACTAGAAGATGATCTTATGAGAATATTTGGATCAAAAACACTAGAAAATGTATTATCTAAATTAGGACTTAAGGATGGTGAGGTAATTACGCATTCAATGATTACTAAATCATTAGAGAGAGCTCAACAAAAAGTTGAAAGTCATAATTTTGATATGAGAAAACAAATTTTAAAATTTGACGACATATTGAATGATCAAAGAAAAATAATCTATCAAAATAGAAGAGAGATTCTAAAAACAAATGATCAGTCTAAAATAATTGAAGATATGATATCTGATTACGTTGATTATTTAATTCAGATAACTATCCCACCAAAGAAATACTCTCATGAATGGGATGAAAATTTCCTTAAAGAAAAAGTCAGAGAAATATTTAATATAAATATTCCAGTCTCAAAATGGTTTGATGAAGAAGGTGTTGATGATGAAGAAATAAAAAAACGTTTGATGGATGAAATAAATCAGAAATACAAAGAAAAGCAGTTTCAATATTCAGCTGACTTACTAAAGTTTGCAGAAAAAAGAGTGATGTTATTTCAAATTGATAAAGATTGGAGAGATCACTTAGCAGCAATGGACTCTTTACGTGGTAGTGTTAATTTAAGAGCTATGGGAGGTAAAGATCCATTTTATGAATATAAAAGAGAATCTTTTGATTATTTTGACGAGATGCTTTCAAACCAAAATGAACGAGTATTAAAAACTCTTTTTAATATCAAACTTGTAAGTGAAAACAATAATGATGATAAAAACAAACAAAGTGTAGAACCAAGAAGAGTTATAACTAAAAAAATTGGGAGAAATGAGCCTTGTCCATGTGGATCAGGTAAAAAATATAAACAATGTCATGGGATTTAAATATCAGAGGTTATATTTAAATACTTTTCTTTTCTTATTTTAACTAATTCATTTATTGATTTCTGTTCAAGTTCATTAATAAGATTAATTAACTTTTGTTTTAATATCTCAGCTTGTTTTGATGGATGTCTATGAGCGCCGCCAAATGGCTCAGGAATAACATAATCTATAATATTAAATTTTTTACAATCATCTGATGTCAACTTTAAAGTTTTTGCTGCCTCCTGGGAAAATTCTGTATTTCTCCATAAAATAGAGGCACAACCTTCTGGAGAAATAACTGAATATATAGAGTGCTCTAACATAAGAACTTTATCTGAAGTAGCTATACCTATTGCTCCACCTGACCCTCCTTCACCAATAATAATTGATATAGTTGGAATTTTTGTCTTCAAAAAATGAAGTATTGATGAGGCTATTGATTCTGATTGTCCTCTTTCTTCGGCATCTTTTCCTGGAAAAGCTCCTGCAGTATCAACAAATGAAATTAATGGTAATTTAAATTTTTCAGCTAATTTTAATAACCTTTGAACTTTTCTGTACCCCTCTGGTTTAGCCATTCCAAAATTATGTTTTATTCTTGTTTCCATAGTATTTCCTTTTTCAGTACCTACAAAAAAAACAGAATTACCATCAATTTTTGCTAAACCTCCAAGAATTGCATTATCATCTGCATATTTTTTATCTCCATGTAAAAAGACTATATCCGTGAATATTCTATTAATATAATCTAATGTATGAGGTCTTTCACCGTGCCTAGAAACTTGAACTTTTTGCCAAGGATCCAAGTTTGAATAAACTCTTTTATATAATTCATCTCTTTCAACTTTTAGTTTTTTAATTTTTTCAGAATTTAATTCTTTATTATTATTTAATTGAACCAAGGTATTTTCAATATTTTCAATATCATTTTCAAATTCAAAGTATTTAATCATATTATGAATTTGTAACTTCTAAATAATTCTAAAATTATATTTCTGAAAAGCATTCCTTCATTATATTGAAGATATCCTTTTAGTAAGATCTTAAGATGTTCTGGATGGATATCACTCCAATTCTTATTATTTAGAGAAATTAATGAATATATCAGAAATTTTTGATCGTCTTTATTAAAAATGCTATCATTAATTTCATTAATGAGAAATATTGATGGCATTGCTCTATCATCAAAGATTTTATTTAAATTTAAATTTGTATTATAGCTTATTTCCAAATTCATTACTGATTTTAAAACATACAATAATTCAGTATTTTGTTGATTCTCTTGATCATAATTAAAAGTATTTAGGGTTATATTTATCGAATTAATAAATGAATTTAGATCATTAGTAGAGTATAAGTCTAATAAAATCCTAGTGTAAATACTTTTAGAATCTACCTCTTTTGCACTTTCATACAATTTTATCCACTTAAGCGCGTTGTCAAAATTATTGTTATATATATATGCTGACGCTATTTGAGGTCCATATATTATATTTTCTGAATTAGCCTCAATTGAACTCAACATATTAACTGATAATTTATAAGCAATTTCTTCTAAGCTATTTTTTTTTGCATAATCCCAAAATTGAATCAAACTTTTTAATCTATCATTCGGAAAAATTTGAATGTTTACCAACTGAAATAAAAAAGCCATGCTTAGCTCATTATTACCTGAAAATGAATCTATGGTTTCTATTGGATTATTTAATTGATCTGAGTTAAAATCAGCTGACATGTATAAAGCTGCCAAACTATCAATAGTAATTAAGTTTTCTAAAAAACTTTCATTTGCTGCTTTAATTCTTAAATCAATGGGTGAAGCTTGATTTAAAATAATTGGGATTGAAAGATTTTTTTTATCAAGTTCATAAAATTCATGTGAAAATGGAAGCTCTGCGATTCTAGTCATAGCGCTATATAAAAATATTAATTCTTTATTGATTTCAGAATTAACAATATTAATATCCACATTTATCTGATCTGATGTGTTAGATATAAGTGAGATCAAATATTGATAATAATTATCTAATTTTATTTCTGAGTCTATCAAAATTGAATTTAATAAATTAGCCTCAGACTGATTATCATTTAAGATTAAGCAAAATATATCAAGCTTCTCTAAAAAGAAAAAATCCAACTTTATATTAGAATTTAATTCATCCTTAAAATTACAAGCTTCATTTAATTGAAAAGTTGATAAAAGATAATTTAATTTTACACCGGTGTAGAAACTAAAATTTTTGTCATCACTTAATTCATATCTTTCAATTAATTCATACGATTTATTAATTTGTCCAATAGATTGTAAGTAATTAATAATTAAAAAAAATGTTTGCTTGTCTTTATCACTTTCTAAATTTAATTGAAGATTCTCTAAAACTTGAATTATTTGTTTTTGTAAGATTTTTGAGTTAATTTTTTCGAGATTTTCAAAATATTCCATTATAATTTTTGTTTCACTATTATGAATGAAATTCTTTTTAATAATTTCAATTTGTTTTACTTCATCTTCATTACTTGCAGTTATATCAGTTTCATTTGCATTTTCGATTATATCTTCAATTTCATCTTCTTGATTAAGATTTTCTAAAACCATTTGATCAAGGCTCTTACTTTCATGTAAATTAATTACTTCTACCTCGGTACTTTCATCTTCATTTGCAAAAATATTATTTGAAAAAACAATAAATAGAATAATTAAAAAAAACTTCATTTTAGATTTAAAGTATATTTTTCAGTGATAATTGCTGAAGGTGAAGGAATTTCAATCATATAAAGTCCAGTAAAAACGATTATTGTTACTATAATAAAAATATATATAATGTACCTGTTTTTCATAAATGCTATTAAAAAATGACTATTATATGTTTTTACCATTTTTTTAAGTTTTTTCTAATTTCAACAAAATTTTGTCAATAATAAGAAAGAATTATAATATGTTTGATCTAACTAAGATTAATAAGAAAAATATTTGTATTATGGGCCTTATGGGTTCAGGAAAAACTATAATAGGAAGAGATTTGAGTAAATACCTAAATATTAAATTTTTTGACACAGATAATGAAATTGAAATTAAAACTAAAAAAAGCATAGAAAGGATTTTTGTAGAAAATGGAGAAGTGTATTTTAGAGAAATTGAAGAGAAAATCTGTATTGAATTATTAACTTATGATAATTGCGTAATTTCTTTAGGCGGTGGTAGTATAATTAATAAAAAAATTAGAAGAGAAATTAAAAAAAATTCCTACTCTATTTATTTGAAAGTTAAATTAGACAATTTACTTAACAGACTAAAATCTTCAAAAAAAAGACCGCTATTAAATAGTAAAGTAAGTAAAAGCGAAACATTAAAAAATCTTTATAATGACAGAAGAAAATTTTATGAAAAGGCTGATTTTATAATTAATAACGACAACGATAAATTCCAATTATTAGAGAAAATTAAATTGAAACTTAACTCATATGAGTAGTAACTTATATATAAAAGATAAAAAATTAAACACTACAATATTAATAAAAAAAAATTATATTTCTAAATTTATTGATAACATCGCAAAAAAAAATGAAAAAGTCTTTTGTTTTTTAGATTCAAAAATTAAAATAGATTATAATTTTGCTAAACAAAAAAATATAAAAATTTTTTCTATAAGATGTGGAGAGAGAATTAAAAATATTGATGGGTATAAAGATCTTGCTGATAAGCTAATTAAGGGTAATGTAAATAGAAAATCTGTAATTATTGCTATCGGAGGAGGTACTCTAGGTGATTTAGCAGGATTTGTTGCAAGTACAGTATTAAGGGGATTGAATTTTTATTTAATACCAACAACACTTTTATCTCAAGTAGATAGCTCTATCGGAGGTAAGAATGGAATTAATACTATTTATGGAAAAAATTTACTTGGAACCTTCTATCAGCCAAAGGAAGTGTTAATAGATATTTCTGTATTAAATAGTTTGCCAAAAAAAGAAATGAAATCTGGTTATGCGGAAATAATAAAACATGCTTTGATTAAAGATTATTCATTTTATTGCTGGTTAGAAAAAAATACAAAAAAGTTATTTAACTTAAATAAATCTATCTTAGAAAAGGCTATTTATAAGTCAATCATGATAAAACTTTTCTATGTTAAAAAAGATGAAAAAGAATTACTGTTAAACAAAAATTCTAGAGCGATGTTAAATTTTGGACACACGATTGGTCATGCTATAGAAAGTCATTATAATTATAAAAAATTTAATCATGGAGAAGCAATTTCCATAGGTATGATAACTGAAGCAAAAATATCTAATTATATTGGTTTGCTAACATCTAACGAATTGGAAAGAATATTAGCACATTTCAAAAAATATAGACTTAAAGTACATGATAATATATTGAAAGATAAAAGGTTAATAAAAAAAATAATTAAAGATAAAAAGAATTTTCAAAAAAATATTAATTTTTCACTAATAGATAAAATAGGCAGTTCAATTTTTTACAAAAAATTAGATAAAATCAAAGTTTATAAAATTTTAAAAAATATTTAATGACAAGTATATTTCTTCTTTTATTATTAATAATCCTTGTGATTTTATCAGGTTTTTTATCAGGTTCTGAAACTGCAATAACCGCAACTTCTAAAGCAAGAATTCTTTATAAGAAGAAAAGGGGTAGTAAAAGAGCAGGTTATGTGCTTGAATTACTAGATAAGAAAGACAATGTAATATCAACTTTGCTTCTATCTAATAACTTGGTTAACATTCTAGCATCTTCTCTGGCTACTGCATTTTTCTATGACCTTTTTGGTGTAGAAGGTATTTTTTATGCTACTCTAATAATGACTGTTGTAATTGTAATTTTTGCAGAAGTTCTGCCTAAAACTTTTGCTATAAATAGACCTAATAGAACTGCTCTACTAATTTCTCCAATTATTTATTATTTAAACAAATTTTTATTTATATTTGTATTTGTAATTAATTTAATTGTAAGATTAATTTTTAGAAAAAATGATTATGATATAAAAAATAAAGATCTTCAATCGGAAGAAGAATTAAAAGGAGTAATCGATCTTTATAAGACTTCAAATCCAGATTATGAACAAGAAAAAGATATGTTACAAAGTATATTACAATTAAATGATATAACTGTTGAAGAAATCTTTACTCATAGAAAAAATATTTATTCAATAGACTCATCCTTAAAAACTAGTGAAATTATACATAGAATTAATAATTCACGATACACTCGTATTCCTTTTTGGAAAGATAATCCTGAAAATATAATAGGTTTATTAAATGTTAGAACTTTAAATATAGATTTAAAAAATCACAATGAATCAAAAGAAATTATTTTTGATAAAATTTCTAGTCCATGGTTTATTCCTGAAACTACAAACCTATTAGAACAACTGGTAGAATTTAAAAAAAGAAAAGAACACTTAGCATTTGTTGTTGATGAATTTGGTGAATTACTTGGATTAATAACCTTAGAAGATATTATTGAAGAAATAGTTGGAGAAATTGTA
This sequence comes from uncultured Alphaproteobacteria bacterium, assembly GCA_902590695.1. GTDB lineage: Bacteria > Pseudomonadota > Alphaproteobacteria > HIMB59 > CACPNW01. The sequence goes on from CACIXR010000003.1 coordinate 63,868, forward strand.
GATGAAATTGATGTTCCAGAAAATGATTTTAAACTAAATAACAACGGCAAGATAATAATTAATGGTGAAAAAAATATTAGGGATCTTTATAAAAGTTTTGATTTAGATCCGCCAGAACTTGAAGCATCAACTATAGCAGGATATATTTTAGATATTTCAAAAAAAATACCTTCATATGGAGAATTATTTAAAGATAATTTTTTTACTTACAAGATTTTATCACACTCAAAAAAACAAATATCAAAGATTGAAATTTCAAAAATTAATTAATTTTAATTTCTAAAGAATGTAACCCACTTTTAAATTCTTCTTCAAGTACACTATTGATAATCCTATGAATATTTAATCTATTAAACGGTGAATTATCTTTTTTCGTCAAGATGATCTTAATATGAGTTTCACCACTTCCGGTAAAATTATTATGCCCTTTATGCAAATTTGAATTGTCAATAATTTCTAATAAAAAATTATCAAATTTATTTGATAATATTTTACCAATTCTTTGCTTACGATTCATTATTTTTAAACTATATAATACGTATGGGTAAACATAAAATAGATATTAATAAAAACAGTCTTTCTTGGGAAAAAACATTTTTTAGAAAATGTGATAACAAAGATTGTAATTGTGAAGGTAAGTTTAAAGCACCAAAATCAAGAGTTATGTTGAATCAATATTATTATTTTTGCATGGAACATATTAAGGAATACAACAAATCATGGGATTTTTATAAGGGATTATCAGTTAATGAAATTGAGAATTCAATGAGAGAAGATATTATTTGGAACAGGCCATCATGGCCATTAAAGGGAAATTATCACAAAGTAATGGATCAAATTAACAATTTTTTTAACGAAGAAATGAACGATTTAAACCCAAATGAAAGAGAGAATAATTACTTCAGAAATAAGCTGGTTGATGAAAATCTTACAAAAGAAGAAAGTAAAGCTCTATCATTATTCAATCTAGATCTACCATTGACATTGGAAAAAATTAAAAAAACTTACAAAAAACTAGTGAAAATATTTCACCCTGATGTAAATGGTAACGATAAAAAAGCTGAAGAGAAGTTTAAGGAAATAAATAACTCATACAGAATACTTTTAAAAAAATTTAAAAATGACTGATAAAAAAAATATTGAAATATCTCCTAGTATCAAAATTGACCCCAAAGAAATATTTGAGGTTTCCTGTGAGTTTGAGGTTTATAAGTTTAGAGAAAAAACTGAACACGTACCAGAAATAGATCAAACATATATTTTTGATCCAACTACAACTCTTTCAATACTGGCAGGGTTTTCTTCTAATAGAAGAGTTTTAATTCAAGGATATCATGGCACTGGTAAATCTACTCACATCGAACAAGTAGCAGCCAGACTTAATTGGCCATGTATTAGAATTAATTTAGATAGTCACATCAGTAGGATAGATTTGATTGGCAAAGATGCTATCGTACTCAAAGATAATAAACAGGTGACAGAGTTTCAGGATGGTATACTTCCTTGGTCATACAAAAATCCTGTAGCTTTAGTGTTTGACGAATATGATGCAGGCAGACCTGATGTAATGTTTGTAATTCAACGTATTTTGGAGTCAGAAGGTAAATTAACTCTACTGGATCAATCAAGAGTAATTAAACCTCACAAATTTTTTAGGTTGTTTGCTACAGCAAACACTGTTGGTCTTGGTGATACATCTGGTTTGTATCATGGTACTCAACAAATAAACCAAGGTCAAATGGATAGATGGAATATTGTATCAACCTTAAATTACCTTAGTAACGAGCAAGAAATAAATATTATCATAAGTAAAGTAAAAAAACTTAATAATAAGGATGGCAAAGACATCGTTAAATGCATGGTAGCTACTGCAGATCTTTCTAGATCAGGATTTATTAATGGCGATATTTCAACTGTTATGAGTCCAAGAACTGTATTGACTTGGGCAGAAAATTATCTTCTATTCAATGATATAGAATATTCTTTCAAACTATCTTTTTTAAATAGATGCGATGAAATGGAGAGATCTATCTTACAGGAATATTTTCAAAGGTCATTTGGAATTGATATTACTGATGCTAAGGTAGCTAATGTCAAAGAATAGCGAAATTATTGAAGATTTTAAAAAGTCATTAAGTGCCACAGTAAAATCAATAGGTAAAAAAGAAGATATAGAGATTAATTTTGTTAAAGAAAATCCTTCAATTATTGGTAACACTATAAATCTAACTGAACCAAAACTTGAAAATTTCAAAAATAATCTAGAATATTTAAGAGCTGAAGCGGACTCTTTTGCATTAGAGTTCAGATTACATTCAAAAGACATACACCAAAACTTTTTAAATCAAGATGAGTTATCAAACGAAATAATTAATGTTTTGGAACAAGCACGAGTAGAAGCTATAGGTAGTAGTGAATTCAAGGGAATACAAAAAAATCTAAAGAATAAGTATATTAGAGATCTTAAAATTGGAAGTACTAAAAAAGATCAAAATTTATTAATTAAAGCATTTAAAAACGTAGCATTTGAAGAAATTGTTGGCGTAGATTTAGGTGAAAATAATAGTAGTTTTAAAAATATAGTAAAAGAAAAATTAAAAAAAGATTATTCAAATTTTTTTATAGATTTAAGAAAATGTATACATGATCAGAAAAAATATACATCTACAATAGTGGAAAAACTAGATAAACTTGGATTACTTAATAACAGTTTAAACAATATTCAAAACGAAGATATTAATCAAAACGATGAAGATCAAGATAATGAAAATGAAAATAATGATGAACAAAAAAATGATGAACAAACTGAGTCAAATATTGAAATGCAAACAAGTGAAACAGCTGTTGAGCAGTCAACCTCATTAGAAAAAAATGATGATATGGGAGAAGAAAGTGGGGACACTGAACTAGATTATTTACCAGATAGAAAAATGTTAGAGAATTTAGAGAATTATAAAGTTTATGATTATAATTTTGATGAAATTATTAATGCTGAAGAACTTTGTGATATCAAAGAATTAGAGAAACTTAGAAGAAATCTTGATCAACAAGTATTTTCTTTTCAACCATTAATTGTTAAAATTGCCAATAGACTACAAAGAAAACTTTTAGCTCAACAAAATCGTCATTGGGATTTTAACATGGAAGAGGGTTTTCTTGATACATCAAGATTAGCTAAAATTATTGCTAATCCAAATAATAAATTAAGCTACAAAATAGAAAAAGAAGTTGAATTTAAAGATACTATTGTGAGTCTTCTAATTGATAATTCTGGTTCAATGAGAGGCAGGCCAATTACGGTTGCAGCCCTATGTTCAGATATTTTAGCAAAAACATTGGAAAGATGCTTAATTAAATCTGAAATATTAGGGTTTACAACCAAAGCTTGGAAGGGAGGTAACTCTAGAGAAAAATGGATCAAAAATGGAAAGCCTTCTAATCCAGGTAGGTTAAATGACCTACGACATATCATATATAAATCTGCAGACTCACCATGGAGGAGATCAAAGAAAAATTTGGGCTTATTATTGAAAGAGGGAATTTTGAAGGAAAATGTCGATGGAGAAGCTTTATCATGGGCTTATAATAGATTATCTTTTCGAAAGGAAAAAAGAAAAATTCTTATTGTTATAAGTGATGGTGCACCAGTTGATGACTCAACACTTTCTGTAAATCCAGGTAATTATTTAGAAAAAAATTTAAGAGATATAATTGGTGAAATTGAAAAAAAAGATGAAATTGAATTAATTGCCATAGGAATTGGGCATGATGTTTCAAGATACTATAGTAAGGCTGTAACAATAATGGATGTCGATCAGTTAGGCGAAGTATTACTAAATCAATTATCTGCTACTTTTCATTTAGATAATTAAGAATTTAACCATTTCTTTTTTGCATTATCAAAATCATTGTTATCAATTGAGTTTCTAACTTCTTTCATAAGATTATTCATAAAATATATATTATGATTAGTAAGCAATTGTAATCCTAGTAATTCTTGTGCAGAAAAAAGATGGTATAAATATGCCAGTGTAAAGTTCTTACAAGTATAGCAATTACATTCATTATCTATTGGGTTTAAATTATTTTTATATTTAACATTTTTTAAGTTTATTTTTCCCTGTTTACCTTTAACTAAAGCTGATCCGTGTCTAGCAATTCTAGTTGGGCTTACACAATCAAATGTATCGATTCCATCTGCAACAAAATCCCATATATCCCTTGGATCACCTATACCTAGTAAATGTACTGGACGAGTATTATCTAATTTAGAAGAAGTGAAATGAACTATATCTTTCATTTCATCTTTATTTGATCCTAGACTTCCACCAATAGCAATTCCAAAAGTGTTAATTTTTTTTGTATTAAATTCAATGCTTTCTTCTCTTAAATCTCTGTAAATCCCTCCTTGAATAATACCATACATTTCTTGTCTACCAGCTGAGCCATTTTTAGGATTATAATTAAGTTTTGAATTAAATGTATTGATGGATCTTAAAGACCATCTATGACTTCTTAACATAGAATCAGATGTGTATATTTTATCTACATTATAGGGAGTACATTCATCAAAAACTAAGATGAAATCTGCTCCAAGATTTCTTTGAACCTCTATTGATTTTTCAGGAGATAAAATATGAGTAGAACCATCTATATAGGACTTGAATAATGCGCCCTCTTCATTCAAATTTATTAAAGTTTTTTTATTTTTTGAATTTGTTTTTCGCCCTTTTATTTCATCCGCAACTGATCCATGTCCAAGAGAAAAAATTTGAAATCCACCACTATCTGTTAGCATAGGCCCATCCCAACCAGTAAATTTATGAAGACCTCCATGATGAGCTATTAGTTCACTACCCGGCTGTAGCATTAAATGGTATGTATTGGATAGTATAATTTGTGTATTATTATTTTTTGCTTCAAGTGTAGTAAAAGATTTTAGTGCAGCTTTTGTTGCACAAAAAATAAATGCTGGAGTTTCAATATCACCATGTGGTGTAGAAATTTTTCCAGTTCTTCCTTTATTATTTTTATTTGTTTTTTTAACTTTCCAAAAAAAGTTAGTCATTAGTTTTTGGGACAAAAAACTTAGCTATATAAATAAAAGGAGTGTCAAGTAGGGCTATAAATATTCTAAGAAGATAAGTGCCTAAAATATAAATCATTATGACATTATACACACTTACTGGTTCAGGATTTAATAAGATCCAAGCAAATATACTAAAGACAGTGTTATCAACCAAAGACGAGGTAATAGTAGATAAATTATTTCTTAACCAGAGAGACTTGCCTGATAAAGCTTGTTTCAAATAGTTAAAGAACCAAACATCAAAATATTGGCTAATCAAATATGCTATCATACTAGCTATGAAAAATCTTGTCATTGGAGTAAATACATTTGATAAACTCTCTTGTACCCAATCAGCATCTGATGGTTGAAAACCAATAGTAATTACCATTAATAAAGTCATAAATAAGAATGCACAGAAACCAATTAAAATGTTCATTTTAGCTTTTTCCTTGCCATAATATTCAGATATAATATCAGTACATAAAAATGTGGAAGCAAAAAGTATGGTTCCTAAAGCTACCGGTTCGGGTGAATAAAAAAAGTCTACTGTTTTTAAAACTTGAATATTTCCTACAATTACAGCTAGTGCAGAATAGATAAAAATTCCTATGTATCCAAATATCTTTAAAAAAATAAGAATAGATAAAAAACAAAAAAGGAGCATTATGAACCACATTAGTTCAGTGCTAAGTGAATTAAGTATTGTTGTTAATTCAAAGAAAAAACCCATTACAAAATTTAATTAGATTTTGATAGAATAGTTTTTTTTAATTTTTTAGCCTTTAAGGGCAATTTAGAGTTTGGTGTATTGATGAGGAATTCATCTAATCCACCTTTTTTTTCTACTGTACGTATAGTACTAACTGCTACTTTAAGTTGAAATTTTTGTCCCAATACTTCACTAACAAAAGTAATGTTCTGAAGGTTTGGTTTAAAACGTCTTTTTGTTCTATTTTTGGCATGACTAACGTTATTACCAGTTTGGAAGGATTTTCCACTTAATTCACATCTCATTGACATAATGAGTCTGCATGTAAATATAAATATTATTTTGTCAAGTATTCTAAATACTAAATTTATCTATAATATAAGTTGGTCTTATTTGATGATTTTTAATTAATTTATTTATTTGATTTAAATCTTTATGAATACCAGATTTTACTAAAACACTATCTATTTCAAAATTATTGGCACCTTGAATGTCATGAAACAATGAGTCTCCAATAGCTACTGTTCTTTTTTTTTCTAAATTAATTTGATTAGTAGTTGCAGTGTATATGCTTACATCAGGCTTACCTTTTATTATAACATTTCCACCCATTTTTTTGTATATTTCACCAATAGCACCCATACAGAAAATATTATTATTACTATTACTTTCAACTGTTTCAAAGTCAGGGTTTGCACAATACATTGTTATTTCTTTATTGTAGGCTGCTTCTAGTAATGGAATGTAGTCTATTGGTTGTAACTTTACAAAAGGAGTACAGGCTAAAATTAAATCTGCTTCCTCTACTTTTTCTGTAAAATTAAAATTTAAACCATCTCTAAAATTTAGACCATCCTCTTTTTCTTCATCATAAATATGAAAACAATTTTTTTTATTTTTGTCATCTAAAAATTCTTTTTTAAGTAATTGCCAAATCATTTCTCCACTTGTCACTGTATTTATAAAAGAATTTTTTTTAAAACCAAGTTTTGGCAATCTATCTATGGATGATTTTGATCTTTTTGATGAATTTGAAATTATAAACAAATTTTTATTATTACTATTTAGTATATCAATAGAAACAAAAGCATGCTCATATCCAAATGTTCCATCATGCATTACGCCCCATTGATCAATTATAAAATTATCATAATCATTAATAATTTCTTCAATCGAGTTTATTTTTTTCACTACTATACTGACTTACCAATAACTTCAGTTAGATTTTTATATCCATCAGTTTTAATTAGATCAATCAAATCACTTTTAATACTATTAATTAAATTTGGGCCAGAATAAACCAGAGCAGTATATAGCTGAACTAAGGAAGCACCGGATTTAATTTTTTCATAACAGTCCCTTCCGCTTGATATACCGCCTACACCTATTAATGGTATTTGACCATTTGTTAATTGATACATTTTTTTCAAAATAATATTTGAGTTGTCATATAATGGTCTGCCACTTAAACCTCCTTTTTTTCCTTTATTGATTGAAATTAAATTGGTCTCTCTGTTGATAGTACTATTTGTAAGTATTAAACCATCAATGTTATTAGCCAAAGAAATTAATGCTATGTCTCTAAGTTGATCTTCATTTAAATCAGGTGAAATTTTAATTAATATTGGCTTGGTATTAATATTTTTTATTTCATCTCTTTTGTCTATAATTTTTTTAATTAATTTTTCTATATTTCCTCTTAATTGTAAATCCCTCAACCCTTCAGTATTTGGTGATGATATGTTTATAGTTATATAGCTTGCTAAATTACCTAACTCTTCTAAACCAATTAGATAATCATCAATAGCTTCACTTGAATTTTTATTTTTTCCAATATTAACTCCTACAATTTTATTACTTAAGTATGATTTTTGGTATTTAATTAAATTTTTTTTTACTTTTTTAATACCCTTATTATTAAAACCTAAACTATTAATTATAGCTTTATCTTCACTTAATCTAAATACTCTAGGTTTAGAATTACCACTTTGAGGTTGTGGAGTAATTGTGCCAACTTCAAGAAAACCAAAACCAAATGAAAACATTGAATGCATCACTTCAGCATTTTTATCAAAACCTGCAGCAAGTCCTATAGGATTTGGAAAATCTAAACCGATTAAATGTTGAGAAAGAATAGGGTCCTCAATTTTTTTTTGTCTTACTTTAAAATATTTTAATAAATTAATTGTAATACTATGAGATAACTCGGGAGGTAATAATCTTAATAATTTTAAAGAACTATTGTACAATAAATTAATTATCTATTAATTTTTTTAGATAATCAATAGTTTCTCTTAATCCAAATAATTTAAAAAATGATCCTAGTCGTGGGCCCTGATCCTGACCAAGCATAACTTGATATACTAGTTTAAAAAAATCTTTTAGGTTTTCAAATTTGTGCTTTTTTCCTACTTCGTATAATAATGTTTGAATATCTTCAGATGAACTTTTTTCAGCAACCTCATTTTCTAAAACATTAATAATATCAATAAATACCTCCTTATTACTACTATCAATTTCTAAAAATTTCTTTTTTGGTAAAATAAAATCTTCATAGTAATTTAGTGCAAAGTCTATAAGTCGATCAAATTCAGGATTGTTATCAGCGTTAATTTGATCATCATATTTATTAATAAAAGACCATATTACTTTTTTATCTTTAGAATTAGAAACATTTACTAAGTTAGTTAGAGTATTGAAATTTATTTCTGATTTGAATTTTTTAGGTTTCCCTGAATGAATATGCCAAATTGGATTATCATACTGTTTATTTTTATCTAAACTTGAGTATGAATTATAATGAGAAAGGTAGTCATCAACAGTTTTGGGAATTACATCAAAGTGAAGTTTCTTTGCTGATTTTGGTTTTTGAAACATGTAGAGTGCAAGACTCTCAGGAGAAGCATAACGTAGCCACTCATCTACACTAATACCATTTCCAACTGACTTAGAAATTTTTTCACCTTTTTCATCTAAAAACATTTCATAAATTAGATTAGTGGGTGGTTTTTTATTTAATGCTTTACAAATCTTGGATCCTAAATCAACACTTTCTGTAAGATCTTTCCCACACATTTCATAATCAACATCAAACGACATCCATCTCATCGCCCAATCGACTTTCCACTGTAACTTACATTTTCCATCAATTACTTCTGTTTCAACTAACTTGTCCAAAGATGGATCTCTGAAAATAATTGTTTTTGAATCCATTTTATATTCTTCGATTTTTACCTGAAGTACTTGACCTGAATTTTCACTTATTGGGAGAAATGGACTATAAGTTTCTTTTCTCTCTGCTCTTAAGGTAGGTAGAATGATATCTAATATTTTTGAATAGTTTTCAAATATACTTAATATTGTTTCATTAAAATCTCCGTTTTGATATTTTTCTGTTGAGCTAACAAACTCATAGTCGAAATTAAATTCATCTAAAAAACTTCTAAGTTTTGCATTATTATGATGTCCAAAACTTTCAAATTTACCAAATGGATCTGGAATAGAAGTAAGTGGCTTACCTATAAATTTTTCTAACATTTCTTTATTTGGAACATTTTCAGGAACTTTTCTTAATCCATCCATATCATCAGAAAATGTAATCAGTTTTGTTGGGCAATCAATAATAGAGCTAAATGCATTTTTTACCATTGATGTTCGTACAACTTCACCAAAAGTTCCAATATGAGGTAAACCAGAGGGGCCATAACCAGTTTCTAGTAATACATATCCCTTAGCTGGAATTTTAAATTTTTGTAAACCACCATTTTTTTTAATAATTTGTAATGCTTCTTTAAAAGGCCAAGCTTTTAAAGATTGTACTAATTCTTGATCAATCATTTTATTTTGCTCTAATTCTTATTTTTTTACCCAATAACAACTTTAATGAATTTGTGAAATTAAAAATTTCAGATCCTAATTTATTAAATAATTCATTTTCTAACTCAATAATATTATCAATTATATTATTAATTAAATCATTCCCTGCTTTAGTTAGAATTAAACTATCAGATCTTCTATCTTGTGGTTGTTGTTTCAATATTAACTTCTTTTCTTCTAGTTTAGAAACACGTAAACTAACAACTGATCTATCAATAGATGCATTTTTACATATCTCCTTTTGAGTGATATTTATGTTTTCTTGCTGTAATAAATAAATTGTCTCGAGAATAAGATATTCATTTAATGTGATTTCACTCTCTTTTAATTTATTCCTTACTTTAGATTGCCATAAGTTTGATGTTTGCCATATTAATAATGCTAGTCTATTCTCATTAAGAGAAGTGTCTGCCATAGTTTTTATACAAACTATTTGTATACAAATTAATAATTTATGTCAATACTATTCTGGTGCAATTTCTATCTCTAAGCCATCAAGTTCTTTAGAAAGATCAATTTGACAGGATAATCTTGAATTATTTTTAACATCAAAAGCTTGATCGAGCATAGATTCTTCATCATCATCCATATTATTCAGCTTATTTATCCATTTTTCATCAATATAAACATGACATGTAGCACAAGCACAACATCCTCCGCACGAAGCTTCAATATTGTAGCCATTGTCTCTAAGGGTTTCCATTAATGTAAAATTACTATCATATTCAATTTCAGACTTTTTACCTGATCTATCTGTGATTATTAAGTTCGGCATTAAACGCCTAGTTTTTTTTGAAGTTCTTTGGAAGATGTTGTGTATCTAAAAATGTTTTTCTTATCAGGAAAGCAATACTTGAATACTTCTTGAGCCATTAAGGCAGACTCATGAAATCCTGATAAAATAAGCTTAAGTTTTCCTGGATACCAATTTATGTCACCAATCGCAAAGATTGATGCGGTGGAAGTTTCAAATTTTTCAGTATCCACCTTAATTAGGTTCTCATGTAAGTTTAGACCCCATTCTGCGATTGGACCTAGTTCCATTTTTAAACCAAAAAATGGTAAAAGATAATCCACTTCAATATTTAATCTTTCATCTTCATTTTCGTATTCTATTATTATTTTCCTATCTTTAATCTTTGAAATCTTTTTTATTTGGCCTTTTAAAAATTTAATTTTTCCTGTTGATTCTAATTCTTGCATTTTTGAAACGGAGTCGGGTGCTGCTCTAAACTCTTTTCTTCTATGAATTAGAGTTACATTGGAATCTTTTGATAGTTCATTTGTCCAATCCAAAGCAGAATCTCCTCCTCCTGCAATTAAGAGTTTTTGATTCTTAAATATTGATTTATCTCGAATTGCGTAAAAAACATTCTTGTTTTCGAAACTCTCAATATTCTCAATTGGAGGTTTTCGAGGCACAAAACTTCCTGCTCCTGCGGCTATAACTATACATTTTGCTTCAACTTTTGTTCCTATATTAGTCTCTACAATCCAACCATATTCTGTTTTAGCAATTTTCTCAACTTGTTGGTTAAGATGAAATTTAGGTTTAAATGGGTTAATCTGTTTAATTAACTCGTCAGTTAATTGTTGTCCAGTCACAACTGGTCGTGAGGGAATATCATAAATTGGTTTTTCTGGGTACAATTCAGCACACTGACCTCCAACCTTATCTAAATTGTCAATTAAATGACATTTTATATTTAACAAGCCTAGTTCAAATACAGCAAACAACCCTACCGGACCTGCACCTATGATTACGACATCAGTTTTTTCTGTCATATGTGAAAAATAACAACTTTTTTTATTATTTCTAGAGATTATATATATTCTGAATGAATTACGATAATACCACAAAATTATACAATCCTGCAGTTTATATATGGCTATTAACAATAACTGCAATGGTTTTATTAATTATAGTAATTGGAGGCCTGACAAGGCTGACCGACTCTGGGCTTTCCATGACCGACTGGCGCCCAATTTTAGGTATAATTCCTCCACTGAGTTTAGAAAGTTGGTTAGTTGTATTTGAAATGTATAAACAAACACCAGAATACAAAATAGTTAACAAAAATATGATGTTAAATGAGTTTAAATATATTTTTTGGTGGGAGTGGTTTCATAGAATATTTGCAAGAGCCATAGGAATTGTTTTTTTAATACCCTTATTTTACTTCAGTTTTAAAAAGCAAATTCAATCGTCACTGTATATAAGACTTGGTATTGTCTTTGTGTTTGGTTTATTTCAAGCAGTTATTGGATGGTGGATGGTAAAGAGTGGTTTGACTGAAAATCCTTATGTAAGCCCTTATAGACTTACTTTTCATCTTTTAAATGCTCTTATAATTTTCTCTATACTATTATGGATATCAATGGATTACAGGTATTCTTCTAATATAAGTTTTTTGTCTAACCCAAAAACGATTGAATTTTATATTTTAATTGCTGTAATTTTAATATTTATTACAATTGCAACAGGTGGATTTATGGCAGGAACCAACTCTGGACAATCTTTTAATACTTTTCCGCTAATGAATGGAAAAATTATACCTGATGATTACGTTATTGATGATTTAGGTATTTATAATATTTTTGAAAATACAGTTGCAATAAATTTTAACCACCGTTGGTTATCAATATTTGTCTTTTTTTATATCCTTTTTGTTTGTTTTAAATTAATTAAATTTGATAATAAAAATGTGTCTAGTACTCTTGTGTATTTAGTTTTATTCTTTCTAACGTTACAAGTAATATTAGGTGTTATAACTCTTTTAAGTAATGTTTACTTACCGGTCGCAAGTTTACATCAAACTAATTCAATTTTGTTATTATCAACTTTATTAATTAGTTATCATCAAATTAAAATTAGAAAGGTTAATGATGTCTAGCAAAAATATATTTGTCTTTGGGGGCACGGGTTCTATTGGAAAATCATTATCAAAAAAACTGAAGAGCAATAACTATGATCCAATAATTATTTCTAGAAATGAAACAGAATTAAAAAAATTATCTGAAGAAATTGGTTGCGAATATAAAGTTTGTGATGTTTTAGATTTTGATAAAGTTAAAAGTATTTCAGCAGAATACAAAGATCGATTAAGTGGTATTGCTTTTTGTGTTGGTTCTATAAATTTAAAACCTCTTAAAATGACTAAAGATGAAGATTTTATTGATTCTTTTAAAATAAATACACTTAGTGCTATAAATGCAATTAAGTTTAATCAAGAAACTCTTGCTAAAAATAATGGCAGTATTCTTCTTTATTCAACTATTGCTGTAAAACAAGGTTTTACTAATCACACAATAATTTCTACCGCAAAAGGTGCCATTGAAGGTCTTACTCTGAGTTTAGCTGCTGAATTTGCTCCAAAAATCAAAGTAAATTGTATAGCGCCAAGTTTGACCGACGCAAAAATGACACAAAAGTTGATTAGCAATGAAACTATTAAGAAAGCAATTGAAAATATGCATCCTCTACCTAAAATTGGATCTGGTGATGATTTCTCTGATATTGGAAGTTTTCTATTAAGTGATAAAAATAGTTGGATAACTGGACAAATATTTCATATAGATGGAGGAAGATCATCATTAAGAATTAAATCGTGAAATATATCTTTATAATTTGTTTATCTGTTTTTTCTTTTAGCGTTTTTTGTCAACCATTTCCAATACCAGAAGATAATGAGGTAAGTTATGATGTTATTAGAAAAAAGAAAAATATTGGAAGCTTAATATCAAAATTTGCAGAAAATGAAGATAGTATCATTATACATTCAGTCTTAAAGGTAAATGTAAAAGTTTTATTTTTTCCAGCATACAAATTTTTTCAAGAAACTAGAGAAACTTGGACAAATGGTGAATTTGTATCAATAGATGGATTTACAGACTTCGAAGATGATCGAGAGTATAAAATAATTGGAAATGATGAAGACAATTTTTTTATTGCTAGTGGTATGGATGGAGAATTAAAATTAGATAAAAATATAGTACCATTAAATTATTGGAATATTGAAATGTTAAATGAGAAAGAAGTATTTGACACTCAAAAAGGTATAGTAAGAACTATAGAAGTAAAGCAACTTGAAGATGAAAATATAAAAATCAATGATATTGAAATATTAGCTAATAAGTATGTTTTCAATGCATCAAAAAATCCAAAAGATAAAGGGCCATTTCCTGAGTATACACTTTGGTATTTTGAAAAAGAGCTCATGAAAATGGAATTCAAAAATCCTAATGATAAAAAAAATATTATAACAATAATTCGTAACGATTGGAGTCTATAGTTGCAAACTATATGGATTACTGGTGGATCTTCAGGTATTGGTTTTGCTACAGCAAAAGAATTTATAGATAATAATTGGCAAGTTGTAATTTCTTCAAGTAATAAAATAAAACTTGAATCTGCAAAAAAAAAATTAGAACTAAATAATAATAAAAATTTAGTTAATGCTATTGTATGTGATATTTCTTCAAAAAATAATGTTGATGAAACGATTAATTCTATAGAAAAAAATATTGGTAAAATTGATATAGCATTATTAAATGCATCAGCTTATAGTCCAAACAAAGATCAAATATTTGATATTTCAAACTACGAATTACTAGTAGATGTAAATATCAAAGGTACTTTGTATTGTGTTAACAAATTAAAAGATGTTATGAAAAATAGAAATAATACGATTGCTATTATTTCTTCACCGTTGGGATATAGAGGTTGGCCAACAGCTGGGGCGTATGGTATTTCTAAGGCAGCTCAATTAAGCTTGAGTGAAAGCTTGTATTTTGATTTCAAAAAGTTGAACATTAATGTTAGAGTCATATGTCCAGGTTTTATTGATACCGAAGCAACCAAAAAAAATAGCTTCAAAATGCCTTTTTTAAAAAGTGCTGAATATGCAGGAAAAAAAATATTTGATAGGTTAACTAAAGGTAAAGAATTTGAAATAATTTTTCCCTATTTGATTGTATATTTTTTTAAATTTACAAGGATATTACCTTACAAAATATATTTTTATATATGGAAAAAATTAGGGAATTTTTAGTTTGTTTCACCAATATAAATTCCAAGTCCTTCAGCTACTTTAATCAAAGGATCATTTTTTTGAACAGTTTTTGAATATCCTGCAACTTGACTAAGCATCAAATCTTGTACTCCTCTGTCTTTCCATACAACTACTCTATTAAATTTTTTCTTTGCAATTAAATCAACCGCATAAACCCCAAAGGCACTTGCAATTAAACGATCTCTATGAGTTGGTTGAGCACCTCTTTGAACATGTCCTAGAACTGTGACTCTTGTTTCAGAGTCTGTTATTTTATAGATTTCATCACCAAGATAATTTCCAATCCCTCCAAGGCGCACCTCTCCATCAACATATTTCACTGTAGCTTTTTTACCGTTTTCTTTTTTTACAGCTTCTGCAACAACTATTAATGCATGATTTCTTCCTTTAGATCTAAGTTTCTCAATATGGTCAGCAATAGATTTTATAGAATATTGAATCTCCGGAATCAAAATAACATCTGCTCCTCCTGCTATTCCAGCATTCAAAGCAATGTGACCTGCATCTCTGCCCATTACTTCTAAAATCATTACTCTTCTGTGGCTAGCAGCTGTTGGTTGAAGCATATCTAATGCATTTGTTGCAACATCAACTGCAGTATCATATCCTATAGAAAGCTCATTATGCTTTACATCATTGTCTATTGTCTTTGGAATACCAACAAAATTTATATTACCTTTTTTTGTAATACTTTGGAGAATTTTTAAGCTTCCATCTCCACCAATACCTATTAGTGCATCTATTTCTAATTTTTTAAAACCTTCTATAACTAAATCAGATGAGTCTATTTTTTTTCCATTCCGTATAATTTTTTTAAAAGGGTTGCCTTTGTTATTTGATCCCAAAAAAGTTCCACCCATTCTCATTAAGCTACCCTCAAAATTTTGAGGATCTAATTTGATAACGTCCAGTGGTTCTTTCAACAAGCCTAATGTTCCATCTTTAATTCCATAGACTTCCCAATTGTACTTATTATGTGCTCTCAAAGTGACAGCTCTAATTACTGCATTTAAACCTGCGCAATCTCCACCACTTGTTAAAATTGCTATTTTTTTTACCACAGGGCGTTTATATACTATTATTATATTTTTACTTATTTATTTTCATGGATGATATAAACAAACTTATAGAAATTTTAAAAAATTTTGAACAAGAACACAGAGATCTTGATGAAATACTCATTCGGCTTCAAGAAAAAAATACTGTAGATTTTTTACAAATTCAAAGGTTAAAAAAAAGAAAATTAATCCTAAAAGATAAAATATTAGAAATTCAAAATAAATTAGAGCCAGATAGTATAGCTTAAGCTAAAAAACTTTTTAAAAATTTAGGAGCGTTATCCTTAATAAAAGATATTCTTTCCTTAATTCTTGGAATTTTTGATATTCTCTTAAGATTTTTATCAATATTTTCTTCAACATGCTTCATTTCTTTTGAAAAAAAAACGAACAAGGCATTAGTATATACTCCTGATAAAATAAGTCTTTTTGTATAAAAATTGAAATCTGTTGAATTATCTCCAGCTAAATACCACATTGTACTTACTGAATTATATAAACACTTTTTTGATATTTTGTTATTTGTGGGTAGCAAAAGATGGTTAAAGGTTTTTTTATAAAATTCTTTATCTTCATTTAATATATCAAATCGTAATAATAATATTTTTTTAATTCTTTTGTTAATTGGAAAATTAATTAAGTTAATTTTTTTTAATTTATATTCAAGTTTTTCATTAATATTTTGTAAAGCATATTCTAATAAATCTTTATATCCATCAGGAAAAAAATAGAATAAATCATTTTTTTCTATATTTTGTTTTTGTAATTTTGAAAATATTTCTGATGACCAACCTTCAATTGATACGATTTTTTTTGTTTTTTTAAGAATATCTTCTTTTTTTTTATTTTCTGTTTTGTTCATTTTTCCAATAAGTAGTTATTTCTTTTTCAAAACCAAAAGCATTTTTATGTGCTAAGCGTGATGTATACAAAATTCCGTTTAAGTGATCTACCTCATGTTGTACTACCCTTGCGTGCAAGCCTTCAACTTCATTTTCAATTTCTTTACCTTCAAGATCAAATCCAGAATATTTGATTTTTTTAAATCTTCTAACTAAACCTTGCATACCAGGTATTGATAAACAACCTTCCCAATCATCCTCAGTTTCTTTTCCCATGGGTGTAAAAATAGGATTTATTAATGGTGTTATCTCAATTTTATCTTTCTCTTCATTATCAGGATTACGAAATACTATTATTTTCTTTGAAATATGTACTTGGGGTGCTGCTAAACCTATACCGTTATAGTCAAGCATTGTTTCAGACATATCATAAACTATTTTTTTTAGAGAATCTGAAGAGAATTCTTTTATCTCAGAACATTCTTTAAGTAAGATAGGATGACCAATTTTTGATATTTTTAGAATAGACACATTATAAATATAAGTATTTTTTCTAATATACCAATAGATTAATTCAATATATCGGTTTGCAAATAATATGAGTTTATGTTACTAGGCCGACCCAATGACACTTTTTGTAAATGTAAAAGATAATAATGTAGAACAAGCAATTAGATCGCTTAAAAAGAAAATGCAGCGTGAAGGTTTGTATAAAGAAATGAAGCTTCGCAAACACTATGAAAAACCTTGTTTGAAACGTGCTAGAGAAAAAGAAGAAAATATTAGAAGAGCCAGGAAGTCTGCAAAAAGAAACAACGATTAAGCGGAAAGACTTTTTACGATATCCTCACACATTTTTTTAGCATCTCCAAACAGCATAGTTGTGTTATCTCTATAGAACAACTCATTATCAACACCTGAATAACCAGTTGCCATTGAACGTTTTACAAATAAAACGCTCTGAGATTTTTCTACATCTAATATAGGCATGCCAAAAATAGGAGAGGACTCATCCGTTTTTGCAGCAGGATTTGTTACATCATTTGCTCCAATAACAAAAGAAACCTCTGTCATAGGAAAATCATGATTAATTTCATCTAGCTCCAAAACTTCTTCATATGGAACATTAGCTTCAGCTAGTAAAACATTCATATGACCTGGCATTCTTCCAGCAACTGGATGTATTGCATATCTTACATCTATTCCTTCTTTTTTTAATATGTCACCCATTTCTCTTAAAGCATGTTGAGCTTGTGCTACAGCCATTCCATATCCTGGTACAATAATTACAGAGTCTGCGTTTTTCATTATATATGCAGCATCCTCTGCATTACCTTGTTTAACAATTTTGTCTGAGTTATCCTTACTAGTACTAGTGTCTTGTTCACCACCAAAACCACCTAGAACAACATTAATAATTGATCTATTCATCCCTTTACTCATTATATAACTCAGTATTGCACCAGATGCTCCAACAAGAGCACCAGTTATAATTAAGAGATTATTACTTAGGGTAAATCCTATACCACAAGCTGCCCAACCTGAATAAGAGTTTAACATAGAAACGACAACTGGCATGTCAGCTCCACCAATAGGAATTACAACAAGAAATCCTAGTAATATTGAAACAATGACTATTGTCCAAAATATTGATGGAGATTGATTAATTACAAATAATACAATCAAGAAAATAATTAGAAGGAAAATTAGTGCATTTATAAGATGCTGGAACTTAAATACTATTGGCTTTCCTGAAATTGTACCTTGTAATTTTCCAAAAGCTAAAACTGAACCAGAGAAAGTGATCGCACCAATAAATGTTCCAATACTCATTTCAACTAAACTAGCAGTTTTAATCGAACCAACTTTGCCAATACTAAAAGCTACGGGGTCATAGAATGCAGCAGCAGCAACAAATACTGCAGCTAAACCTACTAAGCTATGAAAAGCCGCTACCAATTGAGGTAATGCGGTCATTTCAATTCTGAGAGCAATAAATGAACCTATAGCACCGCCAATAAGTATCGCAGCACCAATTTCATAATAACTAAGAACAGATTTAAACATTAATGTTGTAAAAACCGCTATGATCATTCCAATGATACCAAAAATGTTACCCATTCTTGAAGATTCAGGGTGAGATAAACCTCTTAGAGCAAAGATAAATAATAACGCAGAAATTAAATATAATATCGCAACCATGTTAGAAGACATTATTCTTTTTCCTTTGTTTTTTTAGTTTTTTTCTTAAACATCGAGAGCATTCGATATGTTACTAAGAAACCTCCAAAAATATTAACTGAAGCTAATACAACACCTATTAACCCAAATATTTTTGAAGTATCAAAACCTTGAGGACCGGCTGCCAATATTGCCCCAACTATAATTACGCTTGATATTGCATTTGTCACACCCATCAATGGACTATGTAAAGCAGGAGTAACAGACCAAACTACATAATAGCCAATAATACAAGCTAAGAAAAATACTGTAAGTCCGATAACAAAAACTTCTGAAGAATGTGCTTCCATATTACTTAAATTGCTCCAATCTTACATCCCCGTCATGCGTTAGCAAAACAGAATTAATTATTTCATCGTCAAAATCAAAATTTATTTTTTTATTTTCTTTGTCTATTAATAAACTTAAGAAGTTAAAGATATTTTTAGCATACAGTGCTGAAGCATCTTTAGCCACTCTTCCAGGAACATTTCCATAACCAACGATTTTTACTCCATTATGCACTACTATTTCATTCATTTTACTTAAAGGGCAATTACCACCAGCTTCCACAGCCAAATCAATTACTACTGAGCCTGGTATCATCGAAGAAACCATTTCTTCTGTGATTAAAACTGGAGCTTTTTTGCCAGGAATAAGAGCTGTACAAATTACTATGTCTTGTTTTGAAACTGTATCAGCTATCAATTGAGCTTGTTTTTTCTTATAATCTTCACTCATTTCCTTTGCATAACCACCTGCGGTTTCAGCATTTTCAGCTTCATCATCTTCAACCATTATGAATTTTCCACCAAGACTTTCAACTTGTTCCTTAGTTGCTGCTCTTACATCAGTGGCAGACACTACTGCGCCAAGTCTTTTTGCTGTTGCAATTGCTTGTAAACCAGCAACTCCTACACCAAGTATCATAACTTTTGCTGGATTTACTCTTCCAGCAGCAGTCATCATCATTGGAAAAGCCTTTCCAAATTGCTCCGCTGCATCAATTACACTTCTATACCCCGCTAAGTTAGCTTGGGATGATAGAACATCCATACTTTGTGCTCTACTTATTCTAGGAATTAATTCCATACAACATGATGATATTTTGTTTTTATTTAAATTAGAAAATTCAGATTTATTTTCATAAGGGTTTAAAATTCCAATAAGTAAGGAATTACTTTTTAAGTTATTTATGTCATCAGTGCTTGGCATTCTAACACATAAACAAACATCAGCGTTCAAGCATTCAGATCTCGTAACAATTTTTGCTCCAGCTTCTTCATAATTTGAATTTTGATATCCTGAAGTTTCTCCAGCTCCATTTTCAATTATAACTTCAAAACCCAGTCTAGAAAAAAGCTTTACTGATTCAGGCGAGATAGACACTCTTGTCTCATTGTTATCATTTTCTTTAATAGCAGATAAGAGCATGAGTTCTTATATTGATAGGTCAGCTAAATTTAAAGCTTTTTGTTGATTTTTCATTAATTTTTTTGAGTTAAAATCTTCAATTAACTCATGGAATATTCTGTACCAATTAACTTCAGCTTTTAAATGCATAAATACTGAACCTAATCCTACTGCTGCTCTATCCATGAACACAAATTCTTTTGGAGGTTTAACACCGCCTAGTTTTTTAAGTTCTTGATGAACTTCAGATGCAATTTGCGCTCCATATATACCACTATCGCTTTCTTGTATTTTTTGAACTTTATCTTCCATCAAAGGTGAATATAAAAATCCTGCCCATTTATTTAATACTTTTAATTTCTCTTTTGTAATATCAGTAAATCCCCATTGCTCATATGCATGAACTGCTTTTGCATTATCTTTTTCTTGAAGAGCAAAATATAAGTCAATTACACCTTGAATGAAATTACCATTAAAAATTCTCATACAACCAAAGTCATATATATTAATACTAAGGTCTTTTTTCTGTACAGAATAATTTCCTAAATGTGGATCACCGTGAAGCACTCCGTATTCAAAGAATGGTTTATACCATGCTTTATACATATTAGAGGCTAGTGTATTTCTTGTTTCTTTAGGAGATTTTTTAAAATTCAAAATAGGTTCACCATCTAGCCAGCTCATGGTTAGTAATCTTTTTGTAGATAATTTATCATAGGTTTTTGGAACATGAACAAAATTTATATTTGAAAATATATTTCTAAATACAGCCATTAATTTTTTTTCTCTTTCGTAATCTAGTTCTTCTTTAAGTCTGTCAGTGATTTCTTTATATACTTCATCAGTTTTGATCGCTTTATTATAAGACTGATAAATTGAAAAAATCATTTTTAATTGTGAAAGATCAGCACTAACTGCTGAAGCCATGTCTGGGTATTGGAGTTTGCAGGCGACTATATCATCATTTTTTATTTTAGCTTTATGAACTTGTCCAAGAGAAGCTGCTCTTGTTGCTTCTTTATCAAATTCAATAAAGTTTTTTTGCCAGTCCTGCTTTAATTCTGCGGCCATTCTTCTTTTAACAAATAACCATCCCATCGGCGGAGCATTAGACTGTAAATGCATAAGCTCTTGCGCATACTCATCTGGAAGTAAGTCAGGTATGGTTGCCGATAATTGTGCTACTTTCATTAATGGCCCTTTAATACTTCCAAGAGCAGCTCTTATTTCTGAAGCATGTTTTTCTTTATCTAACTTAACACCTAAATATCTTTGACTTGCAAGTTTAGTGGCTAATTTTCCAACAACACCACCAACTTTGGCATACCTGGTAAGTTGTTTTGTTAGAGACTTTGCTTCTTTATCTTTCATCAATTTTATTCTTCTAATTGGTCGATCAAATTCTCAATAACATTAACTCCTTTTTGCCAGAAATCCTTTTTCTTCGGATTTAATCCAAAAGGCTTCAATAGTTTATCATATGTATCACTACCGCCGCTCTCTAACAAAGTAATGTATTTGTCTTCAAATTTAGGAAGCTTGCTTTCGTAAACGTTAAAAAGAGAATTAACAAGACAATCACCAAAAGCATATGCGTAAACATAAAATGGTGAATGAATGAAATGGGGTATGTAGCTCCAGAAATATTTGTAATCATCATTAAATTTTATTGATGGTCCTAAGCTTTTCTTTTGAACATCAATCCAAATTTCACAAATCTCGTTAACACTTAATTCTTTAATTTTTCTTTGATGATGAATACGTTTTTCAAATTCAAAAAATGCAATCTGCCTCACGACAGTGTTTAGCATATCTTCGACTTTGTTTGCTAAAAGCCCCTTACGTTCATTTTCTTTTGTTGTAATAGATAAAAGAGATTTAAAAGTTAACATTTCTCCAAAAACACTTGCAGTTTCAGCAAGCGTTAACGGTGTTGAAGAGTTAAAATAAGTTTGTTTTTGTCCTGCCAAATATTGATGAATGCCATGTCCTAGCTCATGAGCAAGAGTTGCTATATCTCTTGCTTTACCCTGATAATTAACAAGTATAAATGGATGAACTGATGGAACAGTAGAAGCAGCGAACGCGCCAGGAGATTTACCCGCGATTACTGGAGCGTGTATCCATGAATTATCAAAAAATTTTTTTACAATATTTCCAGCTCTCTTATCAAAATTTGAATAAGCATCAGATACAATTTGTCTTGCATCTTTCCAGGAATAAATACTGTGTGATTGAAAAGGGAGAGGTGCATTTCTGTCCCAATACATTAAAGATTTCTTTTTTAACCATTTAGATTTTATTTTATAATAACGATGAGCAATTTTTGGATAATTTTCTTTTATTGTTTCAGTTAAGGCTTCTACAACTTCATCTTCAACAACATTAGATAAATTTCTTGAACTGACTGGATTTGGCAATCCTCTCCATTTATCATTAATTGATTTATCTTTTGCAAGATTATTAGTAATAGATGCAAACAAACTAATGTTATCTTTTAAAACAGCAGATACTACCTCAGCTGATTTTTTACGATTTGATTCTTTTTTATCAGAAAGAAAATTAAAAATTTCAGCACTAGATAAATTTTTTCCCTTAAAGGGAAATTTTAGTGATGCAATTGTATCGTCAAATAGTCTGATCCAAGCTGATCTAGATGTAATACTTTTTTCTTGAAGTAATTTTTCTGTTTTAACATCTAATTGATAAGGTTTGAATTTTCGAATATTTTTTATCCAGTTTTTGTAAATCTTTAGTTTTTTATCAGCATAAATTTTTTTTAAATTTTTTTCAGAAATTTCATTTATCTCAAGACTAAAGAAAACAATTGAGGAGGCAATATTTGTTATTTGCTCCTGCATTTGTTGATAAAAAATTTTATTCTTTTCATTGTTACCATCCTCTGCAACCAATAAATGTGCATAAGACATAATTTTATCTATTTTTGTATCAATTTCCTCTAACTCTATGATGGCTTTTAAAAGCTGATTGGAACTAATCTTGGTGATTTTGGATGCGTATTTTTTCTCAAATTTCTTAGTCGATATTCTAAGCTTATTTAAATCATTATTGAGCTTCCTCGCTTTTGGCGATTCATACAAATCCTTTAAATTCCAAATTGGTAGTTTGCCAAGGGTATTTTTTGTTGAATTTTGATAATTTTTTTGTTTCATATTTTACTATTTCGATATAGGTCTAATATCTTAGCTTTGTAGGGAGGATAGAAAGCATGATTGTTAATTTTGACGAGTTTAATAGCATAACGGGTATATTTTATCATCAAGCAAATAATTTAAAAGATCAACCATATTTGTGGAAGAAAGAGAATGATAAATATGTTTCTTTAAGTTGGTCACAAGTTAAAGAACAAGTCGAAAGTTTAGCAACATACTTAAAAGATCTGGGTATTTTAGAAGGAGATAGAGTATTAATTTTATCTGAAAATAGACCTGAATGGCAAATCACTGATTTAGCAATAATGTCCATAGGAGCAATTTCAGTGCCTGCTTATACAACAAGCACAACGAATGACTATAAATATATTATTGAGCATTCTGGTGCTAGATGTGCAATCGTATCATCACACGAACTAATGAAAAAAGTTCTACCTGCAATAGAAAAAATTTCACATTGTCAAAATGTAATAAAAATTAATGATGATAATGAAACTTATACCGAAGTTGTAAATATTTTATCATACAATAAAATTATAAATGACAATTTAGAAAAAAGTAAAAATTCTAATGAAATAGAAGAGTTATCAAAAAATTATAAAAGAAAAGATACAGCATGTATTATTTATACATCAGGTACTGGAGGTAATCCTAAGGGAGTGATGTTAAGTCATGGAGCCATGCTAAGAAACTGTGCTTCCTGTGATAAATTACTTGAGAGTCTTACTAGTGATTTAACAAAAGAAATTAGATATTTATCATGGTTGCCTTTATCTCATTCATATGAACATACTTTACAATTTTTAGAAATGGGACAAGGCGCACAAATCTATTACGCTGAAAGTATAGATAAATTATTAGTAAATATGGCTGAGGCAGCACCACATTTTATGACTGCTGTTCCAAGGTTTTATGACTCTTTACACGCACGTATTTCACAAGGTCTAAAAAACCAAAGTAAATTGAGTCAACGCTTCTTTGCAATTACATTAAATCTAGGAAAGAAAAAATATTTTGGTGAGCAGATGAGCTTCTCTGAAAGATTTATGAATGGATTGATGGATAGGATAGTAAGAAAAAAAGTTAAGAAAAGATTTGGTGGAAGTCTCAGAGCATTGATATCAGGAGGAGCAGCACTAAATTTTGAAGTTGGATTATACCTAAGCGCCCTGGGCCTTCCACTTCTTCAAGGATACGGACAAACTGAAACGGCTCCTGTTATTTCGGCAAACCCTCCTGAAAAAATTAAATTAGATACTGTTGGAAAAGTTCTTCAAGGAAATGAAGTGAAAATTTCTGAAGATGGA
Source organism: uncultured Alphaproteobacteria bacterium (assembly GCA_902590695.1). GTDB lineage: Bacteria > Pseudomonadota > Alphaproteobacteria > HIMB59 > CACPNW01. The sequence continues at coordinate 88,609 of CACIXR010000003.1, forward strand.
GAAATTTTAGCTCGTGGTGAACTAATTATGAATGGTTATTGGAATGATCCTGAGTCAACTAATAAAACTATAATCGATGGATGGGTTCATACAGGTGATATTGGTGAATTTGATGAAGAAGATTATTTAAAGATAACAGATAGGAAAAAAGATATTATTGTAAATGCTGGTGGAGATAATATTTCTCCTTCAAGAATAGAGGCAAAACTAGATATTGAACCTGAAATTGCTCAATCAATGTTATATGGGGATTTCAAAAATTACCTAGTTGCAATTTTGGTGCCTAATAAAGATTTAGCTTTAGAATGGGCAAAAGAAAATAATGTTGAGGGTGATTTAAATGAAATAATTCAAGATTCTTCATTTAATAAAAAAATGAAAGAAGTTGTAGATAAAGTCAATAAAAGCCTTTCTAGTATTGAGCAAATAAGAAAATTTATTTTAATTGATCACGAGTTTACAATTGAAAACAATATGATGACACCTTCCATGAAAGTAAGAAGGTTTAAAGTAAAAGAGATGTATGGAGAAAATTTAGAGAAACTATATTAAGTTTCTCTTTTATCAAATTTTTCTTTTTGTTCAGAAGTAATTTCAGTTTGAAATTTTGTTTTCCACTCTGAGTATGGCATACCATAGATCATTTCTCGTGCTTCATCGTATGAAATTGAAATATTTTTCTTTTCTGCAGCACTAACATACCATTTTGAAAGACAGTTTCTGCAAAAACCTGATAGATTCATTAAATCAATATTTTGTACATCTGTTCTATTTTTTAGATGATGAATCAATCTTTCTGCAACATCAGCAAGTAATTCTCTATCAAAGTTTTTGGTCATATTACGTAAATAAATTATATAAATCTTTTTTTGTGCTATATATATAAAAATTAATGAAACGTAACAGAAAAGCTAAAATTTTAGCTACGCTAGGTCCTGCATCATCAGATAAAAAAATAATAGAAGACTTATTTATTGCTGGATGTGATGTTTTTAGATTAAATTTTTCACATGGCGATTTAGAAACTCATAGAAAAAATTATGAAAATATTAGATCTCTTGAAGAAAAACATAATCATGCGTCATGCATATTAGCTGACTTACAAGGACCCAAATTAAGAGTGGGCACATTTAAGAATACAAAAGAAAATTTAGTCAAAGGTCAAAGTTTTGTATTAGATCTTTCAAGTGAACCTGGAGATAATAATAGGGTTAACTTTCCTCATGAAGAAATTTATGATTTTTTAACACCTAATTCTATTTTATTAGTAAATGATGGAAGAATAAGATTACAAATTGTTGAACAAAAAAAAGATAGTTTAATTACAGAAGTTTTAAATGATGCTGAAATCTCAAATAACAAAGGTGTAAATATACCTGATGTAATTCTTCCTATAGACGCCCTTACCAAAAAAGATAAATCTGATCTTATGAAGGCATTAGATATGGGAGTTGATTGGGTTGCACTTTCTTTCGTACAACAAGCAGAGGATATTCAGAAACTTAAAAAAATAATCAAAAATAAAGCACTGGTAATGGCAAAAATTGAAAAACCTTCAGCAGTAAAAAATATTGATGATATTATAAATGCTGCAGATGGTATTATGATAGCTAGAGGTGATTTGGGTGTTGAAATGCCAACAGAACAAGTTCCTATAGTTCAAAAAAATATTATAAAAAGATGTAGGCACTTTGGAAAACCAGTTGTCGTTGCTACACAAATGCTTGAAAGTATGATTGAAAATCTTGTGCCAACTAGAGCAGAAGCATCTGATGTTGCTAATGCTATTTATGACGGAACAGATGCTGTAATGTTATCTGGTGAATCTGCGGTTGGAGCTCATCCATTAGAAGTAGTAAGAACTATGAATAAAATAATAGAAAATGTTGAAAATGATAAAAATAATTACGACTTACGAATTATTCAAGAAAATGTAGATGATGTTGATAATACAGATGCAATAACTTTAGCAGCTTACTCAATTGCAAAAAAATCTGATGCAAAAGCAATTATTACATTTTCTGTAAGTGGAAGAACAACGACTAGAATGGCTAGGGAAAGAGCACCAGTTCAAATTGTTGGTTTATCTCCAAATATTAACACTACAAGAAAAATGCAATTATATTGGGGAGTAAACTCCTGCCATACACAAGAAGATGCTCAAAATGCACAAGATATGGTTAATATCGCATGCTCAATTGCTAAAAATAAAAAATTAGTAAAACCAGGAGATAATGTGGTTATTTCTGCTGGTGTTCCATTTGGAAGTGCTGGCACTACTAATCTACTTAGATTAGCTGAAATAATTGCTGATAAAGATCTTAAGTAAGCTTATTACAAGCTTCTTTTATTCTGTTGCAGGCATCTTCTAGAATTGCATCACTAGTTGCATAAGATAATCTAAAATAAGGAGATAACCCAAATGCTGCACCATGAACTCCTGCTACACCTTGATCTTCTAAAAGATATGTCATGAAATCTTCATCATTGGAGATATGTTTTCCATTTGGTGTTTTTTTTCCAATTATTCCCTCGCAATTTGGATAAACGTAGAAAGCTCCTTCTGGTTTTTGACATGTAATTCCATCAATATCATTCAATTTGTTCAATACTAGATCTCTGCGTTTTAAAAATTTTTTATTATGCTCTTCTATAAAATCCTGAGGTCCAATTATTGCTTCAACAGCAGCAGCCATTGTAATTGAAGAAGTTGATGTTGTACTTTGCGATTGTATTTTGTTCATAGCAGCAATAATCTCTTTTGGAGCTCCACAATATCCAAGTCTCCATCCTGTCATGCAATATGATTTTGAAACACCGTTTAGTGTCAAACATCTGTCTTTTAGTGAAGGTTCGATAGAAGCAAGAGTATGAAATTCTACGCCATCGTAAACAATTTTTTCATATATATCATCACACATTATAAGAACATTAGGATATTTTTTTAAGATAAGTGCTAAATCTTCTAACTCTTTTTTTGAATAAACTGAGCCAGTTGGATTACTAGGGCTATTTAACATTAACCATTTTGTTTTAGAGTTTATATTTTTTTCTAGTTGTTCTGGTGTAATCTTAAAATTTTGTGATTGAGGACACTTAACTATTACGGGCCTCCCTTCTGCTAATAAAACAATATCTGGATAACTGACCCAAAAGGGAGCTGTTATAATGACTTCATCTCCTGGATTAATTGTTGCCATCATAGCATTATAGATAATGTGTTTACCTCCGACACCGCATATGATTTCATCTAACTGATAATCAATATTATTATCTTCTTTGAATTTTTTCTGAATTGCTTTTTGTAATTCTGGTGTACCTTTACCTGGTACATATTTTGTTTTGCCCTCTTCCATCGCTTTACTAGCAGCATCTCTTATATTTTTTGGTGTGTTAAAATCTGGTTCACCTGCTGCAAGAACAATTACATCTTTACCCTCGTCCTTCAAAGCTTTGGCTTTGACATTTATACCTACAGTCATTGAAGGTTTTATTTTACTCAGTCTATCTGCAACAAAATTCATTTAAATTATAAAATGTTCAATAATTAGACTAGCACAAGTTAACAACAAAAAAATAGCAAAAATCTTTCTTAATACTAACTTATCTATATTTGATGAAACTTTAGCACCAATTCCAGCAGTAAATATACTAGTTATCGATATAAAAAAAACTATTATAATATTTACATAACCAAGAGAATAAATGGGAAGTTCATTAATATTTGACCCAGTATACATAAATGTAAGTGTTCCTGGAAAAGCAATTAAAAAACCAAAAACAGCAGAAGTACCAACTGCTTCATGAATTTTTTTTGAAAACATTGTTAAAGTTGGGACACTAAAACTACCACCACCTATACCAATTGTTGCAGATAAAAAACCAATAGAAGAGCTTATTACAAAGTTAATTATATTAGATGATGGTATATCCTTACTTACAATTATTGGGTTTTGTTGAAACAGCATATTTAATGAAATCAAAAATGCTAGAATTACAAAAAGAATTACTAAACTATGTCCTGAAATAGAACTTGCTGCAATTGAACCTACAATTGATCCTATTATTATTCCTATTGCCCATTTTTTTACAATTATCAAATTTGTATTTTTTAGTTTAACATGGGATCTTATGGAAGAAATTGAAGTAAAACAAATTACACCAAGGGAAGATGCTACAGCAACATGCATCACAATTTCAGAGCTATAACCAAGATTAAGTAAAATAAAGTAAGTTACAGGTACTATTATTATTCCACCTCCAACTCCTAATAATCCTGCAATAAAACCAGAGACTAGACCTGTTAATAAAAAAATAAATACTATTGAAGTCAAATAAATTACCGTATTTTAAGTTTCATTAATGTAGTAAACAATTTAATATAAAAGTAAATAAGACTATGAAACATGTACATTGGATAGGAACAGGATTATCCTCCATACCAGGAATTAGAAGATTAGCTAAAAATTTAGATAATTTTACAGTATGGAATAGAACATTAGATAAAGCTACAAAGAGTATTAACCATGTAGATAAAAAAAATGTGAATGCAAAACAGTTTGATGTTAACTTATTATTTAACGAAACAAATCCAGGTGATATTGTTATTTCTCAACTACCAGCAAACAAACATTTAGAAATAGCTGAACTTTGTTTAAAACATAAATGTCATTTTGCATCTACTAGCTACCTTAATCCAGAAATAAATATGCTAAATTCAGATGTAAAAAAAGAAAATTTAGTATTTATCAATGAGGTCGGTTTAGACCCAGGTATCGATCATTTTTTTTCTCATTTACTTGTCAGTAATCTTAAAAAAATTGCGACCAAAAAAACAGAAGTGGTATATGAATCATATTGTGGAGGTTTTCCAGCAATTCCAAATGATTTCAAATATAAATTTAGTTGGTCTCCAGCTGGAGTAATCAAAGCCTTAAACAATGATGCAAAATATATAACAAAAGGTAAAATAAATACTGTAACTCCTTACAAATCCATTAGTTCTTATTCAATATCTGCTGAAAATTTTGAAGCTTATCCAAACAGAGATTCAACACCATATGTAAGTGAATACTTGTTTGATAAGAAATGGAAAGTCAAAGAATTCGTAAGAGGAACTTTACGACTTGATGGTTGGAAAGAGGCATGGAAAGATATTTTTTTAATGCTTGAAAATAGATCAAATAATATAGAAGCTGAAATCAATAAAAAAAGTGAAGAATTATTAAAAGATAATAAATATTTACCTGAGGAAGAAGATCGCGTTGTACTTTCTGTAAAACTTAAAGCTTTTGAAAATGATAATAAAATTTTCGATAGTTCTTATTTTCTAGATGAAAAAGGAAGTGGTGAAAATACTGCAATGGGCAAACTTGTATCGATTACTTTATCAGCTGCAATTGATCTAATTATGGATAATAAAATTGAGTCTGGTGTTAAAACTGCACCACATAAAACAGAAGACATAATGTATTTTTTTAAAATTTTAAAAGATTATAAAATTAATATCCAACAAGAGAATGGATAATCAATTAATTAATATTGGTATTGTTAGAGAGTCTAGAAATGATGAAAATAGAACCCCTCTAGTCCCAGAACATATTAAAAAATACAAAGAGAGCAATCCGAATATTAATTTCATTATTCAGCCATCAAATAGTAGATGTTTTTCTGATAAAGAATATGAATTATGTGGTGTTAAAATTAATGAAAATTTAAATGAATGCTCGATCATATTTGGAGTTAAAGAAATTGATCCAAATATTTTAATTAATAATAGGACATATCTTTTTTTTTCTCACACTTTTAAAATTAATAAACAACAAAAAAATCTTGAAAAACATAAGAAAGACCTACTCTTATCAATTTTAAATAAAAAAATTAAATTGATTGATTATGAAAATATCAGAGGTAAAAATGGTACAAGATGTTTAGGTTTTGGAAGATTTGCAGGTATTGTTGGTTGTTATAATACTTTAAATTTATTACTTAGAGTGCTTGGAAAAGTATCTCTTGCTAGTGCCTATAAAATTGGTGATTATGAAAGATTAGTACTAAATTTAAAAAATTTATATTTTCCTAAAACTAAAATTCTAGTTACTGGTGATGGTAGAGTTGCGAAAGGAGTAATTGAACTTTTGAATCAAACAAATATTAAAGCAGTATCAAAAAAAGACTTTTTGGAAAAAAAATTTGATCAAGCTATTTTTTGTAATTTGGAAACTAAAGATTATGTTACAAATAATTCTTCCACTAATTTTAACCTTGAGCATTTTATTAATAATCCTAAAGATTATTCGAGTTCTGCATTACAATATTTAAAGGAAACTAATATACTTATAAGCGCACATTACTGGGACCCATCTTCTCCAAAAATATTTGAGAATAAAGACTTAAAAGATTTACAAAATCTAAAAATTGTTGGCGATATTACTTGTGATATTAATGGCTCTGTCCCAACTACAATACGATCAACAACAATTGAGGAGCCAAATTATTGGATTGAAAGATATAATTTAAAAGAAATAGATGAAAATAATGATGGAATTGCTGTTATGGCAGTTGATAATTTACCATCTGAATTACCACGGGATTCAAGTACAGAATTTAGTCAAGGTATTATCAACGAAGTTCTTCCTTTTTTGTTAAAAGAAGATGATGGAAGAATATTAAATGGAACAATAACAACAGATGGTAGTTTTTTAGAAAAGTACAATTATCTAAATGATTATATTAGAATCAATGAATAAAGCAGAAAAAAAACATCATCTCTCTTCCGAAATCACAACACCTTTTAAAATTGTGAGTGATTTTAATCCAAGTGGTGATCAGCCTGAAGCAATTAAAAGTATTGTTAAAAGTCTAAATGAAGGAGAACAAGAACAAGTTCTTTTAGGTGTCACTGGATCAGGTAAGACATTTACAATGGCTAAAGTAATTGAAAAAGTACAGAAACCTACTTTGATAATGGCTCCAAACAAAACATTAGCGGCGCAACTTTATGGTGAAATGAAAAATTTGTTTCCAAATAATGCTGTTGAATATTTTGTCAGTTATTATGATTATTACACACCAGAAGCATATGTACCAAGGACGGATACATATATTGAAAAAGAATCTTCAATAAACGAACAAATTGATCGTCTAAGACATTCAGCTACTAGATCTTTAGTGGAAAGAAGAGATACAATCATAGTAGCATCGGTTTCTTGCATTTATGGTATTGGATCAGTTGATGCTTATTCTTCAATGTCTTTTACTTTAGACAAAAATCAATCGATAAGTAGAGAGATTATTATCAGAAAGTTGGTAGAACTTTTATACAAACGTCGTGACATGGACTTTAGAAGAGGTAGCTTTAGGGCTAAGGGAGATATTTTAGAAATTTTCCCTTCTCACTATGAAGATATTTCTTGGAAAATTTCTATGTTTGGAGATGATATAGAGAGTATAACGCAAGTAGACCCACTTACTGGAGAGAAGCTTGGGGAACTTGAACAAATAAGAATCTTTGCAAACTCTCATTATGTAACCCCAAAGCCAACAATAAAAAAAGCGATTACTATGATTAAAAATGATCTAAAAAAACAATTAGAGATTTTTGAAAAAGAAAAAAAATACTTAGAAAGACAAAGATTAGATGAGAGGACTACATTTGACTTAGAAATGATGGAAACTACTGGAAGTTGTAGTGGTATTGAAAATTATTCTAGATATTTGTCAGGAAGACAGCCGGGAGAGCCTCCTCCTACACTTTATGAATATATTCCAGAAGACTCTTTATTGTTTATCGATGAAAGCCATCAGACATGTGGTCAAATAGCAGGAATGTACAAAGGTGATTTTTCTAGAAAATCAACTTTAGCTCAATATGGTTTTAGACTACCAAGTTGTGTTGATAACAGACCCTTAAAAAGAGAAGAATGGGATGCAATGCGTCCACAAACTATATTTGTAAGTGCAACGCCAGGAGATTATGAACTAGAAAAGACAGGTGGTACCTTTGTTGAACAAGTAATTAGACCAACTGGTTTAATTGATCCACCAATTGAGATAAGGCCAACTAAACATCAAATTGATAACTTAATTGATGAATGTAAAAAGACAATAGATAAAGGTCATCGTGTTCTAATCACAACACTGACAAAAAAAATGGCCGAAGATCTTACTGAATATATTAATGAAGAAGGATTAAAGGTAAGGTATCTTCACTCTGATATCGATACATTAGAAAGAATAGAAATTATTAGAGATCTAAGACTAGGAGTTTTTAATGTTTTAGTAGGAATAAATCTTCTAAGAGAAGGTTTAGATATTCCTGAATGTGCTTTAATGGCTATATTAGATGCTGATAAGGAAGGTTACCTTCGTTCTAGAACTAGTTTAATTCAGACTATTGGTAGGGCTGCAAGAAATGTTGAGAGTAAAGTCTTAATGTATGCTGATAACATTACCACTAGTATGAAAGAGGCAATCGAAGAGACAGATAGAAGGCGAACTAAACAACTAGAATATAATAAAATAAATAAAATTACGCCAATCAGTATTAAAAAGAATATTCAAGAAATAATTGAGAACACAGCTGAACAAGATCATGTTACAGTTGAAATTGATAATGCTAAAGAATTAGTTGGTAAGGATCTTGATAAACATATCAAAAATTTAGAGAAAAAAATGAACGAATTTGCCTCAAAACTTGAATTTGAAGATGCAGCAAGATTACGAGATGAAATCAATAGATTAAAGGCAAAAGAAGTGGGTCTTTCTAATAAAGTTTTGCAGTTTAAAAAGAATTAATGGATATTGTATTTTCAGAAACTAACCAAACTGGAATCATTAAACTAAATCGTCCTAAAGCTTTAAATGCTCTCAATTTAGAAATGGCAAAAAAATTCCATGACAAATTATTAGAATGGGAAGAAAAAGATAACATTTTAAGAGTATTGTTAGTTGGAGAAGGTAAACATTTTTGTGCAGGAGGTGATGTAAAATCTCTTGTTCTTGCTGGAAAAGAAAACTCTTTAAAACATGATTTTTTTAAAATTGAGTATAAACTTAATTATTTAATAAGCCAATTTAGTAAAGAATTTCTTTCAATTTGGAATGGTGTAGTGATGGGAGGTGGGGTTGGTTTATCAATCTATGGTGATCACAGATTGGCAACAGACAATTCAAAATTTGCAATGCCAGAATCTGCCATTGGTTTTTTTCCAGATGTTGGTGGAAGTTATTTTTTATCAAATCTTCCAGGTAACATTGGTAAGTATATTGGTTTAACGGGCGAGGTTTTAGGGTTAAATGAATTAATTTTATTCGGATTAGCAACTCACTACTTTAAAAGTAATAAAATAGAAGATGTTAAAGAAAAATTTATTACAAAGGGAGAAATTTTACACGATAATTTTGAAGTAGACAATGATACATATCTAATTAAAAATATGAAATTAATAAATGAACTATTCAATGGAAATATTCTAAAAATCATATCAAATTTAAAAAATCATAACTCAGGGCTTTCAAAAAAAATTTTAGATATTCTTTTAGCTAAATGTCCAATGAGTCTTGCGATAAGCACTAAACTTATAGATGATGCAAAAGGTAAATCGTTAAAAGAATGTTTAGAAACTGAATTTCAATTAAGTCAAAAAATAGTATACCGTAGTGACTTTGATAATGGTGTAAATTCTGTGCTAATTTCAAAAGATCATAATCCTATTTGGGAACCATCAACAATAGATGAAATAAATATAGAAGATTTAGATTTTTATTTTGAAACTCATACTGAAAATCTTTATCTATAATATTGCAAATGAGTAATAAAATTCCTACTTCTGCAAAAGTAGTTGTAATAGGCGGTGGTATAGCTGGATGTTCTGTAGCTTATCATTTAGCAAAATTTGGTTGGAAAGATGTGATCTTGCTAGAAAGAGATCAATTAACTTCTGGAACTACTTGGCATGCAGCAGGACTAATTGGTCAGATTGGTGCATCAGCAACCATTACAAAACTTAGAAATTATTCGTTAAATTTATATAAAGACCTGGAAAAAGAAACAGGATTAGCAACAGGTTTAAAGCAAAACGGCTCTTTAAATATTGCAACAACTAATGATCGATTAGAAGAATTAAAAAGGCAAGCTACTTTTGCTCAAAGATTTAATATAGAAGTTAATGAATTAGAAAAAAATCAGATTAAGGATATTTATTCTCTTATAAATACTGATGATGTTGTTGGTGGGATATTTATTCCAAAAGATGGTCAAGCAGATCCTGTTGGTATAACAAATGTTCTTGCTAAATCGGCAAAAATGTATGGTGCTCAAATATTTGAACATTGTTCTGTAAATAAAATCCTTACTAAAAATGGATCAATAGAAGGTGTAGATACAAAACATGGAAAAATTAAATGTGAGTATATTGTTCTAGCATCTGGAATGTGGTCTAGGCAGATAGCAAATGATATTAACGTTAGTATACCGCTATATCCAAATGAACACTTCTATATATTAAGTGAGCCATTAAAAGAAATTTCTAAATCACTTCCAGTTCTTAGAGATTACAATAATTGCTTATATCTAAAAGAGGATGCTGGAAAAATTTTAGTAGGAATTTTTGAGCCTAAAGCTAAACCTGCATTTACTGATACGTATAAAGTGCCCAATGATTTTTCTTTTGGAGAACTACCTGAAGATTTTGATCATTTTGAACCACATTTAAAAAATGCTATGAAAAGAGTACCAGCCCTTGAAAATGTAGGTATAAGAAAATTTTTTAACGGTCCTGAAGCTTTTACTCCAGATACAAATTATCTTTTAGGAGAAACACCAGAGGTAAAAAACTTTTATGTTTGTTGTGGATTTAATAGTATTGGTATTCAGAGTGCTGGTGGTGCAGGTAAAGTAACTGCAGAATGGATGATTAACGGTGAGGTTAATGACGATCTTTACTCATTAGATATTTCAAGATTTGAAAAATTTCACTCTGAGACAAAATTTATAACTGAAAGAGTTACTGAATCATTAGGAGATTTATATGCAATGCACTGGCCTTATAAACAACATAAATCCTCGAGAAATATTAAACTTCTTCCTTTTCATGATGATTTGAAAATAAAAGGAGCATGTTTTGGCCAAGTGGCCGGTTTCGAAAGACCAATGTGGTATGCCCTAAATGGCAAGAAACCAGAATATGAGTATAGTTATGGCTATCAAAATTGGTATGATGCAGCAAAGTATGAAACACTAAATACAAGAAAGAATGTTGGTTTATTTGACTTAAGTGCCTTTGCTAAATTTGAAATCAAGGGAGTCTCTGCCTTCAGCGATCTACAACGATTGTGCTGTAATGATATTAAAAATAATCCCGGTCATATAACTTATACGCAAATGCTTAATTCAAATGGTGGCATTGTTGCTGATTTAACAGTTACTTGTATTGATAAGGATTCTTTTCGTGTTGTTACAGGTTCATCTGTTAGAGAGCATGATAAAAAACATATTTCAGAAAATCTAAGTAAAAAAACAACTTTAATTGATATGACTGAAAGTTTAGCTTGTTTTGGTGTTTTTGGTCCCAAAAGTAGAGAAATTCTAACAGAAATATTTGGAGAAAATTTTTCTAACGACAAGTTTAAATTTGGAACTGCTAAAGAAATATCATTGAAAAATAATAAATTAATCTTCCAAAGATTATCTTACATTGGTGAACTTGGTTGGGAAATTTATGTTCCTATAAATATATCTAAAGAAATTTATTTAAAGTTAGTTAAAATTGGAGAAAACTATAACCTTTCGCATGCTGGAGCTCATGCACTTGATATTATGAGAATGGAAAAAGGATATTTACATTGGGGTCATGATATTTCACCAGCTGAAAACCCATTTGAAGCTGGATTAGAATTTATTGTTAAATTAAATAAAAAAGCAGATTTTATAGGTAAAGAAGCTTTAAAAACAAAAAATAGAATTAAGAAGAAACAACTAACAAATTTTGTTTTAGAAAAATCTACTCCAGGAAGTCCACTTTTATTACATGATGAGCCAATTTATTATAAAAATAAGATTGTGGGAGAAACAACTTCTAGCAATTATTCATTTTGTTATAATAAAAATATGGTCTTTGGATACATAGATTCAGAAATAGATTTAAAAAAATTAAATGGCAGTAATTTTGAAGTTGAAGTTGCTAAAAATAAATATGTTATGTCTGTTCAATTTAATCCATTGCATGATCCTGAAAATAATTTTACAAAAATTTAGTTTTTTACGATCTAATATATGAAAAAAATTAGATTATTTTTTTCTATAGTAGTAATTATATTAATAATTTTATCTATCTTTATTTATGTTTTTCTAAATAATTTTGAAAAAGAAAAAATAATTAATGATATCGAAAAGAAATTTGAAATTAAAATTAATGAAAAAAATAAAACTAAAATCAATATTTTTCCAATTGTGAAGCTTAACACAAACTTAGAAATTAAAGATTACAAAAAAAATTTATACTTTGATAATATTAGAATTGATATTTCTCAGCCCATATTTCAAGTTTCAGGAAATTTAGATATTATAATTGATAATTTGAATATTAATAATATTAATTTTAGTGAAGTAAATATTAATGGAAGAGTAAACTATATTGAAAATTATCTTAAATATAGTGATAATTTAGAAAATTTATTTGACTCAATTTATAAAATTAATGGAAAAATAATTTTAGAAACAACTAATGAAGAAAAATTTCTTATTACATTTTTAAAATTATTCTTTGAAAAATTAGAAAATCAAAAAAATCAAAAATTCGCATTTTCTGAATTAATAAATGCTTTTGGTAATGAAAGTTCTAATTTTAAAGGCTCAATAAATAAAAATAAAAATATATTAGAAACTAGCAAAATAGAAATTAGTAATAAAAACAACAGAATTCTTATAAAAGGAGTATACAATTACAGTAATAATTTTATAGATATTATTTTAAACTTATCTCAAAATAATGAAATATATTTAACTACTTTGATAAAAGGAAATTTAAATAATCCTAATATAAGTTTTGATGAAAATTCAAAATTTTTTAAAAATTTAAACTCTAATGAAAATAATATAATTGAAGAAAGCGTCATTCAATTTTTAAATAATTTTTTTGATTTCAATGATTGACTTATTAAATATAATTAGCAGTGTATTTGGATATATCCTTTTTGGATTTTTTGTAAATAAATTACAAATACTTCCAAAAAAATATATTGATTATTTTGATTTTACAGGTTTCAACATTCTTTTACCCTTAGCTTTAATTATATATTTTTGGCAAGTCTCATTTCCTCAAATTAATTCTATTGGCCTGATCATCTCATTTTTTGCTTCAGGAATTTTTATATCCATGACTGGTTTTTTAATTAGCAAACAATTTTTAAATTTTAAAACAGATGACTCTGCACTTTTTGGATTAGCTGCTTGTTTTGGTAACACAGTAGCAATGGGAATACCTCTAATGTATGCAGTTTTGGGCCCAATAAATACAATTCCTTATATGATATTAGTTTTTTTTCATGGTATTGTTCATTTTAGCTATACTGTTATTATAATAGAAGTTTATAGAAATAGACAAAAAAACATTGTCGAAATTTTTTATCAAATATTATTAGGTATAATTAAAAATATTGTACTTTTTGGAATGATAATTGGAATCATTCTTAATTACTCTAATCTTATTGTTCCATCTATTATGAAGCAGCCTTTAGATATTTTTGTAAACCTTGCGCTTCCAATAGTTCTTATTTCTTTAGGTCTTGCATTAGGAAATTTTAAAATTAGAGAAAATATTTATGGTGCAATACTATTAACTATCTTAAAAAATTTTATTCACCCTATAATTGCATTTTGTTTAGCACATTTTATATTAGAGCTTGATAGTCTCTTGGTAATTATTGTTACTATGGCTGCAGCTTTACCAAGTGGCTCACAATCATATTATTTTGCATATAGATATAATTCGCTAAAAGCTGTTGTTTCTTCAAATGTAGTATTAAGTACGTTTGTTAGTTTTTTTACACTATCTTTATTATTAGTATTTTTTGATATTACGTAGATTGAGAAATGAACGATTGTATTCTTTCTTTCTTATCCATAGTTTTAACACTAAAAGGAAAAATCTCTAACATCTTATCATATACATCAATTGCCTGTTGTAACTGTCCTTGATGAATAAAAATTAGACCCATTCCATCAAGAGCACCAAAATGTCTTGGTTCTAATTCAAGAGTTTTAATGATGTCTTGCATTGATTGATCAAAATTACCCATCATAAAATGAACTGTTGCTCTCTTATTCCAACCCTCTGCAAAATTAGGATCTTCTTCAATTAAATTATTAAAAAATCTAATTGCTAGTGGATAATTTCTCAAATTCATAGCTTGAATACCTTTCTCAAAATATTCAATTACTTTTGGATCATCAACTTCATACCAAATATTCCAAATGTCAGATATCAAATCTCTTATCTCATCCTGATTTTCAGTCTCATTTAATTTTTTAAACAAATTATTTAGCCGTGGATCATTTTGATCTGCTAATGCTATCTTACTAGCAAACAAAAGACTTATACTGACAATTAATATTTTAAAGATAACTCTCATATTTAAATGATTTTTTGGATAGATTTCTTTTCTTTTCATGCTTTCTAGTTCTCCCTGTTACTCTAGTTCTCCATAACTTAAATGATCTAGGTTTCAGATTTGTTCTCATTATTTTTATAACCTCTGATTCGGTTACACCGTGAATTCTTTTTATTTTTTCAAAAGAGGTTTTATCGCACCAGGCTAATTTAATAATATTATCTATATTCTCGTGCATATTATGAATATAGTTCTTAATTAATTAAATTCTAAAAAAAATGATTGATTTGTATTCATCGCCTACCCCTAATGGTCGAAAAATTAGCATTATGCTTGAAGAATTAGGTGTGGATTTTAATCCTATTTTAATAAATTTAGATAAAAAAGAGCAGTTTAGTCAACATTTTTCAAAAATATCTCCTGCAAATAAAATTCCTGTAATTGTAGATAATGATAACAACCAAACAGTATTCGAATCCGGGGCTATCCTTCTATATCTGGCAAAAAAATATGATAAATTTCTAAATAAAGATAAGTATTGGGAAATAATACAATGGGTTTTTTTTCAAATGGCTTACGTTGGGCCAATGCTAGGCCAAGCTCATCAATATTTATTTTATCATCCTGGCAAAAGCAAATTTGCAGAAGATAAAACAAAAGGCTATGCACAACATATATATTCAATTTTGGATAAAAGACTTTCTAAACAAGAATATTTTTCGGATACCTATTCAATAGCTGATATTTCAATTTGGCCTTGGACAGCTCGTTATGAAAGACATCAAATAAATTTGCATGATTATCCAAATGTGTTGAGATGGTATGAACAAATATCAATAAGACCTGCTGTTATTAAAGGATATAATTCTCTAGGTGAATTTTATGAAATTCCTAAGCCTTAAGCTTTGTAAAATAAAACTGAGCCTGCGGTTATAATTAAAAGGATTGCTAAAAACCATTCAACAATTATTTTTAATTTTTCATTATTAAGATATTGTCTGATAACACTTCCTCCATATGCCCATATACTAATAGAAGGAATATTTACTACTGTAGACATAATGACCATAAATAGTGTTCCAATTATTATATTTTCATCTTTTGGATAATATAATGTTACTGCAGTTGAACAGATTACCCAAGCTTTTGGATTTACAAATTGAAACAAAATTGCTTCATGATATTTTAATGGTCTTGATCTATCTTCAGTCTTTGAAATATTTAAAGACCCAAACATTTTATATGCTAAATAAAGAATGTAGCCTGCGCCAACATATCTTAAAATATCATAGAGTATAGGATAGGTAATAAACAAAGATCCAAGACCGAGACATACAAGTGCTAATTGCAAACCATGACCAGAAGGAATGCCAAAAATATTAGGTATAGATCTTATAAATCCAAATTTTATACCTGATGCAGTTAAAATACTATTATTTGGACCTGGAGTTACGTACATAATAAAATTATACACTGCTAAAGCAGCTATTAATTCCCATGTAATCATTTTTAATCTCTAAAATTTACAAATTGGACTGGTATACCTATCTTAGCATCCTCAATAAGCTTCATTACACTTTGTAAATCATCTTTTTTCTTTCCTTCAACACGAAGTTCATTCCCATTGATCTTTACTTGAACTTTTAATTTAGAACTTTTGATATCAGAAGTAATTTTTTTACACAGTGATTGCTCAATTCCTTCTACTAATTCATACATCTGACGAATTTTATTCCCCCCAGCTTTTTCCATATCATTTTTTTTTAAACATAAAGGATCAACTTTTCGTCTAACAAAATGAGTAACCAGCATGTCATTTACTTGACCAGCTTTCATTTCATCATCAGTAGTAACAACTATAGTATTTTCTTTTTTTTCAATTGAAGTATCTGATCCTTTAAAATCGTACCTAGTAGTAATTTCTCTTGTTGCATTTCCTAATGCGTTATCAATTTCTTGATGATCTAATCTGTTTACAATATCAAAACTAGGCATTTATTTAGTTTATTACATCGTCATTTATATCTGGCAACTGTTTTTTAGTGCTTAATCTTCCTAATTTTTTCATCTTTTCTACTTTTTTAGTCAAACTTCCTGAACCATCTTTCAATCTTTGTTTAGCTTCATCCATTTTTGATTTAGCTAAATCTATTGACTGATTAGCTTTTACAAACGACTCATATACACTGACTGTTTTATCATAAATATCTGATGCAGCTGATGCTATATCTTTTATTGTTTTAGATTGTTTATCAACCCGCCACATATTTTCTACAGCTTTAAGTAAAAAGGGTAAAGTTGATGGCCCAACAATAATTATTTTATTGTTCCATGAATCTTCTATAAGTTTATTTGCCTCATTATATAAAGTAAGTAGCGCTGGTTCTATTGGAACAAACATTAAAACATTATCAATTGTATTGATTCCATATATTTTTGAATAATTATCTTTACTCAAACTTCTAATCGAAGTTTTTGTTGAATCCAAAAATTTTTTCAAAAATATCTTCTTTTGTTGATTGTCATTTGTATTAGAATAATCATGCCAAGAATCTAAGGACACTTTTGAATCTATAATTATGTGTCTATTACCTGGCATATGAACAATTACATCGGGTTTTTGTAAATTGCCATCTTCATCTCTAAAAGTTTTTTGAGTTGAGTACTCTTCTCCTTCTCTTAAACCAACACTATCTAAAATATTTTTAAGTACAAATTCTCCCCAAGGACCTTGTTGAAGCGCACCACCTCTAATTAATGTATTTTCAATTCTATCTTGAGCTAAATTAAAATTTTGTAAAGATTGCTGAATTGATTGCATATGATTTTTTAAGGAAGTAAGATCAGTATCATCTTTTATTTCAGAACTTTTTGGTTTGCGAAGAAAAAATAAAATTGCTAAAAAACCAACTCCAGATAAAAAACCAATAATGAAAACAAATATAAGATTTTCAAACATCACTATTTAGATAAGATATAAATATATTATCAAATATCTAGCAATTTTCCCAATAGATACAAATATTAAAAAAAAAGTAATATTATATTTTACTGTACCTGCTGCAAATGCGATTGGATCTCCAATAATAGGTACCCATGAAAATAATAATGACCATTTTCCATACTTTTTGAAAATATCTGTAGCTTTCTGTAATAAGTATTGATTTACTGGGAACCAAGGTTTCTTAATAAGAAAATTTACAAAGTAACCACATATCCAACTGATTAGAGATCCTAAAATATTACCTGCTGAAGCAAAAAATAATAATAAAAATGGATTATACTTATTAGATAATAATAGTGCTGATAAATATGTCTCTGAAGCAAAAGGAAAAAAAGTACCTAAAGACAAACAAAAAATAAATAATGATGAATAGATCAAAGTATTTCTTATTGTTAATTTATGTTATTGTTATGTTACTTATCAATTTATGAACGATTTTCCAAAAGAAGAATTTATTTCCAGAATTGAAAAAATACAAATACATATTGAAAAAGAAAATATTGATGCTGTCATTATAACTTCACCGTCAAATTTTAGATATTTCACTGGACTTGATAGTAATTTTTGGGAAAGTCCTACAAGACCCTGGTATTTAATTATTTCAAAAAAAAATCCAATTAAAGCTATAATTCCATCTATTGGTATTACAGCTATGCAAAACACATTAGTCAATGATATCGAAACTTGGGAGTCTCCAAATCCGAAAGATGAAGGAATATCTTTATTGAAAAAAAACATCAAAAGTTTTCCTAAAAATTCAAATATTGGTTTTGAATTAGGAAATGAAACTTTTTTGCGAATGAGTATTAACGATTATCAGGATATTCAAAAAAATTTATCAGAATATAATTTTGTTGATGCTAGTAAAATACTTTGGAGTATAAGAAAATTAAAATCTGAAATAGAGATCAGTAATATTAAAGAAATTTGTTCTATTACAAGTAAGGTGTTTGATAATTTTCCTGAAAAAATTAATTTAGGAATGAGTGAAAAACAAATTACATCAATATTTAAAAAAGAATTAATTGAGGGTGGTGCAGATTATATTCAATATATGGCGTGTGCTTCGGGACTTAATGGTTATAATCAGATTATCTGTAACCCAACAGAAAGGGTAACTAAAGATGGTGATATTCTAATTATTGATACCGGTGCAACATTAAATGGTTATTTTTCAGATTTCGATAGAAATTTTGGCTTTGGAAGAATTAACAAACAAGTTCTAGATGCATATAATAAATTGTGGGAAGCAACTGAGAGAACTTTAGAAATTATAAAACCTGGAACTAGTTGTTCAGAAATATATTCTAAATTATCTTATAGTTTAACAACTAACAACATATCAGTTGGAAGGATGGGTCATGGTTTAGGCTTACAACTGACTGAGCCGCCAAGTATTATGAAAAATGACAAAACATTACTTGAGGAAAATATGATTATAACTCTTGAGCCATCAATTGAAATGGACGAAAATAAAATATTAGTACAAGAAGAAAATTTATTGATAACTAAAAATTCCTATAAACTTTTAAGTACTAGAACTCCTGAAAATTTACCTATTATTAATTAGTTAAATAATTGATTCAATTTTAGGCATAAGTCTAATTAATTCCTTCGTATATTCATGCTCAGGATTATTAAACAATTCCTCTGTATCTTTTGTTTCACAAACAGCACCATTTTTTAGTACAATTATTCGGTTACACATTTGGCGAATTACAGGAAGATCATGGCTAATAAATAGCATAGTGAGATGAAGTTCATCTTGTATATCTTTTAATAAATTCAATATTTGTGCTTGTATACTGACATCCAATGCAGAAGTTGGTTCATCACATATTAATAATCTTGGTCTTGTTGCCAAGGCACGAGCAATAGATATTCTCTGCCTTTGCCCTCCTGAGAATTCATGTGGGTATCGATCTAGAGATTGTCTGGTCATTCCAACAATATCTATTAGGTCGTAAACATTTTGTAAAAGATCATTATTGCTAATATTTTTTTGAAAAAATTTAATTGGTTCTGCAATAATATCCTTAACTTTGAAACGAGGATTTAGAGATGAGTAAGGATCTTGAAAAATCATTTGAATTTGACCTCTACTATTATGAATTTGATATTTTTTATTTGAATTATATAGAGGTTCATTATTATAAATTAAATTACCTTTATTAGGACTAATTAATCCAGTAATAATTTTTGCAATAGTTGATTTACCTGAACCAGACTCTCCAACTAATCCAAGTGTCTCACCTTCGAATAATTCAAAAGATACATTGTCGACAGCTTTAACTATTTTATCATTCGAACTTTTATTAGAAATAAATGAAAAACCACTACCTAAAGAATTATCATCGAAAACTTTTGTCACTTCATCAAGTTTTAATAATTTTTGATTTTTATTTTCCCTTATGCCCCATGTTTTAATAATATTTTTAGTCAAATCCTTGGAACTAGATGTTATTTCCTTACCATCGGGACTAATCAATTTAAATCTATCAATTTTCTTATTTGTTGGTGGCACTGAAATTACTAAGCTTCTTGCTTCTGTTGATTTTGGATTTGTTAATAATTCTTTAGTCTCACCTTGTTCAACAATATGTCCGTATCTCATGACAATAACTTTATCAGTCGTCTCTGCTATGACTCCCATATCATGGGTAATAATTATAACACCAAGATTTCTTTTCTTTGTAAGATCTTTAAGAAGTTCTAATATTTGATATTGAATACTTACATCTAAAGCTGTTGTTGGTTCATCTGCAATTATTAAGTCAGGTTCACAACTTATCGCTAAAGCTATCACAACTCTTTGACGCATACCGCCACTAAATTGGTGTGGATAGTCTTCAATTCTTTTTTCAGCGTTCTCTATTCCAACCTCTTTAAGTAGTTGAATTGATTTTTTAAGTGAATCTTGATAACTTAAATTTAAATGAGCCTGAATAGTTTCAATTAATTGATCTTTTATTTTAAATAGAGGGTTTAATGAAGTTTGAGGGTCTTGAAAGACAAATCCTATTTTTTTTCCTCTAATATTTTGAATTATTTCTTCATTACTTCTTAATTCAATATTGTCTATTTTTATTGAACCATCTGTAATTTCACCTGGAGGATCAATCAAGTTAATTATCGCATTTGCAATTGTAGATTTTCCAGATCCAGACTCACCGACAATTCCTAATATTTCACCTCTTTCTAAAGAAAATTCTACATTTTTGCTTGCAACAATAGTTTCCTTTCGTGTTGGATAACTTATGTTTAAATTTTTTACTTCTAAAAAACTCATCTCTTTTTTAATTTTGGATTTAAAGCATCTCTCATCCAATCCCCTAATAAATTAATTGATAATGCTAAAACAATTAAGAAAATTGCTGGAAAAAAAGTAATCCACCACTCTCCTGAAAACAAAAAATTATTTCCAAACCTTATTAGAGTCCCAAGAGAAGGTGTTGTTGGTGGAACGCCAACACCTAAAAAACTTAAGGTGGACTCTGTAATAATTGCAAGTGCTAATCCGATTGTAGCAATTACCAATATAGGCCGAAGTATATTTGGTAAAATATGCTTAAACATAATTAATATATTTGATAATCCAATAATTCTTGAAGCTGAGACATACTCTTTATTTTTTTCAACTAAGGTTGATGCTCTCGATACTCTTGCAAACTGAGGCCATTCTGAAATACCAATGGCGAAAATCAAAACATAAATTGCCATTTCGTCATGCATTGATTGTGAGATAATTGCCCTTGCAATACCATCAACAAGTAAAGCCATTAAAATACTTGGAATAGTTAACTGCACATCTGTAAGGCGCATTACAATTATCTCATACCTACCACCAATATATCCAGCTGTTATTCCAAGAAAAACTCCAAGTATCATTGCAAAAATTATAGATGCAAAACCAACGATCAGTGAAATTCTTGAACCATAAATCATTGTTGAAAACATATCTCTTCCTTGCTGATCAGTTCCTAATATGAAGCTAAAACTTCCTCCCTCCGACCATACTGGTGGGGTAAAGGCATCCATTAAAGAAACTGATGCTGGATCAAAAGGATTATAAGGTGCAACTATCCCAGCAAATACAGAACAAAAAAGTATAATAAAAAATATTGTTGAAGAAATTACTGCTAATTTAGAATTAAAGAAACTGTATCCAATATCAGTATCGTATATTTTATTGTACGTTTTAAGTAGCATTTTAACTACCCTCTTCCTTCAGCCTAATTCTAGGATCAATAAAATAGTATGTGATATCTACAATAAAATTTATCATAACAAATATAAAAGCTACCATAATCATGTATGCTGACATAATTGGAATATCGACAAAGTATACTGCTTTGATAAATAATGACCCCATGCCTGGCCATTGAAAAACTGTTTCTGTAATAATTGAAAAAGCAATTAACGTTCCAATGTTAATACCTGTAATAGTAATAACTGGAATTAATCCATTTTTTAGCGCATGCTTATAATTAATAACACTCCTTTTTATACCTCTTGCTTTTGCAAATTTAATATAATCTGTTTGTAAAATTTCCATCATTTCAGCGCGGACTAATCTAATAACATAGGTCATTTGAAATAAACTTAACGTAACTGATGGGAGTATCAGTGCCTTTAAACCAGAAATAGTTAAAAATCCTGTACTCCAAAAACCTAATTGTGTGACTTCACCTCTTCCAAAGGATGGAAGAACTCCTAAAATTACTGAAAACAAATAAATTAACATTATTCCTATAATGAATGTAGGTAATGAAACCCCTGCTAGAGAAATCACAAGAATAATATTAGAAATAAAACTGTCTCTGTAAATACCAGTATATACACCCAAGATGACACCGCTGATGATTGCAATTAAAGCGGAGACGAAAACTAATTCTAAAGTTGCAGGCATTCTTTCTGCAATTAAGTCTGAAACTTCTCTTTTTAATTGGTATGATATTCCAAAATCACCTTGAATTACATTTCCTATAAAACGTGAAAATTGAACGTAAACAGGATCATTTAAACCCAATACTTCTCTAACCTCAGCACGTCTTTCATCTGAAGCATCTTCTCCAGTCATACTATTTACTGGATCACCAACAAAATTAAATAAGGAAAATGAAACAAAAGCCACAACAATCATTACAAGAATAGATTGAAAGAGTCTTTTAAAGAAATAACTAAACATGGTTTAATTTCTGGCCAGATTACTGGCCAGAAAATATAAAAATTATTAGTTTACGTTTGCAAATCTAAATAATGGCTCGTTGTTCATTCTAATTGGAACATCGACATTACTTTTTGATGCTTGGTTGACAACTTGGTGATGTAAAGGAAGATATGTTACATCATCTTGAGTAATATCCCAAGCTTCGGCAATCATAGCATTTCTTTTATCTTGATCTGTTTCAACACCCATTGCCGCTACTAACTCATCAACTCTAGCATTACTGAAATTAACTTTATTCCAGCTACCAGCACTATCAAATAAGTACGAGTATACATAATGACTATCAAAAGTTGGAACACCCCAACCTAACATGTACATGTCACTTGTCATACCGTTTGCGTCACCTTCTTTAACTTCTGAGAAGTGTTGACTTTTAGTTTTTGCATCAAGAGTTACATCAACTCCAATTTTAGCAAACATACCAATTGCAGCAACACAGATTGCTTCATCGTTTATGTAACGATCATTTGGACAATCTAGTGTAACTTCAAATCCATCTGGATAACCAGCTTCTGCTAATAGTTTTTTTGATAGCTCTGGATCATAAGGTAATCTTTCATCACGTGCAGCTGTATGACCATTTACACCAGGAGCAGTGATAATTCCTGCAGGAACACTTTGTCCCCTCATTACCTTATCCTTAATAGCTTCCATATCTAAAGCATGGTACATAGCTAAACGAACTCTTTTATCTGCAAAAGGATTTTTACCTTTGATATTAGATGAATTTAATTCAGCAGAACCTTGATCCATTCCAAAAAATATTGTTCTATTTTGAGGAGTCATTTTTACACCATGTCCAGCAGAAGATTTGATTCTCTCAATATCTTGAACAGGAACAACGTTTGTGTAGTCAATTTCTCCAGATAGAAGTGCTGCAACTCTTGTTGCATCATTTGCAATAGGAAGTAATTCAATAGTATCTACATTGAAAGTACTATCATCACCCCACCAATCATTATTTTTTTCAAAAACAGTTCTTACGTCCTGTTCTCTAAAAGTAATTTTGAAAGGTCCAGTTCCATTTGCATTAGAAGCACAATAAGATGTTTCACCTGCATCCCAGTTGTATGAAACTTCACAACCATTTGCTTTTGCCCAATCTTCAGACATAACAAATATCTGAGTTAATTGATTTAAAAGAATTGGATTTGGTCCATCTGTTACAATCTGAACTGTGTGATCAGTTAATGCTGATGCTGATTTAATGCTTTTAATTAAATCTACCATATCAGATGGAGCAGTTTTTGCTCTATTGATACTAAAAGCAATATCACTAGCTGTTAAATCTGATCCATCATGAAATTTTACACCCTTACGAATTGTAAATATCCAAGTGTCATCAGCAGTTGTTTTCCATGATTCAGCAAGCTGAGGAAGTATTTCCATATTAATACCTGGAGTTACTAAACCTTCATATACTTGACGCGAAACCATGTGAGTTGGTCCTTCGTTTTGTGCATGCGGATCAAGAGTTAAAGAGTCACCAGGCATTGACCATTTAATACTATTTGCAAATGCTGGTGAAAAAATACCCATGAAAAGCAAAGACAAAACAATGCTTAAAGTCTTTTTCATATTATTTCCTCCATAGAAATTTGATGGTAGACCCATACAACTTCAATAGAAATATTCAATATTATTAGTATTAATAAGTGCTATATTTTGTCATAATTATTAGTATTTATTTAGACATACCCTTGGAGGAGGCTTGATATAGTGAAAAAAATAGAGAAGGCACAGGAGATCTCTAGAATACTAAATCGTATATACAGAAAAGTACCTATTCCTCTGAACCACAAAAATAAATTTGAATTAGTTGTAGCTGTACTTCTTAGTGCTCAATGTACAGATGAAAGAGTTAATCAAGTTACACCAATACTATTTAAAAAAGCTAACACAGCTATAAAAATGACAAAAGTGCCAAAAAAAACAATTTATAATATTATTCGCCCTTGTGGTTTGGCACCTCAAAAATCAAAAGCAATTTTTGAACTATCAAGAATTCTTGTAAAAAAATTTAAAGGCAATGTTCCAGAAAGTTTTGAAGAATTAGAAAAGTTGCCAGGTGTTGGTCACAAAACAGCCAGTGTTGTTATGTCTCAAGGATTTGGTCATCCAGCATTTCCAGTTGATACGCACATTCATCGTTTAGCTCAACGTTGGGGTTTAACAAATGGTAAAAATGTTGTCCAAACAGAAAAAGATTTAAAATATCTTTTTCCAAAAAAATCTTGGAACAAACTTCATTTACAAATAATATTTTATGGAAGAGAATTTTGTCAGGCAAGAAGTTGTTATGGTTTAGAGTGTGAAATATGCAAGGTTTGTAATCCAAAGAGAAAAACGCCCATTAAAACAAAAAAGTAGTAATTAAAAAGGCTGAAATACAACAAGTATAAGTATAAAAATCAATATTACTGCTGGCGCTTCATTTGTAATTCTAAAAAACTTAGTAGAGTATTTATTTTTATCATTTTTAAAATCATTAAGACATTTTAAACAAAAAAAATGATAGCCAGATAATAAAATTACAAATAAAATTTTTAAAAGCAACCAAGTATCAATACCCACATAATGTGTAAGTGTAAAACCTGATATCCATGTCACTATAAAAGCTGGAAACATAATTATTCTGTACAATTTTCCTTCCATTAGTTTGAATGTTTCTGAGGTTTCTTTTGTAATTTCAGGATTAGCATGATTTACAAACAAACGTGGCAGATATAAAAGTCCAGCCATCCAAGCTATGATACTAAAAATATGAATAACTTTCAGAGTATTAAATAACATTATTTATTCCCATACCGCGTGAGGAGGCATTGACATTAATATAGCATCAACATTCCCACCAGTCTCTAGACCAAATTTTGTACCTCTATCATATAATAAGTTAAATTCAGCATAGCGACTACGCTTAACTAATTGTATCTTTTTTTCCTCTTCATTCCACTCCTCATCCTTAAGTGCAATTAAAGTATTTTTGATAAACTGATGAAAATAAGTACCTACGCCTTGGACAAATTCAAAATCTTTTCCCCAATCGCCAGTTTGAAGGTAATCAAAAAATATTCCTCCAACACCTCTTGGTTCGTTTCTATGTTTAAGAAAAAAATAGTCATCACACCATTTTTTAAATTTAGGATAATATGTTTTATCATATTTATTACACAAAACTTCTAAACCACGATGATATTTTTTCTCATCCTCAAATATTAAACAAGGCGTAATATCCATGCCTCCACCAAACCATTCCTGAGTGGTTTTAATAAATCTCGTATTAAAATGCATAGAAGGAATTTTAGGTGAAACAGGATGTAAAACAACACTGATGCCAGTTGCATTATAATTTGGATCTTCTTTAGCACCCGGAATAGCATCTCTCATATTTTCGTTAAATATCCCAGAGACGGTAGAAATATTTACTCCACCTTTTTCAATAATATTACCCTTAATTTTACTCATTTTACCACCACCATCACCTTTGTGATCCCAGTTACTTATTTCAAATTGATTTTCATCAATGTTTTGAATAGTTTCAACTAAGTTATCTCGTAATTTTTCAAACCATTCTTTTGCAGTATTAAATTTGGGATCAGCAATCATAATGGCCAACCTTGAGTATGTTTTTTTATCAGATTTACAAAAACATCTATGTGATCATCGTGATCATTCAAGCAAGGTATATAATGATAATTTTCTCCACCTGACTCCATAAAATATTCTTTATTTTCTTCTTCAAGTTCTTCAAGTGTTTCAAGACAATCACTGCTGAAACCAGGAGATATTATATGTATATTTTTAATCCCTTGTTTTGGTAATTCTTTTAATGTTTCACTTGTATATGGCTTTAACCATTCCTCTCTTCCAAATCTACTTTGGAAAGTAGTCATTATCTCATCATCGGATAATCCCATATATTCTTTAACAAGTCTTGTGGTTTTAAGACAAAAGCAATGATAAGGATCACCATTCGTCAAATACCGTTTTGGTATACCATGATAGCTAAAAATAATTTTTTGGGGTTTTGAAGTTTTTTTCCAAAATGACTTTATTGAATTTGACAATGCTTCAATATAATTTTTTTCTTCAAAGTACTGATTGATAAAACGCATTTCAGGTATCCAACGCCATTTTTGTAATACATTTGTTACTTCATCAAATGTACTACCTGTTGTTGCAGCACAATATTGTGGATACATAGGTAGAACTAATAATCTTCTTACTTGTTTTTTTTGAAGTTTTAACAAAGCATCTGGAATAGATGGATTGCCATAACGCATCCCAACTTCAAAAACTATATTTTCATTTTTTGAAGAAAAAGATGATTGGATTTTATTTAATTGTCTGTTTGCGATATCTAAAAGTGGAGAACCCTTATCAGTCCAAATTTGTTTATATGCTTCTGCTGACTTTGATGGTCTTATTTGTAAAATTACTAACTTCAATATAATTTGCCATAAGAATTTAGGTAATTCAATTACTCTAGGGTCTGACAAAAATTGATTAAGATAAACTTTTAGTTCTTTTTTATTTGGAGCATCTGGAGTGCCTAGGTTAGTAATTAAAACACCAATTTTTTCTTTACTCCCGTGCTCATAATCTTTTTCACCTATATATTTAACCATATCTATTAGCTAAATTCTTTTCTGATATTTTCTATAAATAAATGAACATTTTTTTCTGGAGTATTTTTGTTAATTCCATGTCCAAGGCCACAAATCCAGCCATTAAGATTTTCAATTGATTTCATTTTTTTAATAAAATCTTTTAAATCATTAAGAAATATATCTGTTTCGCTTAACATTAATTGTTCATTAAAATTTCCTTGAATAAATCCATGTTTTTGATTTTCAAACATAAATTTAAGATCTATTGTGTGATCATAGCCAAAACCAGCAAAGGGAAAACTGATGATAGAATTAAGATCTGTTAAACTCTTACCTCTTGAATAATAGCCAAGTTTATTTGGAAAAGAAATTGCAATCTCTTCCAAAAATTTTGAATAAATTGCATGAAAATTTATTTTATCTAAATCATACAAGGAGCTATCAAAAATCATGACAAGTTCAACACCTGCATCTAATTGTAATTGAATATTTTTCTTAAGAAGAGGTAAAAGAATTTTTGAAATAAATTCTAAATTCATTTTAGTGTCGATTAAATCAGAGTTATTATTTCCAAATGCATATTTTGATAATGTCCAAGGTCCACCAACAAATCCAATTAAACTTTTATTATTAGGCAATTTCTCTTTTGTTATTTTTATGGCTTCAAATTGAAACTGCATATGCTCAATACCACGATCAATATTACTATAATTACTAATGTTTTCTGAATTTATATAAGAATTAAATTTAGGTCCTGGGTCAAACTTTAATTCTAAACCAAGTCCCTCCAAGATAAATAAAATATCACTAAATAAAATTGCAATATCGTAATCAAACTCTTGTATTGGACCAAAAGCGACTTCTGCGGCTAGATCCGGAGTTTTACAAAGTTCTTCAAAAGTATATTTTTCTTTTAGCTTGCGATAATGCGAATGGTACCTCCCAGCCTGTCTCATGAACCAAATGGGTGGTGTTTTTTGAATATTTCTTTTGATAGCATTTTCGAATAAAATATTTGTCATTTTTAGGCTTTTAGTATTTTTTTCTTCCAACTATCATAAGATAGCTCAACAAAAAGATTTTTATCATTACCTAATATTTTACTAATCTCATTGTAAGTATTTCCTGGCCCACAAAAATGATATTTTTCTATAATTTTAGGATATTTATCAATACTCGCCTTAAAAGCTGAACTGCTCATCCAATAAAAGTACTTTTTCTTTTCTATATCTATTTCAAAATCAATCGACTCCAATTGATACGTTTCAATTTTATTTTTTATGGAACTTTCAGGAGATTGAGAATGAGTTAACTTAACCCAAGGATTATTTGTAAGTGAATTAATATCTTTATCAAAATCCTCACCAAGACCATCTGAAGTTCCATTAACCCAAATACCTCTTTCAGATAAATTTTTCCATGTTCTTAAACCACTAGTCCAAATAACATTATTTGATTGGATTTTTGACTTATCTGGGATTGAGCTAATTCGTGAAACATAAATACATTTATTTTGTAAATTATTTATATCATCAACATTTTCATTTAATTGTTTTCTAGAAAATATTTTATAATTTTTTAAATTTTCAGGATAAATTTCATCTGTTGTATTACTAGAAAAACTTATATCTTTTGGATCAATAAAATCCCAGCTCTCAAAATGATTGCCATTTTCATCTTCACCTCTTTTAGATACAACTAATCCTAATTTATGTGAGATGTAAGATACTCCTATTTTTTGGTGACATCCTCCTCCATAATTTTTTAAAATATTTCTTTCTTGAATAACATTTGAATAATCTTTGGAAAAATTAATATCATTTAAAATTTCGTTAAGTTTATTATCTTTAATTCTTGTTTCAATCGCTAGAGCTCCTTGTCCAGGAGAACAAGGATTTATAGACAATGGCAAAACAGACCATAGACATTCGTTAATATATTTTTTTAGAGTTGTTTTTAATTCATTAAATTCAGAATAATTATTTAAAAGTAATCTATCAATTGCTGCCTTAGCAACAATGAAACCATCACTATTAGGATCTTCCAAAAATTTTTTAAATCTAGTAGGTATGTTACCTCTTATATTTTCAAAGCAAACTTCATCAAACTTTTGTGGAAGATAATTTTCAATAAAATTTTCTAAATTATATTGTCTTCGAGGCGATGAGCAAAGAATAGTAATTTTCTTACTATCTAATGTTATGTTTTTTTTTAAGAATAATATATCTCGTTTATCAGCACGTTTTAATGTAGCAGCAATTTTAGTTTTCTCACCAACTTCAATTGGAAGATCCTTCCAAGAGTGGACAATTAAATCACATTTATTATTTATTAATTCATCTCTTAAATCATTAGTAAAAACACCTTCTGTTGGCATTTCAGATAGAGGGGTCTTTAGATCTTTATCTCCAGAGGTACTTCTCGTTAAAAATTCTATTTCTACAAAAGGATGTTTTGATTGCAAATAATTGGAAAACTCACGTGCTTGAATAATTGCTAAGTCACTTTTTCTCGATAAAACTCTAATTTTCATGGATTATATTTATTTAGATAGCACTATATAATAAAATTAGTAATGGTTGAATTTAAAGGTACAAAATCTTCGTGGGGCTTGGTTGCAAAACTTTTTCATTGGTCATTAGCACTTCTTCTTTTTTGGCAAGTTGCAACAGGGATTAGCCTTCATAATATGGAATTTTCTCCTCTTAAAATGGGTTTTATTATTACTCATAAATTTTTTGGCACCTTAGTCTTTAGTTTAGTTGTACTTAGATTAATGTGGAAATACATATTTAATACTCATCCGAAATATGAAAATATTCCTTTATTTCATAAATTGGTTTCGAATTTAGTCCATTTTGTACTTTATGGTTTAGTTATTCTTATTCCTATTCAAGGTACATTTATGACATGGCTTGGAGGAGAAGATGTCCATCTCTTGGGATTAATTAAAATACCACCTTTAATCGAAGAGAACTTTTTTCTATACCCTCAAGCTCTAGCTATACACTACTACTCAGCACTTATATTAACAGCTCTTTTTTCACTTCATATTGCAGCGGCATTGTATCATCGATTCATGATTAAAGATAAATATGGTGTCTGGAAGAGAATGTCTTTTAGTAGACATAAGGTGTGACAATTCATTCAATTAAAGACTTACAATTAAACATTGTCTAAGTTATCTAATAAAAATGCAATATAATAATTTCTTTAAATCTGAATTAAAAAATCTCAAAGAACAAGGTCTTTATAGGGACTTTAGAAACATAGACAGACCTATAAAAAGTTTTCCAAATGCAGATGAAAGTTTTAAAAACAAAGAAAGAGAAGTTGAGGTTTGGTGCTCTAATGACTATCTAAACATGAGTCAGCATCCAGAGGTAGTAAATGAAATTGTAAAAACACTACTTGAATATGGATCAGGTTCAGGTGGAACGAGAAATATTTCTGGTACATCAACCTATCATACTGAACTTGAAAAAAAACTGGCAAATGTTCACAATAAAGAAGCAGCATTAGTTTTTGCCTCTGCGTATACAGCAAACCAATCTACTTTATGGACTTTAGGAAAAAAAATTAAAAATATTGAGATATTTTCTGATGAATTAAATCACGCATCTTTAATACAAGGTATTAAGAATAGTGGAGCTAAGTGTCATATATTTAAACACAATGACATTGATCATTTAGAACAGTTATTAAAAGAGTCAAATGTAGATAATCCAAAGTTAATCGTTTTTGAAAGTTTATACTCTATGGAAGGTATAAGATCGCCTATAGTTAAAATTGTAGAGTTAGCAAAAAAATATAACTGTATGACATATCTGGATGAAGTTCATTCAGTTGGACTTTACGGTGAAGAAGGTAAAGGTATTGCAGTAGAAATGGGAGTTGAAGATAAAATAGATATTATTAATGGAACTTTAGCAAAAGCATATGGTCAAATGGGAGGTTATATTGCAGCTAGTTCAGAAATAATTGATTACATTAGAAGTTTCGCCCCAGGTTTTATTTTTACAACTTCAATCTGCCCATCAATTGCTGCAGGAGCAGCTAAAGCAATAGATATTGTTTCTCTGGCGGAACAACTAAGAATAAGAATAAAAGAAAATGCAGCTTTAATAAGAGAAAATTTAGATTCCTTAGCAATCCCTTATTTGGATACAAATTCTCATATTGTAGCAGTATTAATTAATGATCCTTTTTTATGCAAAAAAGTGTCTAAAGATTTAATTGATGATCATGGTATTTATGCACAACCAATTTTTTACCCAACTGTACCAAAAGGTTTAGAAAGACTAAGAATAACTGTTACCCCAAAACACAGAAAAGAGCATATCGAAAAAATGATTAAGGCTCTTGATATAGTATGGTCTAAAAATAATTTACCAAGAAAAAATATTAATAAATTTTCAGCAAATATTTAAGTTTTAATATTGATATCAATCTGCCTAGCAGCAAAACCATAATAAACTACAGCTAAAGTTATTATGAAACCTCCAATAATTACAGTTGTACTTGGTACTTCATTAATTCCAAAAATAGGAAGCCAAACCCACAGAACTCCTCCAACAACTTCCATTAAAGATAAAAGTGCTAGCTCAGCTGAGGGTAAGTATTTAGCTCCAAGACTGTAAAGTATTAAGCCGGCTGCAACAATTATTCCATGAAGTATACTCAAATAACTATTTATTTCAGGCATCAGAATAAAAGGTTCAAAAGAGAAGCCCAAAATAAAGAACGCAAATATTGTACAAAATATTCCCGCCAAAACAACAGTTGTGAATTTTGGTGTTTCAGGTTTCCATCTTATTGTTACCGTGTATAATGCAAAACCTGTTGCAGAAATAAATCCTATTATTGCACCTAAAGCAGTTCCAGAAATACTGTCATTTATAATCATTACGCACACACCTATAAATGCTACAACCATTGCAATTAATGTTGATCTTTTTAGTATTTCGCCAAGAACAAAATAACCAACAATGGCTGCAATAAAAGGCATCGCTGCTAACATAAATAATGTTACGGCAGCCGTAGTCATAGTAATAGAAAAAATGAATCCAGTAAAAGCTGTTGCTAGAAATAAACCTCCAAGTATAGATGGTATTCCTATTTTGAGAAAATTTTTATAAAAAGCAAATCCTTCACGAAAAAATAAATATATAAGAAGTATAATTGAAATAGTTAAGCCTCTGTAAAATAAATATTGAAAAACATATTGATGACCATCCACCATATATCTAACAGTCAACGCTCCAAAACTCCAAAAAATTCCAGCAAGAAAAACTACACTAAAGGCATATAGATAAGAATTTTGACTCATTATTTAAAGGTCAAATCATTAAATTTGATAAAAGTAAATTAATATTTTAGTTATTTATTTGAATACCAGTTTCTTTAGTTCCTGAGATCTTAAAATTAACTTTATTATCATCATTTTTTTGTATTTCAGATACGTCTGACATTTTGCAACTGACAATAAAAAGAAATAAAATAATTATTGGCAACTGCCTATAGAACCAAGAGCACATTTTTTACCATCTATCCATATAGCGTTTGACAAATTTGCTTCATCAAACATTGCACCTGAAATATTAGCACCAAGTAGATTTGCCTCATATAGATTTGCACCTTTAAAAGTCGCTCCAAAGAGATTAGATCCTTCAAAGTTTACTTTTGCAAGGTTTGCATTATCAAAGTTAGCATTATTACAATTAGCTCCCTGTAAATTTGATGCATATAAATTTGAATTACTGAAATTTGAGAAGATAAAATTACCAATAGATAAATTTGAATTATTAAGTTGAGATTTTTCAAAATTAGATAAAGATAAATTAACTCCTGACATTTGAGAATTTGCCAAGCCAGTACCAGATAGATCGAGATTTTCTACAAAATTACAATTAGTCCAGTCTACCTCATTTGCAGGTTGATCACTACAAGCAGCAAATACAGAGTAAGAGCTAAATAAACTGAATACAAATAAAATTAAGAATCTCATATGGATTTTTTAAGATCAGTTTATGTTAAATTTAAGGCAAATTAGCGTGAAGTGAGTTTTAATTCAATCCTTCTATTTTGCTGTAGATCGCTCTCGGTTTCTCCATCACTTATAGGAAAAAACTCTCCATATCCTGCCGATGCTAATCTATTTGGTGGAAAACCAAGATCAAGAAGAAGTTTTAAAACTGTATTAGCTCTTGCTGAAGATAATTCCCAGTTAGATGGATATCTGATTGTCTGTATAGGGTTTTTGTCTGTGTGTCCTTCTACCATTATAATCCAATCAATATCTGATGGAATATCATTAGTAGTCTCTTTTAAAGTAAGACCAATTTCACTTAAT
This sequence comes from uncultured Alphaproteobacteria bacterium, assembly GCA_902590695.1. GTDB lineage: Bacteria > Pseudomonadota > Alphaproteobacteria > HIMB59 > CACPNW01. The sequence goes on from CACIXR010000003.1 coordinate 122,415, forward strand.
TTTTCTTTACCAGATAGTTGTAAATCTGCTGAAGCAGAGTCAAATAATAGCTCTGATTCAAAAATAAATCTATCTCCTACAATTTTAATATCTTTTCTATCACCTAAAATAGATTTTAGTTTTCCAAAAAACTCAGATCTATATTTTTGAAGTTCAAATACTTTTGATGTAAGGGCTTTATTTAACTTTTCACCTAATACCTCTATTTCTAAATCTTTAATCAAAGCCTGACTTTCACTAGCTTCTAAAGCACTATTAAGTAAAGCAATTTCTTTTTGCAGAGTGTCAATTTGATTAGAAAGAATTTCTACCTGTTCTAATGTTTTTGAAGATTGTATTTCCATATTTTTAATTTCTTCAAGTGATGTTTCTTTTTGCGTTTGTTTTTCTTGTTCTAATAATGCAATTTGATTTTGAAGTAGCTCAAGTTTATCAAGTTGTTGTTTTTGTTTATCTTCAGACAAAGAAAGTACATTATTCAATTCAGATATTTTTCCTCGCAAATTAAAAATGGTGCTATCTTTCTGAATTAAATCTTTATTTAATCTTGCTAATTCTTCATTTTTAAACCTAATTGCATCAAGTTGCTCATTAAGTGATGCATCTTTTAAGCCCAGACTATCATTAATTTCTAAAAGATCATTCATTAGTTCTTGATATTGGGATATTTGACTTTGTAATTCTTCATCCCTTAATGAAAGTTCAACATTCGTCTTTTCTAATTCATCATTTAATCTTAGAAGTTTTTCATTTTGATTTTGTAATTCTTCATCCCTTAATGAAAGTTCAACATTCGTCTTTTCTAATTCATCATTTAATCTTAGAAGTTTTTCATTTTGATTTTGTAATTCTTCATCTCTTAATGATAGTTCAGTGTTTGTATTTTCTAATTCATCATTTAAACTTAGAAGCTTTTCATTTTTATTTTTAATTGCAAGTAACTGCTCTTCAATACCTCCTTCCTCTAGACCCAGACTTTCGTTAATGGCCATTAAATTTTCATTCTTCTTATTTAATTCTGCTATTGTAGATTTGAGAGATTTTTCACTTTCAAGTAGTTTAAAATTAGCATTATCTAATTCTTGATTAAGTATTTTTAGTTGATCAATTCTTGTTGCAAGTGCTTTATTAATTCGTTCACCAAGTCCCTCGGTTTCAAGTAAAGTAATTTCTTGTCCTTCATAAGTTTCTAATGCATTTGCAACTATTCTCAGTTCTTTTAAAAGACTACTAATTTGCTCGGATAAAGCTATTATATTTTGTTCCTGAACAAATATTTCTGATCGTTTTTTTGCAACATCAGTTTGTAATTGCTCACTTAATAATTGCTCACTTTGTAAATTTAATTCTGTATCTTCAAGTTTTTTCTCAGTTTCAGAAAGAGTTGAAAGAGCTTCTTCTTTATCTTTAGTTTCAATAACAAGTATTTTAGATAATTCATTTATTTGTGTTCTTAAATCTTGAAGCGCCTTATCTCGGCCAGATATAGCATCACTCAGATATATTTGCGAAACAGTAAAAACCATTAGCACAAATATGATTACTATTAAAAGAGTAGCTAGAACATCGACAAAACCGGGCCAAATATTTGTTGTATCAGCAAGTCTATTTCTTAAAGACCTAGTAGACATTATTATTTTTTAATTTTCTTTAGTTCTTTTTCAATTTTCTGAAAATATTCTTTTACTTTTTTTGCTTCTAATATTCCATTTTTGCTTAAAGCTTCTGTAAGGTTCATTAGTGTAGATTGTGTGTTTAATTGTGAAGATAAAAAATTTGATAATTGCTTATCAAGATTTGAAGAGTTGGAATTGATTTTGTTAAGTATTTCATTAAACTTCTCTAAATTGTTTGAAATTTTAGTTTGATTATCAGATGATTTTTTAAAAGCATTTAGGAGGTTTTCTAAGTTATCATAGATTTTTTGAATTGCTTCACCTGTAGGCTTATCTTCTACTTTAGAAAAATCTGGAGAAGAATTGCTATTAAGGATTTTTTCAAAGTATTGACTAAATTTATTTTGAGCTTGTCCAAGATTTAAATCAAGTAATCCTAATATTAAAGAGCCAGCTAAACCTAATAAAGAACTGCTAAATGCAATACTCATTCCTTCTAGTGGAGCATTTAATCCATCTTTAAGAGAATTAAAAAAACCTGCAACATTTGTATCATCTATACCTAGGCCGCTGATAACATTGCCAACAGATCCAATAGTTTTTAGAAGTCCCCAGAAAGTCCCTAGGAGTCCTAAAAAGACTAGCAAGCCTACCAGGTAACGAGAAGTTTCTCTTATGCTTATCAATGTCATATCAGAATTCTCTATCAATCTATTTATTGATGAACTTTTAAAAACAAATTTTCCGTCAAGATTTTTTAATTCAAGAGAAATATTTTTGTCTTGCCCTCTTAAATTAGAGAATGCTTCTATAGAATTTGTAATATTAAAATTCGAGAAAGATATATATTTGTAATTTAAGTTAATGAGATGAAAAAAATTAAATACAATTCCAGTTAACAGGGCTAATAAAATTATAATGTTAATAAAAATATTTGATAAAAAAGCATTTTGTAGAACTGGGTATAATAAAACAACAATAACAAAGACAGTGACTAAGAAAATTGATGCTCTAATTATATAATTATTTAAGGATAGCTCCATAAACGAAAGATTATATTACCTGTCTTGGAAATTCAATAAATATAAACTGTTTAGTTGTAGATATAATTTCTTGTGAGAGGCAAATTGTTAATATTTTTTGCAATTTGTATTTGGAAAACAACATTACCCATATTTACAAAGGAATACTTACTTGCCAATAGATAAAACTCCCACATTCTAAAAAAACGCTGATCAAACATATTTATAATTTTATCTTTATTTTCAATAATATTTTGATACCATTTGGAAAGTGTGTGAGCGTAATGTAGTCTTAATACTTCAACATCTGTTACATTTATATTAAGTTTTTGTGTTGCATTCATTACTTCAGATAATGATGGAATATAACCACCAGGAAAAATGTATTTTCTTATCCAAGGACTTGTAGCAGTTGGTTTACCCCTTTGACCAATTGTATGCAAAAGAAAAACACCATTTTCTTTCAGAATATCATTAGCTTTACTTAAATAAGTTTTAAAATATTTAACACCAACATGCTCAAACATACCAACTGATACAATGCGATCATATTTTTCCGTCTCATTTCTATAATCTTGTAGCGCAAAAGAAACTTTATCAGCCAAACCTTCTTTTTGTGCTCGCTCAGATGCAGTTTTAAATTGATTTTCTGAAAGTGTAATTCCTTTAACTTTGGCGCCAGTAGATTTAGCTATTTCAATTGCCATTCCTCCCCAACCACACCCAATATCAAGAACATCCATATTTTCTGTAATTTGAAGTTTTTTAATTATATGTTGTTTTTTATCTTTCTGCGCTTGATCCAAACTCATATTGGGATTGTGAAAATATGCGCAAGAATATTGCATATCCTGATCAAGAAATAATTTATATAAATCCTCATTTATATCGTAGTGGTGTGCTACATTTTTTTTTGAATTTACAAGCTGATTAATCTGCTGAAATGACATGAAAATAGAAGATAAATATTCATAAAATTTATAAAACTTATTGTTAGAAATAAAGTCATCGTAACAATTAGTTATTAAATTAAGAAAGTCTTCTATAGTGCCTTTTTCTACAACTAACTCTTCATTCATATATGCTTCACCTATATGCAGATTAGGGTTTAAGAATAGTTTTCTTTCAATAGATTTGTTTTTCAGTCTTATACAAACGTGAGGGTTTGAATTTCCAAATTTATGGGTCTTGCCATTAGAATCTATGATTTCTAATGTTCCATCAAAGTTAAGTTTTTTCAGTATACTGAATAACATGTCTTTTTATTTTAAGAAAAACGTCTCTTATGTCAATAACTCTGAATTATTAACATTTGATGAGAAAATAATTTGTAGAGGTTGACTTAAGCAGCAATGCGACGATTTTTTTGAGCTTCTTTTTCTTTTTTAAGCTCTTTTTCGTCAATATATGCAGCATCACAGTGACTCTGACAATAAGGCTTCCCATCAACGGTATCAGCCTCACAAAAATGAAAATCTTTCTCTTGTGGATCTCCAATTGGCCATTGGCAACTTGAGAAACTGTGCATCACACTGTTTTGTTTAAAATAGTTTTTTAATATAGACATAATATTTTAATAATTTCGAGGTAGTTTATATTTATGAAAAAACCAGTATTCAACATTAAATATAAAAAAGTTGTTAATTATCAATATGTTAGTATCTTGCTCTTTATGACCTACTATATGTTGATACATAATTTATAATAAAAACGAATCGGTTTATCGAAAAAATAAAATTATAAACAATAGTGCCAAAAAAAACAGATAGGATTTGATTATAAAACTTTTAGTTAATTTGGATTTAGGAGGTTTTCTCAGATATATAAAGAAAACAATAGTACTCCAAAATAATAAAAGTATTACCCAGCCTGTTAAAAATGCGTAATAAAAATCGACAGACATCAGTTCCCTAAAGAATTAATCTATATAGCGCAGTGTAAACCTGTTTTTTGGATATATTTTTGATGATATTCTTCAGCTTTATAGAATTCCTTAGCTTCTGATATTTCAGTAACAATATTTAATCCAGCACTTTTAGCATATTCATTTTTAGAATGAATAGATTTATTTTTTTGATCTTCATTATAATAATATATCGCTGATCTATATTGTGTTCCAATGTCGGGACCTTGTCTATTTAAAGTGGTAGGATCATGACACTTCCAGAAAACCATCAAAAGATCTTCATAAGATATTTTAGAATTATCAAATTCAACTAAAACAACCTCAGTATGATTTGTATTTCCTTGGCAAACACTTTCATAAGAAGGGTTAATAGTATCGCCTCCAGAATAACCAACTAAGGTATTTATTACACCTGGAGTTTTACAAAATGTTTCTTCCACACCCCAGAAACAACCTGCACCAAATAATGCTTTTTCCATATTTATAGATATATATGTAATATAAAATATATCAATTTTTATGAGCCCAAAATTTAAAATTTTAGATAAAAAGAATATTCACGACGGTTTCTTTAAAATGAATGAGGTTACTCTTAAATACAAAAAATATAATGGAGATTGGAGTAATGAAATAAAAAGGGAGTTATTTGGTGGTGCACAAGTATCTGCAGTCTTACCATATGACCCTGTAAATAAAAAAATTGTTTTAATTCAACAGTTCAGACCAGGGACAATTTCTAAAGATAATCAAAATTATCTAGATGAAATAGTTGCTGGAATAATTGATCCTGGTGAAACTCCAGAAGATACCGCAAAAAGAGAATGCTTTGAAGAAACTGGATGTGAAGTAAGCAATCTTTCATCTATACAAGGTTACTTTCCTGCCCCAGGATCATCAGAATCTTTTTATAATCTTTTTTTAGGAGAGGTAATTGCTCCAGATAAAGAAATTATAAGAGGTCTAGAGAATGAAAATGAGGATATATTAGTTAAAAGTTATAGTTTTGATGAGGTAAAAACAAAGATGAATAAAAAAGAAATTTTAAATGGACTTACACTAATAGCATTACAATGGTTTTTTTTAAATATTGAACGAACCTAAGTTCCTATACCTCTTTCATAAGGTTGAACTAATTCTTTACATATTAAGTTCATATCTAAAGTCTCAACATTTTTATCTATAGTTTGATATTCCTGACACTCATATAATTCGTTATCTTTTTGGAGAACTGTAACAAATAAGATTATTATTAAATCATTTCCAACCTCTATGTCACTTATAGCGTAGCTCTTTACTTCAAATCCTTCATTAATAAGATCTTTATAAGATTTCTCTGACTCTAACCATTGATCTATATTTGGATTAGCTATTGATAGGTTAGAAAAACACAAAAATACAGAAAATAAAAAAATAGTTAGTTTGCTTTTAACCATAGTAGAACTTCATTTATATGTTTGTTAGGGGGAAAAATAGGGTAGAATACTTTTTTAACAATATTTTTTTCCACAATAAGAGTTAATCTTTTAAAATAAATTTTGTTTTCAATTTCAAAATATGGCATTTTTAATGAATTTAGCAAAATATGTTTTGAATCACTTAAAACATCATAAGGAATTACTAATCTATCTGTCATTTCCTTAATATAATCTATTGTTTGAGTCGATACTCCTATAGGCAGCGCATTTAGTTTGATTAACTCTTCATAGTTATCTCTAAAACTACAGGTCTCCACGGTACAGCCAGTAGCTCCTGGTGTTTGATTCCAATTTTTAGGTAAACTTTCATTAGGATTACCTGTCATAGGATAAAAATATAAAATTAAGCGAAAAGTGTCATATCTTTTTATTTTTAATAGATTTCCCTGTTGATTTTTAAGAGAAATATCTGGCAAAAACTTATTTAAAAGATGGTTAGCTTTTCCATCATTTTGCGGTTTAGGAAATTTGCTATAATCCATAGTAATTTGTCTTGTATAATCCAACTCTATATACCATAAGATACTTTTATGACTCAAATTAAACCTCTATCGAGTATGGAAACTCCTCGCTTTGCTGATGTTGCTACTTTTTTTCGTTTACCTGTTGTGAAAGATTTAAATAAATTAGACTACTGTATTGCAGGTATACCATGGGATGGAGGAACTACTAATAGACCTGGAGCTAGACATGGACCAAGAGAAATTAGAAATGCATCGTCACTTGTAAGGCTTTATCACCCTGTTTCACTTAAGAGCCCTTATGATAAATTTAATGTTGCAGATATTGGCGATTGTCCGGTAAATCCAGCGGACTTAAGTGATAGTTTAGATAAAATAGAAAAATTTTATTCAAATATTTATAATTCCAAAACAATACCATTATCAATTGGAGGTGATCACTTAATTAGCCTACCAATTCTTAGAGGTATAGCTAAAGAAAAACCAGTAGGTTTATTTCAGTTTGATTCTCATTCTGATACTTGGGACACTTATTTTGGAGGATTTAAATATACTCATGGCACACCATTTAGAAGAGCTATAGAAGAAAATCTAATAGATCCAAAAAAATATGTAATCCTTGGTCTTCGTGGAGCTTTATATGATCCTGAAGATTTAAGTTGGGCTAGAGAACAAGGTGTAACTATTATTACTATAGATGATTACTATGAAATGGGATTTAATAAATGTATTGAAAAAATTTATGAAGTTTTAGCTAATACAGATACTTATTTTACATTTGATATTGATGGAATAGACCCAACTTTTGCACCAGGTACTGGAACTCCAGAAGTTGGAGGCTTTAATGTGAGAGAGGCACAAACTATTATAAGAGCACTAAACAAAATCAATTTTGTAGGAGGTGATGTTGTAGAGGTATCACCACCATTTGATGTAAATAATATGACTTCATTAGTAGGAGCAACGATTGCCTTTGAAATGCTTTGTACTATGACAAAAGTAAATTAAAACTCTTCAAAATTTGAAGTTCCAACACATAAAACATTTTTTAAATCTAGATATTTATTAATATTATCTTTATTGACTCCACCTGTTGGAATAAATTTTACATCTTTTAGAATGTTTTCAATTGATTGTAATTTTTTTTGCTCTCCGTTTAAATTTGCTGGAAAAAATTTAATTATTTTATAACCTTTTTTATTAAGATGTATAAACTCACTAACTGTTTCGGCCCCAGGAATATACGATAAATTATTAATTTCTAAAATCTCGTCAACAATTCCAGGAGAAACAAAAAAATTAAAATTATGATGTTGACCCTTAATAAAATCTTCTTTTGTTAAAACTGATCCCAGGCCAAACTCATGTTTAGTAAAATGTTTTTTCAATTCTAGTGCTATATCAAAAGATTGATTTTCTCTTAGTGTTACTTCAATATATCGAATAGCTCTATTCTTCTCTAAATATTTGCTTAAGCGATCAATATCATTACTTAAAGCTGTAGTATTAAGAATTGGTAAAATTTTTTGTTCTTTTAGTTTTAATTGTAATTCACTATTTAACATCAACTATGGCTCCTTTTTGCATGATTATCTTCGAGCCCAGAAGACTGGCTTCTTTTAGAGCTAAAGAGGGATCATTATGAGTAATAAAATTTGAAACGTAGGCAGCATTAAATCCATCTCCAGCTCCTGAAGTATCAACTACTTTTCTAATAAATTTATTTCTTATTGTATATTTTTTTTTATTTTGAATCGCATAAGTTAATTTAGCATTTTTTCTAAATATACCATGATCTATTTTATAATTATTTATTAATTTTTCAAAATTTCTTAAACTATTATCATTTTTCCAAAGTTTAAGATCTTCGCCTGACATAAAACATATATCAACAAAATTCAAAATAGAATGCAAAAAATTGTTTAAATTTATTTTAGTCCATCGATTAATTCTAATATTAAAATCAAATATAATTTTTACTTTTTTTCTCTTCAATAATTTTAACAAGTCAACAAAATTACTTATTTTAGATGGATTAATAATTGAAAGAGTAATTCCAGAAAAATATATATAATTAAAATTCTTCAAATTTTTAAATAATGAGACAAAATCTATCTTATTAAAATAGTTTTTTGCTGCACTATTATCTCTCCAATAAAAAAATTGTTTTTCTCCGTTATTTTTATTCTTAATTAAATATAAACCAATTTCATGACTATCAATTTTTTTTATTAATTTTGTTGAAATTTTTTTAGAATTTATAAATTCCAAAACTGATCTGTTTAAACTTGTTTTACCAACTGCTGTAAGAAAAGTGACATCAAAATATTTTTTGTCAATGTAGTTACAAAAATTTAGGGTATCACCAGCAAATGATTGCTGAAAAATATTATTCTTAGTATTGGCAATTTCAATCATACATTCACCAACTGAGCAAATTTTAGTTTTCATAATTATTTTAGTCGTGATGAAAAACTTCTTCCATGCTAGACCACCATTCTCCTTTTTTTCTATTTGGGTCTGGAATTTGACATGGCCCACAAACACTCCACCACTCTTGAACTTTAGGGTTTGAAGCCATTAGCTTGTTATCTCTATCAAGATTATCTCCATGATATTCAACATATCCAAAAAGAGTATTTTTATGCAAATATATAGAATAATTCTTAAAATTAAGATCTGTTAAATTTTCTAAAACTTCAGGCCAAACATTTGCATGGAGCTTTTTATATTCTTCTATTTTTTCCTCCTTGATTCCAAGTGTCATACCTAATCTAATCATTTATAAACGTTCCTTTCTTCTAATTTTAAAGTTTAAATTTATATAATCGTTTAAAGATTATAAAATTGAGTTGCATTTTGAGAAAATATTTTATTTTTTTCGTCTTCAGAAAAAGAATCGCAATAATTCATTGCTAAATCAAACCAATTTAAATAGTTATCTGCCATTGTTAAAACAGGCCAATCACTTCCCCACATTAATTTATCAGATCCAAAAGTATTAAGAATAAAATCAATATAAGGATCAAGCTGTTCTTTTGTGTAATCTGGACCAACTTCAGTGAGAATTCCAGAGAATTTACAATAAACATTACTTGCATTTGATAGTTCAGTCATATCTTTTTTCCATTGATCAATTTCAGACTTAGTAATCACGGGCTTAGCAATATGATCAATAACTATAGGAAGGAAATCATATTTTTTAACAAATTGTATAAGATGTTGAAGATGATTTGGTCGAACTAAAGCATCAAAAGTTAAATTTTTTGTATTTAAATAATTTATATTTTCTTTTAGGTGATCATTTAACATCCAAGCATCATCTTGAATGTCATGTATCATAGGTCTAAAACCTTTTAAAAATTTATTCTCACACAGTTTATCAATGTCATCTTTAGCATTGTTACTATCTAAATCAACCCAACCCACGACACCTGCAATAAATTCATATTTAGATGCTAAACTTAATGTAAATTCTGTTTCAGCAACAGTATCAGCAGCTTGGACAATTACTGTTTTAGTAATATTTTTTTGTTTTATAAGTGGCTCAAGATCTTCTGGAAAAAAATCTTTATATAAGACTTTCATATCTGGAGTCATCCATGAATAATCTCCTCTTGAAAGTTTCCAAAAATGTTGATGACTATCTACGTACATTTATTTCCAATAAGTACCATTATTATAATCAAATTCATTAAGAGAACTATCTTTAATTTTTACAGAATACCCTGGATTTGTAGGCGTTATATATCCACCATCTTTAATTATTGCTGGATTTTCAAAATGTTCAGAACAGCTTTCTGCATATTCACTTAATAATAAATCATGATTTGAAATTATAAACTTGTTGATTAGATTTAAATGCTGAACATATTCACATAAACCAACACCACCTGCATGAGGAATAACTGGAGTATTAAACTTACTAGCTATTAAAAGAACTGGTAAAATTTCATTTATACTTGCTATTCTACAACTATCAATTTGGCAGTAATCTAGAGATTTGTGTTCTATAAATTGTTTAAACATAACTTTATTTTGTATCATTTCTCCAGTTGCAAGATTAACGTCAGGATGTGCATCTTTAATTTTTTTAAAACCTAATACATCATCAGGGTTGGTTGGTTCTTCATAGAATAAAATATCGAACTGTTTTAGTTTTCCAATATTTTCTATAGTCTCATTTACACTCCAGATTTGATTGGAATCTACCATTAATTTATTTTTATTACCTATTAATTCTCTTACTAACTTACAGCGATGGATATCCCTTTCTATATCTTGACCAACTTTCATTTTAAAATGAGTCCAGCCCTTACTTAAATTTTCTTCAACTAGTCTTTTCATTTTTTGATCTGAATATCCTAACCAACCAGCTGCTGTTGTATATGCTGGAAAAATAGTGGAATTTAAATCGTCTAAATTTGAAGGTAAATTTGTTTTTTTCTGATCGATTATTTTAGCTGCTTCATCTTTAGTAATTACATCGTCAATATAAGAAAAAGAGAGTTTATCTAATAAATCTCTTGTTTCTAATTCTATTACGTATCTCCAAAGAGGTTTTTTATGAAATTTAGAAATTAAATCCCATATTGCATTAAAAAAGGCAGCTGCTGCAAGATGTGTTACACCTTTTTGTGGTCCTACCCATCTTAATTGACTGTGGTTTGTAATTTTTTCCCATATGGATGCAATATCCTTTTCTATTTCTTCAACATTTTTTCCAATTATAAATTCTTTAAAATATTCTATGACGGTACAACAAAGATCATTACCTTTTCCAATAGTAAAGGTTAATCCGATACCAGTTAAATCTTTTTGATCAGTAAATATTGTAACATAAGTTGCAGAGTAGTCACAATCAACATGAACAGCATCAGTTCCCAAATTATCTTTTGATGTTGGAAAACGAATATCCTGAGTTTTAATATCAATTATTTTCATATTGGACATCTTTCATCAATTAGTTTTTCATTAAGTAAATCTTTCCACAAATCTTCAGGGATAGGAAAATTTAAAAAATCTAAATTTTGCTCCACTTGATCAAGCCTATCCATGCCTAAAATCATGGAGGTGACAAGTTTATTAGTATAGCAAAATTGTATTGCTGCTGCCGGAACAGGCACATCATATTTTTTACAAATATTTGCGATTTTTAAGTATCGTTGTTTAACTTCTTCTGGAATTTTATCATAAAAATAAGTAATATTTTCACCTACACCTTTAGCTAAAATTCCTGAATTAAAAATTCCTGCAAGAATAATACCTATATTATTTTTTTCAGCAATAGGGAAAAAATCATTAAGAGCGTTTTGATCCAATAATGAATATCTGCCTGCAAGAACCATACAATCAAAATCGCCTGCATTTGCAAATCTTGCACATATATCAGAATCATTTACTCCTACTCCAATAGCTTTAATTACTTTTTCTTCTTTTAGTTTTTGAACGGCTTTATAGGCACCATCCATTGCTAATTTAAAATAATGATCAACCTCGTCACCAAAATTAAATCGATCTACATCATGAATTAAACAAATATCTACTTTTGAAACAGCTAATCTTAGTAATGATTGCTCAAATGCTCTCATCACACCGTCATAAGAGTAATCGAGATTAGGAGAAAAATTTAAACTTCCTGCAAATCTCCCTCTATCTATATTTTCTTTTTTTGCTGGTGTAAGATATCTTCCAACTTTGGTTGATAAAAAATAACTATCCTCATCTACAGTTTTTAAAAAATTTCCTAATCTATGTTCACTCAATCCATAACCATATAAAGGCGATGTATCATAAATATTGACTCCTTTTTCGTAGCTTTTTTCAAGTATGTCATAGCAATTTCGTTCATCAAGATTTTCAAATAAATTGCCTAAGGGCGCTCCACCAAAACCAATAGCTGTTAAGTTTATATCAGTTTTTCCAAGCTGTCTTTTATTCATGAATATTTCCCATAATTGATGAACTCATTTCTTCATAGTTATGATTATTGATAGTTTCACCAACTACCTTAAAATCTTTCATTGTTATAATTCTATCTGCTAAGCTAATCATTTCAGGCATATCACTGGTAATTAAAATTATTGATGTGCCTTTTAAAGATAGTTCAATAATTAATTCATGAAGGTAAGATTTTGTTTTTATATCTATACCAACTGTGGGTTCATCAATAAATAATATATCAGTTCCAGAAGCTAGCCATTTAGCTACACTAATTTTTTGCTGATTACCTCCAGATAAGTTAGAAACGATTTGTTGGTATGAAGGTGTTTTTACTTCAAGTTGTTTCACATAAGGATCTACTTTATTGTAAACAATACTGTCATTTAAAAAGGATAATATTTTTTTCAAATTTGACCAGACTGTTATTCCAGCATTGGATAAAACATCATGCATTAGAATTAATCCCTCTTTTTTTCTGTCTTCACTTATGTATCCAATTTTATATTTTTCTAGTGCATCTTTTGGGGACTTAATTTTAATTTCTTTATTGTTGAGTAAAATCTGTCCAGAATTAATTTTATCTAACCCCAGTACACATTTTATTAATTCTGTTCTTCCTGCACCAACTAAACCGTATAATCCAAGTATTTCACCTTTTTTTAAATTTAAATTAATATTTTTATGACCAAGGTCAGTATTTATTGATTGTAGATCTAGTAAACTTTCATCTGTAAAATCAATATTTTTTTTAGATTTAATTATTTGTTCATCTCTACCAATCATTAATTTAACAAGTTTCTGTCTATTGAGATTAGTAATTTGTTCAGACTCACAAGCATTTTTACCATCTCTCAAAACAGTAACTTCATCACAAATTTCAAATACTTCCTCTAATTTGTGACTAACAAAAACTATACTTACATCTTGTTCAGCAACTAATCGTTTAAGTAATGCAAATAAATTTTTTGTATCTTGTGGGGATAATGATGAAGTTGGCTCATCTAGTAATAGTATTTTTGATTCTAAGGATAAGGCTTTAGCTATTTCACATAATTGCATTTTTGCAACTGTTAAATCTGATACTATTGTATTTGGATCTATATCCAACTCCATAATATCGAGCCATTTTTTTGATTCTTTGGAAACAGTATTATAGTCAATTAAACCTAAGTTATTTTTAGGAAGGTTGGTTAACATTAAATTTTCACCAACTGAAAACCTCCTAATTAAATTTCTTTCTTGGTGCACAACTGAAATTCCAGCATTCATTGCTTCATTAGGTGAAGAAAAAGACTTCTCTTGATTATTTAAAAACAGTTTTCCTTCATTTTGATTATATACTCCTGTAATAATTTTAATTAACGTAGATTTTCCTGCGCCATTTTCACCAAGAAGTGCATGGATTGATTTTTTTTTGAGTCTAAAGTTTGCATTATCAAGAGCTTTAACACCAGGAAAATTTTTTGTAATGTTATTGAGTTCTAAAATATAATCACTCATCTGAAAAAACCTTTGTTCTTCTCTCTTCTCTATATTCTCTGTATCTATTTATAAATACCGCTAATAAAATCATAAATCCTAAAAATATTTGAACAAAAAAAGGATCAATTTTGAAAATTACTAAAGCTTGAGAAATTATAGAAACTAATATCACACCAAAAGCGGTAGCAATAACATCTACTTTTCCACCAGCAAGTATAGCACCTCCAATTACCGGAGCAGCAAATGAAGGTAATAGCCAAGAATCACCTATATTGGGTGTCCCAAGTTGTAATCTACAAACCACTAACATTCCACCGATAGCAGCTAAAAGGCCCGATATAACATGAGCATAAATAACTATTTTTGTTGAAGATATTCCTATTAGTTCTGATGATTGTACATTATTCCCATATGCCAGCATATACCTTCCAAGTGATGTTCTATTCATTAAAATCCACATCAGCACAGTTATAATAATTGGTACAATAACTAAGTAAGGTATAGGGCCAAAGATTTTTGCATTTCCAAAAAATTTAACAGCCTCAGGAATTTCATAAAAAGGTTGAGCCTCTGTTATTCCTAAATTCATTCCTTTAAAAATGTAAAGTGTAGCAAGGGTAATAATAAAAGCTGATATGCCAGTTTTAACTGTGATGTATCCATTTATAAAACCACAAGCAAGACCAATTAATAATCCAATGAGAACAGCAGGTAAAATAGACATGCTATAAACTTCCATTAAGCCAGTAAATGAAATCGCAACTAAGCCACCAATTGCTCCAACAGATAAGTTCATTTGACCAATTGCAATAATAATCATTTGTGACATTGCCACAACGAGCATCAAACTAACACTCAGCATTAAAACATATAAATTGAATGGGGAAATAAATGCAGGCTTAAACAATGAAATTAATATTGAACCAAAAATTAAAACTAAGCCCAGTCCAAACCAATCTTTTTTTAAAAGCGCGCTCATGAAACAATTGAATTTTTAACAGTAAAATATTCCCTAGCTCTATCTAGAAGAACAGCTCCTAATAATATGATGCCAAGAAAAAATCTTACCCAGAATTCACCTACATCGATTAAGTATAATCCATTATTTATTAATGTAACAAGAATTGCTCCTAGCATTGTTCCAAAAACTGTAACCTTACCTCCAGAAAGAAGTGTTCCACCCAATACTGGAGCTAAAAAAGCAGGTAATAACCAATCAAATCCAAGATGACCAGCCATAGACGGAATTGCAGCACCAATTCTTGCTGTTAACATTATGCCAGCTAGTGCTGCTAAAAAGCCTGACAGCATATGACAATAAATAAACATTCTGTCTACAGAAATACCTGATAGTTCTGCAGCATCAGGATTCGCTCCAGCTGCAATAAGCTTTCGTCCAATATCAGTGTATTTAAAAATGTAGTAAAGTACAAAACAAGTTAGCACACTAATAATTAGCAATGGTGAAATATATTTATTGAAAAGTTTTAAACTTCCAAAATCAGTAAAAGCCTCTGGTAATTTTCTAAAAGCTTCTGCTTCAGTAAGCAAGGTCATGAAGCCAAAATAAATACTCATCGTTGCCAGTGTAACAATGAAACTATGAACACCTGTTCTAACAGTTACAAATCCATTAATCCAACCTAGAAATGATCCAAAAGCTAAAACTAAAATGATTGTAATAGAAATAGGGATTCCCATACTTTCCATACACCAACCACCAAACATTGCTGCAGAAACACCTAAAGCACCTAGAGATAGATTTAAACCTCCAGTAAGTATAACTACCATCATTGCTAAACCAATCATTATATCCAGAGCGACTACTCTTGAGAGAGCATAAATGTTGAATCTTGAAGTAAATCCATCAGTTGAAAAGGAGAAAATACAAATAAATACAATTACCAATATAAGTAAACCAAACTGATTAGTTTTTACAAAATTAGGAATTTTATTATTCATAAAAAAAGGGGGCTTAATGCCCCCATATTATTTTAACTTGGACAGTTTAGATATGTGCTATCAAAAGTTTCTAAAATTTCTAGAGAAATTCCTCTCATAGCCATAACGTATGTATCAACATCACTAATATCAACAAATACAGTACCTGAGTCAATAAATTGATCAGTTTGTGCAGTTGATTTCCAAGGTGCATCAGCTTTGAACTCACAACCTTGTCTAACTTTGTCCATTACATATGAACCAATGTAACCTTGTCCATATGGGTTTTGAAGCATAGTTCCATGAACATAACCATCTTTAATAGCTTTTAAAACTACTTCGTCATGATCAATACCAACCATTTTAATTCTTTTATCGCCCATATTAGTTAAAGCTTGTGCTGCTACAACAGCAGGAACCCAAGCAGTAGTAACAATACCATCTACTTCACTTCCTTGAGCCGCCATGAAAGCATTAATTTTTTCATCAGCTGGTTCATAAGCATCAATATCAGCAATAACTTGAATAATTTCTACTCCACCACCTGCTTCTGAAACAGCTTGTTCAACAGCATTGATTCTCAGAGTTGTATTTGGATCAACTAAGAAACCAGTAAAGTGAGCAATTTTTCCTTTGCCACCTAAAGCTTTAATTAATTCTTTTGTACCAAGATAAGCTGAGTGACCAGTGTCAGTTCCAAAACAAAATTTTGCTTGAGTTGGTTGTTCAACACATCCTGCTAAAGCAGCTGTTGGTATACCAGCATCATCTAGTTCACCTAAAATTTTATTTGTACCAACTGCATCACCAGGAAATACAAGTACTGCATTGTAACCTTGACCAACTAAACTTTCAATTAATTCGTTTTGTTGACTTAGATCCCACTCTGCAGGGACTCTGTAATCTGCTTTTCCTAAACCAAAGTCTTCTACAGCATCTAAACCTGCTTGTTCCCACGCAGCAAAATAAGGGTGCGGGCCACCAGGGACTAGAGCTACTTTAGTAACACCATGACCACCTGCAAAAACAGGTGATACTAGTAAAGCAAAAAAAGAAGTTAAAAATATTATAAATTTTTTCATCATTCCTCCTTAAATTTATTTTAATGTACGCAGAATTAGAACTTAAATCAACAAAAATAAAATAAAGTATTTATTTATAATTATATTGATTATACTATTGTCGTATGCTGTATTCATTTAGATGGTTTGGTCATAATGATCCTTCAAAATTAGATCAAATTCGACAGATAGGCGTTGAAGGAATCGTATCATCACTAGCACAAATAAAATATGGTGAAAAATGGTCTGCATTCGAAATCAAGAAAAGGAAGAAATTTATTGAAAGTTTCAAAATTAATAACAATAAAAATTTAACTTGGAGTGTTGTTGAAAGTCTTCCTGTCCATAATGACATAAAAAAGAGGTCAGGGAGATATAAATATTACATAGATCAATACAAAGAGTCATTGATAAATTTAGGAAAGAATAAAATTAAAAATATTTGTTACAATTTTATGCCATTGATTGATTGGGTGAGAACAGATTTAAATCATCAACTACCAAATGGAGCATTTGCTCTAAAATATAATCATCTTCATGTCTGTGCATTTGAAAATTTTATTTTGAAATCTAAAACAGCAAAAAAAAGGTATTCATCCAAAGAAATCCATACTTCAAAAAAAATATTACAAAAAATGAATTCTAGTGATTTAAAAAAACTTAAGATGTCTTTACTTGGAGGGTTAGCTGCAAACGATAGAAAGTATACAATTAAAGATTTAAATTATGAGATTGATCAATTTGCAGAATTAAATCATAGTGATTTACAAAATAATTTAAAAGATTTTATAGAAGAAATTTATCCAATCATAAAAAAATATAATATTCATTACAATATTCATCCAGATGATCCTCCATATAATGTTTATGGATTACCAAGAATTGTTTCTAATGAGAAAGATATTAATTTTATTGTGAATATAAAAAAAGATACAAATGTAGGTTTAACTTTTTGTACAGGATCCCTTGGTGTTAATAAAAAAAACAACTTAGTCAATATAATTAAAAAATATGGTTCTTATATAAATTTTATTCATTTAAGAAATATAAGACACATTCCAAAATCTCTCGATTTTTATGAAGATGACCACCTTAATGGAAGCCTGGACATGGTGTCTATTGTCAAAGCAATATTAAAAGAAGAAAATAAAAGGAAAAAAAGTAATCATCCAATTAAACAAATTCCTATGAGGCCTGATCATGGGCATACAATACTTCATGACCAATTTAATTCAGTAATACCTGGATATTCATTATTAGGCAGAATGAAAGGGCTAGATCAGCTTAAAGGTGTGATAAAAGCTATAAATTAATTTTTACCTTATATTTATTTGCTAAAAATAAAAAATCGGTTTTTAATTCCTTATCTATTGGAATACCTGTTTTTAATCTTTTTTTAGAAGTAATTTTTTCTTTTTCGCCTGGATATAAAATTGGATTATTATTTTTTTTTGATTTTTGTTTTTTTAGATCACTCATATAGTTTTTCATACCTTTAAAATATTGTTTTTTTGTTGTGAAAGCATTTAATGAAATGGCGATTAAGAAATGTCCTAACTTTCTTGGTGTACTAAAATCTGGTCCAATCATTGATAATAAACGGTATCCATGAGCCATACCAATAAGAGGTCCGCACATTATTTCTACTGAAGAAGATAATCCAAAACCTTTATATCCATATTCTTTACCTCCAAGTGGGGCCAAAGAAACAGCGTTATAAGGGTTAGTTGTGTAGTTGCCGGATTTATCAAGTGCAATCTCAGAATTTAATTTAGTAGAATTTGCTCTGGCTCTCATAACTTTATTCCATGCTATCGAAGTTGAAGAAAAATCTGCATGTAAAAAGTCTTTATTACCTATTGGTGCTGTAAAAGAATAAGGATTAGTCCCGTGAAAAGGTTTCTTACCATTGTACGGTATGGCAAAAGCATCTGAGTGTGTAAATGAAAAACCAACACAGTCGTTTTGTGCAATATCCATAGAATATACACCTGCAGCACCATAGTGTGAGGAGTTTATTATGCCAATTGAAGCAATGCCATTCTTCTTTGCCATAGATGATACTATTGCTGATGCCTTTAAAGCTGCTACATGCCCTAAGCCATCATCAGCATCATAGACAGCTACACCTCTATTTTTTTTTATAAGCTTCATTTTAGGTTTTGCTTTTATTCTTCCGTTTTCAATACATTTTACGTAATGAGAAAATAATCTAATACCATGACTGTCCACGCCTCTAATAGAAGAATCTAAAAGTGATTTAATAAGTAAATTTCTATCTTTTTTTTGAACAGATAGTTTTGACAAAATGCTATCAAAAAATTTATTTATTTTGTTAGGTAAAATTTTCATCTTATGAAATTATTTCTTTTTAATAATGATTTTAAAGGATTTTCTTTCATTAAATTTAGATTTTTTTTGACTGCTGTTAACATTTCTTCTTTTTTACTTTCAGAAAGATTAAAAATATTTTTATTATTAATTATTTCTTCAAAAAAATTATCCTTATTATTTTTGTAAACACTGTAAAAGTATTCTTTATTTGCATCATCCAGTCTATTTTGATCTTCTTCAATAATTTGAAATAAGAAAAATAACCAAGAGGCTATGATAAATTGAATATATTTAGCTACTCCTTTATTATTTTTGTAGGTATCAAGTATTCTTATAGGTATTTTTAAAGAACCATCCATAGCAATTCTTAACAATTTATCCTCTATGTAAGTATTTTTAAATCTTTCTAAAATTTTCATTTTGTACTCATTAATATTAAAGTCGTCTTTAATTTCTAAAGTGGGTAACACTTCTTGGTCTAAAAAATTTAAAATAAAATTGTAAATATTTTTATCCTCTATTGCTTCATGAACATATGTATACCCACACAAATGACCAATGTATGCTAAAGCTGAGTGGGAAGCATTCAGTATTTTAAGTTTATTATTTTCATAAAATTTTACATCTTCTACAAATTTTATTTTATTATTTGATAAAATATTTTTTAGCTCATCATTATTTGATTGAATATACCAATCTCTATAAGGTTCAGTAACCACAATTGTATTATCATTATATGGCAAGTTAAAATATTCAGATTGTTTATTATTATTTGGAACAATTCCATCAACCATAGATAATGGGAAATCAATATTATTATCAAACCAATCTAAACACTTTGGATATTTTTTTTCTATAAATTGTTTAACTAAATTTTTTAAAATTGTTCCATTTTCAGACAAATTATCGCAACTTAAAACGATTAATTTTTTTTTGTTTTTCTTATATCTTTCTATTATTCCAAAACTTAGATGACCTATCAAAGTTGATAACTCTTTATCCTCTAGATCATTAATAATTTGATTCGAAAAATTTAATTTTTTATTTTTATCAAAATGATATCCCTTTTCTGTAACAGTAATTGTAATTAATTTAATTTTTTCAGATATAATTAAATTTCTTATTTCATTCTTGTGTTTTAAACCAAATAAAACTTTTTTAATTGGATTTAAAATATCAACTTTTTTGAAATTATTTGATATCCTTACCAAAGAATACAAGTAGTCTTGTAATTGCATTTTATTATTTGTTTCTTCAGACCTTAAATTGACCCCAATTATGGAAATGTTTTTATTATTTTCTAATATTTCATGAATATATAGTGCCTGGTGAGCTCTATGAAAATTACCGATACCGAAATGAAGTATGCAATCTTCATTATTATTAATATTATAACTTGGAAATGATTGTTCTTTTAAAAGATTTGTATTTATGTTTTTATTTAATTGCATATTAATAATTAAAATATACTTAAACAGAAGATGATCAATAAAATATATAAAAGTGTGCTTATAACTGGTGCATCAAGTGGTATTGGCTTAGAAACACTTAAAAGATTTTTAAAAGAAAATGTAAAAGTTTATGCTCTTGATAAAGACGTTTCAATATTAGAGAAATTGAAAAAAAAACATAAATTTGAAATCATTCAAATTGATCTCTTTGACACGGATCAAATTTATAAAAAACTCTCCAAAGTAAAAGTTGATATTGTAGTTTGTAATGCAGGCATTGGAAGAGGGGCTGAAGGTATATTAAAAGCGTCAAGGCAAGATATTGAATTATCTACAAGATTAAATGTCGAGTCTTATCTTCATACTTTAAAAGCTATTGTTCCAGGAATGATAAAAAGAAGAAAAGGACATGTAGTTTTAATGGGGTCTCTTGCAGGTCTATACCCACAAATGAGTACTGTTTATGGCGGTCAAAAAGGTGCTATCCATAGAATCGCACAAAGCTTAAGAATTGAACTTAGCGGTTCAAGAGTTAAAGTTTCTGAAATATGTCCTGGAAGAACTAAAACAAATTTTGGTAAAGCTGCATTTACAGATAAAAATAAAGCTAAAAAATTTATGTCTGGTTTTACTCTTCTCGAGCCAAGAGATATTGCTGATGCTATTATGTTTGCAGTAAGTGTTAGATGGCGAAGCAATATTAGCACTATTGAAATTTCTGGCACAGAACAATCCCCAGGTGGAGTGCCGATTATTCCAGTAAAAGATCCAATACTTTCATAAATTAATTAAATATTTTTTATTTTAATATAATAAAATTAATTATGGAAAAACCTGTAAGATATGGTGTTATTGGCATAGGAGGTATGGGAGCAAATTATGCTAAAAAATTACAAGAGAATAAAATAGAAAATGCCATCTTAGCCGCAGTTGCTGATTCAAATGTAGAATATAAAAATAAATATGGAAATATTCCTTTTTTTGAAAATACTGATAATTTTTTTGATAATAGAATTATAGATGCGGCAATCATTGCTACACCTCATAAATCGCACATAGATCTAGCGAAAAAAGCTCTCGAAAATAATATTAATGTTATAATTGAAAAACCCTTAGCAATAACTAGTAAAAAGTGTCGAGAATTTATTAATATTTCACAAAATTTTAAAGCATTTTTTACTGTTATGCTCAATCAAAGAACTAATCCTGTTTATGTTAAGATAAAGGAACTAATTAATGGAAATGAATTAGGTAAAGTTCACCGTTTTCAATGGACAATAACTAATTGGTTTAGAACAAACTATTATTATCAGACGTCTAATTGGAGAGCTAAATGGGAAAGTGAAGGTGGAGGTGTTTTAATAAATCAGAGTATTCACCAACTTGATTTGTGTCAGTGGTTATTTGGCATGCCTGATAGTGTATATACTGATTTGGGATTAGGTCGCTTTCATGAGATAGAAGTTGAAGATGAAGTAACTTCAATCTTTAAATATAAAAATGGATTAAAAGGTGTATTTATTACAACAACAGGTGAAGCACCGGGTGTAAATAGATTGGAAATTGCATCAGATAAGGGTTTAGTTACAATTCAGGATAATAATGTTACATGGGAAAAAATAGATTCATCTACTGAATTTATTAAAAACTCTAAAACGCTTTTTAGGATGCCTAAAAAAGAAAAAATTAATTTTAATTTTAAGGCTGATTTGGATCAACATATTGAGCATCAAAGACTTATTCAAAACTTTACAAACTTCCTCCTAGGAAAAGAAAAACTGTTAGTGAATGGAAAAGATGGTTTAAATTCAGTTGAATTAATTAATGTGATGGTTCTATCGGGATTAGAGGAAAAAAAAATAGAGCTTCCTTTAGATGAAGTTAAATATGAACAAAAATTAGAAGAAATGATCAGTAAATCAAGATGAAAATTAATCAAATTGCAGTTACACTTTATACCATTAGAGATTTTTGCCAAAATGAAAAAGATTTATTTGAAAGTCTAAAAAAAATCAAAAATATTGGATATAGTAGCATTCAAATCAGTGGTGTTGGTTTAATTAATCCTAAAACAATAAAAAGCATGTGTGAAGATTTGAGTTTAGTTATATGCGCTACACATGAACCAAATGAACAAATTATAAATAATACTGATGAAGTTATTAATAAGCTTAATATTTTTAATTGCGAATATTCAGCTCTTCCTTATCCATTAAATGTAGATATGAAAAACTTAGAAGAAATTGATAAATTCATAGAAGATATAAATATCGCTGGCTCCAAGTTTCATGCAGAAGGAAAAGTGCTATGCTACCATAATCATGCACTTGAATTCCAAAAAATTCAAAATAAAATAATTTTAGATAGAATTTATAAAAATACAGATAGTAGATTTATACAAGGAGAGCCAGATATTTATTGGATACAAAAAGGTGGTCAAGATCCATTAATGTGGTGTAAAAAATTAGACCAACGAATGCCATTATTACATTTAAAAGATTTTATAATGATAAATGATCAAGAAAGTATTTTTGCAGAGGTTGGCTTAGGTAATTTAGATATCAAAAATATTGTTAAAACAGCAACAGATTCAGGTTGTAAGTGGTTTATTGTTGAACAAGATGAATGTAATGGCGATCCTTTTGATTCACTTCTGATTAGCTATAATAATTTAGTAAAATATGCAGTTACTTAAGAAAAAAACTTTTTGCGTTTTGATTTAATAAATTATTAATATCCCTTTCTATTATAAATTTTGATAAATCAAAATTTTTCTTAGAAAGATCTTCATAATATTCATATAAAATTTCATGTAAGATATTTTTGAAATGAGACCATTTATATATAAGTTGATCTGTAACTCTTGCATCGGAATGCTGAGGTATAAATGAAAGACCTAGCATATCAATCCTCATTTTTAGAACAATTTTTATAATACTTGGCTGGTTCATAAACCACCAAAAACCAAATATTTTTAAATTAGGATGTTTACGAGCTAAGACAGTTAATTCGTGCTGATCATTTAAAGATAAACAAGTTACAAGAAATTTGTTTTCTGGAAAAGAATTACATAATTTACTTAGTTCTTTGAGATTAATATCACCAATCCCGTCTCCAGCTAGACCAAAACTACTATTTACAGCTCGTTTAACACCTAACATTAAAGACAATGGGATATTTTTTTTATTTAACCATGATAAAATTAATTTCCAAAGAGGATTATTTAAGATTTCTTTAAAATTATCTGAATTTGCTGAAATAGCTGCATACACTGGATTTGATACTAAAAAACAACTATCTAAATAATTTATTACAATATCATCTGCTTTTTGATTTATCTTAGTTTGATTTTTTGCAACCTCAGTTGCTTGGGAATTGTTAATAATTAAATCATCCAGTCTTAATGATGATTGAAATATATTTCTATCCCAATCGTTATCTTTATATAAATTCCATTCATCAATATCAAATGGATTATTTGTCATTACTAAAGAAGAAACGTTTGATAATTTTAAAATTTTTTCATCTGTAAGAGATTTATTTTCATATTCATTTTTTAGTTCTTCAAAAGTTTTATTATTATAATTAATATCTAATTTTTGAAGTACAGTTAGTACGCCTTTACACGCTTCAGAAATTGGTGTTCTATTTTGAAATAATTCTTTCCAGATAAGTTTTGCTTTATTTACGTCATCAAGAGAGTAAAATTTTTCTGCACTTATATTTGCATTGGTTAATAATTCTGCAATTAAATAATGATAGTTTAATAAATTAATAAAACCAGAAAGAGAATGACTTTTAAAGGCAGATGGAAATAAATGCGTATGAATATCAAAAATTTTTGTATTATTAATAACGTCTTCTAAAGTTTCGGATAATTCCTGATTAGACATATTCATCACTTAATATTGCCAAGCCTAATCGCATTTTTTTGAGCTTTGATTGCCAATTCCATAACTTTTAAACAATGTGGTTGATCCATTGCAGTACTAGTTCTGTTTATAACATCACCCATTAATCTCTCAAAATATGTTAGGGGTTCTTTAGAAGCATTTTTATATTCATATTTTTTATTGTTAACTAAAAAAAGGTGATCTGTACCCTCTCTACCAACAAGATCGACATACTTTCTTAATTCAATGTATCCTTTTGTACCTAAAATGGTCAATCTGCCATCACCCCAATTAGGTAAAGCATCAGGAGTGTACCAGTCTACCCTAATGTAACCTCTACCCTTATCTCCATGAATTAAAATTTCACCAAAATCTTCAAACTTATTATGTTCAGGATTTGAAAAATTACCTGTTGAAGAATTTATAATTTCTACATTTTTAGATCCAGTAAAAAATAAAAACTGATCTATTTGATGTGAAGCAATATCACATAAAATACCGCCATATTGATCGTAATCAAAAAACCAATCAGGTCTAGTTTGGATATTCAATCGGTGAGGTCCCATTCCAATTGTTTGAACAACATCTCCAATTTCACCCGCTTGAATTAAATCATAGGCAGCTTGAACTGACGGCACTTCAAATCTTTCAGAAAAATCAATTGAAAAAATTTTTCCTGTTTTTTTTGCAGTATTTTCAATTTCTTTAAGTTGTTCTAAAGTTGTACAACCAGGTTTATCTAACATTACATCTTTTCCAGCATTCATACACTCAATAGCTAAAGCTGCTCTTTTAACTGGAATGTCTGCTATCAATACTAATTCAATTTCTTTATTTTTTAATAAATCCTCTTTATTTGTAAAGCGAGGTATATCAGGATGTTTTTCATTAAAATCTTTTGTAATTTTATTATCAGTTTCATTCCACCAGCCAACACATTCGCATCCCAAATTTAACATACCATTTAATTGTCCAAAAATGTGTCTATGCTCAACACCCATTGCAGCAACTTTAATTTTTCTCATGATTAAATATTTTACTCCATTGTAATTAGTTTATTTTTTTTAGATGATTCTATCATTGCATCAATTAGATAATGAACTTTCAATGCTTCTTTTCCAGTAATTTCAAATTTTTTATTTGTATTAATTGATTTTGCAAAATTAAGTATAAGATCTTTATGCCAATCAAATGGAAAAGCCATAGGATCAGCACTACCTCCAGTTCCAGATTCCTCTCCGAACTCTTCTTTGTTACCGTTCCTCCAATTAATAATAAGTGTTCCTGCTTCAAGTTTGACTGTTGCATTTTCACAATGAAGAACAATTGACTCTGATGAGCCTGGAAAAACACTCGTTGAAGCGAATAAAGATGCAATTACGCTATTTTTAAATTTAATACCACCAGTTACAAAATTTTCTGACTCCATTTTATGAAACTTTGTAGTTTCCGCCATTACCATCACGTCTTTAACATCCCCTAAAAGACTGATAGCAAGATCAAGTGTATGAATAGCTTGGCTTATAAGAACTCCTCCACCATCTCTATCGTATGTTCCTCTACCTGGTTCATCATAATAGGACTGTTCTCGCCACCATGGAATATTGATTTGAGCTGAAAAAATTTGACCAAATTTATTCTCATTTATTAATGATTTTAATTTAATTGAGGATTTTCTAAATCTGTGTTGAAAAACTATACCGAGGTTAACTTTATTATTTTCACAAATTGAGACTATACTTTTTGCATTTTCTAAAGTTCGTTCAATTGGTTTTTCCATTAAGATATGTTTTCCATGTTTACTAAATTGCTCTACTAGTTCTAAGCGTTGATTTGGAGGGGTGATGATATCTACCATGTCAACTTCAGGATTATCATAAATACTATCAATGTCTTGAAATGAATTGAAATTATAATTTTTAGAAAAATTTTCTCTTTTTTCTTTATTTCGAGAAAAAACTCCAACTACATTAATATCGTCATTTAATTCATTTAAAGCCAAGGCATGGGGTTTTGCAGCCATACCCGTACCAACAATGGCAAGTCCAATTTTTTTAGAACTCATTAATTATTTTTTTTTGATACAGACATGCCATTCTCTTCAAAAAGATGAACTGAATCTCTTTTAAAACGCAGATATAATTCTTCTCCCTTATTAATTTTATATTGCCCGGTATGATGAACAATTAATTGTTTTATTCCTTCACCCTGACAATAAAAGTAAGTTTCACTTCCGAGCTGTTCAGTAAAATCAACATGTACTTTCAAATCTGAATTTTGCTGTTCACAAACTTCTATATGTTCAGGCCTTATCCCAAGAGAATAAGATGTATTATTTTGTAAATTTTTATGATTTGTTTGTAAATTCAATGCATCTGAAACTAAATTAAATGAACCAGACTTATCAATTGCATTAACTTTTATAAAATTCATTTTTGGAGATCCAATGAAACCAGCTACAAAAATATCACTGGGATTATTATATAAATCAAGTGGTGCTCCTGCTTGTGCAACATAACCATTATTTAAAACTACTATTTGATCAGCCAATGTCATTGCTTCAACTTGATCATGTGTAACATAAATCATTGTACCACCAATTTTTTCATGAAGTGCTGATAATTCTTTTCTCATTGTTACTCTTAACTCAGCATCAAGATTAGATAAGGGCTCATCAAACAAAAAGGCTTTTGGATCTCTAACTATTGCTCTTCCAATAGCTACTCTTTGTCTTTGACCACCAGAAAGTGCTTTTGGTTTTCTTTGAAGATACTCTTCAATTTGTAAAAGTTTAGCTGCGCTATTAACTTTCTCTTCAATTGTTTTTTTATCAATTTTTAAATTTTCCAAGGCAAAGGCCATATTTTTAAAAACAGACATGTGAGGATACAAAGCATATGATTGAAAAACCATAGCCAAACCTCTTTCTGAAGCGGGTATATTACTTACTTCATTTCCGTCGATTAAAATTTCTCCTGATGTAATTCTTTCTAATCCAGCAATAATTCTTAATAATGTTGACTTACCACATCCAGAAGGGCCAACTAAAACTAGAAATTTTCCACTTTCAACTTTCAAATCAACTCCATGAATTACTTCTGTTTGATCATAACTTTTAAAAATGTCCTTTAATATGATTTCAGTCATCTATCTCTTCTCATTATTGCTTTGTCAGGGTCAGCATGTTGTAAGTGTATAGGCGGCATCCCATTCAAGATTTTTTTTATATCATTCATCATCATATCTCTTATATTTTTATATGAATAATCTAAAGCACCTGCAACATGTGAAGTAAATAAAATATTAGATTTTTTTCTAAAAATTGAATCTGCTGGCACAGGCTCGACTGGATATACATCTATAGCTGCTCTAAAATATTCATTTTCAGCAAGTTCAATAAATTCGTCAAAATCAACAACCTCCGCTCTACTGACTAGAACTACTGAACTATTTTTTTTAATTAATTTTAATTTATCTTTACTAATAAATCCTTCATTTTCAGTAGTAACTCCAGCTAATATGAATATAAATTTATTGTTAGATAATAAATCATCAATCGATACAGGGTTTACACCCTGGCTTTCTAAGTATTCATTAGATAACCATGGATCAAATACTGAAATTTTACAGTTAAATGGTTTTAACAAAGGAAGTAAACTTTTTGCTAAATTTCCAAACCCAATTAACCCAACATTTGAGTTAAAAAGTGTATAAGCAAATTTATTTTCTTTAATTCCATATTGCTCTTCAGAATTTAAAAATTTTTTGTAAACTCCCAAAACATTTCTAGAAAGTGAGATTGCGTAACCTATACAAGCTTCAGCAACAGCAGGAGCCATGGCAGGTGCAGCTGATAAAACATAAATACCTCTTCTATGTGCTTCATGATAGTCAATATTCGGTTCCCAATTTGCTTTGACATTTATAATTGCTTTAATTTTTTTTGATTTATCTAAACGTTCTTTAGGCATAGCAGTCTGTCCAACTAATATTTCAATTTCTTCAATATTTTTATCTACAAGTTCATCAGGAGCTCGACTACCAAAGTGATAGATTAAATTAGATATTTTTTCTAATTCAGTCTTAACATCATTGGTAAAAACCATTTCTTCATTTCTTGGATAAGGATCAAAAAAAATTAGAGGTTTGTCTTGCATTACTTCATACCTGTACTTGCTATTCCTGTTGTTATAAATTTTTGTAAGTAAGCAAATATAATTGCTATAGGTAATAAAGTTACCATAGTCATTGATAATACATAATTCCACTGACTAGTAAGTTCTCCGTGAAATGCGTTTAATCCAATTTGCAATGTATAAACTTCACTTTTTGATAAAACTATTAAAGGCCATAAGAAATCATTCCATCTCCACATTATGGAAAAAATTGCTAAAACTGCAATAGCGGGTATAGATAAAGGTAGGACAACTCGCCAATAAATTGCCCATTCACTTGCGTGATCCATTCTTGCTGCTTCTATAAGCTCTCTAGGCAATGTAAGCATATATTGACGAAGTAAAAAAACTCCTGTTGGTGTTGCAGCACCTGGAAGAATTACCCCCCATAATGAATTTATCATTCCAAAGTTTGCAACAACATAAAAAACTGGAACCAAAATTATCGTTAATGGAATTAATAATGTGCCTATAACAAAAACAAGTGCAAAATTTTTCCCTCTAAACTCATATATAGAAAGTGCATATGCTGCCATTGAATTTATTATTAACGTTATTATTGTTGCTACAACAGTAATGAAAGTTGAGTTTTTGAAATAAAGTAAAAAATCATACTTTCTTAAAGGATCAACATAGTTTTGCCACTGAATTTTAAATTCTCTAATTTTTTCTCTTTTGTCAATCGGTACTTTTACTGTTTCTCCTGGGTTTAGAGGATCAACCATTTTAGCATTAATTCCAATTCTTTTAATTTGTGCTAACTGCTTTACTGACCCATCTTCTTGTGTCACATTAAAAATTGGTAAGGGTTTGTCGTATCCTTCAACATCAACTTGAATTTGAGAAAGTGGCAAAATTGTTGGAGGATATTCTTGTATACCTGCTAATGTCTTTAATGAAGATAATCCTAACCACACAACAGGACCAAACATTAAAAGAACACCTAGAAATAAATAAAAATAAGAAAAATAATCTGTCCAATGATATTTATTTTTATATCTTTTTTTTGTAGCAATTTTTATTATTTTTGAAGTTGTTTCAGACATATTAGATTTCTTGATGTTTACTTTCTTTATTTCGACTGAAATATAATTGCATAAGTGTTAAAAATAAAAGTACCACACCGAGAACCATAGATGCGGCGGCTGCAAGACCAAAATTTTGAACAGATCCAGATGAAGCAAATCCTGTGGTAAAAATATATTGAACAATCAATGATGTAGATGTTCCAGGCCCCCCACCAGTTAAAACATATATTTCATCAAATGTTTGAACACCTTTTATTGAGGCAAGAATAAATACAACTAATAAATTTGGCATTAGAAGAGGTAGAGTTATTCGAAAAAAAATTCTTTCTCGGCTAGTTCCATCCATCTCGGCTGCCTCATATAAATTTGGAGGTATTGCTTGAAGACCTGCTAATACAATTAGAGTGTAAAAACCCATATGAGCCCATATTGATACAAAGATTACAGATGCCATAGCCCATGATGGATCCGTTAAAAATGATACTTTGTCTCCACCATAAGACTCAATTATTGCATTGAAAGCTCCATTTTTTAGTAGTATCCATTGCCAAATCAAACCAACAACAACTGGTGACAATAAAACAGGGAAAAAAAATACCGATCTAAAAAAGCCTCTGCCAATAATTTTCTTATTTAATATCACGGCAGTCAAAACCGAAAAGAAAATCATTAAGCCAACTTGAAAAACAACAAAGAATATAGTGTTATAAACTCCTCTCCAAAAAAAATCTTCTGTACATGTATTTGGGTTTAAATAACTCTCACAATCAAATAACTGATTATATTGTTTTGTTGTAGGAAGTTCTCTCTCAGCAAATAACAGTTCGTCACCAGATGATAATGAAAAGAAAAAGTTTGCACCAAGAGGGATTATTACAAATAATCCAAAAAAAATTAAATTTGGAAGCAAAAATATATATGGCATATTTCTTACTCCAATAATTTTTTGAATTGGCCACATGATTAAATCAATAGCATGCATTAAAAATGCAAAGGGAATGTTTAAAATTCTAAGGAAAAAAATTTTTGTTTGATTTCTAATATTTTCCATTAAGTGATTTCGAAAAAAAGCTGCTCAAAATGAGCAGCTTTATATTATTATTATTTTGGATGTAATTATCCGCCGTATTTTTCTTTAAGTTGTTTTTCAACATCTTCATCCATACGCGTCCAAGCTTCTTCCATTGTCATTTCACCAACAATAGCTTGTCCTAATCTTGAGATAATTGCGTTAAACATTATACGGTTGTCAACGTGTGCCTGAAGATCAAAAGCGACTTGATCAATAGTTGGCACTGCGCCAGCAAAAGTGTTTAATGCATGTTTTGCGTTTGGATCATCAGTTTGATAGTCAACTTGTAGATCTAAGTGTCCAGGGATGGCAAGAACTTGACCAATAAAACTACTTAGTTGTTCTTTACTAGAAAGATAATCCATTACCTTTCCAACAGCTGGATTAGCATTGAATGCTAATAGTGCATTTCCACCTGGCATTCCAGTACATGCAGCAGGACCACATGGAGCTGGTACAGCCCACCAATCAAAATCATCTCCTACTTCATTTGCAAATCTTCCAATTTGCCATGAACCACTCATCATGAAAACTACCTCAGCAGCATTCCACCAATCATTTGGAGCATGATATTTAGATCCTGAAACTGATCCCCAAAGATCTTTACTCATTGTACCTGCTTGGTGCCAGTCATAAAGCATTTGAGTCATAGCTTTTAATCCATCATCAACTAATTTTGGATCACCATTTGAGTCAAAATATTTCGCACCCATAGAAATCGCAGGGCCTGATACACGGTGACCTGATCTATCCCAAGCCATTGGTATAGGAGTACCTGTTTTTTCTGCTACTTCAATTGAAACTGCTGCCCATTCTTCCCAAGTTGCACCAGGGCCTAATAGATCTACACCAGCTTGTTCAAATAGAGTTTTATTTACATATGGACCAGTAACGGTCATTGTAGAATGGAAACCATGAATTGAAGTTGTATCTCCAGGCTTACGATACCAATTTAAAAAAGGGCCGAAGCTTTTTTCATAGTAACTTGGATCAGCTACATAAGGCGTAATATCAGCATAATATTTGTTTAATCCACCAAGATCAGTAACACGAGCAATGTCAGGACCTTCACCAGCAGCAAGCTGGATAGGTAGAGTGTTCATTATTGCATCATATGGTACAATATCTAAAATTACATTTATATCTGGATTAGCTGCATTAAACTCATCAATTTGTGCTGCAATTGGCACATTTTCTTTGTCTCCATCTCCATACCACATAATACGTACATCTGTGGCAGCAAAAGAAACTGCAGAAATTAAAGTTAATGAGAATGAAACTAAAGCTACAGATATTGCTTTTAAAATAAACTTAAAGTTCATCATTTATCCTCCAATTTTTTTCAGACTTAAACATATTAAATTATTATATACAAGTAATAAAAACCCAGAAATAATGCCAAATTTTAAAATTAAATAATAATATTTTGTTAAAAAATATTATAAACATATCAAAATTCAATGATTGGTTATTTAGCATTAGCAAGAGATACATTTGATATAAATTATGCTTTAGATAATAAAAAAAGGTTTGAAAAATTTATAGATATTTTAGACATTAAATACTCACATTTTAAAGAATTAATTACAGACGATGAAACAGGGAAAAAAGCTATTAGATATTTTAAAAAACTAAATTGTAGCAAATATATCATTGCTCAAACAACTTTCACTGATGCAAAATTTATAACAAGTTTTGCTAAAACATTTAATAAACCAATACATTTAATAAGTTTTAAAGAGCCGAGAACAGGTAAGCGGTTAAGATTGAACTCTTTATGTGGTGTAAATCTTGCTATGCATTCTTTAATCAAATTAAAATATAAGCCAGAATTTTCAATATTTATTAATAATAAATTATTCGAAATGGAAAAAATTAATAATTTTTTAAAAAATAAAAAAATTTTAAAAAATAATACATTGAAAAAAATAAAAAATTCTAAAAAGAAAGATGACATTATTTTTTCAAAAAATAAGAATTTAGGACTTGTTGGAAAAAGACCAGATGGATTTTTTACCTGTGATTATGATAATAGAGAAATAGAAAAAAAATTAAATTATAGTCTTAAGAAAATTAAATTAGAAACTTTGTTTAATATTTCTAAAAATGTTAGCACTAAAGATATTACAAAAACTAAAAATCAAATAAAAAAAGATTTGAAATCAGTCTCTAAGTTGAATACAAATGAATTAAATAAAAGTATTTCAATTTTTCATGGGTTAGAAAAAATAAAAAATGATAACAAAATTGATACTTTTGCAATTAAGTGTTGGCCTGAAATGTTTACTCAATTTGGATGTGCATCATGTGGTCCAATGGCTATGATGAATGAAAAAGGAGTTAGCAGTGCATGTGAAGCTGATGTATTAGGAAGTATAAGTTGCGATATTTTAAATAAGATAAATAATAGACCTTCACTTTTAGTAGATGTTGTTGATTGCGATCCCAAAACTGATACTTTAGTTTTTTGGCATTGTGGATTAGCTCCAATTAGTATGGCAAAAAAAAATACAGCACGTGCAACTGTACATTCTAATAGAAGGAAAGCATTGCTACATGATTTTGCATTTAGACCTGGAAAAATAACAATATTTAGAGTTTCAAAATCAGAAAATAAATTAAAATTTATTGTTATTAAAGGTGAAGTTTTAGATAAAAAAAATTCATTTTCAGGTACTTCGGGTGTTGTAAGATTTCAAACAAATACCTATCAAAAATTAGTTAGATTATTCACGTCTGGTATCGAACATCATCTAGCATTCACATATGGAGATGTATATTCAGAAATAAAAAAACTAAGTGCGCAATTAAATATTCCAATTTACACAACATGAAAACGAAAATTAAATATGGAATTGTTGGAAGTGGACTAATGGGTTGTGAACATATTTCAAATATTAATCTTATAGATTCAGCTGAAGTAGTTGCCATCTCAGACAGTAGTGAAAATTCAATAAATAAAGCCAAAAATCTTATCTCAAATGATATTAAAATCTATTCAAATAATAATGAAATTTTTAAAAATAATGAAGTGGATGCTTTTATTATTTCGACTCCCAATTTTACCCATCATGATATTATTAAAGAAGCGTTAAAAACAAAAAAACATTTATTAATTGAAAAACCCTTATGTACAAAATTAGAAGATTGTCTTGTAATTAAAAAATTATCAACTTCATATCCATCAGTAATATGGGTGGCTATGGAGTATAGGTACATGCCACCTGTTCAAAAAATGATCCAAGAAATAGATAGTAATAAAATTGGTAAGCTTAAAATGCTTTCAATTCGTGAACATAGATTTCCATTTCTCAAAAAAGTAGATGATTGGAATAGATTCCAAATAAACACCGGTGGGACATTAGTAGAAAAATGCTGTCATTTTTTTGATTTAATGCGCCTAATTACAAATAGTGAAGTTGCACAGGTATATGCAAGTGGTGACCAAAGTGTAAATCATCTTAATGAAAATTATAATGGAAAAGTTCCTGATATATTGGACAATGCATTTGTAATTTTAGATTTTAAAAATGGAATAAGAAGTTCTTTAGAACTTTGTATGTTTGCAGAAAATTCAGAAATGCAAGAAGAGCTATGTGTTGTTGGAGATAAGGGTAAAATAGAAACAGGTGTGCCAGCTGATGCATCTGGAAAAAACTCTTCAGAAGTTAGAATAGGTTTAAGAAACTCTAAAAATGCAATTAAAGAATTAGTTGAGGTAGACAAAAAAATCTTATCAGCTGGGCAACATCATGGATCGACTTATTATCAACATTTAGAATTTATTAAAGCAATTAATAATAATTTAAAACCACAAGTTTCTATAAACGATGGTCTTCATGCAGTGGCTATTGGAGAAGCAGCAGAGAAATCAATAAAAGAAAATCGTGTGGTTAAGATGAGTGAATTTAATCTTTAAAATTTTCAAAAAATTTATTTGTTTTATCAATTATAAAATTACTTACTCTAACGTTTGATTCAGCAGTTACACCTGCAATATGAGGTGTTAAGATGCAATTCATATCATTTGCAATATTGTTATAAAATGCTTCATTTACTGGTTCATTTTCAAAAACATCTAATGCGAAACCAGAGATATATTTATTTTTATAAGCATCAATTAAGTCTTTCTCATTGATGACGCCACCCCTAGAAGAATTAATTATAATTGGTTGTTTTTTCATTTTAATAAAAGCTTGTCTGTCAAATAGATACTTTGTTTCATTATTTAATGGGACATGAATAGAAATTATGTTAGCCAAATTAAGAATTTCATCGAATGAAACTTTCTTAACATTTTCTGCCTCCATTTGTATCGAAGTTATAAAAGGATCATATGCAATACAGATAACATCAAAAACATTTACAAGATTTAAAACTTTTTTTGAAATATCCCCAAAACCTATTAGACCAAAAGTCTTTCCTTTAAGTTCTTTTGTAACAATTGATGTCCTTGGCCATTTTCCTTGTAGAGTTTGTTCTTTAATAATGTGTGTTTTTTTTAATAATGTAAGAGAAGAATTCACAACGTATTCTGCAACAGAGTCAGAATTCATACCTGTTGCTGGCTGAACAATGATATTATTTTTTTTACAGTATTCTGTATCTATATTATCAAGACCAACACCTAATCTTCCTATAAACTTTAAATTTGACGCATTTATTAAAATTTTCTTATCTAAACTTGTTTTATTCCTTACGATGATGCCATCAAATTTCTGAATTTCTCTCTCTAAAAAATCTTTATTTTGCCAGGCATCTTTTTTATAAATTACATCAAATTTTTTATTTATATTTTGCAATGATTGTGAATCCATAAATTCTGTAATTAAAATTTTTGTCATTTAATTTTTCTAATTTTTAATTTTTTTAAAAACTTTTTTACGTTGTTTAAATTTGGTATTGAATATATGCCTCCGGCTTTCATGCATTTTAAAGTTGCAGTAGCTGCTGCCAATTGAATACTTTGAGAGTTTGATTTATTTAATGATAGAGCTGTTGCAAAAGCACCATGAAAAACATCTCCTGCACAATTCGTTTCAACTGTTTTTACTTTTGGAACATTACAATGATAAAATGAGTTCTTTTCTACCCAATAAACACCTTTTGATCCCATAGTAACTGCAACAAATTTATTTGTTTCATTGAATATTTGAAAAAGAGCCTTTTGCATATTGATGTTTTTTTTATAAGTTTTCAAACCTTCTTCAGAAAATATAGGGTGCGAAGCTTTGTGAACAATTTCAGAAATTTTATTAGAATTTTTAAAATTATCTAGATCAGCAACACATTTAATATTTTTTTTATTGGTATTAATAGCAATATAAGAGGCCATATCTATCCATCTCATATCTATTGAATAAATATCCTTTTTTTTAAAATTTAATTTGGGTATTTTCTTATAATCAAGTAATTTTGGATCATTGTATGCTGCTAGTAATCTTTCACCTTTTGTATCCTCAATTACAAAGCTTTGCGAAGACTGACATTTTTTAATAAAAATTGATTTACTAGTATTAATAGAAAATTTTTTTAATTCATTTTTTAAAAAGTCAGATGAATCATCATCTCCAAATTTTCCTATGAATTTTGATTCAGAGCCCAAAATTTTTGCAGTAAATGCCGATACTGCTGCTGAACCACCTAATCTTTTATCAATACCTCTAGATAAAACTTTAATTGGTTTTTTTGGAAATTTATTAATCCTACTTATGTAATCTGTAAATATTGATCCTGCGCAAATGATCATAAAATATTAATTAAAGGTATTTAACTTTACCAATAAACTTTCTAAACCTATCTCTTATAGTTATAGGATTGAGTGGAATGGGATCAATTTTAACATTTCCAGAATTGATCTTTGAAATTATTACATATGAATTGTCTTTATCATCAATGGCTTTGTTCAATTCATTAACTGTTTCCTCGCCAGAACATTCAACTACATTTTTGCAGCCAGCTCCTAATGCAACATCCTTTAAGGAAGTTTTCTCATCAGTAAATGTTCGTTGATCTCCTGTTGATCCATAAGAGCCATTATCAATTATTAATAAAGTATAGTTTGATGGCGCTCTATTACCTATTGTTGCTAGGGTATTCATATTCATTAAAACTGATCCATCACCATCTATACTAATAACGTGTTTATTTTGGGATAGTGACAAACCTAAGCCAATAGAAGATGATAAGCCCATACTGCCTAACATATAAAAAAAATTTGGTTGATCACTAATTTTATATAATTCTTGAGATGGAAGACCTATATTACAAATAACTAAGTTATCTTTAAGAATATTTTGTACCTTATTTAATAAATCAAAACGGTTCATTTATCATCTTTCATTAAATTGAAATCACATAAAATAGCTACTGGTGATTCAACAACTTTGGCATGTTTGCTAAATGTTGAAATTTTATCTAATTCTTTTTCAGAAGAACAATGCAACATAGGTATTCTCAACGTTTGTAAAATATCTTCAGTAATTTTCGCCATTCCGCCTTGCGCTCCTACTGGCTCACCAGGTGTACCTCTGTAACTAATTAGAAAAACAACAGGCATTTGATATAATTGTAACAGAGAAACAATTGCATTCACTGAATTTCCAATCCCTGTATTCTGCATCATTATACACGGGAATTTATTTCCTAAATAAGCTCCAGCACAAATACCCATACCTTCTTCCTCTCTTGGTACAGCCGAATAATAAACATCTTTATCATTTTCAAGAATATCAATCATGTTGGCTAATAACTTACAAGGAACACTTAAGTAAAAATCTACTCCACCTTTTTTTAAATTATCGATGATTTTTTTACTGATTTTCATTTATGCGGATGTCTATAGATATAAAATTATAAAACAATAAATTAATTTATTTAAAATCATTTCTTAATTTTATTTTTGTATTTGAATTATACATTTCGCCTACTTTTAATATAGTTGATGGAAAATTTGGTTGATTAATAGCATCTGGAAAAATTTGCGTCTCTAGACACATACCATATTGTAATCCATAATTCCGATTATGTTTGCCATGATATGAATCTTTCATCATATTACCAGTATAAAATTGTATTCCAGGTTGATCAGTCGAGTATTCAACTCCCATACCAGTAATATTACTGTAGATGGAGGCTATAGATAGATCAATAGAATGATCTTTGAGAACATAATTGTGATCAATACCACCGCCATCTAAAAAAGATTTATTTATTTCAAATGAATTATTAAGATCATATTTTGTATTAACTACATCGAATAGTTTACCAGTAGGAATTGATCCCTCATCAGTTTCGCAAATTTGATTAGATGATATTCTTACAACATGGTCAGTAATATTTTTATAATTATCTTTATGGCCATGGAAATTCCAATAGTTATGATTAGTCATATTAACAATAGTATCTTGATCTGTAGTAGCATTAAAGGAAATTAAAATTTCATTATTATTATTAAGTTCGTAAATAGTTTTACAATTTAGGTTGCCTGGATAATTTTCTTCTAAATGTATAGACTGGTAAGTGAGCTCCACTTTTATACTTTGGCTTGTTTTTTTAATATCGGCTATTTTCCAAATCTTTTTATTGAAACCTACCTCTCCACCATGAAGATGATCAGGTTCAGTATTAGAATATAAATTATATTCTTTCCCATTAAGAGTAAATTTACTTTGCCCTATTCTATTACAAACTCTTCCAATAATTGAATTGAAATATCCATGAGCTTCCAGGCAATCATCTAAATTACCATAACCTAATAAAACATCCTCTGTTTCAGAAACATTCGAAGAAATTGGAATACAAACTTCACTCATATAACCGCCATAAGTATAAAAACTAAAACTATAATTGTTTGAGTTAATAATATTAACTATGTCAATATCTAAACCTTTATCATTTTGAAGTTTTGTAATTTTATATTCCATTATGTTTTCCTTAATCTTTGAAAATTATTTTTTCTTTGTTGAAGATAAATGATTAATCCACCTAAAACTATGAAAAAAGCACCTGGGAAAAGTTGATCAACTGGCCATTCTGCAAAAAATATCCAACCTAAAATAAGTGCAAAAAATATCTCGATATAATCAAATGGCATAATTTTGCTAAGTTCTGCTTTTCTAGCACCATATATTAAAAGTAAAGTTCCAGATCCTCCTGCAATCCCCATTATACAAACTATTAAAAAATCATTTATACTTTTGAAATTTTCCCACATACCAAAAAACACCACTAACATACATGCAACTATGATTGTCCCTGTTTGACCATACAAGTTGATAAGTGGTGAAGGAACATGATCCTCAAAACTTAACGATGTTACCCTTGCTAATGAATATCCAAGAGCAGCAAGAATAGGCAGTAATAGCATATAATTAAAGTCTGATGACCAAGGTTGCATAATTAAAACTATACCTGCAAAACCAGAGATTACGGCACTCATTTTGTACCAACCAAATTTTTCACCTAATATAGGAATAGCAAGAAGAGTAACCATCATAGGTCCTGTGTATTCCATGGTAGCAACTAATGCAAAAGGGAGATAAGCATAAGAAGTGTATAGGCACAATTGAGCCAAGGCTACAAAAACTCCACGAAATAAACCTAACTTCCATTGAGTTATTTTTATTTGTCTACCGTTTCGATGCCAATCTTGTGAAAAATATAAAGCAATAACACATGGAATCATCCCAAATAAATTTCGAAAAACAGAAAGTTGAGCAGCTGGGTAATCGTTTCGCAAAAACTTTATCGCTATGCCCATACAATCTAATAAGAACAAACCTGAAAGTGATAGGATAACAGCTAAAAATAAATTACTTTTCATAAAATGTTATGTGTTTTTAAAAGATACTTTTTTATAAAACACAACACTGGTCTACCCAGTGACCTGGTTCAACTTCAGTAAGGCCCATTGTTATCTCGCCACCTTTGCAATCTATTCCAGGGTTAGGACATCTTGTTCTAAATACACAACCTGGCGGTGGATTTAATGCACTAGGTATTTCTCCTTTTAGTTCAATAGCTTCAGATCTTTTCTCTGGATCAATTGAAGGAATAGAAGATAATAATGCTTTAGTATAGGAATGTTTAGGGTTCTTAAATAATTCTCTTGAGGGGCCCATTTCAACTATATGCCCTAAATACATAACTGCAACAACATCACATACATGTGCAACAACACTTAAATCATGACTAATAAATAAGTAAGTAAGGTTAAGTTCAGTTTGAAGTTGTTTTAAAAGATTTAATATATCTGCTTGTATTGATACATCTAAAGCAGCAACACTTTCGTCTGCTACAATAAATTTTGGATTACTTACTAAGGCTCTTGCAATTGATATTCTTTGTCTTTGTCCTCCAGAAAATGCATGAGGGAATCTTCGTAAATGCTCAATATTTAGTCTACATTTAGCTGCGATATCTCTTACTCTTTCATCAGTCTCTTGTCTTGAGTTTGTTATTTTCATTACTTCTAAAGGTTCTGCAATAATATCCCTAACAGTCATTCTTGGGCTTAAAGCAGCATAAGGATCTTGAAAAATTAGTTGAGCTTTTTTTCTATATTCTTTTAAATCTTGTTTGTTCATATTAGTTAAATCATAATCTCTTTCATCATCATGAAAAATAACATTTCCTGAACTAATTTTATTAGCCCCAAGTATTGCTCTACCGAGAGTAGTTTTTCCTGAACCTGACTCGCCAACTAAACCAAAAAAAGATCCTTTTTTTATTTTAATATTAATATTGTTAACTGCATGTATTTTTTGTTTTTTTGAAATAAAATTTTCTTGATAATCAAAATTTACTGAAACATTATTAACTGAAATTAAATTATCACCCATTTTGACCACACTGAATTCCACACTGGTCAACCCAGTGACCTGGTTCAACTTCAATTAATTTCATTTCTATTTTACCGTCTTTACCCTCAGGATTATGATGAGGGCATCGAGTTCTAAATACACAGCCTGTAGGTCTATCTAATGGACTTGGAATATTTCCAGGTATAGGAGATAATGGTGCATCTAAGTTATTAATATCAGGCAAGGCTTGTAATAGACCTTTTGTATAAGGATGTTTAGGATTTTTAAGAATCTCATTTACTGGACCTTTTTCAACTACACTTCCTAAATACATTACTGCTACATGATCAGCGACCTGAGCAATAACACCTAGATCATGAGTAATAAATATTACGCCCATTTGATATTCTTTAATGATATCTTTAATTAAGTTTATTACTTGAGCTTGAATTGTTACATCTAAAGCAGTTGTAGGCTCATCTGCTAATAAAAGTTTAGGCATAGTTGATAATGCCATAGCTATCATAGCTCTTTGACGCATTCCTCCAGATAGTTCAAATGCATATTGATTAAACCGTTTTTCTGCATCTGCTATACCTACTCTTTTAAGCATGTTTATAGATATTGATTTTGCTTCATCGTTATTAATATTTTTATGAATTA
Organism: uncultured Alphaproteobacteria bacterium; assembly: GCA_902590695.1. Classification (GTDB taxonomy): domain Bacteria; phylum Pseudomonadota; class Alphaproteobacteria; order HIMB59; genus CACPNW01. The sequence continues at coordinate 163,741 of CACIXR010000003.1, forward strand.
GTAATTGTTCAACCATTTGTGCTCCAATTTTTATTGCTGGAGCAAAGCTTGCCATAGGTTCTTGAAAAATCATTGATACTTTTCCACCTCTAATTTTCTTTAAGTCTTGCTTAGAAGTAAATTGAAGTATGTTTTCGTTGTCTAAAATTATTTCTGCGTCTTCATTATAAGAGGTATTACCTGGGTTTAACTTCATAATCGATTTAGCTGTAACAGATTTACCTGATCCAGATTCGCCAACTATACCAAGTACCTCTCCTTGATCTACAGAAAGAGAAATATTTTCAACTGCTGTTATTCTACCTTCATCAGTATCAAATTTTACATCTAAGTTTTTTACTTCTAATAAGTGACTCATATTACTTTACCTTATGAGGATCTGCTGCATCACGTAATCCATCTCCTACATAAACAAATGTTAAAATTAATACGACTAAGAAAAATACAGGGATAAAATACCATTGATAATTTAAAAGTACATCAGCCTTCGTTGCATTTTGCAAAAGAACACCAAGAGAATTTACAGGTTCCCTCAAACCTAATCCTATAAAACTTAAAGCAGTTTCAGATAATAACATGTATGGAAAACTAATTACTAAATCGACAATAATGTAACTCGTAAAACTTGGTAACAAGTGTCTTACGATAATATGGGTAGATGACGCACCACAAAGTTTTGCAGCAAGAATATATTCTTGACTTCTTTCACTAAGTAGATGAGTTCTTACTCTTCTTGCAAGTGTTGGCCATGAAATTAATCCAAGTAAACATGATATAAAAAAGAAACGTAATTCAGAACTCCATTCTAATGGAGCAAAGGCAGCAAGACACATAAATAAAGGTATTGGTGGTACCGTTCGAATTGCATCAGTAAACATCTGCAATACACTATCAATCCATCCACCATAGTAACCTGATATCCCACCTATAATTAGCGATAGTACAAATGAAATAAAAACTCCAAGTGTTCCAACAGCTAGCGAAATATAAATTGCACTTAAGGTTCTACTAAATAAATCTTTTCCAGCCTTATCTGTTCCAAATATATGAATTCCACCCTCTTCAACACCGAATAAATGAGTATTAAATGTAAAACCTGGAATTTTAAAATCTAAAATCTTTCCTGGAAGATTTATATTAAAATCAAAAACTTTATACTCCCATCCTTCAACAAAGAAATAAACGTATCTTCTTTTTTCAGTATCAACTTTATAAACCCATCTGAAATTTGTATCTGCTCCTCTATACTTTTCTAATGTATGTAGAAATGGCCTAGCAGAAAATCCATTGTCATCCCAAAACATTGGAATTTGAGGTGCTCCATTTTCATAATCTTTATCTCTTCCTTTAATTGTTGGATCGTAAGGAGATAGAAAATCTGCAAAAAGACTACAAATAATCATAAACAGTAATATAGATCCAGCAATCATAGCAGATCTATTTCCAAAAAAGCGTGTTCTTACTAACTGCATCTGCGTTGCAGTATAATAAGCTTCTTTTTTTTGATTACTAACCTCCACCCATAACTCCTTTTCTTATTCTTGGATCAATTATAGCTAAAATAATATCTGTTATAAAATTAACAAAAACAATTGTTGCTGTTAAAAGAAAAATAATTGCGCCTGCTAACTGCTGATCATTTGATCTTGCTAAAGCTTCAATCAATAGTGCGCCAGCTTCAGTAAGAATTAAAATTAACGCTACAATTGGTAATGCACTAAATATTCGATTGAGGTCAAAACCTATAGAATTGATTACTGGACCTAAAGAATGTTTTGCAGGATATCTCCACAACAAACTCATTCCTGATATTCCTCTAGCTCTTGCAGCCATTACATATAGTTTATCATTTTCATCTAGCATTAGTGCTCTAACTGTTTGAAGAGCAAAGGCAGTTGCATTCCAACCTAAAACAAATATTGGAAGCCAAGCTCTGCTTAAAAAATCAAATAGTTTTGCTGATGACCAGGGTTCGTTTTCATATTCTTGAGAAAATAAACCTGTCATCGTATCTCCATAGTAAACAGTCATAAAAAGCATAATACAGAGTGCTACTAAAAAATTGGGAAGTGCTATTCCAAGATAACTAATGAATTTAAGAGTATTATCTAATGAAGCATATCTTGTCGTGGCCGATATGATCCCAACTGGTATGGCAATTAAATATGAAAATATTAGCGCAACCAAACATATCGTTAGAGATAAAGTAAATCTTCCACTTAATAATTCATTTATATTCATTCTTAAAATACAACTGTCACCAAAATCTCCATTAAAAACTATATTGGAAACCCATTTGCCATATCTATACAAAAAAGGTTTATCTAGACCTAAACGAATTTTTTCTTTTTCTATATCTTCATAAGTTATTTGTGATCCTTGTGTATTTTTAAATGCTAAATATCTTTCAGCACAAGTTCCAGGAACTAATTCCATTAATGAAAAAACAATAAAGCAAACAAGTAACAAAGTTATAACTGCAAGTCCGGCTCTTGTGAGAGTAAATTGTATAAAATTAATCATATTTAATAATTAGGAGACAAGAATAATTAAAAAAAGAAAAGCGGCAATATATAATTGCCGCTTTTTTTATTATTTATTGAGTTAAATTACTCGTCTAACCACCATTGAGTAGCTAGGTATGGGTATGTTCTATAATACTCATACGAAGTAGTTTTAAATTGCGTAAAGTTTTTCAACGCGTTTCTATGATAAGTTGGGAAAGGTGCTTTCACTGTACCAATCAATAGACTTTGCTCCGTTAACATTGTTGCAATTTTTTCACCCCACTCATTAGACTCAGCAGTACCAAGAGCGTAAGATTGGAATTTATCAATTCCATCACTTAAGTCATATACCCACTGAGGAGGTTTAGTACCTTCGTCACCATTACTATCAATGTATGCTGCCCAATCTAAACCTTGTGTATGGTTAAAGTAGTTACCAAACGGAGGTTTAAATGTTTCTGGGTTACCAGCAACAATTGCTAATGGTTGACCTTTATCCCAAACATGAACGTCAAGTTGGTTAGCAGCTTGCGAACCACGATATTCATCTGGAGTTACCTCTTTAAAAGTAGTTTTTACTCCTACTTCATTGAAGTATCTTGCAACAAGTTCAACTTCAACACCACCAATACCTTGAGTAGCGTAGTCAATGTTAATAGCTAGAGCATCACCATTTGGTAATTCTCTAAATCCATCACCATCAACGTCTTTTAATCCTACTTCATCAAGAAGAGCATTTGCTCCATCTGGATCGTATTGAGTCATATGCATTTTTATACTTTCAGGAACGAAGTCAGGTGCAGGTGAAAATCCTACAAACTGCTCAACTTTACCTAGGCCGTAATATGCAACTTCGTTGATCTCGTCTCTATTCATTGCAATTGACATTGCTTGACGGAAACGAATATCCCCATAGACTTTACGTTTTTCAGGATCCGGATGTGTTACATTAAAACTAAATAATGCAGCGCCACAACCTGGATTGATTTGAACTTGATATCCACCAGACTCAGCACCATCAAGTAATTGAGGAGCGGACTCTAATTGAACAGACTGTGATTTATAATCAACTTCACCATTAACAAGTTTTAACAATCTTATTTCATTTTCATTGATGTATCTTTCATTTTGATAATCAATGTATGGTAATTGATTTCCAGCTGTATCAACTTGGAAAAAGTATGGGTTAGCTGCATAGACTCTACCTTCAGTAGTATCTTCAATAGTCATATAAGCTTCTAAAGAAGGATAAGCTGCATAAGGTAATCCCGCAACTAGATCTGGTTTAGCTAGTAAAGGAGTTGGAGTATCAGTCCAACCTGAGTTACCATAATATGCTGCTAAAGCATCATACCCATCTGCAAATCCTAATGCTTGTGCATTTGCATCAGCATTTGAATCAATTTCCGGATGGAATTGTTCTAGGAAATGTGAAGGCATGAAGAACTGGTTATAAGACCATGCTATAGTTGCAGTTAATCCAGGGAACGGAGATGGTAAATTAAATCTTACTGTTTGATCATCAATTACATCAACAGTCATTGGTTCACCACCAACTAAAAGATATGGATATGGTTTTTCACGAATCTTTGGATTCATCATCAAGTCTTCGTACCAAAACTCAACATCTCTTGCTACAAAAGGCTCACCGTTTGACCACTTGTGACCTTTACGTAACATAAATGTTAAAGTGGTAAAATCATCATTCCACTCATAATCTTTAGCAACGTTTGGAACAATTGTAGTTAAGTCATCAGCAAAACGTAATAAGTTAACGTGTCTTGTAGATAACATATCCGAAGTTCCAGCTTCAGTTGCGTTCGATAAGAAGTTTATTGTATTTCCATATTTACCAATAGACTCATATGGCACTACAACAAGTGGCTCATCAGGTAATCTATCCTCTACTGGAGGTAGACTTCCTGGGTTACCTTGTATTGTAGCGTTAATGCTAGCAATATTCGGATTGTCAGAAAATTTCATAGTACAGCCGGCTGCACTTTCATATTCTGATAATTCATATTGCTGAGGATATTTTCCGCCTGTTTGTGCATCGTTCATTGTTGTACCTACACAATGACCACCTGCAAAAGAGCTTCCACTCCAAACAAAGGTTGCGGAAGAAAATACTAACGCTATGAATAATTTTTTTAACATATATTTTCTCCTATAAGATAAATTTATCGTATGATTTTGTTTGTAAACAATTTTGACTTTTTAGCAAAAATTTTTGACGCTTTTATTACAATTATTTTAAAAAAATTGTGTATTTCTTATTAATTAATTACTTTAATAAACATAAGTAAATATGGAAAAATCCAAAAAATCTGTTCTTTTTATATGTGCTGATCAATGGCGTTTTGACTGCTTTAGCTTCCTAAATCATCCATATGCTCTAACACCAAACTTAGACAATCTTGCTAAACGAAGTGTTGTTTTTAAATCCCATTTTGCAGGAATTGTCCCTTGTGGTCCATCTAGAACTACAATGCTTACGGGTTTATATCCATTTATACATCGTTCAGTATATAATGGTGCTCCTCTTGATAAAAGATTTACAAATATCGCTAAAGAAGTTCGTAAACTAAATTATAATCCAAGACTTTACGGATACACTGATACTTCTTGGGATCCAAGATACTTGGATCCAAAAGATAAAAAAAATTTTACCTATGAATCACCAATGGAAGGGTTTGATGATGGTTGTGTTTTACCAGGAGGAAAACCGGAGCCTTGGGCTAACCATCTTAATCAAAATGGTTTTGAAATTAATAAAGCAGAAGATTTGTACAAAGGAAGAAAGCCTAAAAATGATCAAGCATATATTTATGAACCATATTATATTCCAACTGAATTTTCAGACACCGCATTTTTAGCAGACAAAGTTGTTAACGATTTAAAAAAAGTCAAAGATTCATTTTTTATGCATGTATCTTTTTTAAAACCACACCCGCCCTTTCATATAGCTGATCCATGGTTTAGTAAATTTAATCCAGATAATATTAATTTATCTAAAAATGATATTTCACTTAAAGAATTATCGAAAAAACATCCTCTACTTGAAGAGTTATGCAAAAAATTTTTATTAAAAGAAAATTTCTCTGAAATTAATTATGATCTTTTAAAAGATCAAGATATCAAAAATATTATGAGTGTCTATTTTGCCATGTGTGCAGAGGTTGATTTTAATATTGGTAAAATTTTGAATGCTCTTAAAGAATCAGGGCAAGAAGAAAATACAATGATAATTTTTACTAGTGATCATGGAGAGATGTTAAATGAAAATAATTTATGGGGGAAATTAGGTTGGTGGGACTCTTCTTATAGAATTCCATTATTTATTTATCTGCCTCAAAACAATCCAAAAGAAATTAACCATTTAACAGAATCTGTAGATGTTGCTCCTACAATTTTAGAATGGCTTGGTGGTGACATCCCCATTGATTGGAATGGTCAATCACTGATGCACAATATCAATCATAAATACGAAAAATCACCTAATAAAGAATATGTTGTTTTTGATTATGATTTTAGAGAAAGTACTTCATTTGTTAAAGATAAAAAATTAGCGCCCGAACAATGTAATCTATCGGTCATTAGAAATAATAAATGGAAATATGTTCATTTTCCTTCATTGCCATGTTTATTATTTGATTTAGAAAAAGATCCTGAGGAAATAAATGATCTATCAGACTTAAGAGAATTTAAAGATATAAAACATAAACTAGTATCAAAATTGTTAAGTCACCGCATGATTCATCAGGAGCGACAATTATCAAACACTAAACTTTCCAGTTCAGGTGTTAATACAAAATCTGGACCATTTAGCAGAAAAATGGAATAATAAAGATATGTTAACGACTGTTATAGGCGCCTATCCAAAACCAAGCTACTTAAAAATAACTGATTGGTTTAATGCTTCTGGTGGCACAGACACAGAATATCCAACTAAATTTTACGAAGATGAAATAAAAAAAATGGGCGATAATGTTGAAGAGTTATTTAATAAAGCTACCAAAGAAATAATTAGTGATCAGGAAGAATGCGGTATTGATATCCTAACCGATGGTGAAGTTAGAAGAGAAAATTATATTCACTATCATTGTAGATATTTAGAAGGAATTGATTTTGCAAATCTCACAGAAAAAGTTGCTAGGACAGGGAATTATAAATGCTGGTTACCAACAATAACTTCAAAAGTTAAAGCAAAAAAATCTTTTTTAGTTGAAGAGTGGAAAAAAAATCAGAGTTTAACCAATAAAGATTTAAAAATTACTATTCCTGGACCAATGACTATAACAGACACCATAGCAAATACATTTTATGATTCAGATGAACATATGGGTGAAGACTTAGCTGATGCTATTAATGTAGAAATTAAAAGATTGGTTGATGCAGGATGTAAATATATTCAAGTCGATGAACCGTTGTTTGCTAGAAAACCAGAAAATGCTCTTAATTTTGGAATCAAAAACCTAGAAAGATGTTTTAAGGATATTAATAATCAAAGTATTGAAAAAATTACTCATATTTGTTGCGGCTATCCTGATAAATTAGATGCAGTAGATTATCCAAAAGCGCCTTTAGATTCTTACAGTAAAATTAGTAAAGCTTTAGATGAGTCAATTATAGATACAGTTTCTATTGAAGATGCTCATCGATATAATGATTTAAATTTTTTAAAAGATTTTAAACAAACAAAAGTTATTTTTGGTTTAGTAAAAATAGCGAGCTCTCAAGTAGAGTCTAAAGAAGAAATTGTCTCGAGAATAAATGATGCATTAAAGTTTATTGATACGGAACAATTAATTGTTGCTCCTGATTGCGGCCTTGGTCACTTACCTCGAGATTTAGCAAAAATAAAATTAAAAATAATGGTGGAAGCTGCTGATAGTTTCTAGTGGACTAAAGTTTCTGGATTAGCATAATCATAATTTAAATCATCAGCAATAGCTTTATATGTAACGGCACCTTTAAAAATATTTAAACCATTCATAAAATTTTTATCATTTTTTAATGCATCTTTAAAACCGTTAGAGGCTAATTTTTGAATAAATGGTAAAGTGACTGCATTTAAAGCAAGAGTGGAAGTTCTAGGAACTCCCCCTGGCATATTTGCAACACAATAATGAACAACATCATCAACAACATATGTAGGATTTGCATGAGTTGTTGGTTTACTAGTTTCAACACAACCACCTTGATCAATTGCAACATCAACAATTACAGATCCACTTTTCATCTCTTTTATCATGTCCTTAGTTATAATCTTTGGAGCATTAGAGCCTGGAACAAGTACGCCACCAATTAGTAAATCACATTCAGAAATATAATCTTTTAGATTTATTTTATCACTATGTAGTGGTTCTATTTTATCACCAAATTTTTCTTGTAATACTTCTAATCTTTTTTCTGATTTATCAACGATGAAAACTTTTGCTTGCATACCGGTAGCAATTATTGCTGCATTTTCTCCAACAACACCTCCACCTAAAATTAATACATTTCCAGGCTGAACTCCAGGTGCGCCACCTAAAAGTAAACCACTTCCACCCTTATGTTTTTCAAGTGAATACGCACCAGCTTGAATCGACATTCTGCCGGCAACAGCACTCATAGGTGCAAGAAGTGGTAATTTATTATTATGATCACTTACCGTTTCATAAGCTATACAAATTGAATTTGAATCAATTAAACCCTTTGTCAATTCTGGAGCTGCTGAAAGATGTAAATAAGTAAATAAAATTTGGTTTTCTCTTATCATGGCTACTTCATTCATTAGAGGTTCTTTTACTTTTACGATCATTTCAGAATCATTGAAAACATCTTCAGCGGAATTTACAATTTTAGCACCTGATAATTCATAATCACTATTTGAAAAGCCAGCTCCAATACCGGCATCCTTTTGAATTAGAACGGTATGTTTATCTTTTACTAATTCTTTAACACTTAGTGGGGTAAGCCCAACTCTGGACTCCTGAGCTTTAATCTCAGAGGGAACACCTATTTTCATTATCTGTCATGCATATAGTTTGAGATACCTGTTCTTAATTTTTCAATTATCTCATCAATATGTTTTTTTTCACAAGTAAATGGAGGTGCAACAATTAAACAATCACCTGTTGCTTTCAAGCTTAAGCCTGCTTCAAATAATTTTTTAAAACAAGCATATCCAGCTTTGCCTAAACGCTCATCCATTTTAATATCAATTCCTCCCATCATTCCATATCCTCTTATATCAGTAATGATATCTAAGTCTTTCAAAGTAAATAAACCATCTAAGAAATATGGAGACATATCTTTTGCCCTATTAAATAAATCTTCTTTCTCGATTATATCTTGCATTGCTAAACCTGCTGCCATTGAAACAGGTATAGCAGAATAAGTATAACCATGAAAAAATTCTATAGCTCCTGTAGGTGAAGCATCAACAATAGTGTCATAGATATGATCACGTGAAGCTACTGCTCCTAAAGGTACAACGCCGTTAGTAATTGCTTTAGCCATTGTCATAATATCAGGGCATACATCGAAAGCTTGAGCTGCAAATGGAGCACCCATTCTTCCCCAACCTGTAATAACTTCATCAAAAATTAAAAGAATTCCGTGTTTGTCACAAATTTCTCTTAGCCTTTTTAAATATCCTTTTGGCGGTACTAAAGTTCCTGTTGATCCTGCTACTGGCTCAACAATACATGCTGCAATATTTTCAGCACCTATGTTACCAGCAATTCTTTCAAGATCATCTGCTAGATCAGCACCTGTTTCAGGTTCGCCTTTTACAAATAAATTTTCAGGTAAATGAGTATGTCTTAGATGATGTACATTTGGCATGAGAATATTTGAGAAAGTTTTTCTATTAGCAATCATACCGCCAACAGAAATTCCTCCAATATTCATTCCATGATAACCTCTTTCTCTTCCTACTATGTGAGATCTATGACCTTCTCCTTTTGCTTTAAAATATGCTATGGCTGTTTTAATTGCTGTTTCAACAGCTGATGAACCACAAATAGTAAAGAATATTTTATTTAAATCTTCGGGTGTATGTTTTGAAACTTTTCTAGCTAAATCAAATGAACCACCAAAACCTTGTTGAAATGGTTGAACATAATCTAATTGCTCTAATTGTTTTGATACTGCTTCTCTTATTTCTGGTCTTGAATGACCCGCAGGACTACAAAATAATCCTGAGCTAGCATCAATTAATTTATTTCCATAATGATCAGTATAATAAACACCTTCTGCCTTAACCATTAATCTTGGACTATTTTTATAGTCTCTATTGGATGTAAATGGCATCCAATGCTCTTCTAATGAATTAGGTATTTCAGTTCTTTTTTCTAAATCCATTTTTTTCCTTAATAATGATTGAGTATATGAAATTATTGATAAATCAAAGAATAATTCTTTCACAATAAAGAAATATCATAGGAAAAATTGTAGCAGTGGTATAGAGAGAATACCAAATATGAGCACATTACCAGAAGATCTTAAAAGTAAAGCTTTAGAGACTCCTAACATACCCGCTGCTGTCGTATGCCCCAATCAAGAAAGCATCTTATCAGCTGTAATTGAAGGTAAAAATATGAACCTCATCGATCCAACATTGATTGGAAATAAAAGTTTAATTACCGAAACGGCAAAAAATTTCAGTTTGGATATTTCAAATTTTAATATTGTAGAGGCTAAAGATGAAGAGGAAAGTGCTTCAGTTGCATGTCAAATGTCTAATGAAAATAAAAGTAAAATCATAATTAAAGGGAACCTCCATACTGATATTTTAATGCGCTCTTATTTAAAAAAAGAATTTAATTTACTTGATGGTAGACGATTAAGTCATATTTGGCATATGACTACACCACAACTTGAAAAACCTCTTTTTATCACTGATGGTGCCCTAAATGTTTTACCAAGAGTTGATATAAAATTACAGATTCTCAAAAATGCTGTTCAGTTTTGTAATAAATTAAACATCAGCAAACCAAAAGTGGCAATTTTATCAGGTACAGAAGATCCAATTGAAAGTATGCCAAGTTCAGTCGATGCAAAAAAAGTTATGGAACTTGCGTTTGAAGAAAAAATTAATGCATTTATTCATGGTCCGCTTGCTTTTGATAATGCGGTTTCTGAAGAAGCGGCTAAAATAAAAGGAATCAAAAATGATGTTGCTGGTGATGCTGATATATTATTAGTACCTAATTTAGAAACTGGAAATTCTTTATCTAAAATAATGGTTTATTTTATGAAGGCATGTGCTGCAGGAATAGTAATCGGTGGTAAAGTACCAGTTGTTGTTCCAAGTAGAGCTGATACTAAACATTCTAAACTTGCATCAATTATGGCAGCTGTTGTTGCTGCAAATAATTAATTAACAAATAAATTTTAAGTCGAATGCTTTTAAGACATTACTTTTTAATTTTAATAATCACTTTTTTATTTGGAAGTGCCTACCCTGTTCAGAAAGTAATTTTTAATGAAAATGTACCACCATTATTAATGGGAAGTTTAAGAATGTTAGTGGTTTTCATATGCCTTTTGCCTTTTTGGAGATTTAGAATTCCTGAAAAAAAATACTGGTTACCACTTCTCTTTTTTTCAATTGCTATGGGTTTTTTAGCAAATGTTTTTATGACATTATCTTTAAATGAAGCAAATATAGTTTCTCCAATAATTATTGGTTCTCAATTGGCTGTACCATTTGCAATATTATTAAGCTCATTTTTTTTAAAAGAGAAAGTAAGTATTAAAAAATGGGTACTAATATTTATTTCTTTTTTTGGCATCATTTTATTGGGCTTTGATCCATTAATAAGAAATGAAATTTATGCATTATTCTTAATTACGTTAATGGCATTCTTCTATGCTAGTGCACAAGTATTTTCCAGGTACCTAAAAGATTTAGAAGTCACTCTCACAAATGCAGTAATGGGACTAGTTGGATTTGTATTACTAATTATTTCATCATCAATATTTGAAGGACAAACAGTAAACGAAATAAAAAATATTAGTTTTCAATCATGGTTATTAATATTGCATTCAGGTATCTTTGTTTCAATCGCTGCTCACATGTCGATGTTCTATTTATATAGGATGTATCCTGTTAATAGGGTATTTCCATTTTACGCTTTATTTCCTGTATTTGGTGTGTTGTTAACATTTATAATTTTTTATGAAATACCAACTTTAATTACTTTTATTGGAGGTATAATTGTAATCTTAGCAACTTATTTTATAAATAAAGAAAATTAAATTTTGATTATTTAGCTGTCCATCCTCCATCAATTACTAGTGATGAACCAGTCATCATTGAAGCAGCATCTGAAGCAAGATACACTACAGCACTAGCAATATCACTTTCTGTTGCTACTTTTCCTAAAGGTATGTTTTCAATTACAGATTTTTTAAATCTTTTATCTTTAAAAAATTTTTTGACCATTGGGGTTTCCACAAATGTAGGGCAAACGGAATTAACTCTAATGTTGTGCTTAGCCAAATCAATAGCTATCCCTTTGGTGAGACCTTCAACACCAAACTTAGTCATATTGTAAACACTTCTAAGAGGAGCTCCTACTTTACCTAACTGAGAAGAGATATTTATTATTGATCCACCAATTTTTTTTCTATTTTTAGTTTTAAGCATAACTTTTGTAGCTAATTGAGCAATATCGAATGAGGCTTTAATATTAAGATCAACCACTTCACTCATATCTTTTCTTTTAATTTTAGTAAAATATTCAGGTCTATTTGTGCCAGCATTATTCACTAATATGTCTAATTTATTGATTTCAGAAAATATTTTTTTAATTTCTTTTAAATTAGTTACATCACACACATAATAACTACATTTCTTTTTGAGTTTTTTAATTTTGTCTTGAACAATTAAAAGATCTTTCTCTGTACGACTAAGAATAATTATATTTGCACCTGCTTCTGCTAATGCTATTGCACATGCTTTACCAATGCCTTTACCTGATCCTGTAACAAGAGCAGTTTTGTTGTTTACAGTAAAATTTTTTAGAAACATTTATTATAATTGTTTACAATGAAAAAATAGATTGATCTAATAAATTCATTTTTTTGATGCACATTTGAAAATTATCTTCTAGGTGGTAATCACCTGGAAACCCAATACATTTAATTCCAGCGTTTACAGCAGAATTACTACTTTCTTCAGTATCCTCTATTGCAAGACAATCTTCTGGTTGTAAATTTAATTTATCTAATGTAACTTTATAAATTTCTGGATGTGGTTTTTCATTTTTAACCAATGATTTATTACCAATGAATTCAAATTCTTCTTTTGAAATTTGACCTGAAAGACTTTCAAATACTGCATCGACATTATTTAAAGTTGTAGAAGTTGAGAAAGCAAGTTTAATATTATTATCTTTTGTATACTTAATTATTTCATCAACGCTCTTTCTTAATTTTTGTTTGTTCTGAATAATGAATGAGCTAAAGATTTCTGTTTTTCTATTTCTAATTTGTGAAGCGTTAACATTAGTATTATTTTTTTCAGCAAAATCTTCTACCCTTTTTGTCCCACCAGATTTTTTTAACAAAATTTTATAGTCTTGCTCATCCCAATACCAATCAAGTCCAGCTTCTTTAAAAGCTTCGTTAAATGAGTTACGTTGAATGTTAGAAGATTCAATTAGTGTCCCAATAGATCCAAATAGAAGTGCTTTATATTTCATAAGATTAGAAATTTATTATTAACCTTTTACTGCACCAGCAGTTAAACCACTTATTAATTGTCTTTGGAAAAACATAATTATCATAAAAAGTGGTGCTGTTGCTGAAACAACACTTGAGACTGCCCACATATAATTTCCACTATGTTCAATTGTGCCCAAATAAGCATTAATTTTAGGAACCATAGTATAATTCTGCTGATTTAAAAGAAGTGAAGTAACTGTAAAATCATTATAGGCTAACATCATACTGAATAAACCTGCTGTAACAACTCCAGGCCACATAACAGGCATTATAACAAATCGAAACGCTTGAAAATATGAACAGCCATCAATTAGTGCGCTTTCATCTAACTCTTTAGGAACTGTTTTAAAGAAGGAATAAAGTAACCATAATGTAAAGGGTTGATTGATTGCAACTAAAACAATTATGGTAGTTGGAAGTATGCCCCAAACGTTCAATTGGAAAAAGGGAAACAGATAACCTGAAACTAATGTAATGTGTGGCATCGCTCTAAAAATCAGGGCAGCTATTAAAATCCAAAAAGTATATTTATATGTCGATCTAGACAAGGCATAAGCACCTAATGTTCCTAAAAATAAAGAGATCGTAACAACTGAAACGGTAATAATAATTGTATTCATTGTTGCTTTCCAAAATTCACCTTCAGTCCAAGACTCTACATAAGCCTTGACTGTAGAAGTATCTCCTGTTTCAATTAAAGTATTAACTCCTGTGACTGCAAACATCCAATCAGCTCTTGAGAAAAAGTCGGCTTTTACTTTAAATGATCCCCAAAAGGTCCAAATAAAAGGAAACACGGAAACAATTAACCAAGCAAGAATAAAAAAACTATTTATTAAAATTAGTTGTTTTGAGTATCTATTAATTTTTGATTCCATATTATCTTTCTGTCCTAAATTCTCTCCATGTTCTTATGAGTACTGGTGTTAGTAGAATTGCTACACCAATGATAGTTAACATAGATGTTGCTCCTGCAGACCCAAATAACATTTTGTTTTCACTTCTTAAGTCGTTATAAATCATCCAAGAAAGTGATTGAGCAACTCCTTCAGCAGCGAACCCAATTATTGGCTCAAGAACCCTAAAATTATCCATTAGACAAATTAATATAATAAATGTTGCTACCGGATAAAGATGTGGAATAACAATGTGTCTGACTCGTTCATATCTTGAGGCGCCATCTATGATCGCTGCTTCAATTGGATCTTGAGGAACAGTTTGTAATGCAGCATAAAAGACAACAAAAGCAAATGGTGTATTGTGCCAAATCCCATAAATAATCAGAGTAATCCAAGTCAATTGACTTGAGGACTTTAGTGATAGGTTTGGATCATCAAATAAGAATTGAATAAATGAACCTAATATTCCCTTAGCGTCTATCATCCAAAATAAAACCAGAGATCCAATCAATGGTGTTACAATCATAGGCAGTATAACACCAAAAATGGTTGGACCTTTTAAACTTTTTGTAATTGTATTTACACTTAAAGCAACGATGAAACCTAAAACTACAACTGGTGGTGTAACGGCAAAACAAAATGTAAGTGTAAATAAAAGTGCTTTGTAAAAAGGTAAATTGAGTAAGATATCCGTAAACTCTGCTATCGATGAGGAATTAGTCCAAGCTTCTTTAATTTCATCAAAAGCCAAATGGTTTCTATCGCCGTATGTTCCTAAACCATTAAATCTTCCAAGAGGTTGTTCTTCTTGTAATTTTGTTGTTGCTTCAATATCAACTTTTGTTTCTGTTTTACATCCAAATGGATCACATTTTTCTACTTCCATTAAAATTTGTTCAGGCTCAATATGAAGAGATTGAAAAAAACTAGAAATAATTGGAAGGCCAATAAATAATAGCATTGCCAATCCACTTGGAAAGAAGAACCAAAAAAATGTTCTGTGGGGCATCTATTTCTTACTAAAAAAAAAGTGGAACATAATAATGTTCCACTTTATCATAAATATTTATACGGTTTATAGAAAACCTTGCTCAGTAGCTTTTGCTACATAAGCAGCTTCTACATCCGCTAAAGCTTTTTCAGCAGACTCATTTCCTTGAAGGAATTCAACAAGTTCTGTACTCAAAGCACCATGTAATAGACTCATGTATGGTAAGCTTGGGTAAGGTGTTGCACCTCTATTAGCAGCGTCAACAACTGGTCCTGCTGTATCTCCAGGCGAATAACCATCAATCAACCAAATTGTTGCATTTGGATTAGCATTTGCCATTTCTGTTGAAGTTGCTGCACCTAAAAGAGCTCTAAAAGATGCTTCTGCATTTTCATCAGAAGTATTTGTTGCAATTCCAAATCCATCCCACCATAGAGTTGTTGCTGGTTTACTTCCACCACCTACAGATGGAGAAGGAGCCAATCTAGTATCAGCTTTAATTGCTTGATCACCTTCATCATCTAACAATGAAGCTGCACCTGAATTCCAGATGTGCATTAATGCTACATTACCAGACTCCCATTCTTCTTTAACTGCATTTGTATCTTGAGTTAAGAAATCAGGGTTACTTACTTCAGTTAATCTTTTAAGCATGTTAAGAGCAGCTACACCTTTAGCGTTATTTACACTAACTTCAGCTGTTCCAGCTTTAAAGAAATCACCTCCGTGACCAAGGTACATGTTTACAAACTCTTGACCTAAGTTCCATCCAGATTTGAAAGCACCAGCATATGGGTTAGCCATTTTACCAGAAGCTTTAATTTTTTCTGCAGCTGCAATTACCTCTTCATATGTTGAAGGAACTGCAATACCTAAATCATTAAGAATACTTTCTCTGTACCAAAGATGTTGAGCATTAGCCATAAATGCTACTGCATAAATTTTACCATCAATCACGATTTTTTGATTGTCTTGTAATGCACTTCCGTATTTAGCAACTAAATCATCAAGTGGACGAATTAAGTTATCATTCATTAAAGTTGTAATTGAACCATTAGTTACAAGTTTAGCAGAGAATTCAGCTGGGTTAGCTGAAAGTGCTGCAACTTGTAATTTATTATGATCAACGGAATGTGTTACAGAAAAATCTGCATCAGGTCCTGCACAACTTTTTACTTCATCCATGAAAATTCTGTATGTTGTAAATTCGTTTGCTAGAATCTTTATTGATCCATCTGTTACTCCACAAGGTGAGTGCCCACCGGCATATGCACTTGTGCTAACAAATGTGAACAATAGAGCTATTAATAGTTTTTTCATATATTTCCCCTTATTAATAAAGTGTGAAATTCACATTTAAGTATAAATCCTTTATATTGGTATTAGAAAATAATGCAATAATATGAATTGATATTCAAGATTTTGAATATTGAAATGGGGGGATAATTCATGACTTTTAAAAAGACTGCGACATCACAGGACGTAGCAAAACTAGCAGGAGTATCTCAATCAGCTGTTTCTAGATGTTTTACAAAAGGTGCTAGCATTTCTAGTAGAACAAAATTGAGAGTCTTGGAAGCAGCTAGGAAATTAAAATATAAAGCACCTAATATAACTTCTAATTCAATATCTAATGATGATAGCGGATTAGTTGCTGTCATTTTACCTTACGTTACAAGCAGATATTATCCAGAAGTTTTAATAGAGTTACATGAAGCACTAAGGAATGGAGGCTTTAGAATTTTATTAATTACAACTGATGATGGAGAGGAATTAGATGAAAAATTAATACAGCCATACTTAAAAGAAAAACTCATTGCAATAATATCAGCAACAAAACCTACTGATAAATTTGTCGAAGATTGCAATCAAAAAAGAATACAATTTATTGCTTATAATAGAAGTTGGAATATACCAACGATAAGTTCTGTTGCATGTGATCATCGTAACGGAGGAGAATTAGTTGCAGAATATTTTACAAAGAAAAATCATAAAAATATTGGCCTGATTGAAGGGCCAAAAGGATCTTTTGTAAGTGATGAGCGATGCAAAGGTTTTAAAAATTATCTTAAAAATAATAAAAAAATTAAATTAAATATTGAAAAAGGTTTTTTTACTTACGAAGGTGGATATCAAGCAACAGAAAAAGTTTTCAATAAAAAGATAAGTGCAATATTTTGTGCTGATGACACAATGGCATTCGGATGCTTAGATTATATTAAAAAAAATACTTCATTAAAAACACCTTCTCAATTAGAAATTATTGGTTATGACGATATATCAATGTCAGCTTGGGGATCATATAACCTTACAACTGTCAGACAACCCATTAGACAAATGTCAAAAATAGCAACTCAATTAATAAATGAATATATTAAAGATCCAGATTTTGAACCTATAAATCATATTGTACAGGGAAGACTTATAAAAAGAAAAACTACAAAATAATTTACTTAAATTTTAATCCCATCTGTTCGAAGACACCATGATTATCTACCATAACGTAATTATCTAAAAATTTTCCATCTTTAATGGTCCAAAAATCTGAAAATTGCATTTTGATAGATTTCCCTGTTGGCTCCACTCCAAGATATGTTCCACTATGTGTGCCAGTAAGAAATCCCGTTGCACTAATCCACTCACCTTCAGCAACCACAATATCATTTTTTACATGATAATCTGGAAATGCTTCATAAAAAGGTTTTAGAACTTTATATTTAAAATTTTCTATACCATGAATATCACCAAAACCTGGAGGACCGTGCCAAACCATATCATCATGCCAGTACTTATGTTGTGCTTCTAGATCTTGAGCATTAAGTGCATCATACATATCAGCTAATAATTTTTTACTTTCATCTAAAGTCATTTTTTATCTCCTAAAATTTGCATTAGTATTGCAAGCTCATTAAAACCCGTCCACTCTTTAATAATTTTATTATTTTTAATTTCCCATTGAGTGATTCCCCACAAATACACTTCTCTATTAGATGGTTGACCATATGAGCCATTACCTTTATGAGTTCCTACAGCACCCCAACGAACCGATACTAAATATCCGTCTTTTGTATTTCCCATCCAGTATAAATCTTCAATACTAAGTGCAAGATCAGGAAACGAAGCTAAAAGTGAAATTATAAATTTTCTTAATTGCAAAACTCCTTTAAATTTACGACCAGTTGAACCTTCAAATTCTACCTTATTCGAGTATGCTTTATTTATTGCAGAAAAGTTTCGTCTATTCCAAATTGTATCATAAACTGCATGAACAAACTCTCTTACATTTGTAATTTTATCTGGAATATCAAAACTAATTGGTTTTAATTTAGTAATATTTCTTGTTGGTTTAGAGTTTTTAAAATGAGGGGCATAGGGTCCTGCAATTCCCTCATCGACAAGTTGCTGGGCAACCTGATTTAAATCTAATCCGAGTTGTTTAATTAAACCTGCTGTATCGTAGACAACATTTTCGTAATAAATTTCATTATTTTTTGCTACACAATTAGCAATACAAAATAATCTTACTTTTTTACCAGTTGGTTTGGAAAATTTGCTAAATCCAGTATTTGTTCCAGTAATAATTGTTCTATGCGAAGTATGAAAACTTGCATTTTCATCTCCTGCCCAAATAACTTCATCTGCAAATAATCGAATATCTGGAAAGGCGTTGTTTGTGTGTACAGTATCAGCTACAATTTTTTCAGATCCAGATTGTAAACCAAATTCATCCCAAACTCTGCAATCTTTACTGTAGGTATCATAGATGTAGCCAATATTTTTTTCTTCCCAGATTTGATATGTAATCCTTACAATATAATCGATTATATTTTTATACTGATCCTCAAACCCCTTCATTGATTGATGTTTAAGTTTTTTTGGTTTTGGATTTAATGACTTTGCTGTTCCTCCACCTCCATATGCTTTTAATGAAATATCATAACTCTTAGGCATATGATGATCTTGAAGGGCTTCTGGTCTTTTATCTGTAATTTTATTAAATTTCATAATTTGTATTTGTAATGAGATACATTTAAAAATATTTCAAAGCAATGAAATTTTATTCAAAAAAATGAATATTGTCTTTTTTAGTTTATTAATATAATCAAAATGGAATGACTGATCTCCAAGCAGAAAAAAAATTAGTATTAGATTATTTCAATGAAATAGATAGTTGCAACATTGATTCATTATCTGAAGTTATATCCAAATACACATTAGAAGATTTTAGTATGAAATGTACTCACCCATTCAACGAACTAGGTAGTATAGATCTTGTTGCTAATAATCTTTGGAAACCAATTAAAGATTCATTTTCACCTATACAACGTCGATTAGATATTTTTTATGCTGGGATAAATTCACTAGATAAAAATAAAAGTAAATGGATCTCCAGTATGGGTCATTTCATGGGTGTTTTCAATAAGCCGTTTATAAGCCTTAAACCAAATAATAAATCAATTTTATTAAGATTTGCAGAATTTTACAAAGTGGAAAATAACAAAATTACTGAAGGAGCTATTTTTTTAGATGTAATGAATTTAATGCAGCAACTAGGTCTTTCTATAATGCCTGAATCTACGGGTCTCGTTTGTGTAACACCTGGACCAATGAATCATAAAGGTTTAAAATTTGATATTTCTAATGAAAGTGAAAGTAAAAAAACATTAGATTTAATACATAGAATGCGCGATCGGCTTGTTAAAGGGTCCAAAATGCAATCTTATAAAGAAGAATTAGAATTAGATTGGCATAATGACATGATTTGGTGGGGACCGGGAGGTATAGGAGCTTCATATACTATTGATGGTTATCAAAAAGGTCACACAAAACCATTTCAAGATGGTTTAGAGTTTGTTCGTTTCAATGGACACATACTTAGTAGCTCTGAAGATGATATTGGAGGTTGGTTTGGTTGGCCAAATTTAATTATGAAACCTAAAGGAGAATATTTAGGTTTAACAAATGCAAGTAATATTGAATCAGAAATGAGAGTTGTAGATTTATATCGAAGAGATGGAGATAAATTAGCTGAAAATTGGATCTTTATTGATCATTTACATTTTTTAAAAAAACTAGGCGTAGATCTTTTAGAAAGAGCAAAATTTTTAAATCAGTAATTAGATAACTTTTGAAGCAAGTTTAGTACCTTCAACTAATGCATGAAGCTTTTCATAACAAATTTTTTCATCAATTTTTCCAAAACCAGCAAATGTACTAAAACCACAATCTGTCCCTGCCATTAATTGATCTTTTGGAATTACTGTAGAAAACTGAATTAATCTATCTGCTACAACTTCTGGATGTTCAACAAAATTAGATGTTGAATCAATTACGCCAGGTACTAAAACTTTATCTTTTGGTAACTTTATATCTTGAAAAACTTTCCATTCATGTGCGTGCCTAGGATTAGAAGACTCAATTAGAAAGTATTTTATCTTTGATTTCAAAATTATAGGTAATATTTTCTCTAGAGCAATATCGTGTGTGTGGGGTCCTTCATAATTGCCCCAACATATATGCATTCTAGTTTGTTCAATATCAACATTAGATAATGCTGAGTTCAGACATTCAATTTGTAGTTCTGCACGTTTAATAAATTCATCCTCAGATAAATTTTTGAAATTCATGTGTCTTGCTAAAGCAAGGTCTGGGCAATCTAGCTGAACATGAATATTTGATTTTGTTATAACCTCATATTCTTTAGCCATAATATTAGATAATTTATCCAAATATTCATCTTCGGTACTATAAAATTTATTTGGCATAAAAACATTTATGACACCAGGTGATGCTGAGTTCATAAATGCATGTCGGTGATTAAGCTTATCAAGTGAATTTTTAAAATTATTTATATCCTTTAGAAGAGAAGTTTCATCTTTTACTTTTAATTCGTTTGTACAACAAGGTCTGGTATAAGTTGGTGTACCACCACTTTTAGCTATCTTTTCTTTGTATTCTGGAAAATCATCAAGATCAGCAGGTGCTCTTCTTTCGCTTTCACCCGAGAACCCATCAATTCTGTCTTTAATATATGTAGCGTAGCTAATTTTACTCATCTCCCCATCACTGACAAAATCAATTCCAACATCAAGTTGTCTCTTAACAACACTTTCCACGTTATTTTTTAATACTTCATCAAAACTACTTTTACTAAATTTCTCTCCTTTATCTTTTGCAAATAAAAAATCTGAAAGTTCTTTTGATCTAGGAAGGCTTCCAACATGTGTTGTCAAAATATTAGACATTAAATTAACCTGTTTTTAATAAAATCTGTTTCCAGATCATAGTTTCATCATAGAGAACCCATTCATTTTTAATACCTCTTTCTCCAAATTCAACATGATTAATACCCATTATATAAATTTTCGAATTAGACGCTTTCCCAAAAAGTCGATCCCCTTCATGTTTACCTACCATAGACCATCGAACTGAAGCTTTTTTAGGTTCATATTTTTCTTCAGTAAAAGCAATGTGCTCGACTGAGAACAATGCGTTAGGAAAAGCATCTCTTAATTGTTTCCAAAATTTTATTACCTCATCTCTACCATGGTGAGTATTTCCCCCTGGTTGAAATTGCTGTATGGCTCTGTCATAATTATCATTTATTGTTTTCTCTAAATTAATGTTCATAATAGAAGTTAAGATATTTGCATATAATTCTCCAATGTTACCAGATGCTAATGTAGGAGATTTATAAATTGATTTAACAGGTGTGTTTTCATCAAAGGGTTTACTAGCTTTTTCAGGACCACCTTCATCTTTAATAAGATTGCTTGCAAATTTCTTCGGATCAATTCCAATTTGTCTCACAATTGCTCCTTGATCTCTCACAAGCCACTCATCATAAACTTGATTATTCATGCATGCACAATCAGCAATAGTTCGGTAATATAGTTTTTTTCCTGTTGCTTTCCCATACATCCCATTAACAGAATGAGTAGAGGTTGATAAAATACGATGTGATGAAAAATATCCCTCATCATCATTTCCTGTCCAAATTACATCTTCACCTAAAAGTGTTCTGTCAGGAAATAGTTTTTTACTAGCATAGGTGCTTTCAATTACTGGGTCTGCACCATAAATTACTCCAGATGGAGATCTTGTAGGTGTGGGGAGGCTTACATTTGGAGTATCAGCATAATAAT
Source organism: uncultured Alphaproteobacteria bacterium (assembly GCA_902590695.1). Lineage (GTDB taxonomy): Bacteria > Pseudomonadota > Alphaproteobacteria > HIMB59 > CACPNW01. The sequence goes on from CACIXR010000003.1 coordinate 186,005, forward strand.
CTCTTATTGCTTCAACATCATTGTTTTCCCAAATTTGATATGTTATCTTTAAAATATAATCAGGAAAATCTTTGAATTGTTTATCAAATCCTTTCATTTAATTTATTTAATTAGTTTGCCGTATTATAAATAAATTACCATCATGATCACTTATCTGCCTGATTGAACGTAGTGAATTTTTTGGTACTGAAAAGGTATCTTTTTCTTTAATTACTACTTTATCTCCATCACAATCTATTTCCCATTCGCCAGATAAACAATGATACACTTCTGATTTCTCTAGTTTGTATTCATGTATATGAGCACTCTTACCGTTCAGAAGTGAAAGGCTAAAACCTGTTGCATGCGGTATATTTGGAGAAAAAGATTTATCATGAATTTGAAACTGATCAATATAGTTAATAATTTTATTAGATTGATAGTGATCATCATCAACAAAGTATTTATCTTTATCATTGAATCGAATAACAAATTTTTCTATATCTTCTGAAGAGTAATGATCGAAACTCTCTAATTCATTATCTTTTAGTGGTTGAATAATTTTAGTCTCATCTGTTATTTTCTGTTTCTCTGTGTCGATTAAAGAATTATCATTCATTAATACCATGCCAGATTCTTTAGCATCTTTTAAAAGTTTAGGCGTCCAAGTAATTACACCTGGATCATTTTCACCTAAAACAACAAACATTAGCGCTTCTTCATCACTTACATTTTGAAAACCTCTGAACATATTTGTAGGAAAAGAAGCAATATCACCTTTTTTTAGGATTACTTCTCCCTCTGTGCCGTCAACGCCCCAATAAAAACGCCAAGCACCTGAATGAATGATAAAAACTTCTGCAGTTGTATGACTATGTAAACCAGAACCATTCATTGGAGCAGCGCTTACTGCACCAATATTAAAACCATGTTCTTCTGCGATTTTAACATTTTGTTTAGCATCTTCACTGACACCAGGACCTATTACTGAATAATTTTTTCTATCTTGATGGCCTTTTAGTTTTCCCTCAACAAATGGTATATTACTGGGAATAAGTTCATCGAATTTGGCTAATCTAGATGTAATATTAATTGACATATTGTAATGATCTTTTATTCATTTTTTTTGAATATTATTCAAAATAATGAATAAATCAATTATTATTTAACAATAGTGTTATAAAATTATTATGGCAAATAAAATACAAAACTTTGATACAGGTGAGAAAGATAATTCAAATATAATTCATTTAGATCTTGATCCAAAGATAAATATTGAAAACAAAATATATTTTAAAAATTTATTAAAAAAAATTGCCGAGTGCTCTTTAGATGATTTAGAGGAAAATCTTGAAAATCTATATAACGTGGATGCTGAGTTTAATGGCTTTCATCCAATTAATGAAATTAAGGGAATTGAAGAAATAAAAAATAAATATTTAATACCTCTAAAAAAAGCATTCCCCGATCTTGAAAGAAGAAATAATCTAGTAATTGGTGGTGCATTTAGAGATAAAGTTTTTGTTTCGTTTATTAGTCATTTAACTGGAACTTTCAAAAATGAATGGTTGGGCGTAAGGCCGACTAACAAAACAATTTATCTTAGAACATGTGAAGCACATCAGATTACAAATAATAAAATAATAAAATCCTATACATTAATTGATACTGTAGATTTTATCCGTCAGGCTGGATATTGGCCTATAAATAAATCTCTTGGAGTAGAAGGGATGTGGCCTAGTCCAATCACAGGTGATGGAGAAAATAATCAAAATTTAGATAAGGAACTGTCTCTTCAATCTTTAAATCAAGATTTAACAATGCAAAGAAGTTTAAATATTAAACCTGAGACTGAACCAGGTCTATCAAAAGATCAAATACGGGAGAAATTAATTAATCATCCTCAGCAAGATTATTGGCATCCAAAAATGATGTGGTATGGACCAAGTGGTATAGGCACAGCAAGAGGTTTAGATGGTTTTGTTGATCATCACCAACTCCCATTTAGACTTACATTCAAGGATAGAGATTATTGGAAAATCGGTCATTATATTGAAATTGGAGATGGAAATTATTCTATGACTGGTGGCTGGCATAGTATTCAGTGTGTTCATGGATCAAGTGATTGGCTAGGATATGAACCAACTCAAAAAAAAATAACAATGAGAGTCATGGATTTTTATTTACATCATGAAGGGCTGATTAGAGAGAATTGGGTACCAATCGATATAGCACACATATTAGATCAAATAGGCATTGATATATTTAAATTAATTCATAAAAAATAATTATGGCAATAGAATATTTAAAAAAAGGTTTAGATGAAAAACAAAGAATTGAAGATAATGATAAAGTAAAAAAAATTGTTGAGGAAACATTAAGTAAAATTGAATCACAAGGCGATAAACATATTAGAGAGTTATCTCAAAAATTTGATAACTATTCACCAGATAGTTTTCGATTAAGTGAAGATCAGATTAATCAATTAATGAGTGAAGTCTCTGATGATGACAAAGAAGATATTAAATTTGCTCAAAAACAAGTGCGATCATTTGCCGAAGCACAACTTAAAACTTTAAGTGAATTAGAAGTAGAAACGCATCCAGGTGTGATTCTTGGTCATAAAAATATACCAGTACAAGCAGTAGGTTGTTATGTACCTGCTGGAAAATTCCCAATGGTAGCCTCTGCTCATATGTCAGTTGTTACTGCCTCTGTTGCTGGGGTTCCAAGAATTGTTGCTACTACCCCACCCTTTAAAGGTAAGCCAAATCCAGCAGTCGTTACAGCAATGAAAATGGGTGGTGCTCACGAAATTTATGTTTTGGGAGGAATGCAAGGAGTTGGTGCGATGGCTATTGGTACAGAAACTATTAAACCTGTAGATATGCTTGTTGGACCTGGCAATGCATTTGTTGCTGAAGCGAAAAGACAATTGTATGGCAAAGTTGGTATCGATTTATTTGCTGGCCCAACTGAAACAATGGTAATTGCAGATGAAACTGTTGATGGTGAAATATGTGCAACAGACTTATTAGGACAAGCCGAACATGGATATAATTCTCCTGCTGTGATGATAACAAACTCAAGAAAACTTGCAGAAGAAACATTTAAAGAAATTGATAGAATTTTAGAAATTTTACCTACTAAAGAAACAGCAAGTACAAGCTGGAGAGATTATGGAGAAATAATTTTATGTGATACTTATGAGGAGATGTTATCTAAAGCAAATGAAGTAGCTTCAGAGCACGTTCAAGTTATGACAAAAAAAGATGATTGGTTTTTAGAAAATATGACATCTTATGGAGCTCTATTTTTGGGCGCTAGAACTAATGTTGCTAATGGTGATAAAGTCATAGGCACTAATCATACTCTTCCTACTAAAAAAGCTGGAAGATATACTGGTGGTTTGTGGGTTGGTAAGTTCATTAAAACCCATACTTATCAAAAGATTATGACAGATGAAGCTGCAACTCTCATCGGAGAATATGGATCTAGACTTTCACATTTAGAAGGTTTTATAGGTCATGCAGAACAATGTAATGTTAGAGTAAGACGATATGGGAAAAAAAATGTTGGATATGGAAAACCAGCAGGAGAAAAAATTTAGCTTATTTTAATTCTCCTTTAACTCTCATTTCATTTCTAATTTTTGTTGCTGAAATATCATGTATTTCTTTTCCTAAATCATGTTCTGTAAATGAATAACCAACTCCTCTTCCATAAGAAATATCAATAATGTTTGGAACCTTAACAACTACATATTCTTTTCCATCAGTAAAACCATGTTGAGCTAAACCTTCATTAATTTTTGCTTTTACATCTTCAAATTGAAATGGATTGTCAGCTTGACCTTCTACACCTGCATCTACACCTCCCACGTCACGATACATAATACATACCTGACCTGTTTTCTGAAGTGCTCTTTTAAATAATTCTGTATGTCCGTCATGCCATGGTTGCCATCTACCTAACATCTGTACTGTTGGTTTTTTCCAATCAAACATTTTTAATCTCCTTTGCTAGATTTTCTATTTCTTCATCTGATAAAAATTTAGTTATTTTAATGTCAGTTTTATTTGGTTGTTCAAACATTTTATTTGTATCTTCAAACCTACCTTCTTTAATAGTATCCAGCCAGATAACAAAATCAGGCTCAAAAGCTTCTCTTGCTTTTTCAGTTGGTGCTACGAAGTCACAAATTACCCATCTTCCATTTTGTTTTTCGAAATCGGCAAATGTTTTCATTCTATTGGCTTGTCGTATTCTACCTTCCATCGTAAAATCCCAATCGTTTGCTGACTTCCTGACTACATCTGCGTTATACCAAGCACAATTATCAATTACTTTAATAAGCCTTTCAGCTAACCAAGTTTTGCCAGCACCAGGAAGACCACATATAAGTATTTTCATATGATTATAATTTATATTTTAGCGATAAAATTAGGGTTAATAACACTTTCTTTCGTATTGTATAGCAATATATTTTTATTAAAATCTTTAACTGAACCTCCTGCCTCTTCAAGAATAATATGTCCCGCAGCAATATCCCATTCTGAAGTTGGACCTAGTCTTGGATAGATATTTGCCTTACTTTCAGCTAAGTAACAAAATTTAAGAGAACTACCAATTTGGACTAACTCAAAATTATTACAATTATCATTTATCCAATTATCAAAATCTTTATTAGAATGTGATCGACTACCAATAACCTTTGTTAAATTACTTTTGTCTTTTACTGAATTTATTTTTATAAAATCTTTAGTTGTTTCAATATTTGAATCTGTAATTAATTTATATGCGCCATTGTTTTTTAAAGCATAATAAAGCAAAGACTTAGCAGGCGCATATATAATACCAAATATTGGTGAATTATTATTTATTAATGCAATGTTAACCGTAAATTCTCCATTTTTTTTAATAAATTCTTTAGTTCCATCTAATGGATCTATTAACCAATATGAATTCCAAGTTTTTCTTTCTTTCCATTCTATTAGACTTTCTTCGCTTAATATAGGAACATTCGGGCTAAAAGATTTTAATCTATTTAAAATTAAATTATTTGATTTTATATCAGCTTCGGTAATAGGTGAATTATCATCTTTTATTTCTACATTAAAAGATTTTTTATATACTTTTTGAATTTCCTTACCTGCATCTATAGCAGTATTTAATATTTTTAATAAATTTTTTGCTTTATGTAATTCTAAGTTCATGATTCTTTTAGCAGAATTTTTTTATTAATTAAAATTATATGTAAATGAAATACATATATCCAAAATACAAAGTTAATCCAATAATTCCATAAATACGTCCAATTTTTTTTGCAAGAATCATAAACATTAAAATTAATGCTGTAATTGATAACATGAAGTATAAGTCTTGATTTGCTAAAACTGCAGGAACTTTAAAATTACCAAAAAATGAACTAATACCTAGAACACCTAATACATTATAAATATTAGACCCCAGAATATTTCCTAAAGCGAAATCAATCTTTTTTCTAAAGGCAGAAACAATACCAACTGCAAGTTCTGGAAGGGAAGTTCCAAAAGCTACTAATGATAATCCAATTACTGAAGCTGGAACATTATAAGTTCTTGCAATATTAATTGCTGAATCAACAAGTAAATCTGCACCAAATACTAAACAAGCTATACCTATTATAATTAATATTAATGATATTGTTATTGAATAATCGTTTTTATCTATTTCTAAATTATCAATTTCTCCTTTTTTTATTTGAACATACATTAGATAAATCAATGATGTAGTTGCAACTAATCCAAAAATAAAATTAAAATAAAAAAAAGTCATAATAATTAATACAATTCCTAAAATAATATTTATCCAAGCTTGGTTAATTTGATTTTTATTTATATTTACAATAGGAAAAATTAATGTTGTGGTGGCCATTACAAGTATCAAGTTTGCAATATTACTTCCAACTACAGCGCCTAAAGCAAGATCCGAAAAATCATTAAGAACTGCATTAATGCTGCTCGCCAATTCAGGTAATGATGTTCCTCCAGCTACAATTACAACACCAATTGTAAACAATGAGATATTAATCTTTCTTCCAAAACTAACTGAACCTCTTATAATTATTTCAGCACCTAAAACTAGAAGCCCTAATCCAATTATCGAAAATAAAATATCCATTGAAAATTTTTAATTATTTAAGTTAGTTATATGTTTAAATTAAATAGTATATAATAAATAAATTTTTCTAAATTATGAAACAAAGTTTTGACTATATTATTATTGGTGCAGGTACAGCTGGTTGCATATTAGCAAATAGACTTTCAGAGAATGAAAACATTAAAGTACTTTTGATTGAGGCTGGAGGAAAAGACACTAATCCTTGGATACATATTCCGGGTGGTTATTTTAAAACAATGCATAATCCTAAAACTGATTGGTGCTTCACAACTGAAGAGGAAAAATTTTGTAATAATAGAAAAATGCTTATTCCAAGAGGAAAAACATTAGGTGGAAGTTCATCAATTAATGGGATGTTATATATAAGAGGTCATGCAAATGACTACAATTACTGGAGACAATTAGGTAATATAGGATGGTCTTGGGAAGACGTATTACCGTACTTTAAAAAATCTGAAGATTACAGAATTTCTAAAAGTGAATTTCATGGTACCAATGGACCCATCAAAGTAGAGAAAATTAGATCAAATTTTAAATTATTGGATTTATTTTTAGAGGCCTCTCAAGAATTTGGATACAAAAAAAATGAAGACTTTAACGATGGTGACAATGAAGGAATGGGTTATTTTCCAATGACAATTGATAAAGGGTATAGGTGTAGTGCTGCAGTTGCTTTCTTAAATCCTATAAAAAATAGAAAAAATTTAAAAATTATAACCAAGGCACATGTTAAAAAATTAATAATTGAAAATTTAAAAGTAAAAACTGTAAATTTATGGAAAAACAATGAAGAATTTTCATATTCTGTAAATAAAGAAGTTTTATTGTCTGCAGGAACAATTGGATCTCCTCACATATTACAAGCTTCGGGTATTGGTCCAGGTAAACTGTTAAATGAAAATAATGTTAGTATTGTAAAAGAAATTAATGGTGTTGGGAGAAATTTAACTGATCATTTGATGTTAAGACCAGTTTACAAAATTAAAAACTTAGAAACATTAAATGATATATATCATAGTTTTACAAAAAAATTTTTTACAGGTTTAAATTATTTAATTTATAAAAAAGGACCCTTAACAGTTGGGGCAAGTTACTTGTGTGGTTTTATTAAAAGTGATTCGTATTTAGAAAACCCTAATCTACAATTTCATATCTCGCCAGCTAGTACTGATTTATTAGGAAAAGCAGGACTACATAAATTTCCAGCATTCACTCCAACAATAACAAATATACAACCGACAAGTAGAGGTTCAATAGAAATTAAATCTTCTGATACAAGAATTTATCCTCAAATAAAAATGAACTACTTATCTACTGATGAAGATAGGGAAATTGCAGGAAAATCAATTAAAATTGTAAGAAAAATAGTTTTAGAATCCAAAGCATATGAAAATTATGAACCAGAAGAATATAGACCAGGAATACAATTTACAGATAATGAATCTCTGGCAAAAGAAGCTGGTAAATTTGCAAACACTATTTTTCATCCAGTAAGTACCTGTAAAATGGGTAATGATGAAAACTCAGTTGTAAGTAATAATCTTAAAGTAAAAGGAATAAATAACTTAAGAGTTGTTGATGCATCTGTGATGCCAACTATAACATCAGGTAATACGAATGCCCCTACTATGATGATTGCCGAAAAAGCTTCAGACTTAATTATTAATGATCAGAAATAATTATTGAACTACTGTATCTTTGGGATCAATTCCAGCAACTTCAACTGGCGCCTTCATAGCATCTCTTCTAAAAGGTTCTCCTAGTTCTTGATTTAACATTACCTCTATAAAAGTAGTTATGCCTTCCATTTGATCTTTGCAAGATTTTTGTAAAGCTTCAGTAAGTTCTTCTTGAGTATGGACCTTAACACCTTTAAATCCACATGCTTCTGCAATCTTTGCATAGCTTAATTTGGGATCAAGTTCTGTTCCAACAAAATTATTATTATACCAAAGAGTAGTATTTCTTTTCTCAGCTCCCCATTGATAATTTCTGAAAATTATCATTGTAATATTTGGCCAGCCTTCTCTATTACAAGAAGTCATTTCACTCATACTAATTCCAAATGCGCCGTCACCTGCAAAGCCGACAACTGGTGTATCAGGACAACCTATCTTTGCTCCAATTACAGATGGAAAACCATAACCACATGGTCCAAATAAACCAGGCGCCAAATACTTTCTACCATGCTCAAATGTTGGATAAGCATTACCGATTGCACAATTATTTCCTATATCACTAGATATAATTGCATCTTCAGGAAGACCTGCTTGAATAGCTCGCCACGCCATTCTTGGTGACATCTTTTCTGGTTCTCTATCTCGTGAATCTTTATTCCAAGATGTACCAGGATCATCTTCTTCATGATCAAGACCAGTTAATGTTTGAAGCCAAGCTGACTTTGTCTTATGAATTAACTCTTCTCGTTCTTTTCGATCTTGATCGCCTGCATTTGTTTCAAGATTTTTTAAAATTTGTTCTACAACCAATTTTGCATCTCCACAAATACCAACACTTATTTTTTTTGTTAAACCAATCCGATCGGAATTTATATCAACTTGAATGACATCCGCATTTTTTGGCCAATAATCTATCCCATAACCTGGTAAAGTTGAGAAGGGATTTAATCTTGTGCCAAGTGCTAAAACTACATCTGCTTTAGATATTATTTCCATTGCTGCTTTAGATCCATTGTATCCTAAAGGACCAACAGCAAGAGGATGTTTGCCAGGAAAACTATCATTGTGTTGATATCCACAAGCAACTGGAGCACTTAATTTTTCTGCAAGTTTTTTACAATCATCAATAGCATCAGCTAAAATTACTCCAGCGCCAGACAAAATAACTGGGAATTTAGCATTAGATAAAAGACCTGCAGCTTCCTTAATTGCTTCTATTCCCCCTGAAGGTCTTTCAAATTTAATAATAGGTGGCAGATCAATATCAACAACTTGAGTCCAAAAATCTCTTGGTATATTTAATTGGGCAGGAGCAGATCCTTTAATAGCTTTTGAAATAACTCTATTTAACACTTCTGCAACTCTGGAGGGATCTCTTACCTCTTCTTGATAACACACCATATCTTTAAATAAGTTCATTTGCTCAACTTCTTGGAAGCCTCCTTGACCAATAGTTTTATTAGCTGCTTGAGGAGTAACTAACAGCATTGGAGTATGATTCCAAAAAGCAGTTTTTATAGGTGTAACCAAGCCAGTTATGCCAGGTCCATTTTGGGCAATACACATTGAAATTTTACCAGTTGATCTTGTATAACCATCAGCCATAATTCCGCCGTTTGACTCATGAGCAACATCCCAAAATGTTATTCCAGCTTTTGGAAAAAGATCTGATATTGGCATAAAGGCTGATCCAATTATTCCAAAAGCGTGTTGAATACCGTGTTTTTGTAAAACTTTTACAAAAGCCTCTTCTGTTGTCATTTTTGCCATAATAAATCCTTAATATATTATTCTTAACTACATTAAATTAATTATTAAATGAACTACAATAATCTTGTTAGTTATTTATTAATTTTATAAAATTCCTATTTAAAGAAAAAATAATTATTTACGATTGATAAAATGACGCTTCTTGGACAAGAGATTATTAAGGCTACATCTAAAACTTTGCCTAATCAACCTGGTGTATACCAAATGCAAGATGAAAAGGGTAACATTCTGTATATTGGAAAAGCAAAAATATTATCAAATAGAGTAAAGAATTATCTATCTTTAAATAATCTAACTAGAAGAATTCAAAGAATGGTTAGTCTAACTAAATCAATGAACTTTTTTGTTACAAATACAGAATTAGAAGCAATTATCCTTGAATGTAATTTAATTAAAAAACATAAACCAAGATTTAATGTTCTTTTAAGAGATGATAAATCATTTCCTTATATCTTTATTTCATCAGAGCATGATTTTCCTAGAATTGAAAAACATCGTGGTCCACAAAAGAAAAAGGGTAGATATTATGGACCATTTGCAAGTCCAGATGCAGTAAATAGAACTATTAATACAATACAACGAATATTTCTTTTAAGATCATGCACAGATAAAGAGGTAAATGCGGGAAATAAATTGTGCTTCAATTATTATCTTAAAAGATGTTCGGGTCCTTGCGGAAGAAAAATAACAAAAGAAGCTTATTCGAAATTAATAGAAGCAGCAGATGATTTTTTAAGTAGCGGCAATTCTCAAAAAATACAAAAAAATTTTACAGATCAAATGTATAAGGCGTCAAAAAAAAATAATTTTGAATTGGCAGCATCTTTAAGAGACAGAATTAAAGCTTTAAAACATATTGAGCAAAATAATTCAATTAAGATTAAGGATATTAAAAATGCTGATATTTTTGCAATAACATCAAATGAAGGCAAAACATGTATTTATGGAAGTTTTTTTAGAAATAATACTTCTTACGGTGGTAAAGCGTTCTATCCAGATCATGATAACCTATCGGATCAAGAGGAAATAATGTTAGGTTTTTTGAATATATTTTATGCAGAAAAAGATATTCCAGAAACAATTATTACTAACATAGTTGTTGGTAAAAATAATAATTTACAAATTTTAGGAAAAAATTTTGATAAAACAAAATTTATTAAACCATTAAAAGGACCGAAAAAAAATTTACTTAAATTTGCAGAAAAAAATTCTAAAATAAATTTAGACATCAAATTAAATAAACTAAAATCTTTTGATAATTTTAATGAAGAAATTAAAAAAATATTCAAACTCAAAGATCAAATTATAAAAATAGAAGCTTACGATAATAGTCATACTTTTGGGAAACATCCTATAGGTGTAATGGTTGCGTATAATCAAAATGGATTTATAAAATCAAATTATAGAAAATTTAATATTCGATTTGATCTAGAAGAAAACAAAAATAAAGTTGATGATTATTATATGATGAAAGAAATGCTTACTAGGAGATTTAGTAATTTAAAATTTCAAGATGAATTAGATTTGCCGAGTTTATTACTTATAGATGGAGGCAAAGGTCAATATAATTCTGCAAAAAAAGTATTAGATAGATTAAAAATAGATATACCAATTATCTCTATGGCAAAAGGTGAGGAAAGAGATGCTGGTAGAGAAATTCTGATACATGATAAATTTACACATAGATTAAACGAAAATAATCCACTTCTTCATTTTTTACAAAATATTAGAGATGAGGTTCATAGATTTGCAATAACAACACATCGTTCAAAAAGAGCAAAGATGAGCGTCAAATCTGTATTTGATGATATAGAAGGAGTAGGTCCTGAAAGAAAGAAAATTTTAAAAAAACAGTTTGGTACTGTTGAGAAATTAAAATTAGCTAGTTTAGATGAGCTAAAAGAGGTTAAGTCTATACCTGAGTCAATTCTTACAAAAATTTATGAATATTTTCATAGCGTTTAAAAAATTCTTAATCTACAAAGAATAAATATGAATATATCTAACATTCTAACAGTAATTAGAATAGTTATAATTCCAATTATAGTTCTTTGTATATACCTTACAAACCCCTACTTCGGTTGGATTGCATTTATCTTATTTTGTTTAGCTGGGATTACAGATTACTTTGATGGATATTTAGCAAGACTAAGAAATGAAGTAACAAATTTTGGAACATTTCTTGATCCAATTGCTGATAAATTATTAGTAGCTGCAGTTATTCTTATTTTAACATCTAAAGGAGTTATTAAAGACTGGGATACCATTCCAGCCCTAATAATATTATTAAGAGAAATAACAGTATCAGGTTTAAGGGAATACTTAGCTGGTATAAAAATTAGTATACCAGTTTCAAGAATTGCAAAAGCAAAAACCTTCCTTCAGTTAGCGGCGCTTGGATTACTTATATTATCTGAGAGCAATCTAAATTTATTATTTATTATTTATTTTGGTAAGACTTTTCTATGGATTGCTGGAATTCTAACTCTCTATACAGCCTATGATTATATTAAAGGATCTATAAAACATTTTTAAAATGAGAATTCGATATTTTGCATGGATTAAGGATATAACAAATAAAGATGATGACATAATTGATATTAATCACCCTAAAACCATACAAGAATTAAAAAAATATTTAGAAAATTTATATCCTGGGTTAAAAAAACATTTTTTACAAGATGTTTTAAGATTTGCAGTTAATCAAGAATATGTTTCAGAAAATTTGAATTTAAAACCAATTGATGAAATTGCAATCTTTCCGCCAGTTAGTGGTGGGTAATGATAAAAATACAAAAAAAAAATTTTAATTTAGAAGAAGAAATAGAGAAAATTAAAAATAAACATTCAGACATAGGGGCACTAACTTCTTTTGTTGGTTATGTTAGAGATTTAAATAACAATAAAGATGTTAAATATTTAAATTTAGAAGTTTATGAAGAAATGGCATTTAAAGAATTATCAAAAATTGAACATAACGCGACTAAAAAATGGAGTTTAATTGATACTTTGATAATTCATAGATATGGTAAATTAATTGTTAATGAAAAAATTGTTTTAGTTTGTTGCTTTTCACACCATAGAAAAAATAGTTTTAAAGCTTGTGAGTTTATTATGGATTATTTAAAAAAAGACGCTCCATTCTGGAAAAATGAATTTTATTATAAAGACGATGAATGGTTAGAAAATTCTAGCTAGCGTTTTTAACCAATTCGCTAAAATCATTCATAAATTTAAAAGTAGTAGTATTATCACCTGTATTATATTTAAAATCATCAATAGATCTAATAGGGGTAATTTCTGCTGCAGTTCCTGTTAAAAAAGCTTCATCATAATTTCCAATTTCGTCAGGCATTAAATGCTTTTCTGTTATTTCAAAACCTTGATTAGTTGCCATTTCAATAACTGTTTGACGTGTAATCCCATTAAGAAAACAATCTGGAATAGGAGTATGGATATTATTATCTTTAATAAAAAAAATATTTGCTCCTGTGCCTTCAGCAACATATCCTCTATAATCTAACATCAAGGCATCGTGATAGCCTTTTTTTTCTGCAAATTCTTTTGACAGAGTACAAATAATGTAGGGCCCAGAAGCTTTTGCTTCATATGGAGCAGTATCTGGGGCAGGTCTTTTCCAAGGAGATGTGATTAATCTCAAACCTGCTTTTTGATCTTCAATTTTAAAATAAGTTGCCCAATCATCCCAAACAGCAATAGCTACATTGATATTTGATTTACCTGTTGATAAACCCATTTGATCTCCACCTCTCCAAGCAAGTGGTCTTACATAACAATTTTTATAATTCATTTTATCAATAAGTTCGTATTTTGCTTTATTAATTTGATCATGTGTAAAAGGAATTTCCATTCCAATTATTTCAGCAGATTTAAAAAACCTTTTAGTATGCTCCTCTGATTTAAAAATCTTTCCATTATATGCTCTTTCCCCTTCAAAAACTGCGCTCGCATAATGAAGGCCTTGGGAAATTACATGGGAATTAGCATCCTGCCATGGAATTATTTTACCATTCATCCATATCCATCCATCTCTGTTTTCAAATGATTTAAGCATAATCTTTATTAACTTTTTTTAATGACAATTGACTATCAGTGATGCATAATTAAGTCAATATGGCTGACCTAAATAAGTTGTTAACACCTCTTTTTTTAAATGAGGGAGAAATTAGAAAGATTATTGAGCTATTATTTTTCTCATATAGAGATTTTACGGAAGGTCCCGATAAAGTTTTGGAAAAAATAAATTTTGGGAGAGCTCATCACCGGGTGATATATTTTGTTGGAAAACAAAAAAATCTTACAATTAAAGAACTCCTTTCAATATTGAAAATAACTAAACAAAGTTTGTCTAGAGTATTGAACCAAC
>CACIXR010000004.1 GCA_902590695.1 uncultured Alphaproteobacteria bacterium
ACTATTAAAAGATTATTTAACAGAAAAAAATCTACAAGTTTATCAGAGTGAAGATTATGATGAAGCAAAAGAAATTTTATCTCTTGTTTTTTTTGATTTAATAATTCTTGATAGAATGATGCCAAGTGGCGATGGAATAGAACTTATTGAACATATAAAACAATTTTCTAATACTCCTGTAATAATGCTTACAGCAATGGGGGAGAATAAAGATAAAATTGATGGATTGAAAATTGGTGCTGATGATTATTTATCAAAACCATTTGAGCCAGAAGAATTATTTTTAAGAATTATAAAATTACTAAATTTGTTTGAAAATCTTAAAAAGAAGAAAATTAATATTTCGTTTGGTGAATTTACTTTTGATACATCTAATTTAAAATTACAAAAAAATGATACATTAGTTTATTTAACTGAAGGTGAAAATAATTTGCTTATAAAATTAATAAATAAAAAAAATGAAATTGTTTTACGAGAAGAACTTGCAGATCAAGAATTTGATGAAACTGAACTTAGAAAAGTGGACGTACAAGTTACGCGTTTGAGACAGAAAATTGAAATAAACGCAAAACAACCTCAATTTATTAAAACTATTAGAGGTAAAGGATATAAATTAATTTGTAATGAAATTTAATGATTAGAAAAATAATACCTTCTACATTAATTGGAAGATCAATAATTATCATTTTTGTACCTATAATTATTATAGTCCTAATTACCTCTTTTGTTTTCTATCAAACCTCATGGAGTATTATTTCCAAAAGACTAACGGAGTCTGTAGCTGCAGATATTAATGTTTTAGTAAAATTAATTAATAACAATCTTACTGATAATGCAGTTAATATAGCAAATGAGGATTTTAAGATGAAAATCAATATTATTAATGATAAACAATTATTGTCTTCAAAATTTTCTTTAAATTCGGGAATATTATCTAATAGATTGAATCAATCCTTAAGTAATTTGAAAAAAAAATTTGATTATGATTTATCAAATCTTGATGAAGGAGTTTTAATATACATTCAAATTGATAATGATATTTTAGAAATTAATGTCAATAAAGATAGGCTGTATAGTGAAACTGCTTTTGTCTTTCTTCTTTGGATGATTTTTGCTTCTATAATTCTTTTTTTTATGTCTTATTTTTTAATGAGCAAACAATTAAAACCTCTTAAAAGACTAGCGATAATTGCAGAAACATTTGGAAGAGGATTAGATGCTCCTGATATTAAGACTGCAGGTGCATATGAAATAAGACAAACTGCTAATGCTTTTAATCAGATGAGAACAAGAATTAAAAGATTTTTAAAACAAAGAACAGAAATGCTGGCCGGAGTTAGTCATGATCTAAGAACACCATTAACGAGAATGAAACTGCAAATTTCCTTAATGAAAGATGAGAAAGCAAAATCTGAACTAGAAGTAGATGTTAATGAAATGACATCAATGTTAGATAGTTATGTTAGTTTTGTAAAAACAGAATCACCTGAGCCAATAGAAACGATTGTAATAAATGAATTAATTGGTGATATTACCAAAACTTTTGAAAAAAATGGTATTGAGTTAACTATAAAAGAAAAAAACACTATTCAAACTTCTGGAAGACAGATCCAACTTAAAAGAGCTTTCAATAACATAATTGATAATTCTCAAAGATATGCAAAGAAAATTGAAATAATTCTTTATACAAATGAAAAAGATTGTGTCATTGAATTTAATGATGATGGTGAGGGTATACCAAGAGATAAATATGAAGATGTATTTAAACCATTTTTTACTTTAGATCCCTCAAGGAACAAACTTAAAGGAGAAAGTGGTTTAGGGTTAACTATTACAAGGGATATTATTAGATCACATGGAGGTGATGTAAAATTATCTGACTCAAACTTAGGAGGTCTTCAACTTAAAGTTTTACTTCCTCTTTGATTTTAGAATAATTTCCCCCCATTATTTACCGGTTTATCTGGGGACAATAAAACTGGCTCATTTTCTAAATCTGGCACACCAAGAACTAATACTTCTGAAATAATTTTACCAATTTGTTTAGGTTCAAAATTTACAACAGCAATAACTTGCTTGTTAATTAGTTCATCACTTTTATAATATTTTTGTAATTGTGCAGAAGTTTTTTTTATACCAATTTTTTCACCAAAATCTATTTGCAAAATTATGGATGGTTTTTTAAGTTCATTATATTCATATGCTTCAATAACTGTTCCTATTCTTATATCTACATTTTCAAATTCTTTGTAATTTATAAAATTTTGAGAACTCATGAAAATTTTATAACTTTTTCAATATTGTTTAAATATTTATCTAAGGCACTCATTGTTTTTTCTAAAGTTTCATTTTCATCATTAAACCAGGTAAATAGAGTTAAATAATAAAGAGCAAAAATAATTTTTATTTTTATAACACCCTGAATGCCACTAGGATTAATATTTGCAATAGTAGCAATTAAAATTTTGCTCTCAATTAATTTAGGAATAAGTTTTAATACTCCATGTGGTCTAGACATAAAATAATTAATTATATTTTTTACAGAAGTTCTATATTCATTCAATATATCATACCGTGCCATCATAATTTCAAATAACATATCTCTCTGTGATGACTTTTCTATATTAACCAAATTTTTTCTTAATTGAAAATCAAAATAGTCATTAATATTTAAGATTAAATCAATTTTATTATTCATATTTGGCACTTTAGTATTAGATAAAAAATTTTTAAGATTAATGTCTCTTAATTTTTTTTTCTCTAAATATTGTAAAGTTTTTTTTGCTAGAGTTATTTTATTTTGATTCACTTACCATCACCTTGTTGTTTTGCTCTTGTATACGCTGCCTTAAAAACTTGATTAAAAATATTATCAACCTTATTTATTTTCATTTTCTTAATTCCTGCTTCGGTTGTACCTCCTCTAGTTGCAACAGTTTCAACCATTTTTTCAGCAGAAATATTATTAGAATTCAATAGATTCAAAGAACCTCTAAAAGTTTCATTAATTAAAATTTTAGCTGTGTTTTTGGAAAAACCTAAATTAATTGCAGATTTTTCCATGATATCAATTAAATGAAATATAAAACCCGGACCACTCCCTGATACAGCGGTTGCTTTATCTATAAAAATTTCACTATTAAAAAAAAGAGTTGTACCACTCAGGGAGAACAACTTATCAATTTCTTTAATTTCTTTTTTATTAATAGATTTATTCGTATAAATACAATGAATTCCCTCTCCTATTAAAGCAGGCATGTTTGGCATTACTCTTACAATTTTGCTAATATTTAATAAATTTTTTTTAAAAATTTCTGTTTTTTTGCCCGCTATTACACTTATTGCTATTGATTTTTTATTAAAATTTACATTTTTTAATTCTTTAAAGACATTTGTTAATTCAAGAGGTCGAGTTGCAAATATTATATAGTCAAAATTATTTTGATTATTCATATCATCAATTGATTTAAAAAATTTTATTTTCTTATTTCTATTGCTTTTTTTAAGAATTGAATATTTTTTTTTATCTATAACACTTATGGTGTAATTCTTTGAGTCAGACCATCCAGACATTAAAGATCCTCCCATATGGCCACATCCAATTAGTAAGATATTTTTCATCTATCTATAATATAGCAGTTTTATTATAAAAATTAAGCTCTACCAATAACTTCAAAATTAGAAAATTTTATAGCTTCTTTAGGGGGAATATCATCAAAGAGAACTTGCTGGAAACTTGGATAAAATTTTTCACATTCATAAATTCCAATATCAACAAGATCTTCAAATTTTTTATGCAATGTTTCTGTTGAATTATTTGATAATAAAGTATGTCTAAACGCTGGGATACCATTTTTACTTGTTATATCAAAATGCCCAATCCATAAGTTCTCATTTATAAGTCCTAGTAGTTCATACGCCTTATTAAGTTTAGTTTCAGGAAACTTAATATCAAAAGTTATTGAAAAACTTAGCGCATTTATATTTTCAGACCATGTAAAATATAATCTGTAAGCGCACCAATGTGATGCTATCTCAGCAACCAACTCATGATCGGCAGCTCTACTAAAATTCCATTTTTTTTGATGAATAACATCTTCGATGATATCTATGGGATTTAACAATATATTCTCATTTTCCATACACTATATAGTCATGACACATATAAATAGTACTATATATTGATTACTAGATTGGACTCGTATTTTGCAAGGGAAAATCTAAAAAAAATGTGAATTAGTTGAGGATTCCTACCTTTTTGATTTCTTTTTAATAGTTTTTTTCTTTTTGACTGTTTTTTTCTTAGATTTTACTGATCTTGAAGATGTTTTTTTTAATTTTTCATTTTCCATCATAACTTTTTGTACCATTTTTTTCAGTGCATCAAATTCATCTTTTTTAACGAGGTTCATTTTTTTTATTATTTTGTTAACTCGTAAAGATACAATTGTTTCAATCTCCTCTTTAACACCTGAAAAAGTGCTCATAGCATCAACTGCAAATTTTGATAAATCGGAAAGTATTTTGTTTCTATCAACCATGTTATAATATTAAATATAGATAAATGAATTTTATTCAACCATCAATAGATCCTGTCATCTTATCAATCGGTTTCATTGAGATAAGATGGTACAGTTTAGCATATATCTTGGGATTTCTATTAGGAATTTATATTATTAAAAGATTAAACAAGATTTATGGAAATCAATACAGTAATAAAAATATAGATAGCTTTCTTATTTGGGCAGTATTAGGTGTAATTATCGGAGGACGAACAGGTTATGTGATTTTTTATCAACTTAATGAATTTTTAACTAATCCTTTTTATCTATTTGAAATTTGGAATGGAGGAATGTCATTTCATGGTGGGTTGATAGGTATAATAATAAGTACCCTAATATTTGCAAAAATTAATGGAAAAAGTTTTTTCTACCTATCTGATTTAGTTTCAATCGTTGCTCCTATTGGATTATTATTTGGTAGAATTGCAAACTTTATTAATACAGAACTAATAGGTAGACCAACTGATTTTTATATTTCAGTTATTTATCCATCAATAGATAATATACCAAGGCATCCTTCTCAAATATATGAAGCTTTTCTCGAAGGAATTATTTTATTTCTCATATTATTAATCTATTTTTATAAGATAAAAAAATACAAAATTTACGGAGCAATTAGTGGTCTCTTTTTAATATTTTATTCCATATTTAGATTTATAGTTGAATACGTCAGAGAACCAGATTTGCACCTAGGATTATTTTTTAATTTTATTTCAATGGGTCAAATACTATGTATACCTTTTTTTATTTTTGGAATATTGATAATTATAAATGTTAAGCAAAAGAAAAATTAATAAAGTAAAACTTCTTAACAATAAGAAAAATTTTCGTTTAGATAAATTTATAGAAATGGCTCTTTTTGGAAATAATGGTTATTACCTAAGAAAAAAACCCATAGGAAGAAAATTTGACTTTGTTACATCTCCAGAAATTTCACAAATGTTTGGAGAAATTATTGGCGTGTATTTAGTTTATCATTGGAAAGAAAAAATTAACTCAAAATTTAATTTAATTGAATTAGGCCCAGGGAATGGGACCTTATTTAAAGATATTGAAAGAACTGCAAAAATACTTCCTAACTTTTTCGAAAATGCTAATGTTAATTTAATAGAAATAAATAAAGAATTAAGAAAAATACAAGTGAAAAATTTGAATTATTTTAAGCAATCAAAAATTAGATGGTCAAAAGCTTTAAATTTCACATCTAAACTACCTTCAATAATATATTCAAATGAATTTTTTGACTGCTTTCCTGTAAGGCAATTTTTACATGATAATAATAATTGGTTTGAAAGATATGTGAAATTCAATGAAAAGGAAAATAAATATTATTCTATAAATAAACGAGTAATTAGTAAAAAAATATTAGATTATTTAAATAAATACAAAAGACAAAAAATTTATGAAGTTTCTTTTTCAAGAAATAAATATTTCGAGAAAATTTGTAAATATCTCAAAAAAAACAGAGGCATATGTATTTTAATTGATTATGGATATAATGAAAAAATAAAAAACTTTACGTTACAAGCAATATATAATCATAAAAAAACCAGTATATTTGAAAATATAGGGCAACAAGACATTTCAAGTCATGTAAATTTTGATGAATTAATTGAAATAGCAAAACAAAACAAATTACAAATCAACGAATTTGTTTCACAAAGAGATTTTTTAATAAAATATGGAATACTAGAACGAAAGAAAAAATTGCTAACTAAAAATTCAAATTTAAATAAAAATTTATTAGATGAAGAAGTGGATCGATTAATTAATGTTGATAGGATGGGAAAATTATTTAATTTTCTTGTTGTTTCTAATTTATGATGATTAAAAATTATTTTACACATGCAAAAATTAAGTCTTTTGTTAAAGCTGGTTTTTTTACTAGAAATGGTGGAGTATCAAAAAAAGAGAACTATTCATTGAACTGTAGCTTAAATAGCAAAGATACAAAGGTAAATGTAAATAAAAATATTGATATCTGTCTTAAAAATTTAAAGATTAAAAAAAAAATTAAATTTATTAGTCAAATACACTCCAACAAGATTGTAGAAATTAATAAAAAAAATATAGGTAATAAATATTTTGGAGATGGATTAATCACAAGCAATAAGCAAATAGCTTTAGGAGTTTTAACTGCAGATTGCTGTCCAATTTTTATTTTTGATAAGAATAAAAAATATATTTGCGCTCTTCATTCAGGTTGGAAAGGGGCATTAAAAAATATAGCTGCTAAAGGTATAGAATATTTTTTTAAACAAAAAATAATTAAAAAAAATATTATGGTTCTTATTGGCCCTTGTTTGAGCTTTAAAAACTTTGAAGTATCAAAAGACTTTAAAAGTAAGTTTATAAGCAAAAATAAAAAATACTCTATTTTCTTCAAATACAAAAATAAAGACAAAGATTTATTTAATTTAAGAAGATTGATTAACTATCAATTCGAGGAATTAGGTATTAAAAATATATATAATATTAACAAAGATACCTTCTCAAATAAGAAAGTTTTTTTTAGCCATCGAAGGGAATCACAAAAATTTAGAGATACTGGAAGAATGCTCAATATCATTGCATTTAATGATTAATTTTGGTTGATCTATTATTATTCTAATATAGTAATTAATTTGATTATATGAAAATAATCGCCTGTAATAGTAGCAAATCCCTAGCAGAAAAAATTTCTAAACATATTGATGTTCCATTAGCAGATGCCTCTGTTAGAACTTTTAATGATAGAGAAATATTTGTAGAAATAAATGAAAATATTAGAGGTGAAGATGTGTTTATTATTCAATCGACATCACATCCGGCTAATGACCATTTAATGGAACTTTTAATTACAATAGATGCTGCAAGGAGGGGATCAGCAAAAAGGATTACTGCTGTTATCCCATATTATGGATATGCAAGACAAGATAGAAAGACTGGACCTAGAACACCAATCACTGCCAAACTTGTAGCAAATTTAATTACATCCGCGGGTGCTGATAGGGTATTAACAATGGATTTACATGCTGGTCAAATTCAAGGTTTTTTTGACATTCCTTTAGATAATATTTTTTCTGTAAGACCGATAATCGATGATGTTAAAGAAAGATTTAATGGAAACAAAGATTTAGTTGTTGCTTCACCTGATGTTGGTGGTGTTGTTAGAGCCAGAGCTTTTGCTAAAAGATTAGAGGCTGGACTGGCAATTGCCGATAAAAGAAGAGAAAAAGCTGGTGAGTCTGAAGTAATGAATATCATCGGAGATGTAAAAGATAAAACTTGTATCTTACTAGATGATATAGCTGATTCTGCAGGTACGTTGTGTAATGCCGCAGAAGCTCTAAGTAAAAATGGAGCTAAAGAAATTTATTCTTATATTGTCCATGGAGTATTATCTGGAGATGCTCTCAAAAAGATTGAAAATTCAAGTATAAAAGAATTGGTGTTAACGGATACAATTGAGCCCTCTAAAGAGGTAAAAAGCACAAAAAACATTAGACATATTAGTATCGCTCCTTTAATGGGTGATGCGATTAAAAGGATTAACACTGATACTTCAGTGTCAGCCCTTTTCGATTAAATTTTTTATTTTATGAGTGATTTTAAAGCAATAGAAAGAAATAAAGATATTGGTTCAAATCATAGTCTTTTGAATAAAGGATTGGTTCCTGGTATTATTTATGGCAAGGGAACTGAACCTAAGAAAATTGCACTAGAAGATAAAATACTGAAAAAATTAATGGGAACCGGTTCTTTTTATTCAACAATTATCGATCTTGATGTCGATGGAAAGAAAGAAAAAATACTTCCTAAACAATTGCAATATCACCCTGTTAGTGATCGACTTATACATTTTGATTTTTTAAGAGTTCAAGAAAACACAAAAGTAAACGTTGAAATTCCTGTTGAGTTTTTAAATCAAGATAAATGCCCTGGTTTGAAAAAAGGTGGAGTTTTAAATACTGTTAGAAGACTTGTTGAACTAACATGTAATGCAAATAATATACCTAGCAAACTAGAATTTGATTTAATTGAAAGTGAAATAGGTGATGCAGTTAAAATTAGTAATATTGAGCTACCTGAAGGAGTTGCTCCTACTATTTCAGATAGAGATTTCGTAATCGCTACTTTAGTTCCACCAACTGTAGAAGTTGAAACCAAAACTGAAGAAGCAACTGAAGAAGGTGCAGCAGAAGGTGGGGAAGAGAAATCAGAGGAAAAGAAGGAAGAATCTTCTGATAATGAAGAAGAAAATAAAGAATCTAAGTAACTTTACTTTATATTTCATTATATGTTTTTAATTTGTGGACTTGGGAACCCAGGTGTAAATTACAAAAACACCAGACATAATGTAGGTTTCCATTTAGCAGATAATATAATCTCACATTTTAATTTGAATAAAATCAAAGAAGATAAAATAAAAGAATTATATTCAGGTGTAATTAATAATCAAAAAATCTTTGTTTTAAAACCTCTTACATTCATGAATTTATCTGGAAAAGCTGTTTCAGAAATTGTAAATTTTTATAAAATAAAATTAGACCGTACTTTTGTTATTCATGATGATCTTGATTTAGAGTTATCAAAAGTAAAAATAAAACAAGGTGGTGGAAACGGAGGTCATAATGGATTGGAAAGTATTGACCAATTTATAGGGGAAAATTATTTTAGAATACGTATTGGAATTAATCATCCTGGGCATAAAGATTTAGTTTCAAGTTATGTTTTAAATAAATTTTCAAAAGCAGAAGAAGAAATAATAAATAAAAAAATTGATAAAATGGTTAAGAATATAGAATTAATATTTTCAGATATTCCTCTATTTTTAACAAAAATAAGTGAGCAAAATTAATTATGGGATTTAAGTGTGGGATAGTTGGATTGCCAAATGTTGGTAAATCCACTTTATTCAATGCTCTTACCCAATCAAATAAAGCGGAAGCTGCAAATTATCCATTTGCAACTATAGAACCAAATATAGGAAGAGTTGCAGTACCTGATGATAGATTAGATAAACTTGCAATCATTGGAAAAAGTGAAAAAATAATTCCTTCTTTTATGGATTTTGTTGATATTGCAGGATTAGTAAAAGGAGCCTCTCAAGGAGAAGGTTTAGGAAATAAATTTTTAGGACATGTTAGGGAAGTTGACGCAATAGCTCATGTTGTGAGATGCTTTGAAGATACTAATATTACTCATGTATCATCAAAAATTGATCCACTAGATGATATTGAAACAATAAATTTAGAATTGCAATTGGCTGATCTTGAAAGCTTAAATAATAAAAAAACTAGTTTAGAAAAAAAATTAAAAGCAAATGATAAAGAAGCTAAACATCAATTTGAGATAATAAATAAAATCTTACAAATGCTAGATGCAAATAGTATCTTAAAAATTGATAAATTTGCTAGCAATGAAATTGACTTTGTAAATAGTCTAAACTTAATTAGTCTAAAGCCAACTATGTACATATGTAATGTAGATGAAGAATCGATACATACCGGAAACGACTTATCAAAAAAAGTAATTGAGTTTGCAAAAAAAAATAATAATTCAGTAGTTTTAATATCTGCATCAATAGAAGCACAAATAGCAGAATTAGAAAATGAAGAAGAAAAACTTGAATTTCTTAAAGAACTAAATTTAGATCAAACAACATTGAATAAGGTTATAAAATCCGGATATGAACTTTTAGGTTTAATAAACTATTTTACATGTGGTCCAAAGGAAACAAGATCATGGACAATAAAAAGAGAAACACTTGCACCACAAGCAGCTGGAAAAATTCACACTGATTTTGAAAAAGGATTTATTAGAGCTGAGACTGTCTCTTATGACGACTATATAGAAAATAATGGTGATTCTGGAAGTAGAGATTCAGGAAAGCTAAGACAAGAAGGTAAAGATTATATCGTCAAAGATGGTGATGTAATGAACTTTTTATTTAATGTCTAAGTAACGTCTCGCCAAAGTCTGTTTTTTGCTAAGTACACAATTGTTCCTAAAATTATAAAGAATAATATTACTTTGATACCTAAATTTTTTCTTTCTTCCATTTCTGGTTCAGCAGCCCAGTGAAGAAAATGTGTTACATCAGCCGATAACTGTTCTGCGTTATTATCAGTGCCATCATCATAATCTACACTTCCATCGGCTATAGGTGCTGGCATAGCTATTTGATTTCCAGCCATCCATTTATTGTACCACATTCCATTACCCACTTCCATTCCCTCTGGAGGTTCAACATAACCAAGAAGAAGATTGTAAATATAATCAACTCCATATTTTCTAGCTTTTGTAATTACACTTAAATCAGGAGGATAGGCTCCATTATTATTTGCTCTTGCCTCGTTATCATTAGCATATGGATTAACAAATCTGTCTGCTGGTCTAGCTGGTCTTTCAAACATTTCACCGTCATCATTTGGACCATCTAATACAGTATATTCAGAAGCAATAACTTTTACTTGAGCTTCGGAAAAACCAACATCAATAAGATCTCTGTAATATAGCAGTTTCATTGAATGACATCCTGCACATACTTCTCTATAAACTTTATAGCCCCTTTGAATTGCAGCTCTATCAAAAGTTCCCGTTACACCTTTAAAAGACCAATCATGTTTTGGCATTTTTTCAGTACTCATTTCTGCAGCAAATATATTTGAAGAGAAGAATAGAAAAATAATAAGTAATAGGCGCATTATAGATTGGTATCTTTTTGCATTGCTGGTGAAGGAATTCCTTTTTCTCCCCCACCAATATTAGGAGCTATATTTTTAGCATAAACATCACTAATACTGAGCGGTAGCTTACTTGGCTTCTCTATCCAACCAACAAAAGGTGTAATGATAAAGAAAAAACCAAAGTAGTAAAGTAAACCTACTCTAGCAATTAAAAGATATAAACCTTCAGCAGGAAGCATACCAACGTAGCCTAATGCAAAGAAGTTAACAAAAAAGCCCATCATAAACCACTTATATATTGGTCTATAATTACAGCTTCTCACTTTTGATCTATCAAGCCAAGGTAGAACAAAAAGAATTACTATCGCACCAAACATTAGGAGAACTCCTCCTAATTTATCAGGTACTGCTCTTAAAATTGCATAAAAAGGTGCAAGATACCAGTTTGGAACAATGTGAGCTGGAGTAACAAGTGGATCTGCTGGAATATAATTATCAACTTCAGCCATAAGATTTGGTCCAAAGAATATTACTGCAGAAATAGCAACACCAAAAGCACACATAGCTACTGTATCTTTAATTAACATATATGGAAAAAAGTTTACTGAGTCATTGTTAGTTTTAATATCAATCCCATCAGGGTTATTTGAACCATGGACATGAACTGCAGCAACATGTAATCCTACAACACCAAAAATAACAAATGGTAAAACATAATGAAGAGCAAAGAAACGATTTAAAGTAGCATTTCCAACATTGTAATCACCAAGAAGCCATGTTTTTAATCCCTCACCAATAAATGGAATTGCACTAAATAAATTTGTTATAACTGTAGCTCCCCAATAAGACATTTGTCCCCACGGTAATGTGTAACCAAGAAAAGAAGTTGCCATCATTAATAAAAATATGAATACGCCTAAAATCCAATTAAGCTCTCTTGGATATTTGTAAGAACCAAAATACATTGCTCTTACTATATGAATGTAAACTATGATGAAGAAAAAGGCTGCACCATTGGAATGAATGTATCGCATCAACCAACCGTAATTGACATCTCGCATTATTCTTTCAACACTATCAAATGCCATATCAGTATGTGGTGTGTAATTCATTGCAAGAAAAATTCCGCTTACTATCATTGTAACAAGTGTAATTGTTGCCAATGCACCAAAACTCCAAAAATAATTACAATTTTTAGGCATTGGATAATCACCGTATTCTTTTTTGAAGTAAGAAATAATTGGTAAACGAAACTCTATCCAATTAAGGACAGGGTTTTTAAACTGATGTACTTTTCTATTCTTATCCATTTTATCCTATCTTTATAGTATTATCATTTAAAAAGGTATAGGGCGGAACGTCCAAGTTTTTTGGTGCTGGTCCCTTTCTTATCCTACCTGATGTATCGTAATGTGAACCATGACATGGGCAGTACCAACCATCGTACTCACCTTTCATATCTGAAACCTTCTGACCAAGTGGAACACAACCTAAGTGTGTACATACTCCCACTAAAACTAACCATTCTTCTTTTTGTACTCTATCTGCATCATCTTGTGGATCTCTTAAGTCAGAAGCTTGAACCATTTTAGCTGCATTAATCTCATCTTTTGTTCTTTTTTTAATGAAAACAGGTTTTCCACGCCACTTTATTGTTATACTTTGACCTTCTTCAATAGCACTAATATCTACTTCGGTTGATCCTGCAGCTAATGTGTCTTCTGCTGGACTCATACTTTTTAGAAAAGGCCATATAAAAGCAGCTGTTCCAACAGCACCAAGCGTTACAGTGCTAAGTTGTAGGAAATCTCTTCTCTTATTTTTGGGTTTTTTAGCCATTTATTGTGAATTTCTTATATCTTAATTACTCAAAAAAATACTTTTTAAATATGTGCCAGCGTGACGCAAGTAATAAAATAATATAGTAAAAAAACATGAGAATTGCTCTATTTGAACCCGACATACCACAGAATGCAGGAAACATATTTAGACTAGGTGCCTGTCTTGGAATACCAGTAGATATAATAGAGCCAGCTGGCTTTGTGATTGATGATAAGAGATTAAAAAGAGCATCAATGGATTACTATGATTATCTAGAATTAAAAAAACATTTAAGTTGGGAAAAATTTTATGAGTGGTCAAAAGATAATTCATATCGACTCGTTCTTCTAACAACAAAAAGTAAAAAAAGTTATTTCGATTATAAATTTCAATCAAATGATATTATTTTATTTGGCAGAGAAAGTGCAGGAGCACCTGATTTTGTTCATAGCTCTGTCGATGAAAGATTAATAATACCAATGATAAAGGGGCCTAGATCGATTAATCTTAGTAGTTCAGTTGCTATTGTAGCTGGTGAAATGTTACGCCAATTAACTTAAGCTAAGCTCCCCATCTTTCCTTCTTGATAGTCCATCATTGCTTGCTTGATTTCTCCTTCAGAATTCGCCACAAAAGGACCATAACGTGCTACAGGTTCTTTAAGCGGCTTACCTGCTAAAACTAGGTAGGATCCTTTTTCTGATATCGATGTAAGTTGAATCTCATCACTTGACTGATCAAAGTAAATCATATCACCTTTATTAGCGATTTTATCATCCTCGTTAAATTGTAATTGACCATCGATAATATAGATCATAAGATTTTGTTCTTTATCAACATTAAACTTTGTCTTATCTGGTTTTGAAAATTGAATATCAAATATTGATACAGGTGAATATGTTTGAACTTTGGATTTGGTTCCATTTATTTCACCCACAAGAACTTTAATTTCTATATTTGCATTTTCAGATACTGTTGGAATAGTGTTTCTTTTAATATGTTGGTACCAAGGTTTCACTTTTTTATTTTTTTGTGGAAGGT
Source organism: uncultured Alphaproteobacteria bacterium (assembly GCA_902590695.1). GTDB lineage: Bacteria > Pseudomonadota > Alphaproteobacteria > HIMB59 > CACPNW01. Next base: position 14,096 of record CACIXR010000004.1, read on the forward strand.
TTACCCAAATTTGTAATCCTTGCATGATACCACCACTCTTCTTAAATTTTTCTGTTACTAATTCAGAGTGGATTAAACCTGATCCAGTTGTCATCCATTGTACATCACCAGTTTCAATTTCTGCTTGTCCTCCAAATGAATCTCTATGCTCTACTTCACCACCAAGCATATAAGTAATTGCCTCAAATCCACAATGAGGATGTGCTGGTACACCAGTTGCACCTCCTGGCTCATAATTAATTGGGCCGAAATGATCAAAAAGAAGAAATGGATCATTTTCTCTCATTCCAGGGACAGGGAAAGCTCTCGTTACAGGTATCCCGTCACCCTCGAAAGTCTTCATACACTCTTTAATTTCTAATGCTTTTCTCATTTGTATTTTAAATTATTATAAAATATATAGGTATGATTATGAAAAATCAAAATCTAAACCCACCAAAGTGTGGTTGCAGCTGCAGCTGTTGTTGCACTTGTGAAGGTGGAGATTGCTGTTAATAATACATTCTAAATTAAACAAAATTCAGAAATAAATAATTATAATTTAATTTTTTTTAAAATTTTACTATTTTAAATTAATAATAATATCTGACTTACTATTTATTGGAGGAAATCTACCAACGATATTAGATCTATATATTTCAGGTCTATGTCTACGTCTCAAAAAACCATCATCAGATTTGCTATAGGATAATAGCAGTTCCTCTATTGAATCAATATAAGCAGAATTTTCAGGATCTATATCTCCAAACACATAGGTAAAACAATTTTCTGCGGTAAAGGATACAATACATGAACGTTTACAATTACTCATGCAATTTACACCTCTTAAAGTTACATTTTTTGTATTTTTAAATTTATCAATTAATTTTTGTGCAAGTTTTTCTCCTGCAAGTTTATTATTATTTTGAGCTTTATTAAGGGTACATGTGAGACAAACAGATAATATTATTTCTTTTTGTTTTTTTGACATTTTTATTCTAAATTTAATAATCTAATGGGTGTGGTTTGTTAGATTATTAATATCTGACTCCTCTATTTCTTCTATTGATTTTGCAACTCGCCAATTTTTCATTGATCCGTCTTCATTTCTTGCAGTAATTACAGTTTCGATTGGTGGACAATCAGGCTCATGACAACTGAGCTCAGCAATACTTATTATAGTATTTTCTGGTAATTTATATTTCTTGGAAATTAAATGTTTAAGATTTCTTATTTTTTCAACATTTTGAGTTTTACGATTAAACATATTTTCTCCTTTAATTGTCTGCCCATAAAGATGATAAAAGAATAGAACCTTTCATATCCCCAATTAATATTTGTGAATTATCACTAGATATCGCTATTGTTGAAACTTCTGCACCTGTTGAACTTCTAATCATAATTGGTTTTTTACTTTCATCAATTTCTGCTAATAAAACTGACCCATCTGTAAAACCGGTGAAAACAGCTTTTTCTCCATTTAGTGCTTTAACAAATGTTGCAAGTTCTTTACCACCGTTTGCAACAACAATTGGCTTTCTCCCCATTGGTCCTTCTTTACCATCAAATGGCCAGCAAACTGCATCACTGGATCCAGATGTTACCAAATACGGTGTATCACCAACCCAAGTAAAACTTTTAATTTTTGATGGATAACCTCTCATTGCTAAATCAGCTTTGTCGTTTATGCGCCAACCATGAATTTGATTTTCTTGCATTGCAGTTACAATATATTTTGTATCTGGGCTAAACGTTACAGTTCCATGCGATCCTTTCCATGTAAAATTTGATGCTGTCCATTTATTATTATTAAGTTTCCACACTGTTACTCCACCGTATCTTGAGACCGCAAGACGCTTGCCTTTATTATCAAATGCTAATCCAGCAACAGTACTTTGATGCTCTAAAGTTTGTGGTTTATCTTTGTTTTTTGTCCAAATATAAACAGTCTTTCCTGATGAACAAACTTTAGTATCTTTGTGGGAAGCTACACAGTCAACCCACTTTGAACCAAAATTAAAAATTTCATCAATATTTCCATCAGATGATATTTTTAGAAAACGTCCATCTTCTCCTCCCGTTAACACATGATCTTCATAATTTGTCATACTCAACACTACACCCTTATGTGCTTTAACAGTTTTAGGATCAGATCCAGATTGAAAAAATCTTACAGTACCGTCTCCAAATCCTACCGCTATTTGATCACGAATTGTAACCGCTTCTGTAGCTGGGGCTCCAATATTAAAAATTGAACCTCTTCTTTCAAGTTCAGTTTTATTTGATTTTTGAAGTGTTTCTAGATCAGCATTCATGCTGATTTACAATTTTCAAAGCCTTCCTTAAGGTTCATATTATCAAGGTCACGACCAATAAAAACTACTCGAGAACTTCTATCTTTTCCTTTTGGCCATGGCCCCATTGGAGAAGCATCCATGAGCATGTGTACTCCTTGAAACACATATCGCTCATCTTCACCTTTAAAATTCAAAATGCCTTTTGATCGAAGAATATCCTGACCCTTAGTCCTGAGTAAATTTCCAAACCAATCTTGAAACTTATCCATATCTAATGGTGTATCAGATACAAAGGATAGACTAGTAACATCATCATCATGTTCATGATCATGTTCTGATTCAAGAAAGTCAGGTTCAATATCTAATACTCTATCTAGACTAAATGCATTTAAGCCTACGATTTCATCAAGAGGTGCATCACAACGTGTTGTTTTAATAATCTTTGCAAAAGGATTAATTTTTCTAATACGATCATTAACTTTTACAATGTCATTATCTCCAACAAGTTCAACTTTATTTAACAAAATTACATCAGCAAAAGCAATTTGTTCTTCTGCTTCATGATGATCGACTAATTGAGAACTTAGATGAACAGCATCGGCAACTGTAACAATTGCATCTAATTTTGTTCTATCAGCAACATCTTGATCAACAAAAAATGTCTGAGCAACTGGGGCTGGATCTGCTAAACCAGTTGTCTCAACAATAATTGCATCAAGCTTATCAGCACGTTTCATTAAGCCACTTAGAATTCTAATTAAATCACCTCTAACAGTGCAACAAATGCACCCGTTGTTCATTTCAAATACTTCTTCATCAGCATCAACAACAAGATCATTGTCGATACCTTGTTCACCAAATTCATTAACTATAACGGCATATTTCCGTCCATGCTGTTCAGTTAATATTCGATTTAAAAGAGTTGTTTTTCCAGCTCCAAGAAACCCTGTTAAAACAGTAACTGGAACCTGAGAAGTATTTTCCATATCAATTTCCTTATAATTAGTTTTATAAATTCCACCTTAATACAAGGTGGAATTTATTTAAATATTAAAATTTAACAGCCTTTAAGCTCGTCCCCTAGATTACTAATCAACGTAAAGTAAAGTGACTTACCAGCATCAATGTTAGCACCTAAAGGATCAAAAACTCCTGTTTTGATATTCATATCCTCAGCTATTGTTGAAATAATCTTTGGATTAAATTGAGGCTCAGAGAAAATACATTTTATTCCCTTATCCTTAATAACATCCTGAATATCAGCTATTTGCTTCGCACCAGGTAAAACATCAGTATTCAATGTTAAAGCTCCTGCAGCTCTTACACCAAATCTTTCTTCAAAGTATTGGTAGGCGTCATGGAAGACAACAAATTTTGCATCAGAATTAATATCTGTACCAACATCACTAATAAGCTGATCTAAAGCTTTAATTGTTGCTTCAGCATTTGCTTCATATTTCTCTTTATTGGCAGGATCTAAATCACCTAACTCATGAGCTATTTCATGAACCATTTCTTTAGCATTCATTGGATCTAGCCAAATGTGAGCATCAAATTCACCGTGTGCATGGCCGTGATCATCGTGGTCATCGTGTTCGTCATGATCATCGTGATCATCGTGGTCATCGTGTTCGTCATGATCATCGTGATCATCGTGGTCATCGTGGTCGTCATGATCACCAAAAATTGATTCTTCTCTAAATTTTAATTTAGCAATTGAATCAAGTTCCATAAATTCAATTACTTCTGCATCTTTTGCAATTGTGTCTAGAGGTTCTTCCATTGATGTTTCAATACCCTCTCCAATCCAAAAAATGACATCTGCTTCTTCAAGCATTTTCGCATGAGAAGGTTTCATTGTAAAACTGTGTGGTGATATACTTCCATCGATTATGAGTCCAGGCTCACCTATTCCATCCATAACGTTTGAAATTAATGAATGTAGTGGTTTAATTGTAGTAACAACCTTTAACTCTGCTCTTGCAGATGCAGTTGCAACAAGAATTCCCGAAAATAACATAATCTTAAATATATGTAGAAAAAAATTCGTTTGTTTCATAAAAGTATTCCTATTAAAAATAAGTCTGTTAAATAGTGTAATGTTATAATATTACATTTTGCATTGTAAATAGAAAAATGATTAGTAAAAATAATTTATTAGTAAATTTGGAAAACGCAGGTGTTTATAAGTCTCCAAAATGGTTGATAAGAGGTGTATCTCTTGAAGTAAGGCGTGGTCAAATAGTTACGCTAATAGGACCTAATGGTTCTGGAAAGACAACAACAGCTAAAATGGTGCTAAGTATTCTTGAACCTGATGAAGGTTCAATGAAAAGGTATACAGATAAAATCGCATATGTTCCTCAGAAAATTAATATCGATTGGACAATGCCATTACGAGTTGTAGATTTCATGCGATTAACCAATAATCTCAATGATAATGAAGTTAGTGAATCTTTAAATCAAACTGGAGTAGAAAAACTTTTCAAGGAACAAATTCATGGTCTATCTGGTGGAGAATTTCAACGTGTTCTTCTAGCAAGAGCTATCGCAAAAAAACCAGAATTACTAGTCTTAGATGAACCCGTTCAAGGAGTTGATTTTAATGGGGAAATTGATCTTTATAATATTATCAAAAATATTTCTGCAAACCTAAATTGTGGAATTTTATTAGTCTCCCATGACTTGCATTTTGTTATGTCTGCTACAGATCATGTAGTTTGTTTAAATGGGCATATCTGTTGTTCAGGAAAACCAAGTACAGTTATAAAAGATAAAGCCTATATAGAATTATTTGGTGAACATAGATCAAAAACGTTGACATATTATCAGCACGATCATGATCACACACATAATTCTGACGGAAGTGTGTCTAGTTAATGTTTGATGATTTTTTTACAAGAGCACTAGTTACTGGTATTGGTATTGCAATAATAACAGGACCGCTAGGTTGTTTAGTAATTTGGAGACGATTATCTTATTTTGGTGATACCTTAGCACACTCTGCCTTACTAGGAGTAACTTTAGCCTATGCCTTCAGTTTAAATATTGCCTTTTCTGTGTTTATAATATCGGCAGTCATTGCTCTACTTCTTCTCAATCTTCAAAAGATGACTAGATTAGCTGGGGACTCATTACTTGGATTATTAGCTCACTCTACTCTTGCGATTGGTTTGGTTTTAATGGGTTTTTTATCGAGTATTCGTTTTGATATTATGGGATTACTATTTGGAGATATTTTATCAGTAACTGTAGAAGACATTGCTCTAGTATGGATTGGTGGTTCTGTAATTTTAGGAATTTTATATTTTATTTGGAAATCATTATTTTCAGCTACAGTTAATTTTGACCTTGCCTCAGCAGAGGGGATGCAACCTAACATTTATAATATGATTTTTACCCTGCTACTTGCTGGAGTTATTGCATTATCTATAAAAATGATTGGTACTCTTTTAATTACAGGATTACTAATAATACCGGCAGCGGCATCGAGAAATATCACTAACAATCCAAAACAAATGGTATTTGTAGCCATATTAATTGGTATTTTATCTGTTACAATTGGCTTATTTACTTCTTTGGAATTGAATACCTCTTCGGGACCATCAATTATTGTTATAGCGATAATATTATTTATCATTTCTCTTATTCCACTAGAGTTGAGAGGAAAGTTGCAAAAATGAAAACAATTTGGTAATTGAGATTTATGGGATTGGCATCGGATAATTTAACTAAGAATCAAAAAACAGTTCTTGGAGTTTTAGAAAACTCTTCTGAACCGATGAAGGCGTACACAATTCTTTATGATATACAAAAAATGGGAATAAAATCTCCTCTGCAAGTTTACAGGGCACTCGATAAATTGATTGAAATTGGAAAAGTTCACAAAATAGAAAGTAGAAATTCTTACGTTGCTTGTAAACATGAAGGATGTAATGCAAAAACTTCTACATCTTTTTTGATATGTGAAAACTGTGATAGTGTTACTGAGCTAACTGGAAATAATTTATTTTCTTATTTTTCAAAACAAGCAGAAAAAAATAACTTCAATTATAAAAAACATAATTTAGAAATATTTGGTTTGTGCGAAAATTGTAAACTAAAAAACTAATTTATTAAATTATCAATCTTATTCAGACATTTATTTAATCCAAGATCATATTTTGTTCGTATGAAATGCTCTTGTACTATTTCAACCCATTTAAATTTTTGTAACGTTTGATGAGATATGTAAAAACAATTTAAAGGAAAAGACATATTAAACATTTTTAATATTTCTTGCCTTATTACATCGTTGGTCAACACTGCCAAAGATTCGTGAATGTATTTTTCTACAATTTTTTGATCACTTAAAGATGTTTTAGGTAAATTAAATAAACCTCTAAATCTAAAGTATCGATAGATTCTTAAGTAGTCTTCTTTTATTCTATCCTCTATTTCACCAATAAAACAAATTTTACTTTCATTTAAATCTGATTGGCCATTATAATAATCATGTAGTTTATTATTGTTTCCAACATATAAAGCATTGAAAGTAAAATCTCTTCTGGCTGAATCTTTTTTCCAGCTGTTGGTGTAAATTACATTTGTATGTCTTCCCATTTGATTAACATCTTCACGTAAAGTTGTAATTTGTATTTTTCGATTATGAGGATAAGCAATTATAGATCCATATTGAATAGCAAAATCATCATATTCAATATTGTTCTCTTTTAGTAATGACAAAACATCCTGAGGCTCCAAAGTTGTCGCTGTATCAATATCTTTGATTTCTCTTTCGAGAAGAGCATCTCGTATACATCCTCCTACTAATCGAATTTCAATATTATTTTCTTTAAAGATAGATATTAAAAACTTAACATGCTCCAGATTCAATAAATTCGTAATTTTATTTATTTCCATTATCTAGCTATTTCTTCAAAACAATTTATATTACATTAACAATGTCGACTTCTTCAAAAGAAAATGCTCCAGAAATATTTGAGGATATAAAGAAAAATTTAACTAGAGGAGTTAAAGATAGAAAACACACCTTTCACACGCCAGTCTTTAGTAATATTGATAGTGAAGGTGGAATAGATTCTAGAGTTGTTGTCTTAAGAAAATTTGATCCTAGTAGCATGACACTAAATTTTCACACAGACTTCAGATCTCCCAAAGTGCCTAATTTAAAAAAAAATAGTAGTTCTCAATTTGTTTTTTATGATCATAAATTAAAAATTCAAATGCGAATCAAAACATCGTCTTTGGTTAATAATCAAAATGATAAAGCTAAAGAAATGTGGGACAAAACAAGATTGTTTAGTAGAAAATGTTACTTAACATTAAAAGATCCAAGTTCAATCACTGAGTTTCCAGAAGATGGTATCCCTGAACATTTAACTGGCAAGGAGCCAAGTCATGAAGAAAGTGAAAAAGGATATAAAAATTTTACAGTAGTTGAAAATAAAATTAATGAAATTGATTGGCTTTATTTAGAAATTTCAGGTCATCGTAGATTAAAATTAACATTTAAAAATAGTGAACCAGAATATAATTGGTTAATACCTTAATATAACTTAAAATTATCAATAATTCTTATATCACCAATATATAAAGCAATAAATAATCTAGCTTCAGAATAATTTTTTGTTATTTCTAAATTATTTTCATTTCTTATCTCTAAATAGTCAATTTTATTTATATTATTTTGGAGAAGCTCTATTTTTAATTGATCTAAATTATTAATTTCATTTTGTGTTAATCGATTAATATGTTCTTTAATTTTATTTCCTAATACATTGAAAATTTTTAATTGATCATTAGAAAATTTAGAGTTCCTTGAAGATAAACTCATACCCATTTTATCTCGTACAGATGGGCATTGAATTATTTTAATATTGTGATGATTAATTTTTACTAAATCTTGTATTATTTTTACTTGCTGAAAATCCTTCTCACCAAAATAACTATTCGTTGGTTTAATCATATTAAAAAAAAGATCCACAACAGTAGTAACTCCATCAAAATGGCCAGGTCGAAATTTATCACACAAAATATTTCTAAAATTGTTTACAATTTTTTTCTTTGCCAATCCTTTTGGGTATATCTCTTGAACTTCAGGTAAGAAGAGTAAATTACAACCAATATTTTCTAATTTAGAAATATCTTCATCAATTGTCTTTGGATAAGAATTGAAATCATTTTCATTGTTAAATTGAGTAGGATTAATAAATATTGAACAGATCACAAATTCGTTATGTAATTGTGCTTCTCTAATGAGAGATAAATGTCCATCGTGTAAGTTTCCCATTGTTAAAACTAAACCAATAGACTGACCCTTGTCTTTGATTGAAACTAAATTTGGCTCTAATTCACTAGCTTTTCTGAAAATTTTCATCGATTACATAAGTAAATATTTGACTTATATATAATGAATTCGTATTAGGCCCAGAGATTTATTATGAAACGCACTTACCAACCTAGTAGAGTAATTAGAAAAAGAAGACACGGTTTTAGAGCTAGAATGGCAACTAAAGCAGGTCGTCAAATCATTAATAGAAGACGTGCAAAAGGAAGAGCTCAATTAAGCGCTTAAAAAGGCCAAATGGCCCAAACATTATTTACAATTAAGAAAAGATCGACTTTCGTTATGATACGAAACCAGGGAGAATTTATAAAAGGTAAAAATATGAATATCCAAATTTTACACAATCAAGATCTAGAAAATTCTATAGGTGTAGGATACACAGCTTCCAAAAAAATTGGCAACGCAGTAAAAAGAAATAGAGCAAAGAGAATAATGAGAGAATTAGCTAGAAAAATTATTATTAATGGTAAAATTAATTCATATTATGTGTTAATAGCTAAAACGTCATTGCTCGAAGAGAAATTTGATAAACTTTTATTAGAACTTAAGGGAAAGATAAATGGTTAGTAAATATATTTCATTACCTTTAATCATAATAATTAGATTATACCAGTTATTGATTTCCCCAATACTTGGGCAGAATTGTCGGTATTTACCAACCTGTTCTGAGTATTCTATTAAAGCATTAAAGGAACATGGGTTATTTAAAGGATCAATTTTATCGGTGAAAAGAATTTCAAAATGTCATCCCTGGGGTTCCCACGGATTTGATCCAGTACCAAAAAAATCTGAGTTAAATAAATGAACGAGCAAAGAAATTTATATTTGGCTATTGGTATTTCAATTGCGATAATTATTTTTTTTCAATTATTATTTCCAACTCAACCAATTCAAACAACATCCTTTGAAGAAGATGAAGTATTAGAGCCTGCAACATCCATTGATGGACAAAGCAACCAAGTTGTTTCAGAAATACAAAGTAGAGATGAAGCTTTAATTCAAACCGACAGAGTTATTTTTGAAAATGCATCTATTAAAGGTTCTATAAATTTAAAAGGAGCAATTTTAGATGACCTCATATTATCAAAATATAAAACTAGCTTAGAACCTGATTCGAATAATATACAGCTTTTGTTACCGGATGGGACTGCTAATCCATATTATATTGAAACAGGTTGGAAAGAGCTAAAAAATTCTAACATTGAATTGCCTAATTTAGAAACAAATTGGAAAACTAACTCTACCACTCTAAGCCCCTCAAGCCCTGTTACACTTAGTTGGACGAATAATAAAAATATAACTTTCAAAATCAACTATCAAGTTGATGATGAGTATATGTTTACAATTACACAGGAAATAGAAAATAACAGTGGTGAAGATATTGAAGTTTTTCCATACAGATTAATCAAAAGAATAAACACACCAGATACAATTAATTTTTTTATACTTCACGAGGGTTTAATTAGTCTAATAAACGACGAATTATTGGAAAAAAATTATGATGATATTGCCGATGATTGTAATTCATCAATGCAAACAAAAAAAGAGTTTTGCGATAATAAAACACAAGGAGGTTGGTTAGGTTTTACAGACAAATATTGGATGTCTGCTTTAATTCCTGATGCTGACCAATCCATTAACGTCAATTATAGATACGGAAATAATGGACGTGATAGCTATAGGGCAGGTTATGTTGGTCAGATATATAAAATTAACTCGGGTGAAAATATATCTTACGGCGGAAAATTATTTGTGGGTGCAAAAAAATTAAATGTCTTAAGTGCTTATGATGAAAATCTCTCTATACCAAGATTTACTGATGCAATTGACTGGGGCTGGTTTAGTTTTTTAACTAAACCTGTTTCATATGCCATTAATTGGTTTTTTGGTTATGCAGGTAATTTTGGTCTAGCAATAATTGCCTTTACCATTTTAATGCGTTTAATTTTATTCCCACTGGCACAAGCATCTTTTAAATCTATGGCAAAGATGAAAAAACTTCAGCCTGATATGCAAAGATTAAAAGAAACATATCCAAATGACAGACAAAAAATGCAGCAAGAACTAATGGCCTTGTATAAAAGAGAGGGAGCTAATCCTGTTGCGGGTTGTCTACCAATTTTAGTACAAATACCAATTTTCTTCTCTTTGTATAAAGTGTTGTTTGTTACGATAGAGATGTATCACGCTCCTTTTTATGGATGGATTCATGATCTATCTGCGCCAGACCCATTAGGCTTAATGACAATATTTGGATTAGTTCCTTGGGATGTGCCACCTATACTTTCAATAATTGATATTGGTATTCTTCCTATCATTATGGGGTTCACTATGTGGTTACAACAAAAACTAAATCCTGCTCCCGCTGATCCAACACAAGCTAGAATTTTTGCATTACTTCCATTTGTATTTACTTTTGTACTAGCTGGTTTTGCAGCTGGTTTAGTTTTATATTGGTCAGTGAACAATATTTTATCAATTGCACAGCAATGGTATATTCAAAGAAGAATTTTAGCCAAAAATGGCTAGCTTAAATAAAAATTTAAATAACTTTTTTAATAATAATAAGTTTTTAGGTTCCTTTCAGTCATTTAAAGATATTCCTTATTCAGATATAAAAAAAGAATGTTGTTTTATAGGTAGATCTAATGTTGGAAAATCTAGTTTAATAAATTCGTTAACTAAAACAAAAAAATTAGCAAAAACTAGTAAAACTCCAGGAAGAACGCAGGCTATAAATGTTTTTTTAATTAGTGAAAAAATAAATATGATTGATTTACCTGGTTATGGTTTTGCCAAAGTATCAAAAGTTGCACGAGAAAATCTAATGACCTTGATTGAGGAATATATAGAAAATAGAGATACACTTGATCATGTTTTTTTACTCATTGACTCAAAAGTTGGTATCAAAAATTCTGATATTGATATGTTGGATTTATTGAGTGATTGTTCAAGAAAATTTTCAATAATTTTAACTAAAATAGATAAAATATCTAATAACTATTTAGAATATCAAAAAAAATCAATTTTAAGTTTAATGCAAAATTATGAAAAATCATTTACGAAAATATATCAATCTGAGACCAAAAAAAATAATGGTATTACAGAGATTCAAAGATCTATATACGGGTTATCACAATAAATATGCAATTTGATTTTTTATCAGAGAGTGATCAGGCTTATTTTATACACAAAGCCTCAACCTTAGTTGAAGCTCTTCCATACATTCGAGAACATAGTGGTGATACCATTGTAATAAAATACGGTGGACATGCAATGGGAGATAAAAAACTGTCTGAGAGTTTTTCAAGAGATATTGGATTATTAAAAGAAGTAGGTGTGTCACCAATTATTATTCATGGTGGAGGACCTCAAATTGGCGAGAGACTTAAATCAAAAAATATATCAACACAATTTGTTGAAGGATTACGAGTTACTGATAAAGAAACAATTAAGGTAGTTGAAGAGGTATTATCTAAGGATATCAATTCAGAAATAGTAGAATCTATAAGTGCCTCAGGAGGAAAAGCGATAGGAGTATCTGGTAATGATAACTTAGTCACTGCAACTAAATTGAACGTGGAAATTAAAGATAGTGATTCAAATATTGAAAAAATAGTTGATATTGGTTTTGTTGGAAAACCAAAAAAATTAAACAAAGATATGCTAACTAGCTTTATAAAAAATGATCAAATACCTGTCATATCTCCTTTAGGTAAGGATGAAAATAATTTTACATATAATATTAATGCTGACACTGTTGCAGGTTTTATAGCAGGTGAGTTACAGGCAAGTAAATTATTATTACTAACCGATGTACCTGGAATTTTAGATAAAGATGAAAAATTAATCTCATCAATAACTTTAGAAGAAGCTAAAAGTATTGCTAATAAAGAATATATTTCTGGAGGTATGAAGCCGAAAATTAATACATGTATTGATGCAATGAAAAAAGGTGTTAAAAAATCTACTATTTTAGATGGAAGAATTCCTCATTCAGTAATATTAGAGTTATTTACTGAACATGGAATTGGTACACAAATAACAAGTAATTAAATGAGCTTTAAAGATAACATCAATACCTGGATATTTGATCTAGACAACACACTGTACTCTGCAGACAGTGGAATTTTTCAGCAAGTACATAAGTTAATGGGTGAATTTGTAGCTAAAAATTTAAATATGGAGTTAGCTGAAGCAAAAAAACTACAAGCAAAATATTACAAACAACATGGCACAACTCTAAGAGGTATGATGGATAACCATGGCGTAGATCCTGATTATTTTTTAGAAGAGGTTCATAAGTTAGATTACTCAATTGTTGGTCCAAATCAAAACCTTAATGATGAATTATATAAACTTGAGGGAAGAAAAATTATTTATACAAATGCAAATAAGCAACATGTCTTAGATGTATTAGAAAAAATAAATCTAACAAATTTTTTTGATGAAATATATGATATTAAAAAGGCTGATTATATTCCTAAGCCAGAAATTTCTCCCTATGAAAAAATTATCGACTTATTTAATATCGAACCAAATAAATCAGCAATGTTTGATGATATCGCAAAAAATTTAGTTCCAGCAAAAAAAGTTGGTTTTACACCTGTCTGGGTTGATGCTGGTTATGAGAATTTTTCCGATGATATTGAAGCATCTAAAGAATATTTAGATTTTCAAACAAGAGATTTGAGTTTATTTTTAAAAGATGTAAATGAGGGTAAAATATGAGTGATCTCGAAAAAATTATAAATGATGCCTTTGAGGAGAGAGATAATATTAATGTCAATACTGCAGGTGATATTAGAAATGCAGTAGATGAAACTTTAAACAAACTTGATAGTGGAAGCTTAAGGGTTTGTGAAAAAATCAATAATGAATGGCAAGTTAATCAATGGATTAAAAAGGCAATTCTTTTAAGTTTCAGATTAAATGATAATGAAATCATTAAAGCATCGCATGCCACTTGGTTTGACAAAGTAGAAAGTAAAACTGCAAATTGGACTAAAGATGATCATCTGAAAGCAGGATTTCGATATGTACCAGACGCTGTTGTAAGAAAATCTGCATTTATTGCTAAAGGTGTTGTTTTAATGCCTTCTTTTGTAAATCTTGGTGCATATGTTGATGAAGGAACAATGATTGATACTTGGGCAACAGTAGGCTCATGTGCGCAAATAGGTAAAAACTGTCATATTTCTGGAGGCGCTGGTATTGGCGGTGTACTTGAGCCTCTTCAAGCAAATCCTGTAATTATTGAAGACAATTGTTTTATTGGAGCTAGAAGTGAAGTGGCTGAAGGGGTTATTGTTGGTGAAGGTGCGGTTTTATCAATGGGTGTATTTATTGGAGCATCTACAAAAATAGTCGATCGATCAACTGGGGAAATTCATATGGGAAAAGTTCCAGCGTATTCAGTTGTGGTACCAGGTACATTACCAGGAAAAAAAGAAGGGGATATTAATCCTTCTTTATACTGTGCAGTTATTGTTAAAAGAGTTGATGAAAAAACTAGAAGCAAAACATCAATCAATGATCTTTTAAGAGATTAATGTCAGAAATTAATTTTGATCCAGTTACTCTTACACAATCTTTAGTTAAATGTGCAAGTGTAACTCCAAAAGATGAGGGAGCTTTAACAGTCGTTGAAAATCATCTAAGTGCTATAGGATGTGACTGTCATCCATTAACTTTCTCTGGAAACAATTCTTATGAAGTAAAAAATTTATTTGCAACAGTAGGAAATGAAGGAAAACATTTTGCTTATGCTGGTCATACAGATGTAGTTCCTGTAGGTAATGAAAGTTCATGGAAATACCCTCCTTTTTCTGCACAAATAGATGGAGGCAAACTTTATGGAAGAGGTAGCGAAGATATGAAAAGCAGTGTTGCTTGTTTCATCAGTGCCGCTAAAAGATTTGTAGATAAATATAAAAATTTTCCAGGAAAGATTTCCTTTATTATTACAGGTGATGAAGAAAGAGATTCTGTAAATGGCACACCAAGAATTCTAGAATGGGCAAGTAAACAAAATTATAAATTTGATCATTGTCTTGTTGGTGAACCAACTTCTAAAAATGAGGTCGGCGATAAAGTAAAAATTGGAAGAAGAGGATCAATTAGTTTCTTTTTTCAGGTAAAAGGTATTCAAGGACATACGGCGAATTCTCATTTAGCTGAAAATTCTTCACATCACTTAGTGAATTTATTAAATAGTATATTAGAAGAGCCGCTGGATGAAGGTAATGAAAATTTTTTACCAACATCAGTTCAAATTGCCACTATTGATATTGGCAATCCTGTTCAAAACGTAATTCCAGAATTAGCTAAAGCAACAGTTAATATTAGATTTAATGATATGCACTCATCTGACTCACTTATTAAATGGATTGATAATAAAATAGAAAAGATTTTCTCTAAACTGGAAAACGCTAGTTGCACTTATACATATGATGCAACAGCTGAGTCATTTTTGAATAAAGCCGGTGATTTATATAATATTATTTCAAAATCAATTTCTGATGTTACAGGCAGAAATAGCCCGCCTGAACAAGCAACCGATGGTGGTACTTCTGATGCAAGATATATAAAGAACTATTGTGAAGTAGTAGAGCTAGGTCTAAGAAATCAAACTCTTCATAAAGTAGATGAATTTGTTTTTGTTGAAGATATTATTAAACTAGAAAGTATTTATTTTAGAATTTTAGAAAATTATTTTGATGTCAATTAATATCCATTAGATGGATTAACATCTGATTTTACGTTTTTATTTTTCCTTATTTTTTTATATTTGGAGTGCATGTATTTAACAGAAGGCTCTATGGCGGTTACACCTGCTACATGTGGTGTAATTGTTACATTTGGTAATTTCCAAAATTGACTACTTGATTTTAAAGGTTCATTTTTAAAGACATCTAAATAAGCATAAAAATTTTTGTTTTTCTTTAAATGATTTAAAAGGTCTTTCTCTTCAATTGCATTACCTCTACCTATATTTATTAAGCAAGAATTTTTTTTCATATTCTTTAAAAAATTTTTATCTATTATATTATTAGTTTGAGGTGTTGATGGTAAAATAGACACGATAACATCAGAGTTTTTAATAAAACTTAGAATATTTTTACCGGTATATATTTTTATATTTTTTACTTTTTTTTGATTTTTTTTATACGCAATAACATTATAATTTAATTTATTTAGTAATCTTGCAATATGATTACCAAGAAAGCCTAGACCTAAAATACCTACTGTTAAATTTTTATTATCAATTGGCGTCCTTTCGCCAGACCAGTAATGTTTACTTTGAGAATTTTGAAAAATTTTAAAATTTAATTGATAATTTAGTATTTGAGCTAGAGAATAATTAGCTATTCTCTCCCCCATTTCTTCATCTTTTATTCTGATTACAGGAATTTTCTTATTATAATTCTTTAGTTTTAAAATGTGATCTACGCCAGCACCCATAGAAAAAATAACTTTAAGATTTTTTAGTCTTGAAAGAATATCATCTGGTAGATTCCAAATTATAGCACAGTTTACATCATTAAATTTTTTATAATCTTTTATAGAAATTATTTTTTCGTTTTTAAAATATTTTTTTATTGTTTTTTTCCAAACATCTATTTTATCAAATGTTGTATTATGAAATAATATTGTCATTGAATTTCTTTAATTAAATCATTGTATTTTTTGATTTGAATATCCCAGTTAAGTTCATTTTCTGCTCTAATTTTAGCATTTTGACCAAGTTTTAATCTATTTTCTTTATTATCTATTAAGCTTTTTATTGCTTCATCTAATTCATCAATATCTTTTATTATTAAGCCTGTTTTATTGTGTATTACTGCTTCAGGAGTACCACCTATATTAGATGCTATTGATGGTATTTTGAAATTTGCTGCTTCTATGTAGGCTATACCAAATCCTTCAATTGATTTCGCTGAACTCTCATCTAGAGTTGGCATTATCATTAAATCAATATTAGAAAATATATAATTTTTTTGGTTTTCATTAACGGTGCCAACTAAATTTACATGATCTTGAAGATTGTATTCTTTAATTTTATTTTTAATACTATCTAGCTCCTCACCTTCTCCTGCAATTATGTATTGAATATCAGGAAAATATTTTTTTAAGTTCATTATAGATTTTAAAATTAAAGCATGACCTTTTCTCTTTTCAAGTCTTGCAAGAGTAAGTAATGTTGGCGAGCCTTGATTTAAATTTATATTTTCTTCAATATAATTTTTTTTAATATTAATACCTGGGTATATTATTTTAACATTTTTAAAATTATTACTTAATTTATTTAGTAAATTTTTCGTGTAGTTTGAATTTACTACTATTGCATTTACATTTTCTAATATTTTTTTTACACGTTTATGATGTTTATCGTTTTTAATTATTATTTCATTACCATGAGCTAAGCTGATAACTGGTATTTTATTTTTCTTAAGAAAATCTATTGGTACTTCAAGGCTTTTCCAACTATCGCTAATTACTGCATTAATTTTTGATGAAAAATGTATTTTTTTAAGTTCATTAAATTTTTTTCTATTTCTTAAAATCTTTATACCTCGAAATCTTTTTGTAGAAAAATTTATTTCATTTTGATCAAAAATATTATCTTCTTTAAAATTTTGTTGATCTGCTAATACAATTACATCTTTGGAACGACTTAGATGCAACGCTAAATTGTACATTAGGGTTTCTATCCCTCCAACTCTTGATGGAAAACATTGTGTTAATATAATTATCATTTAAATTTAAAGAATTTAAAATTTACGATATATTAATATCGATTGGAGTACCTTTAGCAATTGATTCCTTCATTGCAAATACAACTCTTTCTGCTTCTAAAGCAGCCTGTAAATTTACTGCTGGTTTTTGATCAAAAACGCAATCCTCAATAAATTTATCTAAGCCTCTCTTTAAGCACCCATCAACTTTTGAGTCTATAGTTGGCCAATTAGCTATATCTGGCTTCATATAATTTGTTTCTGTTTGCATCTGCAAACCCATTGATGATCCTTCTATAATAATTGATCCTTTGTCACCTATAACATGAAGTGCTGGGTCTAGTGGTTCGGGTTGATTTTTAGGCAAAACCCAAGATGTTTCAAAGGAAGCTAAACTTCCATCATCAAATTTCATGATTGCCATTACAGCATCATGCGAGTCATATTCCTTACATTCTCTAATAACTGCCTCTGCAAAAACTCTTACTGGCTTTGATTTATTAATGGACATAGTCATTTGAATATCATGAATCAAAGTTGAGGATAAAAGGTCAGTCCATGGAGCATAAATTTCAATTCCAAACCTGTTACCCCTTCTTCGTGCAAAACAAGATACGATATTGCCAATTTCATCATTTTTAACTTTTTCTTTCATTAATTTGTATCGCGGATCTTCATGAAGAATAAAATTTACAGAAATAATTTTTTTATGATCTTTTATTTTATCGACTAACTCATGTATTTTTTTCAAATTTCTACCGAGAGGTTTTTCTAGTAAAATTTTTAAACCTTTTTTTACTGACATAACAGCAGGCTCTATTCTGATTTGTTCAGGTGTAGCAATACTAATAGCATCTAATGTTTCAGTGTTTATTAATTTTGTAAAATCTTCATAAGCTTTACAATTAAATGATTGTGCAACAGAATTAACCTTTTCTTTATCAACATCACAAACAGCAACAAGCTCAGAATTAGGATTTCTAAAAAAAGCTTCTGCATGAAATGTACCAACTAGACCAGTTCCAATAACTGCAATTTTTAATTTACTCATTATTTATCACTTCCCGATAATACTACTTTTGTAATATATTGTTGGAAAAAAATCATTAGTATTGTGACTGGAATTAAAGTAATTATTGCTGCTGCAGCTTGTTGACCAATTTTAATGTCTATAGTGCTCCTAAATAATCCAAGAGCTACAGTAGAAATTTTCAAATTATTAGTAAATATTAAAGGTGTTAAAAATTCAACCCAAGATAAAATAAATGCAAATATGAAGGCTGCTATTAAACCAGGTCTCAATAAAGGGAAAATAATGTGAATTAAAAGCTGTAGAGTAGAACAACCATCAATTTTTGCAGCTTCCTCCACCTCAACAGGTAGTTTATCAATAAATGATTTTAAAATCCAAATCACAAAAGGTAATGTAAAGGCAGTATAAGGAACAACTAGACTTAAAATAGTGTCATCTAGTTGATATGAAACTAATATAACAAATAAGGGAATTACAAAAAGTATTGTTGGAAGAAAATAAATAGAAATTAAAGTTCCAAGAATAATATTTTTGGCTGGTAAATTTAATCTTGCGAGTGAGTAGGCTGCTGGAAAAGCTAAAATTATGCATAAAAAAGATGTGAGGAATGAAACAATAAGACTATTCTTAATACCTTCATAAATATTAGATATATGATTAGGTTTCAAAACCTCAGCAAAATGAGTAAATATAATTTCTGTTGGAAAAAAAGACAAATTTCTAGATCTAATTATATTTTCGGGTTGTATGCTTGTTAATATCAAACCGTAAAGTGGAAAAAACATTATTAAAAATACTATGAGAGCAGAAAAATAAATAAAAAAATTTTTTAGAATTAAATTTTTTTTCATTTATTACCCCAAAAAAATTTCATTAAAAATCTTGATATAGTTGGAATTAATACAACAGCTAAAGTAATTATTAACAAAACATAGGCTGCTGCTGAAGCTCGGCCTAGATTAAAAGTTTCAAATGCTTCTTGATAGATGAAATAATTTAATGTGGTTGTCCCACCCCCAGGACCTCCTCTTGTAAGAACAAAAATTGTATCAAATGATTTCATAGCTAAAACAAATTGTATCAAGAAAAGTGGTATCGCAATTGGTAACATTAAAGGAAATAAAATGTTCGAAAACCTTTGGAATACATTTGCTCCGTCAACTGAAGCAGCCTCAAAAACTTCTGAGGGTAAACTTTGAAGCCCCGATAAAAAAAATAATGTCATGAAAGGAATTGCTTTCCAAATTTCAGCAATAGCTATTACATGAAGGGCTACTAGTGGATCTGCTAGCCAAATTTTATAACCTGATATGACTCCTAATTGATATAATAAAGCATTTAAAAACCCAGTATCAGCATGAAACATTTGTCCCCACAGTACACCAGAAACAACAGATGGCACTGCCCAAGGCAATACAATCATGACTCTTAAAAATGCTTTTCCAATAAATTTTTCATTTAAAAGAAGTGCGATCAGGAAAGAAAGTATTGTTGTACACACGCAGATTAAAAAACCAAAATAAATGGTTCTTAATACAGAACTTGTAAAAAAATAATTACTTATTAAAAATTCAAAGTTTTTAAATTGAATAAATTTTTTTATTTTTAAGCGAATTATATCATATTCGGCAAAACTTATTACAAAAGTGAATATAGCTGGATATAAATAAGTTATAAAAACTAGAATTAAAGAAGGAAGTATTAGTGTGAAAGCAAGAATTTTTTCTCTTGAAAATTTGAATTGAGAATTACTTGGTTGGTTTAAAAGATCTGTCATGTCCTGGAATTACAAGATCTGGTTTATAGCTTTGTGCTTTATCTAGTGATTCATTTAATTGTTTTAAATTTGCTTCTGGATACCATCTAGAAAATTTTCTTTCACAATACTCTTCCTTTGTCATAGTTTGATCACCAGCAATTAAAATAGTTTCATCATTACTTTTAACTATAAAAGATATATGGCCATTTGTATGTCCCGGAGTCGTTATTGCATAGACATTTTCAATAATTTTTGTCTCATTATCATCTGAGATTTCAATTATTTTTCCCATCATTGATTTTTTAGCATCTACAATTTCTTTCCCCTCAATAGCCACCATATCATCAAATTCTTTGCTTCCAATAATCCAAGGTTTATTTCTAAAATGAACAATAGAAGCTGCATGATCAGAATGTGTATGAGTAGTAGCTACTATATCGATATCTTCATATGTTAAATTTTTTGAAGCCAGCGCTCTCTTTAATATAGAATAAAAACCGATATGATAATTACCAGGATCAACTAAAATATTTTTCTCACCTCTAATTAGTGTAGTTGAAGCTACTGGTAAAAAACCAACATTTGTATCAAAAATTGGTCCATCATCAGTAGTTACACCCATAAGCTTTTCCATCTCATCAAGTTGTTGTTCTGGATGAGAAGCAAACATATAAATTAATTCGCTATTGTGATAACTAAATCTTAAAGTTACGGGATTTATTAAAATATCAACAGTAGTATTCATTCTCAAATATCTCCATTTTCAGACAGACTTTGATTAATCCAGTCTAAGTTTTCATAATTCATAAATGAGTAGTTATAAAAGCTAAATCCTGATGCATCTTTATTAAATACTTGAAGTTGGTTCTTAAGATCTAATTGATTAGAAACTTGTGGGAGGATTGTTCTCATTGCAGGTATCATTTCAACTTTGTTATTTAATACTTTTTTATAAACATCATATTTTTCTTTTATAAGATCTAAATCTGCAAAATAAAAAGTTGGATGAATTTCATCAATCAAGGGCAATAGAGAATTTAAATTTACACCATTTTGCCATCTCTGATTATTAGGACCAAGTGGATATAATGGGCCAAAGTCAACTAAACCAATTTTTAAATTTTTATCTTTTCGTAATTCATTGACTGCCAAAGTATTGATGTTTGTTATACTTTCTTCTCTTGCCAAATAGTAATTCCAAAACTCACCATCAAGAATACTTTGAAAATCAGACCAATTCATAACTTCTTTATTTGTTTTTTGATTAAAATAATCATCTGTAGTTTTTTTAACCCAGTTTCTAATCATTTCACCATCAATATTTTTTTGCTTCAAAGTCTCTAAACATTTATTGCTAAAGTTAAGTGACATAATAAAATCGATATCAGCTGAAAAATCTACTCCAATTACTTCATGGTGATGCCCGTGTCTTAATGGAAGATATTCAAGAGATTCAATTAGAATTTTATCAAATACACCTAGATTTACTACATCTCTTGATAAATTGACAAAATGATCAACTACGTCCGAATTAAAGGGACATAGAGAGTGTGTGATTGGATCACCCCAAGCATTATATACAGATGTATTGGGATAATTATTTCCAATTCCAGAATTATGAGTACCAAGCATCCATGCGCATAATTTGATATTATTTTTTTTACATTGATTTGATAATTCTTCCCAAAACTGACTCCAATTCTCAGTAAGATTACTTATAGGGGATTGAAAACTATGATTATTATGCCAACTACTTGGATTGAAATATAAAGCCCCAGGTTCAGGAAAATATATTTTTCTTTTTTTACTATGAGGTAAAAAAAACATTCCTGAGTGATAATTTACAGTAATATAAATTGCATTAAGTCCACTTCTCTTTACTGCATCAATAATTGAATCATAACCTTCATCAATTACATCCCAGGGATAACAAAATAAGGCTAAATCTTTTTTATTCATTTTTACCATTTAAAGGTTTTGTCCATTTTGAAAAATCTTCAATAAAATCTGAAACTTTATCTGTTATTATCTCATAAAGTTCAGTACCTTTCTTTTTGGAAGCAAGACTTGGTGAGCCAATAACTCCATGATCTGAAAGCTCTTTAAAGCTTGCACTTACTCCAACTGAACCACCTGATAAAAGATCAACTCCTGTATATGAAGATCTTTTTAATGGGTTGTCGACAATTTTATCTTTTTTAACTATCTCCTCTTGCATATGTAACATAAGTGCTGTTTCCATTTCACATGCATGATTTATTCCACCAAGATCAGAATCTCTCCACTCATTAATTTCTTTCATAGCAAAATCCCAATATGATGCTGTAGCTATATAAATATTTTTATCGTATTTTAACTTTTGTCCAACATTTTTAAGAATAGCAATATTGCCTCCATGGCCATTCAAAATAAGTATTCTTTCTAATTTATTTTTTACCAAACTCTCAACTATATCCAATATAACATTTGTTAATGTTTCATCTTTAATAGAAATCGTACCAGGAAAATCCATATGATGTGGTGAATAACCTGACCAAATAACTGGTGCCACAACTGCATTAATATTATTTTGGTGAGATTTTTTTACAGATTCATTGGCAATATTATTAACCATAAATTCATCTACTTTGAGCGGTAAATGTTTTCCATGCTGCTCGAATGCACCAAGAGGAAGAAGAACTACCGGATCTTTATCTGATAAGTCCTTAACTTCCTCCCATGTATAATTACCCAAATTAACTTTCATAATTTGCGTATTTTATTAATTATGATCTGCTCGCATTAATTTGCTTAACAGCATCATTTAAAGCATCTTTAGCACTTTTCTTTTGAGTCAATGCTAATGAAACTTCATTTGATAATAATTCAACCCATTGATTTCTATCTGCAGAAAAACCTGCATCTACAGGATATAGATATGAGTCTTTAATAACACCTGCCATTGATATATTTTTCAGAACATCTGGATGGTCTAGAGCAGGTTCTAAAGATGGTGCCCAAGGCGAAGTTGAACCTTGCAATATCTGATTGTCAGGACTTAAAGCCATTTCAATAAATTGCATTCCTGCCTCAGGATTATCTGAATATTTAGGTATTGCCAAAAATTCTGATCCATCCACAGATGCAGAAGTTTCTAATGCAGGAAGTGGTGCTATACCACTCATTCCTTGCACTGCAGAGTCTTCTGTGAAATTTGCAATTCCACTTATAAATGGCCATGTTAAGAAAAATCCTCTTTTCCCTGCCATATAGCTTGGAGATGCATCAAATACCCAAGTGTAAGTTGGCGTAGCTGGGTCAATGATTTTATCTTTATGTAAAAGATCAACCATCATATTTAAAGCTTCAACGCCCGCATCACTATTCATGATCGGATCTAAATTTCCATCTAAGAAACTTCCTCCATTCGCTTGAAGTAAAGCTCCAAAAGTCCAAAAACTATGAGTACCTGCCCAAGCATCAACAATACCATATATATCATTATCAGGATCGTTAATTTCTTTAGCAAAACGAATAAGTTCGTTCCAAGAATTTTTTGTACGATGCCAATTATTAGGCGCTTCTGTATCCAATCCTGCATTTTTAAGTAAATTTTTATTCCAGTGAAGTACTGGGCAACCAATAGTAATTGGGGCAGCATAGACTTTGCCTTTGTAAGTTGCAGCAGTTAGACTGTTTTCCATAACGCCATTTGGTTTTAATGTATCATTGACAAAATCACTCATATCCATCAACCAACCCTTATCAGCTAAACCAGCAATTTCTGAAGCAGTCACAAATATTGCATCACCAACACTTTTTCGTGCAATATACGCTGAATTTAATTTAACAGATAGATCTGGTGTTGTTACTGTTTCTATACTTGGTGTAACACCATATTTTTCTGCATAAGCAGGAGCTAAAGCTTGCAAATAATCCATATGTGAACCAAGCAAAAGACTAACTGGTTTAGTGTTAGCAGCAAATGCATATTTCATACCAACTTGCGATAATAGAGTACCTGCAAGAGCAGCAGAACCTGTATGGTTAATAAACTTTCTCCTAGAGATCTTTTTTTTCATTTTACCCTCCATTAAAATGATTATCAAAAGATTGAACCGTATTTAAAATATAAAGTCAATAATGAACGAATTGAATTTCTCTAATTTATATAAACTTAAACTTTAATAGTAAAAATTGATTAAAAATCGGTATTTTGGGTATTCTATAAAATTAAATATACATTTGTTATATGCATTTTATGCATATCAATATTCAGAAATTTATACTGTTATTGCATATAAAAGTTATTACTTAAGACATGAAAGGAATTTTATATGATTAATGTTTTTGATTTTTTTAACAAAGTATACGAAGATTTAAGTGACAAAAACTACAATAGAGATGAGGATTTAATAAAATATTTTAAATCTGAATATGGAAAGGAATGGAAAATAGAATTAGATAAGCATCTTTTAAAAACTGAATTTGATATAAATAAGAAAGCCGCATAATCGGCGGCTTAACTTAAATTTTCAAAGTTACTCTCTTAAGCCAATTTCTCTCTTCATCTACAAGGAAAGACTCTAATTTTTCATACACCTGTGAGTGATATTTATTTAGCCACTCTTTCTCAATTTCATTTAATTGAGTGCAATGAATAAGATCTAAATCAATTGGACACCAAGAAATAGTTTCAAAGTATAATTTTTTATTAGCATTCTCATTAACAACAACTAAGTTTTCAGTTCTTATCCCATATTCATTTTCTTTATAGTATCCAGGTTCATTGGATAAAATCATTCCTGGAAGCAACTCAACGCTATCAAACATTGATTTTTTTGCAATACGTTGTGGGGCTTCATGAACACTCAAAAAACTTCCGATACCGTGACCGGTACCATGATCGTAATCTAAATTAATTTCTTGCAAACTTTTTCTTGCAAGATAATCAATATCTGTACCTTTTGTTCCTTTGTCAAAAACATGATTTGATAGAGCAATATGACCTTTAAGAACTCTCGTAAATCTATCTTTTTGTTCTTTTGTTGCTTCGCCTAAAATTATAGTTCTTGTTATATCGGTTGTTCCATCAAAATATTGCCCTCCTGAGTCAACAAGGTAAATATTATTATCTGAGAAAGATGACTTTCCTTCTTCAGTAACACGGTAATGAGGAAGGGCTGCATTTTTATCAATTGCTGATATTGTATCAAAAGATAGAGAATGAAATAATTTGTTCTTTCTTCGAAGATTTTCTAAATGATTTGCAACACTTATTTCATCATTTGATTTAGGATCCATGATATTTTTTAACCAATAAATATATTTAGTAATACTAACACCGTCTCTTACATGTGCTTTTTTGGCTCCATCTATTTCAGTTTCATTTTTGATAGCTTTTAGCAAAATACATGGATTTGCTAAATTTTTAGTATTTATTTTTTGTTTTCTTAAAAGATCTAAAAAATAATATGTTGTGGAATTAAAATCTAAACCAATTGATTCAGATGATTTAATTTTATTAAAAATTGATCCGATATTTTCAATATTATTAATATTAATTAGTGTTTGGATTTCCTTTTTTAGTATTTCTGGCATTGCAGACTCTTTAATATACAAAGAGTGTTTATTATTTTTTGAAATTAGAAGATAAGAATAAAGCAGTGGTGTATATTTAATATCATCCGCTCTTAAATTTAATAGCCAAGCAATATTATCAAGCCCAGAAACAAAGTAATGATCAATTTCATTTTGATCTAAAAATTTTTTTAAAATATCTAATTTTTCGCTTCTGCCCTGGCCAGAAAAACCTGTTGGGTGGTCAAATATATCTGTATACTTAGTTTTTGGTTGGTTTTCCCATATTAAATCAACAAAATTTTTATCTATTAGTTTTAGTTGAGATGTAGAATTCTCTAAAATTTTTTCCACTTTTTCAATTTCTATAATTGAATGAAGAGTTGGATCTAATGCAATCTTTAATTCTTTTTCTAATAAAATTTTTTCTAAATCTGTCCAAAAGCTATTTAAGTGTTTTGCTTGAATCTCTTTGGCATTAATTTGAGTATTTGCTTGAAAAGTATATCGTCCATCAACATACAAGAATGCATCTGTTGGTGTTATAATTGCTCTTCCTGCTGAACCAGAAAAGTTTGTTATAAAATTTAATCTTTCTGCATTCGGAGAAATATACTCATTTAAATATTCATCACTTCTATTAATGACAAATATATCGCTATCTTTTTCTTTTAATAGATTTTGTAATTTTTTTAAATTTGATTGATTCATTATAACTTATTAAATAAACTTAAATCGATATTGCCACCAGAAATCATAACTATAATTTTTTTATTTTTGACATCAATTTTATTATTCAATACTGCAGCTGCTGCAACTGCTCCTCCTGGTTCTACTACTATTTTAAGTTGTTCAGCTAGTAAAATTATGGTCTTTGTTACTTCTTCATCAGAAACACTTAATCCTCCTTCAAGATTATTTGAATTAATTTTAAAGGTTATATTTCCAGGTTGAGGTGCTAATAGTGCATCACAAAAAGATTTGGCATTTTTTTTATTTTCTATAATTTTGCCAGCTTCTAAAGATCTTTTTGTGTCATCAAATTCATCGGGCTCTACAGAATATGATTTTATATTTGGATAAATATGTTTTAGGTAAGTTGATGTTCCTGCAATAAGACCACCACCTCCGCAACAACATAAATAAAGATCAGGTTCAATTGATTGTTCTTCCAAATCATTTACAATTTCAATAGCTGCAGTTCCTTGACCAGCAATTATATCTTCATCATCATAGGGTTTAATAAGAGCTCTATTATCCTTCTTTTGAATTTCAATTCCTATCTCTTCTCTATTTTGAAAATAAGTGTCATATAATATAACTTCTGCTCCGTAATTTTTTGTGTTTTCAATTTTTATTTGAGGAGCAGTTTTAGGCATTATTATCTTTGCACTAATGCCATTAATCATAGATGCATAAGCAACAGCTTGTGCATGATTACCTGATGAATATGCCACTACACCTGAGTCTTTTACATTTTCTATTAATTTTGTAATTTTATGTGTAGCGCCACGTAGTTTAAATGATCCAGTATTTTGTAAATTTTCAAGTTTAAAATAAATTTCTGCTTCTAAAAGTTTATTTATATAATCATTAGTTACCAAAGGAGTTTTTGTTACCTTTTGATTGATTAATTTATAAGCATTATCAACATTTAAATAGCTAAAATCAGTCATAATTTTAAAGTTTTACATCGTTTTAATGGAATAAACTAAAAAAAAATATATGTATATTATCATGGAACAGAACAAAGTAACTTCGCCTTGCATTAGCGTATGTAAAACTGACCCAATCTCAGGGTATTGTTACGGCTGTGGGAGAACTAATGAAGAGAAAGATATTTGGAAAGATGAAAATACTTCAAATGAATGGAAACAAAATAATTTATCTGAACTAAAATCTAGATTATCAGATTGGCAGTTAGAAGCATTTGAAGAATCTTATAAATCTAAGGTTGAAACAGGTTTATCTCTTATTAAGAAAAAATTAGCAGAAAATCGTAAAAATTGAAAAGTTTAATAATTTTTATTTTTATTTTATTTTTTTCATTCAATCTTCAATCTCAAAATAAAATGATACTTGATAACTTAGAAACACCTGGAATTTCTTCTCAAGGTCAAAATTGGGCTTTTTTTACTGATGGAGTAATGGGTGGATTATCCCAAGGTAAAGCGATCATATCAAAAGTTAATGATGTTAATTGTTATCATATGACAGGAGATGTCACGACTGAAAATAACGGTGGCTTTATACAAATAAGAAATCAATTAAAACCTTCAATATCAACAGAAGAGTTTGAGGGTGTTTATTTTAAAGTGTTTGGTAATAATGAAGAGTATTCAATTCATGTAAGAACCGCTCTTACGATGGCTCCATGGCAATATTATAAATATAGTTTTAAAACTAATTCTGAGTGGACAGTAATAAAAGCACCCTTTAGTGAATTTAAAAAATCAAATGCATATCAACCTAAAAAATTAGTTGGTCAGAATATCAAGACATTAGGTCTGGTTGCTGGATTTAAAGATTTTCAAGCAGATATTTGTTTATCAGAGATTGGCTTTTATTAATAATCTATTTTCAATAAATACAATCCTTCCGGTGGCGCAGTAACCCCAGCAAATTCTCTTTTCTTGGATTGAATAATTTCTGAAATAGATTTTTCTATTTTACTACGTCCTATATCAACTAGTGTACCGACCATGATTCTAACTTGAGAATGTAAAAAGGATTTAGCTGATATTAAAAAATTTATTTCATCATGATTAAAATTTATATCCAATGAATTAATAGATTTAATTGGTGATTTCGATTGGCAATTTATTGACCTAAAAGCAGACAAATCAAATTTTCCTATAAATTGTTGTGATTGTTTTATTATTTTTTCAGTATCTATTTTTTTATGTACACACCAAACTTTGTTTTGCTCTAACGTAATTGGTGATCTTCTATTTAAGATCTTGTATTCATACCATCTCAATTTTGCTGAAAATCTTGAATTAAAATCTTTATCTACTTTTTCAGCATGTAAAATAGATATGGGTTGGGGTCTTAGATAATGATTAATGCCATCTCTAATAGTATTAGTATCAAAATGTTGCTCTAATTCAAAATTAGCTACTTGTCCTCTAGCATGAACGCCTGCATCTGTTCGACCAGCTCCAAATAATGTTATTTTTTGTTTTGATAGTTTTTCTATAGCCTCTTCAACCAATTGTTGAATAGAAGAACCATTTTCTTGACGTTGCCAACCAACATAATTAGTCCCGTCATATTCTAATATTATTTTGTAGTTAGGCATTTATTACTTCATTAATCTTAAAACTATATCCCCGAAGAAAATCATCTTTAGAAATAGCATTTTTGCCTTCTCTTTGTAAAATTAGTGGTTCAATACTTCCGTCACTGCACCCAATATCAAAGGTCTTGTTAAGAATTGTCGATGCATTACCGTTAGAGTTTGATTTTCTTGCTTTAATGATTTTAATTCTTTCATTTTGTATAGTAAACCAAGCACCAGGTTTAGGTGAATGTGCTCTTATAAGATTTAAAACTTCATTTACAGATTTATTAAAATTAATTTTTCGGTTTTGTGAAGAAATTTTATTTGCATATGTTGCATCATTATCATCCTGATCAGAAAAAGAAATTTTTTTATCAAATATAAGAGGAATAGTTTCCACTAATAATTTGATTCCAACCTCTGTTAATTTTTGAGTTAATTCATTTTTATTACAATCATCTTCTATATCTACTTTTTTTTGCTTAATAATTGGTCCAGCATCTAATTTTTCAATTAGTTGTATTATTGATATACCTGTCTCTTTATCACCACTCATTAAAGAATGTTCTATTGGAGCTGCACCCCTCCATCTAGGCAACAAAGAGACATGGATATTGATACAACCAAATGTTGGTAAATCTAAAATATCTTTTGGCAATATTTTACCATATGCCATGACAATAATTAAATCAGGATTTAATTTTTTCACTGTCTCAATAGTATCTTTATCAAACGTATTTGGACAAAAAACCTCAATTTTGTTCTTACTTGCAAGTTGATGGACTTCGGATTCAATTATTTTCATTCCTCTAGATTTCTTTTTTGGAGGTTGTGAAAATACTGCGGAAATTATGAAATTACTTTTAATTAAAGCCTCAAGATAGTCAGAAGCTATTTTAGGTGAGCCCATGAAAATTATTTTTTTATTATTCATTATTTTTTGTTTTTTAAAAATTTTTGTACTTTTTTAATCATTATATTCCTTTTTAATGAAGAAAGATAATCTACAAATAACTTTCCAGAAAGATGATCAATTTCATGTTGTAAAATTCTTGATTCCACTCCGCTAACTTCTTTTGTTATTTGTTTGTTATTTTCATCTAAGTACTCGACTACTATATTTTGAGGTCTCTCAATTTCTGCAAATTGTTCAGGAAGAGATAAACAACCCTCTTCCATAAAAATTTTTTCTTGAGAGTAAGAAATAATATTGGGGTTAAATAATGTATATTGTATTTCTTTTTTAGTCTCTTGATCTATAAAAAATATAGTCACAATTTGTTTTAGAATTCCAATTTGATTTGCTGCTAAACCTACACCTGGTGCTTTTATCATTATTTGCATCATTTTTTTGGCAATTTCTTTTTCCTTAATTCCAACGGACTGAATTTTATCTGCTTTTTGGCGTAATAGTGGATTTGGTACATAAAGTAATTTATCCATTTCTATTTATGTAATTTTTTTTCTAGATTGGAATGCTGTATTTAAAGTGTTTTCATCTAAGTAGTGTACTTCTCCACCCATAGGGATTCCTTGTGCAAGTCTTGTTACATTTAAATCTTTAAATTTTTCTAACTTATCTGCAATAACAAAAGATGTTGTTTGTCCTTCCATAGTTGTACTTAAAGCAAGAATAATTTCTTTAACATTATTTGTTTCAATTTTGTTTAGTAGATGTTCTATTTTTAATTCATCAGTTCCTATACCTTGAATCGCTGATAATGAACCGCCTAAAACATTATAAAGACCTCGATAAAATCCTACTTTTTCTAAAGTCCACAAATCTGACACATCCTCAACAACACAAATTGTTGCTTTGTCCCTTTTAGGATTTGCACAAATATTGCATGGATTTACCATGTCTATATTTCCACATTCTGAACACTCAATAATTTTATTATAAGATAAGTTTAAACTCTCAATTAAAGGAGATAAATTTTTATCTTTATTTTTTAGTAAAAAAAGAGCAATTCTTTGAGCTGATCTTCTTCCTAATCCTG
This sequence comes from uncultured Alphaproteobacteria bacterium, assembly GCA_902590695.1. Classification (GTDB taxonomy): domain Bacteria; phylum Pseudomonadota; class Alphaproteobacteria; order HIMB59; genus CACPNW01. Next base: position 45,093 of record CACIXR010000004.1, read on the forward strand.
GAAGTTTTGAAATATCGTTTATTAATTTATCTATTGGGGATTGCTCCATTTTTAGAAAGGAAGTTTCATTCCTGGAGGTAATGGTAGGCCACCTGTGAGATTTTTCATTTCTTCTTGAGCTGCAGCTTCTCCTTTTTCTTTGGCATCATTTATTGCAGCGACGATCAGATCTTCAAGTATTTCTTTCTCATCTTGTTTAATCAAGCTGTCATCAATTGAAATTCTTTTGAAAATACCTTTTGCTGTAGCTGTTACTTTAATAAGACCACCTCCAGAAGTACCTTCAACTTCAATATCATTTAATTTATTCTGTGCTTCAGCCATTTTCTTTTGCAACTGTTGAGCTTGCTTCATCATATTACCTAAATTAACCATTATTTCTCCTTTTTCATCTTTGGTTGATTTATATCTGTCTCATCATCATTTATTTCGCCTAGTTCTGTAATAGCGTGAATTTTACTTTCAGGAAATTCTTTTAATATTTTTTTTACTTCTGGATGATTTTTCATTATTTCAATTTCTTTTTGCTGGTTAATAATATCCTCATCATGTAAACTTTTTCCAAGATTACTTGTAGATGAATGTATCTGCCATATTCTTCCTGTCCATTTAGAGATTAATTTTGCAACTGTTCTATTGAAGGCAGTGTCATTAATTTTAGATGTATTTAAAGTAACTTCTCCCTCTTTAAAAGATACTAACTTCACATCATTGTACAACTTAGTGTGGAGTAATCCTTCTCTATTTTTAAAAAACATATCGACAAAATGTCTGAAGTCTTGAATATGCATTATGTCTACATTTTCTTTTGGTAAAATTTCTTTTTTATTTTCATTAAAATTTAGAACTTTGCTACTTTCATTAGCTTCATTTTGTAGTTCAAGATTTTTTTCTAAAGGTTCTTTTTCAACAACTTCTCTGTCCATTTTTTTAATTAAATCTTCTGGGCTTGGACCATCATGTAAATAAATTATTCTTAAAATAATCATTTCCCCATGTTGATATAAATGAGAGCTATTTTGTAATTCTTGATAACCTTTGAATAAAATTTGCCATATAATATTCAAATTATTTAATGTCATCTTTGATGACAATTCAGCTCCCATATTTCTTTCAAATTCAGGAATATAAATGTCATCTTTTAAATCTGGTGCTATTTTTATTTGAACAAGAAAATGTACTACGTTTAATAGTTCATCAAATATCATTGCTATATCTGCGCCTAATTCATACAATTCTTTATATTTGTTAATTGCACCAAGCGCATCTCCTTCTAAAATAATTCCAACTAAGTTAAATATTTTTTCTCTATCAGCTAATCCAAGCATGCTTGTTACAGTTTGCGAGTCAACTTTTTCATTTGGGCTAGTTATTGCTTGATCTAATAAACTAAGACCATCTCTTACAGATCCATCTGCCGATCTAACAATTAACGAAATAGCGTCTAAATCAATATCGATATTTTCTAGTTTGGAAATTTTTAATAAATGATCTGATAAAATTTTATTCTCTATTCTATGTAAATCAAATCTCTGACACCTCGATAAAACAGTTATTGGTACTTTTTTAATTTCTGTTGTGGCAAAAATAAATTTAACATGTTCTGGTGGTTCTTCTAAAGTTTTAAGCAGCGCATTGAATGCACTTTTTGAAAGCATATGAACTTCATCAATTATAAATATTTTATAATCTCCAATAACGGGTTTATATTTTACATTGTCAATTATTTCTCTAATGTCATCAACTCCAGTATTCGATGCTGCATCAATCTCAATAACATCAAGATTGCTGTCTGAAGTTGTTGATTTGCATGAATCGCAATTTCCGCATGGTTCACAATTTTTTTTATCCCTATTTTTGCAATTAATACTCATTGCTATAAGTCTAGCAGTTGTGGTTTTTCCAACACCTCTGACACCGGTTAGAATGTAAGCATGAGCTAGCCGATCATTATTTATAGCGTTTGATAGAATCTTTACTAATAATTCTTGACCAACTAAATCTTCAAATCTTTGCGGTCTGTATTTTCTAGCTAAAACTTTATATTTTTTTTCTTCTGTCATTATAATCAATGGAAGGAGTTGAGACCCAAACAAGATTGTTACAGCTGCTTCTTTTCAGATCTGACTGGATTAGCAATTTATTTGCCCTCAATCCTCCCTGTAGCAATATAACATTAATGTAAATAAAATATAAATAGACTTTTTAAAAAAACCTATTTTTTCCTAAATGAAGATTTCTCATATACTCCAAGGATTTCTATCTTCTTACAAAAAAATTTCATCTCTTCTAATGCTAATTTTACAGATGTATTTTCAGGATGTCCCTCAAAATCTACATAAAATTGTGCAACATCAAAACCCTGTGGGTGAATGTAACTCTCAAGCTTAGTTATATTGACACCATTACTAGCAAATCCACCAAGACATTTATATAATACCGCTGGAATACTTCTAACTGTAAATACTAATGTTGTAAGAATATCCTTTGTATTTGAATTTATATCTAATAAATTTTTTTGCATAACAAGAAATCGGGTTACGTTATTTTGGTTATCTTGAAAATTTTTTTCCAAAATATCAAGATCATAGATCTTAGCAGCAAGTTCAGATGCTATAGCAGCATCTTCAATATTGTTTAACTCTGAAATTAGTTTAGCAGATCCAGCTGTATCAGCTTCAACAATCATTTGTTTATCTAGTTTTAAAATTTTGTTTCGACATTGAGCAATTCCCTGTTCATGACTTCTTATTCTTTTGATATCTGAGATTTTTGCACCTCTAATTCCAAGTAAGTTATGATTTACCTCATGAAAATATTCATAAGTTATTTTTAAATTAGAGTCGGGTATCAATCTTTGAGTATCCGCTACTCTTCCTGCAAGTGAGTTTTCTATTGGAACCATTGCTGCTTCTGATTTTCCTAACCTAACATGTTCAAACATATCTTCAAAAGTTGCACACGGTATACTTGTTGCGTTTGGAAAAATATTTTTTCCAGCTTGTTCACTATAAGCACCATTTACACCTTGAAATGAAAAACTATCAACTTTTATCATTGTGCTCTCTTATATTAGTTTCAATATTTATTAAATCCTCTTTTGTATCTACACTCATTGGAACTTCAGGAACATACGTAACTCCAATTGGAATGTTAGAATCCATAGCTCTCATTTGTTCTAAGCTTAGATCTATTTCATTTTTTGATTTAGGTAGATTGATAAATGTATTTATTGAATCTGGAGTAAAACTATAGATACCAACATGATGGTATAAGTTTTTATTTTCTATCGTAACTTCTCTATTAAAACTTAACGCCTGCGCTATTTCATTTTTTTTAAAATCAACTTCAACTTTTGTTACATTGGGATTATTTAATTCATTATTATTTAAGTTTGTTGCAAGTGTACCAATTGCAAAATTTCTTTTTATTGGATCAATGACTTTAAGAATATGTTCTGGATTTATAAGAGGCATATCACCTTGTAGATTGATTATTATATCAATGTCTTTTTTATTTTTTATCTTTAAAAAAGCGGAGTGAACTCTATCAGTTCCAGAGGGGAGATTTGGATCTGTCATAATAGCTTTGCCGCCATTATTTTCAATTAAATCATGCACTTCAATTTCCGAGCAAGCAACATAGACTTCTCCAATATTTGACTCAATTGCTTGTTGCCATACTCGTTGTATCATTGGAATTCCATTTATCTCCATTAATGGTTTGCCTGGCAGTCTAGAGGAAGCCATTCGTGAGGGTATAATTACTACGCTTTTCATAATTTATGCGACAATTAAGCAAGAGAATTTAAATTTCATACTTACGACAAATATATTCTTTCTTTTAAAAAATCTGTATATGTACTTATACATGTCTGGGCTTGAAGTTAATAAAATTTTAGCATCTATTATATTAGCAGTCTTAATTGTTACCCTTATCGGCCATTTTGGAGATTTAGTCATTGATATTGATCATGATGAGAAAAAAGAAACTGCTTATAAAATAGATGTTCCAGAGGATTCTACTGGTCTAGGAGTAGTAGAAAAAAAAGAAGAGGTAATTGAACCAATTTCTATTTTACTAGCAAGTGCTTCTCTTGATAATGGAGAAAAATTATTCAAGAAATGTGCTACATGCCATAATTATGAGAAGGGTAGCGCTAATAAAGTAGGCCCTCACTTATGGAATATCATTAACAGACCGAAAGCAAATGTTGAAGGTTTTGCATATTCTAAAGCTTTAGCCGAATACGGTGGAGAATGGGGATATGAAGAATTGGCAGAATTTTTATATAAGCCAAAAAAATATATAAAAGGGACAAAAATGAACTTTGTAGGTTTGAAAAAAGTAAAAGATAGAGCAGACTTAGTTTATTTCCTACGAGAACACTCAGATAATCCAGCACCACTCCCATAAATTTAAGTAATGATTTTAAACACAGACGAGTTTTCAAAATTTGCAAACTCTTTAGCCGATGATGCATCTAAAACTTCGATGCATTATTTTAGAAACAAAATTGAAATAGAAATTAAAGATGATGAAAGTCCTGTAACTTTAGCAGATAAAGAAACAGAACAAGTATTAAGAGAGAAAATAAGAAAAGAATATCCTCATCATGGAATTTTAGGTGAAGAGTATGAAAATGAAAAAATAGACGCTGAATTTATATGGGTATTAGACCCTATAGATGGCACAAGAAGCTATATAGCTGGACATAAAGATTTTGGTAATTTAATTGCTTTACTTCATAATAAAAAACCAGTTTTAGGAATTATTAATTGCCCTGCACATTGTGAGCGATGGATGGGAATAAAAAATCAAAAGACAAAATGTAATGGAAAAGATGTTCAAACTAGTGCAATTAAACAAATTAAAGATGCCTATCTTTTTACATCTGGATTATATTTTGATGAACCTCAAATCAGAAAAGGATTAGAATTACTAAAAGAAAAATCACGATACTATAGACTTGGTGGTGATTGTTACATGTATGGAATGTTAGCCTCAGGTCTAATTGATATTGTTTTAGAAGATACATTAAAAGTCCACGACTATATGGCTCTTGTAAATGTAATTGAAGGAGCTGGTGGAGTAATTACTGATAAGTTTGGACAAGATATATCTTTAGACTCAGATGGCAGTTTAGTTGCATCCAGTACAGGCTCTCTTCATGATGAAATAATTAAATTAATAAAATAAAATTTATTTTAATTTTTAATAAATAGACATATATTACAAGTATGAAAATACTCACTTTGATCTTTACATTTACTCTAATTTTTCAATTAAAAGCACAAGCAAATACTAATATATCTCATGCAATTGCAATGCATGGTGAGCCAAAATACTCGAAAGGATTTGAAAACGTTGAATACATTAGTCCGAACTCAATCAAAGGTGGATCAATAGTAAGAAGTGCCATTGGAACCTATGATAGTTTTAATCCATTTATTTTAAAAGGTACCTCGGCAGCTGGAATTGGAGGATTGTATGAAACATTAACAACGGGATCGAGTGATGAAGCATTTACGGAATACGGCTTATTGGCAGAAACGATTGAATGGCCAGATGATAGATCTTGGGTTTCATTTACATTAAGAAACGAAGCGTATTGGCACGATGGGAAAAAAATTACAGCTGACGATGTTGTTTGGACATTTAATACTCTAATTGAAAAAGGTCACCCATTTTATAAATACTACTATGGAGATGTAAAAGAAGTAATTAAAGAACAAGAAAATAAAGTTAGATTTAATTTTACTACAAACACGAATAAAGAATTGGTATTAATTGTTGGTCAATTACCTGTACTGCCAAAACATTATTGGGAAAATAAAAACTTTGAAGAAACATTTCTGGAAATACCAATTGGAAGTGGTCCATATAAAATTAAATCATTTGATAGTGGAAGATCAATTACTTACGAACTAGATCAAAATTATTGGGGTTTTGGTGCATCAATACCAATTAAAATTGGTAAAGATAACTTCGGCACAATTAGATATGATTATTACAAAGACAGAGGTATTGAAAGAGAAGCTTTTAAATCTGGTGAGATTGATTTCTTTTCTGAAAATTCATCAAAAGAATGGGCAACTGCGTATGATATAAACGCAGTGAATGAAGGCTTAATTAAAAAAGAATTAATAAGTCATGAAAATCCACAAGGTATGCAAGGTTTTGCATTTAATATAAGAAAAGATAAATTTAAAGATAGAAGAGTAAGAAAGGCCCTTTCTTATGCTTTTGATTTTGAATGGTCTAATAAAAATTTATTCTTTGATGCATATAAAAGAACAGATAGTTTTTTTGAAAATTCAGAACTTGCTTCGTCTGGTCTACCTTCAAAAGAAGAATTGAATTATTTAAATCCATATTTTGATGTACTTCCAAAAGAAGTATTTACAGAAAAATACACTAACCCAGTCACAGATGGTTCGGGTTATATGAGGATGCAACTGCAAGAAGCTTCAAAACTTTTAGAAGAATCTGGATGGGAATTAGTTGATGGTAAACTTCTACATTCTAGTACAAAAGAACCTTTTGAATTTGAAATCTTATTACGATCACCAGCTTTTGAAAGAATAGTTTTCCCATTTAAAGATAATCTTGAAAAATTAGGAATAATTGCCGAAGTAAGAACAATTGATAGTGCACAATATCAAAAAAGAATGGAAACATTTGATTTTGATATGGTTGTACAAACCTTTGGTCAATCTTTATCACCAGGTAACGAGCAAAGAAATTTTTGGGGTTCTGATGCAGCAGATACTGATGGCTCTAGAAATGTTGTTGGTATAAAAAATTATGCTATAGATGGATTAATTGAAAGTTTAATTAATGCCAGTGATAGAGAAGAATTAATTACAATAACTAAAGCGCTAGACCGTGTTCTTCTATGGAATTATTATGTTATTCCACAATGGCATATCTCCTCATACAGAGTTCTATATTGGGATTTTTTTGATCAACCAAAAATAAAACCGAGATATTCTTTAGGCTTTGATACATGGTGGATTAATCAGAATAAATTTGAAATAATCCAATCAAATAGAACATCAAACTAATTATTAAAGTTTATTAGAAATAATATAAAATAGCACAATATGGGTGCTTACTTAATAAAAAGACTCCTTTTAATTATCCCGACTCTTTTTGGGATAATGGTTATAAATTTTGCAATCATTCAAATTGTTCCGGGAGGCCCGGTAGAACAAATGATTGCACAAATAACTGGTACAGCTGTTGAATCGACAGCTCGATTTTCTGGCGGTGGTGAGGGTGAAACTTTAGAATTTAATCGTGATAATTCTACATCAGTTAATGATAGCAAATATAGAGGAGCACAAGGCCTCGATCCAGATGTTATAAAAGAAATAGAAAAGATGTATGGAATGGACAAACCGGCACATCAACGTTTCATAAAAATGTTAAAAGATTATTTAACATTTGATTTTGGAGAAAGTTTTTTCAGAGATCAAAAAGTTACTTCTATCGTTTTAGATAAAATGCCAGTTTCAATATCCCTTGGTTTATGGACAACTTTATTAGTATATTTAATTTCTATTCCTCTCGGTATAAGAAAAGCGATAAAGGATGGATCTAAGTTTGATATAGTATCAAGTTCAATTGTAACAATTGGTTATGCAATACCAAATTTTTTATTTGCTGTAATACTAATTGTATTTTTTGCAGGAGGAAGGTTTTATGATATTTTTCCTCTAAGAGGTTTATTTTCTGAAAATTTTGATGAGTTAACATTATTTCAAAAAATAGTAGATTACTTCTGGCATTTAGCACTGCCTTTAACTGCGATGCTTGTAAGCGGGTTTGCTGGACTGACTTTTTTAACAAAAAATTCATTTCTTGATCAAGTAAATCAACAATATGTAATCACTGCACGGTCTAAAGGCTTAACTGAAAGAAAGATTCTCTATGGTCATGTATTTAGAAATGCAATGTTAATAGTAATTGCTGGTTTTCCATCAGCATTTATTGGAATTCTTTTTTCAAGTTCTCTGTTTATTGAGGTTATTTTTTCTTTAGATGGTTTAGGTTTACTAGGATACGAAGCTGCTCTGACTAGGGATTATCCGATTATATTTGCAACACTTTATTTTTTCTCACTACTAGGTTTGGTTATGGGAATAATTGGAGATTTTATGTACTCAATTATTGATCCACGTATAGATTTTGAATCAAGACAATGAAGAAATTATCAAAATTAAATCAAAGAAGATTAAATAATTTTAAGAAAAATAAAAGAGGTTATTATTCTTTTTGGATATTCAGCTTTTTATTTATTATTTCTTTGTTTGCTAATTTTATTGCAAATGAAAAACCCTTATTAGTAAAATATAACTCAAACTTTTATTATCCAATATTTTCTTTCTATTCAGAAACAACATTTGGAGGGGATTTTGAAACAGAGGCAGATTATAAAGATCCATATGTTAAAAACTTAATTAAGGAAAATGGATGGATAATTATGCCTATAATTCCATATTCTTATAATACTATAATAAGAGATTTATCCGCTCCAGCTCCTTCACCCCCTTCAAAAAAAAATTGGCTTGGCACTGATGATCAAGCAAGAGATGTACTATCAAGATTAATTTATGGTTTCAGAATATCCATATTATTTGGATTTACTTTAACATTTTTCTCAATGATTATAGGAGTATCTGCAGGAGCAATACAGGGTTATTTTGGTGGAAAGACTGATTTATTCTTCCAAAGATTCATGGAAGTCTGGTCAGCCATTCCAACTTTGTATGTCTTAATAATTTTAGCTAGTGTAATTCAACCAAATTTTTGGTGGCTTTTGATTATCTTATTACTTTTTAGTTGGATGGGGTATGTTGGCGTAGTTCGTGCAGAATTTTTAAGAGCAAGGAATTTTGACTATATAAGAGCTGCAAAAGCACTAGGAGTTTCGAACATAAGAATAATGATTAGGCATATGTTACCTAATGCTACTATTGCTACTGTTACTTTTCTCCCATTCAGTTTAAGCGCATCTGTGACTGCATTATCAGGTCTTGATTTCTTAGGTTTTGGCTTACCGCCAGGGTCAGCATCATTAGGAGAAATGGTAAATCAAGGAAGAAACAATTTACAAGCTCCATGGCTTGGAATTACAAGTTTTTTAACTTTAGGTTTGATGTTAGGTCTGTTAGTTTTTGTAGGTGAAGCAATTAGAGATTCTTTAGATCCCAGAAAGACTTTTAATTAAAATGGATAAAATAGTTTCAATACAAAATCTTACAATTGAATTTAATAAAAACATTGAAGTAGTAAAAAATATAAATCTAGATGTTATAAAAGGAAAAACCACTGCTATAGTTGGTGAGTCAGGTTCAGGCAAAACTTTATCTGCACTAAGTATTTTAAAACTACTACCTAATGGTGCTGAAATTAAAAATGGTAATATATTTTTTAATAATGTCAATTTATTGAAATTAAACGAAAGTGAAATACAAAAAATAAGAGGAAATAAAATTTCTACAATTTTTCAAGAACCCATGACAAGTTTAAATCCTTTGCACACTATTAACAAACAAATTGAGGAGATTATTACAACTCACAATATAATTAGTAAGAGTGATGCTAAGAAAAAAACTATAAATTTATTAAAAGAAGTGGGTTTAGGTAATATTGCATCAAGGCCAAAAATATATCCTTATGAATTATCAGGTGGACAGAGACAAAGAGCTATGATCGCAATGAGCATTGCTAATAATCCAGAAGTTCTTATTGCTGATGAACCAACAACAGCATTAGATGTTACAATTCAATTACAAATCTTAGAACTGCTAAAAGATATACAATCAAGACTAGGAATGTCTTTAGTTTTTATAAGCCATGATTTATCAGTAGTAAAAAAATTATCAGATTATATTTATGTAATGAAAAATGGTAAAATTGTTGAATTTGGTTCAAATGATGAAATATTTAATAATCCAAAAAATGAGTATACAAAAGAATTAGTTTCATATCAGAGTAATATTAAAGAGAATAAAAATTTTGATTCAGATACAATCTTAAAAGTTGAGGATTTAAATGTATGGTATCCAATTAAGAAAGGTCTTCTAAAAAGAACAGTTGACTATGTAAAAGCAATTAAAAATGTAAATTTTGATTTAAAAATTGGAGAAAGTATTGGTATTGTTGGAGAATCAGGTTCAGGAAAAACATCTCTTATTTTAGCAATTTTAAATTTAATAGAATCAAAAGGAAAAATAAAAATAAATAATAAAGACCTTAGACGATTAAATAAAAAAGAAGTTTTAAACTTGAGAAAGGAAATACAGATTGTCTTTCAAGATCCATTTTCATCATTAAGCCCAAGGATGAATATAGAAGATATTATTTCTGAAGGCTTGTTAATTCATTATCCAAACATAAATAAAAAAGAAAAAGAAGAAAAAATAAAAAATATATTAGATAAAGTTGGATTAGAGTATAAAAACACAATTGAAAAATACCCTCATGAATTTTCAGGAGGTCAACGTCAGAGAATTGCAATTGCAAGAACTCTTATTTTGGAACCAAAAATTTTAATATTAGATGAGCCTACATCAGCTTTAGATGTAACAATTCAGAATCAAATAATAAATCTTCTAAATAAACTTCAAGCACAACTTCAGCTTAGCTACATATTTATTAGTCATGATATGACAGTCATTAAAGCAATATCTAATAAGATAATTGTATTAAAAGATGGATTAATTGTAGAAGAAAATATTAGTAGTAATATCTTTAATTCTCCAAAATCTGAGTATACTAAAAAACTTATTTCCTCTGTTATATAGATGATTTCTATAGAGCCCTCAGAAATTAAAATAAAAGAATTAATATCATTATTTGATAAAAAAAAATTTGATGAACTTTTGCAATTATCAAATGAACTATTAGATAATTATCCTAGTTCAATTCTTCTACAAAATATACAAGGTGTAGTTCACACAGAGCTTAAAAATTATAAGTTAGCAAAAGATTTATTTATCAAAGTAGTAAAACTAAACCCTAAATATACTGATGGCTATTATAATTTAGCTAATATTTTCATCAAATTAAATGAAGAAGAGAAAGCAATAGAAAATTATATTAAAGTCTTAGAGTTAGATAAAAATTATTTTAAAGCTTATAATAATCTTGGGAATATATTTAGAAGAAAAGGTTTAAATAAAAAAGCTATTGAATATTATATATCGACTTTAGAAATTAATTCAAATTATAAATTAGCATATTACAACTTAGCAGCAGCACTTCAGTTTTATAAAATAAATGAAGAGAATAAAAATATTAATAAATATCTTTTATATCTGTTAAAAGAAAAAATTATTGTAAGGCCAAATTCTATTGCTCACAATGTTTTAAATTGTTTATTTTTGAATACAGATTTGAAAAAAAATTTATCTTTAGTTAAAAATAAAATAACTAATAAAGATTTTAATTATATTTTAGAAAATTTGCAGGAAAACCCTCTTCTAATGCAATTTATGAAAGTTTGTCCTATTTCTGATTATTATATTGAAAAGAATTTTGTTAATATAAGGAAAGAAATTTTAAATCAGACATATAAATCAGAAATTGATAAAACTCACATTAATTTTTTAATTTCTTTGTCTATACAATGTTTTCTTAACGAATACATATATGAAAGATCAAAAGATGAGATAGAAAAAATAAAAAAAATTAATGAGAGAATAAAAAAAAATTTAAGAGAAAATAAAAAAATTAGTGATTTAGATATATTGTGCTTATCAAGTTATGAACCTTTAACCAATTTTAGTTGGTCAAATAAAATTAAATTTTCGAATGAATTAAATGAAATATTTGAATTACATTTCAACCAAAATGAAATTGAAAATCAAATATCTAAATCGATAAAATCTATATCAAAAGTAAAGGATAAAGTTTCTATTAAGGTAAAAAAACAATATGAAGAAAACCCATATCCTAGATGGGAAAATGTAGGATTAAGTATGGAACCAAGAAATATAAAAGAAGTAATAAATGATAGTGATCTGAATTTAGATCTTAAAGAAATAAGAAACTCTGAAAGTACTGAAATTCTAATTGCAGGTTGTGGAACCGGTCAACATGCCATCACTACTGCTTCAAAATATAAAAAATCAAAAATACTTGCCCTGGATTTAAGTTTTAAAAGTTTATCTTACGCAAAAAGAAAAGCGAATGAGCTAAAAATTAACAATATTGATTTTATTCAAGGAGATATACTTGATTTAAAATTAATAGATAGAAAGTTTGATATAATTGAATCAGTTGGTGTTCTTCATCATATGGATAATCCACTTAAAGGATGGAAAGTATTAACCTCGTGTTTAAATAATGATTCCTTAATGCTCATTGGATTGTACAGTGAAAAAGCTAGACAGCATATCGCACAAATTAAAAGAAAAATTAACAAACTCAAACTTCAATCTAACTATACTAACATCATTAAATTTAGAAAAGATTTAATTGAGAATAATAATGATCAATGGAGTGATATTAAATTGAGTCCTGATTTTTATACAGTAAGTGGAGTAAGAGATTTATTGTTTCATGTTCAAGAACATAGATTTACAATAAGTAAAATAAAAGAATATTTAAATAAATTGGGATTAATTTTTCTAGGATTCGAAGATCAATTGGTCAAAGAAAATTTTAAAAAAATTTATACTAATAAAGTTGATTTATATAATCTTGATAAGTGGGAAGAATACGAAAAATCTAATCCTAGAATCTTTGCAGGAATGTATCAGTTTTGGTGTAAAAAAATTTAATTATTATTTTTTAGATGAATTTTTAGCTGAATATAAATTAATTTTACTTTAGAGTATTGCAACATGATAAGTAAAGATGTTTTACAGGGCCCTTGGGCTGGTTTACCAGTAGCGTGGAATGATGATCTTTCCTTTGATGAAGTTTCCTATCGATCTGATTTAAAAAATACCTGTGCAGCTGGAGTACCTGGCGTGTACACTGCCGGTACTACCGGTGAATTTTACGCTATGGAGTACGATGAATGGAAAATCATAACAAGGGTAACTGTTGAAGAATGCCAACGTGCTGGTACTCCTGTTATGATAGGCGTGACATCCACTTATACGCTAGGTGCAGTAAGGCGAGCAGCATTCGCCGCAGAGTTGGGAGCAGATGCGATACAAGTAGCTCTTCCATACTGGATGGACATGGATGATAGAATGATTTTACCTTTCTTTAAAGAGATCATGGATGTGTGTCCGAATGTTGCTCTTAGTATATATGAGACAGAGAGAACGAAGAAAACACTTACACTTGAGCAACACCAAGAAGTGTTTAACTCTACTGGGAGTTACCTAGCAGTAAAGTCCAATGAAGGAACACTAGGATGCTCACCAGAAGGCTGTAAACAACTTAGCGAATTTGTTAATGTATGGGTAGGTGAAGATAAGTTCAATACACTCGGACCATATGGCGCCATTGGATCAGCTAGTGCTCTAGTTTACATGAATCCACGTATAATTCTGTACATGTTCGATTTGTTACTTAAGAAGAAATGGGATGAGTTGAAACCCTTAACAGATCAAGTAGAACGGCTTATCAAGGAAGGTCTTATACCTTTTGCTGCACGAGGATATACTGATACAGCATTTGATCGTCTCATGGGCAAAGCATCTGGGTTTCTTTCAATGAACGTACGTTCCCGTGGAACATATATATCCCCTTCAAATGAAGACGTGCACGATTTAAAGAAGTGGATGAAACAAAATACACCGGAGTTACTGCTACTGTAAACATATTAATTAATTTCATTTATTATTATTTGTTTTTTAAATTATTGGCGGAGAGAGAGGGATTCGAACCCTCGGTAGTATTGCTACTACACACGCTTTCCAAGCGTGCTGATTAAACCGCTCTCACATCTCTCCTATAAACTTAAAAGAATATATATAAGAATAGATTATTTATTAATATCAATATAATCATCTATTTCTAATAAATAAATTTAATTATGAAAAAAGATTTTATTAACTTAAGTATTATTATTCCAGTCTATAATGAAGAAAATACTTTATTAGATGTACTAAAGAATTTAAAAAAATTAAAAAATTTTTGTAATCTTGAGATTATTGTAGTTAATGATGGTTCAACGGATAAAACAAGCAAAATAATTGAAGATAATAAAGGATTATTTACTAAGTCAATAAATTTAAATAAAAACCTGGGTAAAGGTAAAGCTGTTATTGAAGGTTTAAAAAAATGCAACCTAGATTATGTTTTAGTTCAAGATGCAGATCTAGAATATGATCCACTAGATATAAAAGAATTTATTTTTCAAATTGAGAATTTTAAGTTTGATATTATTTTAGGGAGTAGATTTATAAGTAATAATAGAACAGTTTTAAATTTTTGGCACATGGCTGGAAATAAATTTATTAGTTTACTTTTTAATATAATCAACAATACAACCTTTAGTGACATTTATTGCTGCTACTTTATGTTTAAACGAAATGATGTAGAAGTTAACAATCTAAAGTCTTTTGGTTGGGGCCAGCAGGCTGAGATACTTACATTTGTAACAAATAAAAATTCTAAAATATTTGAAATTGGGGTCAGATATCATGGGCGATCGTATGCAGAAGGAAAAAAAATAAAATATTATGACGTGTTTTCTGTAATATATTGGATAATAATAACAAAAATAAGAAAATTTTTCATATGAAATGCAGAATATGCAAATCTGAAAAAATTGTTGAAATAATTGATTTAGGATTACAGCCACTAGCAAACAAATATCCTAAAAATTTAATTGAAATTAAAAAAGAAAAAAAATTTTCATTAAAAGTTATTTTTTGCTCAGCTTGTAAATGTGCACAAATAAAAAAAATAATTGATAGAAAGCTATTATTTAAAGATTACTATTATCTTTCTTCAATTAATAAAAAATTGAAAATTCATTTTCAGAAATTTGCAAAAAAAATAAAAAAATACAAATTTATTGTTGATATTGGTTCAAATGATGGAATTTTATTAGATCCACTTAAAAAAATGAAAAAAAAAGCTATTGGAATTGATCCATCTAAAAATGTTGGAAAAATTGCTAATAAAAAAGGGTTGGAAACGTACATAGATTTTTTTGGAACGGAGGTTATTAAAAAAATATTATACAAATATCCAAAGCCAGACCTTATAGTCGCATCTAGTGTAGTTACTCATTTAGAAAATCCAAATAAATTTGCAAAAAATATTAAAAGATTTCTTAAAGAGAATGGAGACTTAATAATAGAAATAGAATATCTTAAAAATATTATTGAAAATAATGAATTTGAAAGATTTTACTTTGATCGACCATTTTACTATTCTGCAAATACTATAGATTATATTTTTAAAAAAATGGATATGACACTTTATGATATAGAAAAAATTAAAATCCATGGAGGATCTATAAGATGTTTTATCAGAAATAATAAAAAAATTAAAAAAACTAGTAGATGTAAGAAATATATTTCAGATGAATTGAAAACTTTAAATCTAAAATTGTTTAAAAACTTTAATAGAGAAATCTATAAAAATTCAAAAATTCTAAATCGAAAACTATTAGATTTTAGAAAAAAAAATAAAAAAATTATTGGATATGGAGCACCCGCAAGGGTATCAGCAATAACAAATATTGCTAAAATTGATAGTAATTTAATTGAATTTATAATTGATGATAGCCCACTAAAACAAAATAGATATTCTCCTGGTAAACATATAAAAATTATTCCAAGAAAAGAAAATATTTTAAAACAAATAGATATTGTAATAGTGTTTGCTTTTGAATATTTTGAAGATATCAAAAAAAAGTTTAAGGAAAAAAAAATAAATTTTTATAAACCGATCCCATTTAAGAAATTATAATGAAATTTTATTTAGATAATGATATAGAAAAAATTATCAATAATTCAAAAAAATTTATCAATAAATTTAGCAATAAAAAAATTTTAATTACTGGTGGAAATGGATTTATAGGGAAATATTTCGTTAAAGTATTTTTAGAATATAATAAATTTTTAGAAAAACCTCTTAAATTAGTAGTACTAGATTTAAAATTTAAAAAAAATGATAAAATTAATGATTCAAACGTGATTTATATTGAAAAAAACGTATCTAAAAATTTCTCAATCAATAAAAAAATTGATTATATTATTCATGCAGCAGGAATAGCCAGTCCTTTTTATTATAGAAAAAAACCCTTAGAAACTCTTGATGTATCAATTGAGGGTACAAAAAACTGTCTTGATCTAGCAAGAAAATATAAATCAAAATTTATTTTTTTTAGTTCAAGTGAAATCTATGGTGATCCAGATAAAAAAAATATACCGACTAAAGAAGTTTATAGAGGGAATGTAAGTACACTTGGTCCTCGGGCCTGTTATGATGAAAGCAAAAGATTGGGTGAAACTTTATGTTATATTTATAATAATAAATATAATTTAGATATTAATATAGTAAGACCATTTAATGTATACGGACCAGGGATGAAGCAAAAAGATTATAGAATTTTTCCAAATTTTATAAGCAATATTTTAAAAAATAAAAAAATTAATATTTATGGAACAGGAAAACAAACAAGAACGTATTGTTATATTACAGATGCAATTGAGGGATTTATACGAGTGTTATGTTATGGAAAAAAAGGTGAAGTTTACAATATTGGGAATACGGATCCTGAAATTTCAGTTAGTCAAATATTTAAAGTTTTAAATAAAATTCATAATAAGAAAATACTGTCCAAATTTATTAAACATCCAAAATCTTATCCAAACGATGAACCCCAAAGAAGATGTCCGGATTTAACTAAAGCTAAAAATCACTTAAATTATAAGCCAAAAGTAAAACTAGAGGATGGTTTAGTAAATTTTTTAAATTGGGCTAAAATACATTACAAGTACTAATTAATGCTAAGGATAGGATTAATTGGTTGTGGTAAATGGGGAGAGGTTGTTGCTAACGAAATACAAAAACACCGTTTATTTAATTTAGCATCAGTAGTTTGTAATAAAGAATTTAAATATGATGGAGATTTTGTACTTTTAAATAGAATTAAAGAATCTGTAAATAAAGAAATTAATGATTGTTTATATGTTGCAGCTTTACCTTCCACAAATATGGAGGTTGTAAAATTAGCAAGTAAGATAAATATGCCACTAATTATTGAAAAACCTTCTGTAAATAATTATTCTCATGCTTTGCAATTGAGAAAATTAGTTAAAGATAAAAATTTGATAGTTTTTCCAAATACAACAAATTATTTTTCAGAGACTTATAAAAAAATTAAATTTTTTGTTGATACAAATTTAAATAATATTGAAAAATTAACAATTTTTGAGGGGGGATTTGGGCCTTTTAGAGAAAATATACATCCAATATGGGATTGGGGATATCACCCACTTTCTTTAATTTTACTATTATTTAAAGATTACAAATTTAGTAACTTTCAAATTTCAGAAATTAAAAATAGTTTACTAGATAGTAAAAAAATAGTCTCACGTTTTAATTTTAAAATTAATGAAAATATCAATGTCAAGTTAGTAACTGGAAATTTTTTTAAAACAAAAAAAAGAATATTAAAAATTTATTTAAAAAATAATCAGTATTATTTATGCGATATGATTGAACATAAATTGTATTTTAACAATAAAAACATACATAAGAATAATGTAAGTCCTTTAAATTCTATTTTAAATAATTTTTATTTAGATATAAAAAATAAAGATAATAATCTTAGTAAAGATTTAATGGATATATCATGTCTTGTAACAGAAATATTAGAGAAATTTTATCCTTATAATAGAAATTAATGAGTATAGTGATTATTAATGCTTTTATTTATCCATTAGCAACTACAATAATTTTATTAAGTATTTTTGGGTATGGTAAGGTTATTAATAATTTTTTTTATAAAGATTTATTAAATTATCAATTAAGAAACTTAATTCTATTCCAGGGATTAATTTTTACTGGCTTATTTTCAATAATAGTAAATATTTTTTTTCCTTTAAAAGATTATTATTCTATTTGTATAATTATAATCGGTTTATTTTTTTATTTTATCAATTTTTCAAGAATAAATTTGAAAAAGGAAATTAATTTTATTTCAATAGTTGTAATATTCTCTTCTTTTCTAGCAATTTATGCCGGTGTTAACGATGATTTTGATTATCATTTAAAAACAATCAATAATTACAAAAATTATAATTTATTTGAAATTATACATGGAAGACAAGTAAGCTATAATTCATTTTGGCTATTCTTACATTCAATCTTTTCAATTGATAAGTATATAGCTTCATTGTTTATTCTTGGATCACTTATATTCACTATTGCTATTTATGATCTATTTTTCTTATTAAAAAAAAGTTTTAAGGAAAATAAATTTATTTTATCTACGATTTCTTTTTTCTTTCTGATTTTTCTTTTAGGTGTACAAAGCAAATTTAAAGATTTTGGCACAGACTTACCAGGTGCAATTATTTCTTTTTATATATTATTTATAATTGTAAATGAGTTTTTTTATAAAAAAGAAATATCAAAAAATATATTGATTTTTATAATTTTACTTTCCAGTTTCGTTTTTGTTATTAAATTAACAAATGTATTAATATTGTTTTTCTTAATTATATATATTTTTAAAATAAATTTGCTTTCAATAAATTTTAAAAATATATATTTACCAATTCTTCTAATTCTTTTATGGTTTTTTCAAAATCTAATAATTAGTGGTTGCCTTATTTGGCCAATTGAAACTACTTGTTTTTACAATATAGAAAATTCAGCGAACGAATTTGCAATGATAGAATCTTTTGCAAAGGGTGACTCAATTGGTGCCATGAAAACAGATAATATTGAATGGATAGGTATATGGTTTAGCGCTCACTCTAAAAAAATTTTTGAAACTTATGCTTTATTTTTTCTAATATCAATATCGCCTTTAATAATTAATTTTTTTATAAAAGATAAATATATTAAGAATAATAATATTTTAGAAATTTATCTTTATAAATTTAGATACTACGAATTACTAATAGTGATTATTATTTCTAATTTAGTTTGGTTTTTTAATGCACCAGCATATAGATTTGGTTTATTTTATAATTCGATATTGATTATTTTCATTTCGATACCTCTTTGGTTAAATATTTTTTCAAAGAATAAAGAATTGACATATAAATATTTAAAGTTCTTAATAATTCTAATATTTATATATTTCACATATGAAAACATCTTTAAGATAAAATGGTATTTTGATAGATATGAAATTTGGCCGCCAATTATTAATGGTGAGCTAATAAATAGAATTTAAATTATTTCTCATTCATTTTTAGAGCATTTAAAAATGTGTTTTGTGGAATATCTACTTTTCCAAATTGTCTCATTCTTTTTTTACCTTTTTTTTGTTTATCTAATAGTTTGTTTTTTCGGGTAACATCACCACCATATAATTTTTGAGTAACATCTTTTCTAAAAGATGCTACAGTTTCCCTTGCAATTACTTTACCTCCTATAGCTGCTTGGATAGCAACCTTAAATTGTTGTCTTGGAATTAAGTCTTTTAGTCTTTCACATAATGCTCTCCCTCTTTGCTCAGATCTATCTTTGTGAACAATTAAAGATAATGCATCAACTGGGTCCCCATTAATAAGTATGCCTACTTTGACTAAATTATTAACTTCATAACCTGTAATTTCATAATCAAAACTTGCATACCCTTTAGTAATTGATTTTAGCCTATCATAAAAATCGAAAACAACTTCATTAAGTGGAAGTTTATATTCAACAAGTGGTCTATTACCTGCATAACTCATATTTAATTGGATACCTCTTTTAGAAGTACACAGTTCTAAAACAGATCCTAAATATTCTTCAGGTACTATTATTGTAGCCTTTATCCAAGGTTCAGAAATATTTTCAACTTTTACTGGATCAGGCATATCTGTGGGGTTATGAAGATTTGTAATGGAACCATCTTTCATTAAAATTTTGTAAACAACTGATGGCGCAGTAGTTACAAGTTCTAAATTAAATTCTCTTTCAAAGCGATCTCTGATAATTTCTAAGTGTAATAGACCAAGAAAACCGCAACGAAAACCATAACCTAAAGCAGGACTTACTTCTGGCTCATAAGAAAAACTTGAGTCATTCAATGCAAGTTTAGACATACTATCACGCATATGTTCATAATCATCAGAATCAACAGGGAACATGCCACAAAAAACTACTGGTTGAGATGGTTTAAAACCTGGAAGAACTTCTTCTGTTGGAAGTTTATCATCTGTTATCGTGTCACCAACTTTACAATCAGAAACACTTTTAATGCCAGAGTTTATGAAACCAATTTCCCCTGGTCCGAGTGTATCAACTTCAGTTGCCTTAGGGGAAAATACTCCTACTCTGTCAATTGTGTAAGTGGCGCCCGTTGCCATAAATCTAATTTTCTGACCTTTTTTAAGCTCTCCATTTATAACTCTTACAAGTACAACAACACCAAGATAACTATCATACCAACTATCAACCAGCATACATTTTAATTCTTTATTTATTTCACCTGATGGGGAAGGCAGAAGTGTTATAATTTTATTTAATAAATCTTCTATTCCATTGCCAGTTTTCGCTGAAACTAAAGAAGCATTTTCAGTTTCAATACCAAGAACTTCTTCAATTTGTAATTTTATTTTATCTGGCTCAGAAGAAGGTAGATCAATTTTATTTAAAACAGGTAAAATTTCATGATCATTATTAATTGCTTGATAAGCATTTGCTAGTGTTTGAGCTTCTACACCTTGTGTAGAGTCTACTATTAATAATGATCCTTCGCATGCAGCTAAAGATCTTGATACTTCATAGGAAAAATCTACGTGACCAGGTGTATCCATAATATTTAGTATATAAGTTTTGCCATCTTTGGATTTGTAAGAAAGTCTAACTGTTTGAGCCTTTATAGTAATACCTCTTTCTCTTTCTAACTCCATTGAGTCTAGAACTTGTTCTTTCATTTCTCTATCAGTTAAACCTCCACAAAACTGAATTAATCTATCCGCCAATGTAGATTTACCATGATCTATATGTGCAACAATTGAGAAATTACGAATAGAACTTAGTTCTGTCATTAGTTTCTTATAGAAGCATCAAACGATTTAGATATTTCATCAATTATTTTATTTGATAATTCCTCAATTTCTTGATCATTGAATGTTTTATCTAGAGGTTGCAGCAATACCCTAAAAGCAATACTTTTTTTATTTTCTGGAAGTTTATCGCCATCATAAACATCAAATATTGTAACTCTTTGAATAATATTTTTATCTATTTTTTGTACTTTTTTGATTATCTCATTAGCCTTAACTTCTTTTGGGAAAAGAAATGCGAAATCTCTTTCAACCATTTGATAAGGATTATTAACAAAACCACCTTTAGAAGAAGATTTATTTTCTTGAAATTGTGAAATATTATCTAAAAATATTTCAAAACCAAATACCTTGATATTAACATCCATTGTTTTTAAAAGAATTGGATGTAATTCTCCAAAATTAGCTATTTTATTTTTACCAAGCCTTAAAGAAGATGATTTACCTGGATGATAAATTTTACCTTGTAATTTTTCATATAACAAATTATCTATTGGTACATTCAAATTAGCTAAAATAGAAAATAAATCAGCTTTAATATTAAAGACATCAGTATTTTTTTTATTTGATAACCAATTTTGTTCATCAGATGAACCATAAGCTATAGCAGTAGCAACATTTTCTTGTTGGTCAGGTAGTAATTTAGAAAAATTTGGACCTACTTCAAATATTTTTGCTCTTAGATACATTCTAGATTTATTTTGATTAATTGCTTCTAATAAATTTGGAAGCGTAGATGGTCTCATCGTATTTAAATCGGTACTTATAGGATTTTTTAAACTAATTATTTCATCTGATGTAATTTTTGCATTATTTTCATCCATAAATGACCAAGTTACAACTTCAGAATATCCATTCAGAGCAATAGTTTTTTTACTTTTATAAAAAGTTTTTGTTTTGGTATTTAAAATCTGCTTTTTTTCTTCTTGATTAGTTACTTTTTTAAGAGGAATTTTATTATAACCATAAATTCTAATTATTTCCTCTACTATATCTGCCTCACCAACAATATCTGGTCTAAAAGTAGGAATTTGAATTTCAAATTTTGATTTTTTTTTGTTAACAGAAAAACCAAGTGAAACTAGAATTTTTTCTTGTTCCTCATTAATGATTTCTATTCCACCAAAAGTTTTCACTTTATTTGTATCAAATATAAATGGTTTACTTTTTTCTATATTAATTTCTGAGGAAACGAACTCGCTTACTTCACCTCCACATAATTCTAAAATCATTTGAGTTGCAGCATCTACACCCCAATAGATGGAGTCAGTATCTATTCCTCTTTCAAAACGGTAACGTGCATCACTTTGAAGATTTAGTTTTCTTCCAGTTTTAGTAACAGAAACCGGATCAAATAACGCAACTTCAAGAAAAACATTTTTGGTTTCCATACTACAACCACTATCAAGGCCGCCCATGACCCCACCAATTCCATGAAGTTTATTTTCATCATCAGAAATTACAATCATATCACTGTCACTTTGATAATTAATTTCATTTAATGCTAAACATTCCTCATTTTTCTTAGCTAATCGCATTGTTAAATTGCCAGACACTTTATCAGCATCGTAAACATGAAGTGGTCTTCCTAAATCAAAGGTAATATAATTTGTAATGTCAACAAGAGCTGAAATGGGTCTTAATCCGATTGCAGTTAATCTATCTTGAAGCCATTTAGGGCTTTCTACATTTTTGACATTTTTAAAATATCGACCTGCTACTCCAGGACATAGATTATTATTTTGAAATTCTTTTTTCCAAGTAATTGGGCTTTTAAATGATTCTTTAACTTTTTTATAATTTATGTCTTTTAATTTACCAATTCCTGCTGCCGCTAAATCTCTTGCGATACCTCTGACCGATAAACAGTCAGATCTATTTGGTGTTAAATTAATTTCAATAACAGGTTCATCTATTGTAAAAATTTTACTAAACAAATCACCAATTTTATAATTATCTTTTATTTCAATAATTCCATCGTGTTCGTCAGAAATACCCATCTCTCTTTCTGATACAAGCATTCCACAAGACTCAACTCCTCTTATTTTGGTTTTTTTTAGATGTAAGTCCGTACCAGGAATATAACTATTTTCTGGTGCAAAAATACCCAGCATCCCCTGTCTTGCATTTGGAGCGCCGCACACAACTTGAAAATTTCCATTTATTGTTTCTACCTGACATACTTTAAGCTTATCTGCATCAGGGTGTTTTTCTGCTTTTAAAACTTTAGCTACTGTAAAATTCTTAAATATTTCTGATTTATCTTCTACACTTTCAATCTCTAAACCAATATTGGTTAAAGTATCTGTTATGGTATTTAAATTTTCAGAAGTATCTAAATGATCTTTTAGCCAGTCTAATGTAAATTTCATTATAGCCCTGATCGTGTTTGATTATCTAAAATACTAAAACCATAATGGTCCAACCATCTATAATTTGGATCAAAAAAACTTCTTAAATCTGTAATACCATATTTAAGCATCGACAAACGTTCAATTCCCATACCAAAAGCAAAACCCTGATACTGTTTTGAATCAATATTACAATTATCTAAAACTACAGGATTGACCATTCCACAACCCAATATTTCTAACCATTTATCTCCTTCACCAATTTTTATTTTATTATTTACTTTGGTATAAGCTACATCCATTTCTGCACTAGGCTCGGTAAAAGGAAAATAACTAGGACGAAAACGATATTGTAAGTTTTTTACTTCGAAAAATTCTTCTAAGAAGGAAACGAGTGTTGATTTTAAATCAACCATAGTAGAACTTGTATCAACAACTAAACCTTCTACCTGATGAAACATAGGAGCATGTGTAGCATCTGAGTCACTTCTATAAGTTCTGCCAGGAACAATAATTTTAATAGGTGGTTTTGTGTTGAGCATAGTTCTCACTTGAACAGGGCTAGTATGGGTTCGAAGAACATTTTTGTCTCCGTTGTCCTGAATATAAAAAGTATCCTGCATTTCTCTTGCTGGGTGATGTTCTGGTATATTTAAAGCTGTAAAATTATTAAAATCTGTTTCTATATCTGGACCTGTTTCCACTGCATAATTTAAATTTCCAAAAATTTCTATAATATTAAATATTGTTTGACTAATTGGGTGTATTTTTCCTTTTTCAGAAATATTAGGTGGTAAAGTAATATCAATTGATTCTAAATTAATCCTATTGGAAATTTCAATATTTTCAATTTCTGTTCTTTGATTTTTAATACCTTCTTCAATTTCTTTTTTAATAATATTTAATTCCTGTCCTTTTGATTTTTTTTCTTCAATCGACAAAGAGCCTAATCCTTTTAAAGCTTCAGGTATTAATCCTTTTTTACCTAAATAATATAATCGAAGTTTTTCTAAATCTTCAAAGGATTTTGAATCTTTAATTTTTTTTAGAACATCAATTTTATCTTCAGCAAATGCCATTAATATCTATTATATTTTATTAATTAAAATTATCTAGCAGATTGAGCTTTATCAACTAAAGCTTTAAAAGCCTCTGGCTGGTTAACTGCAAGATCCGCTAAAATCTTTCTATCTATTTCAATAGATGATTTTTTAAGACCAGATATAAATTGCGAATATGTTAAACCATGAAGTCGAACTCCAGCATTGATTCTTTGAATCCATAAACCTCTAAAATCACTTTTTCTTTTTTTACGATCTCTATAAGCATATTGCATGCCTCTTTCGACAGCCTGAACGGCAACTCGAAAAACATTTTTTCTTCTACCGTAATAACCTTTTGCTCTTTTAATTACTTTTTTGTGTCTAGCTCTTGCTGTAACACCTCGTGATACTCTTGCCATTGATTTCCCCTTACTTGTTGTATGGTAACATATGATCAATCAAAGCAGAGTCACCTGGTGACATAATTGCAGATCTTTTAGTGTTACGAATAAATTTATTGGAACGTTTACTCATCCCATGCCTCTTTCCAGCAGGTTTAAATTTAATTTTACCAGTACCTGTTCTAGAAAATCTTTTTTTTAAACTACTCTTAGTTTTAAGCTTGGGCATTACTATCTCCTATATTAAAAGTTTACCCGTTAGGCTGCCCCGCAGGCCATAACAAGTTTGGTAGGCTTATACTGATAATTGAGTATTTTGCAATATGTAGAATTATTTGGCAACTTGAGGGACAAGTATCATCATTATTTGTCTTCCCTCAAACTTAGGAGCTACTTCGACTTTTGCATATTCTTCAACTTCTGAAGTTAGCTTTTTTAGAAGATCAAAGCCTAAATTTTGATGCTCCATTTCACGTCCTCTGAAACGCATAGAGACTTTAACTTTATTACCACCACCTATAAATTTTGAGAGTGCTTTAATTTTAACATTATAATCGTGCGTATCAATGCCAGGCCTCATTTTAATCTCTTTGACTTCAATTGTTTTTTGTTTCTTTTTTGCTTCTTTCTTACTTTTTTGCTCTCTGTATTTTAATTTACCATAATCTATAATTTTACAAACTGGTGGATTAGCTTCAGGGGACACTTCAACTAAATCAAAACCTTCATCTTCTGCTTGAATTAAAGCTTCGCGAATGCTTAATATCCCCATTTGTTTTCCACTACTAGAGATTAGTCTGACTTCACTTGCAGTAATCTGCTCGTTTATTCTTGGACCAGTATCTTTCTTTGTTTTGAAGTTTACAGCCAAGATTATATAGAGATTGAGTTAAAGCTATTATTTAATAGCATATTAGGAAATTAAGTCTTTTGTCATATTTTTTTAGGATATAATCTCAAATGAGTTTAAATTCAAGGGCTGATTTTAAAAATATAAACTGTTTTTTAAGTTATTAAATACACTTTATGAAAATTTGTTTAGTTAGAAATGATAAAATGGGAGATATGATCCTTACTCTTCCAGTTGTTCAAGGACTAAAAGAAGTTAATCAGGATTATAAAATTGATATTGTATGTTCTAAAAAAAATCAAAAAATATGTAAAAACTATAAATCTATTAACAAAATTTTTTTACTTCAAAATAAATTTTATCAAGTCTTAAAAATAATTTCAAAATTAAGAAATGAAAATTATGATTATATTTTCACATTTAGTCCTGGTATAAGCAGTATATTAATATCAATTTTTTCTAAAAGTAAAATAAAGTCATTGTTAATTTTTAAATCTCGATACAAAAATAATTACATGAGTAAATTTTTTGATAAAATTTTAGGTAAAATCTTTTTTACTCACTGCTTAATTATCGATCGGCAATTAAGATATTCAAAAAAAATCCCAATTCATCAAACAGAAATTATGATGGAGTTGGTTACTAAAAATGGATTAAATTATAATAATAATGCAGAGATTAAGAATGAATTTAGATTTAATAAAATAGAATTAAGTTCTAAAAAATTATGCTTAATTCATTTATCTTCAAAATGGATCAATAAATATTTTTCAGAAGAAAACTTTATCAACCTATTAGACAATCTTAAAAAATTAAAAATCAATATAGTAATGACAACTGATGGAACATCAAAAAATGTATTCTATGAAATATTTAAAAAATATGAGATTATTACTAATGAAGAGTTTGAAAATCTTAAAAGTATAAATAATGTTTTAATCTTAGATCAATTAAATTTTGATAATTGGACATCAATAATAAATTCTTCAACATATGTACTTACACCTGAATGTGGATGCACACATATTGTATCACTTTCTGAAGCGAAACTTTGTGTTATTTATGATTCAGATAATGTTCCAGGTATGATTGCAGAAGAATATGCACCGTGGAAAAAAAAATATACTAAACTATTCTCTAACAACCAAAATTTAGAAAAAGAATTAATTTCATTTATTAATTAATTTACTATCTTGTAAAAAATCTAATACTTGTTTTACTGAAATTGAGTCCATTGTATTAGTCAGGATCGTATAAGCATTTTTATATTCAGATAAGTTTGATTTTGATATAACATTATCTTTGGCTAAAAAAAGAATAGGTGAATTACTTAGAGCTGCTATATGACCTGGACCAGTATCATTACTAATTATAAAATTACTTTTTTTAGCAACAGAGTAAATGATTTCAGGAGGTGATTTATCACTTAAATCAATAATCTTCTGACATGCATTATTGATCTTTTCTACTGTTTCTTTATCTGATTTTTGCCCAACAACACAAATATGATATCCTTTTTTTTCTAGAGTACTTGCAAGTATTGCAAATTTATCAGGTAACCATTGCTTATCTTTACCTGATTTAGAAACACCAGGTATCATTAAGATTATTTTGTCTTCATTAATTTCTGTAAAATCTTTGGAAAGCCAATCTACATTTTGATTAATTTTATTTATGCCTATTAACTTTAGTTGATTGTACAAACCTTGTTGTGGAGATTCAGTGCCTTGGGGAGGAATTACATATTGAATATCACAATTAGAACGAGATCCGTTAACTTTTACTTTTGATATAAATTTTAAGAATGACCAATAATTATTTGTTCTTTTAGAATTCTGTAAATCAATGATAAGATCATATTTATTTTGATTAATTTTTAATATTACCTTTAGTGAATCTATTATTCCTTTTCTATTATCTTTAAAAATTGAATTAAAATAATTTGAATTGCTTAAAAAATTTACGTATTTTTCTTCAGTGAGTAGGTCAATAGTGGCATTACTAAAAAATTGCTTAATTGATGCCATAGCAAGTATAGAAAATGCAATATCACCAAGTGATCCATGCTTTACAACTAGTATTTTGTTAAATTGATTGCTGTTCATATAAATCTACGTAACTTTGTACCATTTGGAATTTTGAAAATGTTTTTGATATGTAGTCTTTACTATCTAAAGAAATATTAGAAAATTTTTCCTTATCTATTTTTATAATATTTTTGAGCTTTATATCTATTTCATCATATTTATGAGGATCTACTTTATAAATATCATCTAATTTATCAAGCTGATCTTTGACACCACCATAGTTAAAAGCCAGTATCTTTTTTTTCATTATTAATGCTTCACTTATAGTTCTTCCAAATCCCTCAGCTTGTAAAGGAAAAGAGGTAATAATTGATGATAGGTAATATAAAGTTTTCAAATCATCTCTAAGTAAATTACCTATAATCTTACATTTATGACTAAGGTTAAAATTTTGAATTTTATTTTGTAATTTATCTGTATAAGATTGATTTTTTGTATCGCCAGCAAAATAAAGTAAAAAATTATCATTTTGCATCTTATTAAATATATCTAAAAACTCAATTTGACCTTTCCAGTTTGTTAGCCTTGCAGGATATAGAATAATATTTTTTGAGGTATCAATTTGATACTTATTAATTATATTTTCTATTTGAGAATCTAAAATTGGTTTTTCAAAATATTTAACATCAACTCCTCTATTGATCACTTTAATTTTATTTGAATCCAAATTGTATTTTTTACTAATTTCATTTTTTACATAATTTGAAATCGCAACAATCTGATCAACTTCGGATAATTGTCTATTATAGATTTTTTTAAAATAAGAATTACCACTATATACATTATGAAATGTAGATATTGTTTTGAAGTTTCTATTTTTTATAAAACTTAAAATCCATGCTGGTGCTCTTGATCGTACATGAACAAGATTAATATTTTGATTAATAATTAATTTTTTTAATTGATTAGCAATTAATGGATAAATAAAAAAATTTTTTGAGTTAACTGGTAATTGAAAATGATCAGTATAATTTTTATTAATTTCCTTAATTAAACGCCCTCCATTTGAGATAATATTATTTTTTAAATTTAATTCAGATAAATAATTTGCAACTTCAATAGTGCCTCTTTCGACACCACCAGAATCTAAAGAGGGAAGAATTTGAGCGACATTAAATGATGACATTTTATTAAAATATAAGTATTTGTATCAAAGATGCCTTACTTTATTAATAAGAAAAAAGAAAAAATTCGCTATAAATCAATAAAAGGCGGGGGGCCTGGTATCATCTTTATCCATGGACTTAACTCAGATATGAGTGGTCAAAAAGCTTTATCTTTAGAAAGATTTGCTCGAAAAAATAAATTGCGGTTTATCCGTTTTGAATGCCGTGGTCATGGTAAATCTGATGGAAAATTCGAAGATTTTACAATTTCAGATTGGAAGAAAGACTTAGTTGACATAATTGATAATATTGCCAAAGGACCACAAATACTTGTTGGTAGTAGCATGGGTGGATGGTTAATGTTTTTAGCTGCCAAAGCAAGACCAAAAAGAATTGCTGGATTAATTGGTCTAGCAGCAGCACCTGATTATATCGATGAGTTTTATAAAAAACTCCCTTTAAAGAAAAAACAAGAAATGAAAAAAAAGGGAATTATTAAATATTCCTCCTATGGGTTTAGTTATCTTATAAAAAAGAAATATATTGTTGACGGTAGAAAAAATAAAATTTTAGATAAAGAATTCAAATGGAATAAGCCTTTAATTTTAATACAAGGCCTAAAAGATAATGTTGTCACTCCAGATGTTCCCGAAAAAATAGTAAAAAAAATTAAAGGAAATCAAATACAAATTAAATTGTTAAAAAATAGCGATCATCGATTATCTGATCTATTTGATTTAAAAATAATAAATGATTCTATTCAATCAATATTAAAAAACTAAGCAGATTTTTCTTCTTGAATTAATACAGGTTGATCAAATTTATTGATCATTTCTTTTGGTACAATCTGCCAGAATAGTAATTTCTCATTTTCCCAATTCTCGAATAAATTTTTTGCATATATTGAATTTGTTTCCTTGATATGTTCTTCAATTTTTTGAAATAAAATTTTTTCCCAATAATTTGTCATTTGTTGTTGATAGAAAATGTCTTCAAGATTAATTCGAAGTGGTAGAGTTCCTTCTTTATCGTAAACAAATGCCATACCTCCTGTCATTCCAGCTCCAAAATTATTTCCTACTTCTCCAAGAATGACTGCGCTTCCTCCAGTCATATATTCACATCCATTATCACCACATCCTTCTATAACGGCATGTGCACCAGAGTTTCTAACAGCAAATCTATCACCAGCAGTTCCAGCTGCAAAAAGTTTACCGCGTGTTGCTCCATATAGGACAGTATTCCCAATGATAACATTTTTGTTTGTTTTTAGCTGTGAAGATGAGTTTGGTTGAATTACGATTTTACCTCCTGATAATCCTTTTGCAACATAATCGTTAGCGTCACCAAGAACTTTAAGAGTAGTTCCTTGGACACTCCAGGCTCCAAAAGATTGTCCGGCAGAACCATGAAAATTAACAGTAAAGAAATCCTCTGGAAGAGAACTCATTCCTTTTGTAGTAGTAATTTCAGATGCAAGTCTTGTACCAATAGCTCTATCAGTATTTTTTATATTATAGTTTAGTTCAATTTTTTGATCTGTTGCAAAGAAAGACTTAGCATCTTCTA
Organism: uncultured Alphaproteobacteria bacterium; assembly: GCA_902590695.1. Lineage (GTDB taxonomy): Bacteria > Pseudomonadota > Alphaproteobacteria > HIMB59 > CACPNW01. The sequence continues at coordinate 75,661 of CACIXR010000004.1, forward strand.
TGATTTTAATATCAAGACTATCGCTAACTTTATTAATTGTATTTTTCTTTAAATCAAATTCTCCAACTGATGAATCAATGGTTTGAATAATTGGATTTAAATCTAAATCATCAAGATCAGAACTTCCTCTACTGACTTGATATAAAAGATCAGATCTTCCAACTACTTCATCAAGAGAAGAAAAACCTAGTGATCCTAAAATCTCTCTAACTTCATCAGCAATAAAACTAAAAAGATTAATTACTTTTTCTGGTGTTCCAGTGAATTTTTCTCTAAGCTTTTCATCCTGTGAGCAAACTCCGACGGGACAAGTATTTGAATGACATTGTCTAACCATGATACAGCCCATAGCAACTAAACTTGCTGTCCCAATTCCATATTCTTCTGCCCCAAGCATAGCAGCAATAACAATATCTTTTCCTGTTTTCAAACCGCCATCAGTTCTAAGAACAACTTTATCTCTTAAGTTATTTAAAGATAGAACTTGATGTACTTCACTTAATCCAAGTTCCCAAGGAAGTCCTGCATACTTGATGCTTGTTTGTGGACTTGCTCCAGTTCCACCATTGTGACCAGAAATGAGTATCGTATCGGCTTTTGCTTTTGCTACACCAGCTGCAACTGTACCAATACCTGATTGAGCAACTAACTTAACGCATACTTTAGCTTTTGGATTTATTTGTTTTAAATCATAGATCAGCTGAGCTAAATCTTCGATAGAATAAATATCATGATGAGGGGGAGGACTAATAAGCGTAACACCTTCAGTTGAATGTCTTAGTTTAGCGATTAATTCTGTAACTTTTCCTCCTGGCAATTGTCCACCTTCACCTGGTTTTGCACCTTGTGCAACTTTTATTTCAATTTCTTCACAATTATTTAAATACTCCGCTGTTACACCAAATCGTCCACTTGCAATTTGTTTTATTTTTGATGATGCGTTATCTCCATTTGACTTGGATTTAAATCTAATTGGATCTTCACCACCCTCACCTGAATCTGACTTAGCTCCTATTCTATTCATTGCTACAGAAAGAGTTTCGTGCGCTTCTGGACTCAAGGCTCCAAGTGATATTCCTGGTGCAACTAGTCTTTTTCTAATTTCTTGAGAGGGTTCTACCGTGTTTGAATTATTATTATCGTTATTCTTTTTGAAGTCTAAAAGATCACGAATATTTATAGGATCCATTTCATCAATCATCGAAGAATATTTTTTAAATAAAGAGTAATTATTAGAAGTTACTGCAGTTTGAAGCATGTGAATTGATCTTGCTTCAAAAGCATGTTTCTCACCACCAAATCTATAGCGATAGTTTCCTCCAATCGGCAGCGTAATAACACTTTCTTCATAAGCATTATCATGAGCTAATCTTGATCTTCTTTCAATACCACTGATTCCAATACCAGATATTTTAGAACTCATAGAAGGGAAATATTTACTCATTAAATTTCTACTAAGGCCAATCGCTTCAAAATTACAGCCACCTCGATATGAATTAATCACTGATATTCCCATCTTACTCATAGTCTTAAGCAAACCATTATTTATGGAATTAATGAATCTTTCTACACATTCTTCGTATGAGAGATCTTTAAATAATCCCTTTTTATGTCTTTCGGCTATCGCTTGTTGTGCCATATACGCATTCACACTTGTTGCTCCTACTCCTATAAGCACAGCGAAATATTGTACATCTAAACATTCTGCAGATTGAACATTTAAGGAAATAAAAGTTCGAAGATTTTGTTTAATTAAATGATGATGAACAGAACTTGTAACTAATATCATGGGAAGAGCTATTCTTGTTTTAGACATTTCTTTGTCACTTAAAATTATATGAACATACCCTTCTCTAACAGCTTGTTCTGCTTCTCGATTTATTCTTGAAATTTCTATCTCAAAATTATTTTCAGGATTTTTTTTATCCATTGTAGTGTCAATGATCTTTACAGTATCTTTCATATATCTACGCATAGATTTGAATTGCTCAATTGAAAGAACGGGGGAGTTTAATTGTAAATGATCGCATTGATCTTCATCTTCGTCAAGAATATTACTTAAGTTTCCAATTCTAGTTCGAAGACTCATAACAACTCTTTCTCTTAATGAATCAATTGGTGGATTTGTAACTTGACTAAAATTTTGTCTAAAAAAGTGATGGAGTCCTCTATATTTATTTGAGAGCACAGCTAGTGGAGTATCATCTCCCATGGATCCTGTTGCTTCTTTTTTTTCGGCAATCATCGGATGAAGTATTAATTCGATGTCTTCTACCGACCATGCAAAGCATGCCATTCTTTTTCGTAGATCTCCAGAGTCTAAATCTCTAAATTCCTCATCAACAGATTGAACAAGTTTATCAATATACGTAATTTTTTTAGTCCAATCACCAAATGGTTTAGTTTCTGCTAAATATTTTTTTATCTCATGATCTTTAAAAAATTTTTTCTCTTTAAAGTTGACTGCTATTAATTGACCTGGTCCTACCCTACCTCTTTCTACTATTTCATTTTCTTTAATTTCAACCATTCCAGTTTCAGAACCCGCAATAAGAAGATTTTTTGTCAGTGTATATCTTATAGGTCTGAGGCCATTTCTATCCATTCCAGCAATAGCCCAATCACCGTACGCGCCACATATTGCTGCTGGACCATCCCATGGCTCCATAACTGCTCCACCATAAGCGTATAAATCTTTTATTTTTTTTGGAAAATCTCTTCTGTGGGACCAAGCTTCTGGAATTGTTATTATTTTAGCCATAGGTAAAGAGCGATTAGCTTTAACTAATAACTCTATTGTTGAATCCAATGCAGCAGAGTCAGACGCTTTAGCATCAATAATAGGTTTTAAATCATCTACATTATTGCCAAAATTTATATGCTCCATTCTTGGCTCATGAGCAGCCATCCAATTTTTATTACCTTTTAGTGTATTTATTTCACCATTGTGAGCAATCACTCTAAAAGGCTGTGCTAAAGACCACGTAGGAAATGTATTTGTTGAATAACGCTGGTGATAAACCGCATACCTAGAAATAAAATTTTCATTTTGTATGTCTGGATAAAAATTGGAAAGTTGTTCTGCTAGAAACATACCTTTGTAAACAATGGACTGACAAGATAGTGAACAAATATAAAAGTCAGAAATATTTTGATTTCTAATTTCTTTTTCTATTCTTTTTCTAATTAAATAAAGTTTACTATCAAATTTCTTTTCATCTTGTAGTTCTTCATTACAAATTAGTATTTGTTCTATTTCAGGTCTTGTTGCTTTTGCTTTATCACCAATAATGGATGAATTAATTGGAACGTGTCTCCAACCATATATTTTTAAACCTTCTTTAATTATTTCAGATTCAACAATTGTACGAGCGTTTTCTTGAGCGGCAAAATCTGTACGTGGTAAAAAGATCATTCCAACCCCGAAAGGGAAATCATTAGGAGTGTGACCAGTTCTTACTATTTGTTGAGTAAAAAAATTCTTTGGTATGGATAACTGTATTCCTGCACCATCACCTGTTTTACCGTCAGCGTCAACTGCTCCCCGGTGATACAAAACTCTTAAAGCTTGAACTCCTAACTCGACTATTTCTCTTGTCTCAGATCCATCCAAAGATGCTATTAATCCAACACCACATGATGAATGTTCATCTTGTTCATTATAAACATGATTTTCTTCTAATAATTTTTTATCCTTTTTATACTTTTCAATAAAGTGATTAGGCATTTACTGCTTTCTTATTAATATTATTTTGATCGGAAAAATTGTTTTCTAAATATTCATTAATATTTTTTGCTGCATCACGACCATCTTTGATTCCCCAAACAACTAAACTTGCACCACGAACTATATCTCCAGCAGCAAATACTCCATCAATTGACGTCATCATATTTTTATAATTAATTTTTAGTGTACCCCATCTTGTAACTGTCAGGTCATTATAATCAAAAAGCTTAGGTAAATTTTCAGGTTCAAAACCTAAAGCTTCTATAGCTAAATCAACATCTAGGTCTTTTTCCGTACCTTCTTTTGGCTCTGGCTTTCTTCTACCTGACTCATCTGGTTCTCCAAGTTGCATTAAAACGGTTCTGACATTTTTCAATGACCCGTTTCCCGAATATTCAGTTGGTAAAGTCAACCATTGAAAATCGACACCCTCTTCTATTGCATTTTGAACTTCTCTTTGTGAACCAGGCATGTTTGTCTTATCACGTCTGTAAAGACACTTAACAGATTTTGCTCCTTGTCTTACAGCCGTTCTAACGCAATCCATAGCGGTATCACCGCCACCAATGACAACCACATTTTTTCCATTTGCGTTTAATCTTCCATTTGTGAAATCTTCAACTTTATCTTTTAAACCAGTCTTGTTACTCGCTATTAGGAAATCTAAAGCTGGTACAACATTATTAAAATTAGATGTGTTTAGATTGATTTCTCTAAATTTGTAAACACCTGTTGCAATAAGAACTGCATCATGCTTAATTTTAATATCTTCAAAAGTAATGTCTTTGCCAATATCGCAGTTTAATTCAAACTTAATTCCACTTTCTGTAAGTCGATTTGTTCTTCTTATAACAATATCTTTTTCTAGTTTAAAATTTGGGATACCATAAATTAAAAGACCTCCTGGTCTATCGTAGCGATCATATATTGTAACTTGAAATCCTTTTTTACGAAGTTCTTCTGCTGCAGCTAGTCCAGCAGGACCCGAACCGATAATTCCAACACTTTGATTTTTTTCTTCAACTGGTTCTATATTTTTAACCCAACCTTCTTCCCAAGCTTTATCTGTAATATATTTTTCTATCGACCCTATAGTAACAGTACCGTGGCCAGATTGTTCAATTACGCAGTTACCTTCACACAAACGATCTTGAGGACATATACGACCACAAATTTCAGGCATGTTATTTGTAGAGCTGGAAATTTCGAATGCCTCCTGCATTCTATCCTCAGCAGTTAGTTTTAACCAATCTGGAATATTATTGTGTAAAGGACAATGAACTTGGCAGAAAGGAACACCGCATTGGGAACATCTAGAAGCTTGTTCTTCTGCCTTTTGTGAGGCATATTTAGCGTAAATTTCATCAAATGATTTAACCCTCTCTTCGGCAGATATTTTACTTGGATTTTCCTTGTTTATTTTTGTAAATTTCAACATTTAGTTATCATTTGTTTACTATTTTATCTAGATTGAACCAAATACACATTCAAGATAAAAAAGAAAACAATAATTTTGTAATAATAGTACCACTTATGTACTAAAAATGAAAAAACCCTTAATTTACAACAATATTTTTAAGTATCTGGAGTGTATCCTGTGGATTAATATCAAGATTTTGAAACGATTTATCGACATTTACGACAAGATTATCCTTTTCAAATAATGTTAACTGTTCTGAAGTAAGAGGTGAAATTGGAGTTTTTTCAGCAATATTTATCATAGGTTTCATAAATGCCATAGGAACAGGAACTAAAACTCGAGTTTTGTTTAAAAAATTGGAAATATGATTAAAAAATTCTTTGTAAGAATAAATCCTAGGCCCAGCAAGTTCGTAAATATTTTTCCCTTTAATCTTGGAATTAATTATTTCATCAACAGCTAGAGATACATCGTCAATAAATACGGGTTGGAATTTTGTTAAACCATCTCCAAAAAGTGGGACAAAAAAAGAAGCTTTAAATATTGGCAAAAGTCTTTTCATAAAAATATCACCACCACCTATAATAACACCAGGCCTAATAACAATTACATTATCTAGTTGTTTAAAAGCTTCCTTTTCAGATTTGTGCACTGCAATGCTTCTTGTTGAATTTTTATCAACATCTACACCAAGACCAGAAAAAAGAATGAATTGTTTTAATTCCTTACTAGATTTTAAAATTCTAATAAGTTTCTGATTAAACTTATATATTGTATTATTAAAATCACCTTTCTTTTTATCGTATGTAGTTTTCAAATTAATGCATACATCTGCATTATTTAAAACAGATTTAAGCCTTTTGTCTTCTATTGAAGAGTAATGAAATGGAATTACCTGACCTGTTACACCCAAAAGTCGGATTTTAGCTTCTTGTACAGATCTTTGATATGGAACAATGATTTTATGGCCATTTTTAGTTAGACGTCTTATTAAATGTTTACCTACAAAACCTGCGCCTCCAAAAATTACTATTGATTTCATGACCTTTAATTAAATAAGTGATATAGAGAAAAAATATAAATTATATAGGCAATAAAATCAAAATGAAAATAAATTTCTATAAAGGAGATCTTCCATCAAATTTCAAAGCTTCAAATATTATTGCATTGGATAGCGAAACAATGGGATTAAATCCTAAAAGAGATAAATTATGTTTAGTCCAAATTTCTAATGGTGATGGAGTATGTCATCTAGTAAAAATTGACTTATCTAAAGAAAAACCTAATAATTTAATTAAAATTCTTAAAAATAATAAAATTCAAAAAATTTTTCATTATGCTAGGTTTGATGTAGCTGTATTCAAACACAACTTCAAAATTAATATTAAAAATATTTACTGTACTAAAATTGCATCAAAGTTAGTTAGGACTTATACTGATAAACATGGATACAAAGATCTTTGTGGTGAATTATTAGGAAAATCAATTTCTAAAACAGAACAGTCTTCTGATTGGGGTGGAGAATTAACTAAAGAGCAACAAAAATATGCTGCTACCGATGTTTTATATTTACATAAGTTAAAAGATAGGCTTGATATGATGTTATTAAGAGAAAAAAGAAGTAAACTAGCTAAAGCTTGTTTTGATTTCATCCAGTATAGAACCGATTTAGATATTAATGGTTGGTCTGAACAAGATATATTTAAACATTAATGAGAAATAATAAAAAAATAATTAATAGTGCAAATAGAGCTTTAGCAAGAGAATTAAGTAGTATAAAAAATTTAAAATCTACGTTTAATAGTAATTTTTGCAATGCAGTAAATTTGATATTTAATACAAAAGGTAAGGTTGTAATTACTGGGGTTGGTAAGAGTGCGCACATAGGTAATAAGATATCAGCAACTCTCACATCAACCGGGACACCTTCTTATTTCGTGCATGCAACAGAAGCGAGTCACGGTGATTTAGGAAGTATAAAAAAAGATGATTGCGTAATAGCAATTTCTAACTCGGGTGAAACATCAGAGCTAAAAAATATAATTCAATTCACTAAGAGATTTAACATCAAACTTATTAGCATAACAAGTAACTCTAAGAGTATACTTCATAAGAATGCTGCTGTTGGTATTTTATATAAAAAACCAATTGAAGCTTGTCCTCTAAATCTAGCACCCACAAGTTCAACTTCAATGTCTATGATCATAGGAGACTGTATAGCAATTGCATTATTAGAATTAAGAGGTTTTAAAAGTAATGAATTTAAAAGACTTCATCCTGGAGGTAATCTTGGTAAAGATTTAAAAAATTTAAGTGAAGTTATGCATACGAAGAAAGAATTACCTCTAGCAAAATTAGGGGAAAAAATGTCAAAAGCTTTAATTACTATGACCAAGAAAAGTTTTGGTTGTATTGGCGTAATTAACAGAAATGAACAAATTGTTGGAATAATCACTGATGGTGATTTGAGAAGAAAATTAAATTCAAAATTTTTTGAAAAAAAGGCCTCTGAAATAATGACAAAAAATCCAACTTTAGCCAGTAAAAATATGTTAGTTGGAGAAGCAATAAATCTTATGAATACAAAAAAAATAACTAGTTTGTTTATTTGTGATAAAAAAAAACCGCTAGGAATAGTTCATATTCATGATTTATTAAGATTGACGAGTTAATTTGAATTTTTTTTTACACATAAATAGAAAGTTGGTAATTTTTTTTGGACTCATAGTTTTCTTTTTATTTATTACATTAATATTTTTAAAGCAAATTAATCAAACTAATAATGAGGTAAAAAATTTTAAGACTAATTTTTCTAATGCAGATATATCACAACCAAAGTTTTCTATTAATAATAAGTCAAAAAAAATTCATATAACAGCAAAAGAGGGTAATTTTTTAAATAAAGATGAAATCTTACTAAAAGAAAATGTTAAATTTAAATCAAATGACTTCAGTATTGAAACTGAAAAAGTAATTTTCAATAGAAGTGAACAAACGGCACAAAGTAAAACTAAATCTTTATTCACATCAAAAAATACTAAAATTTATTCAGATGGATTTGATATACATGATAAAGGAAACAAAATCATTTTTTATGGTAAATCTTTTGTAGTTTTAAAATGAATTTAATACTAAAAATAATATTAACTCTCTTTTTGACATTAGAGGTTTTTGCACGAGAAGATGGAGAGACCGAAATAACTACAGAAGATGGTATAGAAGTTTTTCAGAATGAAAAATTCTATCTGTTAAAAAAAAATGTTAAAATCGAATCAGATGCATTTAATTTAAATGCTGATGATGTAAAAATTAATTTCGATCAGAATCTCTACGACATAACTGAAATTAATGCAAAAGGTAATGTAAATTTTTATTCTGATGAGTATAATTTGAAAGGTAAAGGAGAAAAATTAAAGTTTGAAGTCCCAATAGAAAAGTTAAAAGTGGTAGGTCTAAACTCAGAACTTTTTACTGAAAATATTCAAATGTTTTCAGATGGTTTTATAGAAGTAGACAATCTTAAAGGAGATTTTTCTTTAAATGGTAATAATTCTAAGTTGAGAAATGAAAATATATTTATAGAAGCAAATGAAATCGATGGTGTTTTCTTAAACGGTGTTAATGCAATGCAAATAACCTTACTTAGAGTTTCAGATGAAAAAATATCCTATGTTAAAAATAATGATACAGAAATGTTCGCAAAAAAAATAAACTTTGATAATGATATATCAATTATTGAGTTGATAGATAATGTTACTATTATTCGTAATGGAGAAAAAATAACTGGAGATTATGGAACTCTTGATACTAAAAATAATTCATATAAAATCAAATCTAAAGATCAAACTAAGGTCAAAGCAATAATTCAAGATAATGAGTAAATTTAAAATTTTAGATAATGGATTAATTATTAATAAAATTTCTAAAACATACGGCAATAAGAAAGTTGTTAGAGATATAACCATATCAATTAATAGAAGAGAGGTCGTGGGTTTGTTAGGCCCAAACGGTGCTGGTAAGACAACAACTTTTTATATAATCGTAGGTTTAATTAAGCCGGATAGCGGATCTATCATATTAGATAAACTTGATGTTTCAAATCTCCCAATTTATTTAAGGGGAAAATTAGGAATTAGTTACTTGCCTCAGGAAGCATCAATTTTTAGAGGAATGAATGTAGAGGATAATTTGTTGTCTATAATTGAAATTAAAGAAAAAGATAAAAACAAACAAAATATAATTCTTCAAAATCTTCTTAATGAATTTGATATAAATCATGTTAGAAAATCTAAATCAGTTGTATTGTCAGGTGGGGAAAGAAGAAGATTGGAAATCGCTAGAACTCTTGCCACAAATCCTAAATATTTATTACTTGATGAACCATTAACAGGGATTGATCCTGTGTCGATAGAAGAAATAAAAATAATTATACAAAAATTAAAAGAAAGAAATATTGGTATATTAATTACAGATCATAATGTTAGAGAAACTTTGAACATTGTAGATAAAGTTTATATAGTTAATGAAGGAGCCATATTTTATGAAGGAGATCCAATTTCAGCTGTAAATGATGAAAAAATTAAAAAATTTTACCTAGGTTCAAATTTTAAACTGTAAATGATTAGTCATTTAATTTCAGAAGGTATAAATGGTGAACCTAACATACCTGGTGACAAATCAATATCCCATAGATCTATAATAATCCCTTCAATATCAAATGGTATTTGTGAAATTAATAATATTTTAAAATCTGAAGATGTTTTGCATACTCTTAATGCACTTAAATCTATGGGTGTTAAAATAGAAGAAGATAAAAAAAAAATATTGATATATGGCAAAGGATTGAATTCATTAAAAGAAGCTACTAATGAAATTTATTTAGGCAATTCTGGAACAAGTGCAAGATTATTAACTGGCTTATTGTCTTCTCAGAAATTTAAATCTGTTCTAACCGGTGATTCATCTTTATCTAAAAGACCTATGAAAAGAATTTCAGATCCTCTAAATAAAATGAATGCAAAAATAACTACGACAAATGGCTCTTTACCTTTAACAATAAATGGTAGTAATTTAATTGCCAGAAATATCGATTTAGAAATTCCTTCTGCACAAATTAAATCAGGTTTATTACTTGCAAGTTTAAATACAAGCGGAGAAACAACAATTACTGAAAATAAGATAACAAGAGATCACACAGAAATAATGTTAGAATCTTTTGGATCAAATATAAAAATGAAAAAAATTGATAATAAAAAAATAATAAAAATTGTTGGTAAAAAAGAGCTTACATCAAAAAATATTGATGTTCCAAATGATCTCTCTAGTAGTGCATTTTTTATAGTATGTGCATTAATAAATAAAAATTCACGCATAATTTTAAAAAATATAAATAATAATCCCACGAGAAATGGTTTAATTCTAGCTCTTATGAAAATGGGGGCAAACATTCAAATATTAAATAAAAGACTAAATAATAATGAACAAGTTTGTGATATTGAAGTTTGCAGTTCTGAATTAAATGGATGTGATTTAGGTGAAGAATTTGCAGATTTAATGATTGATGAATACCCAATTCTTGCAATTGCTGCATCTTTCGCAAAAACACCAAGTATTTTTCGTGGATTAAAAGAATTAAGGGTTAAAGAAAGTGATAGATTAAAATTAATATTAATGAACCTAAAAAATTGTGGTGTTGAGTGTAAAGAAGAAAATGATAACCTATTTATTTATCCATCTAAAAACTATTCAGTTAAAAATAATATCATAAGAACCGATTTTGATCATAGAATAGCAATGGCATTTTGTGTAATGGGTACAAAATTAGGACCATTAAATATAAAAGACTCAGAGTCCATAAACACAAGCTTTCCTGGATTTTTAAATGAATTAAATAAAATTGGTGGTAAAATTCTTTGAAAAAAATAATTATTACTGTTGATGGTGCTGCTGCTTCAGGTAAGGAAAAAATATCGAGATACATCAGTAAAAAACTAAAATTTAAACACTTGGACTCAGGAATTCTATATAGGCAATTAGCATTTATTTTTTTAAAAAATAAAATTGATATAAAAAATATTAATGAAATTAAAAACAAAATGATGAATATAAATAAGATTTCTTTCAGAAAAACTAAGAAAATCAGGACTCAAGAAATTAGTAAAATAGCCTCAAAAATTGCCGTATACAATTATGTAAGGACTTACATAAATAAATTACAACACAGTTTTGTAAAAAATAATAAAAAATACAAAGGTTTTGTTATTGACGGAAGAGATATAGGGTCAGTTGTTTTTAAAAAAGCTGATTTAAAACTATATATAGAGGTAAAATCAGAAATTAGAGCAAAAAGAAGATATAAACAGTTGATTGATAGTGGTGAAAAGTCTATATACCCACAAATTTTGAAGGATATAAAATTGAGAGATAATAAAGATAAATCAAGAAAACATTCACCTTTAGTTGTTCCAATAGATGCACATATTATAGATAACAACGGTACCTTTAGAAATACAACCAAGCAATTGAATAAATTAATATTTAATATTAAAAAAAGATGAGTCAGCAAATATCAAACAAAATAACCAATACAGAATACGATTTATTAATTGCTAATTCACTAAAAAATTCTTCCGCAAAAGAAAAGACTATAACTACAGGAAAGATTATTTCTATTGAGAATGACATTGTTACAATTGATGTTGGTCTTAAAAGTGAAGGTCGTATCCCATTAAGTGAATTTTCAAGACCTGGACAGAAATCTGAAATTGAAGTTGGAGATGAAACAGAAGTATTTATTGAAAATGTAGATAATGCAAATGGTGAAACTCTTTTGTCTAGAGAAAAAGCAGTTAGACAAAAAGCATGGCAAAATCTTCAGATTTGCTTCAATGAGAATAAAGTTGTTACAGGCATACCCTTTAATAGAGTTAAAGGCGGAATGAGTGTTGATTTAGACGGTGTTATTGCATTCTTACCAGGTAGTCAAATAGAGACCAGACAAATAATAAAAGATACAAAAGAGTTGTTAAACAAGCCTCTTGAATTGATGATTTTAAAAATGGATAAATATAGAGGCAATATAGTTGTATCTCGAAAAGCAATAACTGAAAATGAACTTAAAGAACAAAGAGCAGAACTTTTAAATAATATTAAAGAAGGATCAATTATTGAAGGAAAAGTTAAAAATATAACAGAGTATGGAGCATTTATTGATCTGGGAGGTATAGATGGATTAGTTCATGTAACAGATATATCATGGACTAAAATAAACAACCCTTCAGATATCCTCGAGCTTAACTCGACTATAAAAGTTAAAGTATTAAAATTTGATGAGGAGCTATCCAGACTAAGTTTAGGTATAAAACAATTGACAGAAAATCCCTGGGATACCGTAAATGAAAAATTTAAAATCGAAGAAAAAGTTCAGGGTAAAGTCGTTAGTATGAATGATAATAATGTTCACATTATAATTAAAGATAATTATGATGGAGTAATATCTTTAAATGAACTCAGCTGGTTAAAAAAACCACCTCATCCATCGAAAATATTAAATATTAATGATGAAATTGAAGTTTTAGTTATGGAAATTGATTATGATAAGAAAAGGATAAATTGTAGTTATAAAAAAATGAAAGATAACCCATGGAATAAATTAAAAGAAAATTTTAATATTAATGATGTCTTTGAAACAGAAATAATGAATGTTGTAGATTTTGGAATTTTTGTAAAAGTAATAGATGAAATAGACGGTATGGTTCATATTTCTGATCTAAGTTGGGATGAAAAAGAGTGTGAGACAATTATTAAAAACTTTAAAAAAGGTGATAAACTAAAAGTAAAGGTTCTTGATATTAATGCAGACAAAGAGAGAATTAGTTTAGGAGTTAAACATCTTAATAATGATCCAGTTCAAGAATTTATAGTGACTCATCCTTTAAATTCAAATGTTACTGGTAAAATCATTGAAATTGATGAAAAGGGTCTTAAAATTGAACTAGATAGTGAAAATAAGATTTTTGGTTATATTAAAAAATCAAATCTTTCAAATGACAAAAATGAAAACAGAACAGATAGATTTGCATTAGGTGAGAATATTGACTCAATGATAATATCTATAGATTCAAAAAATAGAAGTCTTAATCTTTCTATCAAACAATTAGAGATTAAAGATGAAAAAGAAGCATTAAGTAAATATGGATCAAGTGCATCTGGTGCTTCCTTGGGTGATATCCTAGGTTCTGTTTTAAAAAAATAGGATTAATGTTAAAATCAGAAATCCTTGAAAAACTAGGTAATAAATATAGCATTTTAGGTGCTGAAGACATTGAGCTTCTGTTTAATATTTTTATAAAAAAAATATCTAGTTCATTAAAAAATGGGCATAATATCGAAATAAGAGGTTTCGGAACAATAAGTAGAAAAATCAATAAAGAAAAATTTGTTAGAAATCCTAAAACTAATGAAAAACTATTTAAAAATCAAAGTTATAAGTTGCACTTTAAAATAGGGAAACTTCTTCATAAAAAAATTAATATTAATAATCACTCAAATTAATATCAATGTTTAATAAAAGAATAATTGTTGCTTTAGATAGTAATGATATTAACAAAACAATCAAATTAGTAAAAACATTAAGGAAAGATGTTTATGCTTTTAAAATTGGTTATGAATTTTTTTTTAATTTTGGATTAAAAGGTTACAAAAAAATTTATTCAATCTGTCCTAAGATATTTCTTGATTTAAAATTGCATGATATTCCAAATACCGTTAAGAATGGTTTAAATGCGCTTGCTAAAATTAAACCCTTATTAACAACGATACACATATCTGGTGGTGATCAAATGATGTTATCCTCTAAACCTAAAAAAAATTTCACTAAAGTATTAGGTGTCTCAGTCTTAACAAGCTTAAATTCAAAACAAACAAAGAAATATTATAATGAAAGTAATGTATCTTTACTGGTAAAAAAATTTGCAAAATTAGCAAAAAAAAATAAATTAGATGGCGTTGTTTGTAGCCCAAAAGAAATAAAATATATTAGAAGACAAACAGGGAAAAACTTTATTATTGTAACTCCGGGTATTAGAATAAATAATAAAATTAAAAAAGACGATCAAAAAAGGATTGAGACTCCTCGGAAAGCTATTGAAATGGGGGCGAACTATCTAGTTATAGGCAGACCAATTACGCAAGCAAAAGATCCGCTTAAAGTTTTAAAAGAAATAAATAAAACAATAAGTTAAAAATGCTCATCAAAATTTGTGGAATACAAAATGAAGATACACTATTATGCTGTGAAAAAAATAGTATTAGTTTCTTTGGAATGATTTTTTATCCAAAAAGTCCGAGGAATATATCCTTAGAAAATGCTAGTTTGCTACAAAAAAAATCTAAACTTTTAAATATTAAAGGTGTTGGTGTTTTTGTAAACAAAAATATTAATGAGTTAGAGGAGATAATAAATAATCTAAAATTAAGCTTTATACAATTACATGGGTCAGAAGATGAGGCTTATCTTAAAACATTAAAAAAAAATAATGTGAAAATAATTAAATCAATCTCAATTAGTAACGAAGATGATTTTAAAGAGATTTATAAATACAAAAGTGCAGATTATTTTTTGTTTGATTATAAACCATTAAAAGGTGAATTACCTGGGGGAAATTCCAAAAGATTTGATTGGAATTTATTAAAAAATCTACAAACTGACAAACCGTGGTTTTTATCTGGAGGTATTAATATTAATAATATACCGGAAATTCTTCACGATATAAATCCGTTTGGCATAGATTTGTCGTCTGGAGTGGAAAAAGAGCTTGGCATTAAAGATAATGGCATTATAAATAATTTTATCAGGAAGTTAAAAAATGCTTAAGAATACATATAAAAGTTACCCAAATGAAAAAGGGTATTTTGGCCAGTTTGGTGGCAGATACGTTTCTGAAACATTAATGCCATTAATTATTGAAGTAGAAAAGGAATACGAGAAAATAAAAAATGATAAAAATTTTTTAAATGAATTTAATCATTATTTAAAAACCTATGTTGGGAGACCAAGTCCATTATTTTTTGCAGAAAGAATTACTAATAATCTTGATGGTGCAAAAATTTATTTCAAAAGAGATGAACTAAATCATACAGGTGCGCACAAAATTAATAATTGTATGGGGCAAATTCTTTTAGCAAAAAAAATGGGTAAATCTAGAATTATAGCCGAGACGGGAGCTGGTCAACACGGTGTAGCTACAGCTACTGTATGTGCTCTATTTGGTTTGCCCTGTGTAGTTTATATGGGAGAAAAAGATATTGAAAGACAATCTCCAAATGTTTTTAGAATGAAATTGCTTGGTGCTGAAATACGATCAGTTTCAACTGGTTCTAAATCACTTAAAGATGCAATGAATGAAGCTTTAAGAGATTGGGTAACAAATGTTAAAGATACTTTTTATATAATAGGTACAGCAGCAGGACCACATCCATATCCAGCAATGGTAAGAGATTTTCAATCTGTAATAGGTAAGGAAGTTAGGGAGCAACTTGAAGAGATAGAAGGAAAATCACCGGATTTATTAATAGCCTGTATTGGAGGTGGGTCAAATGCCTTAGGACTCTTCCATGAATTTTTAGATGATTCAAATGTTGAAATGATTGCTGTAGAAGCAGCTGGACATGGTATTAATACAGATAAGCATGCAGCAAGTTTAACTGGAGGAAAACCTGGTGTATTACACGGCAATAAAACATATTTATTACAATCGAGCACTGGGCAAATTCAGGAGGCTCATTCAATTTCGGCTGGTTTAGATTATCCCGGTATTGGTCCAGAGCATTCATTTTTATTTGAAGAAAAAAGAGTGACATATATGTCAGCAACAGACAAAGAAGCTTTAGAAGCTTTTCAATATTGTTGCAAATTAGAAGGTATAATACCAGCTTTAGAACCATCTCATGCATTGGCTGTATTAAAGAAAATAGCAAAAAACTATAGTAAAGATAAAATTATTGTTATGAATATGTGTGGTAGAGGAGATAAAGATATTTTTACTATTGCTGATGAACTAAAAATAAAAATTTAATGACTAATTTAATTAGTCAGGCTTTTAAAAATAAAGAGAAGAAATTAGTAACATTTGTTACTGGAGGTGACCCGGATTTCGAGACAAGTTTACAAATAATTAAGACAATAATTAATAATGGGGTTGATATTATAGAAATTGGAATGCCTTTTTCTGATCCAATGGCTGATGGTCCAACAATTCAGCTATCAAGTAATAGAGCAATAAGTAAAGGAATTGATTTAGAAAATATTTTCTCTTTGGCCAAAGAAGCAAAGAAAATAAAAAATAATTTGCCTATTATTCTAATGGGTTACTACAACTTGATTCTCTATTTTGGAATTGAGAAATTTGTTAAAAAATGCAAAGAAAATGGGGTTGATGGTTTGATTATTGTTGACCTACAGCCTGAAGAAGATGAAGATTTGATTAATGAATTAAAAATTAACAAGATTGATCTGATTAGATTGATTACCCCCACAACCAATGAAGAAAGATTAAAATTTATATTAAATAATGCTAGTGGTTTTTTATATTATGTTAGTGTTATGGGAATCACAGGACAAAAGTCTGCTAATCTTACTGATCTTGAAAAATCAATAGCTTTTATCAAAAAACACACAAACTTACCTGTTGTTCCTGGATTTGGTATAAAAAACTCAATTGATGTAAAAAATATATGCAAAATAGCGGATGGCGCAGTTGTTGGCTCAAGTATAATTAAAATTATTGAAGAAAATTTAACTAATAAAGATAAAATGTTATCTGAAATTGATAAGTTTTCAAAAGATTTGAAGAATGGAACTAAAATATGAATTGGCTAACAAATTTTGTTAAACCTAAATTATCATCACTTGTAAAAAGAAGAAATGTGCCAGAAAAATTGTGGAATAACTGTGTTTCGTGTGGAAATATGATTCATCATAAAGATTTAAAAGAAAATTTATATGTTTGTATTAATTGCAATTATCATTTTAGAATGTCAGCAGAAGATAGGATAAAATTATTTTTTGAAGATGGAGATTATAGTGAAATTATGCAAGACAAAATTTCTGATGATCCACTAAAATTTACGGATAAAAAAAAATATAAAGATAGATTAAAAGAATACAGAAAAAAAACCAATAGAGATGATGCATTCATACTAATAAAAGGAAAAATTAGAGATAAAGAAATTATTTCTGGGCTCATGAATTTTGAATTCATGGGAGGTTCTATGGGTAGAGCAGTTGGGGGAGCAATAGTCAAAGGGGCTAAAATTGCTATTGAAAATAAATTACCTTATGTAATTGTTACCTCATCTGGTGGAGCAAGAATGCAGGAAGGAATTGTAAGCTTAATGCAAATGCCTAGGACAATTGCTGCAGTTGATTTGTTAAATGAAAATAATATACCGTACATAGTAGTTCTTACTGAACCTACTACTGGTGGAGTAACAGCTTCTTTCGCAATGTTAGGTGATATAACATTAGCAGAGCAAGGAGCAACTATAGGTTTTGCAGGCAAAAGAGTTATACAAGACACTATCAGAGAAGAATTACCTATAGATTTTCAAAAAGCTGAATATCTAAAAGATCATGGGATGGTAGATATTGTTTCTCATAGAAAAGATCTTAAAGAAACTTTATACAAAGTATTAGATCACATAAGTTAATAAGTGAAATCTAAAACAGAAAAGTTGTTAGATGAACTTGTTAAACTTCATCCTAAATATATTGATCTTTCATTAGACAGATTAAAATTATTATTAAATAAATTAGATAATCCTCAAGATCATCTGCCAAAAACTATCCATATTGCAGGAACAAACGGGAAAGGCTCTGTACAAAGTTTTATAAGAAATATTTTGTTAAAGAATGGGTATAAATGTGATGCATATATCTCCCCTCATTTATCTAGATTTAATGAAAGAATAATTCTAAATAATAAAGAAGTAAGTACTAAGAAATTATACGAAACTCTTATATTTGTTAAAAAAATAAATAATAATAAACCAATAACTTTCTTTGAAATAACAACAGCGGCAGCCTTTATATTGTTTAAACAATCAAGATCTGACTTTCTTATTTTAGAGACAGGATTAGGAGGCAGACTAGACGCAACTAATATAATACCAAAAAAGATATGTAGTATTTTAACACCAATTAGTTTTGATCATGAGGAATTTCTTGGAAAAACACTTAAGAAAATTGCTAATGAAAAATTGGGTATAGTGAAGAATTGTGATTTTGTTTTAGTTGGTAAACAAAAAAAAGAATTAAAAGATCACATTCAAAAAAAATTAAACAAGTTTGAAAATAAATATTTTTACGGGAAAGAATTTCAAGTAACAAAGTCATTAAAAAATAAGTTTGAAATGAAAGTAGATGGAAAAAAAATTCTCTACACTCAACCTTCATTGAATGGAAAACATCAAGAAGAAAACGCTTCAATATCTATATATTTTACAAAAATTATGAATAAAATGGGTTATAAATTAAATACAAAAGAAATTAATGCTGCAATAAAAAAAACAGTATGGCCAGGAAGATTGGAAATTATTAATTATAGAAATAAAAAAATAATTCTTGATGGATCGCATAATATTGATGGAGCTGATAAACTAAATGAATTTTTAAAAACTAAAAGAGTGAAACCTATAGTCTTATTTGGAATGCTGAATAATAAGAAAGCAAGTTTATTTTTGAACAAAATAAAAAAAAGAGTATCCAAAGTTTTAGCTATAAAAATCCCAGATGAAAAAAATGCATTTAAAACTAAACAAATAAATGAAATTTGCAATTTTCACTCTATTAAATGTGAGCAAATAAATAATATAAATGATGCTTTAAAATATTTTAGATCTAATCAACAAAAAATATATCTAATTACTGGTTCTCTGTATTTGATAGGAAAAATTAGAAGAAAACTTTTATAAATTGGATTGTATCCAGGTTTCTAATGCTGTTTTAGGAAGACTGCCAACCTTAGTATCGATTAACTCACCTTTTTTAAAAATCATTATTGTAGGAATACCCCTAATACCATATTTTTGTGGTGTCATAGGATTCTCATCAATGTTCATTTTATATATTTTAACTTTATCTTTGTTCTCAACAGCAATTTCTTCTAAAATCGGGTCAAGTACTTTGCATGGACCACACCATTCTGCACCAAAATCAACTACCACTGGGACATCATTGGTAGAGATGTCTTTATCAAAGGTTTGATCGTTTGTTACATGAGTAGACATGATTTATATTTAAGAAATATTTATCTATTATCAAGCTAAATTAAATCTAATTTTCTAAAATTGACTTTTTATCCCCAATATGTCTAATTTTGGAAGAAATAACATAACCTTTGATTTGATGTTTTTTTATTAGTTTTGTCCAAATTTCATTCATAGAGAATATTTTTTTTCTATTATTAAAGATTTTTTTAGAAACGATTTGAAGACCGGAATAATACAATTTCTCATTTTTACTTTTCCAATTTATGACTACATTTCTTTTTAAATTAAAGTCGCCATTTTCTTTTTTCAAACCTAAAAAATTAATATCTTTAGATAACAACATTTTACAGTGAGATACATCTTCATAATTGTTAAGAAAATATTTGATATGTGATTTATTTTTTTTAGTCCAAAAAATATCAGAATTGACAACACAGATTTTATTTCTTTTTGTAAAATTAAAAATATTTTTTACTCCGCCACCTGTTCCAAGTATTGTTTTTTCATAGATAATATGAATGGGATATTTTTTAAAATTTTTGTCCAAATACTTTTTAATTTTATAATGTAAGTAATGTGTATTTATTAAGATTTCATCACATCCAATATTAATAAAGAAATCAATTGTGTTCTTTAATAATACTTTATTTTTATATTTTAACAGAGGCTTTGGGGTACTACGTGTCAAATTCAGCATTCTTGATCCAAAACCTGCACATAAAATCATTAACGTAAAATTCTTCATAAATTATAAATACTTTTCATAAATCGATCTTAGTTCATAATTTTTAATATTATTCAATGTCGCTATAGTTCTAGATTTAGTTATTTTTAAATAATCTAAGTATTGGTTATCATTATTTGCGCTAAGTAATTTTCTCCATCTACCAAGTAGTCGAGTTTGTCTAGCTAAACTTAAAACATAATATTGTTCCCGAAAAGTATTAAGATTTTCAATAATTGGTGTATTATCATAAAAATATTCAATTAATTTATCATTGAAATCATTTGTAAAATTAATTCTTGGATTTTCTAATAATGATATTAGGTCCCATCCTATAAATCCCATAAAGGCACTTTGAAAATCAATAATTCCACATTGTAAATGTGATTCATAATTTTCTAAAAAAAATAAGTTAACAAATTCAAAGTCTTTGTGAACAAAATTTTTCATATTATAATTTTGAGAATAAAATATACTTTTCCATAATTCATAAAATTTTGAAGTTGGAAAATTTGAATTTTTGTTTGTAGGAATATAATAAATAACAAACTCTTTAAGTTCAATTTTTAAATCTTCAAAGGTGTATTCTTTTAAATTTTTTAAATTATTTAAATTTAATTCATTTTGAATAACAATTATATTTTCTACAGCTAGTTTTAAAAGTTTATAAAGATTATCTTTATTATATATTTTATTAAATCTATTTTTTCCAAAATCTTGCATATATATTTTATATTGCTTCTGATTAACTTCATATATCTTAGGAATTGATATATTGATCTTTTGTAATATTTCATAAACAGTAAGGAAATTTTTAAAATCTTGTTTATCTTTAGAAAAATCAATTATTATTTTGGCATTCTCTTTTTCAGTAATTCTATAAATTAATTTATTAGATAATCCGTCCTCAATTTTTTCTAAATCATTATGATCGTAGTTCATTAGACTATTGATTAAAACTAATATTAATTTTTCTTTTAGTTTCTGAAATCATTTCTAAGTTTATTAAATAATGTTTTTTGTTAAGTGGTAAATTAATTAACATTTCAGGCCATTCTATAAATGTAATATTGTTATTTAAATTTTCGAAGAAATCTAATTCCTCTAATTCCTTAAGATTCTTTACTCTATAAAGATCATAATGATAGATTTGTGATGAATTCAATTCATAGGTTATTAAAATAGGGAATGTTGGACTTGTAATAGAAGATGGTTTTGGTAAATTATTAAATACAAAAAGATTATTAATTAATAATCTTACAAATGTTGTTTTACCAGTACCTAGCCCACCTTGAAATAAGTAAATATTTCCAACAGAGATGTCGTTACATAAATTAGTTGAGAGTTTTTCAAGTTCTCGAATATCTAAAATTTGATTACTTAATTTTTGCAAATTTTGTTATGCAATACCTTTTAGAGCTTCCACTAAATCAGTTTTTTCCCAAGTAAAATGTCCCTTGTCACTTGGCTCTCTACCAAAATGGCCATAAGCAGAGGTTGGAACATAAATTGCATTTGTTAGTTTTAAATGTTCTCTTATTCCTCTTGGGCTAAGATCAAATAAATCTTGTACAGATTTTTCTATTTTCTGTTCATCAACTTTATTTGTTCCATTAGTATTTACATATACCGATAAGGGTTTTGATACTCCTATTGCATAAGATAACTGTATAGTACACTCATCAGCTAGATCCGCTGCAACAACATTTTTTGCTAAGTACCTAGCTGCATACGCTGCAGATCTATCAACTTTAGATGGATCCTTTCCTGAAAATGCACCTCCACCATGGGGCGCTGCACCACCATATGTATCAACTATTATTTTACGACCAGTTAAACCAGAGTCACCATCAGGGCCTCCTATTACAAAGTTTCCTGTGGGATTAACATAGAATTCTTCATCTTTAAGACCTTCTAATAAGTTATTAGGTATACACTCATATACGTAAGGTTTGACAATTTCTTTTACGTCCTCGGGAGATAAACCCTCTTTGTGTTGTGAAGAAATTACTAAAGAAGTAACATTGGTTGGTTTTCCGTTTTCATAAAGCATTGTAACTTGGCTTTTTGAGTCAGGTTCTAATCCAGATGCAGATCCATCTTTACGAGCTTGTGCCATTTTATATAATATTTGATGAGAATAATGTATCGGTGCTGGCATTAGTGATTCAGTGTCTTTACATGCAAAACCAAACATAATCCCTTGATCGCCTGCGCCCTCATCTTTATTGCTACCAGAATCAACGCCCATAGCAATATCAGCTGACTGCTCATGAAGAAAACTTTCAATATCACAAATCTGCCAATGAAAACCATCTTGTTCATAGCCAATATCTTTAATACAATCTCTAACTTGAGATATAATCTGATCTTTGGAAACTGATGGTCCTCTTACTTCTCCGGCTAAAACTACTTTATTAGTGGTAGTCAAAGTCTCACAAGCTACGCGTGTTTGTGGGTCACCAGATGATAAATAAGTATCAACAACCATATCTGAAATTCTATCGCAAACTTTATCTGGATGGCCTTCAGAAACTGATTCACTTGTAAATAAATACGGTCTTTTCATATTAACTCCTAATATCTGTAAGTATTATCTTTAAAAGGGCCCTGCTTACTAACACCAATATATTCTGCTTGTTTATCGGTTAATTCAGTAAGTTTTGCTCCAACTTTCTTTAAGTGTAATGATGCAACTTTTTCATCTAAATGTTTTGGTAAAACATAAACTTTATTTTCATAATTTTTAGAATTTTTCCAAAGTTCAAGTTGTGCTAAGACCTGATTAGTAAATGATGCGCTCATAACAAAACTTGGATGGCCAGTAGCATTTCCTAGGTTAACTAGTCTTCCTTCTGATAATAATAATATTTTCTTCCCATCTGGAAATTCTACTTCTCTTACTTGTGGTTTAATCTCATCAGACTTGTAATTTTGAAGAGCTTCTGTTTGTATTTCGTTATCAAAATGTCCAATATTACAAACGATAGCCCGATCTCTCATTTGTCTCATATGATCTTGAGTAATAACATCAAGATTACCAGTTGCAGTAACAAATATATCGCCATATTTACAAGCATCATCCATTGTGACAACTTCGTAACCTTCCATTGCCGCTTGAAGTGCATTAATTGGATCTATTTCAGTCACACAAACACGTGCACCTGCACCTCTTAAGCTAGCTGCTGAACCTTTACCAACATCTCCATATCCAGCTACAACGGCTATTTTACCAGCCATCATAACATCAGTACCTCTTCTTATTCCATCTACTAAACTTTCCTTACAACCATATAAATTGTCAAATTTAGACTTAGTAACTGAGTCATTAACATTTATTGCTGGCACCTTTAATGTTCCATTTTTTTCCATTTCTTTCAAACGGTGGACACCAGTAGTTGTTTCTTCGGATAAACCTAAAATTTCTTCCAACATTTTTGGATACTTTTCATGAATTATTTTTGTAGCATCTCCACCGTCATCTAAAATCATATTTGGCTTCCAACCATCTGGACCTTCTAATGTTTTCTCAATACACCACCAAAATTCTTCTTCAGTCATTCCTTTCCAAGCAAATACTGGAATGCCCTTGGCAGCTATTGCTGCAGCAGCGTGATCTTGAGTAGAAAATATATTACATGAACTCCATCTAACAGTAGCGCCTAAGAATACCAGAGTCTCAATCAAAACAGCAGTTTGTATTGTCATATGTAAACAACCTACAATTCTTGCCCCATCTAGTGGTTTAGAGTCACCATACTCTTCTCTTAATGCCATTAAACCGGGCATTTCCGTTTCAGCTATTGCAATTTCTTTATCACCAAAATCAGCTAAACTTATGTCTTTAACTTTAAAATCTTCACTCATTATTGTATCCTTATATGATTTTTCTAACTTTTTAATGGTAATTTAATCAGAAAACAAGCACCTCTAAAGTCTAATTTGTCACTTTCTGTTAATTCAATTGAACCATTGAATGAATTGATTATCTCGTAAGATATAGATAGCCCAAGACCTGAGTGTTTGTCCCGATCATCTATTCTATCAGTGTAAAATCTATCAAAAATTTTATTTTTTTCTTTCAAATCTATGCCTTTTCCTTGATCATAAATTTTGATTTCAACACAATTTTCATTTTTTTTATTTGATGTAATTAAAATATTTGAATTATTTTTCGCAATTGAAATACTATTATCTATTAAATTTAGGATTACCTGCAAAAATTTATCTTTGTTAAGCAGTACTAAATTTTTATTATTGTCAGTTTGAAGTAAAATTTTAATATTTTTCTTATTAGTTGATTTTTCACTAAAATTTTCTTTAAGAAATTTGTTTACATTAGTTAGTTCAAAATTTTCTATTTCAATTTCTGCAATAGTTTTTGAAAAATGAGAAATGTCGGAGATCAATCTATTCATTCTGTCGATATCTTTATTAAAATTATTCATTACTTTGGTTCTATTTTCATTAGCTATGTTCTTGCTAGTTAATAATTCAATCGAAGATTTTATTGCAGTAAGCGGATTTTTTAGTTCATGCGCAACATCAGAGCTAAATTTTTCTAATTGATTAATTTGTGATTTCAATTCGTTTGACATAAGTTGTATTTGGTTTGATAAAATGCCAATTTCATCAGATCTGAGAGGGTATATTAATTTTTTCTTATTTGTTTTATCTCTTTCAAGGACAGTGATTTTAGTTATTTGCCTTATTGGTGTTATCAAACCTCTCAAAAAAATAAATGATAATAAAATTGTAACTACAATAAATAATAGGAAAAAATTAAAGAAATTCAAAGATTGTCTAGCCAGTTCATTATTATTTAGTAATAATTTATACTTTATTAGAACTACTCCATAGACGTTATTATCTTGGATTATAGGTGATGTTAAAATTCTAGTTATATCATTATTTTCATCTTCGAAAGTTTTAACGAGTTTCTGCTTTTCTTTAATAGTGTCAATAACCAAAATAATTTCATGTACATTTTTATCTAAATTTTTATTAAATTTATTTTTAAGAATGTATTTATTAATATAATTAAAATTATTAATATAAATTTTTTCAAATAAATTTGAGAAATCAGCTATATTTTCACGCGTTTCAGATAAATCTATTTCCTCAACATCTGTGCTCAGAAATAAATTGGATGAATCAGCAATTTTAATCCAATTTTCATTATAAATAATAGTGTTAAAATCTTTATCACCAAAGTTTTGAAATATAAATTGTTCAGTTGTAAACTTTTCTAACTCAGGTTCTGACAGTTCTATAGGATTAATATTATCTGCCAAGTCACAACTCTCCTTGTATGCTTCAATATCTTGAAGATATCTGCAACGATAATCATACTGAAAAATTGGAACTCTTAATATTGAAGTGTTTTCTAAATATTTTGTTATATTTGATAAATTTAATCTTATTGATTGATCTCTATCATCTATGAATTTATTATTTTGAATTAAGTTGAAATTGAAATAAGATAAAAATACTAAACCTAAAAATACAATAATTAAGTTAATTATAATGAGTTGAAATGTTAGATTATAACTTGATAAGGTAAATAATCTCTTAATCACGCCAAGAATATCCAGAGCCATATCTTGTTCTTATTTGATCAAAAGAATTATCATAAGATCTGAATTTTTTTCTTAATCTCTTTATATGGCTATCAATAGTCCTGTCATCAACATATATTGAATCACCATACATTGCGTCCATTAATTGATTTCTATCTTTTACTACCCCAGGATACTGAGCAAGCGATTTAATTAAGTTAAATTCTGCAACAGTTAGCTCAATTTCTATGTCTTTCCAAAAACATAATTGTTTATCTTCATCTAGTATCAAATCACCCTTAATAAATTTTTGTTTTTTAATATTATTATCTTTTTGTTCTTCATTTCTATTGTTATGAATTCTTAACACTGTTCTTATGCGCTCATTTAATAATTTTTGTGAAAAAGGTTTTTTTATATAATCTGAAGCACCCATTTTTAATCCAATAATCTCATCTTGTTCATGATCTTTTGATGTTAAAAAGATAATCGGAAGATCTTTTAGATTTTCTATCTTGCTCGAACGTACTTTTGTAAGAAGTTCATTTCCGTCCATTTTTGGCATCTTAATATCAAACAATCCTAAATCATAAGATTTGCTTTCAAGAGCCTCTAAGGCCTCTACTCCATTGAGAAATGTATCTACTGTAAATCCTTCGCTTTGCAGAGAAAGAGATACTGATGTAAGAATCGACTGCTCATCGTCAACTAATGCTATCTTCGGCATACTGCTTTTTATTAATAATTTATGGCAGATTTAAGTTCAAAGAAAAAATGACTCAGTTAACAAAATGTGACTTAAGTTGATAACTAAATGTAAATATTTCAATAACTTGTTTGCCTCATAAAAATATGAAGTAATTAAGGGATTGACATGATAAAAAAAATATTTATGTTCTTATTTTGTTCTTATTGCGATATTGAGCAAATGTTGTATTGTCCATTTTCGGCGGCACTACATATTGTGTTTTTCGACAATAATTTTTTAAAAATGGATAGAATTTAAATGGCAGACAATCTACAGGTATCAGCAAAAATCTCAGAAGAAAAAAGTGTAAATATTTTAACATTAAGTGTCGTGCGTCGTGACGGAGCTATTACTCCTTTCAAATCAGACAAAATTTCAAATGCTATAAAAAAAGCATTCTTAGCACAAACAAAAATTAGAAATGATAAAAATAAGGAAAAAGAACAACAAGATGGAATTCATAAAACTGTTGAAGCTTTAACACATAAGGTTGTCTCTGCTCTAACAAGAAGGATTGCTGACGGTGACATGATTCACATTGAGGATATACAAGATCAAGTGGAGTTAGCACTTATGAGAGATGAGCATCATAAAGTTGCTAGAGCGTATGTTTTATATAGAGAACAAAGAGCGGCTTCAAGATATCACACTAAAAAACTAAAAGAACAAGTTGGAGAAAAAGCTTCTTCAATGATGGTAACCAAAAGAGATGGAAGTAAAGAGCCAATTTCACTGGATAAAATAACCAATAGAGTCTCTGTTCTATCTACTGGCTTAAATATTGATCCAATTGTTGTTGTTCAAAAAGCTGTTCCAGGCTTATATAGTGATATTAGTTCAGTTGAAATTGATACTTATCTTGCTGAAACTGCTGCCGCTTTAACAGTTGAACATCCTGATTATTCTTATCTTGCAGCTAGAATAAAAGTAAACTCACTTCATAAAGAAACTCCAGGTTTCATCATAGCAACAAAAAATTTATACGATGATGGATTGTTAAGAGAAGAATATTATAAAAAGGTGATGGAGAATGCAGATTTAATAGAGTCCGTAATTGACTATGACAAAGATTATACTTTTGATTATTTTGCTCTCACAACACTAATAAGGGCATATTTATTAAAGTTCGATAATAAAACAATTGAAAGACCTCAAGACCTTTGGATGAGAGTGACTTTAACAGTTACCGGTAATGAGTTTAATTTAGATAAAATAAAAGAAACCTATAAAAGTTTATCAACTGGTATGTATACACATGCTACTCCAACATTGTTTAATAGTGGATTAAAAATGCAGCAATTATCTTCATGCTTTTTGATAGGTATGGAGGATGACTCCATAGAAGGTATTTTTAATACTATAAAAGATTGTGCCCTAATATCTAAAACCGCTGGTGGTATTGGCATGCACGCTCACAATATTAGAGGTAGTGGAAGTAGAATAAAATCAACAAACGGCAAATCTAATGGCCTTATTCCATTTTTGAAAATATTTAATGAGACTGCTAAATCAGTTGATCAAGGTGGAGGAAAAAGAAAAGGTTCTTTCGCAGTTTACTTAGAACCTTGGCATGCTGACATTGAGAAATTTCTAGAACTTAGAAAAAATACAGGTGCCGAAGAATTTAGAGCGAGAGATTTGTTTTATGCTTTATGGATACCAGATTTATTCATGAAAAGAGTAGAAAATGATGAAGAATGGACACTTATGAGTGAACATGAATGTCCAGGTCTTTCAGATGTATATGGTGACGAGTTTGAAAAACTTTACACTAAGTATGAAAATGAAATGAAGCATTTAGAAAAAATTAAAGCAAGAGATCTAATGTCTAAAATTATAGAAGCGCAGATAGAAACAGGACAGCCTTATATGCTCTATAAGGACTCAATCAATAACAAGTCCAACCAAAAAAATATTGGTGTTATTAAATCTTCAAACCTGTGTGCAGAAATAGTTGAATACTCTGATAAGAATGAAACATCTGTATGTAACTTGGCTTCTATAGCTCTGCCAAAATTTGTAAAAAAATCAGATAAAAAATTAATATATGACTATGATGCTCTTTATGAAACAGCAAAATTGGCCACAAAAAACTTAGATGAAGTAATTGATATTAATTTTTATCCAACTGATAAAACGGAAAGATCTAATAATAAACACAGACCAATAGGTTTAGGAATACAGGGTCTTGCAGATGTCTACTTCAAGTTAGGAATAGCTTATGAGTCTGAAGAGGCTAAAGAAATAAATAAATTAATTTTTGAAACAATTTACTTTGGAGCTTTAGAAGCTTCATGTGAATTAGCAAAAGAAAAGGGAGCATACGAAACATTTAAAAATTCACCAATTTCGGAAGGTAAATTTCAATTTGATCTGTGGAATGTTAACCCGTCTTCAAAATGGGATTGGGATTCGCTAAGAGCTAAAATTAAAGAGCACGGTGTAAGAAACTCTTTAACCACAGCTTGTATGCCAACTGCGTCAACAGGCATTATATTAGGTAACACTGAAACATTCCAAATACAAACCTCTAATATATATAAAAGACAAACACTCTCAGGTGAGTTCCTTCTTGTAAATAGATATTTGGTGAATGAACTTTGTCAAAGAGGACTGTGGAATAAAGATATGAGAGACAAAATAATTTTAGAAAATGGATCGGTAGAAAACATAAATGAAATTCCAGTTGAACTAAAAGAAATCTATAAAACAGTTTGGGAAGTATCACAAAAAACTGTCATAGATATGTCAGCAGATAGAGCACCATTTATTGATCAAACCCAATCAATGAATCTTTGGCTTTCAACGCCTACATTTGGGAAAGTTAATTCAATGCATATGTATGCATGGAAAAAAGGTCTTAAAACAGGAATGTATTATCTCAGAAGTAGATCAGCAGTTGATGCTGTAAAAGTTACAGTTTCATCAGAAAAAGCAGCAAAAGATGCTTATATAAATACTGCTATTAAACAAAACAATGAACCAGAAGATTGCGAAACTTGCAGTGCATAAAGAAGGAGTAAAGAATGATATCAAAAGGCGTTAAATCAATATTTCCAATAAAAAACCAAGAAATTTGGGATAGGTACAAACAACATATTCAAGCCTTTTGGACAACTGAAGAAGTATCTTTGCAAGATGATTTAAGAGATCTTGAAACTTTAAATGATGGTGAAAAGCATTTTATTAAGCACGTACTTGCATATTTTGCTAACTCCGAAGCAATGATTAATGAAAACTTAGCAAGTAGGTTCTACAAAGAAATTTTAATTCCTGAAGCAAGATGTTTTATATCTATACAAATGTTGAATGAATCAATTCATGCAGAGATGTATGGTCTACAAATTGAAGCTTATGTAAAAGATGCAAAAGAAAAAGACATGCTTTTTGATGCAATACAAAACGTGCCGTGTATTAACCATAAAGCACAATGGGTATCAAAATGGCTCAACGGTAGTCAAAATTTATTAACAAGACTAATAGGATTTGGATTAGTTGAAGGTTTATTTTTTGCTGGCTCTTTCTGTGCAATATATTATTTCAGAAAAAGAGGTTTATTACCTGGTTTAGCATTATCTAACGACTGGATTGCAAGAGACGAAGGAATGCATTTTAGTTTCTCATCTCTTATGTTTAGAACTTTAAGAGATAAATTTAATAATAAAACATTAACTGATGCAGATATTAGTGATTTGTCTTTGATACCCTCAGATGTGCCTCAATCACAATTTGAAGAAATTGTTAGAGAAGCAGTAGCATTTGAAAAAGAATTTGTAAGAGATGCTTTACCAGTAGATTTAATTGGTATGAATCAAGACTTAATGTGTCAATATATTGAAGCTGTTGCAGACAGAATTGCTGACCTATTTGAATTTGACAGAGTCTTTAAAACAGAAAATCCTTTTGATTTTATGAGAGCTTTAGATGTACAAAATGTTACTAACTTTTTTGAAAAAAGGGTATCTGAATATCAACGACCTACAGATAGAGCTTTAAGTTTTGATGAAGCATTTTGATGGAAGCAGAGATATACTCAAAAACTAATTGTGGATACTGTGATAGAGCTAAACTACGGTTAGCTAAATTTAATCCAAAGATTTATATGCTTGATACAGATTATACGAGAGAAGATTTTTTTGAAAAGTTTCCGAACGCTAAAACCTTTCCTCAAATAATTTTAAATGGTGAAAAAATTGGAGGGTATCATGAACTTGAAAAATGGTTTGAAATGAATACCTTTGACGAAGAATTCTAAATAACCTTTTTTTTTCCTTTTCTTGAGTAAGTTTTTTTATTTCTAACAATTCTTTGTTTATATTTGGGTAGTTTTAAATCTTGAGCAAAGGGATTTCTTTTCTTAATTTTTTTTTTATTTCCATAAAATGTATTCTAATGTGCCTGTCCCCAATGATCACCAGCACCAAAATCAACAGTGAGTGGAACTGAAAAGTCTTTGTATTTTAAATGTACAGACTCCATAATCTTTTTTACATTACTTACTAAATTGTCATATTTTTTAGTTTCGACTTCAAAGATTAGTTCATCATGTACTTGTAAAAGCATTTCAGCCTCAATATTTTTAAGTTTTATTTCCTTATGAATTTCTATCATTGCTAACTTAATAATGTCTGCTGCACTACCTTGGATTGGTGCATTAATGGCTTGTCTTTCTGCAAAACCTCTAACAGCAAAATTCTTATCGGCAATTCCCTTAATATTAATTTTCCTTTTAAAAATTGTTTCAACGTATTGATTTGTTTTTGCGAAATCAATTTGATGCTCCATATATTTTTTAATTTTTGGGTATTTAATAAAATACTCATTTATGTAATCTTTTGCTTCAGCATTGGAAATGTCAAGTTGTTTAGCTAAACCGTATGGACTAATTCCATATAGAATACCAAAATTAATTGCTTTTGCTTTTCTTCTATAATCATTATTTATTTGACTATCGTTTAGATTAAATATCTCTTTAGCAGTTGATGCATGAATATCTTCATTATTTTTAAAAGCTTTAATAAAATTTTTATCACTAGAAATTTCTGCAGCTAATCTAAGCTCTATTTGAGAGTAATCAAAACTGACCAATTTTTTTCCTTTTCCACTAACAAAAGCTGTTCTTATTTTTTTTCCATTTTCAGTTCTAATTGGGATATTTTGAAGATTTGGATCCGTAGAGCTTAATCGACCTGTTAAAGTATTAGCTAAACCAAATGATGTATGAACTCTACTTTTACTATCTGTTAATCTAAATAATGCATCTGTATAGGTTGATTTAAGTTTTGTTAATTCCCGCCAATCAAGAACGAGCTGAGCAATTTCAAATCCATCTAAGGCTAAATTATTTAAAGTTGAAGAATCAGTTGAATATGTTCCTGATTTTGTTTTTTTACCACCAGGTATTTTAAGATTAACGAATAATATCTCTCCTAATTGTTTAGGCGAGCCAATATTAAACTCTTCTTTTGAAAATTTATAAATATTCTTTTCAAGTTTTTTACTTTCATTCTCAAATTCATTACTAAGACTTGTTAAAAAATCTTTATTTACCTCAATACCATTTGCCTCGATTGAAGATAATACCTCTACAAGTGGTAAATCAATATTTTGATAAACAAAATTAGCTTTTTCTTTTATTAAGCGAGGATAAAGATGATGAAAAAGCCTGAATGTTAATAGAGAATCTTCTGCAGCATAATTAATTGCTTTATCAATAGTTACTTTATCGAAAGTAATTTCATTTTTCCCTGTTCCAACAACTTCCTTATACTTAATTGTAGTATGATTTAAGTGATTAAATGATAGATCATCTAAATTATGTTTAAAAATTCCATTATCAATTGAATAGGAAATTAACATTGTATCTGCAATTGAATTAAAAGTTACTCCATACTTATTTAAAATTCTAATATCATATTTTATATTTTGCCCAATTTTTAAGATAGATTCATTTTCACATATTTTGTTAATATGATTAATCACATATTTTTCCTCTAACTGGTTATCAATTTTTTTAGAACCATCTAAACTGGTATGGTTTATAGGAATATAATAAGAAATATTTTCACTGCTACAAATTGATATACCAACTAATTTAGCTTTTTCTATATCGAGTGAATTAGTTTCAGTATCTATAGCGCAAATACCATTTTTTTTAATTTCACTTAAAACTTTTTCAAAATCATTCTTTGAATTAATTAATTGATATTTTGGTTTTATTTCTTTTTTTGGAACTATATGATCATTATCACTAGATATAAAAGAATTAGATTTTAATCTTTCAGATGTTGATCTAAAGCCCTGCTCTTTAAGAAAATTAAAGATATTATTATTTTCATTTTTTAATTCATTATAAGTTCTAATTCTATTAATGCTCTCAGGTATTTGGACATCGTTTTTAAGTGTTACAAGTTTTAAACTTAATCTAATGTCATTTTCTGATTCTGCTAAAATATTTCTTCTTTTTTCTTGTTTAATTTTATCAAGATTTTTAATTAAACCATCAATATCATTAAATTCATTTATTAACTGAGAAGCTGTTTTTGGACCAATTCCAGGAGCGCCTGGAATATTATCTACTTTGTCGCCTGTTAAAGCTTGGATAAAAATAACTTTATTAGGTCTAACTCCAAATTTTTCTTCAACGTCTTTAATTTCTATTTTTTTATTTTTCATTGGATCAAGCATTGTCACTTTATTACTAACAAGTTGCATTAAATCTTTATCTGAGGAAACTATGATAGTCTCAATTTCATCTTTTTCAGCCAACTTAACATAGGTAGCAATTAAATCATCAGCTTCAAATCCTTCTATTTCTAATTGAGGGATATTAAAGCTTTTTACGCATTCTCTAATTAATGGAAACTGTGGAACTAAATCGTCAGGAGCTTCTCCTCTATTAGCTTTGTATTCTGGGTAAATTTTATTTCTAAAATTTTCTCTTGCAGCATCAAAAATAACAATCATTTTATCATCACTATAATCTTCAATCAGTTTCACAAGCATGTTAGTAAATCCAAAAACTGCATTAATTGGGGTACCGTCAGCACGACTCATTGGAGGAAGACCGTAATAAGCTCTAAAAATATACGCTGAGCCATCAACTAATATTAATCTACTCTTTTTATTCATTGTAAATTTAAATATATAAGATTTTAATAAAATGTCAGATTATAAATATTCAATACAAGCTAAAAATGTAAATAAAACATTCTTAAAAAGAACTCAGGAAGTTAAAGCTTTAATAGATTTTAGTATCACAATCAAAAGAGGAACGATTCATGGCTTATTAGGACCAAATGGAGCTGGAAAATCAACTTTTATTAATGTTCTTGGAGGTCTAGTTAAAAAAAATTCAGGTAACGTTAGTATTTGTGGAATAAACATAGATAAAAATATCAAGTTGAGTAAATTCAAAATTGGTATTGTTCCACAAGAACTTAACATAGATCCGTTTTTTTCACCTGCTGAATTGTTAGAACTACAAGCAGGTTTGTATGGTGTACCAAAGAGAAAAAGGAAAACTGAAGAAATTTTAGAAAACTTAAAATTAACTGAACAAAGAAATGCATATGCAAGAACTCTATCAGGGGGTATGAGAAGAAGATTATTAATTGGAAAAGCTCTAGTACATAATCCAGAAATTATTATTTTAGACGAACCAACTGCTGGCGTAGATATCGATATTAGAACATCAGTTTGGGATTATATAAAAAGAATAAGCAAACAGGGAAAGACTGTGTGTTTAACTACACATTATCTAGAAGAAGCTGAAAATCTTTGTGATAATATCACAATAATAAATCATGGTAGAAAAATTATTGAAGGATCTAAAAATGAATTACTAAGTATAATATCTACTAAAACGGTTTCATTTGTATTAGATAAAAATATAATTATTCCCAATCAATTAAATGAATATAAACCCATTCTTACTAATAATATTTTAAAATTAAGTTATGATAAAAATAAAACTAACATAAAAAAAATTATTGATATTCTGACAGATAATAAAATAAATTTTAAAGAAATAAATACATCGGAAGGAGATTTAGAAGATGTATTTATAAAGGTGATTAAAAATAAATAGGAAACACAGGAATTAATTGTTTATTCTCTAGGAGCGTGCTTATTTAATATTCTCTGTAATGTGCGTCTGTGCATTCTTAATCTTCTAGCAGTTTCAGAAACATTTCGGTTACATTGTATAAAAACTCTCTGTATATGTTCCCATCTAATTCTGTCAGCTGTCATTGGGTTTTCGGGTGGTGGTGGAAGAACTTCTTTTGAGTTAGTCAAAGCATCATAAATTTGATCAATTTCTGCTGGCTTTGGTAAGTAATCTATAGCCCCAGATTTAATTGCGGCCACTGCAGTAGCAATGTTACCGTAACCAGTTAGGAGTAAAGATTTAGTATTTGGACTAATTTTTTGCAATTCTTTTACCAATTCTAATCCAGAACCATCCTCCAATCTCATATCGACTACAGCATAGTCAAAATTGCTTTCATTTACTTTATTTAAAGAGTCTTTAAAACCAGGCGAAGACGTAACTTCAAACCCTTTTTTTTCCATGGATCTTGTTAATCTCTCTCTGAATGGAAGATCGTCATCTACAATAAGTAATCTCATATTCATATATTTAAGATAGAGTTATCAAAATTAATTTCAACAACAGCATTATTTTCTTTTGAGTTATAAAAATCAAGATTACCTCCCATATTTTCAATCAAGTTTTTTGCTATAAATATGCCAAGTCCCATTCCCTGATTATTTTTTGAAACATATGGCTCACCTAGTTTATCAATTATATCTTTAGAAAATCCACTACCATCATCAGAGATTATAATATTAACAATTGATTTTTTATAATTTAATTCGATTTTTGTTATACTGTCAGAATAAAATATTGAATTTTGGATAATGTTTCCTAAAGCATACATTATTTCATCTTTATAAATTATTTCAGGTTCAGAGTCTGATGGTCTTATATCTAATATTAATTTTTTATTTTTGTTAAATTTATCAAAGTTTATTTTAATTAAATCAGAAATTTTTACTTTTTCTAAAAATTTATCTTTTAACTTTAAAGGATTTTTTGAAAATCTTTGTAATATTTCTTTGCATCTTTCTGCTTGAGATTTTAATAAAATGATATCTTTAACAATATTCTTATCTTCTTTTAATTTTTTTTCTTTAAGTAAGTCGTTTAAAATTAAAAAAATTGTGTTTAGTGGAGTCCCTAATTCATGAGCGGCAGCAGCACTAAGAGAACCTACCTCCGTCATTTTTTTTTGATTCAAAATTTGAAGTTTAGAAATAGATAACGCATTTGAAATTTGCCTTGAAGAACTTGCAAATAAATAAGCATAAATAGCGATAAAAATTACTGTAATGATTAAAGCTGAAATTAAACCAAAACTATATATCTCTGGTAAAAAAAATTTTGGACCTAGGTCTAAGGGAATAAAATAGAAATTTAATATTATAATAATTATGATTGATATTGTTGAAAGAATAACTGTCATCAATGCTGGCAAATATGAGGCTGAAGTAATAACAGGTGCTAAAATTAGTATTGAGAATGGATTAATGATTCCTCCAGTAAGAAAAAGTAAAAAGCCAAGTTGCAATGTATCAAATAGTAAATAAGAAAATGCTTTTTTATTACTAATAGTTTTGTTTTTTCTTTCTTCATAATAAGAATAAAAATTTACAACAATAGATAATAAAATTATTGATAAAGTTTCAAAAATAGGGATTTGAATTTTTATTACAAATGAAACAAAAAATATTGCTAGAACTTGACCAAAGATTGCAATCCATCTAATTTTAATAAGATTTCCAAGTAAAATTGTATTCATTAAAAATTAAATATCAAGATTTGCAACTTTTAATGAATTTTCAGCTATAAATTTTTTTCTTGCATCTGTCTCACCACCCATTAGATCTTCAAATGCTTTATTTGCAGCATCAACTTCATTTATTTTAACTGATAAAAGTACTCTTTCATTTTGATCCAATGTTGTTTCCCATAATTGATCTGGATTCATTTCTCCTAAGCCCTTGTATCTGTTAATTTGAAGACCTGACTTACCTATATCTAATATTTTATCTATTAAGTCTAGAGGTCCAAAGATCTTGAACTCTTCATTTTTATGATTTAGGACCCCACTTCCTGTTTCTTTAAGGCGATAAAAGTTTTCCATTAGTTGATCTTTAAGCTCATTCAATGCTCTTGCTTCTGGTGTAATTACAAAATTTTCATCAATAATATATTTTTCAGTAAATCCCCTTATTGTTCTTTCAAATAAAATTGAATTATTTTTATGAGCTACTTTCCAGTTTTTTTGAGAAATATTTGAAATTAAGTTTAATCTTTGTTGAAGATATTTTGCTATTTCTTGACCAATATTATTATCTATTAGGTTTCTAATATCTAAGGCTCTAACAATTGCTGCATGCTCGATAATATCACTATTATCAACTCTTCTTAACAACGGCATAACTAAATTTTTTGTTTTTTTTGAAAGATATATAATTTGTTTTAATTCTTCACCCGCAACTTTAGTACCCTGAGTATTTTCAAAAATAGAATTTTTTAAACCTTCTTGAATTAAATAATCTTCTAAATCACTATCATCTTTTTTATATACAGTAGAGTTTCCTTTTTTAAGTCTGTATAAAGGAGGTTGAGCGATGTATAGTTTACCTGTGTCTATAATTGGTTTCATATGTCTATAAAAAAAAGTTAACAGCAGGGTTCTAATATGACTACCATCTACATCTGCATCAGTCATAATGATTATTTTATGATATCGCATTTTAGAAACATCAAACTTGCCTTCAATTTTATTTTGATTATCATCATCAGTTGGATTCCCAACTCCTGCACCAATAGCTGTAATTAATGCTCCTATTTCATTACTTGTCAAAACTTGCTTATCATTTGCTCTTTCAACATTAAGTATTTTACCTCTTAATGGAAGAATAGCTTGATTTTTTCTATCTCGACCTTGTTTAGCTGACCCACCTGCTGAGTCTCCCTCAACTATAAATAATTCTGATAATTCTGGGTTTTTTTCTTGGCAATCAGCAAGTTTGCCAGGAAGAGAAGTATTTTCTAGACCTGTTTTTCTTCTAGTTAATTCTCTTGCTTTTCTTGCAGCCTCTCTGGCATTTGATGCTTCTATAATCTTATCAATTACTTGCTTTATTTCAGATGGATTTTCTTCTATCCACTGTTCTAATTTATTTAGACTGGTGGATTCAATTACTGGCCTAACTTCTGAAGATACAAGCTTATCTTTAGTTTGACTTGAAAATTTAGGATCTGGTAATTTAACTGATATTATACATGTTAATCCCTCTCGAGCATCTTCACCTGTAATGTTACTAGAATTTTTTACATTCTTATTTATGTAATTTACAATTGATCTAGTAAGAGCACCTCTAAAACCGGCTAAATGAGTGCCTCCATCCCTTTGAATGATATTATTTGTAAAACAAATTGTATTTTCATGATAGCTATCAGTCCATTGTAATGAACATTCAATAGAAATATCATTTTTTTCTCCATGAAAATATATTGGATTGGGATTAATGAGTGTCTTACCTTCATTTAAATATTTTAC
Organism: uncultured Alphaproteobacteria bacterium; assembly: GCA_902590695.1. Classification (GTDB taxonomy): domain Bacteria; phylum Pseudomonadota; class Alphaproteobacteria; order HIMB59; genus CACPNW01. The sequence continues at coordinate 113,739 of CACIXR010000004.1, forward strand.
ATATTCCTTAATACCACCCTCATATTTAAAATTAATATTCTTTTCTTCAGATTGTCTCTTATCAGTTAAAAAAATACTTATACCTGTATTTAAGAATGCTAGTTCTCTAAGTCTTTTTTCAATTGTTTTGAAATTGAAATTAATATCTTTAAAAATTTTTGTAGTTGGAAGAAAAGTAATTTTAGTACCCGTAAAAAATTGGTTATTGATTTTTTCTGAGTCACCAATTACCTCTAGTTCTTTAGTTACTATTCCGTTTCCAAATTCAATATTGTATTTTTTACCATCCCTATTTATTTCTAAATTAAGATATTCGGATAGAGCGTTAACGACTGATACTCCAACGCCATGCAAGCCACCAGAAACCTTGTAGCTATTTTGATCAAATTTACCTCCAGCATGTAGCTCGGTCATAATTAACTGAGCCGCAGGTATTTTTTCTGTTTTGTGAAGATCTACAGGTATCCCTCTACCATTATCTGTTATAGTAGCAGTTCCATCAGTATTTAATATTACTTCAATTTTATCACAGTATCCGGCCAATGCTTCGTCTATAGAATTATCTAGCACCTCATATATCATTTGGTGTAAACCTGATCCATCATCAGTATCACCAATATACATGCCAGGTCTTTTCCTAACAGCTTCAAGACCTTTTAGTACTTTAATCGAATCGGAAGAATATTCAGAATTCATTAGTCAGTTATATTATAAAATTTCGCATTTGTTGACACAAAAGAAAACAAATTTTTATCAGTGCCAGTCAAAAAAAATTGTATGTCAAATCTGTTAATCATATCTAATAAAATTTGACGATTATACTTATCTAAATGTGAACCAATTTCATCAAACAAAAATATTGGGTTTATTTTTTTATGATTTACTAAATGATTACATTGACCTAATAAAATCATCAAAACAATTGTTTTCTGTTGCCCTGTAGATAATAAAGATGCGTCAAATTCATTGTTCACAATTGAAATAATATCTGATTTATGAGGTCCAATTTTAGTTCCTCCAAATTGCTTATCATATGCACGTGAATTTATTAATTTTGTTAAATATTCTTCAGAATTAATTTCAGTATTTTCAAAATCATCCTTTATTTTTAATTTAACATCAAATTGAAAGTTATGATCTTTTTTCATATTATTTAACTCAATATTTAAAATATTTAGTTGTAAATTCCTTAACTTATATATTTCTAAACCTAATAAACATATGTCACTTTCAATACGATTTAACCAATCATCATCAATATTATAGGATTGAAGTAATTTGTTTCTTTCAATTAAAGATTTTTTATATTTATTTATCAATATATTGTAATCATTTCTGCTAGAAAAAATTAGTCTGTCTAAAAAATTTCTTCTATAAGAAGGAGATGACTGAAATAATCTTTCCATCTCTGGTAAAAAAATCAGGAATGAAACAGATTGATTTAGAAAATTTAGAGAGTCTTTTGATGAATCACCGTTTAATTTAATTATTTTTTTGAATTTTTCTTTATTAGTTTCAGTAAATATTTCTATATTGAATTCATTTTTTTGTATTTCTAAATTTTTTTTTATCAAAAAATTGTCTTCTTGTTTTTTAATTAAATTTATAATATTTGCATTTCTTATTCCTTTGCCTTTTGCAACTAAAGAAATTCCCTCTAAGATATTAGTTTTACCACAACCATTATTTCCAAATAAAATATTTAATTTATCGTCAAATGAAGTTTTAAAATTCTTAAAATTTCTAAAATTATAAAATTCAATATTTTTTATTTTTACCAAATTTTAAACTCTCATCGGCATCAATACATATACAAGATTAGTATTTGAATTTTCCTGAGCTATTACGGGAGATGTATTATCCTTTAAATTAATTGATATTTCGTTATCTTCTAAATTATTAACTATATCCATAATATATTTTGAATTAAATCCTATTTCAATCTCATCTCCTTCATAACTAATATTTAAATCTTCCGATGCAGTACTACTTTCAGTATTTATGGTATTCAAATTAAGAATATTTTGGAATAATTTAAATTTAATTACTGGAGATTTTTCGTTTGCTATTGTACTTACTCTGTCAACAGCCGATAGTAATTTGTCTCTATTTATCTTTAAAATATTTTTATTATCATTAGGAATTACTCTTTTATAATCAGGAAAACTTCCATCAATTAATTTAGATATAAAAACTATATCTCCCAATATAAATACTATTTTATTTGAACTAATTGATATATTTACATCATTATCGAATTCAGATAATAATTTTGATAATTCATAGATTGTTTTTTTTGGGATAATCACACCAGAAACTTGTTCAATGTTTTCATTAATTTCATGGCTAAACTTAGCTAGTCGATGACCATCTGTTCCAACAAGAGTTACAATATTTTTATCATTTTCATTGGTAACATTAAAATATAAACCATTTAAAAAATATCTAGTTTCTTCATTTGAAATAGCAAATTTAGTTTTGTCTATTAATTTGAAAAGAATTTTTGAGTTTAAAATAATATCTATACCAGAGCTATCTTTTTCAATTATTGGAAAGTCTTCTTTTGGGAGACATGCTAGTGAGAATCTTGATCCTTCTGATCTCAAAGTAAGCAATTTACCATTATTTGAAATAATTTCTATTTCACTATTTTCATCAATTTTTCTAACAATATCATATAAAATTTGTGAATTTATAGTTGTAGCACCATCTTCAAGCACATCACAACTAATATTTTCTATAATTGAAATATCCATATCAGTTGATGATAGTGTCAATTTATTATCTTTTGCTTCAATTAAAATATTAGACAAAATAGGTAATGAGTTTTTTTTATCAACTATTCCTTGAAGATGAGAAAGTGTTTTAAAAAAATTTGTACGTAGTATTTTAAATTTCATATCTAAGCATATGATAAAAAAAATTAAGAATCTATAAGTCTTTTTAATAATTCAAGATCTTCATTAAAATTAACGTCGGATAGCTTAAGTTCCTCAATTTTTTTAACAGCATGCATTACAGTTGTATGATCACGACCACCAAATTTTCTGCCAATTTCAGGCAATGATCTTGAAGTAATAGATTTTGCCAAATACATAGCTATTTGTCTTGGTCTTGCAACTGAACGAGATCTTCTTGGTGAGTGCATATCAGTAATTCTTATATTAAAATGTTCAGCAACCTTCTTTTGGATTTCTTCAATAGTAATTTTTTTATTGGATGATTTTAATAAATCTTGAAGAACAAGCTGTGCTGTTTCAATAGTAATGGCAGTTCCAACTAAAGTAGCATGAGCGACTAATCTATTTAGTGCACCTTCCATTTCTCTTACATTTGAAATAATTCTATGTGAAAGAAATTCTAAAACTTTTGGAGGAATTTCAACTCCTCTTTTGTGAGCTTTTTCAATTAAAATACCCAGTCTTAATTCATATGTTGTAGGATGGATATCAGCAACTAACCCACAACCAAGTCTAGATTTTAATCTTTCTTGAACACCATCTAAATCAGTTGGAGTTTTATCTGCTGAAATTACTATTTGTTTATTTTGTTCAATTAATGCATTAAATGTATGAAAAAATTCTTCTTGGGTATTATCTTTACCGCTAATAAATTGTACATCATCAATCATTAAAACATCAATAGATCTAAACTGTTCTTTAAATGCAGATGTATCCTTGTATCTTAATGCTCTTACAAATTGATACATAAATTTTTCAGCTGATAAATATATTACTTTTCTTTCTGGTTGCTGTTGTTTAATTTTCCAGCCTATTGCATGCATTAAGTGTGTCTTTCCCAAACCTACACCACCACATAGAAATAATGGATTAAAAGTAATTTTATTAGCTTCTGATACTCTTTGAGAAGCTGCAAAAGCAAGTTCATTTGGCTTACCAACTACAAAATTTTCGAATGTAAATCTTGGATCAAGAGGAGCTCCGAACTCATTGGGATAAGTTGAAGATTGATTAGACCTCAGATCCATAGTTGATTTCCATTGGTTATCAGTACTTTTAATTGTTCGAGTAGTGCCAGGGACAATTCTACCCCCATTAGGCTTAACAACAAATTTTATTACATCTACATTTTCAATGTAAATTTTTGCTTCACTTTTAATCTTATCAGAATAATTATTGACTATCCAATCTCTTAAAAATTTTGTGGGAACGGAAAAAGTGATTGTTGTTTCTTCCAGAGAAACATAATTTAAGTGCTTTAACCAATTATTAAAAGCAGAATCACCTACATTTTTTTTTAAATTTTTTTTAAAGGATAACCATTTACTTTCGTCAAATATAGTAGATGAATTATCCATTTTCCCCCAACACGACGATTTTATACTTTGTAAATTTTACGCAAAAAATCTAAAGTCGTAAAATTAAATCACCAAATTAATTTACTTAATCAACACCCTTTAAGTATTTTTAGCAAGAAGAAAAGTGAAAAAAATTAAAAAAAAATTATTTTTTTGAAATTTGTTTTGATAAAGAGGATAACTTTCTGGATATGTATTCTTTTTTAAAAATACCTTTTTTAGTTGCTCTAGCCATTATTGAGTTGACATTGCTAAAGGATTTTTGAATTTCTTCCTCATTTTTTGCTTCAACAGAAGATTTAAATTTATTTAGAGCGTTTCTAAACTTAGATAGGTATTGAGAATTAACAGTATTTCTAGTTTTGTTCTGTCTTGTTCTTTTTTTTGCCGAAACGTGGTTAGCCATTACCGTGCTATAAATTCAAAATAAATTAAGTCAATTAATATTTATTGAATAATTACTTATTATTTTGAAGTTTTGGGCAATAAAACGTAGATCTTCCATACTGAACAATCTTTTTAACCTTGTCATCACCCATTTTTTTTCCTTCTCTATTATAAACTTTAAAATTAGACTGAAAATTTCCTAATGTGCCATCAGTAGACCTATAATCTCGTATACTTGACCCCCCATATTTAATTGCCTTCGTTAAAATTTTTCTAATAGACTTAATTAGTTTCATAATGAGACTAATTTCTAAATTCTTACCCAAAGTAAGTGGTGAAATTTTAGCATCAAATAATATTTCAGAAGCATAAATGTTTCCTATCCCAGCAATTAATTTTTGATTAAGTAAAATCTGCTTAATGGGTACCTCAGATTTGGAAATTTTTTTAAATATAATTTGTGCAGTAAGATCGGGGCTCAGAGCATCTATACCCAAGCTCATAACATACTTTTGTTTTTGAAGTTCATTTGTTTTTACTAAGTCGATAAATCCAAATTTCCTTGGATCATTATAAATAAGCAACTTTTTATTTAAAAAGTATAGTATAAAGTGATCATGTTTTATTCTTTTATAGTTTTTATCGACAGTTTTTAATCTTCCTGACATTCCTAGATGTATTACTAGAGAATAATTTGTATCTAAATCTATGATAATGAACTTTGCTATGCGTCTTAGGTTGGATATCTTTGAGTTACGTAGTATATTAATTATATTATTAGGAATTTTAAAACGAAGTTTTGATGTATGAATTTTAACATTAGATATTTTTTGACTCAATATTACTCTAAGTCCTTTAACTGTAGTTTCAACTTCAGGTAACTCTGGCATAATGAAAAAAGATCATAATTTTGGTTATACAAAAGTAAATTCAAAACAAAAGACTAAACTTGTTCAAAATGTATTTTCAAGTGTAGCTCCAAACTACGATGTAATGAATGACTTAATGAGCTTAGGAATGCATAGATTATGGAAGAAAAGATTCGTAGAGATCATGGACATTAAAAAAAATGAGATTATCTTGGATGTTGGCTCAGGTTCTGGTGATATAGCTAGTGAAATTTTAAAAGAAGATATACCAACCAGTCTTTATCTTTTAGATCTAAATGAAGAAATGTTATTAGAAGGAAGAAAAAGATTAAAAAAAGAAAAAAATATAAAATATTTTATTAGCAATGCTGAAAAATTAAATTTTGAAAACAATTTTTTTGATAAATATACTATTTCTTTCTGCTTAAGAAATGTTACGGAGTATTTATTATCTATAAAAGAGGCTTACAGAGTTCTTAAACCTGGTGGTAAATATTGTTGCTTAGAATTTAGTACACCTAAATCATCTTTGATATCAAATTCATATAAAATTTATAAATCAAAAATTTTACCTCTATTAGGAGAGATAATTGCCAAAGATAAAAATGCTTATGAGTATTTAAGTGAAAGTATTGATTTATTTCCATCACAAGAAGAGCTTAGCAAAAATCTTCGTGATTGCGGATTTAAAAAAGTTGAGACTATTAATTTATTTAATGGAATTGTAGCCATACATACTGGTTATAAAATATAATGAATAAAATTTTATTAATAATAACTGGATCTATAGCAGCGTCTAGATGTAAAGAAATTATTACTTTACTTAAAAATAAAGAAGTTAATATTAGCTGCATACTAACTAAAGAAGCAAAAAAGTATGTAAAAATATCAGATATAAAAAAGTTACTTAAAGATAGAATATTTGCTGATGAAGATGAAAAAAAAAATAAGATGCTTCATATTAATTTATCAAGAGATAATGATATAATAGTTGTATGCCCAGCTACAGCCAATTCTATTGCAAAGTTTGCTAATGGATATGGAGATAATTTAGCTTCTAATACGTTGCTTGCTTCAAATAAAAAAATTTTGTTTGTCCCCGCAATGAATAGTTATATGTGGCATAATAAAATTAATCAAAAAAATGTGAGATTATTAAAAGATATTGGTCATGAGTTTATTGGCCCAAAAGTTGGAAATCTAAAATGTGGAGAATTTGGTTTAGGAAGAATTGAAAATTCAAAAAATATAGTAAATAGAATTTTAAGCAGATTAGGAAATATCAATTTATTAAAAGATAAAAAATGCCTAGTAACTGCAGGACCAACAATTGAAATGATTGATCCAGTTAGGTTTATTTCAAATCAATCTTCTGGAAAACAAGGCTATGAAATTGCTTCACAACTTGTTTTATATGGAGCAAATGTAATACTGATATCTGGACCAACAAATTTAGACCCTCCACCAAATTTGAAATTTATTCAAATAAAATCAGCAAACGAAATGTATCAAAAAATTAGAAAAATTTCTAAAATTGATATAGGAATTTTTACTGCTGCAGTATCTGATTTTAAAAATAAAAATATCAATAAATCCAAGATAAAAAAAAATAAAAAATTAAATATTAATCTTTATAAGAATATTGATATTCTAGAAAAAATTGGAAAAAGTAAAACTCAAAGGCCAAAATTTTTAGTTGGTTTTGCAGCTGAAACTGGGAGCATTAATAAAGCCAGAAAAAAATTAGAAAATAAACAATGTGATATGATGGTTTACAATAAAATTGATAGTAAAAATAAAGTTTTTGGTTCAGATTATAATCGAATATCAATAATTACAAAAAAACAAATAAAAAAGTTTAAGAAAATGACAAAAGTAAATTGCGCAAAGCAAATTATAAAACAAATTTATAATACTATATAGAGTTATGAATAATTACTCTGAGGAAGAATATAAAATTTTCAGCAGGTTATTTATTTTAAAAGAATTTTCTGAAGAAAATCTAAGAAAATTATCTGACATAAAAATTGGTATTGTGGGTATGGGGGGGATAGGATGTCCTTTAAGTCAATATTTAGTCAACTCTGGAATTAAAGAATTGTTAATAGTAGATGGAGACATTGTTGAAAAAAGTAATCTTAATAGGCAAATTTTGTTTAATTTAAATGATATTGGAAAAAAAAAGGTTGATGTGGCAAAATATAAACTAAAATTAATCAATACTAAATGTAAAATTAATACAATTAATGAAAATATTAATTCTATAAATTTAAATTATTTAAAAGAATGTTCTATAATTGTTGATGCAACTGATGATTGGTTCACTTCTAAATTATTAAATGAATATTGTCTTAAAAACTCAATCAACTTTTTATATTCCTCTGCATTAAGACACGATTTACAAATAATTCTTTTCAATAATTCCAGTAAAAATAATCATCTATGTTTAAATTGTATATTTCCCAACAAAGATGATGTTGATCTTCCTAGGTGTAGTGTAGTAGGTATTTCAGGTATTTCTGCAGGGTTAGCTGGTTTGATCGCTGCTCAAAAAATAATTAATTTTTATTTAAATTTAAAGGTTGAAACTAATATAATGACAATTTCTGATGGAAAAAAATTAAGCATTGATAATATTGTTATTAAAAGTAAACATGATTGTTATTTAAAATCAATTTAAGTTAATTGATAAATACATAAAAAAAGTTTAATTAAAATTATGAAACAAAATTCATTTACCTACGATCAATTAATTGATTGTGCAAAAGGTGTTCTTTTTGGAAAAGGGAATGCTCAACTTCCAATGCCTCCTATGTTAATGTTTGATAGAATTACTTCAATAAATGAAACTGGTGGAGAATTTTCTAAAGGTGAAGTTATTGCAGAATTAGATATTAAAGAAGACTTATGGTTTTTTGAATGTCATTTTAAAGATGATCCCGTAATGCCAGGTTGTTTGGGTTTGGATGCTATGTGGCAATTACTTGGTTTTTATTTAGGATGGCTTGGCCAACCAGGAAAAGGTAGGGCTTTAGGAGTTGGTGAAGTTAAGTTTACCGGTCAGGTATTACAAAAAGTCAAAAAAGTGACTTACCATATATCTCTTAAAAGACTTATACTAAGAAAATTAATTTTAGGAGTTGGAGATGGTGTATTAAAAGCTGACGGTGAAATAATTTATGAAGCTAAAGATATGAAAGTCGGTTTATTTTCACCTGAGAAATAAGTAATGAATAGAGTAGTAGTAACAGGTTTAGGCATAGTATCATGTATTGGTAATAATCAATTGGATGTTATAGACAGTCTTAAAAATTTGAAATCTGGGATAACAAGTGCAGAAGAGTATGAGGAGTTTTCTTTTAGAAGTCTTGTACACGGTAAACCAAATATAGATATTAGTAACGAAATTGATAGAAGATTACTAAGATTTATGGGTGATGGAGCTGCCTACAACTATATTGCCATGAAAGATGCTATAGACGACTCAGGGCTGGAGGATAGCGATATTTCAAATGAAATGACTGGTATAATTGTTGGTTCAGGTGGTCCATCTACACAAAATTTATTTAAGTCTTCTGAAATTGGAAAGAGTTCGGGTTCAAAAAAAATTGGACCATTTATGGTGCCAAGAGCAATGTCTAGTACAAATTCTGCAACTCTTGCGACTCCTTTTAAAATTAAAGGAGTTAACTATTCAATTACTTCTGCGTGTTCTACAAGTTCACATTGTATTGGTAATGCGTACGAACTTATTCAGATGGGAAAACAAAATATTATTTTTGCTGGAGGAGGTGAAGAGCTCCATTGGACTTTATCAATTTTATTTGATGCAATGGGTGCTTTGTCATCAAAATATAATTCTACTCCAAACAAATCTTCAAGGGCATATGATGCAGATAGAGATGGATTTGTAATTGCTGGTGGAGGTGGAACTTTAGTACTTGAAGAATTAGAGCATGCAATAGCTAGAGGTGCTAAAATATATGGTGAAATAACAGGATATGGAGCAACCTCAGATGGATACGATATGGTACAGCCTTCTGGAGAAGGAGCAGAAAGATGCATGAAGCAAGCATTAAAAAATATTGATGGTAAAATTGATTATATAAATACACATGGAACAAGCACTCTAATAGGAGATGTAAAAGAATTAGAAGCAATCAAAAATGTTTTTGGTTCAAATATTCCTAAAATGAGCTCAACAAAATCTTTAACTGGTCATTCTTTAGGGGCAACTGGTGTGCATGAAGCAATTTATAGTTTATTGATGATGAAAAATAATTTTATTAGTGGTTCTGCTAATATTGAAAATCTTGATGATAATGCCAAAGATTGTAATATTCTTTTAAAAACGGAAAATGACGTTGAAATTAAGCATGTTATGTCGAATAGTTTTGGATTTGGCGGTACAAATGCAACATTAGTATTTTCAAAATATCATGCTTAAAAGTAAAAAAGGTTTAGTATTTGGTATTGCAAATAATCATTCAATTGCATGGGGAATAGCAAAACAACTATCTGAAAATGGTGCTGAAATAGCCATTGGTTACCAAAATGAAATATTATTGAAGAGGGTGAAACCACTTTCTGAAGAAATTAATTCAAAAATATTAATAGAATGTGATTTTAATAATCATGACTCAATAAACAAATCTGTAGAAATTATAAAAAAAGAATGGGGCACAATTGATTTTATGATTCATGCTGTTGCATTTGCAGATAAGTCAGAGTTAAATGGTAGATATGTTGATACTACGAAGGATAATTTTATTAATTGTTTGGAAATATCATGTTTTTCTTTAACTAGTCTTGCAAGAAATTTTGAACCTATAATGAATGATGGAGGAAGTATTCTCACCCTTACTTTTTACGGGTCAAATAAAGTAATACCAAACTACAATTTAATGGGAATTGCAAAAGCCGCTTTAGAAACAAGTGTAAAATACTTGAGTGTGGATTTAGGCACAAAAAATATTCGTGTTAATGCAATCTCAGCAGGACCTATAAGAACAATTGCTGGTGCAGCAATAAATAATGCTAGGGAGGTGTTTAAATTTACAGAAGAACATTCAGCATTGAAACGAAATGCAAAACTAGATGAAATTGGTAAATCTGCTTTATACTTTGTTAGTGATTTATCTTCTGCAGTTACTGGTGAAGTACATTATGTTGACTGTGGTTACAATATTATTGGAATGCCCAATAAGTTCTAAAATTTTCCCAATAAATCTAAAGGATTATCAACAAAAATACTATCAACACCTATGGAGAAAATATCATTAGCGATAGATAAATTTATATTTTTATCTGAATAAACAGTTATTGCCATATTGGATTCTTTAATTTTTTTTACAATATCAGCCGTGACAAGATCTATATTTAATCCACAAATTTTTAAATTATGATTAATTGATATGCTAATCAAATCATCAATATTATATTCTTTAAAATCATCTAATAAAAAACTACGTATAGATTGAGGGTAAAGTTTTGAAATTTCTAAAATAGATATCATATCAAATGAGGAGAAAAAAATATCAATTTGATTAATATTTTTTGTAAGTTTATATATTTGATAAACATTTTCTTTTTCAAAATTTTTATTGGGTTTTAATTCGATATTTAAATTACCATTATTATTAGTACAGAAACTAAGAATATCTTCTAACTTTGGAACAAAAATATTTGTATTTTCTTTATAAAAAAATTTTCCCGCATCAAGTTTTTTTATGTTCTCATAATCATAATCGATTGCAAGCCCACTTCCATTAGTAGTTCTATCAAGTGTATCATCATGTAATAAAATTGGGACTCTGTCTTTAGAGATCTTAACATCGATCTCTACAAAATTTAAGCCTATTTCGAATGCCCTAGAAATAGATACTAAAGTGTTTTCTGGACACAGATCTTTTACACCTCTGTGCCCAATTAATTTAGGTAATTTAAGCGTTTTCTTCTGCGTCAACTGCTTTCATGGAAAGTTTTATTTTTCCTCTTGAGTCGATATCCAATACTTTCACTTTAACGATATCTCCTTCACTAATAACATCTTCAACTTTCTCTACTCTTTCATTTTTTAATTGACTAATATGAACAAGACCATCTGTAGATCCCATGAAATTAACAAAAGCACCAAAGTCCATGATCTTTATAACTTTACCATCATAAATTTTACCAATCTCTGGCTCTTCGACAATACCTTTGATCCATTCTAATGCATCATTTCCAGATTTTTGATCTACAGCTGCAATACTCACTAAACCTTCATCATTAATTTCAATTTTAGCTCCAGTTGTTTCAGATATTTCTCTAATAACTGCTCCTCCTTTACCAATCACTTCCCTAATTTTATCTTTGTTTATTTGAAGATTAGTTATTGTTGGTGCGTATTGGGAAATTGATTGGTTAGGTTTATCAATTGCTTTAGCCATTTCACCTAATATATGGAATCTTCCATCTTTTGCTTGTGCTAATGCTTCTTCCATAATTTCAGCTGTAATACTGGTTATTTTAATATCCATTTGTAATGAAGTTATTCCCTCAGAAGTTCCAGCAACTTTAAAGTCCATATCACCTAAGTGATCTTCATCACCTAGTATGTCTGATAATATTACATATTTATCATTCTCTTTAATTAAACCCATCGCAATACCTGCTACTGGTCTTTCTAAAGGCACTCCTGCGTCCATTAAAGACATAGAGGTTCCACAAACAGTTGCCATTGAGCTAGAGCCATTAGATTCTGTAATTTCAGATACAACTCTATAAGTATAAGGAAATTTTTCTTTAGAAGGTAACATTGGGTGAATAGCTCTCCATGCTAGTTTTCCATGTCCAATTTCTCTTCTGCTAGTTGATCCGATTCTACCTACCTCTCCAACAGAGTAAGGTGGAAAATTATAGTGCAACATAAAATTCTCTGTATATTCACCATCAATTGCATCTATTCTTTGCTCGTCTTGTCCAGTTCCTAAGGTTGAAACTACAAGAGCCTGTGTTTCTCCTCTCGTAAATAATGCAGACCCGTGAGTTCTTTCTAAAACTCCAGTTTCACAAACAATTGGACGGACTGTTTTAGTATCTCTTCCATCAATTCTATTACCAGTATTAATTAATTCTCCTCTGACTATATCTTTTTCTACATTTTTTATTGCATCTGAAACTAATACTGGTGAAAGTGTTTCACTTACAAATTTTTCAGAAATTTCATTTCTTAATGAAGATAATTTTTCTGATCTTTTTTGTTTTTCGGTTATTTTGTATGCATCTATAAACTCTTTGCCAAAATCTTCATCGATCTTGGATGGTAGACTTTTAATTTCTTCATCTTTTTCTTTAAGATCCCATGGTTCTTTTGCAGCTTTTTTAGCTAAGGAAATTATTGCTTCGATAACTGTTTTATAATTTTCTTGACCAAGAACTACTGCATCTAGCATTTGTTTTTCTGAAAGCTCGTGAGCTTCAGACTCGATCATTAGTACGCCTTCCTTAGTCCCTGCCAACACTAATTCTAATTTAGAATTTGATAGTTGACTCTTTCTCGGGTTAACAACAAACTCATCATCTATAAAACCGATCTTAATTGCTCCAAGTGGACCTAAAAAAGGCAAGCCAGATAAGGTTAATGCAGCACTTGCTGCTACCATTGCTACTACATCTGAGTCATTTTCTTGATCATGTGATAATACAGTACAAGTAACCTGAGTCTCATTTTTAAAATCTTTATGAAACAGAGGTCTAACTGGTCTATCAATTAATCGAGAAACTAATGTTTCTTTTTCAGTTGGTCTAGCCTCTCTTTTAAAAAAACCACCAGGTATTTTTCCTACGGAATAATATTTTTCTTGATAATTTACTGTTAAAGGAAAAAAATCCATATCTGGATTTGCTTCTTTTGCAGCAACAACATTACACATAACAGTTGTGCCACCATAAGTAGCTATGACTGTTGAGTCAGCTTGTCTTGCTATTTTTCCTGTTTCTAATTTAAGTTTTCTTCCTGCCCATTCAATTTCTACATTTTTCACATCAAACATACTTTTAATTTATCCTTTTTCTTAACCTCTAATATTTAATTTTTTTATTAAATCTGAATATTCAGATTTATCTTTTCTAGATAAGTAATTTAATAATTTTTTTCTTTTATTTACTAAAGATACTAATCCTCTTTTTGAATGATTATCTTTATTGTGAGTTTTAAAATGTTCAGTTAAATTTTTTATTCTTTCTGTTAGGACTGCTATCTGAACACCTGCTGATCCAGTATCTTTTTCATTTTTAGAAAATTCATTAATAAGATTTTTTTTATTTTCTTTTGTTATCGACATCGGTTCTCCTATATTAATATTTTGTTTGGTTTAAACAAATCACCATCTAATTTGCCTATTGAGACAATGTCTCCTTTTTTAAATAAAAAAATATTTTCTTTATCTAAATTTATTGACGAAGAATTTATAATTTTTTTTTCATCAATTTTAATAGATCTCCCAAAAGATAAGTTTTCAAAATCTACTTTTTCTTCAATTTCATAAGCCAAGATGTCGTCCAGCATAGAAATTGTAGGGGAAATACAATTAATTTCTCCGTGCATTTGTCCTATTTTTAATAAATCGTCCAGTAAAATCGAAGTTTTTTCATTAAATTTTCCTACTTTTGACCTTTTCAATGAAAAAATGTGACCATATGTTTTGAGATCTATGGCTAAATCACGAGCTAGACTTCTGACATAAAAGCCCTGCCCACATAAAATTTTAAATGATGTTTTGTTAATACTATGATCAGTAATGTACAAATCTTCGATAAAAACTTTTTTTGGTTGTATCGTAAATTTTTTATTTTCTCTAAATAATTTATAAGCTCTTTTACCATTAATTTTGACTGCTGAAACTTTTGGAGGTATCTGATTTATATAACCAATATATTTAATAATTTTTCTTTCTATTTCTTTTCTTTTAGGTAAGTAACTTGATTCAAATAAAATTCTACCTTCAGCATCATCTGTTGTTGTTTGAGTTCCCCATGTTACTGTAAATTCATATTCTTTATTCATATTACTAATATATGGAATTAGTTTTGTTGCTTTCCCTATAGCGATAGGTAGCACACCCTCAGCCATAGGATCTAAAGTACCTGCGTGACCAATTTTATTAATTGAAAATTTTTTTTTTATCGAATTAATGGCTTTAAATGAAGTAATGTTTTTGGGTTTATATAAGTTTATCCAACCTTGTTTTGAAATCATTACTCGATATCTCTAAGGACATTTTTGTTTAATAATAGATTTTCAATTTTTTCTGCCTCGTCAAATGTATCATCTAAATAAAAAGAAAGCCTTGGAGTAAATTTTGAATTAATTTTTGCTTTTGATAAAAATTTTTGAAAAATATATTTTTTTTCTTTCAAAACTTGTAAAATTTGTATTTTATCCTTACCGCCAAGGGGCATAAAGTATACATTAGCAATTTTTAAATCCTTAGACATTCTAACAAATGAAATAGTAATTGATGAAGAATTAATGCTATCGTCAAAAAAATCTTCTTTTAGTAAACAATCACTTAATAATGACCTTATCAGTTCACCAAATCTAATTTGCCTCTGTGTATCCATTGTAAAAAAACATTATAACTTTCTACTTGTAGAAATTTTTTCAAATGTTTCAATAATATCACCTACTTTTATATCACTATAATTATCAAGCATTACACCACACTCAAAACCTGACTTAACCTCAGATACTTCTTCCTTAAATCTTTTTAAGCTACTGATTTGTCCTTTATGAATTACGATGTTATCTCTAAGAATTCTAATCTGTGATTTTCTAGAAATAAATCCATCTTTAACCATACAGCCTGCAATATTTCCAACTTTTGAAATATTAAAGACCTCTCTAATCTCAACATTACCTGTGATATTTTCTGAGATATCGGGTTTTAGTAAACCAGTTAAAAGATTTTTTACATCGTCAATAAGTTCATAAATAATTGAATAATATTTTATATCTACACCGTCTCTTTTTGCTATATCTCTTGCATGAGGTAGTGCTCTAACATTAAAACCAACGATAAAACCTTTACCAGAACCAGCTAAAGTAACATCACTCTCAGTAATTGCTCCTACACCTTTATAAATGACATTTACTTTAACCTCATCAGTTGAAAGTTTAGTTATTGAATTTTCAATTGCTTCTGCTGAGCCTTGAACATCTGTTTTAATTACTACTGGCAAACTTGTTGCTTCACCTTTATTAATTTGAGCAAACATTTCTTCAACATTAGATTTAGCGACAGTATTTTTTTGAATTTGTAGTTTACTTGATCTAAATTCTGCAATTTTGCGAGCAATACCTTCATTTTCAACTACAATAAAATCATCACCAGCTAATGGATTTGAATCAAATCCTAGAACTTCAACGGGCACAGACGGTTCAGCTTGTTTTATGTTTTTACCTTTATCATCAATTAAAGCTTTAACTTTTCCCCACTCAGAACCTGATACAAAAATATCACTTACTTTTAGTGTTCCTTTTTGCACTAAGACTGTTGCAACTGAACCTCTACCTTTTTCTAGTTTTGACTCAATTACAGAACCCCTGGCCTTTCTATCAGGATTTGCTTTGAGATTAAGAAGATCTGCTTGTAAATGAATTGCCTCTTCTAGTTTATCTAAATTTGTTCCTTTAGTTGCTGATACCTCTATATCTAAAACTTCACCACTTAGTTTCTCAACAATTACTTCATGACTAAGTAATTCATTTCTAACCTTATCAGGGTCAGCTCCTGGAAGATCAATCTTGTTTATAGCAACTATAATTGGTACTTCAGCAGATTTCGCATGAGTAATTGATTCAATAGTCTGAGGTTTAATCCCATCATCAGCTGCCACAACAAGTATAATAATGTCAGTTGTTTTAGATCCTCTAGCTCTCATATTTGAGAAGGCAGCATGACCTGGAGTATCAATAAATGTAATTTTTTTGTTATTATTGTTAATTTGATAAGCACCAATATGCTGTGTTATACCTCCTGCCTCACCAGAGACTACATTACTTTGTCTAAAAGCATCAAGCAAAGAAGTTTTTCCATGATCAACATGCCCCATGATTGTTACTACGGGTGCCCTTTTTATTAGACTATCGGCATCATCTTCAAAATCTTTAATATCATTTAATACGTCATCATCTTTAACAACGCTTACATTGTGACCTAGTTCTTCTGCAACTAATTGAGCTGTATCAGATTCTAAAGATTGTGTTGCATTTGCCATAACACCCATTTTCATTAGAACCTTAACTACATCAGCAGTTTTTTCTGCCATTCTGTTGGCTAAATCTTGAACAGTGATAAAATCAGGAATAGAAACTTCTCTAGAAATTTTAGCACCATCTTCGTCGATTACTGATTTTAGTCTTTCTTTTTCTCTTGCTCTTTTTATTTTAGCTAAGCTCGGAAATTTATCAAATTCTTGTTCTTCTTGTTCTAATATTTTTTTTGCATCAGATTTACTAAAATCATCTTCAAGTGGTCTAAGAGTTGATTTTTTTTGTTGGGTTTTTTTATCTACAGTTTTTTTATTTTTATTATCAAAGTTTCTAGTTTTATTAGGTGGGGAAAAGTTTGGTTGTGGTGATGAATTAATTCCTGGCCTTGGTGTTCTTAGGCTAGATGATCCTCTGAAATTAGATTGGGTTGTAGATGAACTTTTCTGTTGATTATTTTTATTTTTAAAAACAATTTGTATTGTTTTTTTACTACCACTAGTTCTGGCTTTATCACCTGCTGGACCAAGATTTTTTCTTATTTGTAATCTTCCTGATGAAGATAGTTTTAATGGCTTTTTTTTATTACCTTTATCTTTATCCAATTTTAATCCTTATTTTGTTCTTCAGACCAAAAACTTCTTGCTTCCATTATCATATTGTTAGCAACTTCTTCATCAAGATCTAATTCTCTTAAAATACCTTCTTCTTTGTCTATAAGTTCGAATGTAGCTAAATCAGCAAAATCATTAACATTGAGAATATTTGATTTTGCTAGTTTTGCTAAAATACTATTGTTCATACCCTTCAAATTCTTTAATTTTTCATCACTAATATTTTCATCTATAATTTTTTTGTCCGACTCTGCTTTTTCCTGCACAAAGTTTGTGGATCTATCGATTATTTCCTGAGCTAAAGTAGTATCAAAACCTTCAATTTTTTCTAAATTATCTAATGTTTCAGTAGCTATGGACTCAACAGTTGTATAACCATCAGTAACAAGTAGTTGAGCAATAACATCTTCAACATCAAGTGTCTCAGCTAATAAAATACTTTTCTCTTTAAATTCTTGTTGTCTTCTTTCAGATTCTTCATCTTCAGTTAAAATATCTATTTCTAAACTAGTTAAGTTAGAAGCTAATTTTACATTTTGACCTTTTCTACCAATTGCTAAACTTAATTGATCATCAGGTATTACAACTTCAACTTTATTTTTTTCTTCATACAGGAAAATCTTACTAACTTCTGCAGGAGCAAGGGCATTGGCTAAAAAAGTAGCTTGATTATCAGACCATGTAACAATATCTATTTTCTCTCCTTGCAATTCGTTTACAACAGCTTGTACTCTTGAACCTCTCATACCAACACAAGCACCTACTGGATCTATAGTAGAATCTTCTGTAAAAACACTAATCTTAGCTCTTGAACCAGGATCTCTTGCAACACTTTTAACAGTGATAACTCCTTCGTAAATTTCTGGTACTTCTTGAAAAAATAATTTTGATAAAAATTGAGGATGTGTTCTTGATAAAAAAACTTGGTAGCCTTTAACATCACTTTTTACTTCATATATGTATGCTCTAACTCTGTCTCCATTCTTAAATGTTTCCCTTGGTATAAGTTCTTCTCTTTTGATTATTGCTTCACTCTTTCCTAAGTCTATAATTAAATTTCCAAATTCAGTTCTTTTGACTATACCAATTGCTATTTCACCAACTTTATCTTTATATTCTTCATATTGGTTAGATTTATCAGCTTCTCTTACTTTTTGAATTATTACTCCTTTAGCATTTTGTGCAGCAACTCTTCCTAATTCAATAGGTGGAAGTTCTTTAGTAATGAAATCTCCTAAACCAATATCAGGATTGGTTTTTTTTGCATCTTCTAAAAGAATTTGTCTAGATTGTAATTCTTCATCGATATTTTCAACTACTTCAAGGTACGAGTTTAACTTAATATCACCAGTAGCTCTATCTATAGCAATCCTTATATCAATTTCTTGGCCGTATTTAACCCTTGCTGCTTTTTCCAATGCTTGTTCCATTGCTGAAAAAACTGAATCTTGATCAATATTTTTCTCTTGTGCAACATTGGATGCTACTTGCAGCATCTCTTCCCTAATTACATTATATTTTTTTTTAGCCATATTTATAAAAAAAAGGTGGGATTACCCACCTTATTAATATTGCGTATATTAATATTTTGCAGAATTTCAAGCCTATAATTTTCTCAAAATGAATAAAGATGGTTTTCTTTGAGAATTAATTGCTTTTTTATAATATTTTGTCTCAATATCGAAATAATCTTTTATATGCAGATTCATTTCAGATTGGTTCAGCCAGACAAAATAGTCCTTACAATTATAAATTGAATTTAAAATAAATCTTACATATATCTTTGAATCTGTAGCTATATGTATCTCGCTTTTCTCTTTTAAATTATTATGAAGTTTTATTAAAAAATCACTAGTTATCAATCTACGCTTTGCGTGTTTATTTTTTGGCCATGGATCAGGAAAAAATATCCATACAAGATCAAAACATTCTCTATGCGTGCATTCTAAAACATCATGTACATTTCCGTTATGTAATAGAATATTTTTTATTTCATTCTTTTCAATATTTTTAAGTAAAATTATATTTCCATCAATATATTTTTCACAAGATATAATAACTTTGTCTAAAAATTGATTTGCAAGAAATATACTAGTTTCACCATATCCAGTACCAATATCTAAAATATAATTTATTTTTTTATCACAATTTTGAAACCTGTATTTGTCAAGTGTTTGGTGATATTTTTTTAAATCAATTTTTTTCTTACTTCTTCCTCTTGTTCTTCCAAATAAACGGTTATTATAATTGTTACTAAGCATTTTTTCTTAAATAATAGAGAGTAATTATTATAAAAATAATAAAAAGATATATTTTAAATATTAGATGAAAATTAACAAAATTATTACTTTCTTTGAAAAATAATTTGTGTTTAAAATTCTCAATTTTGTTAAGTTGGGTTTTATATAATACAGCACCATTATTATTTATGACTGCAGATATTCCATTATTAGAAACACGAATAATTGGCTTATTAAACTCTGCGGCTCTTATTTTAGTGAGATAGAAATGTTGATAAGGACCAAGATAATCACCAAACCAAAAATCATTTGTAATATTTATAATAAAATTACCTTTGTTATTAAATTTATTTAAAAGCTTCCAATAAAAAACAATTTCATAACAAATAACAGGAATATAACTTATATTATTAGGTAGATTAATTATTCTTTCAACCTCACCTTTTGAATAATTATTTGGACCTGCAATACTTTCTAAAAAAGTCAACGAATCTCTTAATGGTAGAAACTCTCCAAAAGGTACAAGTATTTTTTTATCAAAGTAATTTACACTTATGGGATTAATATTTATTAAACTATTAAAGTATTTATTATTCTCATACCTTGTAGCTCCAATAATTAATGTTTGATTTTCTTTTAAAGAATCTTTTATGGTTTTTAATTTGAGAGTATCCAAAAGATAGGGAAAATTATTTTCACCGAATATAAGCAAATCTGCGTTACTTTCACCAATGTGCTTAACTATTCTTTCAAGTTTTTTTTCAGCTGTCAGAAATTTATCATTATTTTTAAAATTTAATTGGAAAATTTCTAAATTAATTGTTTTAATTTTAAAATTATATTTTTCTGCATTAAAATTTGATATTATTATAATAATTATTGGCAAAGAAATAAATAAAGAAAGATATCTTAATTCTTTTTTAAAGTTTACTTTGGTTAAAAAAATAAAAGGTATGCAAAATATCTGAATAATTAAATAACTTGAAAATAATGTTCCAAATGATTTTAGCAAAAATAGAAAGTATTCATTACTAGAAAGCAGAAGTGAAAATGTAAACCAAGGAAATCCATAAAAAAATATTGAAATTATATATTCACTTAATGTGAACATAAATGGAATAAGAAAAATTATTGGAATATTTTTTCCTAATTTATAAATTATTGTAAAGATCAAACTAAAAATTACAGATAATAATATTATTAATAACAAAAAAACTAAGAAAAAATTTTTTGTTTCTTCAAAAACAAAAAAAGGGTTCTTGACCCAAAATAAATAACTAATAAAAAAACCAAATCCAAAAAAAGAGAATTTTTTAAAAATATTTAAATCACTATAATTTTCTTTATTTAATTCTAATAGCAAACAAAGGAATGGAAAAATAATAAAACCTAGTGGTAAAAAAAAATATGGAGGGAATAAAAGTGAGGTTAGAAGTCCTAAAATTAAATAAATTAAAATACTCAATTATTTTTATTTACTTCAACTATTTCAATTTTTCTATTGTTTGATTTAACAATTTTGATTTTAAGATCATCATTAATATCTATTACTTCATTATTTTTAGGTATCCTATTTATTTTTTCATATACAAGACCACCTACAGAAGATGTTTCATCATCTTCATTTCTCGGGATATTTATAGCAAAAAATTCTTCTAAATCTTCAACTCTATAACTAGCATCTACAGTTATTGAATTATCTGATTTTTTATAAACGAGCTCTTCATCATCTTCAGCATCATGTTCATCTTCAATCTCGCCAACAATTTCTTCAACTAAATCTTCTATCGTAACCAATCCATCCACCCCTCCAACCCCGTCAACAACAAGACCTATATGTATCCTAGATGACCTCATCGTTTTTAGTAAATCTAAAATTGGTGATTTTGGAGCAACATATAATACATCTCTTATTATTTCACTCATCTGAAATGTATCCTTTGATGATTTAATAAAATCTTTAATGTGAAAAAAACCAATTACATTATCAATATTTTTTTTGAATACTGGAATTCTAGAATGTCCCTCTTCCTTAATAACTTCTAAAATTTCGTTGTAAGATTTATCATGGTCTAAGGCTACTATTTCACTCCTTGGTATCATTAAATCTTCAACACTTTTTTCATTCAAATTTACAATGTTTTTAATTAGATTTTTTTCATTATTGTCATTTAGATTTTCGATATCTTTATTATCTTCATCATTGGCAATAAAATTTAAGATATCTTCTTTTGTTGAATCATTAGATAATAATTTTTTAATTATCCAATTTTTCCAACCCAATGATTTATCAGCGTTATTTGTATTCATTAAGTTTTATAAGGATTATTTATGCCAAATAACCCTAAAATTTTTATCTCCTCTTTTTTCATTTTTTTAAAATCTAAATTTTTTTTATGATCATATCCATTAATATGCAATAAACTATGGATTAATAAGTGGTTAAAATGATCATATATGCTAATTTTATTCTTACGTATAAATTTTTCAATAGTATCAATTGAGAAAAAAATATCACAATATAAAATTTTTCCAACATTTTTATTTGAAATCTTAGAAATAAAAGTAAGAACATCTGTATCTGATTGAGTATTTTTATAGATTTTATTAAGTTTTATCATTTTTGATTTATTTGTTAAAATAATATTTAGTTCAAATCTATGATCTCTTTTAAAATAAGTTCCCATCTTATTTATAGTCTTTTTTGTAATAGTCTTAATTTTAGGTATTCTCCTTGGCCATTTTTTTGATTCAGAAAAAAAATCAACTTTTATGTTTTTCATATGCATTAATAATTTTTTTGACTAAATCATGTCGTACAACATCTTTTTCTGATAATTCAATAAAACCTATATCATCAACTTTGTTTAACTTTTTTAATGCATCTTTAAGTCCTGAATCTTTTTCACTTACAAGATCGATTTGAGTAATATCTCCTACAACTACCATTTGACTATTTTTACCTAATCTTGTTAAAAACATTTTCATTTGTGTTTTTGTTGTATTTTGAGCTTCGTCTAAAATTATAAAACAATCTTCAAGAGTTCTTCCTCTCATAAACGCAATAGGTGCTATTTCTATTGTGTTATTAAGCAGTTTTTTTTCTACCTGTTCATAAGGTAGCATTGAATATAGAGCATCGTAAATTGGTCTCAAAAAAGGATCTACTTTTTCTTTTAAATCCCCTGGGAGAAAACCTAATTTTTCACCAGCTTCAACAGCTGGTCTGGATAAAATAATTTTATTTACTTTGCCATCTTGGAGAGCTGAAACTGCTTTAGCAACAGCAAGATAAGTCTTTCCTGTTCCAGCAGGACCAATAGCAAATGTGATGTTTTTAGTATTTAGTAGTTGAAGATATTTATTTTGTATTTCTGTTCTTGGTATAATTTTTCTTTTTTTAGTTTGAATAAATAAATCCATTTGTTTGTCTGACTTAATATTCATAGATATTAAACTTTTATTATCTCTAATTCTATCCTCATCTATTTCTGCACCATTTTGTGCTTCTTTAAATAAATTAAGAATAGTTTTCTTAGTTTCAAAAATTGATTTTTTATTACCTGATATTTTAATTTTATTTCCACGGTATTGGATTTTAACTTGATTAATTTGTTCTATAAGAGACAAGTTTCTATCATTGATCCCAAATAAGTTACTTAAAATTGTATTATCTTCTAATTCTAATTCTAAATTTTCGTTTTTATTTACTATATCTGACATTCAAGTGCAAAATTAGTTGAGTTTGTAATTTTCACATTCATAATTTGATTTAATAAATCTTTTTTTGAGTTAATAAATGTACTTTGATTATAGATTGTACGACCTATAAATTGATCTTTATGTCTGCCTATCTTTTCAAATAATACTTCCATTCCTTTATTAACAAATGATTTATTAAAATTAATTTGTTGTTGTGTTAGTAATGATTGTAATGCGCTTAAGCGTGCCTTTTTATCTGACAAATTAATATTATCTTTATTTTGAGCAGGTGTTCCTGGTCTTGGACTATAAATAAATGAATAAGCAATGACAAAATTTACTTTTTCAATAAATTTCATTGTATCTTCAAAATCTTTATCTGTTTCTTCCGGGAAACCAACAATAAAGTCTGATGAAAGAGCAATATCGGGGCGAACATTTCTTATTTTTTCAACTATTCTTAAATAATCATCAACTGTGTGTTTTCTGTTCATTTTTTTTAAAATTTTATCTGAGCCAGATTGAATAGGAAGGTGAAGAAAAGGCATAAGCTTTGAATTATCAGCATGGGCATTTATAAGAGAATCTTTCATATCGATAGGATGAGATGTCATATATCTAATCCTCTTAATTTCTTCAATTTCACCTATCTTGTTAATCAAATAAGCTAGATCTTTTGATTTTCCATCAGAGGCAATACCGTGGTAGGCATTAACATTTTGACCTAGTAAAATTATTTCTTTTATTCCATTTGATACATATTTTTTTGTTTCTTCTACTATATCATCAACTGGTCTAGAAAATTCAGGTCCTCTTGTATATGGCACTACACAGAAAGAACAAAACTTATCACACCCTTCTTGAATAGATAAAAATTCAGAAGATAAATTAGAAGATTTGAAAATTAAGTTTTTAAATTTTTCATTTTGTAAAAACTCACTATTTTCTATTTCATCCACTTTACCAATCATATCAGGTAATTTGTGATATGATTGAGGTCCAACAACATAATCAACTGAAGGAGATCTTTTTTTTATCTCAAGACCCTCAGCTTGTGCTACACAACCTGCAACTACTAATTTCATATTCTGTTTTTTGTCTTTAATTTTTTTTACTCTGCCAATATCAGAATAAACTTTTTCAACTGCCTTTTCTCTAATATGACAAGTATTCAGAACAGTTAAATCTGCTTTAGAAATATCTTTTGTTATTTTATATCCTTTATTTGAAAACAAATCTTTAATACGATTACTGTCATATACATTCATCTGACAACCATAAGATTTTATATAAATATATTTATCACTCATTATTAATATTTTTTATGAAACATTTAGCATGAATATTTTTGTCATTATACCTATAATAGTTATGTCTAAAACTTAAAAAGACAAAGTTGTTTTTTTGATAAAAATTTATTGCTTCTACATTATCTTCAGCAACTTCAATGAAAATCTTTGAAAAATTAAGATTATTTGCTTCAATATAATTTAATAATTTTGTTGCAATTTTTTTTCTTCTTTGATGTTTTGATACAAATAAAATATGCAATTCTAAATCATATTCTTTATCATTTTTAATTGCATCGCCAATTAAGACTCCTGCAAGATTATTATCCTGAAAATAACCAAGAGAGTAATTATTATCTTTACTTATTTGACTTTCAATATTTTTTATATTCCATCCTATTTTTTTAAAATAATTAAATTCATCACTATTATAATTTATAAAATTGATTATTGATATTAGGTGTTCTTTGTTTATTAAGCTAATTCTATTCAATTTAGTAATTGATTATTTGATATATATATTGGTTCAATAATAATATTTTTTTTAAAGTTAAAATTATTGTAATTGTTATAAAATTCTTCAAAAAAAGAAAACTTCAGTTGTTCTAATTCATTGTTTTCATTAATTTTATTTTTATTAAAAAGAATCAAATCGATATTTATTGGAATTGAATATTTATTATTTTCAATTTTATAGTATTCCATTTTGTTATCCATAGTTTTATAACAGAAAAATTTCTGATTATTAGAAGAGGTTATAAAAACTCCCAATTTTTTTTTGGAATGTTTTATTGCGTTCAAGTTTAAGATATCCTCAATAGTTAGTGGGTAATAAGGAATATTACGAGATATCATAAGACCAGATATAAATGCTGAACCAACCCTTAAACTTGTATAAGATCCAGGACCAATTGTTGTAGAAATTTTTTTGAGATTTTTAGTTAAATTTAATCGTTTGTCTATTTCTATATAGGATTGTATTATATTATCACTCAACTTATCTGTTTCAGATTGAGTAATTTTCTGTTGTAATATTATTTTGTTGTCATCAATTACACAAAACTCTGGTATTGATGATATAATATCAAGAAATAACAACATATGAAATTACATAACTACATTCTATTGCTATTTTTAAAAAGTATTTCTTTAATTTTTTTATTAGTAAGTAGTGCTTTTGCTAATGAAGTAAAGAACTCAGCAACTGTATTTATGTATCATAAATTTGGAGTTTCTAAATATCCCTCAACAAGTGTAACTATTGACCAACTTAATAGTCATATTGAAGAATTAACTAAGGAAAAATATACTATTAAATCATTAGATTTTATCATTGATACAATCATTAATGATGGTGATCTGCCAGCAAATACTATTGGCATAAGTGTAGATGATGCTGATAAGTCTTTTTTAGAAGTTGGGTGGCCTTTATTTAAAGAAAATAATATTCCTGTTACTTTATTTGTAACAACGGGGACAATTTCAAATAATAAAAAATATATTAACTGGGATCAAATAAGAAAACTTAAAGAAGAAGGTGTAGTAATAGGTGCACACTCTCATACACATGCGCACATGCCAGATATTAGTATTGAAGAAGTAAGAAATGAAATAGAAACATCCAATAAAATCTTCTTAAAAGAACTAGGGGAAATTCCAACTTTATTTGCATTTCCTTATGGTGAGACAACTGATGAAATAATTGAATTAATTAAAGAATTTAAATTTAAGGTTGCTTTTGGACAGCATTCCGGAATAATTAATGAAACTTCTAATATGTATTATCTCCCGAGATTTTCATTAAATGAAAGATATGGTGAAATAGATAGAGTAAAATTTGCCGCTTCCTCAAAAGGATTAGGAGTTTATGACTTTATACCTAAAAACCCAACTATAAAACAAAACCCACCATTCATAGGTTTTTCTCTTCTTGATGATAAAAAAGTTCAATCTCTAGACTGTTTTATATTTGATAGCAAAGGTCAGGTCGATAGAGAAATTTATAAATTTAATGAAAGAATTGAAATAAGACTTTCACGAGAATTGTCGCCTGGAAGATCTAGAATGAATTGTACTGTTAAAGATGGTGAAGGAAATTGGAGATGGTTTGGTCACCAATTTTATTTTTAATTAATAAGAAATAGTTTTTTGATCGAAGATACCAAAGTTATTAGTTTTAATAATTTGTCTTATTGTTTTAATATAATTTTCATCTTCTGCGTAAGTGCTTAATTTATTAACAAGTAAGTTAACATTGGAGAAATTATTTCGTTTTCTCATTATATTTCGGATATCACGAAAATCTTCATATGCATAATGAGAGTTAATATTATCAAAATATGATTCAACACTGTTACTATATGAGCTAAATGCTTTGATTAGATGAGTATCACCATTTTCTCTTTCAAGTGGGATAACACCTTCCGAGTCATCATAAGTATATTCCCCAAAAAGTGCGTTGTATTCTTTTGCAAATCTAGACTTACCCCATCCGCTTTCAATTGCTGCTTGGGCTAATACTATTGAATTAGGTATTACATCAACGTTTGAAAGTATTTCGTCAACTAAATCTAATTTGTGTTTATTTTGATACTTAATATTATACTTTTGAGCAATATCATTAAGTTTTCTTATTTCATTATTATTGAGAGTTCTAAAAGTTTCTAACTTACCTTTGAGCTCATTAACAAAACTTCTAATCATTAAAATATTTTGATTTTCATTAATAATTATTGGTAAAACAGTTTTTACGAATTCTTTTTTATTTGAATCAAGGTAATCAAAGTCTTTATCTGATAATGTTAACTGCAAACTGGGATTGTTTTGCTCTTCAATCTTTGAAGTGATAATAGGATTGATTGGCTTTATTCTTACTTTAACAATTAATTTTTCATTCAATATTTCTGCTATAGGAGGACCTTTAAGAGTAATTTCTTTTTCAAATGGTGTAATTTCTTTTTCAGAATATAATTTGTTTATTTGATTTGCAGTTTGAATGTTATTCTCAGTATCAACTGTATTAATTTCTACGTAACCAACGAAACCATTACTTATAAAAATTAGTCCGATAAGTAATAAGGGAAAGCGAAAAAAATTTAACAGTCTATCCATCAATAGGCCTTACTTCTTGTACTTCTGGAACATAGTGCTTTAACATATTTTCAATACCCATTTTTAAAGTAGCAGTTGAACTTGGACATCCAGAACATGCGCCTTGCATGTGGAGATATACGATACCATCCTTAAAACTATCGTAAATAATATCACCACCGTCCATTGCAACAGCAGGTCTTACTCGTGTATCCAACAATTCTTTAATTTGTTTTACAATATCGGTATCGTTTTCATCAATCTCTAATGATTTATCTTCACCTTTTTTAGTAATATTAATTGTTGCATCTCCGGAATTATAGTGATCCATTATTGAGCCTAAGATTAACGGTTTCATAACTTGCCAATCTAAAGATTGATTTTTTGTAATAGTAATAAAATCACTTCCAAAAAATACTCCTTCAACTCCATCGACATCAAATAAGCGTTTTGCAAATGGTGAGTCAACTGCTTCACCAATATTTTGGAAAAAGGCCGTTCCATCATCCATTACAACCTTACCGGGTAGAAATTTTAATGTTTGTGGATTGGGAGTTTGTTCAGTTTGTATAAACATATGCACTATATATAGTTATTAATATGTCTTTAGTATGAATTTTATAAAAAAAAATTTAAAATTTGGGGAATTTTTAGGATAAAAAACCAATAATTTCTTTAGTTTTTTGCAAAACAGGTTCTGCTACTGCTATAGCGTTCTCTTTACCCTGATTTAAAATAGAATCGATGTAAGAAACATCACTCATAAGTTTATTCATCTCACTCGTAATTGGCTCTAATTTAGATACCGATAAATCTGCCAAATCTTTTTTAAAGATGGAGAATTCTTTTCCAGCATAATCTTTAATAACACTCTCAATAGATGTGTCTTGCAAAGAAGCAAATATCGAAATTAGGTTTTCAGCTTCTGGTCTCTTTTCTAAACCAGTTTTATCTTTTGGTAATGGTTCAGGATCTGTTTTTGCTTTTTTAATCTTTTGCGTAATATTTTCTGCTGTATCAGTTAACATGATTCTCGAATAATCAGATGGATCAGATTTACTCATTTTTTTTGACCCATCACGAAGGCTCATCACTCTTGTAGCCTCCCCTAAAATTAATGGTTCAGGAATAGGAAAAAAATCTGTCTTAAAATCGTTATTAAATTTTTGGGCTATATCTCTAGTGAGCTCCAAATGTTGTTTTTGATCATCACCTACAGGAACGTGCGTTGCTAAATAGATTAATATATCTGCTGCCATTAATGTTGGATAAGAAAATAAACCAACAGAAACATTTTCACTATTCTTTCCAGCCTTATCTTTAAATTGTGTCATCCGGTTTAACCACCCCATTCGGGCAACACAATTGAACAACCATCCAAGCTGTGCATGTTGAGGAACTTGTGATTGAACAAAAATATTATTTTTCTTTGGATCAATACCAGAAGCAATAAATGCAGCTGTTACTTCTCTTGTTTTATTTGCTAAAACTTTTGGATCTTGCCAAACGGTAATCGCATGCAAATCAACAACACAAAAAAAGCATTCGTATTCTTTTTGAAGAGAAACAAAATTTTTTATGGCTCCAAGATAATTTCCTAAATGAAGATCACCAGATGGTTGGACACCGGACAGTATTCTTTTTGTTGGTTTATCCATTTTATTTTTTTAAATATTCTCTTAGCTGATTTACCGATAGGACTTTTAACACAATTACTAATCCAAAATAAATAATTATAGCTAAAAAGATCATTAAAAGTAAAAGTGATGAATTTAATAACACTGAATTACCACTAATATTTGTAAAGAATAGTCCATTTAATACGTATATTCCTGCAAATAATAGAAATGAACTTAGTAAAATTTTAATGGAATTCCTTACTAATAGATCATCAAATTTCATATGATTCCTAATAGCTAAAAAGAGGTACAGTAATAATGCATTTACCCATGCACTAATTGCAGTTGCAACAGCAATTCCCATTTCTCTCATTGATCCAATTAAAAGTAGCGATAACACAACATTAGTGATCACACTGACAATAGATATGTATAGTGGTGTTTTAGTATCTTCTCTTGCAAAGAAACAAGAAACCAAAACTTTAATTATAATGTAAGCAGGTAAACCTAAGGCAAAGTAACTTAATACTTTAGCAGTATAAAAAGTATCTTCTGTTACAAAGGCACCTCGTTCAAATAAAATATGGATAATAGGTTCAGCTAAAATAAATAATCCTATGGCTGATGGTAAAGAAATTAATAACGAAAATTCAATAGATCTATTTTGAATATTATTTGTTGTTTCTTGATCTGATTGTTTAATTGCTTTTGATAAACTTGGTAAAAGAACAATCCCAAGTGCTATTCCAAATATCGCAAGTGGTAATTGATTAAGACGATCCGCGTAATAAATATGACTGATAGCACCAACAGGTAAAAAAGAAGCAATGATAGTTCCAATGACAATATTTAATTGAATAACACCTGAACCAACAACACCGGGTAAAAATAATTTGAAAAACTTTTTTAATTTTTCATTTAAAACGGGGATACGAATACGTGGTCGGTAAAAGTTTAAAACCGATCTGTATAAATATAGAAATTGTAATATACCTCCAATCAATACACCGTATGATAATGCGTGACCTGAAGTAGTTACAAAAGGTGTTAAAAAGAATAATGACAGAATAAAACTTATATTCAAAATGGCAGGAGCAAATGCACCGGCGGCAAAACGTTCATGAACATTATTGATTGAAGCAAAGTGAGCAGCTAAGGATATAAAAATAATATAGGGGAAAATTATTTTTCCAAAATGCACAGCTAGTTCATAAGCCTCTTTATTATCAGTGAATCCAGGTGCTAAAACTTGAATGATATAAGGCATCCCAAAGAAAAAAAGGATCGTTAAAACGACCGTAGCAAATAGTAACATTGAGGTTGTGTTTTCAACAAAGTCTGAAGCCTCACGTTCATCTTTTGGATTAAGAACAACACCCGAGAAAACTGGGATTAATGCAGCACTGTACGCTCCTTCTGCTAGGACACGACGAAAGAAATTAGGAATACGAAATGCTACGAAGAATGCATCAGCAATTACTGTCGATCCAAGATATCTCGCTATTAATATGTCTCGAATAAAACCTAATACTCGACTTAAAAATGTATAAAAGCTGACAGTAAAGAATGATCTAAAAAGACTCTTCATATGGTGGTTTTATAGTTTGGTAAGTGATTTGTATAAGTGAAATTTATGGCTTAATTACGAGCCAAAACAATATCCTGCTGATCTCACGGTTCTTATAAAATCTTCTTTTACGTCATTATTAATGGCCTTTCGTAGTCTCCTTATATGAACATCAACTGTTCGAGGTTCTACATGTGCCTCATTTTTCCAAACATGATTAAGTAATTGTTCGCGGCTAAAGACACGACCAATATTTTCCATGAAGAAAGCTAATAAATTAAATTCTGTTGGACCAAGATGAAGAGTTTCTCCATCTCGTGATGCTGAGTGAGATACAAGGTCAATTACTATTCCTTTATAAGTTAAAACTTCATCTACAAACATTGGTCTAATTCGTCGAAGAACAGCTTTTACTCTTGCCACTAATTCGTTAATTGAAAAAGGTTTTGTAATGTAATCATCTGCACCAGTTTCTAAGCCGCGAAGTTTATCTTCTTCTTCACCTTTTGCTGTTAACATTATTATTGGAATATTTTTATGTTCTTTATGTTTTCTAATTCTTCGACAGAGTTCAATTCCTGATAACTCTGGTAACATCCAATCAAGAATAATTATGTCAGGTGGTTTATATAATATTTTTTCTAGAGCAGTTTCACCGTCCGTTGCAGTATCTATTTTATATCCTTCTTTGTTAAAATTAAATTTTAGAAGTTCTAATAATGCTTCTTCATCTTCTACGATAAGCATTTTAAGTTTCATGAAACTCTTCTATTAAATTTTTGTGTCAATTATATTACAATTTATTTTTTTATTGGTAAGATTGCTTCCCAAGTTGGGTTAGGATTTGTATCAATTAATGGTTCGCCTGATACAGCATAATAGATATCTTCCGCTATATTTTGAACATAATCACCAATTCTTTCTAGATCTTTAACCATATATAAAAGATTAGTGCATGAAGCTATTCTCTTTGGATCTTCCATCATGTAGGTTAATAATTGTCTTAGAATACCAAGATATTCTTCATCTATTTGTCTATCAGCTAACCATACTTTTTTAGCCTCAGTATCGGAAAAATTTAAAAAAGCCTTTATTACATGATCTATCATTTTATGAACAAGCTCTCCCATTCTAATAATATCTCTTGTAGGTTTCTCAGGTAAAACTAATTCAGTTAAAGCTGCTCTTTTTGCTATATTTGTTGCGTGGTCTCCTAATCTCTCTAAATCTTTATTCATTTTAATAGCAGAGAAAATTGTTCGCAAATCTGTTGCCATTGGTTGGCGCTTTCCTAAAATTTCAACTAAGCTTTGATCAAGTTTGTTATAAGCATCGTCAATTAAATCATCATTTAAAATTACTTTTTCTGCCAGCTCGGTATCTTGGTTTTTTAAGGCATTAAGTGAGTCTTTTAATTGATTTTCAACTAAAGTTCCCATCTCTAAAATTTTACTATTAATGTCTTTGATCTCCTCATCATATGATTTGACAATATGTTTGTCTTGTTCCATTAACCAAACCTCCCTGTTATGTAATCTTGTGTTTTTGAATTATCAGGATTAGTAAATATTTTTTTTGTATCACCTGTTTCAATTAATTCCCCTAGGTGAAAAAAACTAGTTTTTTGCGATACCCTTGCTGCTTGCTGCATAGAATGTGTCACTATAACAATTGTATAGTTTAGTCTCAATTCATCAATCAATTCTTCAATTATGGCAGTTGCTATAGGATCAAGAGCGGAACATGGTTCATCCATTAAAATTATTTCAGGATTTACAGCAATCGCTCTTGCAATACATAATCTTTGTTGTTGACCCCCTGATAAGCTTGTTCCAGGTTCATTTAATCGATCTTTTACTTCGTTAAATAGACCTGCCTTTTTTAATGATGAATGTACAATTTCTTCTAATTCATTTTTTGAGTCAACTAAACCATGTATAGTTGGGCCGTAAGCAACATTATCAAAAATAGATTTAGGAAAAGGATTTGGTTTTTGAAATACCATTCCAATTTTAGATCTGAGGCTTACCACATCAGTAGAGGAACTTATAATCTCTTCATTATCAACTTTAATTGATCCAGATACTTTACATATTTCGATTAAATCGTTCATTCTGTTTATACATCTTAAGAAAGTTGATTTACCACATCCTGAAGGACCGATTAATGCCGTAACTTCTTTCTCCTTGATATCCATTGAGATTCCAAAAAGAGCTTGTTTGGATCCATAATATACATCTACACCATTTGCCAATATTTTAGAGTTACTCATGTTTTACCACTTCCTTTCAAATCTATTTCTTAAGAACACTGCAATGGCGTTCATCATAAACAAAAATATTAAAATTACCATTATGGCTGCAGCTGATTTTTCCTGAAAACCTCTTTCTGCACTTTCCACCCAAAGATATATTTGAACAGGAAGTGCTGCTGAAGGTTCTGTTAAACCAGTTGGAATATTGGGAATAAATGCAATCATACCAATCATTATAAGTGGTGCTGTTTCACCTAATGCTTGTGCTAATCCAATAATAGTCCCTGTTAAAGTCCCTGGTAGTGCAAGGGGTACGACATGATGAAATACCGCTTGTGTTTTTGTTGCTCCAACTGCAAGCGCTCCTTCTTTAATTGAAGGAGGAACAGCTTTCAATGAAGCTCGGCAGGCAATAATAATAGTTGGTAACGTCATTAATGCTAACACGGACCCTCCAACTAACGGTGTGCTCCTTGGAAGACCAAAAACATTAAGCAATACACCTAACCCAAGTAATCCAAAAACTATTGATGGGACTGCTGCGAGATTTGAAATATTTACTTCTATTAATTCAGTTATTCTATTTTTTGGAGCAAATTCCTCAAGATAAACAGACGCTCCTATAGCAATTGGAAAAGATAAAATAAAAACGGTAAAAAGAGTAAATAATGATCCCATAAATGAACCAGCTACACCAGCAATTTCAGGATGCCTTGAATCTGCTTTAGTAAAAAAGAAATTATTAAAAACTTGTTTAACTCTATTTTCTTCAACTAACTGATCTACGTAACTTAATTGAATATCATTTAATTTTCTTCTATCTTCTGGCACATCTCTTCTTGAATTACCTTTTAATAGTTGATCCACATCACTATGGGCAGTTACCCAAATTTGTTGCTTTGTATTAATGACTTCAGGATTTTCTAAGAAGTAGTCTTTAATTTCGTTATCTAAATTTATAGAAAATAATTTTTTTATTAATTTAATATCTGATTTTGAGAGATCTGGGAAAAAATTTTCAATAGCCTGTTTTTTAACTCTAAAAAATTTTCCTTTTTCCATCTCTTCATCTGAAGAGTCAGGTGTTAGTTTTAAGACCTCTTGATTATAATCAACTTCTAGGAGAACAATTGTTTTTTGAAAAGCAGTGTATCCTTTTGAAAATATTGTATACAAAAGGAAAACTAAAACTGCTAAAGATAAACACATAGCTGTAAAGCCATAATACTTAAATCGCATATCTTCTAAACTTCTCTTTTTTCTCAAAGATACAATTTTTTCTTTAGCAACGGAATTATTCATAACGCTCCCTGTATCTCTTTACAATTTGTAGAGCTATAATGTTAAGAAATAATGTAATAACAAATAAAACTAATCCTAAAGCAAATGCTGATAATGTTCTTGGGTTATCAAATTCTTGATCACCTATTAAGGCCACAACAATTTGAACTGTAACTGTTGTTACATTTTCAAAAGGATTACCTGTAAGATTGGGAGCTGTACCTGCTGCAACTACAACAATCATAGTCTCCCCTATCGCTCTGGATATTGCTAACAAAAATGCTCCTACAATTCCAGGTAAAGCTGCTGGTAAAATTACTTTTTTAATAGTTTCTGCTTTATTAGCGCCAATACCAAATGATCCTTCCCTTAGACTTTGCGGGACAGAGTTTATTACATCATCAGATAAAGAAGAAATAAAAGGAATAATCATAACCCCCATTACCATACCAGCAGCAAGGGCGCTTGTTGGTGAAGCATCAATTCCAATTGATTGTCCAAATGCTTTTACGAAAGGCGCAACACTAACAAAGGCAAAGAACCCATAGACTATTGTTGGTATCCCTGCCAAAATTTCGAGAAGAGGTTTAACTATTTTTCTAACTCTTTGACTTGCGTATTCTGCTAAGTAAATTGCTGTTAATAATCCAAGAGGCGCCGCAACACACATAGCTACTACCATTACTAAAAATGTCCCAGCAAATATTGGTACTGCACCAAAGGATCCCTCTGCAGCTGTTTGACCTTCTCTAATTGGAATAAATGGATACCACTCAGTACTAAATAAAAATTCAAATATTGATACTTCTGCAAAAAAGCGAAGGCTTTCAAATATTAGTGAAAAAACTATTCCTATTGTAGTAAAAATAGCAACAGATGAACAAAATATAAGTATATATTGTATATATCTTTCAATTGTATGTTGAGCATGAAATTCAGGTTTTAATTTACGTGAAGCGTATAGGGCTCCAAGTAACATTATAATGATTATTGAGAGATAAAAAGCTATTTGACTTATTTGTCTTAAGGAAGAATATTGAGATGCGGCATTAATTATTTCTACAGATTTACCATCGGCAAAAGAAGGGTTATTAGCAACATTTCTAATCTCTGCTAACAATAAACCTTCGTTGTAAGCTGCGCCCTCAATAAATTCAAAGTTACTAATAACTATGTTTTGAATAATCTGTTCTTGAAAAATAGCCCATGAAAAATAAACAATTAGTGCAGGAAACAAACACCACATTAAAACGTATTGTGCGTAATAATTGGGAAGAGATTTGCTTTTCGTACCTTGTTTTTTAGAGTTTAATTTAATTCTTGATCTTCCGTATATAAAGGATGAGAAAATTCCGACTGCAATTAAAACTAAAGACCAAAAGAACATTTATAACTTACTATTAAAAAAAAGGGGGCTTGTATGCCCCCATTTTATAAAAATTAAAGATTTTTATTTATAATTTGTTTGATTAGAAATAGCATCAAGAACAGCTGCTCTATCCGCAGGACTTAGTTGAACAAGTCCAGCATCTAGTAAGTAACCTTCTGTTGCTTCTTCACTAACAAACTCATTAACATAATCCATTAAACCAGGAATAACGCCAATGTGTGCTTTTTTGATGTAGAAGAATAAAGGTCTTGCTATTGGATATGAATAATCTTGGATGCCTTCCATTGAGATTTCAACACCATTAATCATTGATGCTTTTACTTTATCAGAGTTATTAGATACAAAACTGTAACCAAAAATACCAAATGCACCTTGTTCTTTGGTTATATGCTCAACATAAAGTTCATCATTTTCACCACCTTCGATAACGTGGCCATCTTCACGATATGCTTGACAATCACCATCAGCAACTAACATATCTTTAACACAACCCTTTTTCATTACAAGTGAGTCAAATGCATCTCTTGTTCCAGAAGTTGGAGGAGGTGCCATAATAGAAATTTCAACTTTTGGTAATCTTTTATCTATTTCATACCAAGTTGTTGGAGCGTTTGCATTATCTCTAGCCATTGCCTGCCAGATTTCTTCTTTACTTAAATCAATGCCACCTTTCATTGTAGCACCGTTGGTATATTTCCATTCATAATCTGCAGCGTATGCAAAAGCTATACCATCATTACCAACTCTAACTTCGATGATATCGGTTACACCGCCATCTTGGCAAAGTTTGAATTCTTTATCTTTTTGTGCTCTTGAAGAATTAGTGATATCTGGATGTTCAACTCCAACACCTGCACAAAATAATTTGTGTCCTCCACCAGAACCAGTTGATTCAATTACGGGTGCTTTCATTCCTTGAGATGCCATTTTTTCAGCAACTAAAGTAGCGAAAGGATAAACTGTAGAAGATCCTACAATTGAAATGTAATCTCTTGCTGAAACTGAAGTAGTTCCAAACAAAGCAAGTACAGCAATTAATTTAATTATATTTTTCATATTTAGCCTCATTTAAAATAAGGTATTACTAAAGATTATATATTAAGGATTTATTACAGTTTGCTGAATTACAGGTAAAGAAATAGTAAATGTTGAACCCTTATCCACCTTGCTTTTTATTGATAATTTACCATTATGCCTATTAGTTATATGTTTAACAATAGATAAACCCAAACCGGTACCGCCTTGATTTCGAGATCTATTTTTATCT
Organism: uncultured Alphaproteobacteria bacterium; assembly: GCA_902590695.1. Taxonomy (GTDB): domain Bacteria; phylum Pseudomonadota; class Alphaproteobacteria; order HIMB59; genus CACPNW01. The sequence continues at coordinate 150,880 of CACIXR010000004.1, forward strand.
ACTCTATAAAATCTTTCAGTAAGTCTAGTTAAATGCTCTTTTGATATACCTTCTCCGTTATCTATAAAACTTATTTGGCAAAAGGCGTTATTGTCATTAATGACTCCCTCAATCTCAATACCAATAGTAGAATTTTCTTTACTATATTTTATTGCATTATCGGTTAAGTTTAAAAAAACTTGAATTAGAGCATCTTTGTTTGCTGATATTGTAGACTTATCAAAATCATCCTTGATTTGAACTTCAATTTTTTTTGCCATTAACTTGTTTTGTAAATTATCAACTACGCCATCAATTAATTGCCTTATATTCGCCTCTTGAAATTCTATAGGCTTATCTTCAGTCTCATATTTACTTAGTAATAATAAATCTTCGACTAGTCTAGTCATACGCCAAGCCTGATCTTCCATTGTATCTAAAAATTTACCAACCGTTTTGTCTTTGTTCTTATCTTCATTGAGTGAATTTTTAATTGTTTCAACATAGCCTAGAATTGAGGAAAGAGGAGTTCTCAATTCATGGCTTACATTAGCCACAAAATCTGTTCGCATTTGTTCGTAGTTTTTAAGAAGACTTTGATCATTTAGTGATATTAATAATTCTTCATAATCTTTTTCAACAAATATTAAGTCAGCAATAAAATACATGTCACTAAAATTAGATGGGGTGAATTCAAACTTAAAATCTTCTTTCTCCCTAAAGGCTTTATCAATAAAAGTATTTAACTCTGTTGATCTAATAATATTATTGAGATCTCTTCCTTCATCGATAAATAAAAATTTTTGTTTAGCTGCATTATTGTAAAAAATTATTTCCTTATTTGTATCAATTGCAATAATAATCGAAGGTATCTTACTTAGACTTAGTCTTAATTTTTTTTTCATATTTTTTTAATTTTGGCCAATCATTGTCACTTAAAATATAACCTACACAATTTCTAGAACCACACTTACAAATGTGATCCACAAAATCTGTATCAAAAGGATAACCATAGTTATAGAAAAGTTCGTCTCCTTTTTTTATTCGTTTAATAGAAGAAATCCAAATCTCATTATCTATGATGTCTACTTCACAATTAGGATTGCATGAATGATTTATAAATTTTGCAAAATTATAATCGACATCACCGTCAATGTCATATCGCTTGTTTAGTTCAAAAACATAGACCATGCCGTTATTTTTATCTTTTTTTGCTTTGCGGATTTGTTTATCTGCTCTTTTGTCACCCTCTCTTTTAGTAACTTTATCACCAATATATTGGATTACTTTCTGGCCTTTTTTAATATTCATTTTTGCAAATAATCCAGAACCGTGAAGGGGTGATTTTTTTTTAAACCAAATTTTCTGCGTCATACTGTTATTTTTATACAATACACACATATAATAATAAATTGTATTATAAAATGATACTTTTATGTATAAGAAAAATCTTTAATTAATGAAATTTAAAAGTAATAAAAAATTTTACCGCACAATTTGGATTTCGGATACCCATCTAGGAACTAGTGGTTGTAAAAGCAAGATGCTTTTAGAATTCTTAGAAGAAACAGATTCGGAATATTTATTTTTAGTAGGGGACATTGTTGATGGATGGCGCATGCGTAAGAAAATGTATTGGCCACAAGAACATAATGACATTGTTCAAAAAGTTTTAAAGAAAGCGAAAAACGGAACTAGGGTAGTACTTATTCCAGGAAATCATGATGAGGTATTAAAAGATTTTACAAATTTTTCTTTTGGAGAAATTTCTATCAAAAATGAAGATACTCATCAATTAGCTGATGGAAGGAAAGTACTGATTACACACGGAGACGAATTTGATGCTGTGATCATTAATGCGAGATGGTTAGCCAAAGTCGGATCAGCACTTTATGAATATTTACTAAAGTTAAATAATGTATTTAATTTTATTCGACGAAAGATGGGCTTGTCTTACTGGTCACTGTCTCAATATTTAAAAAAGAAAACAAAGCATGCAACCAACTTTATTAGTAATTTTGAGTTTGCTGTATCTGATAGAGCTAGAAGAGAAAATGCCGATGTTGTTGTATGTGGGCATATACATAGACCAGAAATAAAAGAATTAAATGGTGTTCTCTATTGTAATGATGGTGACTGGATTGAAAGTTGCACAGCACTTGTTGAAGATGAAATTGGAAATTTATCAATTCTTAATTGGCCCGAAGAAAGAGAAAATTTAAAATTAATTTCTTTTGAAGAAAGACGAAAAATAAAAGAGGATGCAGCCTAAAAAAATCGCATTAATTAGTGATGCGTGGGTTCCTCAGGTAAATGGCGTAGTTACGACATTTCAAAGCGTTATACATATTCTAGAAAAAAAAGGTTTTGAAATAAAAATATTACATCCTCAGATGTTTAATAATTTTAGTTATCCTAAGTACAAAGAAATAAAGATTTCTTACAACACTAAGAAAGTTACTGAAAAATTTTTTAAAGAATTTAATCCAGATATTGTTCATATAATGACTGAAGGTCCAGTAGGTTTTGCTGGTCGTAAGTACTGTCTTAAAAATAAACTTCAATATACTTCTTCTTTTCACACTCGTTTTCCTGATTATATTAAACAAAGAGCTTTTATCCCAAAGAGATTTACTTATTCCATATTAAGAAAACTACATAGTGATTCTGAAAGAGTTCTTGTTCCATCAGTTTCAATGCTAAATGAGTTAAAAAAATATAATTTTAAAAATTTAGTAGTTTGGAACAGAGGTGTTGATACAGAATTATTTAATCCGAATAAAAGAGATATAAACAGCAAGGATACACAGCTGACTTATGTTGGAAGAGTTGCTATTGAAAAAAATATTGAAGAATTTTTAAAACTTAAAGGAAATTATAATAAAATAGTTGTGGGAGATGGTCCTGAATTAGAAAAATATATTAATAAGTATCCTGAAGTAAATTTTGTCGGTGTAAAAACTGGAGAAGAATTAGCGAAATATTATGCAAATGCAGATGTGTTTGTATTTCCTTCTAAAACAGACACATTAGGAAATGTAATACTTGAAGCATTGGCTAGTGGAACACCAGTTGCTGCATATCCAGTAACTGGGCCTATAGATGTATTAACAGATGAGAAGATTAATACTTTAGATAATGACTTATTACAGTCAATTAAGAAAGCACTCAAGGTAAAAAGAGTTGATTGTAGAAATTTTACACTTAATTTAACTTGGGATAAATGCGTGAAAGAATTTTTAGAATACATGGTAAACGTTTAGTTATTTAGGGTAATTTTATAGTGACATTTTCTTTAAGACAAAAAATACTAGCAGAATTTATTGGGACATATTTTCTTGTACTAACAATTGTGGGTAGTGGAATTATGGGAGAGTTAATGTCAAATGACCTTGGTATAATATTACTAGGAAACACAATCGCAACAGGTGCCATTTTATATGTAATTATTTCTATGTTTATTAATATCTCAGGGGCATACTTTAATCCTGCTGTTGTATTAAGTGATATTATTCAAAAAAATATTCCTATTAATTATGGAATAATTTTTATTTTTACTCAGATTATTGCTGGTATATTTGGTTGTTTAACTGCAAATTGGTATTTTGAATATCCCATAATTGAATGGTCACTCAATGAAAGAGTTGGGGTATTTAAATTCTTTTCAGAAATAATTGCAACTGTTGGATTATTATTAACTATTTTTATATTAAAAGAGGTAAACAAGGAAAAAATAGCTATTGGTGTCGCTCTATTTATTACTGCAGGATATTGGTTTACATCATCAACAAGTTTTGCAAATCCAGCAGTAACCATAGGAAGAATGTTTACAGATAGTTTTAGTGGAATAAGTCCATCAAGTGTTTTAGGTTTTATTTTAGCTCAGATTATTGGTGCTCTTATTGCTACAGTTATTGTTAGATTATTTTTTAAAAATTAATTAAACATATCATGTAAATAACCTTCACGAATTCCATATCTTACAAAAACAATATTTTTAATATTATAAAACGAAGCAAGGCTAAATAAAATATATGTAGATAATTTTAGTTTATCTAATCGATTGGGTTGAACAACATTCAATTTTTTAATTTGTTTTTTATCCATAGAGTATAATTTGTGGTAAAATATTTCTAACTCTGAAAATGGTATCAGGTAGCCATGTAGTTTATTTTTCTTGATGCCATTTAGATGTAAATGTAGTTTTGCAAGATTGCGCCACATGCCTCCAATAACATAAATATTTCCTACGTTTTTAGCAAATTTAAGAGATTGGTCTTTAAATTTTGAAAATAAAAAATTATCAAATTTAATTTTAGTAGTTTTGTACATATCAGATTCACTTCTTAAGATGCCAATTTTTAAACTTTTAGTCTCAAGTATGATCTTATTTTTTATTGAACTAAGTTCTAAACTTCCACCTCCCAAGTCAGCAACTAAACCGATTGGATTTTTTATTGAACTAATTACACCTAGGGATCCAAATTTAGCCTCATTTTTTGGTGAGAGTACTTCTACTCTTACTGATTTTTTTTTCTTGAAAGGCTCAATAATTTCTTTTCCATTTATCGTTTCACGAATTGCTGCTGTTGCAATAATATGAATATCTAAGGACTCATAATCTTTTGCAATCTTAATATATTCTTCTAGGCATTTTATAGCTTCTTTAATTTTTATCGATGGGAGTTTACCTGTGTTAATACTTTCACCTAATTTTAAAAATTCTCTTTTTTGATAAAGTATTGGAAAAGGATAAATAGCTTGCTCATATATAACCAGTCTAAATGTATTAGAACCTAGATCAATCACTGTTATGGGATTTTTGTTTTTCATTTTAGCCATGGAAATGTATACATCTAAAGTATTAAACTCGAATGCTACAAGTTTATTTATTACGTCATGCCAAATCTAGTTGGGATAATTTAGAGCTTGATGACATTGATAGACCTCTCAATAAAAGAGGTATGAGAAATGCAAAACAATTTTCTAAAATATTAGATAAAAGAAAATTTCAAGTTGGTCAGATAATATGTTCTCCTTCTAAAAGAACAACTAGCACATATGATATAATTTCTAACTCGTTTGATCGCTCAGTAAAATTTATAATTGATAACGATATTTATGAATGTCCACCAAATATACTTATAAGAAAAATTAAAAAATTAAAAAAAAACACACTTATCATTGGGCACAACCCTAGTTTGATAGAGTCAATTAATATTTTATGTAATTCAAATATTGAACATTTTCCAACCTGTGCTTTTGCCATAATATCCTTTAAAAATAGCTGGGTATTAAGTGAAATTTTAAAACCAAAAAATAAGAATTATTAAAGAAATATGTATTTTTTATGAAAGTGTTTTTTTTTTATTAATAATATAAACAAAAATTATGATTAAAAATAATAATTCTTTTAACTATATTAATAGAGAATTATCTTGGCTTAAATTTAATGAAAGAGTCTTAAGTCAGACACTTGATAATAAAACGCCATTATTAGAAAGAGTTAGGTTTCTATCAATAGCATTCTCTAATCTTGATGAATTTTTTATGGTTAGAGTGGCAGGATTAAATGTTCAAAAATATTCACGAAATAAAAGTTTTGATGGATTAACACCACAACAGCAACTCAAGCTGATAGATAAAGAAACATCAAAGATGATTTCAGATATAAAATCAATATGGATAGATTTACTAAAAGAGCTTTCAGAAAATAAGATCCATATAGATGTAGAAAAAACACTGAAAACAAAAGATAAAACATTTATAAAAAATTATTTAGAAGAAAATAATTGGGGGGTTTTAACGCCAATTATTATTGATCCATCTCACCCATTTCCTTTTATACCAAATAAAGAAACAACATTAGTATGTCGGTTAATAAATAATAAAAAAACTTTTTATGGAATACTGAGAGTGCCAGAGGGATTAGAAAAATTTATTAAATTACCTGGTAAAAAAATAAGTTTTGTCTCTATGGAGACAGCCTTGCTTATTTCTTTAAAAGAAATTTTCCAGTGTGATAGAGTTTTGGATAAAGGTGTTTTTAGACCAATTAGGAATAGTGAATTAGAATTAGGGGGTGAAGGAGAAGATTTATTTTTAGTATTTCAAAAAGCTATTTTTGAGAGAAGAAGACAAGAGGTAATAAGAATTGATTTTGATGAAAACATATCTAGTCACTTAATTAAATTCATAAATAAAAAACTTAACTATAAGGATGTAAATACATATAAACTTCCAATACCCATTAATCTTTCTAGTATAGAGTCAATTTTTTTAAAAGATTTTAAAAAATTATTTTTTCCAAAATTTAAGGTACGATTTCCTGAAAGAATTAAAGATTTTAAAAATGATTATTTTAAAGCAATAGCGAATAAAGATATTGTTATTCATCACCCATTTGAATCTTTTGAAGTAGTGACTCAGTTTATTGATCAAGCCGCAGATGATCCAAAAGTCTTATCAATAAAACATACTTTATACCGAACAACTGATGACTCGCCGATAGAAGCAAGTTTAGTTAGAGCAGCACAAAAAGGGAAATTAGTAACTGTCATTATAGAGCTGCAAGCACGTTTTGATGAAGAGCGTAACTTAAAATGGGCAAAAGAATTAGAATTAGCTGGAGCGCAAGTTGTTTTTGGCAATATTGATATGAAAACTCATGCAAAAATTACACTTGTAACAAGGAAGCAAATGAATTCTGTTGTAAATTACGCACATTATGGAACAGGTAATTATCACCCGAGAAATGCAAAAGTTTATATGGATTTATCTTACTTCACCTGTGACAAAACATTAACAAATGATGCTGCAAAAATGTTTAATTATTTAACTAGTTATTCAGAACCAATAACAATAAAAAAAATAGTATATTCTCCAATAACTGCAAGAAACAAATTAAATGAACTAATTAGAAATGAAATTACAAATGCTGGAAAAAATAAACCATCTGGAATAGTATGTAAGTGTAATTCTCTTGTTGATAAACAAATTATTGATGAATTTTATAAAGCATCTCAAAAAAATGTAAAAATTGAATTGTTGATAAGAGGAATTTGCTCTCTAATACCTGGTAAAGAAAATCTATCGGAAAATATAGTTGTTAAAAGTATAATTGGTCGTTTTTTAGAACATACGAGAATATATTGTTTTTATAACGGTCATAAATTCCCTCATAGAAAAAATATCTTGTTTATTTCTTCTGCCGATTTAATGCAAAGAAATCTAGATAGGCGTGTTGAAACATTTATTCCTATTGAAAATGAAACTGTACATGAACAAATATTAAATCAGATCTTAATTGCCAGTATGACAGATAATACAAATTCTTGGCAAATGTTAAGTAATGGCAATTATCAGAAAAAAGAAATATCAAGCAAAGAGAAAAAGTTTTCCTCTCACAATTTTTTTATCAAAAATCCAAGCTTGTCTGGGAGGGGTTCAGCAAAACTCAAATCTAGAGCTAAGTCTAATTTAAAAATTTGAAAATAGAATTTAATCCCACTCACAATAATTGGACATAAGCAGGAAGAAAAATACTGTGAGTGGTAAAAAGTATTTAAATTTTATTTTTTACAGCCGTGTTAATAGAATATTAAATTTTTATAAATTAAACTAATTTTTAAATTTCATTAATCTCAAATAAATTTTTTAGTTCTTTCAATTTGTTAAAAATTGAATCTTTTACTTCTTAGTAACTATAATTTTAAAATTAATTTTTTGCATTTACAATATTAGATAGAAATTGATTTGCACATCTATCCCAAGTAAATTGCATTGCAAATTTTCTACAATCATTTCTATCAATCTTTAAGGCTTTTTTAAGTGAGTTTTCAATATCGTTATCAAGACTGTCAATTAATGAGTTTTTTAAAATATCTTTAGGACCTGTTACTGGGTAAGCAGCCACTGGTGTTCCAGAGGCTAAAGACTCTAAAATTACATTTCCAAATGTATCTGTTTTGGATGGGAATACTAACGCTTCAGCATTTGCATAATAATTTGCTAAGTCTTGACCTTTTTTCATCCCAACGAAAGATACATATGGATATTTATTTTGTAGTCGTTGTTTTTCTGGACCATCTCCAACAACAATTTTATCCATCTTAGTTCTTATTTCTAAAAACGCTTCGATGTTTTTTTCTAATGAAACTCTACCAATGTAAACAATATACTTTTTCAGTCCTTTTCTTCTTTTTAAAGGATTAAATAATTCAGTATTAACTCCCCTTGACCAAATTTTAAGATTTTGAAATTGATATTTAGTTAATTCGTTTCGCATAGATACTGTTGGGACCAATACATTACATGCATTTTTATGAAAATTTTTTAAAAAAGAGTACCCAATTATTTTTGGTATCATTATTCTCTGCTCTATATATTCTGGAAATCTCGTATGAAAAGAAGTTGTATATCTCAACCTATTATTCTCACAGAATTTTTTCCCCGCAATTCCAACTGGCCCTTCAGTGGCAATATGTATAACATCAGGATCATAATCACCAAAAAATTTTTCTGTTATTTTTTTTGTATTAATTGCTATTTTTATTTCCTTATACCAAGGATAACTAAAATTAGTAAACATCATTGGGTGGAGTACTTCAATTTGATACTTTTGTTTTAAAAATGGATTAATATGTAGGTATGTATTTACAACACCATTAACTTGAGGAAGCCAAGCATCGGTAATGATCGCTAATTTTTTCACACTGATACACTTTCTGCTAGTTTGTTATGTTTATGCTGAAAAATTTTTTCTCTTTCAATTGACCAGTCAATAAGGGATAATTGTCCCTCTTTATTTTCCACTAGCGCAGAACAACTCTCAACCCAATCACCATCATTGCAATATAACACTCCGTTTAATTTTTTTATAACGGGCTTGTGAATATGGCCGCACACAACAACATCGGCATTTGCTCTTTTAGCGCTATCAGATACGGCAAACTCAAAGTTAGAAATAAAATTCGTGGCTCTTTTTGTTTGATGTTTGAGAAATTGAGATAATGACCAATAAGACAGACCTAGTTTTCTTCTGACAAAATTTAGATAGTTATTCAACTTTAATATAAATTCGTATAGGGATGACCCAATACTTGCCAGCCATTTAGCATTTATTATAACTGCATCAAATTCATCACCATGTAAAACAAGGGCATTTCTTCCATCAGCTAGTTTGTGTGTAAACTTATTTTTTATTGATATATTCCCTAGTGAAAAACTTGTGTAACTTTTTACAAGTTCGTCATGATTACCTGGGATAAATATAACTTTTGTACCTTTTCTTGCTTTACGCAAAATCTTCTGAATAATGTCATTATGAGTTTGATGCCAATAAATTTTTTTTTTCATTCTCCATGCATCAATAATATCGCCAACTAAAAATAAATATTTTGAATCTGTTGATCTCAAAAATTCAAGAAGCATTTCACTCTTGCTATTTTCTGTTCCAAGATGAAGATCAGATATCCATATAGTTCTATAATATGAAACTGATTGCTGATCTTTCATTTTAATATAAAAAAATAATAAAAATTTGTTAAAATTTTATTTCAATTACATTAACTAATATGTAACGGTTTTTCTGTTATTAGGCTCAATCCTATTATTTGTGAATTTCTATGAAATTCCAAAGAAAATTCATAAAAAATTAATATTACCGTTTGAATAAAAAGATTAAAAATAAACCTAAAATAAAAAAGAAAAATGATAAAGCGCTTAATAATTGATTCACTGACAGCGCAAGAATATAAAATTTAAGGACTCAGCAAAACACAAATCTAGAGCTAAGTCTAATTTAAAAATTTGAAGCTGGAATATATCCAGCTTCAAGAATTTAGCTTTTAATTAATCGACTCAACGCCTTCTATATCAAATCCGTCTGCGATACTTGAAGAAATAGATCTGACAATACCATAACCTGAATCTTCTTGGACAAGTTCCATTCCAGTTCCATCACTATCATCATTATTTGATGTGGTAACATCTTGTGCCATGATCATAACATTGCCTGCTTCTTCTTCTTCGAAAACAAAACCTTTTCCACCATTGTCTTCAGATGATGAATTGATAACAAAAGCACTTACATTTCCTGGACCTTCTTCAGAATGTTTATATCCATCATCTGTATTGCTTAGTGCAATTGTATCAATGATTGTCATGTTAATTGATCCTTCTTGTTCCTCATCAAAGTCAAGACCTTCATCCCAGTTACCAATAATTGTTGATCGAGTTACTTCAGCGTAGATATCTCCAGGACCTGCTTCATCCACATCAAATCCATCGTCAACATCAATACCAAATTCATATTCTTCAACAAAACCACTGTCATAAAGACTTACTTCTCTTTCAAAACAGCCATCATCTGGAGATCCAGTAATAGCAGGTGGTACAGCTGATTCAGTCATCTGACCATCTTCAAATTCACCTTCGTCTTCTTCAGGGAGATAGGCTTCCAAAATATCTGGGTGGCAATAATAACCATTGTTATTAAATGATGTATTTTCAATCTGTGCAATAACTGAGCCAGCTTGACCTTCATCAAGCTCTACTCCATCTGCACCGACTCTCGTAAACGAAGAGTTTAAAATAGAAGCAATTAGATCTCCATTGTCTCTTTCATCTACACGCAGACCGTCGGCATCAAACATTCCTTGACCAACATTGTCAACAACTACATTATTTAAGGAAACAGAAATAGAAGCTGGCGAACCGCCGCCTGCTCCTCCCCCGCCTGCACCACACGTTGCACCAACATCGCAATCGGATACATGAATCCCGTGGTTAGCAACATCAGAAACCTTTACATCGTTAAGAACTAATTTAACCATTCCATATTGATTGTCTCTAACATTTAACAAAATTCCTTTACCACCTACACCATCTAAATCAGCACGGTTTTCAATATTAAAACCTCCAGGACCTCTGAAATTTATTGAGTGTATAGACATATCACCGCCATTTGTTGATTCAAGAATTGTAAAATCATCCATAGCGTGAATTGTTTGGCCCTGACCATAAATAAATAATGGTGCTGTACTAGTATAACTTAAAGATGATAAAATTTTAATATTATTTCCACTCTTTATATAAATTACATTTGCACCAGCCGACTTATTGGCATTTTCTATAGCTGCTCTAATAGATCCATCACCGCTATCCTTTGAATTAGAAACCACATAAGAATGTGCTAAAACAACATTGGTTAGAGAAACAATAGTACAGATAAGAAAAGTAATTATTAAATTATTTTTCATAAAAATCTCCTTCATCATTATTAAATATGAAGTATTAAAAAATTGTTAAAGGCATGATAAAAAAAAGGGGTAAAAATTGAAATGAAAATTGTTTTTTTACAGACGTATTAATTTAATATTGAGTTTTTATTACTAGGATCTAAACTATAAGTACTATCTCTTAAAAATTTTGTAATCTCAATAAGATTGCCAATTTCTTTTATGGTTTCAAAAGGTATTCTTTGTCCAATATGAACATCAATTTTTTTTCCCATTCTTCTTTTAAGTTCATATATCATTAAAGAATATCGAAAAACTTGCCCAATTTTATCAGCAACATGAAAAAGTTCGCTATTTTGTCCTTCAAAAAAAATGGGGAGAACAGGTGATTGATTTTTCATTATTATTTTAGAAGTAAATTGTTTCCAATCACCATCTATTGCTTTGATTCCTTTTTTTAATTTTGGTTTTGTTGAAACTGATCCTGATGGAAAAATAATAAGTACCCCATTATTTCTTAAGTGTTCTTCACTTTCTTTACGTGCAGCGATATTATTTATTAAAGCATTTTTGTTTTTAGAAAAATCAAGAGGAATAATTTTGTCCTTAATAAGATCTGCTCCTTGTAAAACTTTATGCGTAATAATTTTGTAATCTTGTCTGATTTTACTAATTAAAGAGCATATTGTAAGCCCGTCAGCTATACCAAATGCATGGTTAGCGATTACTACAAGCCTACCATTTTCAGGAATATTATTTTTAGAATGATAATGGGCCTGAACACGGAGATCTAATCTTTCAATTGCATCATGCCAAAAATTCTCTGGAGGTAAATTTTCTCTTAAATAATCCTCATACAACTTACGTAACTTAATTTTACCCGTTCCCAATTCGGTTAATTGAATAATAATCTTTCCAACAGGACTAACTTCGGAGTTAGAAAAGGTAAGCGCTGGTTTATTAATTTTCATAAAATTTACTTTAAATTCTTAATTTTATAATGTTAAACAATTGTTAAAGTACTCGAAAAAGGAGAAATAAAAAATTAATCCCACTCACAATTATTGGTAATTAGCAGGAGGAAATAATACTGTGAGTGGTAAGAAACATTTAAATTTTATTGTTTACAAATAGATTAATGGAATATTAAATTTTTATAAATTTAATTAATTTTTAACTTCATTAATTCTCAAATAAATTTTTTAGTTCTTTCAATTTATCAAAAATTGAATCTCTTACTTCTCTAAACTTATCTAATTGGTTTGAACTAAAACGATCTGATGCAGGATCATCAAATGGAATTGAAAGTATCTGAGCTTTAGAATTTAAAACTGGGCATACCTCTTCTTTACAAAGTGTAAAAACGGTATTTAATTCATCTCTGAACTTATTGTCTAAACTTTCAAAATCTTTTGAAAAATTTTTTGATATATCAATATCGATCTCACTCATAACCAAAATTGCATTAGGATTGACTTCTTTGGGTACTGATCCTGCACTTTTAATAATGCAATTAGGATATAATTTTTTTGCAATTCCTTCAGCCATTTGACTTCTTGCTGAATTAGCAACACACATAAATAGAATATTTTTATTTTTCATGCTAGCAAATAAATATATCCAAAAATAAATAGTGGGAGCTGTAAACCAAAGTTTGTAAGCAGAGCTCTATCTTTTGTCATATAACCAACAATTGACCAGCCAACAGCACCTGTACCGTGAATAATTATGTTAATTGGATAGGCATTTAAATTTGTTAATAATATTCCTGATAATATTAACGCGGTGCTAAACCACTTTATTCTATTGATTGACAGATCTGTCATATTTTCTCCTTACTTCTATAAATTATAAATATTACACTTTAATTTAATGCTCTGTAGGAAAAAATAAAATCTTCTTGGATTTTTGATTCAATAGCTCCTTTTCTTCTTGATCGCACTAAATCAATAGCTTCTTGTTTTTCATAGTTAAATTCAATAAGTAAAATAGCAGCTATAGTGCCAGCTCTTCCTTTTCCCCCGCGGCAATGTAAAACTATATTTTTGCCATCTATTAATTCGTTTTTTAGCAAAACTTTTGTTGTCTCCCATTTATATTTAAAGTCTTTATCTGGTGCTCCCATGTCATAGATGGGTAAATGGTACCAATGTAATTTATGTTCATAAATACTTTTGACAAATAGAGTTTTATTACACAATTTTTCAAATTCGCTATCTTCAACAAAAGAAGTAATGGAGCTACTATTATTATCTTTAAATAATTCTAATTCCTTTTTTAAAATTTTTTCTTCAAACAAACCATTCGAATTTAGGCCTGGGAAAGAAGTTAAAATAATTTTGCCTGCAAATGACTTTGAATCTATAAAATCATAGTTGCTAAATTGCATTTATGCTTGTTTAGCTAAAAAAGATTTTCTTGCATCTTCTAAATAGGGACGAAAATGTTCAACATCGGGAGTTTTTTTATCTAAAATTTTTGCTAAATCATCAAATCTTCGAAGCTCTACTGCTTTATCCATAAAAGGTTTACTAATAAAATCATCTGCTTCTTCTTTTGTAAAAGGACCACCTTGAACTTTTAACGAAAGCTTTGATGCCTCTGATAAACTCTCATAATAACCCTCTTCTACACTTGATAAATATCTTTTTGAATCAACATGCGCTCTGATTGGTAAAATAACATCTTCACCAAAATATTTTTTTAAAAAATCCGCACCTAAATTTTCATGATGACCATCTTTACCCTCGTGGATGGGATCGCCGTCTTCATATATGAGATGCCCTATATCATGGAGCAGGGCAGCTGCTATTGTTGGACCAGGTAATTTATGTTGTTCTGCCAATTCAGCACATTGAAGGGCGTGTTCAAGTTGTGTCACATCCTCATTACCATATTGAATATCAGCACCTTTTGTTTTCAAAAGATCTAAGAGATAATCTACAATATTTTCTTCCATCCTCATTCATAATTAACTTATTAGAAAATAAATTCAATTCCAACTTTAATAAGATTGATCAAATTTATAATAATATTTATTAAGTAAGTATTTAATGGATAAAAAATTATTAACCCCCGGCCCTCTCACGACATCGATGTCAACAAAAGAGGCTATGCTTCATGATTGGGGTTCTAGAGACACAAAATTTATTGATCTCAATGCATCAATTAGAGATTCCCTTGTTAGATTAATAGATGGTGAAAATAAATATCAGTGTGTTCCAATGCAGGGAAGTGGAACTTTTGCTGTAGAGTCGATGGTAAGCTCTCTTACTCAAAAAGATTCTAAAATTCTGATTCTGATCAATGGTGCTTACGGACAAAGAATGAAAAAAATGTGCACTTATTTAGGTAGAGATTTTATTGAATATGAAGTTGCTGAACATGAAGTACATGACATCAATAAAATTGAAGAGTTAATTGATAGCAATGATTTAACACACGTCTTTACTGTATATTGTGAAACAACATCGGGTATTTTAAATCCTATTGAAGACATTGCAAAATTGGTTGAAAGGAAAAAATTATCTTTATTCATCGATGCGATGAGTGCTTTTGGGGCCTTACCTTTAAGCTCAAAAACAATTGCTTTTGATGCTGTTGCAGCTTCATCTAACAAATGCTTGGAAGGTGTGCCAGGTGTTGGTTTCATTCTTGTTAAAAATGAAGTTATTGAAAATGCAAAAGGTAACAGTCACTCACTAAGTCTAGACTTGTATGATCAATGGCAAGCGATGGAAAAAAATAAACAATGGCGATTTACACCTCCTACACACGTGTTGGCTGCATTCAATCAAGCGATTGAGGAACATAAAGAACAAGGCGGTGTAAAGGGAAGAGGCAAAAAATATAAGAAAAATTGTGAAATTATATGTAATGGAATGAAGGATTTAGGGTTTGAACAATTGCTACCTGATAATTTACAAGCACCAATTATTATTACGTTTAAACAACCTAATGATCCTAAATTTAACTTTGAGAAATTTTATAATGCTCTTAGTGAAAAAAATTTTTTAATTTATCCTGGAAAATTAACAGTCGCAGAAACTTTTAGAATTGGTTGTATTGGAAATTTAGATGAACAAGACATGAGGGATACAATAAAAGCTGTAAAAGAAGTCGTTACTGAACTGGAAATAACATTAAACTAATACAAAAATGACAAAAGAAATTGAAATACCTTTAATAAAAGCAACAAATGAAAATCTCAAAGGATATGGATATTTAATTGATAGTTTTGAAAAAAGTGAAATTGAAATTGTTACTTGGCCAAAACAAGGATGGCGCGAAATAGAACAGGGAACTGGTAATGAAGGTGGAACTACCGAAGGTTCTTTTGATACTTGGTGGCAAGGTGACGTTCTTTATGGACAAAATAATGCTGTGCAACATAAGAGTGATTATGAAGTAGATGGGAAATATATACTTGGTTATGCCAATAATCCTGATCAAGAATTACAAAAAGATAAATATACAGACCCAACAAAAATATTTATATGGCATGCAAATTATCATCCTGATGGAGGTCAGCTTTTTTTTCCTGAAGAAAATAGACCATTTATTTGTCCTTTAGCCTTACCTACCGACGACATAGAACCAGAACATTTCAAAGCATTTTATTGTGACGGATCAAAAGGTTTGTATATTCATCCAAACATTTGGCATGAAGGGGTGTTTCCAATTACAGAAAAACAATCGTTTCAAGGAAAGCAAGGTAAAGTACATGCAAGAGTTAGCATCGACTTAAAAGAGGAATTTAATAAATATATTTATTTTAAAACAACGATCTAATAATAAATTTATATTAAATGATGAAAATTATTCACCTGTCAGATCCTCATATTTATATAGATAAAATTCATGGCATAGATCCTGTCAGTAATTTTAAAAAAGCATTAAGCCATATAAAAAATAATCATAGTGATGCAGATGTATTTGCCATCACTGGTGATATAACGGACTTGGGAGATAAAGATTCTTATCAGTTATTTATACAAGTAATCAATGGAGCAGACTTACCAGAAAATTTAAACCCTCAACTAATTATTGGTAATCACGATAATAGAGAAGAGTTTAAACTTAACTTTCCAGATATTGAAACTGATCCAAATGGATTTATTCAGTACTTTAAGGATATAGATAATAAACGTTTAATTTTTATAGATACTAATCTGATTAATACTCACCAAGGATATTACTGTGATGAAAGGCAAGGGTGGTTAAATAATATTTTAAGTAAGACTAATACAGATACGTATATCTTTATGCATCATAATCCGCTGGCATTAGTGAAAGAAGAGAGTGATGGAATAGGATTACAACAAAAAAAAGAGTTTCAACAAATTTTAACTAAAAATAATAAGATAATAAAACATATTTTTTTTGGTCATCAGCATATTACAAGTTCTGGTTCTTATTGTGGTATTACTTTTTCTTCTCCAAGAAGCACTTGGTCACCTCTAATACCTAACTTTTCAAACGAATATCGTTTAGGGTCTGCTAATACTGAAGCAAATTATAATGTTGCAATAATACGATCAGACGCTTTAATTGTTCATACAGAAGATTTTTTAAAAACTGAAGTTAATTGGTTTGAATAAAAGTTATTTTTTTTCGATTACAAATATTTCGTTATTAAAATAAAGGCCTTTATTTTTTGCAACAATATTTTTAACTACTTTTTCATAATTACTTTTCTTTTCAGCTTTCATTACTTTGTCATCATCCATTTGATTGACATAAATAGCAGCATTCCATGCTGAAAATATTAATGAAGTAGCAATACTTCCACTTATTTCATTTGGTAGTGCTCTTAATTTACATTTGATATTTTTTTTATCTTTAAATGAAAGTTTTTGTAAAATTTGTTTATCTAAATTTTTCTTTAAATAAGCAATAATGCTATTTCCTAAAGAAGGAAAAGGGTCTTCTTTCGGCCAAATTTTTTTAATGATATCATTTGCAGGATCCTTTCCTGATGCATGAATTGTAAGTAATTTGCCCTTCGATTTTAGTGCTTTGATCATCGGCTCAATAACATATCTTACTTTTTTTTCTGCTGTTATTCTTGAGCGATAAGGTTGAGATGCAATAATTAAATCAAACTTATTCTCTGAATTATTTTTGGTTGGAATAAGTTCATTAACATTAAACTCTTGATCCTCTCTATAGATAACCATAACAGATGGTTCTTTATATGTAGGATTCCCAGTTTTTTTATTAATTTCTATATTCCATTTTTTTTCTAAAAATTCATTCTGTTTTCTTAATTGTTGAGAAAATTCAATGGAAGTATCTCCTTTTAATTTAACTACATGCCAATTAATTTTTTTTTGTTTTTGTAAATTATTAGATTTAAGATTGGCAGCCTCTGCGTAGTGTAAGTTTGAAATAACAAAAACGGTATTTTTATGCTCAATAAATCTATCAGGTAATTTTTCTAAACCAAGGCGAACATCCTCAATACTGATTTCTTTTGTAGAAACTAAGAGAGGAATAGTTGGATTTGATACATGACATTGACGCATAACATTCATAAGCAGTGATCCATCACCCATACCAGCATCAAAAATTTTTATACCTGGTTTTTGAGGTTTTATTTTATTTACATATGGTCTAATTGCATCAGCTATCTGATTCTTTTCATTTGTAGTGGTTACAAACAATAAATATTTCTGTCTATTGTCATAAAATCTAAAATTTTTTTTCATTAGAAGTAAATATTATTACTTTTACACATAATTAGAAAGTTTTTAAAACTAGATTTTACCAAGGTAGTGAAAAGGTTTTAACATTTGTGAAACTTTTCATAGCTTCAATAACTCCCTCTTTGTATCCCAAGCCAGAATCTTTAATTCCACCAAAAGGAGACATTTCAATTCTGTAACCTGGAACCTCCCAAATATTTACAGTGCCAACATTTAAACCTTGAATATATTTTTTTGCTCTCATGAAGTTATTAGTACATACACCAGATGATAATCCAAATGCTGTTGAGTTAGATATTTTCATTACTTCATCATCATCATTTGGAACACGAATTATTGGTATAACTGGGCCAAATGTTTCTTCTAAAACTAATTCACTTTTGGGATCAACGTTATCTACCACTATTGGAGGTAACAAAGCACCATTTCTTCCAGGATGATATAAAATTTTTGCGCCATCTTCTTCTGCTTTTGATACTCTCTTATCAAATAGTTCAGCAGCTTCAGCATTTACTACTGTACCGAGGTCTGTCTCCAAGTTCATTGGATCACCAAACTTAATTTTTTTAGCTCTTTCTAAAGCCATTTCAACAAATTTGTCAGCAACTTTCTTCTGACACAAAATCCTTTTTACTGCAGTACAACGTTGTCCTGAGTTTTTTGTTGCACCAGTGACAGCTAAGTCCGCTGCTTTTTTTAAATCATCATCATCAAGATCATCTAAAACAATTAAGGGATCATTTCCTCCTAATTCAAGAACAGTTCTTTTGTAACCTGCTTGCTCAGCAATATACTTTCCAACACCTACGCTGCCAGTAAATGTAATTAAATCAATATTTGGATTTTGAATCATTTCTAATCCAATGTCTTGAGGCCATCCAGTGACTACAGAAAACATTTCTGGAGGCAGGCCTGCTTCATATAAAATATCTGCAAGAATCATTACTGTCATAGGTGTTAATTCTGTTTGTTTGCAAACCGTACAGTTATTTGTCGCTATTGATGGAGCAATTTTATGAGCAACCATATTTAAAGGATGGTTAAAAGGTGTAATGGCAGAAATTACATTTAGTGGCTCTCTTATTGTAAAAATTTTTCTAGCCTTACCATGAGGTGTTAAATCACAAGAAAATATTTCCCCATCATCTAAAATACATAATTGAGCAGTTAAGGAAAAAACATCAAACGCTCTTCCAACCTCGTACAAGGAGTCTTGTTTTGATATGCCAAGCTCAAGTGTAATAATATCTGATATTTCTTCTTTCCTACGCACTAATTCTTCTGCAGTTTTTTGAAGAATTTGTTGTCGTTCATAACGTGTTAAGTTTGGTTTATAGTTAGCTGCAATGTTTATAGCATCTTTTGCATGCTGTGCGTTCCCAGCTGGGACTGTCCCTATTACTTCATTCGTGTATGGATAATGGACATTGATAGTTGTTTCAGTTTCAATTTTTTTTCCTGCTATTCTCATAGGTTGATGAATAATAGTCTTATTCATGAAGTTGCTCCTTCTAATGCATAATAGAAAGCATCATAATTATTTAACTTATCAGTACTTTCTAGTGATGTAATTTTTTTATTAGAAATAAATGGTACCTCTCTTTCATGTAAACCACCATGCGAACGGAGAGGTTCTTTTAGGTTTGTAAAATCATGAGCTGTTTCTGATGAGCCTATTGTCATGTATTTAGAGCTCATACATATTATATCTCCCATTCTATCCTGAGGTAAATGATATTTTTCACATGCAACATCATTTGTTAATACAATTTCAATGTCATCAAATTTTTTTATTTCTGAAATTGCATGATTTATCATCGATTTATCAGACAAATATATTGTTGCAAAAGAACCTAGAGCTCCATGATGTACGACATATGGATCTGTAATAGGTAAAATAACCTTTGATTCGTTTTTTCCAAGTTTCGCATCGAGAATGTCCTGTAAGTAAATGGCATTTGGTGTTCCATCAGATTTTGATTTGGGTTGCATGCCGTGATCTGCTGTTATTATTATTGAATTATTATTAGTATTTAATTCACCAATATACTTATCAAACATAGCATAAAAAGTGTTGGCCACTTCTTCACCTGGTGCATATTTGTGTTGAATAAAATCTGTTGTAGATAAATACATTATATCAGGTTTAAATTCATGAAGTAGTTTTACTCCCGCAGCCATTACAAACTCAGAGAGTCCTTGTGAATATACTTCTGGCACTTCCATTCCTAGCCATTCATTAACTTCCTCAATACCATTTTCATTTAATGACACTTGATCAGATTTTTCTGAAGAAAAACATATTGCCCTTGCATCATTAAATGCAAGTCCGTGGGAAAGTAACTTACGAAGTTTATCTTTAGCAGTGACAATTGCTATCTTAGCTCCAGACTCATAATATTTTTGAAAAATTGTTGGGGCTCTTAAAAATTTAGGATCATTCATCATCACTTCTTCACCTGTAGATGGGGTGTAAAAAAAATTTCCACAAATGCCATGAATCGAACTTGGTCTTCCAGTGACTATCGATATATTATTTGGGTTAGTAAAACTAGGTATAGCACTATTAACTAACAGGTCTTCTCCATTTTTTTTTAAAGAGTCAATGTTTGGTGTTAATTTAAGCTTTGATGCCTCTTCAAAATATTCTTTTTGACTTCCGTCTAAACATATTACAATTGCTGTTGATTTAAGAATTCCAGGATAAATCCTATCATTAACTTCTATAGCTGCTGTCATATATCTTTAAAAATTGTAGCCTTATCGATGGTATCTATATCGATTTAGATATAAAACCAACTAGTTTTAGCCGCTGTCATAAGTCTTTTTATATTAAAAGAAAAAGAAGCGGTGGGTAGGATTATTCCTTCCATAATTATAGTCTTGGGAGTTACTAAATTGTATTTTGAGATAACTTAAAAAATGACTAAAAAACTGGACTATTCTTAATTTATTTTTTATAGCGGATTAAGTGGAAGAAGATATCAAAGTAGTAAGCTCGGATACAGAAACTATCTCTTGCGATGGCGGTGAAGATGGTTTAGGACATCCCGCAGTTTATTATACCTTCAATAATGAGAACAAAATTGTCTGTGGTTATTGTGGTAAAATATTTATAAGAAAAGAAAATTAAAATGTATAAAGAATCCTGGGGAAATAAAAGAACGTGTCCGTGCAATAAGATACAATATTATGATCTTAATTTAGATA
Organism: uncultured Alphaproteobacteria bacterium; assembly: GCA_902590695.1. Lineage (GTDB taxonomy): Bacteria > Pseudomonadota > Alphaproteobacteria > HIMB59 > CACPNW01. The sequence goes on from CACIXR010000004.1 coordinate 172,016, forward strand.
AAATGGATTGTCCTGAGTGTGGTAAAGAAATTGAAGTAACAACACTAGCTAGACCGCGAAGAGGGAGAAAGCCGGGAAGTACAAACGCGGCACCTCTCGCAAACCCTATTCCTCCAAAACCAAAAGAAAAAGATGATGATCTTGATATCGATAATTTGGACGTAGATGACAATGAAGACAATCTTGAGGATGATACTGTTTTATTAGAAGACGAAACAGAAATTGATCCAATAGCCGAAGGTATTAAGCCTAAAGACGAAGGCGAAGAAGAATACTAAAATTTCAATAAAAATTTAGAAGATGTTTAAGGTACTACAAAACACTTGGGCTCTTTTTTTTGGCTTTGCATTAATTAGTCTTGGTCATGGTTTACAAGGAACACTAATTGGTGTTCGTTCTGTTTTAGAAGGTTTTAGTTTTTTTGCATCGGGGCTTATTATAGCTGGATATTACGTTGGATACTTAACTGGTGCATTAACAATTCCTTTTTTTTTACAACGTGTTGGCCACATAAGAGTTTTTGCCGCTTTAGCATCGCTTGCTTCTATTGCTATATTATTACACTCAGTATTTGTTCATCCATATTCATGGATGTTTATACGAATATTAACTGGTTTAAGTCTTGCTGGAATTTATGTGATCATGGAGAGTTGGTTAAATGAAAAATCAACTAATCAAACTCGTGGTCAGTTACTTTCCGTTTATATGATTATAACATTTATGTTTGTTGGAGCAGGACAATTTTTATTAAATTTAGGTGATCCAGCTAAAGTTGATTTATTTATTTTAGTCTCAATCTTATTATCATTTGCACTTCTTCCTATTCTTTTATCTTCTACTGAACAACCTAATACAGAAAGTCCTAAATTTTTTTCTTTAAGCGAATTTTATGCTGTGTCACCCTTAGGTTTTGTTGGTGCGTTAGCAACTGGTTTATCGCATAGTGCGGTTTTTGGGTACGGTGCAATTTATGCATCATCTATAAATTTAAGCTTATTTGAAATTTCTCTGTATATGATGATTATAACATCAGCTGGCGCTCTATCACAGTGGCCTATTGGATATTTGTCAGATAGAATTGATAGACGTGTTATTCTTATTGGTGTTTCTTTTATGGCTGCTGGTTTGAGTTTATTTTTTGTTTTTGCAAACTTTATGCCGCTAACATTATTCTTAATTTTTACTGGTCTTTTTTCAGTTGCTTGCTTACCAATGTATTCACTAACGATTGCTCATACAAATGATTTCTTACAACCTAATGAGATAGTATCAGCGAGTGCAACCTTTGGGATACTTATTGGTATAGGATCAATAATCGGACCTTTGTTTGTTTCTGGATTCATGGAAATTTTGGGAGCGGTAGGTTTTTACATCTATTTATTTTTAATACATGGACTGCTAGGACTGTTTGGTTTGTATAGAATGACGCAAAGAACTAAACCACGCGATCTTGAATCACAATACAATCCTTTACCACGAAATATTAGTCCTGCCGGTATGGAAATGAACCCCGTTACTGAGCCAACTGAGGACGAGTAAGTCTTTTAAATATTCTGTGAAGTAATAAGAGAATAATTATTCCCATATAAATGACTGGTTCGGTTTTATCTGCACGAACTAAAACATAAAAATGCATACTAGCCAGAATGGCTACTGGGTAAATTAAATAATGAATTTTCTTCCATAATTTAAAACCTAATCGTTTAATCATATTATTTGTTGAAGTGCTAGCAAGCGGGATTAAAAAAAGAAAACTTATAAAACCAAAAGTTATAAATGGTCTTTTTATAATATCTTGTATGATAAATTGCATATCTAAAAAATGATCTAAAACTATGTAAGTGGAGAAATGCAAACAAACATAATAGAAAGCAAAAAGTCCAATCATTCTTCGTAATACAACTATCGATTTTAAAGATTTAATATTTGATAGAGTAGTAATCATAAGAGTTAATATTATTAATCTGAGTGCCATTAGACCTAACTCATCCATTAGTTTTTCAATTGGATTTACTCCAAGATTCCCAGTAACAAATTGATACGCCCAGAGTAGGCTTGGAAATAGAATTAAAATAAATAAGACAGGTTTACTGCGATTAAAATTTTTTGTTGAAAACATTCATTAATAAAATTTAGTCAAATCTAAATCTTTATAGAGATGTGCTACTTCTTTTTCATAGCCATTAAACATTAGTGTTTCTCTTCTTTTAAATTCTCCAATTCGTCTTTCTGTTCCTTGACTCCATCTTGGATGGTTTACGTTAGGATTAACATTGGCATAAAAACCATATTCCCAAGGAGCTAAAGTTTCCCAGGATGTTTCAGGTTGAGTATCTAAAAATCTAATTTCCACAATTGATTTAATTGATTTGAAACCATACTTCCATGGAACAACTAATCTTATGGGTGCACCATTTTGATTAGGCATTTCATGGCCATACAATCCAGTTGCTAATATTGTTAGAGGATTCATTGCTTCATCCATTCGAAGCCCTTCTCTATATGGCCAAATAATTGTTCTCTTTTGCTGACCTGGCATTTCTTCAGGTCTGAACACAGTTACAAATTGAACATACTTTGCTGAGCTTAAAGGTTCGACCATTTTTATAAGTTCAGATAACTGAAAACCTTGCCAAGGAATAACCATGGACCATGCTTCAACACATCTCAATCGATAAACCCTATCTTCTATTGTTACGTTTGATAAAATTTTTTCTAAGTCAAATGTTTGAGGTTTTTTCACGAGACCATCTATTTTTATTGTCCATGGTCTAGGTTTAAAATTTCCAGAGTTTAAATGTGGATGTTTTTTATGAGTACCAAATTCATAGAAGTTATTATAAGTGGTGATTTCTTCGTAAGAATTAAGTTTATCGTTTTCATTTAAATTTTTACTATAAATTGAAGGATCGCTTTCATGATTTGCAAATGCTGATGATGTAACAGTAGCTAGCATGGCACTAGCTAAAGATCCCTTTATAAACTTACGTCTATTTAAATATGTCTTATAGGGTGTAATTTCAGATCCTAAAATTTTCATTATATTTAATATATATCTTAAATATTAAAATTGAAGTTTTGCTTCAATAATTCTAACTCTTAAAATGGGAATTATATTTTTTTAGTAATTTTTCTGGCCATGTACTTTTAATAAATTCGATAATAGACCAAACATCATCATCTGATAACGTTTCATTACCAAGCATTTTTCCTTCATAATCAGGAACTATTTTTTTAAAACCATATTTAGTAACCTGAAATAAATACTTAGGGGAGTGATGCCAGGTATGACCTGTGCCATTAAGCGGCGGCGCTCTTCGATGACCGTCTTCATCTAAAGATTTATTCCACTCTTCATGACCAGCTAAATTACCCATATGACAGCCAGCACAATTTTCGGCATATAATTTCATACCTTTAAAAATATCAATTTCTGCCGCATGAATACTTGGCCCAATACATAATATTGTAATTAGTGAAATTAATTTAAGACATTGCATCGTACTTATATAATTTTTTAGTTTCATATTTCATTACAAATCTCTCTTTTTTTTGATAGGATGAATTAATGAAAAAAATTTTCATTATTTTTGTCGTTTTAACTTCAATAATTTCATTTAATAATCATGCATACAGTAAAAAGGTTCACGGTATTGCTATGCACGGAATACCAAAGTATGCCAGTGATTTTGAAAATCTGGATTATGTAAACCCAAACGCACCTAAGGGTGGTACTGTGAAATTTGGATCATATGGATCTTTTGATAATCTTAATAGAGTAGCATTTAAAGGTTCTAAAGCCGCTGGACTTGGGTATGTTAATGATACGTTAATGAGAAGAGTATGGGATGAAGCATTCTCTCTCTATGGTTTAATAGCTAAAAAAGTAGAATTGCCAGAAGATAGATCGTCAATTACTTTTTATTTAAATGCAAATGCAACCTTTCATGATGGCTCACCAATAACACGCGATGATGTATTGTTTAGTTTAGAAACGTTTCAAACAAAAGGTACTCCAAATCAGAAAAAAACATATGGCAAAGTTATTAAAACTGAATTGATTGGAAATGATGGAATAAAAATGATTTTTGAAAATAATGAAGATAAAGAATTACCTCTTATTATTGCAGGCTTTCTTCCAATCATTCCAAAAAAGTTTTATGAAAATCTTGATGTTACAAAAACATTTTTAGATATTCCTCTAGGCAGTGGTCCATACCAAGTTGATAGTCTCGATCCAGGCCGTCAAATAAAATACAAACGCGTTGAAAATTATTGGGCAAAAGATTTACCGGTAAATAAAGGTCTCTATAATTTTGATACAATTATTTATGATTATTACAAAGACTCAAATGTCTTAGTTGAAGCATTTAAGGTTGGTGAATACGACTTTAGAAGAGAGTACAATGTTAAACGTTGGTTATCAGAATATGATTTCAAAGCTGTTCAGAATGGAGAGGTAATACTGACAGAAATGAATAACGATAGACCTGTTGGAATGAATGGTCTTGTGATGAATACAAGACGTGACATATTTAATAATAGAAATGTAAGACTTGCTTTAAGTTATGCCTATGATCATGAATGGATTAATAAAACAATATATCAAAATGCTTATGTGAGAACAGATAGTTATTTTGATAATTCACCATTAGCCTCTTCAGGCTTACCGTCAAAAAATGAGTTAGAATTACTGAATGTATGGAAAGATGAAATTCCAGCAGAGGTATTTACGGAAACATTTACTCCACCTATTACGGATGGAAGTGGTAATGACCGTAAAAATTTATTGAAAGCAAAAGAAATACTTGAAAAAGAGGGATGGTTTGTTGAAAATGGAAAACTGGTAAAAGATGGAAAAGAATTCAAGTTTGAGTTCTTGATTGTCAGTCCATCTGATGAGAAAATTGCCTTAGCCTATCAAAGTAATTTAAAAAAACTTGGCATTACAATGGATGTAAGAACTGTTGATTCATCACAGTATCAAGAACGTTTGTTAAGTTATGATTTTGATATGATTAAAAGATATTGGGGAGTCAGTTTAAGTCCAGGAAATGAGCAACAATTTTATTGGGGATCAGAAGTTGGTCAAAAAGATGGAAGCAGAAATTATCCTGGTATCAATAGTCCAGCAGTTGATGCATTAATTGAAAAATTAATTAGTGCAACAAATAGAGAAGAATTAACAACGGCGATCCACGCACTTGATAGAGTATTGTTATGGGGTCACTATGTTGTTCCTCTTTATCATAGCAACAAAGACAGAATTGCTTATTGGGATTTTTTTGAATACCCAGACGAAATTCCACTTTACGGAATTGTAATTGAGTCTTGGTGGATTAATAAAGATAAACAATAAAATAAGTAATCAAATATTTTTATGAGTCATACAAGAGCTAACATACTCATGTTAATTGCCTCACTTATATGGGGAACAGCTTTTGTCAGTCAAACTACTGGAATGGGAGAGATAGGTCCTTTTACTTTTAGCTTTGGAAGATTCTTTTTTGCTTTTTTAACAGTAATACCATTTGCGATTTATCTAGAACAACAAAATATTTTTAAAATATTAAGTGATAGAAAAAAAGTTTATCTTTGTTTGGCTACAGGTTTTTTTCTTTTTGGTGGTATGGGTCTTCAACAATACGCTTTACAAAAATCATTAATATCAAATGCTGCTTTTCTTAGTACTCTTTACGTTCCTTTTGTTGGTATAATTTCAAGATTCATAATTAAAAAACAGGTACACTGGATTATCTGGATTGCCATTTTACTTTGTTTGTACGGATCATATCTTTTGTCCTCTAATCAATCAGTTGAAATTCAACAATCAGATTCACTGTTGTTTATTGCTGCTTTGTTTTTTGCCTTACATATTATTTGTATCGATATTTTTATGAAAGAACTTAACAGTCCTTTTTTATTTGGAAGTATTCAGTACTTCATTGTTTTTATTTTATCTATGATCTTAGCTTTTATGTGGGAGGAACCAAAGCTGTCAAATATGCAAATTGAATGGTTTGAAATTTTATATACAGGTATTTTTTCTGCTGGCATTGGATATACACTTCAAATTATTGCTCAACATAAAGCTAATCCTGCTCCTGCTGCTATTATTTTATCAATGGAGTCAGTCTTTGCTGCAATAGCAGGTTGGATACTTTTAAATCAAATTTTAGACACACAAAAAATACTTGGATGCCTTGCAATATTTGTTGGAGTCATTATAGTACAATTAGTACCTATAATAATTAAACAAAAATGAGTGATAAATTAGATGTAGTTGGAATTGGAAATGCTATGGTAGATGCCATAATTCCTTCCAGTCAAAGTGAAATTGAAAAGCATGAAATTAATAGAGATTCTATGAATCTTATTGATGAAAACTTAAAAAATACTTTGCATGAAAGTTATTCCATCAGAGAAATGGCAGGCGGAGGTTCCCTTGGTAACTCCATGTTTGGTATTACCTCTTTTGGTGGCAATGGAAGTTTTATCGGAAAAATTAAAAATGATGAAGTTGGAATTTTTCTTCAAAAAGATATGGTCAGAGAAGGTTTACAATTTCCCTTAGGGTTTACTTCGCCAGATATCTCTACAGGATGTTGCACAATTTTTGTTGAGGAAGATGGGACAAGAACAATGTGTACTTTTCTGGGTGCAGGAACTTTAATCGGACCAGATGATATTAATGATCAACACATAAAAAATCATAAAATAGCTTATTTAGAAGGTTACTTATGGGATAATGAAAATGCAAAAAAAGCGATGAAAAAAATGGTTGATATTTGTAAAGCAGACAATCAACAAATTGCTTTTACTTTGTCAGATTTATTTTGTGTTGATAGGCATAGAGATTCATTCAAAGAATTAATTGAGAACGATGTAGATATTCTTTTTGCAAACGAGGATGAGATTAAAGCTCAGTCTGAAGAAACTGACTTTGACAATGCTATTGAATATGCAAAATCATTAAATATGACTGTTGCGATTACAAGAGCAGAGAAAGGTTCAGTTATTGTAGAAAAAGATAACATAATTGAGATTAATCCAATTCAAGTTGACAAAGTTGTTGATACAACCGGAGCGGGTGATCTTTATGCAGCTGGACTTTTGTTTGGGATTGCCAGAGGTAAAGATATTTCTACTTGTGGAAATTATGCTAGTGTTGCTGCTGCAGAAATAATTTCACATTATGGCGCAAGGCCTTTAGTAAAATTATCTAATTTAATTTAGATAATAATTTATTTTTATTTTCTTCATCACAAAAAGAATATTTAACTGCGTTATGAGTAAGGGAGGTTAGTTCCTTTTCATTTAAGCCTAAATTTTCCATGACTTTGTATTCACCGTTTATCGTTGCATTAAAAAAAGGAGGGTCATCAGAATTCACTGTTACTTTTACCCCTTGATCAAATAATGTTTTCACAGGATGATCTACATAATCTTTGTAAATTTTAGTTGCAATATTACTTGTTGGACAAGTTTCTAGAATAATATCTTTATCAATTATTTCTTTAACTAAATCAGGATCCTCTATTGATCGAACACCATGGCCTAATCTTGTTGGATGCAGAAGGTTAATAGCATTTCTTATATTTACAGGACCATCCCATTCACCTGCATGAACCGTAATTGGAAAATTTTCTTTTTTTAACATATCAAATGTTTCAACAAATAAGCTTGGAGGAAAATGCAATTCATCCCCCGCCAAACCAAAACCAACTAAACAAGGATGAGGATTATTTAAAACTTCCTCTGCAGTCCCTTGTACTGACTCTGGTCCTAAATGTCTGATCCCATTCATTATGTAACGTGAAACAATACCAAAATCCTCTTCAGCTTTTTTAGAAGCTTCATAAACTCCTTCAATAAATGAATGATAGGTCATACCTTTTTCTTTAGCATGAGTAGATGAAATCATCGCCTCAACATAAAGAACATTATTGGCGGCACAATCTTTTAGATATTCATACGTTAATTCAAAATAATCTTCTGGTGTATGTATGACAGAAGTAACGATGTCATATTTTTTTATAAAATCATAAAAATCATCCCATTGGTATGCGTACTTTGATCCAAACATTTCTTCTGCTATTTCATAGTTGTTTCGTTTAGCAAATTTTTTACATAAAGTTGGCGTTATAGTTGCCTCTAAATGAACATGGATTTCTGCTTTTTTGACTGAATTAAAAATATTCATATAAAAAAAATACCTATATAATAATAATATGGAAGCAAGAATAAATAGAAGAAGCTTTGTTTTTGGCGCAAGTTGCTCTTTATGTGGTTCGATGATTTTACCTTCTTGCACACAAGTACCATTAACAAATCGAAGTCAGTTAAACTTATATGATAGCAATCTACCTATAATTTTAATGGGTGGTGGCGTGGCAGGTCTTCCAAAGATTTATCCTAATGAAAAAGCTCTTAATCAAGAAGTTGATAAAACATATTCAAGATTTTTATCAAAAGCTAAAGAAGATAAAATTCTTTTAGATAACACAGATGAATCAAAAAAAATTGAAGAAATCGGAAAGGAAATTTATACCTCTCTAGATACATTTTATATTAATAAGCGTGAAAAAAATCCTGTAGAAAATTTTAACTGGCAATTTGCTCTAATTGAATCTGATACAAAAAATGCATGGTGTATGCCTGGTGGTAAAATTGCTTTCTATACTGGTATACTTCCTGTTTGTAAAAATGATGACGGGATTGCTGCAGTTATGGGTCATGAAATTGCACATGCATTTGCTAGACACACAGTAGAAAAATTAACTCAAGCATCTATGATGCAAATGGCAACAATTGGAATATCGCGAAGTAAATATGCAGAACTTCTTAATAAATCTTTTAGAGTAGGAAATGTAGGAGGTAATGTTTACAACTCCGTTGTAAAGTATGGTATTTTTCTTCCATTTAGTAGAAAGATGGAAAGTGAAGCTGATTACTTAGGCATGGGATTTATGAATCTTGCTGGATTTAATATTAAAGAACCTGCTAAATTATGGCAAAGAATGATGGCAGGTCAAGAAGGGAGGGTACCTGAATTTATGGGATCACATCCAAGTCCTGATAATAGATCAAAAAAGTTTCTTGAATGGGAAAGTGAAATTTTAGATAAATTTCCCCAAGTTTAATTTTAGTGTAATAGGTGTTTTATGATTGCTGTTGAAGTTAAAGATCTTACTCATTCGATTAATAATAAAAAAATTTTAAATAATATTAATTTTAATCTCAATAAAGATAGTATCTCTTGTATTTTGGGACCGTCAGGTAGTGGAAAAACTACTTTATTAAAGCTCATAGCAGGTCTTGAAAAAGTACAATCAGGTAAAATTATTATTAATGGTGAAGAAGTAAGCAGTACTGCAAAACACTTACCTACAGAAAAAAGAAAAATTGGTTTTTTATTTCAAGATTACGCTCTATTCCCACATTTGACAGTAAAAGAAAATTTGAGATTTCCAACTAACGCTAAAAATTCAACTAATAATGTTGATGAAATTATTGAATTAATAAAATTACCTAATTCACTAGATAAATACCCACACGAGTTAAGTGGTGGTGAACAACAAAGAGTTGCACTTGCACGATCTATAATTTCACAACCCGATTTACTTTTATTAGATGAGCCTTTTTCAAGTTTAGATTTAAGCCTTCGAGAAGAGGTGAGAGATGATACGCTGCATCTATTACAAAAATCAAATGTGTCTGTAATTATAGTCACTCATGATCCTTTCGAGGCAATGTTTATCTCAAATCATATAAATATTTTTGATAAATCAGGTTCGATTGTACAGTCAGGAACTCCGAATGATCTCTACAACAATCCAAAAAATTCATATGTTACAGGTTTTTTTGGTGAAACAAATAAATTTGAAGGTGTTGTTAAAGAATCTCACATTTACACACCAGTTGGTAAAATTAAAACACCTGGAAATTTAGAAGGTGAGAAAGTTGTAGTACACATAAGACCTCAAGGTATAAAACTCAACAAACAACCAACACCAGTTAATGGAATTAAGGGAACTGTTATGGCGTCAAAATTAATGGGGTCATTTAGTTTTATCCATTTATCTGTGTTAGATAATAATAATGAAGTTGTTCATGTTCATAGCCACATGCCTGCTGACTTTAATCCAAAACAATCGTCTGCAGTCGAGATAGAAATTGATAATGATCAGGCTTATATTTTTAAGAATTAAGTTTTAGTTTTTTATTGATTTAGTAATTGTTCTGTTAAGAAAAATTACCGGTCCTAATCCAGCAATAACGATAATTAGAGCTGCAAATGCTGACTCCTCCAACATTTCATCAGAGGCATATTGATAAACATAGGTTGCTAGTGTCTCAAAATTAAATGGTCTTAATAAAAGTGTTATTGGAAGTTCTTTTAAGATATCTACGAAAACTAATATTCCCCCAACTAATAAATTTGTATACAGCAAGGGTAATATAATTTTTCTTATACTTTTGAAAAAGCTAACACCCATTGTTCTTGATGCATCTAATAAGTTTGGATGAATTCTTGAAATACCTGATGTAATTGCTCCATTGCCAACAGCTAAAAATCTTATACTATACGCGAATAATAAAATTATAAATCCACCAACAGCATAACTCATACGAAAATAAATTAAATCATTAAGCCACCCAACAAAGACAACTATTCCAACAGCAAGAATTGTTCCTGGAAAAGCATAACCAGAAGAAGCAAAAAATATTAAAATTTTATGGAAATTATTTGATTTATATGCCCCAACTATAATCATTAATAAGGATAGCAACATAATGAATGATGAAGAAATAAATGCTAAAGATATACTTGATAGTGTTATTTGAAAAATTTCAAAAAAATTTATTATAGAATAACCTTTAATTACAAAATTCAATAAAATTGAAACAGGTATTATAAAACCAAGACTTAAAGGTATTAGGCAAATTAAAAACAATAAAGAATTTTTGACACCAGAAACTGTTTGGGTTGGTGTATAAGATGCACCACTATATTTTTCATGAAATTTTCTGCTACGCCTACCCAAATACTCTAAAGTTAAAAGTACTATAACAATCATAAATAAAATACTAGAAATCTGTGATGCGCCAGATAGACTATTCATTCCTAACCAAACATTAAATACGCCTAAGGTTAATGTTTCAATTGCAAAATAATCAACTGTCCCAAAATCAGAAATTGTTTCCATTAGCACTAAGGCCAAGCCAGCAATTATACCAGGACGACCAAATGGAATAGCAACATTGAAGAAGGAATTCCTTCCATAAATAGAACTAGTTTGAAAAAAAGATATAGGTGTCGTTATAAATGATGCTCTAGTCATTAAATATACGTATGGATACAATACAGAAGACATTACCAAAATTGCACCTTCCATTGATCGCACATTTGGAAACCAGTAATCTTTTGAGCTCGTCCAACCAAATATGTCTCTTAGCAATGATTGAAGAGGACCAGCATATTCAAAAAAATCGGTATAAGTATAGGCAATAATATAAGCTGGGACAGCAGCTGGTAATAATAACATCCATTCAAAAAATTTTTTCCCGAAAAAATTATATCTTGTCACTATCCAAGCAGTGGTCACACCAAAGACTAAACTTAATCCTCCAACACCAAACATTAGAATTATTGTATTGGTTAGATATCTGGGCAAAACAGTAGAAAATAGATGTGGCCATAGTGATGTATCGCCTAAAATCGCGTAATAAAATATTGAAAAAATAGGGGCGATAATTATCAAAGCAATTATCGCCACAGAATTGGACCATAAATTAAAATTTATCAAAACAGTTAACCTATAATTTACCAGCCTACTCTATCAATGATTTTCTGAGCTACGGGAGCAAGTTCTGCAAGTTTTTCAACAGGCAGTTTATCTTCTTTAAACGCGCCCCATGATTTTAACTCATCAGTTAATTGCATATCTGGATTAACCGGATATTCATAGTTTATAGAACTGTAAAGAACTTGTGCTTTTGGCTGAGTCAAAAATTCAAGTAGTGCAATCGCGTTGTCTTTATTTTTAGAGTACTTAATTACACCACCGCCAGCAACATTTATGTGATTACCTCTGTCTTCTTGGTTAGTAAAAACTAACTCTATTGAGTTAGCCCATTCTTTTTGTTCTGGATTCTTTTCATTAAATTTCATTTTTCCAAAATAATAGGTATTCATTACAGCAATATCGCAGACACCCTCATAAATTGCTTTTGCTTGAGCTCTATCATTACCCTCAGGTTTACGTGCTAAATTTGCAACAATGCCTGCTGCCCATTCTTCAGCAAAAGCTTCTCCATTTGCAGCAATAATTGAAGCTAAAAGTGATCTATTGTAGTCATGGCTGCCAGGTCTTGTACAAATTTTACCTTTCCATTTTGTGTCAGATAGATCTTCTATTCTTTTAATTGAGTTTTTTGACACTCGTTCTTTTGAGATTGCAACAATTCTAGCTCTCTTTGAAAGTGCAAACCATTTATTATTACTATCTCTTAAATGATTTGGGATATTTATATTCAAAATATCTGAATTAATTGGTTGCAAAATATCCTTTTCAACAAATTGGTTTAATCTTGCTATATCGACTGTTAATACCAAGTCAGCAGGTGTATCTTCACCCTCAGCTAAAACTCTTTCTAGTAATCCTTTTTTTGCATATAAAACATTTACCTTTATGCCAGTCGATTTTGTAAATTCCTCAAAGAAAGGATCTATTAAAATCGGCTGCCTGTAAGAATAAACATTAACCTCTTTGGCAAACAAGTTTAGTGAAATGGTAGATGCAATTAGTATCAATAGTAATCTAAAAATAATTTTCATATAACCTTCTTTTTTTGTGGAGATAATAAATATCTCCACGTTCTATGATTAAGAATCTTATTAAAAATTATCAGAATACGAATGTAGATCTATATAAATTTTTTTTTAATATCAGTGTTGTTAAAATTCATAAAATTAGATTTATTCTAAATTTAAAGTTAAAAATGTTGGGGCCACTTTGGGCCCCTATCAAAACTATTTTATTGAAATAAGTCTAGCTTTTTTTTCTTCTGGAATAATTCTCTCCAAATCAATCACTAAAAGTCCATTCTTCAATTCAGCATCTTTAACTTTGATATCTTCTGAAATTGTGAACGATCTTTCAAACTGTCTTGTTGAGATTCCTTTATGGATTACACCATTACCATTTTCATTAACCACTTTTTCTTTAGGTTTATTTCTAACAGTTAGGTTGTTTTCTTTTAATTCAATCTCAATATCTTCTTTACTATATCCAGCGAGAGCAACTTCAATTTTATAGTTATGCTCATCAACTCTATGAATATTGTAGGGTGGATAATTTGTATTGTATCTTTCCGTAGACTCCAACATTCTATCAAATTCATCAAAAATTGAGTCAAATCCAACAGAAAATGGTCTTAGAGAATTCCAAACGGATAGGTTTCTAGTCATAATAACTCCTTTATTAAGCAAGTTTATTTTGCCCGCACCCACAATGGCATACAGACAAATATTATGTGGGGATGATTGTGTTTAATTCAAGTCTTTGTTATTTTTTTCTTATAAACGACAATCCATCAGAGAGTGGTAAAAGAGAGAATTCCACTCTTGTATCATTTTGTATTTTTAAATTTAAATCACGGATAGTTTTTGTTTGAGAGTCTTGTTTAGTTTCATCTGCCACATCACCATGCCAAAGCATATTATCAATAATTATTATCCCATTAGAGACTAATAAATTCAGAGACAATTCATAATAATTTGGATAATTATTTTTATCAGCATCTATAAAAATTAAGTCATAACTCTGTTGACGGTCTATCATGCTTTGCATTACCTCAACACCATCTCCAATAATCGATTCAATTTTTGAGCTCATTTTATCTAATTCCCAATATTTTTTTGCTAAGGATAAAAATTCATCTGAATTATCAACAGTTACGATTTTTCCTGATTCAGGTATACCTCTAGCCAAAAACAAAGTGCTCATCCCTGTAAACCTTCCAATTTCTAAACAGTTTTTAGCATTAGAAATTTTAGTTATCATTTCTAAAAACTGACCTTGTTCTTTTGCAATCTGCATTTGGGAAACACTACCAAGTTTTAAAGTTTCATTTTCTAGTTCAGTAATTATTTTATCTTCTCGGTAACCTACGCTTTGTAAGTATTGCACAAGTGCTTCATTAATTTCAGTTTGAGTGCTCATTAATTTATGGTTTCAAATATTTCAGGTAGTTTTTGAGTTTTTTTATCTGAAATAATGAAACAGCCTTTTATTTTATTTATTAAATTATCATCTATATTTTTACTTGAGTATAAACTTAACAGAGCAGTTGAGGAATTTACTTCATCGCCTATATTGAGAACATTATCATATCCAACTCCATAATTTATTTTATCGGTAACCTGTTTTCTTCCACCTCCAAGTTCAATAAGTATAAGGCCTAATTCTCTGGTATGAATATTTTCTATCCACCCGCCTTCCATAGAAAATATATCTTTTTGAATAGATGTATTGGATAGATCTTTTTCATAAGATGTTAAAATATTTTTTGGTCCACCCAAGGCTGCAACCATCATTTCAAATTTTTCTGCAGCTAGTCCATTATTAATAACAGTATTAATTTTATTATAAGCCTCTTCTTTTGAAATTTTATAAATGTTTACTAATAGCGAAGATATTAATTCATTAGTGATCTTCTCTAATCGATGATCTTTAAAATCATTTTTAATATATTTTATGCATTCTAATATCTCCAGTGTATGACCAGCACTTTTACCTAGGACCTGATTCATATCCGTTAATACAGCTTCGCAATGTAAACCTGCTCCTTTAGCGACTCTTACTAAGGAGTTGGATAAATCTCTTGCTATATCAATAGTGCTATTAAAAGATCCATTACCAACTTTTACATCAAGTACTAAAGATGAAAGACCGCTTGCAATTTTTTTTGAAAGAATAGATGATGTTATTAAAGGTAAAGATTCTACTGTACCTACAATATCCCTTATAGAATATAATTTTTTATCAGCTGGTGCTAAATTAGAGGTTTGACCAATAATTGCACAACCAACGTCTTTTACAACTTTTTTAAAAGTTTCTAAATCAGGCTTTGTATTGTACCCAGGTATTGAATCAAATTTATCTAGAGTACCACCGGTATGACCCAAACCTCTACCTGAAATCATAGGTACATATAGTCCACAAGCTGCAAGTATTGGTGCTAAAATAACGCTCGTCTTGTCTCCAACTCCACCAGTTGAGTGCTTATCACAAACCAACTCAGAATCTACAATCTCAGACCAATTTAGTGTATCGCCTGAGTTCGTCATCGCTTCAGTTAAACAAACAGTTTCTTCAGGAGTCATTCCATTTGAAAATATTGCCATGCTCATTGCTGCAATTTGCGCATCTGAAAAAGATCCATTTGTTAAACCGTCTACAAAAAAGTTGATATCTTCTTTTGATAGATCTTTGTTGTCTCTTTTTTTTCTAATTATCTCTTGAGGTATCATCGAATTGAACTTCTTGTATAAATTGTTTAATTAAATTTAAAACATTGTTCTCTGCTAAACTTGCATTCTCTAAAGTTTCCTGATGACTTAATTTTGTTTTATTCATACCAGCAGCTAAGTTGGTGATTACGCTGATACCAATAACGGGAAGTCCGCAATGATTAGCAACTAAAACTTCTGGTACTGTAGACATTCCAACTGCATTTCCACCTATTACTTTTAAGGCATTGATTTCAGCAGGAGTTTCAAAATTTGGTCCTGAGTACATACAATAGATACCTTCATAAATTTTTTGATCTATTTTTTTAGCGACTTGTATTAACTGATCTCTATAAAACTTGTGATACCCATCACTCATATCATGAAAGCGAGGGCCATACTCTTCAGCATTAGGTCCAATAAGTGGATTAAAACCACTCCAGTTAATATGATCTTTAATTGCCATTAAACTGCCAGCCGGCATAGCTTCATCTAAACTACCTGCTGCATTTGTAACAACTAATAACTTAGACCCAATGTCCTTTAATACTCTTATGGGTGAAGCTAAACTTTGAGGATTATGCCCTTCATAAATATGTGATCTTCCATACATACAAACAACATTTAAAGTATTTATTTTTCCTAAAACTAATTTACCTGCGTGACCTTTGACAGTTGGCTGTGGAAAATCAGCTAACTGTTCATATGAGATTGATTCTTGAATATCTTTTTCTTCAAAAAAATTAGTTAGTCCACTTCCTAAAATTACGGCAATATCGGGTGAAGTATTATTTGTTATTTCTAAAAATTTTTTTGCCGAGGGTAACATTAAAGATTCTCTGGGCCAAAAGAATCTGGAAGTAATTCTTCGAGCGTAGATGTTTTCATATGACCATTTTCATTACACATATGAATCTTAGTATCTAAAGTAGCAAATTCTCTTAACCTCTGTCTACAACCACCACAGGGTGAGCATAATAATTCACCTGAACCTATAACCACAACTTCTAAAATTTTTTTGTTTCCATTAGATATCATATTTCCAATTGCAGTTGCCTCGGCACACTGGGATTGAGGATAGGCAGCATTTTCAACATTACAACCAGTAATAATTTTACTATCTTCTGTTAGAAAAGCTGCTCCTACTTTAAAATTTGAATAAGGCACATGAGCTTGCTCTCTAACTTTTTTTGCAGCCTTGAATAAACTATCAAAATTTTCTGAAACCATATTGTTGTTTAACATGAAATTACTAAAAAAATTATTTATTTCTAAATCTTAAACAATTCTTGAGACAAATCAGGAAGTTCGTCTCCCCAAAAAACTTCTTTACGTAAAAATTCTGGATCTTGGTTAAAACAAACAGACATTGCAGAATTATAAACAGCCCTTGAGTCAATAGTCGAATTTAGATCTCTTCCCTCAAATAATTCTTTCTTTTTTAGTCCAGGCCAATCTGTATAAACTTGAGATTTTTTTAGCAAGCCTCCAGCCATTAGTATTGCACTTCCATATCCATGCTCAGTTCCATAGCCTCCATTTTGTTTTATAGTTCGGCCAAATTCAGTTAGAGTAAGAATAAGAGTATTATCAAACGCTTGACCAAGATTTTCATGTAAAATAGTAACAATTTTATTTACTTCTTCTAGTTCATCAGCATGCGCTCCATCAACGCCTCCTTGAGCAGCATGGGTATCAAAACCATCTAAATCAAATACAGCAACTCGAGGACCACTTTGATCTTTTAATTGTTTAGCAGCTTCAAGAGCAAGTTTTTTTCTATCATCAGAGTCAGTAGCTATTTGCATAGACAATGGTCTTTGTCTAATTGTATCAAGTGTAGATTTAATTAGCTCGTTATGCTCACCCTTAAATTCATTATAAATTTGATCTATTAACTTTGTTTCAACAAAATCTGGTGATGGGAAGAAGTTATTATTCTGTGGCACACCTCTTAATAAGAGTGGCATTGGTAAAGATATTGCCAAACCTTTTCCTATAATATTTGAAGCTAGTAATCCCCTACCAAGCCATCCCGTTTTTTCTTTGTATGGAATGTGTGCTCCAGTTTCCATTAAATTTTGTCCATCAAAATGTGATCTGCCCGTGTAAGGAATATTTGTTGCATGAACAAATGCCGCTTGATTTTTTTGCCAGAGTTTATGAAAAATTTCTAATTTAGGATGAAGGCCGAAGTCGCTGTTCAAATTAAGAACGTCTTCCAAAATGAGTTTTTTTCTTAATTTTTTGAGACGTTTATCTCCAATAACAGGAACAGCTGTTAAACCATCCATTCCTCCACGAAGTGATATAATAATTAGATTTTTTTTCTGCTTTGAAGCGAAACTTATTTTTGGAAAATATCCAGAAAGAAACAATGTTGTTGATCCTCCAATTAAAAAATTTCTTCTTGTGCAGTTCATATTTTTAATACTCCTGGCAAATTACAAATGACTCCATACTTTTGCCCTAAATCATAATCTGATGTGCCAAATCTAAAATTATCAATAAGAGACGCCATATTTTTATGATCTTCAAAATTATTTTTAAGACAAGATAAAATAAAACCATGGGATCTGTTTCCAGATTTAACAAGCATTGGAAGTTCAACTGAAGCAAACCAAAAGCGGCGTAATAATAATTCTGGCGATACCCAATCTACCTCCAAATCACTCCAACCATTAGGTTGTTTGGCACGATAAGGTGAATGCCCTATTTCTCTAAGTATCCATGATAATTGTCTTTGTCTGTTATTTGGCTTTGACTTGAAAGTATAATTCATTTTTTCAAAAGAAAGTGGAATATTTAAATCAAACATTCTTGATAATTGCATTAACCATATTTCAGGTGGATGAAATTTATGTGTAATCTCATTATAATTGTAAGCTTGCGTTATAACTGCTTTGTGAATTTCAATTAAGCTGCCATTGGATTTGTTCCATGCTTCTATAACTGGGTTTATCATTTCATCTGTTGGTTCATCTGTAATAAAATGCCTGCATAATTTTGTTGAAACAAATTTGATACAGATTGGGTGTGTTGCCAAATCATGAATTACCTTTGCAAGTTCTCTTTTTGCATCATTTTTGTATTTAACTCCTAAAACTACTTTATCTCCTTTTTGATGCATTTCTTGATCAAACCATATATCACCAGTTTCTAAGTTTTTTCTATCCCATTTGTGAGCCCAACCTGTCATGATATAGGCTAGCTGAATCACATCTTCCTGAGTGTATCCAGCATTTGGAGATACTGTATGTAATTCTAATAATTCTCTTGCATGATTTTCGTTTATCGTTTCTCCCCATTCCATTCCTTTTTTAGAATTGGGGCCAAAAGATTCTGAATTATCAAGGTGGTGAATCATACACCATGAAGTTGTAACTGACTGAACCATCTCTTCAAAAGTTTTAACCATGTTAGGTCTAATAATTTCACGTTGATAAGGTCCGGTACTAAACTCTGCTAAAAAATCTTTTTCACTTATTGCAAAATGATTTCCCCAAAAAAGCCAGAAACGTTCAAAAACGGGTTGTTTGGAATACTTTGTTTGAAAATGA
>CACIXR010000005.1 GCA_902590695.1 uncultured Alphaproteobacteria bacterium
AGGTTTTATTGTTTCTAATGCATCAATAAGAGCAAGAATTTTAAAAAAAATATTTATATTTTTTTCAAAAAAACTTTTTAAAAATAATAATATTAAAATAATTTTTCAAAATTTAGATGATTATAATTTGATACAAACTCATACAAAATTTGAAAAGACTAAATCAATAATTATTCCTGGCTCTGGTATCGATTTGAAGAAAGTAAAATACACACCCATACGAAATAATAAAAAAATTACTTTTTTATTAGTTTCAAGACTTCTTAAAGATAAAGGTATTTATGAATTTATTGAAGCATCAAATAATATTTTAAAAAATAATGATAAAGTAAATTTTATAATTATAGGAGATTTAGATAAAAATAATCCTTCTTTTATTGATAAAACTATTATAGATTCTTGGATAGATAACAAAAATAAATTTTTCAAAAAATATCAACAAAATATTATTGAACATATTCAAAATGCAGATGTAGTAGTACTACCTTCCTACAGAGAAGGAATGCCTAAAATTTTAATTGAAGCTAATGCTGTAGGGAGACCAATAATTACTACTAATGTTCCAGGATGTAAGGAATGTGTCATACATGGTTTAAATGGGTTTTTGTGTGAAGCTAAAAATGCGTATGCTTTAACACAAGCGATAAAAAAAATTATCTTACAAAGAAAAAATTTAAGAAATATGTCAAAACAAAGCAGATTAATAGCTGAAAATAAATTTTCTATTAATTTAGTTAATAACAAGCATTTTGAAGTTTATAAACAGTAATCAATGAATATATTAATCACTGGTTCATCTGGTTTTATAGGAAGTAAAATTAAAAAATATTTTAAAAATAAAGGCCATACTATTTTTACTTTTAATAGAAATACAAATAAAAGAAATGAGGGCTATTCATCAGAAAATATAATTGGAGTAAATGAGCTCAAAGAAATTGTAATTGATTTGGATATAATTATTCATTTGTCCAGTAAAGCACATTCAAATAAATTTTCGTTACAGAATCAAAAAGAAAATTATTTCATTACAAAATCTTTAATTGAATTTGCTAAAAAAATTAGGCTGAAAAAATTTATTTTTCTTAGCTCTATTAATGTAAACGGAGATTACTCTGATACAAATATAATTTCTGAAAAATCAATACCAAATCCCTTATCTCTTTATGCAAAATCTAAATTTGAATTAGAACAACTTATTCAAAATGAGTTCAAAAATTCCTTCATTGAGTATTATAATATAAGAATTCCTCTTGTAATAGGTGAAAACGCCAAAGGTAATTTAAAATCACTAATGTATCTTGCTAAATTTAATGTCCCTCTACCTATCAAAGGTATTAATAATAAAAGAAGTTTTATTTCAATTATAGATATAATTAGAATTTTTGAAAATATTATAGAATTAAAAAGTAATAAATCTGGTTTATATTTGGCTGCAAATGATCAATCTTTAAGTCTATATAGTTTGTATAATTATATAAATAGTTCTTTTAGAAATAATAATAATACATTTTATTTAAATAAAAATTTATTAAAATTAATTTTTTTAATCATAGGAAAAAAAAATAGTTTTATTAAAATATTTAATTCTTTTGAAATTGATAACTCAAAGTTGTGTAAGGAATTAGATTTTAATTCCTTTTCCGATATAACAAAAGAAATAAATAAAATGGTAAAAAGTTTCAAAAACAAAGATGAATAGATATATGGAAATACTAATAATAGTATCTTTATCACCAATAATTATATTTCTTTTTTCTATAATTTCATTGGTACTTCTTTATGGAACAAAAGGTAAAATTATTTATTTTTCTAAAAGAGTAGGTATCAACAGTAAAATATTTATCATGCCTAAATTTAGAACTATGCGTGTGGACACCCCCCAATTAGCAACTCATTTATTAAGAGAGCCAGATCAATATTTAACATTTATTGGAAAGTTTCTTAGAAAGTCTAGCCTTGATGAATTACCTCAATTAATATCAATTTTATATGGAGATATGTCCTTAGTTGGACCTAGACCCGCATTATTTAATCAATATGATTTAATAAATAAAAGAAAATCTTTAGGAATTGACAAAATTAAACCAGGTATTACTGGTTGGGCACAAATTAATGGAAGAGATGACATATCAATAGATGAAAAAGTCAAATTAGACCAATACTATTTAAATAAAAAAAATACTATGTTTGACATTAAAATCCTGTTTTTAACAATACTAAAAATTTTTAAATTCAAAAATATATCTCATTAATGATCTTAAATTTTTTTCAAATAATAACTAAAATACCTTATAAATTTAAAATATTAATAATGATATTATTTGATATCATTATTTTATTTTTATCATTGTATATGTCTATATCTTCTAGATTAGGCACGTTGTTTTACACTGATGATATTAAATATCTTTACTTATTATTAATATCTCCATTAATTTGTATACCAATATTTTATTTCTTTGGTTTATATTCCAATTTGATAAGATACATAAATTTTAATTTTATTTTAAAAATTTTTTTTGCTACATTTATTTATTCACTAATATGGGGTTTTATTGCAATTTTATTTAAACCTGATACTTTCCCAAGGTCAGTTACGCTCATTAATTTTTTTATTGCTTTAACTCTTTTTGCTAACATTAGAGTTTTAGCAAAAACATTTATAGAATATTCTTCAACATCAAAATCCGATAATGTTAAAAATATATTGATATATGGATCAGATTTTAATGCTATTCTATTTTATCAATCTGCAAAGTTATCAAATAATATTAAAGTTATCGGATTTGTTGACAATAAAAAAGATTTAAAAAATAGATTAATAGATGATATTAAAATTTATTCAGAAAAAAATTTTTTTGAACTTTTTAAATATAACAAAATTGATGAAATTTTTATAACTAAAGATAATCTTGACATTAATGAGAAAAATAAAATTTATGAGATAGCTTCTAACAATAATATATCTATAAAAATTAAATCTCAAAATTCAATGAACTTGATTAATAATGACTCAATAAATTTAGAAAATTTTGAGCAAATTGATAAAAATAATGTTTTTAAAAGAAATGAAATATTTCATTCTCAAAATTTACTTGAAAAAAATATTAAAAATAAAACAATATTTATTTCTGGGGCTGGAGGGTCAATTGGATCTGAAATATGTATTCAATGTTTAAACTTTCAACCTAAAAAAATTATTATATTTGACGTTAATGAATATTCATTATTTAAAATATTGGGAAAAATAAAAAAATTAAATATTTATAAAATAAAAATCATATCATATCTTGGGTCAATTAATGATTATAATTTATTGGAACAAATATTTGTTTTAGAAAGACCAAATACAATTTTCCACACTGCTGCATATAAACACGTCGGTTTAGTTGAGGATAATCCCGTACAATCATTTAAAAACAATGTTATTGGTACATTCAACTTAGCTAAAATATCAATTAAAAATAAAGTTGAAAATTTTGTAAACATTTCCACTGATAAAGCTGTAAATCCTATAAGTATGATGGGAAGTACAAAAAGGCTTGCCGAAATAATTATTCAGCATTTATCAGAATTTAAACTTTTAGAAGATATTCCAAATAAAACAAAATTTTCAATTGTAAGATTTGGGAATGTAATTGGTTCCTCAGGTTCAGTTATACCAATTTTTAAAAAACAAATAAAAGATGGAGGTCCAGTAACAGTGACACATCCAGATGTAACAAGATATTTTATGTCAGTGTCTGAAGCTGCACAATTAGTTATCCAATCATCTTCATTAGGTAATTCTGGTGATATATTTATATTAGAAATGGGCAAATCAATAAAGATTATTGACATAGCTAAAAAACTTATAGATGATTTTAATATGTCTCAATCTTATATTAGTGACAAAAAAATAGAAATTATTTTTACAGGATTGGGTAAAAATGAAAAAATGCATGAAGATTTATTTTATGATAGAAATAAAGTAAATACTATCCATCCAAAAATATTTATAGATACAAGCGTATCTAATATCGATGAAGATTTCTATGAAACTTTTATAAATATTTTTAAAAATTATGATAAAATAAATAAAAATGATGTTCTAAATTTTGTTTCAAAATATATCAAAACATTTAAAAATTAATTTATGGATTTTTCATTAATTATTCCTTGTTTTAATGAAGAAAAAAATATTGATAAACTTTTATCAGAAATAAAAATTTATCTATCTATTTATGAGTATGAAATTATTATTATTGATGACAAAAGTACTGATAAATCATTAGCCAAATTAGAAAGTTCATATTTATCTAATTTAAAAATTATAAAAAACCCAATAAATATGGGGCAAAGTTTTTCTATATACGCAGGAGTAAAAGAAGCTATTACTGACACTATAATAACTATAGATTGTGATGGTCAAAACAATCCTGAGGATATTCCTAAACTATATCAGATTTATAAAAATAGTAAAAATATAGATCTCGTATCTGGTATTAGAGTTAAAAGAAAGGACAATTTAATAAAAAAAATTAGCTCTAAAATTGCAAATTATATTCGAAACATTATTTTTAAAGATAAGTGTAAGGATACAGGTTGTAGCCTAAAAGTTTTTAATAAAAAAATATTTTTAACATTTCCTTATTTTGATGGTATACACAGATTTATACCATCCTTATATGCAGGTATTGATAAGGAAATCATTTATGTAAATGTGGATCACAGATTACGTATTTTTGGTGAATCAAAATATGGCACTTTTGGGCGACTTTTAAGAGGAATAAGAGATATGATAAAAGTATACAAACTCATTAAAAATATTAGAAAAGTAAGTAATGATTGATTATTTACTGAATTTATCTGAAATAGAAATCTTTTTTTTAATTGTTGGTTTTGTAGGACAGGGACTTTTTGCTTCCAGATTTATAGTTCAGTGGATATTTTCAGAAAAAAAGGGTGAAAGCTATATCCCTGTTATATTTTGGTATTTAAGTATTTTTGGTGGTTTAGGATTATTAACCTATGCGATTTTTAGAAAAGATCCAGTAATTATAGTCGGACAAACTTTCGGAATATTTATATATTTAAGAAATTTGATTTTAATTTATAGGAATACAAATGAAAAAAATTGAAAATTATATTGATGGTAAAATTACAGCTGGAAATTCAAGTGAATATCTAAATGTTGAAGATCCCTCCACAGGAGAAACGACTTCTCAAGTATTATTATCTGATAAGACTGATTTTGAAAGTGTTGTTAATAATTCTGCAAAAGCTTATCATGAATGGTCACAAGTTACTCCTTTAAAAAGATCAAGGATCATTTCAAAATATAAAGATCTTATAGAAAAGAATATAGATCATTTAGCTAAAATAATTTCTTCAGAACATGGTAAAACTCTTGAAGATGCAAAAGGTTCGGTAATTAGAGGTTTAGAAGTAGTTGAATTTGCTTGTGGAATACCTCATTTACTAAAAGGAGAGTTTTCTCAAAATGTAGGTACTGAAATAGATTCATGGTCTACTAGACAACCTTTAGGTATAACAGCTGGAATTACACCTTTTAATTTTCCTGCCATGGTGCCAATGTGGATGTATCCAATTTCCATTGCTTGTGGCAATTCATTTATTTTAAAACCTTCAGAAAAAGATCCATCATGTAGTATTAAGCTCGCTGAATTATTTTCCGAAGCTGGTTTACCTAATGGAGTTTTTAATATTTTGAATGGAAACAAAAATGCAGTTGATTTGCTACTGGATGATCCAAGAATACAGTCAGTAAGTTTCGTTGGCTCAACTCCAGTAGCCAAATATATATATGAGAGATCAGCTCAAAAAGGTAAAAGGGTGCAAGCTCTGGGAGGAGCTAAAAATCATCTTATAGTTATGCCAGATGCAAATTTAGATCAAGCTGTTGATGGTATTATGGGTGCTGCATATGGATCAGCTGGTGAAAGATGCATGGCAGTTTCAGTAGCAGTTGCAGTTGGAGAAATTGCTGATAAACTTGTTGAAAATATAAGTAATAAAGCAGAATCATTAGTTGTTGCTCCATGGACAGATCAAACTTCACAAATGGGTCCGGTTATATCAAAAGAACATAAAGAAAAGATTAATAATTATATCACTACTGGTGTTGATGAGGGAGCAAATCTTATTTTAGATGGCAGAAATATAAAAATACAAGGATATGAAAATGGTTATTTTGTAGGGCCAACATTATTTGACAATGTTTCAAAAGAAATGAAAATTTATAAAGAAGAAATTTTTGGTCCTGTTTTATCGGTTGTAAGAGTTAAAAATTATGATGAAGCTCTTAAATTGGTAAATGAGCATGCTTTCGGTAACGGAACTAGTATTTATACATCAGATGGAGAAGTATCTAGACATTTTACAACAAATTGTAATATTGGAATGGTTGGTGTTAATGTTCCAATACCTGTTCCGATGGCTTTTCACAGTTTTGGTGGCTGGAAACAATCTTTATTTGGTGATCATGCTATGCATGGTGTTGAAGGTGTGAGATTTTATACAAAACTTAAAACTGTGACGTCAAGGTGGCCTAAAAGTATTCAAAAAGGACCTGAATTTAAAATGCCAACAAATTAATTAATGAATATTTTAATTACTGGATCAGCTGGTTTTATTGGTTATCATCTTGCTTTAAAAATATTAAAAACAAAATCAAATGTAATAGGCATAGATAATGTAAATAATTATTATGATACTAATATTAAAAAAAATAGAATTAAGAAACTAAAACAACATAAAAAATTTTTTTTTTATAAAATTGATTTATCTGAATATAAAAAATTAAATAACATAATAAAAAAAAATAATATTAATATTATTATTCATCTTGCAGCTCAAGCTGGAGTAAGATACTCAATTGATCAACCAAGAGCATATTTTAAAAGTAATTTGGAAGGTTTTTTTAATGTATTGGAGGTATCAAGACATAATAAAATTAAACATTTAATTTATGCATCTACTAGTTCAGTATATGGAGACTCAAAAAAATTCCCTTTAAATGAAAAAAATACGACAGATTTCCCTCTTTCATTTTATGCTGCTACAAAAAAATCAAATGAAGTTATGGCTCATTCATATTCATACATATATAAACTACCATGTACAGGTGTCAGATTTTTTACAGTTTATGGACCTTTTGGCAGGCCAGATATGGCTTTATTCAAATTTACAAAAAATATAATCAATAATAAATCAATTGAATTATATAACCATGGTAATCATCTAAGAGATTTCACATATGTTGACGATATAGTCGATGGTATTTATTTATTAATTAAAAAACAATCAAAAAAAACTATTCCTTATGAAATTTTTAATATTGGTAATGGCAATCCAAAAAAACTTTTAGACTATCTAAAATATATTGAGAAAAATTTAAACAAAACTTCTAAAATTAAAAATTTACCTCTTCAAATTGGAGATATTATTAAAACACACTCTAATATTAATAAAATTAAAAAATATACTGGATACAAACCAAAAACAGATATTAAGACTGGAATAGGAAAATTTATAGAGTGGTATAAAGATTACTATAAAATTAATTAGACCTTTTCTAAGGCTGTAAGGACATTTTCTGTATCACTAAGATTATTGTAATGAGTCATACTTAATCTTACTACGCCATCATTAGTATCAATTCCTAAATATTTTAAGCACCTCCAAGCATAAAAATTATCATTTCTTGTCGCAATCTTATATTTATTTAAAGTTTTTGAAATTTCTTTTGAAGATTTATTATTAGAGTAAAAAGATATTGTTGGAGCTCTATTTTTATTTTCAATTTTCTTCTTTCCAATTAAATTTAAATCTTCTCTTTTATCTAAATATTTTAGAATTGGATTAGCAATAATTTCTTCATGATTTGAAATTAAATTATTAATCTTTTTTATTTTTTCTAGCGTACTTAAATTTGTATTTTTAAAATGATGATTATATAAATTTTCAAAATACTCATAAATTCCAATTAAAGATACAAGCTCTTCATGATTTGGTCCCCCAGGATTTATCGTATAAGGATGTTGTCCATCTAAAAACTCATGATTTTGATTTGGTAAATTTTTTAAAATTTCCTCTTTTCCATATAATAATGCTAGATGTGGTCCGTATGTTTTGTATAAACTAAAAGTATAAAAATCTACTCCTAAATCTTTTACATCAGGAAACCCATGTGGTGCATATGAAACCCCATCACCTATGACAATAATATTTTTTTTGTGTGCTAGTTTACTTATTTTTTTTAAATTATTTACTGATCCAACAATATTTGAACAATGTGTAACTGCTATTATTTTTGTTTTTGAAGATATTAATTTTTCTAAATCACTAATTTTCAATTCATGATCATTAAGATTAAATTTCCACTCAATTATATTAACTCCATTCTTTTTTAATCTTCTCCATGGACTAATATTTGCTTCATGATCTTGATTTGTTACTATTACTTCATCTCCTTTAACTAAATGTCCTTTGAGAGCATTTGATAAAACATATAAATTTATAGAAGTAGATCCTCCGATTAAAATTTCATTATTTTTTGCATTTATCATTTTTGCAAATAATTCTGTTGCTCTATCCATGTTTTCACCAGCTATTTTGGACATTGGATATTCAGCATATGGTTGTACTTTTGTTTTAATCATAAACTCAGTTAACTTATCAATTACATTTTTTGGCACGTAACTACCTCCAGCATTTTCAAAAAAAGACCAATCTTTAGACAGAGGATCTTTAAATGCTGGGAATTGTGATCTTACATAGTCTATATCAAGTTTAATATTTTCTAGTGTCAATTTTACCTCTTATTGTATATTCTTTTATTCTAATATAAAAAAAAATAAATGAATAATTATTTTATTCTTCTAAGCTATGATTGATAAACGTAAATTTTATATAAATGGCACTTGGGTAGATCCAATTACAAAGAATGATTTTGATGTTATAGATCCCTCCAACGAACAATCATATGCTTGCATTTCATTGGGATCTAAAAAAGATGTTGATCTGGCTGTAAGTGCAGCAAAGAAGGCATTAGTTACATGGAGTCAAATAGATAAAATTGAAAAAATTAATTTATTAGAAAATTTATTGATGATTTATAAAAGTAGATGGGATGAAATCACCCAAACTATGTCTAAAGAAATGGGTGCTCCTTTAGATTGGTCTTCCTCAGCACAAACTTCTTCTGGGGAAGATCATATTAAAGATTTTATTTTAAGATTGAAGAATTTTAAATTCGAAACTAAATTTAATAATGTTTCTAATAATTATATTGTCTATGAGCCTATTGGAGTATGTGGACTTATTACTCCATGGAACTGGCCAATTAATCAAATTACTTTAAAAGTAATTCCAGCCTTAGCTGTTGGCTGCACAATGATTTTAAAGCCCTCCGAAATTGCTCCATTATCAGGAATGCTCTTTGCTGAAATTATTCATGAAGCTGGATTTCCTGAAGGTGTTTTTAATTTAATAAATGGAGATGGCGCCGGCGTAGGTACTGATTTGTCAACACATAGTGATATTGATATGATTTCTTTTACTGGATCAACAAGAGCGGGAAAACTTATTTCCAAAAATGCTGCAGATACAATAAAAAGAGTATGTTTAGAATTAGGCGGTAAAGGAGGTAATATTATTTTTAGTGACTCACACCCAGATGCAGTTAGAGATGGTGTTAGGAACATAATGAGTAACTCTGGTCAATCTTGTGATGCCCCAACTAGAATGCTAGTTGAAAGATCAATTTATAAAAGAGCAATAGTAGAAGCTGCAGATGAAGCAAATAAAATAAAAGTTGATATAGCTTTAAAACATGGAAATCATATTGGGCCAGTTATTTCGCAAATCCAGTATGATAAAATCATTGATCTGATAAGAAGTGGAATAAATGAAGGAGCCACATTAGTAGCAGGCGGTCCTGAAAAACCAAATGGTTTAGAAAAAGGTTACTTTGTAAAGCCAACAATTTTCACGGATGTAACAAATGATATGAGAATTGCAAAAGAAGAGATTTTTGGACCAGTACTGTCTATAATCCCCTTTGAAAATGAAGATGAAGCTGTATCAATTGTAAATGATACATCCTATGGTTTAGGAAATTATGTTCAAACTCAAGATAAAGAAAAGGCAAAAAGAGTAGCAAGAAAATTTAGATCTGGAGGTGTCTACATAAATGGAAATAGTGCAGAACCAGGAACTCCTTTTGGGGGTTACAGACAATCTGGAAATGGAAGAGAAGGTGGCGATTGGGGTTTAGAAGAATATTTAGAAATTAAAACTATCTGCGGATGGGAATGATCTAAACTTTAATATTATTAAAATAATTTAATCTTCCTATTATTTCATCTCTTTCAATATAATATCCTTGAAGATGTCTATTTCCAGAGTTTGGGTCAAATTCAGTCCTTCCATGTAATACTCTTCTGTTATTAAAACAAAATATATCACCTGCTTCTAATCTAAAATCAATTTTAAATTTTTTGTTTTGAAGTAGTGATGCAAAATATTGGTACGCTTCATAAAATTTTTTCATTTCTTTTGGATCAACATCGACTGCTCCCATTGCAGCCATACTAAATCTAATATCATTGAAATCATTATCTTTTGTAAGTGTTATTATTGGTGAATGAAGAATTCTGATAGCTTTTTGAGTATAATCCGTATCTTTGAATTTAACGTAAGTTTTTGTTAAAATATTAAAAACATTTTTTTCATTTTTTTTTAAATAATTTGCAACTGCAAAACCATCAACAACAGATGATAAGCCGCCATTAGCTTCATTTACTAAGCAATGAAGAAACTGATAACCAGGAGCATATTCAAAATAAGGTAAGTCGGTATGATTTCTTAATGCATCTGCCGTATAAGCAGTGTTATTTGGCTTTGGAATGTTAATTACTTCAAATGGTGTACCAAAAAATGTTTCTCTATGATGACTTACTCTATTTAATATTTTGAATGCTGATTTTTTACTAGTTGGTGCATTTTTAATTAAAGCAAAACCATAGATATGAAGTAAATTTAGCCATTTGCTTAAATATTTATCATTTTTTATTACACTATTATGATCAACAATAATTTTCTTTAAATTTTTTTTTAATTTACCATCCCAAAAAACATAAGGTGATTTATATTTTTGTTGATTTATTTCGGTATAACAATGATCTCTTAACCATTTTAAGTTGAATTTACTTGTATGATCACCTTCACTCCAATCAATATTGAGTTTATTTTTGTTAATTTTATAATTTTTAGGAAATATATTTTTACTTACAGTTAAAATATTAAATACTCTCATATTTGCAGTAGGATGTATTGCGGTTGGGCAATTATCTCTCAGCCACATAAAGTGGAATTTACTTTCAAAATTATCTTTCCATACAATACTTAAGTGGTCATTCTTTTTTTCTAATTTTTTTACATGATATTTACTGCTCATTTTGAAATATTTATATCTGAATAAATTATCTTAGTATATTTAACAAATTAATGAAATCGAAAAATAATAATCTCTTGGGAATTTCTTTCATGTTATTGTCCATGTTTTGTCTTAGTATAAATGATATTACATATAAATATTTAAGTTTTCATTTTCCTGTATGGGAGTCAATATTCTTCAGAGCATTAAGTGGAAGTATCATTGCAACTTTTTTAGCAATGTATTTTGGATTTGATAAGTTAAAAACTAAAAAACCAGTTGGACATGCTATCCGAGCCCTTTCTGCTTCTGCTTGTGTTGTGTTCTATATTTACGGAATTAATCATTTAATGTTATCTGAAAACATTGCTATTGCACATTCTGCTCCCATTATTGCTGCTTTTCTTGCTGTACCAATACTTGGTGAGAGAATTGGGATTTTTAGAACAACTGCAATATTAATTGGTTTTATTGGTGTGTTAATTATTGTTAAGCCCGGTACTGACTTGTTTAAATTAGAAACACTCTATCCATTAATATCTGCAGCGTTTATGGCTTCTGTTTATTTGTCAACGAGGTCAGTAATGAGTACTGATTCTAGTGTTGCAATTGTTTTTTACTACTCTTTTGCATTATTAATTACGTCAATAATATTTTTTCCTGATAATTTTATCATGCCAAATGGAATTCAATTAATTTTTGCTATGAGTTTAGGTATGATGGGATCACTAGGACACTTATTTATGTCTCAGGCAGCTAAATACGCAGATGTTGCAATTACTTCACCCTTTGAATACTCATCTTTTATATTTGTTGGAATTATGGGATATTTAATTTATTCAGAGGTTCCAACTTTAAGTATTTATCTAGGGGGAACAATAATTATTAGTACTGGAATATTTATAGCTTACAGAGAAAGAAAAAATACCTAAATTAAAAAATTATTTCTTTTAAATTTTTCTTCTTATATTTTTGATTTCTTATTTTAATTAAAATGTTTTTTTTACCTCCACACATTAAAAATTTATTATCAATATCTTCATCTTTTAAAGGGTAATTTTTTCCTCCTTTAATATGTGATATTTTTTCAATCAACTTACTTCCATCATTCATTATTACTTTAATTATATCAGGATACTTAGGATCATAATCTTCAAAATTATTTGGTACCTTGTAAGTGATTAGTTTAATTTTTTTAACCATATTTAAACTTTTTTTATTTTTGGAAATATTTAAGCTTTTTAAATCAAATTTACCATTAATGAGAGCAGTTGCTAAACAATAACTCAATGAAAATCTAGCTTCAGTAGAATTTTTAGGTATATGAAATTTTGATACTCTGAACCAAGGTTCTGGAAACTGAATTGTAATAGATTTAATGTTTTTTTTTATAAAAATTTTTTTATTTAAAATTAATCCCCCCTGTATTATTCTTTGTGAATAACTACAAACTGGCCAAAACTTAATAAAATTTGGAAACTTAATTATAGCATTTCCTAAATCTGATTTTTTAAAATTATTATTTAATTTTTTAGAAAATTTACTACCATACAATTCAATAAATCCTCTCTCAATATTCCAAATATCTTGATTAGCTGTACCTCCATTTTTTGCAAGTAAGGCTGACTGTACACCTGCTTGAGATGCAAACCCTATATGAAAAGCTTTTATATCTGTGCCAAATTGCTGCTTTAAACCAGATGAAAAACTTGTTGCAATAGAAATTGCATTTGCCATTTGATCCGCACTTAGTTTTAACACTTTAGATACTGCTGCTGCAGCTCCAATCACGCCTATTGTATTTGCTGAATGCCATCCTTTATAATAATGATCATAGCTAAGTGCTTGTCCTAATTTTATTATTAATTCATATCCTACTGCCCATCCTTTATATGTTTCCTCAATTGAGATATTTTTCATTTGAGCGATAGATATAAGAGCTGAAAAAATTGGTGCGCTAGGATGAGATCCTGCTATGTATTCGTAATCATCAAAGTCTATAGACGCTGCTCTGACTCCATGTAAAAAACATGCAGCAGAAATAGATAATTTTTTTCCTCCTCCAAAAATTTTAATTTTTCCTGAATTATTACTTTCTAAACAGTATTTTAAGGCAACCTTTGATTGTTTTTCTTTAACACCCGATAATATACAAGCTAGAGTATCTATGAATGCATTTTCTGCTCTTTTATAAGTTACCTTATTGATATTAATTTTTTTTTGTGATGCCCAATTGCAAAATTTTTTATGAAAACTCATTTTTTATATTTTGCAATCATTGTAATTTCTTGTTTTTCATTAAGAATTCTTCCAATAATTTCATCATCTCGATTTTCACCAATTTCTACAAAGAAATTATTGTTATATACAAGAGGCGCTGTAGCTTTATATTCAAAAGAATTAAACTCAATCTCGTTTTTTCTTGCAAGATTTAAAAGATAAGTTACTTGAAGAGGCGCATGGACTAATAATCCCATATGGCCCTCATATTTTTTTGTATAATCATTATCATAATGAATCTTATGTCCATTAAAAGTTAAAGCAGAATATCTAAATAGTAAAGTTGATGAGCTAAAAATTTCTACTTTATCAATTAACTTTAATTCATCTTTTATTTTAGGAGTAATGGAGTTTTTATTTATTTTTTCTCTATAAACAGCAGTTTGATCCTCTGATACTATTAATTTATTTTTATTTAAATATTTATGATTAATATTAACAAAACATAGATTGCCGGATCTACCTTTTTTAAATTCAATACTTGAAATGGTTGAATTTTTTTTAATTTCAGATCCAATTTCAAATTCATGAAATATTTTTATTTTACCACCAGCCCACATTCTAATTTTATAAGGTAACTCAGGTAAGAAAATTCCTAATTTTGTATTTCCATCTTTATCTAGTTCGTTTATTGAAGCCACATCTGGGCATAAACATAAAAAAATTCCTTCAGGAACAGTTTGATCACTTAAACAGTTTTGATCGATTGTTTTTTTTAAATGATCAACTAATCGAGGAGTAATGATATCACATCTTGAAATTTTCTTTCCAATCCAATCTTTGTAATTATTCATATTTAATTTACTCGAGTTTACTTATAAATTAATAATTAGTATAATTTATATTTTTAAAAAATGAAAAAAACATTTGACTATATAATAGCAGGAGGAGGTTCTGCTGGCTGTACATTAGCCTCAAGATTATCTGAAAATAAAGATATAAAGGTATTACTAATAGAAGCTGGGGGGTCAGGAAAAAGTTTATTCACTCAAATGCCCGGTGGTAACGGATACATTTTTGGAAACCCTAAATTTGATTGGGGTTTTGAGTCAATACCTCAGCCTTCTTTAAATAATAGAAAAATTTTATACCCTAGAGGTAAAGGGTTAGGAGGATCGTCTCTTTTAAATGGTATGATTTACATGAGAGGCGCTCCAGGTGATTTTAATCGGTGGAGACAAAAGGGATTGGAGGGTTGGTCATATAATGATGTATTGCCATATTTCAAAAAATCTGCTTCGGCTATTCATAGAGAAAAAAATGAACATCACTCACATTCAGGTCCTTTAAAACTTACACCAGCTGGTAATTACAATTCTATCGATAAAGCATTTATTGATGCATGTGTTGAAGCTGGGGCAGAAATTAATAATGATTTTTATAATGGCAATCTAAATGGAGTAGGCCAATATGATGTTAAAGTATGGAAGGGAAAAAGACAATCATCTGCAGAAGCTTATTTGAAATTTAAACCTAACAACTTAACAATTTATAAAAATACATCAGTAATAAAAATTTTAATTGAGAAAAATAAAGCTAAAGGATTACTTTTATCAAATGGTGAAGTTTATGCATCATCAGAGGTAATATTATCTTTAGGAGCATTCGGTAGTCCCAAATGTTTAATGTTGTCAGGAATTGGTCCAGAAGAACATTTAAAAGAAAAAAATATAGAATTATTAATTAACTTACCTGGAGTAGGTGAAAACCTTCACGATCATCCTGTTATGCCAATGAATTGGACTTTTCAAAACAACAATTTAAGTTTCTCTAAATATCAAAGGATCGATAGAGCTATTGTTGTGGGATTAAAATATATTTTATTTAAACAAGGATTAGCTGCTGCTCCTTTTTGGTCAACAAATCTATTTCATGCAATAAGAGAAAAAGAAATGCCTGAAATACAAGTGTTCATGACACCTATGTGTTTCAAAGAAGAAAAAGATAACTGGTCTATGAGTTTAGATAATTTATTAAATTTTGGTTCATTATTTTTTTCTAGAGGTAAAAAAGCTTTTCCAGGATTACACTTTCAAATAAATTTACTAAGACCAAAGAGCACAGGAAGTGTAAAACTTAAAAGCTCAAATCCTAATGATGAACTTAATATAAATCCAAATTGGTTCATCGATCCATCTGATATGGAAGATATGATAGAAGGGATGAAGCATACAAGAGAAATATTATCAAAACCCAGTTTAGCTAGAATTGTTTCCGAAGAATTACTTCCAGGAAAAAAAATCAAAAGTGACCAAGATTTAAAAGAGTCAGTTCGAAATCATGTACAAACAGGGCATCATCCTGCATCTACTTGCGCAATGGGTTCAAGTAATAACAAAATGGCAGTACTTGATAATCAGCTTAAAGTTAGAGGAATAGACAATCTGAGAGTAGTAGATGCATCTTCTTTCCCAGATATGATAAGTGGAAATATAAATGCATCTGTAATAATGTTAGCAGAAAAAGCATCAGATATGATATTAAAAATTAATCAATCACAAATAAGTTGACCAATGAAAATATTTAAGTTTAAATAAATTATGTCTGAAATTCAAACCTACAAATTTTATGCAGGAAATAAATGGCATGACCCTTCTTCTGAAAAATATTTTGAAAGTGAGGATCCATCTATAGGAAAAGTATGGGCAAAGGTCCCCGACTGTAATGAAAAAGATATTAATCTTGCAGTATCATCTGCTAAACGTGCTTATTATGATGGTCCATATGGTAAAATGCATCCATCAGAAAGAGGGAGAACATTAACTAGAATTGGAGATATTATTGCTAAAAATGCAGAACGCATTGGGCAAATAGAAACTAAAGACAACGGTAAACTTCCAAAAAATATTACCCCTTCTTTGACTAGCTGGCAGACTGAGAGTTTTTATTATTATGCAGGTATGTGTGACAAGTATGAAGGTAGATTGATACCTTCAGAGGTTCCGAATATGCATAATTACTTAAAATGGGAACCATTTGGAGTTGTTGCACTTATTCTTCCTTGGAACTCACCAATTGGAACATTAATCTGGAAATTAGCGCCAGCAATAGCAGCAGGCAATACAGTTGTAATTAAACCTTCAGAAAGAGCATCATGCTCTACATTAGAGTTAATGAAAATTTTAGAAGAAGCTGATCTTCCAGAAGGTTTGATAAATGTTGTTACTGGTTTTGGTCCTACCACTGGTGCACCTCTTATTGAACATCAAGATGTTAGGATGATAAGTTTTACAGGTGGAACAAAAGGGGGGAGTGCGGCAAGTTTAAGTGCATCCAAATATGTTAAACCTATTATTATGGAGTTAGGGGGTAAATCACCACAAATTATATTTAAAGATGCTGATTTAACTTTATCAGTTAATGGAGTTGTTTCAGGAATCTTTCCAGTTTCAGGTCATAGCTGTATTTCAGGATCAAGAATATTAGTGCATAAAGATATAAAAGATAAATTTACTCATAATTTATTAGAAGTTGTTAAAAAAGCTAAAGTTGGTCACCCAAATGATACAGCAACACAAATAGGGCCTATAGCAAATAAAGAGCAATATGATTTTATTTTATCTAAGATAGAAGCGGCTGAAAAAAGAGGTTTAAAATTACTAATTGATGGAAGAAAAGAACAAAAATCTGAAGGGTACTATATTGGACCAACTATTTTTGATAATGTTCCAAATGAAGATGATTTAGCTCAAAATGAAGTATTTGGACCTGTCGCCTCAATACAATCTTGGGATAATGAAGATGAAGTAATTAAAATTGCAAACGATACTATTTATGGACTTGCAGCAGGTATTTGGACTAAGGATACTAATAAAGCTATACGTTTAGCAGATAAGATAGAAGCTGGAACTGTTTATATAAATAATTATTTTAATGCTTCTACTCAATCACCAGTTGGAGGCTTCAAGCAATCAGGATACGGTCGCGAAAATGGATGGGAGGGAATGCAAAGTTACATGCAGACAAAATCTACATGGTTAGCTACCAATCCATCTCAACCAAACCCATTTTAAGAAGTAATTATTCTTTCCAGTTTGGCTCTCTTTTTTCTAAAAAAGCTTCAATACCTTCCTTGGAATCATCATGTAGCATATTTTCCGTCATTACATTTGAAGTAAAAGTATATGCGTCTTCTAAATTCATATCTTTTTGTTTGTAAAAAGCTTCTTTACCAGTTTTAATAGTATTAGAAGATTTAGACGATATTTTTTTTGCAATTTGAAATACATTTTTTTTTAAACTATCTTCTTTAAAAACATCATTTATTAAACCAATCCTTAATGCTTTATTTGCATCTATAAGATCTCCAGTGAGAAGCATTTCCATAGCTTGTTTTTTACCTACAGTTCTTGATAATGGAACCATTGGTGTAGAACAAAATAATCCAATATTAACACCAGGAGTTGCATATTTTGCTCTGCTACTTGAGTAAGCTAAATCACAGCTAGAAATTAACTGACAGCCTGCTGCAGTAGCGATACCATCAACCATAGCTATAACTGGTTTATTATTTTTATTAATTTTCAGCATAAGTTGAGAGCACATTTGAAATATTTTTTTAAAATAGCTTTCACCTCTGTCATTTTGCAATCTTTGTGAATTTAAATCTTTTAAATTATGTCCTGCACAAAAAATATTACCTTTTGATGATAAAATAATTACTTTTACTTCATTATCTTTATCAGCAATATCTAGCGCTAACGTTAATTCATTGATCATGTTTTCGCTTAAAGTATTTTGGTTTTTTTGATCATTAAGAATAATATTAGAAATGTTATTATTTTTTTCGGATAATATTAGATTAAAATTCATTTAATTAATTTGAATTTCAACATCTTTAGATAGTGAATTAGCGATAAAACAATATTTATGTGATCTCTCTTTCATCTTTCTCATTTCTTCATCAGAAATAGTAAAATTATCTTGGAATACTATAGCTGGATTAAGTTCTATTTTGTTGACGTACATTTTTCCTTCTGAATTTTTTCCTAAATACGAAATTGCTTTATCTTTATAATTAATAACTGGCCATTTCATTTTTGCAGCTAAAGCTAAGAATGTCATCATAAAACAACTACTTACAGCTGCAGCTAGTTTTTGTTCTGGATTAATATTAGTTTCGCTTCCTCCATAATCTGGAGATGATCCCGCATCAATAGATACATTTTCATTAAGTATTACTGTGTGGTCAGTTAAGTATTTTCCAAATTCGAGTTTTTGATCTCCTAGTTCCCACTTTAATTCGATTGAATGACTCATTTTAAGAATAATTAAAAGGTAGTGAGCATACTTTACCTTTTCTCTCAATATTGTCTGGTGTTAATACGAAAACATCCTGCCCATCATTCCAATAATCTCTATCAACCATTGATAGCCCAATATTGGTTTTTAAAAATGGTGAATAAATGCCAGAGGTGATATTACCAATTTGAAATCTATTTTTTGAGTATACAGGAAAAGGTATTGAGCACGGAGGAGTAGGGGACCCATCAAAAGTAATTCCTTTTAATTTTTTTTCTATTCCATTTTTTAATATTTTAATTAATGCATTTTTTCCAATGAAATCATGAGATAAATTATTACAATAATTATCAAATCCGCATTCAAGTGGATTATTTTCTAAAGTAAATTCATTACCATAGGATAATAAACCACCTTCTATTCTATCAATTAAATTTGGACATCCAGGTGAAATATTAAAATCTTTTCCTGCATCCCAAATAGTTTCCCAAAGTTTTTTTCCAAAACTAAAACCCTTAAGATAAATCTCAAAACCATCTTGTTTGCTATATCCTGATCTTGCAATAATCTGCTTTGTTCCTTCAAATTCAAAAAAAGAAAAATGAAAGAATTTTAATTTTTTAATTTTTTCACCAAATATTGAAGACATTAATTCTTCAGATTTCGGACCTTGAATTGCTAGTGGGTAAACATCAGGCTCTAAAATATCAACTTTAAAATTTCTCCCTACGGCCAATCCTTTTGCCCAAAGAAGAACATCTGAATCTGCAACTGATAGCCAATATTTATTATCACTTAATTTTAAAAGAACGGGATCATTTATCATTCCTGCATTTTCATCAATCATTGGATAGTAGTAACACTTACCAATAGGCATATCTTTTATTGATCTTGGAGACATGAGTTGTATTAATTTTGTGGCATCATCTCCTATTATCTGAACCTGTCGTTGACATGAAACATCCCAAATTTGCGTATTTTTAGATAAATGCCAATAATCTTCTTCTACTGTTGCTTTATATGATTTTGGAAGAAGCATATGATTAACTACAGTAAAACCACTGACACCAGCCTCAATTACTTTCTCGGTATATGGAGTTCTCCTTATACGTCTAGACATGTTTAATCCTGAATTACTCATTTTATTTAGACCACCATATTGAGTATCCATTTGGAGAAATAATTAAAGGTATGTGATATTTTTTATGAGGATCTTTCATTTTAAATTTAACACTTATTGAATTAATTATTTCACTTGTATTTCTAAAATATTTACCAGAATTAATTATCATTTCATAATCACTTTCACAATCATCTTTCGACAATTCAAATTCTTTAAGCATTCTTCCCGAGCTATCTGTTTTATCTTCTAGAAATATAACTTTGTTTTTATTATTCACTTTATGAATAATAATTTCTACGTCACTTGCATGTGTACCATCTATTGAGTTTAGTAAATGTGTAGAAAAAATTGCCATAATTTACTCTATAGACGCTTTATCTCTTTTATCACTAACTGCAGCAACAATTGGACTAATAACACCTTTAGCCTTAACATTAACACATGCAGTCTTACCACTTTCTAACGCCCTTTTTAAAGCGGGACCTAGATCTTCTCTTTTAGTAACTAATTCTCCGTGCCCTCCAAAACCTTCAAAAATAGAATGAAATGGAATATCTCTGAAATCAGTTGCAAAATGCTTCCCACTCTCAAATAACCTTTCTTGTTGTTGAGAAATACAGTCAAGACCTCCATTGTTATCTATAACTACAACAATGGGTTTTTTTTCTTGAAATGCAGCTTCAATTGATAATCCGCCAGATAAAAATGCACCATCTCCACTTATTAAAACAACATTAGATTTAGGATTAAGATTTTTTGCTGATACTGCAAAAGGCACTCCAACACCTAACATACTGAAAGTGCCTGGATGTAATATTCCTCCAAGTTTTTTACCTTTTGATCCAGCAATATTAATTGCAATCTCGGACCAGAAATGGGTGTTACCACCATCAATAACTAACCAATCATTTTCAGTTAATAACTCTTGAACATCTAAAGCTAATTGAAGAGGATGAATTTTTCCACCATTTTTTTTGGCATCTTCAGTTTCTTCATTTAAGTCATCTAATGTTTTATCAATCCAATTTTTTTTCTCTTTTTTATTCTTATCAAACCATTCATCATTTAATTTCCATTTACTGTTTTTCTTTAATTCTATAAGTTTATCCAAAAAGACTCCAGGATCACAAAGTAAGTTAATATCTGCAGCTCTATTTAATTCTATTTCTTCATGAGATCCATTAATACAAGCAAGCTTAGTACTTTTTGGAAAAAGTGGAGGATTACCAAAATTCATTTGATTATCAAGACGTGCACCAATCATAAGAACCAAATCTGATTCATTGAGGGCCATTTTTGATGGAGGATATTGATGAATATCTGCTAGACCCATGTATGTATCTGCCTCTTCTCCTAAAAGCTTTTGATGGTATGGTATATTAAATATTGGAATGTTTAATTCAAAGCCAGCTTGCTCTAATTTTTTTTCTGCATTAGACCACCAAACACCATGCCCTCCAATAAAAACTGGTTTATGAGCATTAATTGCTAGATTAAATATTTCATTTAAACTCTCAGGATCGGGCCAAGCTTTGGCTAATGGTTTTTTTTGATGAGTAAAAGGTCTTTCTTCTAAACCTGCATCATCAGCAAATGATGAAAACATTATATCCACAGGTACACTTAAATGTACTGCTCCTGGATAGCCATTTGTTGCAATTCTATATGCTTTATCTACAAACTCCCTTATTCTGTTGCCGTCTGTTATACTTGCGCTGTATTTTGTTAACGGTGCTGCAATAGATACATCATCTATTTCCTTAAAACCGCCTGCTCCTTGTCTTTTTAAGCTACTTGATCCGGTTATAAAAATAACAGGTGATCTTTCACCCCAAGCTTCCATCATTGATGGTACTGCATTTGCAAAACCTTCTGGTCCCACAATGCAAACGGAGGGTTTTCTTGATATTCTAGTATGGCCATCAGCTAAATGACCAGCAATTTGTTCATGAGGACAATTAATTACATTAATTTGACACTCCATAAATCCTTCAAGTGCTGGATTACAAAAACCTCCAGAAAGCGTAAAAACATTATCAATACCTTTGTCTCTAAGAGCTCTTGCAACTAATGCCCCACCTCTAATCTTTTTATCTCCCATCTTAGTACTTTATATCCTTAAAAAATTTATCTGCTATAATTTTTTTATCAACTTCATTTATATCGGTTAATCCTACTAATCCAAGATTTGTACTTAACTCCTCTTTAATTAAGTTGATAATTCTTCTAAGACCTCTTGAACCATCTGCGCCAATGGCATACATTAGTGGTCTGCCAAACATAACAAAATCAGCTCCCAGAGCTAATGCACGTAAAATATCACTACCACTTCTAATACCACTATCAAAAAGTATTGGAAAATCATCTCCCAAAGCTTTTCGTATTAATGGTAAAGCATTAATAGAAGCAGTAGCACTATCTAATTGTCTTCCACCATGATTTGATACTTGAATTGCATCAGCACCAGCTTCTTTAATTTTTAAAGCATCTTCAGAATTCATTACTCCTTTGATTATTAATTTTCCTTTCCAAGCGTCTCGAACCCTTTTTAGAGTATTCCAATCAGTTGCTCCTCTACTTTCTTTTCGTCTAAAAATTTGATCACCACTTTTAGATGTAACATAATTCATTGGTTGTGGAGCGCCTTTGAACAAAGTTGTTAAGCTCCATTGAGGATGTAGTGCAAAATCTAAAAATTGTTTTGGGCCAATTTTAAATGGATAACCAAAGCCATTTCTATCATCTCTGGCTCTTCTTGAAAGAATTGGAACATCAACAGTGAGGATCAAAACCTTGTATCCAATGCTTTCTGCTCTTTTTAATAATTCCATAATAAATTCTTCACTTTGAAAAATATATATTTGCATCCATGAATGACCTTCTGAAAAAGTAAACATATCTTCAAGTGTAGTACTCGAAGCCATTGAAACACATGTTGGAATATTATTATACGCACTTTCTTTTGCTATCATTTTATCTGCTTCAGGCCATGAAAGATTTGTCATTCCCATTGGTGCAAATCCAAATGGATAATCAAAATGAAAATCAAATATTTTTTTACTTAAATTTCTATTCTCGACATTTCTGAAAACCTTAGGTTCAAGTCTAATTTGATCTAATGCCTTACTATTAATTTCAGCAAGTTTATCATCTCCTGATGCTCCATCAATGAAATCAAACACTAATTTTGGTAATCTCTTTTTAGATAACCTAATTGCATCATCTATTGTATGGATTTTAGTGCTAGCTTTAATGAAATCATTCATTTTAATATTTGTATTCTAATATAATTTATAATTCTATTATAAAATATATTAGTTTTTTGAAACACCCTTCCAAGGTATTGGACTAGATGGAATATCTTCTTTTAAACCTCTTTGTATTTCTCCTTTCTCATCATACATTGGTAAAGTGCATATTTCACCTTTTTGTAAAGTACCATCATCGCATCTAACATCTACTATTGTATCTGGTCCAAATTCTGCTTTATCCATATGAACTATAGCAACACCACAAACTTGAAATGGCGACCATGTACTTGAAGTTACAATTCCAACTTTTTTATTATTAATAGAAATTTCAGAATCAACCAATGCAAAACTATTTTCCACTCTCATACCCCATGTTAAACAATCTGTGCTTGCATTTAGTAAATAATCTCTTCCAATAAAATCTCCCTTATTAAAATCTATAAATTTTCCTAATCCAACAGCAAATGGAGATCTGTCTCTTGTAAAATCTCTCCCTGCAGATAAGAGACCTGCCTCAATTCTTCTACATCTAAACCCTGGAGAGGCTGTTAGGATCATTCCCATTTTTTCACCCTTACTGAGTATTAAGTCCCCAATTTTTTTGGAATTATTTTCTGGCCTTAAATAAATTTCCCAACCTAGTTCATTCGTAAACCCTGTTCTACTTACAATTACTTTTTCTGAAGCAATTGAAGTTTCAATCCAATCAAAGTAATTAAAATTATTTTTTAATGGTTCATCAATTAGTTTCTCTAACAGTTTTAGAGATTTAGGTCCTTGTATTTGACTTACCCAAACATTTGGATCTTTAATTTCAACATCTAAATTTTTCGAATGAGCTTTGTACCAACTGTATAAATGTCCATCACCTTGTGCAAACCAAAATTTATTTTTTTCTAGTCTTAATAATAATCCATCTGAAATCATTCCTCCATCATGATAACAAGCAAATTGATAAGAACATCGTCCTATTTTTACTTTTGAAATATCTCTAGGAAATATTTGTTGAAGTAAATTTTCAGCATCCGGACCTGAAATTTCGTATGGATGTTCGCCCGTATGACGTAAAATTATTTCTTGTCTAGCTTTCCAATACATTTCATCTGCTGTAGCATGAGATAATTTTTCAAGCGTAAATCTTCCATCGGCGTAGTTAGTATATTCTGGGTTGAGTGGTAACTCTTGATAAGTGAGAGGATGTATTTTCATGGGCCTAGCCAAATCCAAAGATCTACCAGTTTCCTTAATAACTGGCTTAACGACAAATCTGTAATTACTAACTAAATCTCCCATAAAATTTATTCAACTTATCACAAAATAATGAAAAAAAAATTTTAAAATAAATTCTTAATAGCTTCAATATGTCGTGGCTTCACTTCACAGCATCCACCAACTAGAGTAACACCTTCATTTAAAGAATTTAAAACAAACATTTTATATTTTTCTTCTCCAAATTCTTCATTTCGAGTGCCAAGTAATTCAATGGGATCAATATAATCATAATGTCCTTCAAAACCTTCTGAACTAAATTTTTCTTCATTACTAGTAGGCAGTTCTTTAAATAAATTCATTTTATAACCAAAAGGAAGCTTTTGTTTATTAAATATAGGAATACTCAAATTAACAATTTCAGGTGATACGCAGGCTGATACTATGCCACAACAATTAAATTTTTGCATAGTATCAAAAAGTTCATCAAGACTTTCTCCAGATGGTAATTTTCCATCATAACGTAAGTGCACACCTACAAGAACTTGTTTATTAAATTCTTTTGAAGCTTCTAAAGCAATTTTTATTTCTTTGATGGAACACAAAACATCTAAGTAAAATATATCGACATAATCTTTTAATATTTTTGCAATTTCATGAAAATAATTAAACATTGTTTCATCAGTTTCAAAATGTATTGGGGAATATGTATTACCTTGATTTGGCAATGAGCCTGCAATAATAACTTTTTTTTCACTTTCATTTTTTGCTTTTAATGCAAGTGCTCCAGCAGATCTTATTCCAAATTCAAATTTATCAAGTAAATTATATTTTTTTAATAGCCTTCTTCTAACACTAAAATTTGAAGTGACTATTAAT
This sequence comes from uncultured Alphaproteobacteria bacterium, assembly GCA_902590695.1. Taxonomy (GTDB): domain Bacteria; phylum Pseudomonadota; class Alphaproteobacteria; order HIMB59; genus CACPNW01. The sequence continues at coordinate 25,424 of CACIXR010000005.1, forward strand.
TGTGATCCAGCATTTATAAAATTTTTATGCATTTCTACGACCATTTGGTGATTATTTTCATTTAATAATGCTTGTGCTGACCAAAGATCACCTGTTGTCTCTAAACCCATTTCCATTAAAGTTTGACCGGAACCTCCATCAAAGAGGTATTTCTTATTTTTTAAAAACATTTTTTTGGAAGATTAGTAGAAATAGTGTGGCGCATTTAAATGCGCCACAAAGCAAATTGATATTTTATGCAAACCACCAACGTTCAGAAAGTTTGTTACCGTCACTTTCCCAGTTACCAGCAACATCTTCACCGTGAGCAAGTTTTTTAGAACCAGCACCAACGTATTGGTTAAATGCATAAACAATTGCACCACCATCGTAGTTACAAAGAGCTTGTGCTTCCCAGTACATTGATTTTCTTTTTTCTGCATCAAGTTCAGATCTAGCAGATCTAACAAGTTCATTGAAACGAACAGTTGAATCAGTTTGAACTAGATTACCCCAAGCAGCTTCGTTCCACTCTGTGTCATCTGTGAATGCAGCAGACCACATCATATCTTCTGTAGGTCTTCCACCCCAAGAACTCATACTGAAACCTTTAGTGTTCCATACGTTACTCCAGTAACCATCTTCAGGTTCTTTTTTAACTCGAAGATCGATACCACATTCTTGAGCAGATGCTGCTATCAAGTTAGTTGCATCTGTACATCCTGCATAAGGAACCTCAGAAGTACTAATTTCAATTGGTCCACTTACTCCAGATTTTTTCCAGTGATAAGCAGCTTTATCAGCATCGAACTCTCTTTGCTCTAAAGCGCTATTATGGTATGGGTGAGCAGTAGAGATCGGATGATCATTACCAACAGTACCATATCCAAGCATAATCTTATCAACAATTTCCTGTCTTTTGATTGCAAACTTCATTGCCATACGAACATCAAAGTTATCAAACGGTGGAACGTTCAATCTCATTGGAGCTGTATAGTGAGCGTAACCAGAAGCTGCTGTAATTTCTACACTAGGATTTCTAGTCAATAGATTAGCAGTTCTAAGATCAACACCATTCATCCAGTCAATTTCACCGTTTAATAATGCTGCTTGTCTAGTAGCAGGATCATTAATTCCGATTACTTCAACTGAATCAAAGTGTGCAACACTATCACCTTTGAAATAATTTGGATTTCTTTTTCCAAATTTTGCACCAACACCAGGATTGAATTCATCCATAATATATGGACCAGTTCCAATCGTTGATTGAGCATCAACAACTCCATCTTTTGTTGGTTTAATCATAATGTGATAGTCAGTAGTTATTGCAGGCCAATCGGCATTTGCACCTTTTAGCTTAAAAATAACTCTGTCATTTCCATCAGCAGAAACTGTTTCAATTTGAGATAAAAGTCCACCTGCTGCCGAAGCAGTATCTGGATTCATATGATACTGATAGTTGAGCACAACATCTTCTGCTGTCATTGATTTACCATTATGGAATTCAACACCTTTGCGAAGGTTATATACCCATGTTTGAGCATCGTCTGATTCAATTGACTCAGCAAGTTCTCCAACAATTGTGTGATCTGAATCAACGACAGTTAGACAGTTCTGATATGACCAAGCAGTAGCTTGCATAAAAGAGCTCTGATAAGTTGCTGGATCAAGAGTATCAGTAGCATCTGCTGCACTATTACCCCATCTTAAATGTCCACCTTTTTTTGGTGTAGCTGCAACTGCTTTATCTGCTAATGATAATGCAATTGGTAGCGTGACCCCAGTAGCAAGGACAGACATCATGAACTGTCTTCTATCAATAAGCCCTTTTGTTAGCTTTGAAGACTGTTCTTCAATGTATTTGTCTATTTTCTTATTTTTCATTTGTCCTCCCTTATAATTGAACAAAAACCTAAGATTTTTGTTCATAATTTCTAGAAATTTAACAAAAAACAAACTTAAGTTAATATATAAAAACATATATAACGTTTTAATTCAACGTATAAATTATTAATTTTAGCTTACATGTTGACCTAATTTAGACAAAACTTTAAGAATTAAGATTGTATCTTTAAGGAGGGTAATATTAGTAGAATTCATCCAATATTTAGAACAATTTTGTTAAGGCTTAGCCTTGGTCTCGTTACAGTTTTTGCATTTTCGGTAATAATATTTAGTACATTCTCTTTTTTACCGGGAGACTTTGCCACGGAAATATTAGGCCAAAGTGCAACAAAATCTGCAGTAAAAGCCTTAAGAGCAGAATTGGGTTTAGATAAACCTCCGGTAACAAGATATTTTGATTGGTTAGGAAATGTTTTTCAAGGAGATTTTGGTAGTTCTTTCTCTGGAAGATCTAAAGTTCAAGGGGATCAAGGTGATAGGTCTAGAGAAGTTGTTGGTTTAATTGTCCCCAGATTAAAGAATACATTATTTTTAACAGGGGTTGCTGCCATGTTGGCTATTCCTCTATCTTTAATCTTAGGTATCTCAGCAGCATTATACAGAAACTCTTATTATGATAGGTCAGCAACTGGAGTTAGCTTAGTAACCGTATCTTCACCAGAATTTTTTACAGCCTATATTTTTATCCTTTTACTAGCGACACTGTTTCCAGTTTTTCCAACTATTTCTAATGTGGATGAAGCTTCAACTTTGGCTGAAAGATTTTACAGGACTGCTCTTCCAGTTTTTACTTTGACATTAATTACTATGGGTCACATGATGAGAATGACAAGGTCAGCGATAATAAATATCTTATCAAGTGAATATATTGAAATGGCAAAATTATCGGGAGCTTCTAGATACGAGGTAATTGTCAAACACGCACTTCCAAATGCTTGGGCACCTATTTCTCAAGTAATTGCAATAAACTTAGCTTATATGTTGATTGGCTCAGTTGTTGTTGAATATGTTTTTAACTATCAAGGTATTGGTAGATTGATGGTCGGATCAGTCTATAATCGAGATTTACCCGTTGTTCAAGCTTGTGCATTAATTTTTGCATCAACATATGTAATATTAAATTTAATTGCTGACTTGATCGGAATTATTTCTAACCCAAGGTTACTATACCCAAAATGAGTGAAAATTTATCTTATTCTGCAAAAAGTGAAGTTGCAAATTTAATTAAAAGAAGAACTAGATTAGAAAGATTAAAAATTGCCTTATCAAAAGCTCCAATCTCAGCTTGGTTTGGGATGATTGTACTATTTATATATTTTTTTGCTGCAATATTTGCTCCCTTAATTGCTCCACATGGAGAAGCAGAAATATTCCCAGTAGCTTATGCTCCTTGGGGTGATGGTCACATATTTGGTACTGATCAAATTGGAAGAGATATTTTTTCTCGCATTATCTATGCTGCAAGAAATACAATTGGTATTTGTTTATTGGCCACTTTTATTGCTTTAGGAATTGGAACAGTATTTGGAATTATAGCTGCTCTGGATAGAAGATATTTAGATCAACTATTAAGTAGAATAGTAGACACGCTTATGGCCATACCTGTAATGATTTTTACTTTTATACTTTTATCAGTTTTTGGACCTACTAATTTTAATTTAATTGTCATTTTAGGAATTTTGGAGTCAACTAGATTTTTTAGAATATCAAGATCAGTTGCTGTTGGTCAAGTTGTTCTAGAATATGTAGAGGTCGCGAGATTAAGAGGTGAAAATTTATCATATATTATTTTCAGAGAAATACTTCCTAATATAGCTTCACCTTTGATTATTGAGTTTGGTTTAAGGTTCATATTTATAATTTTTACAATATCTAGTTTAAGTTTTTTAGGAATTGGCATTCAACCCCCTTCAGCAGATTGGGCATCAATGGTGAGGGAAAATGCAATACTTATTCAATATGCGCAATATGATATAACAGCGGGTTTAACACCATTAATTCCGGCTGCTGCAATTGCTTTACTTTGTGTATCAATTAATTTTGTTGTTGATTGGTATCTTTACATTACTAGCGGATTAAAAGATGACGTTAAATAAATCAAAAGAACTCCTGCTTGAAATGAAAAATATCCATATTGATGGATTTTCAGATGAGAGATGGCATAAAATTTTAAAAGGTGTAGATTTGACTTTACACAGAGGAGAAATACTAGGATTAATTGGAGAGAGTGGTGCCGGAAAATCTACTATGGGTAAAGCTGCAATGGGCTATACCCAACCAGGTTGTAAGATTATAAAGGGAGAAATTAATTTTAATGGCATAGACCTCGCTAAACTAACTGAATTTGAAAAGAGAAAAATTTGGGGAACTAAGATATCTTATGTTGCTCAATCAGCAGCAGCATCTTTTAATCCTGCTCATAGATTAATGGACCAGACAATAAGTGCTGCTAATAGATTAAAGATAAATCCAACGGATGTATTAAAAAAAGATGCGGTTCAACTTTATGAATCACTACAGCTTCCAGATGCGGAAAATATAGGAGATAGATACCCACATCAAGTATCAGGAGGGCAACTACAAAGAATAATGACTGCAATGGCTATGTCCCCAAGACCAGAGTTAATTATATTTGATGAGCCCACAACAGCTTTAGATGTAACAACTCAAGTTGAAGTATTATCTGCTATGAGATCTATAGTAGATAAATTTAATACAGCAGCAATTTATATTACTCATGATTTAGCCGTAGTTGCGCAAATGGCTGATAGAATAAAAGTTTTGCGATACGGTGAAGAAGTTGAAGAAGCTGAAACAAGAGATATGCTATCAAACCCAAAAGAAGAATACACCAAATCTCTATGGTCAGTAAGATCACTGATCAAGCCTGAAGAAACAAATGAAGATTATATGTTGTCTATTAAAAATATTGATGCAGCATATGGCTCATCAAAGGTCTTACACAATGTTTCTATAGATATTCCTAAAGGTAAAACAGTAGCTATAGTTGGTGAAAGTGGATCAGGAAAATCAACAACAGCAAGAGTAATTACAGGCTTACTTCCTCAATTAAAAGGAGAAATAATTTTTGATGGAAAAAAATTATCTCCAAAACTTGAGCAAAGGTCAAAAGAAGAATTAAGAAGAATTCAAATAATTTTTCAAATGCCTGACACTGCAATGAACCCTCGTCAAACTGTTGATGAAATAATAGGAAGGCCAATAGAATTTTATCAAGGTATAAAAGGGAAAGAAAGAGAAGTAAAAGTTATTGAATTATTAAAAATGATTGAGCTAGATGAAACTTTTTTAGATAGATTACCATCCGAATTATCTGGAGGTCAAAAACAGAGAATATGCATTGCAAGAGCTTTAGCGGCTAACCCAGATTTAATTATTTGTGATGAAGTGACATCAGCGCTAGATCAAATTGTTCAAGAAGGAATATTAAAATTACTCCAAAAATTACAAAAAGACCTTGGTGTAACTTATATTTTTATTACTCATGATATAGCAACAGTTAAAGCAATCTCAGATGAAATAGTTGTTATGTATCAAGGTGAGGTAGTGGAACAGGGTTTGAAAAGTAAAATTTTAAATCCACCATATCCTGATTATACAGAACTTTTATTGTCTTCAGTCCCAGAAATGGATCCAGATTGGCTAACCAATCTTCTGAATAAAAGATCTTCCTAGTAAATCTATATTTTAAATAATGAATATATTTAAATTTTTACTTAATCTTTTTTCTAGCAAAGAAAATAGAATAGATAATCTAGAGGCAAAAAATATAATGATAATTGAGAACAATTTTAATAAAGATAATTTAACATTAGGTTCTATTTACAAAGTAAATCAAAATATAAAACTAAAAAATTTTAAAAATAAAATTCTTGAAGACAACTTAACAATAGTAGTTACTGACAATAAAGGTAAAACTATTGGATATATTTCTAAAAAAGAGATAGATAATATTCAATAAATGAAAATTAATCTTAGTAAAAAAAATTATATTATTTCTGCTGGTGCAGATGGCTTAGGTTTTGCTATAGCAAATAAAATAATCAGTTCAGGAGGAAAAGTATATTTATCTGATATAAATAAATCAAAAATTGATAAAATAAATTTAAACAAAAAATATCGTAATAAAATATTTGCTAAACACTTAGACTGCACAAATCCAAAAGACATTAAAGAATATTTTAAGTCTCTATCTAACTTAAAAAAAATAGATGGATTAATAAATAATATAGGCATTGCAGGACCTACAAAGTATCTTCAAAATATTTCAATAGATGAATGGGATAACACGATTAAAACTAATTTAAGTTCACATTTTTATTTCACAAAATTTGCTATTCCATTTTTAAAAAATGCTAAAAAAGGATCTATTATTAATTTATCTTCAACTGCAGGATTATATGGTTTTGCTCAACGTTCACCATATGCATCAAGTAAATGGGCAGTAATTGGATTAACTAAAACATTAGCAGTTGAATTAGGAAAATTTAAAATACGTGTGAATGCAATTTGTCCTGGTTCTGTTAATGGCAATAGAATGGATAGGGTAATAAATGCAAAAGCTAAATTAATAAATTCTTCAAATAAAAAAGTAAGAAAAGAATTAGAGTCAATGGTTTCATTAAATACATTTGTAGAAAAAGATGATATTGCATCAATGGCATTATTTTTATTGAGCGATGCTTCAGAAAATGTATCTGGTCAAATCATGACGGTTGATGGAAATACTGAAAGAATGAATTAGTGGATAAAAACGCTGACTACATCATTGTTGGAGCAGGGTCAGCAGGTTGTGTTTTAGCTAACAGATTGTCTTCACAATCAAAGAATTCTGTAATTTTATTAGAAGCCGGCCCATCCAGTAAAACCTGGAAAGTTGATATGCCAAGTGCACTTCTATATGCAATGCATGACCCGAAATATAATTGGAAATATTATACTGAGCCTGAGCCGTTTCTAAATAATAGATCTTTATATTGTCCTAGAGGTAAAATGATCGGGGGATGCTCTTCGCATAACGGAATGGTTTTCGCTAGAGGTCATAAAGAGGATTTTGATAGATGGTCTTCAAGTGGTTTAACTAATTGGTCATATGAAAAAGTTTTACCTTTTTTTAAAAAATTAGAAACTTGGTCTCATGATAGTAATGTAAGAGGTAAAGAGGGGCCATTAAAAGTAAATAAATCAAACATAGATAAAAAATACCCTCTATTTAAAAAAGTTTTAGAAGCTGCACAAGAAGCTGGATATAAAATATTTAATGACTCTAACAGTATTGATAAGGAAGGTTTTGGAACTTTTGATGTAACAATAAACAAAGGTGTAAGACAAAGTGTTGCTAAGGCATATTTAGAGCCAATCCAAAATAGAAAAAATCTAAGAATAATAAATAATATTGATGTTAAAAAAATTCTTTTTAAAAATAAAACTGCAATTGGTGTTGAAACGATTAAAAAAAATATTACCAATAATTATTTAGCCAATAAAGAAGTTATACTTTGTGCTGGTTCAATTAATTCACCTAAAATTCTTCAATTATCCGGAATAGGTAATGAAACGTATCTTAAAAGCTTGGGAATAGAAGTTATTAATAATTTAGTTGGGGTGGGAGAAAATTTACAAGATCATTTAGAGATGTATATTCAATATAAATCTAAAAAAAATGAAACATTACATTCTTTAGCAACTAATTTTCTCTATCAAGCAATAGAAGGATCAAAATGGTTTTTATTTAAAAAGGGTAGGTTAGCAAACTCACACTTAGAGTTAGGAGGTTTTGTTAAATCTGACAAATCATATAATCACCCAAACCTACAATTTCATTTTTTTCCCTACTTAGTTATTAATCATGGTTTAGAAAATCCTAATTTTGAAGCTTTCCAATTTCATGTTTGTCCAAATAGACCAAAAAGTAGGGGGTTTGTTAAAATTAAAACAAATAACTATAAAGATGATCCTAAAATACAATTTAATTATCTTAAGCATGAAGACGATTTAAAACAAATGAGAGAAGGTGTAGGAATTGCTAAAAAAATTTTGTCTCAAAAAGCACTTAAAGAATATGTTGGCACAGAAATTAGGCCTGGGAAAAATGTATCTAATCAAAATGAATTAGATGAAGTTATTAAAAATACATCTGAATCTGCGTATCATCCGTCATGCACAAATAAAATGGGTGAGGACAAAACTTCAGTTGTAGACCAAGACCTAAGGGTTCATGGAATTCAAAATTTAAGAGTTATTGATGCTTCTGTAATGCCAGATATTGTTAGTGCTAATTTAAATGCAACAACTATTATGATTGCTGAAAAAGCTTACAACCAAATAAATACTACCGATAGTTAGAGAGATAAAATCTAATTTAATTAGATCGTTTTTCTTCTAAGAGTCCAACCGTATCTTTCGCTGTAGTATGCTTCGATACCTTCAGCAAGATTAAGGTCATAATTTGAGTCTATAGATCCTTCAAGAACCTTCTTCTCAATAGAACTCTGCTCTAGGCTGTCTTTTTGGCTATTAATAGTTTCTGTTAATTTACTGTTCATATTTACAGATTTTACAAATACATAATAAAATAAAAAAAAACTAGAGTTTTTCTTAGTTTTAATGTAAAGAAAATTACTTCGAATTTATTATTTTTGTAAATTTTGTAAATGAATATTGAATCTGACATAAATTTTGGCCCAAGGTTAAAAAAACAAAGGATAAGCAAAGGTTTTTCACAAGCTGAATTATCAAAAACTATAGGTATATCTCCTAGTTATTTAAATTTAATTGAAAGTGGAAAAAGAAAAATACCACTTTCCTTACTAATTAAAGCAGCTGATAAATTAGATTTATCAATTAAAGACTTCTCAACAGAATCTAGCAAACGACTACTTTCAGACGTAATGGATGTTTTAAGCAATGAGATTTTTGATGATTTAAAGATAACCAATCACGACACAAGTGACTTTATTGGTTCAAATCCTAACATAGCTAAAGCATTACTGACAATAAATGATTCTTTTAAAAGTTTTAAAGAAGATATGCAAAATCGACTTGAAACGATGGATGTCAATGCAAATCAAATTGAAAAACCAACAAGACTACCTGTAGAAATCGTTTCAGATATTCTTCAAGAAAATAAAAATTACTTTCATGATTTAGAAGTAAGTTCTGAAAATCTAAGAAAAAAAATAGGTCTTGAAACTGGACCTAACATTGGTTCTGGATCTAAATTATCACTTTATCTTAAAGAAAAACATGGAATTGAAGTTAAAATAGTAACCATAAACGAAGATGAAAAAATAGTTAAAAGATTTGATGAAAATTTAAAGATTTTTTATCTTTCTGAAATGTTAACTTACACATCAAGAAACTTTCATTTAGCATCACAAGTTGCTTATTTAGAGGCTAATGATGTTATCAATAAAGTTATTAAAGATAATAACGTCGAATCAGAAGAAGTAGAACCTTTGCTTAAACTATCTTTACTAAATTATTATGCTGCTGCTTTTATGATGCCTTATAACGATTTTTTAAAGAGTGCTAAATTACATAAATATGATGTAGAAATTTTGATGCATCATTATGCTTGTAGTTTTGAACAAGTTACACATAGATTAACAAATCTTCAAAGACCTGGAAACGAAGGAGTGCCATTTCATTTTTTAAAAACAGATATTGCTGGAAATGTCTCAAAGCGATTTTCTTTATCTGGTATTCATATACCAAGACATGGAGGTTCTTGTCCAAGATGGAATGTTTATACTGCTTTTTTAAATCCTGGAAAAATTCATCCTCAAATATCTAAAATGCCAGATGGACGAGTATATTTTTGTATCGCAAGAGCTTTTGAGAAAGGAATTGAAAAACATGGAATGCCTAAAAGCTTTGTTTCGATTGGTTTAGGTTGTGATATGAAATACGCTAAAGATCTAATTTATTCTGAAGGAATTGATCTAAATAATAAAAAATTACAAATGCCAATTGGAGTATCTTGTAGGATATGCCCTAGAGTGGAATGTCAGCAAAGAGCTTTTCCTCCAATTGATAAAGAACTTAAATTAGATATAAAATATCGAGGGACTTCGCCCTACGTTACAATTTAGTTAAATTTTGACTAACATTTTACCTAAATTTTTTCCATTAAGTAAATCTATAAATGCTTTAGGAGCATTTTCTATATTTTCATAAATTGTTTCTTTAAACTTTATTTTTCCTTCAGACAGCCAATTTCGCATATCAGTTTCAAAAGGTTCATTATCATTTTCATGATCAAAAATTAAAAAACCTTTTATAGTTAATCTTTTTACTAATACGTGCGCCATATTTTTTAATCCAGAAGGAGCAGAAGTTGAATTCATTTGAGAAATCCTTCCGCAAATAATAATTCTTCCAAAATTTTTCATTCGAAAAATTGCAGACTCTAAAAAATCACCTCCAACATTATCAAAGTATAAGTCAAATCCTTCAGGACAAACTTCTTTTAAGTGAAGAACAAGGTTATCAATTTTTTTATAATTAAATGCTACATCAACATTTAATTCATTTTTTAACCAATCAACTTTTTCATCTGATCCAGTACTAGCATATACTTTGCATCCTAAATTTTTTGCAATTTGACAAACTGTTGAGCCAACACTTCCACCTGCTGAAGATACAAGAATACTTTGTCCCTTTTGTATATTCCCATGATTAAAAAGACCAATATATGCAGTTTGCCCTGTCATTCCCAAAGGTCCTAGATAAGTTTGTAATGGAAGATTGGAATTTTTTATTTTTTTTAAATCATCACCTTTGCAAACGAAGTTATCTCTCATTCCATAATTACTGAAAACAACATCTCCTTCTTTAAATTGTGAATCTTTTGATTTTTGGACTGACCCAATTGCATAACCTTCCATTTCCTCGCCTAGTAAAAAGGGTGGTTTATAATTTTTACGTTCTGTCATCCTTGCTCTCATATACGGATCAACAGATATCCATGAATTAAGAACATGAATATTATTTGTTTCATCTAATTCTAATGTTTTAGATTTAATTTCAAAATCTTCTTCTTTAGGTAACCCAGTTGGTATATAATTTTTTAAAGCTACATATTTTGAAATTATTGTCATAATTATAATTTATATTTTTTCTTTAATTCTAGCAAATCTATTAAGAAATTATCTCTTATATTACTTAAATCTTTTATAGAATGGTTCTTTGATTGTTTTTTTGTGCCTTTAATGATTTTTTCTTTAAGTGTTTTTGTTAGTTTTGGAGATTTGAGTTTAGTCCATGGAAGTTTCAATGCTGGTCCAAATTGATCTAACATGTGTTTCATACCCATTTCTCCTCCAGCTAGATGAAATGTAAGAAAAGTTCCCATTAGAGCCCACCTCATACCTGGTCCATAAGTGATCGCATCGTCTAAATCTTTTGTTGAAGCAAATCCATCGTTTACAATATGTAATCCTTCTCTCCACAAAGCTTCTTGCAATCTATCAGATAAAAAGCCTGGTAATTCTTTTTCTACCAATAATGTTTTCATTTTAATTTTTTGATAAAATTTTTTTGCTTTATTAAGATATAAATTTGAAGTTTTTTTACCTTTTACAATTTCAACCAAAGGGAGTATATATACAGGGTTAAAAGGATGAGCTATGATTAATCTTTTTGGATTAATACATTTCAACTGTAAATCAGATGGAAGTAAGCCAGATGAACTTGAAGCAATTACTGAATTTGAAGGTGAATATTTACTTATATTATTTATAACATCTTTTTTTAGAATTAATCTTTCGGGTACATTTTCCTGAATTAAATCTGCATTTTTAACTGCTTCCTCAATATTTTCTACGATTTCCAAATTTTTGAAATTGATTTTCGTATTATATAATTTCTTTATAATTAAGTTTGTTCTTGTTATTTCATCTTTAAGAAAATTTAATTGCTGAGAATTTTTATCAAATGCTTTGACTTTTATACCATTTGCCAGAAATCTAAGTATCCAGCCGGTACCAATTACACCAGTTCCAATGACAGCAATATTTTTCAAATTAAAAATGTTTTTTTAGTTTTAATTTCTCTCTTGTCTGTTGCGGGGATAAAATAGATGCTCCCATATCTTCAACAATGCATCTTGCCTTTTCAACTAACTGTGCATTTGATGCAAAAACTCCTCTCTTTAAATAAAGATTATCTTCCAATCCTACACGAACATTTCCTCCCAAAATAACTGCTTGAGCAGCCATTGGCATTTGAGATCTTCCTATTCCAAATCCAGACCAAATACCTTCAGAAGGCACCATTTCCGCCATTGCTTTCATTGCGCTTGTTGTTGATGGTGATCCCCAAGGTATACCAAGGCATATTTGATAAAAAGGAGGGCCATCAATTAAGCCTTCTTTATAAAGTTGGTTAGCAAACCATAAATGGCCCATTTCAAAAGCTTCCATTTCCGGTTTCACTCCAAGTTCCTGCATTTTTTTTGCAGCAGTTCTTAGTTGTATCGGTGTATGAATAAATGTCATGTTTGAGTCACCAAAATTAAGTGATCCACAATCTAAAGTACAAATTTCAGGTAATAACTCTTCAACATGCTCTAATCTGCTTAATGCATCGATCATATCTGTATTTGCACCCACTGGATTTAAAGGATCTTTACCTGTTCCTACTTCAAAATCACCACCCATGCCTGTTGTAAAATTTAAAACTATATCTGTGTTAGATGAACGAATTCTATCTGCTACTTCTTTATAATAATTTAAATTTCTAGAAGGTTTGCCATCAGGTTCCCTTACATGTACATGAGCTATTGCTGCACCTGCTTTAGCGGCTTCAATTGAAGCATCAGCAATTTGTTTTGGTGTTATAGGTAATTCAGGATGTTTACCTGCTGTATCTCCAGATCCAGTTACCGCACATGAAATTATTACTTCATTATTCATTATTTTAAACTACTATATTTTTTGAATTAATAAAGAAAAACAATGAAGATATATTTAAATTCAGGAAGAGTTAAAAAGGAGTGGACCGATTACAACGGTCATATGAATTTGGCATTTTATATTCATCTTTTCGATGCTGGGTGGGAAGTTCTTTTACAAAAATTTAATATGGGAGAAAATTCTGCTAAAACAGAGAAGAAAACTACTTTTGCTGTAGAATCACACACAACTTATGACAAAGAAGTTAAAGAGGGCGATGAAGTAGATATTAATTTATTATTTCTTGATCGGGATAAAAAAAGATTAATTTATAAATTGGAAATGACACATAAGCTTGAAGGTTATAGAGCAGCAACAACAGAAGTTTGTTCTTTATATGTTGATTTAAATATTAGAAAAGTTTCAGAATTAGAATTAGAAAAGCAACAAGATATAGATAAATTTATTCAAGAAAATAAAAATAACTTTGATCCAGGAAACCTTACACTAATCCAAAAGCTGAAGAAGTAATTATAAATTTCTATATGGAGTTCTATTAAATATTCTTTGAACCATAGGAACAAATTCTTTTAAAGGAACAGTATCATAATTTGGGTCAAATGAAGATTGATCCCATCTTTCGCAAAAATTTATAGTATCATTAAAAAATTCATGTCCAACAAATTTGTCACGAAGATTTCTATCTTTGCCATAATGGTGATTATAATAATATGCTTGAAATAAACCATGTTGTTCTACTATCCATCTAGTTTTTTCTGAAACAAATGGTTTTAAGACAGCTGCTGCCAGTTCGGAATGATTTAATGGGGCTATTTCATCACCAATATCATGTAATAGTGCAGCAACTACCATCTCTTCAGAAGCCTGCTCCCTTAGAGCTCTTGACGCTGTTTGAAGAGAATGTTCCAATCTTGAAACCTTATATCCACCCATTGATTTGTCTAAACCTTGAAGTACTCTAACAATTCTATCTGCTGTTCCCTCGATATATTTGTCTTCAAAATTTGCTAAAAGATCATAATCTTCTTTATCACCATGTTTCATTTCAGTGAATTTTACTTCATCTTTAGACATGTAATAATTATACATATTTTTATATTTTATGAAACTAATTCCTGAATGGTTTGAACATCAATATTGTCTTATTGCTTGGCCATGTAACAAAGATCTTTATGGAGATATTATCAATAAGGCTAGAGATGAGGTTGCTCACGTAATTAATGAAATCGCAAAAACTGAACATGTAATTGTCTTATCAAATAAAGAAGATATTAATGAAATTGAAAATAAAACCAATCTTGAAAATATAGATATTTTAGAGTGTAAGTTAGATGACTCTTGGATGCGAGATATAGCACCAATATTTTATAATGAAGATAAAAAATTAAAATCAATTAGTTTTGATTTTAATGGTTATGGAAAATATCCGGATTATTTTAACGATAATAAAGTATCAAAATTTATTTCAAACCATTTAAATATTCCAACAAAAAATTCTGATTTAGTTATTGAGGGTGGAGCAATCACTTATGATGATAGAAAAAATTTATTTAGTACTAAAAATGTATTATTTAATAAAAATAGAAAACAGAAACACAGTAATGAATACATTATTAAACAATTAAAGATTTTATTTGATTTAAAACATATTTTTTTATTTGAAAATGGACTAATAGAGGATGATACTGATGGTCATGTAGATAATTTATTATGCCCTGTTGGAAAAAATAAATATTTAATTGCCACTACGAACAAATTAGACCCTAACTATGAAATATTAGAAAAAAATAAAGTCAATCTAATAAAATTTTTTCAAGGTACTAATCAGACATTTGATTTAATTGAAATTCCTTTACCAACGAGAAAAAAGATAAATAATAAGAATATTATTAGTTCTTATATAAATTTCTATTTTAGTAAAAATAAAATTATACTACCCAAATTCAATGTTAAGGAAGACAATGAAGTAAAATTAACTTTTGAAAAGTTATTCCCAAATCGAGAAATTACCATGTTGGAAACAGCAAATATAAATTATGGTGGAGGAAATATTCATTGTATAACAATGAATGTTCCAAAAATATGATAGTAAAAGTAGCAACATCACAATTTAAAGCTATTAAGGGAGATTTTGATGCTAATTTAAATAAAGCTATAAGTTTAGTTGAAAAAGCTTCTAAGGAAAATGTAGATATTTTACTTCTACAAGAATTATTTCAAGATCATTATTTTTGTTCAACAAAAAATGATAAATTTTTTGATCTTGCAATTGATTTTCCTTCTAATCCAATGTTTGAAAAATTATCTAATATTTGTAGAGAAAAAAAAATTTCACTACCAATTAGTTTTTTTCAGAAGAAAGAAAATAAGTTTTTTAACTCTTTAGTTATGATTGATTCTTTGGGTAAAATAAGTGAAGTATATAACAAATCTCATATCCCTGAAGGGCCTGGATATAATGAGAAGTATTATTTTGAAAAAGGTAATACAGGTTTTATGGTTTTTGATACCCCTCTAGCAAAAGTTGGTTGTGCAATTTGTTGGGATCAATGGTTTCCTGAATGTGCAAGAATATTAACATTGAATGGTGCAGATTTAATTTTATATCCATCAGCAATTGGTTCTGAACCACACATGCCTGAATTAAACTCAAAGGATCATTGGATTAATACAATGGTAGGACATGCTGCAGCAAATCAAATCCCTATAATAACTTCAAATAGAATAGGAAAGGAGATCGAAGCTGATATTGAATTAAATTTTTATGGTAATTCTTTTATATTGGATCATCTTGGAAATGTTATAAATCGTATGAATGATAAGGATGAGGGAATAATAACTGCGACTTTAGATTTATTAATTTCAAGAAAATATAGAAAATTATGGGGTAATTTTAGAGACAGAAGGCCGGATCTGTATAAAAAAATTCTCGATTTTTAATTTATTTTATTTAATGTAATTTTTATTTAGGAGGGGAATAATGCTTAAGTATTTTATATCTCTATTAGTTTTAATTTCTTTTTCAGCTCAGGCTAAAGAAGAATTATACATTTACAATTGGTCTGACTACATTGCCGAAGATACAATTGAAAATTTTGAAAATGAATTTGGCATTGATGTAACTTATGATGTTTTTGATTCAAATGAGGTTCTTGAAGCTAAACTTTTAGCTGGTGGATCTGGCTATGATATTGTTGTGCCTTCTGGTTCTTTTTTAGAAAACCAAATCAAGGCTGGAGTGTTCCAAAAACTTGATAAATCTAAGCTTTCAAATATTGGTAATTTAGATCCTGATGTTCTTGCAAAAATAGAAGCGCACGATCCAGGTGGTCAATACTCAATAAATTATATGTATGGTACTACAGGTATTGGCTATAATACTGATAAAGTTGATGAAAACGATATTACAAGTTGGAGTATTTTGTTTGATCCAGCTATTGCATCTAAGTATGAAGATTGTGGTATCGCAATGTTGGATGCCCCAACAGAGGTTATGGAAATTGCTTTGAAATATGTTGGAAAAGATCCTTATACCGAGGATGAGAAAGATTATGAGGTTGCTCTTGCAATGTTGCAAGAAATTAGACCTTACATAAGATATTTTGATTCTTCTCAATATATCGATGATTTAGCAAATGGAGAGATCTGCTTGACTATGGGATGGTCTGGTGATGTTTTCCTAGCTGCTGATGAAGCTGCAGATGGTGTAGAAGCTTGGTACTCAATTCCATCTGAAGGAACTGTAATATGGTTTGATATGATGGCTATTCCAGCTGATGCAAAAAATGTTGAGAATGCTCACAAATTTATAAATTATATTTTAAGACCTCAAGTTGCTGCTGATATTACAAACTACGTTTGGTATTCAAATCCAAATAAAGCAGCCAATGAACTAGTTGATCCTGAAATTTTTGAAGATCCTGCTATTTATCCAGATGAAGCAACTTTAAGTATGCTTTTTGCTGATACTGCAGACTCTCCAAAAAAATCTAAATTATCAACTAAATATTTTAATAAGTTTAAAGCAAATTAAAAAATATACTTCATTTCAGCACTAATATATTAATATTAGTGCTGATTTAAGATGTATAATAATTTTCTTGTAATTGAAAATATTTCTAAATCCTTTGGAGATAACAAAGTTTTAGAAAATATTAATTTAAATATTTCAAAATCTGAATTTTTTGGCCTCTTAGGATCTTCTGGTTCAGGCAAAACTACCTTACTAAGAATATTAGGTGGATTTGAGAAGCCAGATACAGGACGAGTAATCCTCGACGGAATGGACATAACAAACCTAGAACCTTTCGATAGACCATTAAACTATATGTTTCAATCATATGCTCTATTTCCTCACTTAAACGTATTTAATAATTTAGCTTTTGGAATAAAAGAAAATTTTACCAAAAAAGAAATTGAAATAAATGTAAGAAATATTTCTGAACTTTTATCTATTGAACATTTATTAAATAGAAGAATTAAGCAATTATCAGGCGGTGAACAGCAACGAGTTGCCCTTGGAAGGTGCTTAATAAAAAAACCTAAGTTACTATTATTAGATGAGCCTCTTGCAGCACTAGATAAAAAACTAAGATCAAAAACGCAATTAGAGTTAACAACACTCCAAAAGAAACTAAAAATTACATTTGTTTTCGTCACCCATGATCAGGAAGAAGCAATGTCCTTATCTGATAGAATGGCAATAATGAAGAATGGTCTTATTTTGGAATGTTCTAGTCCTGAAGACATTTATGAAAATCCTAAAAGTCTTTATACTGCCAATTTTATAGGAATTGCAAACATAATTGAAATTTATAAGAAAGGTGAAAATTTTTATTCTGATGATTTAGGTATAAATTTTAAATTAAACAAAGAATTAAAAAATACAAAAACTAATATTTTACTAAGACCAGAGAAAATAAAAATACAATCAATAAATAATTTGAAAACAAGTTCATTTAATTCCTTTAGTGGAGAAATTTTAGAAAAATCATATTTGGGAAGCTTTACACGTTATGAAATTAAAATTAAAAATATGATAATTTCAGTTTTAGATCAGAATTTTAACTCCAACTCAAATTATAATTTCCCAAAAGGGGAGAAAGTCATTTGTAGTTGGGAAAGTGAATCAATTAAGGTTTTAGAGGATTAATTGAAAAATAAATTATTTGAAAAATATTTTGTTTTTAGTCCTTATTTTTGGCTTGTTCTATTTTTTTTTATACCATTAGCTATAATTTTTAAAATATCAATTTCGGTATCAGAATGGGGGATGCCTCCTTATCAAGATATTTTTCTTTTTGATAATGGATTTAAGATCAATACTACATTTGAAAACTATGTTTATATATTTAGTGATTATTACTACATTGGATCTTTTGTAAACTCTTTGATACTAGCTCTAATATCTACTTTTTTTTGTTTACTTATTGGGTTCCCATTAGCTTTTTATATTGCGACTTCAAATATCAGATTAAGAAATATCCTATTAGTTTTAGTAGTTATTCCATTTTGGTCATCATTTTTATTAAGAGTATATGCATGGAAAATAATTTTACAGAATAATGGAATTTTAAATGTAATACTTCTAAACCTAGGCATAACATCAGAACCACTTCAATTATTATACAATCAATATGCTGTCATTATGGGAATTGTATACACTTATTTACCTTTGATGATTTTACCACTCTATGGATATTTAAATAAATTTGATTTAAATTTAATTGAAGCATCAAAAGATTTAGGACTAAATCGTACTAAAACCTTTTTTAAAGTTATTCTTCCTTTGTCTGTTCCAGGAATTGTTGCTGGATCTTTATTAGTTTTTATACCTGTTGTTGGAGAATTTATTATACCTGAAATGTTAGGTGGTAGTGATAGATTGTATTATGGAAAAATATTATGGGAGGAATTCTTTGTTAATAGAAATTGGCCAGGTGCTAGTGCTTTAGCTTTCAGTGGTATTATTATTTTGGTTTTACCAATTGTTATTTTTCAAATACTTTATTCTCGTTGGAGTCAAAAAAATGAAATCTAGTTTAATCAAAAGTACAGTTATTTTTTTAGGTTTATTTTTTTTATATTTCCCAATTTTAGTTTTAATTTTTTACTCATTTAACGAAAATAAGAGAGTAATGGTTTGGAAAGGATTTTCTTTAAGATGGTACAATGAATTATTTAATAATGAACAAATAATTGAGGCATTTATTATTAGTATTAAAATTGCAGCTTTGTCTGCAACTTTTGCTACAATTTTAGGAGTTATGATTGGATATTCACTTGTAAGAATAAGAAAAATTCCTTTTAAATCATTCTATATTTTTCTTTCTTCAACACCTTTGGTTTTACCAGAATTAATTTTAGGTCTTTCAATGTTACTTTTTTTTATAAGCTTAAATAATGTAATTGGATTTCCATCATCTAGAGGACAATTAACTATTTTCATATCACACGTTACTTTTTGTATTGCATTTGTCGCAATTATTATTCAAGCAAGATTAACTGACTTTAATAAAAATATTGAGGAAGCTGCGATGGATCTAGGCTATAATTATACCAAGGTACTCTATAAGATAACTTTACCAATAATTTTACCTTCTATTATTGCTGGTTGGTTATTGGCTTTTACAATTTCTTTAGATGATCTAGTTGTTGCGAGTTTTACTACTGGGCCTGGAGCTAACACATTGCCAATTGTAGTTTTTTCTAAAGTTAGATTAGGATTGAGTCCTGAAGTAAACGCATTATCAGCAATTTTAATGTTTGCTTTAATAATAATTGGTTTATTTTATTTTTATTATAATAAAAAATTTAAACATTAAGTAATAAATATTCTCGCTCCCAAGAACTTATTACTGATAAATAAGCTTGATACTCAACTCTTCTTATTGCGGCAATCGACCTTACAAATTTTTCATTAAATATGGATTTTATATCTTCATCATTTTCAAAGAGAGTTAACGATTCATCCATATTTTTAGGCAGATTAGAATTTTTATCTTTAAATGCACTATCTTTAGTTTCTGGATTTGGTTTTAAATTATTTTTCATTCCTAAATATCCTGAAGCTAAATTAGCTGCAAAAACTAGATAGGGATTTGTATCAGATCCAGGAATTCTATTTTCAATACGTATATTCCTTTCCTCAATTGATGGAATTCTAAAACCACAACTTCTATTACCTATTCCCCATTTAACATTTTTGGGAGCGCCCCAAGTTGCAAACAATCTTCTAAATGAATTTATATTTGGAGCATATATTGGCATTAATAATGGAGTATATTTTTCCAAACCACCTAAATAGTTTTTCATTTTTTTTGAAATTTTAGTTGATTGATTAAAAAAAATATTTTTATTTTTTTCATTATATATTGATTGATGTATGTGCATTGCACTACCAGGTTGGTTCTCCATAGGTTTTGCCATAAATGTTGCATGAAGTTTATGTTTCAAAGCTGACTGTCTTAGAGTTCGTTTAAATAAAAATACCTGGTCTGCTAGATCTAAAGGATCACCATGTTGAAAATTAATTTCCATCTGAGCTGAACCAGATTCATGATTAATAGTATCAATTTCAATATTTTGAGCTTCACAATAATTATATACATCCTCAAAAAGATGATCAAATTCGTTGACAGCATCTATACCTAAGGCTTGCTTACCTGTTTCTTGTCTACCTGATTGACCCACTGGCACTTCAAGGGGGTAATCTGAGTCAGCATTAGGTTTCACTAAATAAAATTCTAACTCTGGTGAAACAATTGGAGTTAATTTATCTTTTTTATAAAGTTTAAGAATATTTTTTAGAGCATTCCTGCTAGAATTTATAACATCATCTCCATTGAGATTTATTGCATCACAAATAATTTGTGCAGTAGGGTCTTCATACCATGGCACTACTCTCATTGTATCAAAATCTGGTTTTAAAATTACATCAATGTCAGTTGGATTGTAAACACTTCTTGGTAAAGCACCGGCAGAGTCCTCAGTTGCATAATCTCCTGATATCGTTTGAATAAAAGTTGACTGAGGTAATCTATGACTTTCATCTTCAAGTCCTTTTAAAAATTTATTAGTTGGTAAAATTTTTCCCCTTGCTATACCTCCAAGATCTGGAACTAAACATTCAACTTCTGTAATAGAGTTTTCATGAAACCAATTTTGAAATTTTTCAATCATATTGAGACTGTTTGTTTACTAATTATTATTAAACCATTAAAGATAAGTTAATGTTTACTACAAAAAAAAGGACCTTTAATCAACATGATAATGAAAAAGAGAGTTTTTATAAATTTTCAGCACCTAATTTTCCTAATCAAATTAAATTAAATGAAAATATTTCAACTGATGTATGTATTATTGGAGGTGGTTTAACAGGTATTTCTTCAGCATTAAATTTATCTAATCAAGGTTTATCAATAACGATTTTGGAAGCAAATAAAGTTGGATCTGGTGCTTCTGGAAGGAATGGTGGTCAACTAGGAATTGGAATGAGAAAAGATCAATTCTACTTAGAAAAAAAATTTGGTATTGAAAAAGCAAAATTTTTTTGGAAAGTTGGATTAGATGCTGTTTCAAATGTAGTTAATTTAATTGAAAAATACAAAATTGAATGTGCGCTTAGACAAGGTGTTCTTCATGTAGGCAACACAAAAAAAGATTATAAATATTTTCAAGATGAAATTGAGCATATGCAGAAGAATTATAATTATAATAATTATGAATACTTTGACCACAATTCAATAAGAGATGAAGTTAATAGTGACAGATATTTTTCTGGAATGCTTTTAAAGGATTCTTATCATTTAAATCCATTAAAACTTACATATGGTTTAGCAGAACAGTGTTTAGCAAATGGTATAAATATATATGAAAATTCTCCGGCTGATAAAATTGTTGATAATCAAAAAGAAGTTATAATTCACTCTGGAAAAAATGTTATTAAAGCAAAGAAAGTAATTATTGGTTGCAATGGTTATCTTGACAATCTTTTAGGATCAAAGAGAAATTATTTTATGCCTATAAATAATTATATTATTGCAACAGAACCTCTCGGAAAAGATTTGGCAAGTAAATTAATTAAAAGAAATTGTGGCGTTATAGATTCTAGATTTATGATTGATTATTATAGATTTTCAGAAGACTACAGACTTCTTTTTGGAGGACCTGAAACAATTACATCTCATTTTGTAAAAGATGCAAAGAGTTTTGTCTCTAAACGAATGTATAAAGTTTTTCCTGAATTAAAAAAATTTAAAATTGAATTTTCTTGGGGAGGTACCTTGGCAATATCGATTAATAGATTGCCTATTTTTGGAACTATAATGAATCAAAAGTTATATTATGCTCATGCTTACTCTGGGCATGGTTTAGCTATGAGTATTATGGGAGGAAAAATGGTAGCTGAAAAAATTTTAAATAAATCAAATAATTTTGATATGTTTGAGCAAATTAATCATTTTAAAATTCCAGGTGGCAACATGTTTAGAAGGCCATTGTATTCTTCAGCCATTATTTATTATAGGTTAATGGATTATTTAAATAGATTGTAATTACTTAATTGCTCTTCTTAATCTGTCATTTATAGTTTTGCCAAGCCCTTTATCAGGTATTTCTACTACAGCAATTTTTTTACATCTACTTTGATCTAATTTATGAAGATAATGATAAAAATTTTTTGCTGCTTCATTTAAATTTTTTTTATTACTCAAATTTAAATTAATTATTTTAGACTTTAATTTATTACTTCCAAAATTTAATAAACCTTCATTTTTTAGTATTCTCTTAGCATTAATTCTTATTGGCTTTAAAGTTGAGTAATGTTTTTTTAAATTACCAGGAGAAATAGATGATTTCTTTTTAATTTTTACTTTTGCATATTTATTTAGCTCTTCAACAGTTATGCTGCCATATCTTAATATTTCAATTTGATTATTGGTATCAATTTTAACAACTGTGGACTCTAGTCCATGAGAAGACTGTCTATCTTTTAAAACAAATATTTTTTTTACTAGAATAGGATCGATATCCATAATATTGGTTACGGAAGTTCTTTCTGACAGATTTGCACTAGGGGCTGCAATAGGTAGGTCAAATAAAGTAATTAATTTTTTAGCCAATTTATTACCGGGAATTCTACAGCCAACTAAAGTTGAGTTGTTAGAGACTAATTTTGATATTTTAGAATTTTTCTTTTTTTTTAATATTATTGTCAAAGGACCAGGCCAGAATTTTGAACCTAATTTTTTTTCAAATTTATTTAAAATAAAATATTTTTCTATTTGTTTAATACTTTTAAAGTGACAGATAATTGGATTACTTCGTGGTCTTTTTTTTACTTTAAAAATAGATTTTACAGCCTCATCATTAGTTGCATCTGCTCCAAGACCAAATACTGTTTCTGTGGGAAATATTACAAGTTCTCCACTGCTTAATAAATTTTTTGCAATATCTAACTTATTTTTTTTCATATTTTTTTATAAAATGTTTCCATCTATCTTTAAAATAGTTATTATCAATACTTGTATATGGGAAAAGTTATAGCATTTTCGAATCAAAAAGGTGGTTCAGGTAAATCGACTCTTTCAGCAAATTTATCAGTTTTGTGGAGCAATAGTGGTTACAAAGTAGCTGTTATAGATGCTGATGCACAAAAAAGTCTATCATATTGGCTTGAAGCAAGAAAATCTTATTATGGTGAAGATGATATTGGAATAACTCAATTAAATTTTGATATAAGGAATTTAATAGATGAAATTAAAGCCATAAAAAGAAAGTACGACTTTATAATAATTGATAGCCCTCCATCTATAACTTTTGAAACAATGCAGGTTGTAAAAGCTTCTGATAGGGTATTTGTTCCAGTACAACCAAGTCCAGTAGACTTAATGGCTACACTTCCCTTTTTAAAAATTGCAAAACAAGAAAGAAAAAATCCAATAATTATTCTTAATAGAGTGATGCCGAGAGCAAAATTAACTGACGCAATGATTCTACGTTTAAGATATGCTGGTGCTAAAATTGCTCGCTCCCGACTTTCTAGCAAAGTATTATTTGCAGAAACATTCTCAGTTGGAAGGGGTGTAGTAGATATAAGTGTTACATCAGATGCTTCAAAAGAAATAATTAATGTTGGAAACGAAATTTTAAGAAATTAATAACTTAATGTCTGATATCACAACTGTTATACTTGCTGCAGGCAATAGTACGAGATTTAAAGCAAGTAAATCAAAGCTTGTTTATCCATTATGCGGGTTACCAATTGTTTCACATATTTTTAATATTGCAAAAAAAATATCTGGTAAAAATATATTGGTTGTATCTAATGAAAAAAATAAAGAAGAATTAAAGTTTATATTAAATACCTCAAAGTTAGTTATTCAAAAAAAACAAAAAGGAACCGCTGATGCAATTGAGCAAGTTAAAAAATATGTTAAATCAAAAAATATTTTAATTTTATTTGGTGATACACCTTTAGTTGAAGTTAAAGATATAAGAAAACTAGTAAGTAAATTTAAAAAAAGTAAAGCGAAAGCTTCATTAATTGCATTTAATACTTTAGAGCCACATGGTTATGGTAGGTTATTATTAAATAACAACTACGTTGAAGAAATAATTGAGCAAATCAATTTAAAACCTGAACAAAAAAAAATCAATTTATGTAATTCTGGTATTTTGATAGCAAATACTAAATTATTATTTGATAATTTAAAAAATATTAAAGAAAATAAAATTAAAAAAGAAAGATATCTTCCTGATATATGCAAAATTTTTTCAAAAAAAAATATTCCTATCAATTATATTGAGTGCAATAAAGAAACAATGTTGGGCATAAATACATTGGATGATTTTAATGTTGTACAAAATATCTTGCAAAAAAAATACGTAAAAAATTTTATAAAAAATGGAGTCAATTTTTTAAAACCCAATACTTGTTATTTAAGCTATGACACCAAAATTGAACCTACTGTTACAATTGAAAGCAATGTTACAATAAAGGCAAAAACAATTATAAAAAAAGGCTCAATAATTAAAAGTAATTCATACTTAGAAGAAGTTACAATAGATGAAAATTCACATATTGGTCCAAGTGCTAGATTAAGACCAAAAACAAAAATCGGAAAAAAATCAAAGATTGGTAACTTTGTTGAAATAAAAAATTCTAAAATTGGAAATAATGTTTCTATTGCTCATCTTTCATATGTTGGAGATTCAGAAATAGGAAATAATGTGAATATAGGTGCTGGCACAATAACTTGTAACTATGATGGAAAGAAAAAACATAAAACGATAATAAAAGATAATGTATTTATAGGTTCAAACACATCACTCATTGCTCCAGTTGTAATTGAGTCTAAATCTAGAATTGGCGCAGGTAGTGTTATCACTAAAAATATTCCCAAAAATTCACTTGCTATTGAAAGATCAGCCTTAAAAATTCTAAGAAATAAAAGATCTAAATAATAACCCTTGTTTCAAGATATATTAGGGTTTATGAGCCTTTTCAAATTATGAGCGATAAATGGTCACCAAATAGTTGGAGAAATAAAAATGCTCTTCATATGCCTAACTATCAGAATGAAGATCATCTAAATAAAACTCTAAATGAAATTTCCAAATATCCACCTTTAGTTTTTGCTGGAGAAGCGAGACTATTAAAAAAGAAACTTGGAGAAGTTTCAAACGGAAATGCTTTTTTATTACAAGGTGGAGATTGTGCAGAAAGTTTTGCAGATTTTCATCCAGATAATATTAGAGATACATTTAAAGTTATTTTACAAATGGCTGTTGTATTAACGTTTGGCGCTTCTTGTCCAATTGTTAAAGTAGGAAGAATTGCTGGACAGTTTGCAAAGCCAAGATCATCTGCCACAGAAGTTATTAATGATTTAGAACTTGAGTCTTATAAAGGCGATATAATTAATGGGATAGACTTCAATCAAAAAGATAGAGATCCTAATCCAGATAGATTAATTCAGGCCTACAATCAGTCTGCATCTACACTTAATCTTTTAAGAGCTTTTTCTCAGGGCGGTTTTGCCAATTTAAATAAAATACATCAATGGAACCTAAATTTTGTTAAAGGTGAGAATGCTGCTAAATTTAGAGAGATATCTTCTAGAATTGACGAATGCTTATCTTTTATGGAGGCATGTGGAATAAATGGAAACAGTGTAAGACAATTAAATGAAACAGACTTCTTTACAAGTCATGAAGCTTTACTTCTTCAATATGAGGAAGCATTAACAAGAATAGATAGTACTTCAGGTAAGTGGTACGATGTTTCAGCTCACATGTTGTGGGTAGGTGACAGAACACGACAACTTGATGGAGCACATATTGAATTTTTAAGAGGTATTGAGAACCCTATAGGTATTAAAGTGGGTCCAAGCACAAAGACAGAAGAACTATTAAAGATATTAGATGTGTTGAATCCAAATAATGAAGCTGGAAAAATAACGCTGATATGTAGAATGGGTCATGAAAAAGTTAGTGGAATACTTCCAAAAATAATTAGATCAGTTAATTCAGCTGGTAAAAATGTTGTTTGGACTTGTGACCCCATGCATGGAAATACTATCAAATCTAACACGGGTTTTAAAACTAGGCCATTAAAAGATATAATCTCTGAAATTCAGCAATTTTTTCAAATTCACAGAAGCGAAGGAACATATCCAGGCGGCGTACATTTAGAAATGACTGGTCAAGATGTTACAGAATGTATGGGAGGTCTTCAAGAAATAACAGATGAAGATCTAAAAAATAGATATCATACATATTGTGATCCGAGACTAAATGCCTCGCAGTCTCTAGAATTGGCTTTTTTATTATCAGATTTTTTAAAAGAAGAAAAATTGTTCTCAAAGCAATCTTCAAATTTATAAATTTATATTTATATATTACTTATGAATTCAAAAGATAAGATCGTATACATTTCTAATTGGATTAAAGATTACGCTAAATCTATAAATAATCATCCAACTACCCTAGTAATAGGAGTGTCAGGAGGAGTGGACTCAGCTCTTACTAGCACTTTATGTGCTCAAACTGGTTTAAAAACTATAGCTGTTTCAATGCCTATTAAGCAAAATTCATCACAACATGATTTAAGTTTAAGACATTTAGAATTTTTAGAGCAAAATTACCCAAATGTAGAAACAAAAATAATCGAGCTAGATAATGTTTTTAAAACATTTCAAAATACGATGCAAAATTTTGATAGTGAGTTAGCTTTTGCAAATTCAAGATCTAGACTAAGAATGGTAACTCTATACCAAATAGCTCAAAGTAATAATGGTATAGTTGTTGGTACTGGAAATAAAGTTGAAGATTTTGGTGTTGGATTTTATACAAAATATGGTGATGGAGGTGTAGATATATCGCCAATAGCAGATTGTACTAAAACTGAGGTGTGGGAATTAGCTGAAGAAATTGGGGTTATAAAAGATATTATTAGCGCAGCACCGACAGATGGTTTATGGGATGATAGTAGAAATGATGAAAGCCAGCTTGGTCTTTCATATAAGCAATTAGAAGAAGCAATGGAAAATAAGTCTAGTGAATACTACAGTAGATACGAAGAAATTAGAAAGCCAAATCTTCATAAGATGAAGCCTATTCCTGTTTGCGAAATTCCTAAAGAATAATATGAAGTGTAGGTTCGCTCCTAGCCCTACAGGAAAAATACATATCGGTAATGCTAGATCAGCAATTTTGAACTGGATTTTTTGTCAAAAAAATCAAGGTGAGTTTGTATTAAGAATTGATGATACTGATGCCAATAGGAGTTCTAAAGAATTTGAGAAAAATATCAAAGATGATCTTAAATGGCTTGGATTAAATTGGAGTTACACTTTTAATCAGTCCTCTAGACAGCATATTTATAATGAGAAAATCCAAATTCTAAAACAAAAGAAAAGACTTTATCCATGTTTTGAAACAGAAGAGGAATTAGCTTTAAAGAAAAAATCTTTGTTATCATCTGGGAAACCACCTATTTATGATAGATCATCATTAAATCTAAGTGATGAAGAAGTAGAAAAAAAAATAGAATCTGGAATCCAACCCCATTGGAGATTCAAATTAGATCATGAAAATATTGGTTGGAAAGATATCATCAAAGGAGATGTTTCATTTGATGCAAAAAATTTGAGTGATCCTGTTTTAATTAGAGCTGATGGAACATTGTTATACCATTTACCTTCAGTCATTGATGATATTGAAGAAAAAATTACGCATATTATTAGAGGGGAAGATCACATTGCTAATACTGCTTATCATATTCAAATTTTTAAGGCTCTTGAATCTTCTATTCCATCATTTGCTCATCATCCATTCTTAGTTGATGAAACTGGTAAGGGTTTTAGCAAAAGACTTGGCAGTCTTTCAATTGAAAATTTTAGAGACGAAGGATACGAAAATATATCTTTACTTAATTATTTTCTTTTTATTGGTTCGAGCAGTAATATTGATCCAATCAAAGATTTAAATGAAATAGTAAAAAAATTTGATATTCAAAGCTTATCTAGATCTTCTGCTAAATTTTCAATTGAATCCTTAAGAAATCTTAATGAAAATACTATTAAATTATTTAGTTATAATGAGATTAGTCATAAGTTTAAAAACATAAAATCTAATTTTCAAAAAGAGAGTTTTTGGCGTTTTATTAAAAATAATATTTCATTTGTTAATCAAGCTAAAGAATGGGAAGAAGTAATTACAAAAATAAATAATGCTAAAGATTTAAATATTGATGATAGTTTTATTAATACGGCAGTTGATGAATTACCCGAGGGTCCTTTTGATGAAACAACATGGGATCATTGGACATCAAAAATTAACAAAAAAACTGGGCTTAAAGGAAAAGATTTATTTATGCCTTTGAGGTTAATTTTGACAGGAAAATCTCATGGACCCGAATTAAAATATCTACTACCATTATTTGATAGAGACGAAATCTTGCAAAAACTTGGAAAAATCTAGTAAATTTTAATTTATACTCTATTAGCGATCTATTAATTATGGAAGATAAAGTATATTTATTCGATACTACACTTAGAGATGGTCAGCAAACAACAGGAGTTAATTTTTCTGTTAGTGATAAAATGAATATATCCCAACATCTTGATGATTTAGGAATAGATTATATTGAAGGTGGATGGCCGGGAGCAAATCCTACCGATAATGATTTTTTTTCAAGAAATACAAAATTTTCAAAAAGTAAATTGACTGCCTTTGGTATGACAAGAAGACCAGGTAGAAGTGCAGATAACGATCCAGGATTAAATGCACTTATTAATTCAAGTGCAAGTTGTGTTTGTATTGTAGGTAAATCATCATCATTTCACGTAAAAAACGCTTTAGAGATATCTGAAGATGAAAATTTAAAAATGATCATTGATAGTATTCAATCAATAAAAAATAAAAACAAAGAGCCAATTTTTGATGCAGAACATTTTTTTGATGGCTTTAAAGAAAATAAAGAGTTTGCATTGAATTGTATTAAAGCAGCTTATGATGCTGGTGCAAGATGGGTTGTACTTTGTGATACAAATGGGGGAACTCTTCCAGATGAAATTTACAATATTGTTTCAGAAGTAGTAAAAGTTATACCAGGTCAAAATGTTGGTATACATGCTCACAATGATACTGACAATGCAGTTGCAAATGCATTAGCAGCTATTAATGCTGGAGCAAGACAGATACAGGGAACAATTAATGGTTTAGGAGAAAGATGTGGAAATACTAATTTAATTTCCTTAATTCCATCTTTGGTTCTAAAAACAAAATATAAAACAAATATTTCAAAAGATAAGTTAAAAAATTTAATTCATATTTCTAGAACATTAAATGATATTCTTAACATGCCTTCAAGAAAAAATGCTCCATATGTTGGAGATCATGCTTTCTCTCATAAAGGTGGATTACATGCATCTGCAATAGAAAAAAATTCTTCAACTTATGAGCATATTAAACCAGAAATTGTTGGTAATTCTAGAAACGTAGTAATTTCAAATCAGGCAGGAAGATCTAATATATTAAATCAATTAAATAAGATTAATATTGATCTACCTAAAAATGAAATCAATAATATCTTAGAGATTATCAAGGAAAAAGAATCAGAAGGATATTCATTTGATACTGCTTTAGCTAGTTTTGAACTATTAGTAAGACGTCATCTTGGTCATTTTGAGGATTTTTATAATTTAGAAAAATTTAGAGTCACAGATGAAAGAAGATGGAATGCTAAAGGTGAAATTGTTACTGAAGCAGAGGCTACGGTATTTTTAAAAGTTAAAGATTCAAATATGATGACAGTAGGCACTGGAAATGGTCCAGTAAATGCTATTGATAGTGCATTAAGAAAAGCCCTAATTGATTATTATCCTAATCTCAAAGATTTAAAGTTAACTGATTACAAGGTTATGATTCTTTCATCAGAAAAAGGTACTGGTGCTATCACAAGAGTTTTAATTGAATCATCTGATTCAACTAATACACATTGGACAACTATTGGTGTATCTCCAAATATCATTGATGCATCTTATAGCGCTATTTTTGATAGTATTACTTTTAAGCTATTAAATGATTTAAAGAATAAAAATTGACTCCAAAAAACCCAAGCATAATTTTAGTTAGACCCCAACTTCCTGAAAATATTGGAATGGTTGCTCGTGTTATGCACAACTTTGGTTTAAAAGATCTAATTGTTGTTTCGCCAAGAGATAAATGGTTAAACAATAAATCAATAAATGCAGCAAAAAAAGCAACGAAAATTATTAAGAATATTAAGGTTTATGATGATTTAGAAATTGCACTTTCTAATTTTTCTTATGTTGTGGCCACAACGAATAGAAGAAGATATCTTGAAAAAAATTCTACTAACGATTTTAAATTCATTAAAAGAAAAATTACTGTTAATAAAAAAACAGCAATACTTTTTGGTCCTGAAAATTCAGGACTTTCAAATGAGGATTTGAGATTATCTGATATTATTTTTACTATTGAAACAAGTAATAAAAGTAACTCATTAAACCTTTCTCATGCAGTTACTGTTTTAAGTCATAAATTATTTGAATTGAATAATTTAAAAATAACTAATTCTATTTCAATTGAAAAAGATAATATTAGTAAATATCAATTATCTAAATTCTTAAATTATGTGATTGAGAAACTTGAAAATAAAAAATTTTTTACACCAAGTGAAAAAAAAGAAAGTATGAAAAATAATATTTATAGTATTTTCACAAAAATCCCTCTTACTAAGAAAGAATTGCAGACATTATGGGGAATTACTAAAAAACTTAATAAATAAGCCAAAAATTGAGTATATTAAATTTGACATAGGACTTTAAATCACTATATACCCCTCATAATAATGACAAAAAGACATAACGCTAAATATAAAATTGATAGAAGGTTAGGTGTTAACTTGTGGGGGAGGCCTAAAAGCCCTTTTAATAGAAGAAACTCAAAGCCCGGTCAGCATGGTGTACAGGGACAAAGAAAGAAACTATCAGATTATGGAAATCAGTTATTTGCTAAGCAAAAACTTAAGTTTTATTACGGTGATTTAACTGAAAGACAATTTAGGAATATTTTTAAAAAAGCTTCCAATATTAAAGGTGATACAAGTCAGATTTTAATTGAACTTTTAGAAAGAAGATTAGATGCTACAGTCTATAGAATGAAATTTGTACCTACAATTTTTTCAGCAAGACAGTTAGTTAATCATGGCCATGTAAAGGTCAATGGAAAAAGAGTTAATATTCCATCTTATAGTGTTAGCGATGGAGATGAGATCTCAATAAGAGATAAAAGTAAAGAAATTAACTTAATTGTAGAATCTGTTAGTTCTCAAGAAAGAGAAATTCCAGAATACTTAGAAGTTGATGTAAAAGAGTTGAAGGGCCGTTTTTTAAGAGCGCCTCTAATACATGATGTTCCTTATCCTGTAACTATGGAACCTAATTTAGTTATTGAGTATTATTCAAGATAATTTCTTTTTTATAACTATCATAAATATAAATTATTATTCCTATCCAAATAATTATAAATGATATTAACTTAATTTGTAAAATTTCTTCATTAAGAATAAATACTGAAGTGATAAAATGAAATGTTGGTGCTAAGTAAAATAAAACTCCAGCTAGACCTAATTGAATAAATTTTAAGCCCAAATTAAAAAATAATAATGGAAAAATTGTTACAGCTCCTGTTAGAATTAAAAATAATGATGTCTTCAAATCAATACTAAAGATACTATTTTCATTTTGCCAAAATAAATAAACTAAGTAGGGGGTAGATATTAAAGATATTATGAAAGTCTCATATAGTAAGCCAATTGGTGGATTAACATTAACTTGTTTTCTTAATAATCCATATATTGCCCATGAAGTTCCAATCCAAATTATTAGAAATGGAAATTGATTTAAATTAATAAATAAGAATAATATACCTGATAACATAAAACATACAGATGCAAATTTAGGCTTAGTTATTTTCTCATTTAAAAAAAAATAACCAAGAACTATACTTATCATTGGAGTAATAAAGTAACCCATTGATGCATCCTGAACTCTTTCTTGTCCTACAGAATAAATAAAACCTGCCCAGTTACCTGCAATAAGAAAAGCTGTAATTGTTAAAATAAAAATTTTTTTTCTAGACTTAAATATTTCAATAAAATCACTTATGTTTGAAATTAAAATTAATAATAAAAATAAAAAAATAAATGACCAGAAACCTCTGTGAGCTACAACCTCAATAGTCTCAACGTGATTTAATTCATTAAAAAAAAGGGGTTGTGGAAGCCCCCAAAAAATTGCTGCAATACAGGAAAATATTACACCTTTAGAAAATTTATTATTTAACAATCTAGGACGGGTTTACGTCTATTCCATTTGTATTGAATAATTCTAGTAATTCACCACTTTCAAACATTTCAGTTATGATATCACATCCACCTATAAATTCTTTCTTAACATAAAGTTGTGGTATGGTTGGCCAATTAGAATATGTTTTAATACCTTCTCTCATTTCGTCACTCTCTAACACATTCACACTTCCAAATTTAACACCTACTTTATTTAATATTTCAACTACTCTTGCAGAAAATCCACACATTGGAAATACAGGGGTGCCCTTCATGAAAAGCATTACATCATTTGAGTTAATTTCATTTTCTATATTTTGAGATACATGGTCGTTATTATTCATTATTACTCCGATACAGTTTTTAGCTTAAGTGCGTGCAAATCACTACCCATTTTACCATTAAAAGCATCATAAACCATCTTATGTTGTTCTACTCTTGTTTTTCCAGAAAAGGATTTTGACGTCACTGTAGCACTGTAATGATCGCCATCTCCTTTAAGATCTTCAATTTCAACAGTTGCATCTGGTATAGCTTCTTTAATAAATTGTTCAATTTGTTCAACAGTCATTGGCATACCTATAAAATAGTTCAGATATTAAAAAAAATAAAGACTATTTAATTTTATTTTTAAAAATCCAATCTATTTTCTTTAGATCGTTATCATCTTTAATGATTTTTTCGATTTCTTTTGAATTTAATTTTTTGTTTAATTCTTTATTTTTTTGTAAAACTTGAGAAAAATTCTTATTATTATTCCATGTTTCCATGGCACTTTCTTGAACAATTTTATAGGCTTGTTGTCTTTTCAATCCTTTTTCAATTAGTTTTAACATAATATTGTGAGTTCTATGTAAACCTCCAAGCATATTCAAATTTTTTAACATATTTTTTGGATAGACTTTTAAATTCTTTATAATGCCATTTAAACGACTCAGTGCAAAATCAGTTGCAATTGTAATATCTGGTGTCGTAATTCTTTCAACACTAGAATGACTAATATCTCTCTCGTGCCAAAGTACAACATTTTCTAGTGAAGGTATTACACCACTTCTAATATAACGTGCGATACCTGTTAAGTTCTCACTTAATACTGGGTTACGTTTGTGAGGCATAGCAGAAGAACCCTTTTGCTTAGAAGAAAAACTTTCTTCAACTTCTAATACCTCTGTTTTTTGTAAATTTCGAATTTCCACTGCAAACCTCTCAATAGAAGATGCTAAAATTCCTAGTACTGAGAAAAAATACGCATGCCTATCTCTTGGAATTACTTGAGTTGATACATCTTCAGAATTTAGTTTAAGTTTTTTTGCTACATAATCTTGAACTCGTGGATCTATAGAATTAAATGTTCCAACAGGTCCAGAAATAGCACAAACAGATATTTCGTTGATCGCCTGATCAAGTCTTTCTAAATTTCTTTTAAACTCAAAATAAAAGGAAGATAATTTTAATCCAAAAGTAATAGGTTCAGCATGTATACCATGACTTCTTCCAATCATTAATGTGTCTTTATATTTTTTAGATTTGATTTTTAAACTTTTAATACATTCTACTAAGCTTTTTCTTATTATTTCAGAGGTTTGCTTAAGTTGTACAGAAAATGAAGTATCAATAATATCACTTGATGTTACACCAAAATGAAAATATTTTGATGAGTCGCCAATATATTTGCTTACATTGTTAATATAAGCAACAACATCATGTTTTGTTTCTTTTTCAATTTTTTCTATTTCTTTAATATTAAATTTTGCTTTATTTCTTATTTCTTTTGCTGCTTTTTTTGGAATAACGCCGAGCATTGCTTGTTTTTCTGCAATCAAACACTCAATCTCTGTCCAAATTGTAAATTTATTTTCTAATGACCAAATCTTTTCAATTTTAGGTCTATTATATCTAGGTATCATTTTTTCTACTTATACATCCTTTATTGGAAAAGCTGTATTATTTTTAGATAATGTAAATATTTCATTTCCTTCATCTGTTATTCCAATTGTATGCTCGAATTGAGCAGATAAAGATTTATCTTTTGTTACAGCTGTCCATCCATCATTTAGTATTTTTGTTTGCCATCCACCTAAATTAATCATTGGTTCAATTGTTAAAAACATTCCAGGTTCTAACATTGGTCCCTCACCTGGTTCTCCAAAGTGTAGAACACTAGGTGGAGTATGAAATTCCTTTCCAATTCCATGACCACAAAAATCTCTTACTACAGAATAACCTTTTCCTTCTGCAAGTTTCTGAATTTTATTTCCTATATCACCAATATGCTTACCAGGTTTAGCTTCACTAATACCAATTAATAAAGATTCATAAGTTATTTTCAAAAATTCATAATTTTTTTTATTTGTCTTGCCTGCAACAAACATTCTTGAACTATCACCATGCCAACCATTTAGAATAACTGTTACATCTACATTTACTATATCTCCATCAGATAGAATTTTTCTTTCAGAAGGAATTCCATGACACACAACATGATTAACAGATGTACAAACTGATTTTGGAAAACCTTTATAATTTAAAGGTGCCGGTATTGCTTTGTTTTGAATAATTTGATTATGACATATGTCATTTATTTCTTGAGTACTTATTCCTGGAACAATCTTTTCATTTAAAGAATCTAAAACATCAGCTGCTAAAGAGCCAGCTTCCCTCATGCCCTCAAAATCTTTTTTCGTATGAATTGGGATATTGTTGTTTCTCATTTAAAAAATAATTACTTACGATTAATAAATAATATATAGAAAATATCAATTAATCATATGAGTTCTTTTACTGCAGGAGTTATCGTTATTGGTGATGAAATACTTTCTGGTAGAACCCAAGATACCAACTCAAATTATATTGCAAAAAAATTATTAGAAGCTGGTATTAAGTTAGAAGAAGTCATTGTTATCCAGGATGATAAAAAAATAATAATAGAAAACGTTCTAAAATATAGCTCAAAATATTCTTATGTTTTTACTACTGGAGGAATTGGGCCAACTCATGATGATATAACTTCAGAAAGTATATCTGAAGCCTTTAATTTACAATATGAAACAAATAAAATGGCTTTTGAGATTCTTGAAAATTATTATCCTAAAGGTGAATTTAATGAAAGCAGGCAAAGAATGGCGAAAATGCCATTTGGCTCAGAGCTTATTTTAAATCCAATGACCGCTGCACCAGGATTTATTGTAAAAAATATTTATGTTTTACCTGGTGTGCCAGAAATAATGCAAGTTATGTTCGAGGAATTAATGAAAAAAATTAAAAAAGGTAAGCCAAAACTTGTTACAACAATTAATACTAATTTATACGAAAGTAAAATTGCAAAAAATTTAAAAAATATTCAAAACAATTATACAAATGCTTCAATCGGAAGTTACCCCTATTTTAATCTTGCAGCTAAAACAGGCGGTGTTAACATAGTTGTTTCATCATGGGAGATGACATCTATTCAACCAATAGTTGATGATATAACTAAGATGATTGAATTAAATGGTGGAAAAAGTTCTATAGTTTGATATTACTCCAGAAATAGGCCTCGTGGTGGAATGGTAGACACAAAGGACTTAAAAGACTAGCCGACTAAGTAACCCTCGCATTACTAACTTAAAAATCTAGGAATCTAGCCGTTTATAGCGGTTAAATTCATCTCTCTCGAATAGTCGCACAAGGAAGACTATCCTTTGCAAGATTGCGACACGCTTTGCGACACACAAAAAGTTAGGAAATGCGTATGGAAAATAATAAATTACAAGAACTACTTGAAGTAGGAATAGGCGGGCATACGAAACCCGATGACAATGAACAGTATCTCAAAAAGTTAGATAGAGAACTGGAACTAGAAGAGCAGATGATGACCGATGGTCAGAAGCTTTTCTTGAAACAATCAAGACAGAAGAAGGACAAGGGAAGGGATAGCTCCAGCGTGTATGGTATACAGATGCTGAAGTCTGCACTCCAACCTATATCTGATGGCGTCTTAGAATATACGAACCAAGCCTTTCAAGGCGGTCGAGGTAGGATTGATAAAGCTGCTCACTACTTAAGATTGATAGACCCAGATACTGCAGCATACATAGCAGTAAGAAGTGTACTAGATAGTATTACTCTCAGACAAACTTTAAATAAATCTGCTATCAGAATAGCTGCTTGTCTTGAAGACCAAGTACGATTTACCAAGTTTGAGGCTGAGTGTGAGCCACTCTTTAAAACAATACAGAAAAGTTTGAAGGGTAAACAAAGCTACAAATACAAGCATCGTATCATGGTGAGATACATGAACAAAGCTAAGATAGAATGGGAAAGCTGGCCAATGTCAGACAAGCTGCATCTTGGCTGTAAACTTATAGATATAATCATAAGGACTAAGGGTATTATTCAGCGTAAGAAAGTCAGACTAGGTAAGAACAATACCCCAGAGTTTGTAGAAGCTACAGATAAAACCCTCAAATGGATTGAGGAAAAGATGAAGAGAACCAGCGTCCTTTGTCCTAGCTTTTATCCTACAATTATTGAGCCTAAGAAATGGATACACCCATTCAAAGGTGGGTATCATTCACCAATATTACGGCAGATGACCTTGATAAAAACCAGAAATCAAAACTATTTATCGGAGTTAGCTAACCGGGTAGATGAGATGAAGCCTGTATATGACAGCACAAATGCTTTGCAAGATACCAGCTGGCGTATCAATTCCAAAGTCTTACAGGTGCTGGAGACTATGTATCAAAACAATGCGATGATAGGTAAGATACCTACAAAGTATAATGTTGAACCACCAGCAAAACCAAACAACCTTAAAGGTAAAGAGTTTGAAGAGTGGTTGAAAGATAACAAAGATGAATGGGTTGCATGGAAAAGAAGAAAAGAAAATGTAGATAGTTTTAATGCAGCTTCTAAATCTAAAAGGTTACAGATAGATAAGATAATTAAACTAGCTAAACAAAAAGAAAAAGAACCAGATATATATTTTCCTCACCAGCTAGACTTCAGAGGTAGAGCATATCCAATACCAATGTTTCTAAACCCTCAAGGTATAGAATACTCACGTGCCTTATTAGAATTTTCTAAAGGTGAACGCATGAGTAACAATGCAGATAGTGCTAGATGGTTAGCAATACATGGAGCTAATCAATATGGTGAAGATAAATGTAGCCTTGATGATAGGGTGAAGTGGGTAGAAGATAATCAAGATTATATTATTGAGGCTGCTAGAAATCCTTTGGGTAATGACTTCTGGAAATCTGCAGACAAACCATTTTGTTTTCTTGCATTCTGTTTTGAATGGGAAAGCTATTGTAGATTAGGTGCAAACCATGAAACACATATACCTGTTTCAGTTGATGGTTCATGTAATGGGTTACAAGTATTCTCTCTTCTACTCAGAGATGAGATAGGAGGTAGAGCAACTAACTTAATACCAAGCAATACACCTCAAGACATATACGGAATAGTTGCAGATAAAACTGTAGCTGAACTTGAGAATGAAGTTGATGAACCATTCAGAGAGAAATGTAAATGGTCTAAAAAACAAATGGCTGATATGTGGCTGGAGCTTGGAGTCGATAGAAAGATTTGTAAGCGGCCAGTTATGATAGTTCCATACTCTGGTACAATGTATAGTTGCAGAGAATACATTGAAGATTATTTACGTGAAGATGCAAAGACAAATCCATTCGGTGATGATTTACTTTATCCTACAATTTATCTTGCACAAATTATGTGGCGACAGATAGATGAAACTGTAGTCAAAGCTAGAGAAGCAATGGAATGGTTGAAACAAGTTACAAGACTTGCAGCAATAGAAGACCTACCTATAACTTGGAGTACTCCTTCCGGGTTTCAAGTAATACAAGCATACAGAGAAGTTACTACTCGTAGAATAGAAACTAAAATGAATGAAGGTATTGTGAAACTATCACTACAAGAAGAAGGTCAAAGATTAAATAGACGTAGGCAAAAGTCGGGTTGTTCACCAAACTATATTCATTCATTGGATAGTGCAGCGATGGCACTTGTTACCTGTAAGATGAAGGCGCAAGGCGTGCATCACTTTGCAATGGTACATGATAGTTACGGAGTACACGCTACAAATGTTCAAAGATTATCTAAATCTTTGAGACAAGTATTCGTAGAAATGTTTGAAGAAGATTTACTTGAGAAATTTAGAGATGAGATACACGCTATGTTATCTCCTAGAAATCAAAAGAAAATACCACCACTCCCAGAAAAAGGAAACCTAGTACTTGAAAAAGTATTAGAGAGTGATTACTTCTTTGCTTAGTAGTACACGGATTACTATTAACCGACACCATAAATAGATATTAGCTTCGCACACTTATGGAGGTTATATGACAACTACAAATGTAACCACTCCCAAAGGAGTGCTAGTGTATCCACACTTAAATAAGGCGGATACAAAATTCGATACTCAAGGAGTATGGCGAGCAAATTTAAGACTTACTGCAGAAGATGCACAAAGTCTAAAGCAATCTATTGATGATGCAATAGAAGCCAACGCTGATGAGTACACAAAATCAAAAGGTAAGAAAGTTAAAATTGCTAACCCACCTTACCAAGAAGATGAAGACGGAAACTACGTCTTTACTTTTAAACTCAAAGCGTCTGGAACTAGACCTAATGGTGAGAGATGGGAACAAAAACCTATACTCTATGATGCCAAAGGAAATGTATTCCAAGCTAACGGCAAAACAATATGGGGAGGCACGAAAGCTAAAGTTGCTTTTCAAATGTCGCCATACTTTGTTAGCTCAATAGGCGCTGGTGTATCGCTTCGATTAAAAGCAGTACAAATAATTGAACTTGTAACTGGTGGAGCTGATGCTTCTTCTTATGGATTTCAAGAAGAAGAAGGCTTCGTGGCAGAGAATGAAACTAAAGAGGAAACGCCTGAAGAAGGCGACTTCTAAATTTCGCTCTGGACTTGAAGAAGAGATAGCTAAACAACTCACGGATTTAGGGGTCTCGTATGATTATGAGACCCTTACTATCCTGTATAAAAAACCAGAACAACAATCTCGTTATACTCCAGACTTCACTTTACCAAATGGAATTATCATTGAAGGTAAAGGTCAGTTTGTAACGAGTGATAGAAAAAAGCATCGACTCATAAGAGAACAATTCGGAAGTCAATACGACATACGATTTGTTTTTTCTAATCCTAATCAGAAGATAGGGAAGAAATCTAAAACTACTTATGGTGATTGGTGCAAACGATATGGCTTCAAATATGCAACTAAACACATACCGATTGAATGGATAAAAGAAAATGCCAAGACAAATAACTGATACAATTTTCGTGCATTGCTCAGCAACGAAACCATCAATGGATATAGACGCCAAAGAGATTGACCGATGGCACAGAGAACGAGGCTTCTTAAAAATTGGTTACCACTTCGTCATCAAAAGAGATGGCACTAAAGAAACTGGTAGAGATTTAATGGAAGCTGGCGCTCACGTCAAAGGACACAATCATAAATCTATTGGCCTATGTCTCATTGGTGGAGTTAGTGAATCTGATGTGAATGTACCAGATAATAACTTCACAAAAGAACAATGGCTTACATTGAAAAATTTATTGAATGATTTGATAGAACAATTTCCCGGAGTTGTAGTCAAAGGACACAATGAAGTTTCAAGTAAAGCTTGTCCATCGTTTGATGTTCAAGCGTGGCTATTGAAGGAAGGTATTATTAAAACAAAACAAGTTACTACTCCAGAAGAGAAACAATATCTGGAGGAGAAACGAGAACAATTTAGAGGAGAACAACTTGAACTATTTGGCGGAAGAAAAGACAAGTGAGTTCGTAAGGCATGAAGCCTGTCCGAGTTGCGGCAGCAAAGATAATGTTGCTCGCTACACGGACGGCTCTGCTTACTGCTTTGGTTGTTCATATAAAGAAAACACATCTCGAGTTTCACTTACTCCAAAAAAGAAAATGGATATGAATTTTATAGAAGGTGAATATAGAGATTTAACAAGAAGGAAACTGTCCTCACAAACTTTAAGAAAGTTTAATTATCAAATAAACAAGGACGTTCATATTGCTAATTACTATGACAAAGAAAATAATTTAGTTGCTCAACATACAAGAAGCAGCAACAAAGATTTTAAATGGAAAGGTAATTTAGATAACATACAATTATTTGGTCAGCATCTATGGAGAGATGGTGGTAAACTATGTGTAGTAACTGAAGGTGAAATAGATTGTTTAACTGTAAGCCAATACGTTTTTCAAAATCGTTTCCCTGTAGTTAGCATTCCTAGCGGTACTAACTCTGCTCCTAAATACATTGCAAAAAATATTGAGTGGTTAGAATTATTTGACCATGTAATATTTTGTTTTGATAATGATGCGCCCGGTAAAGAAGCAGCTATTAAATGTGCTGCACTTCTTACTCCAGCAAAAGCAAAGATAGCATCACTACCTTTGAAAGATGCAAGCGATATGGTGCAAGCTGGACTTGGTAAAGATTTAATTGATTGCATCTATGGTGCAAAAATTTACAGACCCGATGGTATCATACAAGGAAAAGAAACTTGGGATATACTTAATCAAGAAGATTTAGAATCAACTTGTAATTATCCATACGAAGGTCTCAACAATAAATTAAATGGAATGCGATTAGGTGAGATAGTAACTTTTACAGCTGGTACAGGTATAGGAAAAAGCCAGGTGTGTAGAGAGATTGCTTATCATCTTACACGTAACAAACAACAAGTAGCATACATAGCATTAGAAGAAAATGTAAAGAGAAGTATTAGAGGTATCGTTGGTTTAGAATTAAATAAACCAATACATCTACCCGAAGTATTTAATAGTATTACAAAAGAAGAATTAAAAACTGCATGGGAAAATGTTTCAACTAATATTAATTTTTATAATCACTTTGGTTCTACTGATAGTAAGAACTTGTTAAGTAAAATAAAATACTTTGTATCTGCGATTGGCTGCAAGTGGGTAATACTAGACCATGTAAACATTGCAGTATCTGGTATTGATGAAGGAGATGAACGTAGACTAATTGATAACATAATGACTAGGCTTAGAAGTTTAGTTGAAGAGTTACAGTTTGGTTTAATTTTAGTTTGTCATTTAAAGAGACCAGTAAATTCTAA
This sequence comes from uncultured Alphaproteobacteria bacterium, assembly GCA_902590695.1. Taxonomy (GTDB): domain Bacteria; phylum Pseudomonadota; class Alphaproteobacteria; order HIMB59; genus CACPNW01. The sequence continues at coordinate 67,257 of CACIXR010000005.1, forward strand.
CAAAGGACATGAAGAAGGATTGAATACTTCTATGTCTCAGCTCAGAGGTTCAGCTGGTATCGGACAACTTACAGATATTTGTATTGGCTGTGAAAGAAACCAGCAAGACAATGAGAACTCAAACCAAATGACCTTACGTATTCTTAAGAATAGGTTCAATGGTACAACTGGTATTGCTTCTTATCTCTCATACAATCCAGAAACAAATAGACTAACAGAAAATAATTATGACTTTGAATAAAAATATAACTGAAGAAGATATTATAAATAGCTTCGTAGAACAGATACTATCTGAAGATGCAGACTTTGAATTTATGTCTGAAGATGAGCAAGCGAAAATCTACGGCATCTATCAATTATTATTAACTGCAGTTCATAGAGCAGTAGCACATGATAATGTTTATCCAGTTGTTTATGCAAATGATTATAATTCAAAGAAGGTAGTAGAGAATGCTATATCAAATGTTAAGCATCTCATACCAGAAATCTCTCGTATCACAGTTTCACTTGTTCACTAGAATGAGGAACTATGAAATTAATATTCGACTTAGAAAGTGATGGGTTACTTCCAGAACTTACAAAGATACATTGTATCGTAGCTAAAGATACAGAAACAAATCAAGTCTACAGTTTTAAACCTAACGAGGTTGAGAAAGGTTTAGATTTATTAGCTAATGCAAAAGAAATCATCGCACATAATGGTATAGGTTTTGATATACCAGCGATAAAAAAGGTCTACCCGCAATGGTATACAGGTGCAAAGATAACAGACACATTAGTTTTATCACGATTAATATTCCCGGACTTAAAGAACAAAGACTTTGCTGTAAGTAATAAACATGGATTTGAAAATAGACTTATAGGTTCGCATTCACTTGAAGCATGGGGAAGAAGATTAAATATTCTTAAAGGTAACTTTGGAAAACAAACTGATTGGCAGCAATGGTCGCAAGATATGCAAAACTACTGCAGCCAAGATGTAGAAGTTACACATTCATTTTATAAAGAATTACAAAAGAGAAAGTATTCTCCTACAGCTATAGAATTAGAACATCAATTCGCAACTGCTATCTTCTTACAAGAAATGATAGGCTTTCAATTTGATAATGATGCTGCCTATAAGTTACTACAAAAACTTACAAAGAAAAGATTAGACTTAGAAGAAAAATTACAGGAAGTATTTCCGCCAGTACAAAAAGATTTGGGCGAGTTCATTCCAGCTAGAGATAATAAAACTCTCGGTTATGTAAAAGGAGTAGCCATACATAAATATGAAACTGTTAATTTTAATCCTAATAGTCGTCATCATATTGCTGATAGGCTGAAGGATAAATACAACTGGAAACCAAAAGCATTTACGCCAGATGGAAAACCAGTTGTTGATGAAGGCGTATTAAATAAACTTGAATATGCAGAAGCTAAAATACTTTCTGAATATTTATTAATACAAAAAAGAATTTCACAACTAGCTGAAGGAAGTTCAGCATGGTTAAAATTATCAAGAGGAGATAGAATACATGGACACGTTAATACACTTGGAACGATTACAGGCCGCTGTACTCACAATAGGCCGAACATTGCACAAGTACCTAGTGTTGGCGTTCCATATGGTTTTGAATGTCGTTCTCTATTTACTGTGCCTTTTGGTTATAAGCTTGTTGGGGTCGATGTATCTGGTCTTGAACTTCGTTGTTTATCTCATTACCTCGCTCGCTTCGATAATGGAGAGTATGTCAAACAAGTTACAGAAGGAGATGTTCATACCTTTAATCAACAAGCTGCTAATCTTCCTGATAGGAATTTGGCGAAGAGAGTAATCTATGGTCTTATATATGGGATTGGAGATGCTCGTATGGGTGAGCTGGTTGGTGGTTCTACTACTGAAGGAAAGAAAATAAAGAAACTTTTATTCTCTAAGATACCAGCATTACCAAAATTAACTAATGCAATAAAAAGAAAATTAGAAACTTCTAAATATATAAAAGCTTTGGACGGCAGATTATTACATTGTCGTTCAGCACATTCTGCATTGAATTTTTTAATTCAAAGTTGCGGAAGTATTCTCGTAAAGAAAGCTACTAACATACTCCATGAGAAATTATTTTCACGATATGAGTATGGTAAAGATTGGGCAATGGTTGCACACATACATGATGAGATGCAACTACAAGTAAAAGAAAATCTCGCCCATGAAATAGGTAGACTCGCTGTGCAATCCGTAAAGGAAGCTGGCGAAAAATTTGAGCTTCGCTGTCCACTAGACGCAGAGTACAAAATTGGAAAAAATTGGGCAGACACACATTGATGATTTGAAACTTAATGACAACTCCGACTTTGATTTAGATTTAAAGTTTGGACAAGCACATGAACGCAAGATAGCAAAACTATTTGGCATTAAGGAAGAACAAATCGAAGTTAAAACTGAGCGTGATTGGTGGGCAAAGACAGGTAATCTTTGTATCGAAGTAGAACGTAGAGGTAAACCTACAGGTATCAGCATAACCAAAGCTAAAATTTGGATACACGTTTTAAGTAAAGGTAATAAGCAGATGCTGCGCCTAGTGTTTGATGTGGGCGTACTCAAAAAGATAGTCAAAAAATATAAGGATAATTGGAAAATGGTTGGAGATAGAAAAGAAACAAAAGCAGTTATGATTAAATTTAAGGATATATTAAATGCAGTTGCCGAAATCAATTAAGCTTGGACACTTTGAAATATTTATCAAAGAACTAGACCCGGAGATTGCAGCTGCTAGTAGTGAAGAAGGTTCTTTTCTTCCAACAAGTAGAACTATTTGGATAGATAAATCAATTATAGAAAAGGGCGGTGCAGATTTAGTTTGTGTATTGATACATGAATTGATGCACGTCTCTTATTTAAAAAATAATTTCAATCAAACTTCTAGTGAAGAAGATTTGGTTAATGGTTTCAGTAATGACCTTACTGAACTTCTCTCTCGTGATGAGCTTCTCAACATTATTAATAAAATATTGAGAGGTAAAATTGGAAAACATAGACCCAAAAAATAGAACGATGCTCGTTGATGGAGACATCGTAGCGTATATGTGTTCAGCTCAAATGGAAGAACCTATAAAATGGGACGATGACGTTTGGACTTTACACGCAAGTGAAAGTAAAAGTATTGATAAGCTTGCAGACACATTAGAATATTATTCTAACATCTTACTCTGTAGAAATATTGTTATCGCTTTATCTAGCAAAAACAATTTCAGAAAAAAGATTTATCCTTTGTATAAATACAATAGAAAAAATAATCGTAAACCACTTACATATTCTCCATGTAAGCAATGGCTTAGAGATAATTTTAAAACATATGAATATAATTATTTAGAAGGAGACGATGTGTTAGGAATACTTGCTACATCTAAAATGATAGATGGAGACAAGGTAATATTAACAAAAGATAAAGACCTTAAAACTATTCCTTGCACAATATGGTTTATGCAAGGTGATAATTACACAGAAATTTCTGAAGAAGATGCAGACTATAATCATATGCTACAAACTTTAGCTGGTGATTATACTGATGGTATACCCGGCTGTCCTTCTATCGGAATCAAAACTGCAGAAAAAATATTAGCTCCACATAAAGGTAACAAAGAAGCTATGTGGAAAGCTATAGTTAAAAGATATGAGATGAATAATCTCGATGAAAAACACGCTCTCACTCAAGCTAGACTAACACGCATTATTCGTAATGAAGATTATAACTACGAAAGAAAGAGACCTATATTATGGCAATCACCAAAACAGAAGACTTCTTAAGAGAAGCAATGACTATTACCAATGATAGAAATAAAACTCATGGTGATAGAGTAGTCAATCATGGAAACATATCACAGCTATGGAGTTGGTATTTAAAGAAAGAAGTAACAGCTTATGATGTAGCTATGATGATGGCACTACTAAAAATTGCTAGAACTAGAACAGGTAATCCAAATAAAGATGACCTTGTAGATGGTGCAGCATACTTAGCAATAGCTGGAGAATTAAGGTTTGATGATTAAAAAACTATTTACCGACACCTTAAAGACTAACGATGTTCCTCCTATGCCTCTAGTAAAGCAAGATTTACTGGAGGCTTTAGATACTCGTTTCCCTAATCAATCCGCTGATATGCAATGGAGTGAGAAGGAAGTCTGGTTCAAGGCTGGCCAAAGGTCAGTTGTAGAATTTTTAATAAAACAATTTAAAGAACAAGAAGAAGATGTGTCTAGGTAGACGTGCATCGCCACCTCCGCCACCACCTCCACCTTCTCCACCACCACCAAGACCTACGAATACTCAATCGTCTCCCGAGCCGGCTGAAAATACAGGTGCTAATAGGAGTGCAAGTGAGAATGTAGAGAACAAAAGAAAAGGGAGACAGAGTTTGAAAATTTCTCTCCTTGATGGTTACGGAACAGGCGTACAAATTCCACAGTAAATATGTATACAGAAACTAAAGGTAATACAGCTCAAGGGCGGTATGAACAATGTGAAACTCAAAGAGAATTATTTCTTGAAAGAGCAAGAGATAGCGCAAAGCTAACTCTACCAACATTGATACCAGATAATGATTATACAAATTCAACTAAATATAAAACGCCATATCAAGGTATTGGAGCTAGAGGCGTTAATAACTTAGCATCAAAACTTTTATTATCTTTATTACCTCCGAATGCGCCATTCTTTAGATTAAAGATGGACGACTTTGTTATTAAAGAAATCGAAGGTGATGAAAATTTAAAAACAAGTATTGAAGAAGGTCTATCACAAATAGAACGAGCTATAATGACAGACATTGATGTAATGGCTGATAGAGTAGCAATCTTCGAAGCTTTAAAACATTTAATAGTAGCTGGAAATGTACTCTTATTTGTGGGCGAAAATGGAATTAGAGTATTCCCGCTCTCACGATATGCGGTCAAAAGAGACCCGTCTGGTAATGTTATGGAAATCATTACAAAGGAATGTCTTTCACCTAATGCACTTCCAGAAGAAATACGTAATGAAGTTATTGAAAATCTTAAAGGTGATGAAAAGACAGTAGATATATTTACTCATATTCATAGAGTAAAAGATAAGTTTAAAATATTTCAAGAAGTAAAAGGAATGCCTATACCTAAAACTCAAGGTAGCTTTCCTGTAGATAAATCACCATACATACCTTTACGTTTTAATAGAGTAGATGGTGAAGATTACGGAAGAGGTTATGTAGAAGAATACTACGGAGACCTTAAAAGTTTAGAAGGATTAACTAGAGCAATAGTTGAAGGTTCAGCTGCAGCATCTAAAGTTTTATTTATGGTTGCTCCTAATGGTACTACTCGTGCTAGAAAATTAGCTGAGTCTCCTAATGGTGCTATTATAGAAGGCTCTTCAAATGATGTTTCAGTTTTACAAGTAAATAAGTTTGCAGATTTTAGAATAGCTTACGATACAATGAATAGAATAGAAACTAGATTACAACTAGCTTTCTTACTTAATAGTTCAATTCAACGTAATGCAGAAAGAGTTACAGCTTCAGAAATAAGATTTATGGCTGAAGACTTAGAGCAAGCATTGGGTGGTATATACTCAATACTATCTCAAGAATTTCAATTACCTTTTGTCATGCGTAAAATGGCAATGATGGAAAAGAATAAGAAGTTACCAGCTTTACCTAAAAGCGGAGTACGTCCAAGTATAGTTACTGGATTAGAAGCATTAGGAAGAGGTAACGATAAAAATAGATTAGTAAGTTTCTTACAAACTTTAGCAGAAACTTTAGGTGCAGAAACAATAGCAAAGTATATTAATGTTACTGATGCTGTATCAAGACTTGCTACAAGTGAAGGTATAGACCCTAAAGGATTAGTAAGAAGCGAACAAGAATTACAGGCAGAAATGCAAGCTCAGCAACAAGCAGCTCAACAACAACAACTTGAGCAAGTTGCCGGTCAAGTGGCTGGTAAAGTTGCTGGTAACATTCCGCCTAAATCTCTCGGCGAAAGCTTACAACAATTAGAAAATCAAATAGGACAATAAATGGTAGATACAATCGAGCCTCAAGATAATACAGTTATCGAGGCACAACAAAAAGAAAACTTACAAGCAAATCAAGATAGACCTAGCTGGTTACCAGAAAAATTTAACACAGCTGAAGATTTGGCAAAAGCTTATGGTGAATTAGAAAAAGCTTATTCATCTAAAGAAGCTCCACAGCCAATGAACCAGCAACAAGCTGAACAAGCCACAGGTTTATCATTAGATAATTATTATAATGAGTTTGCAGATAATGGAGAGTTATCTGAAGATAGTTATAATCAACTTGCATCACAAGGTTTATCACGTGATTTAGTAGATAGTTACATAGAAGGACAAAGTGCTATTGCTGATGGACACGTATCACAAATTAAATCTGCAGCTGGTAGTAATGCTGATTATGAGAAGATAACTTCTTGGGCAGCACAAAATTTACAAGAAGCTGAAGTAAGTACTTTCAATAACATAGTTGAGAATGGTTCAGTAGAAGAAGCTATGATGGCTGTCTCTGGACTAAAAGCTCGATATGATAATTCTGTAGGCGTGCCACCGAACCTACTTCAAGGTCAGCAAGCACAGCCTACAAGTGCTTTTCAATCAACCGCTGAAATAGTAGCAGCAATCAACGACCCTAGATACCAAGTGGATACTGCGTATCGAAAGACAGTTGAAGAAAAAATAAAGAGGTCAAATGCTTTGGGATAAACTAAAAACATTTTGGAACTTTGTAAAACCAGATAATCAAAATCTAATTTGGATTGCTGGCGTTATGTTCCTATTAGTACTCCTAACAATCATATTCTAATGATACAGTTATTAGGAGCTGCTTCTCCTATTATATCTGCATTATTTAAAACAGTAGATAAAGTAGTAGATAGCAAAGAAGAAAAAGACAGAATAAAAGCTAAGATACAAGAACAAGCGTTAGCTGGAGAGATGAAAGAAATTTCTACTGCAGCTAACATTATTCTTGCAGAAGCAAAGAGTGAAAGTTGGATTGCTCGTTCGTGGCGTCCATTACTTATGATGATTGCTATTATAATTATAGCAAACAATTATTTAATAGTTCCGTATGCAAATGCTTTCTTTGGCGTAGGCATACAATTAGATTTACCAGATGCGCTATGGACTTTACTAACTATAGGAGTTGGTGGGTACACGCTTGGTAGAAGTTCTGAAAAGATTGCAGACAAATTAAAGAAACCTAAACCCGGAGAGTAATTATGCCAAAACATTATGGAAAAACAAAACCAAAAAAGATGAAGCAACAAGCAGCTATTGCTATTGCTAAAAAGAAAAAACAGGCTTTGAAAATTAAAAAGTAAATGTCTTTATACGAAAATATAAATAGAAGAAAAAGATTAGGTATTAGTAGAAGTAAAAAGAAATCTTCTATTACAAACAAAGCTTATGCAAATATGCAAGCTGGCTTTCCTAAAAAGAATAGAAAAACTTTAAAGATAAGAACATGACACCAGAAGATAAACAAAAATTAAAAATACATAGTAAAAATCATTCTGCAAAACATATGGCTATAATGAATGCTATGATGCGTAGCGGAAAATCATTTAATCAAGCACACAGAGCAGCATTAAAAATTGAGCGCAAAGGAAAACAAACCACTTAACAAACCTATAAGGGAAGTTAAGGGTAATAAAAAATTTAAAGTATTCGTCAAAGATAAATCTACAGGAAACATTAAGACTATTAGATATGGCGATGCCTCGATGCGAATTAAAAAGAATATACCAGCTAGAAAAAAAAGTTTTATAGCTAGACATTCTGCTATCTTAGCAAAAGTAAAAGGTCAGAAAAACTTATCGCCTGTTTATTGGGCGCTTCGTTCTTGGAAAACGTAACCACCTCTTATTAGAGGGGTGCTTTCTTATATTATTATCTTCAGCCTCTTGCGAGAGACAACTTTAGAAAACGTAGAGAATGACAATTAACTTTTTATTATAAGGAAATAATAATATGGCTAACGCAACTGTAAGCTTTTTAGGTAAAGCTAATAATACGGGTGATGATAATGCCTTGTTTCTTAAATTATTTTCCGGTGAAGTATTAGCAGCTTTTGCTAAGCAGAATAAAATGTTACCGATGACTTCGGTACGTTCTATTTCGCAAGGCAAGTCAGCACAATTCCCTGTTTTCGGGAGAGCGGCTAGTGCAGAATATCACACTCCGGGAAATGAGATTACTGGACAAGTAATCCAACAAAATGAAAAGATTATTACTATAGACGATTTACTTATCTCGCACAGTTTCATCTCGGAACTAGACGAGGCTAAAGCACACTTCGATTATAGAAGTATCTATTCAAAAGAAATGGGTGAAGCACTCGCAAATAAAATCGACCAACACTTGTTACAACTAATAGTACTAGCTGCAAGAAGCAGCGCTACTACGAATGGTACAGGTAGTGGTAATGTTATTACTGATGCAGACGCTAACACAAATGCAGCAAGTTTAATTACTTCTATATTTGAAGCGGCTGAAGATTTAGATAATGACAATGTTCCAGCAGAAGACAGGTTCGCTGTTATGACTCCAAACTTGTACTACAACTTAGTACAAAACGACAAAATCTTGAATAGAGACTTTGGCGGACAGAATGGTGTCTACGCAGATGGTTCAGTATTAAAAGTAGCTGGTATCAATATTGTGAAAAGCAATACTGCTACTACTGCATTTACAGACCAATCTGGTGCTTCTACAACTGGCCAGAATAATACATACACGGGCAACTTTTCCACAACTCAATGTGTTGTGTTTCATAAAAGCTGCGTGGGTACTGTCAAACTAAAAGACCTTAAAATGGAATCTGAATACGACATTCGTAGACAGGGTACATTGATGGTTGGTAAGCTAGCGTATGGACATGGTATCTTAAGACCAGAGTCAGCGGTAGAAATCAAAACATCATAAGTCTTATATAAGTGCTAGCTCCCGTGAACCGAAATGGGGAACTACGGAGCTAGCCATTTTTCTTTATGGCACAATCAAGTACAACTGAATTAGAAGCAGTAAATACTATTTTGTCAGCAATAGGTGAAGCGCCTGTTAATTCTTTATCAGGAACTTTACCAATAGATGCAACTCAAGCTAAAAATTTATTAACGGAGATTAGTAGAGAAGTTCAAGCAGCTGGCTGGCATTACAATAGTTTTTATGATTATACATTAAGTAGAGATACAGATAACAAAATCCCACTTGCAGATAATATTATGCGAGTAGATTTAGATATTAATAAATATAATGTTACTACCTACGATGTAATTAAGAGAGGCGGTTTTCTATTTAATAAAAAAGAAAATACTTATGTCTTTGACAAAGCATTAGATGCAAAGGTTATTTTGTTTTTACCTTTTACTGAGTTACCAGAAAACGCAAGAAGGTATATTACAATACGTGCAGCTCGTGTCTTCCAAGACAGATTACTAGGTGCAAACACTTTACATGGTTTCCAAGCTAGAGACGAAGCTAATGCACTAGCTATTTTAAAACAAGAAGAGATGGATACTGCAGACCATAGTATCTTTAACAATCACGATAGTTACTACATCATTAACAGAAATGACAAAGGTTCTTCTTACTAATGCCATTAATAAATCATTCTATACCAAACCTAATTAATGGAGTTTCTCAACAAAGCGAAAGTTTAAGATTAGGTTCTCAAGCAGAAAGTCAAGTTAATGGACACTCAAGTGTTGTAGAAGGTTTAAAGAAAAGAACTCCTACAGAGTTTGTAAAAAAAATATCTAGCTCAACTCTTACTAACCCTTTTATTCATACTATTAATAGAGATAGTAACGAGAGATATATTGTAATCATTACAACAAATGACATTGAAGTTTACGGAATAGACGGAACTCAATATACTGTAAACAAACCAAGCGGCACAGCATATCTAAATGAAAGTAACGCTAAAACTACTTTTGAAGCACTAACTATAGCTGACCATACTTTTATAATTAATAAAAATAAAACTGTGGCTATGGATAGTACAGTAACTGCAGCTCGACCTTTTGAAGCTGTATACTCTGTACTTCAAGGCGTTACACAAACTGAATACAATATTATAATTAACGGAACTACTTATACTTATACAACAACGTCTACCAATTCCGCCTACCAGACAACTGAAATTGTAGACCAACTTATAAGTCAAATTGGTTCTTTATCTGGATTTACTATTACTGACTTAGGTTCAGATATACACTTCTCGAGTGCCTCAGATTTTACTATAAAAGCTACAGATGGTTTTGGTAACCAAGCTTCACAAGTAATAAAAGGCACAGCTCAAAAGTTTTCTGACTTACCAACTAAAGCAGTTAATGGTTTTGAAGTAGAAATCACAGGTGATAACTCAAACGCTTTTGATAACTACTACGTTAAGTATGTAAGTGATGGTAATAATGATGAAGGGTTCTTTCAAGAATGCCAACAATCCGGATTAAAAGATAGTATTGATACAGCTACGTTACCACACTTATTAATAAGACAAGCAGACGGAAACTTTAGATTTACTCCAGCTAATGGACATACATATACTATTAGCGGTACAGATTTTACAGTTCCACAATATGGAAGTAGAGTAGTAGGAGATGCAACTTCAGCTCCCGAGCCTTCTTTTGTAGGCCAAAAAATGGGAGACATATTCTTTCATAGAAATAGATTAGGTTTTATTGCTGGTGAAAGTATTGTTATGTCGAGAGCCGGTGAGTTCTTTAAGTTCTTCCCGGAAACTGTAACAACAATATTAGATAGCGACCCGATAGATGTAAATGTATCTCATGTAAAAGTTTCTAACTTAAGACACGCTATACCTTTTGCTGAAGAATTACTTTTATTCTCAGACCAAACACAGTTTGTTATGTCTGGAGCAAACATACTAACTCCTTCTAATATAGTAATCAACGCAACCACAGAATTTGAAAGTTCACTTGATGCAAAACCTGTATCAGCTGGACGAAATGTTTTCTTCGCATTCAACAAAGGTAATTTTACCGGGGTAAGAGAATACTATGTTGATGCAGATAGTGATACGAACGATGCAGATGATATAACTGCAGCTGTTCCTAAATATATTCCTAAGAATGTTTTTAAACTTGCAATAGCAACTAACGAAAATTTTATGACAATGTTATCAAGTGATGAACAAAACGCTTTGTATTGTTATCAATGGTATATTGCAAATAATCAAAAGTTACAAAGTGCATGGCATAAGTTTACTTATGGCGCTGCAGCTAATACTACAATTCTAAACTGTGATTTTATAGAAACAGATTTATTTTTATTAGTACAAAGAACTGATGGCGTACATATTGTAAAGCAACAACTAGCGCCAGCTATTGTAGATACAGACGCTACATATCTTACGCATTTAGATATGAAAGTGAATGAAGCTACTACAGGATTATCTAAAAGTTATAATGCTGGTACTAATCAAACTACAATTACTCTGCCGTATAAAATCTATAATGATATGCAAGTAGTTACCCGAAATGTTTCTGGAAGTTCTACGATTGCTGGGCAAATAATAGTACCTGTATCTGCAGCAAGTGGACAAAACACAGTTGTACTTACAGGCGACCAAACATCAACTAAGTTTTTTATAGGTGAGAAATACACTTTTGAATATGAGTTCTCACAACAATACTTAGCATTAGGTGGAGGTCAAAGAAGTAGAACCAACATAAAAGAAGGTAGATTACAAATACGTAACTGGAGTGTAGGCTTTGATAATAGCGGACATTTTAAAGTTCAGATAACGCCTAAAAATAGAAGTACTACTACTGAAGTATTTAATGGCGCAGTTGTTGGAGAAGGAACTGTAAACGGAATTAATTTAGAAGATGGCAACTTTAAGTTTGCTATACAATCTCGTAATGAAGGCTTAGTTGTAAAACTCACTAATGATGAATACCTACCATCTCATTTTGTAAATGCAGAGTGGCAAGGATTTTATAATCAAACTTCATCACAGAATACTTAATGCCTTATATAAAAGTATCTTCCTTAGAAGATGCAAAAGAACTATCAAAGAATTTACGTGAAGCAGATATAAAAGAAATAAAAGCAAATGCTAATTCTAATCCGTATCATGCTTTATATACTGGAGTAAAATATTCTCATCTTCCATTAACAATAATGAATGATGATAATAAACCAGTAATGATTTTAGGAGTCATACCTCAAGGTAAAAAGCTTGGTATGATTTGGCTCTTAAGCTCACCAGAAATAGAAGATATTTCTGTGCCTTTCTTACGCAACTGTAAGGGAGTACTAGACTTATATCACTCATCTTATCCAGTTTTGTATAACTATATTGATGCTAGAAATCTTCTACATCTTAAATGGTTACGTTGGTTAGGATTTAACTTTATCAAAGTTCATTACAACTTTGGTTATGAAAAAAGAAAATTTATTGAATTTGTAAAATGTGTAACCCATCATTAATATTTGCGGCAGCTCGAACTGCTCTTACTGTTTATCAAAGTTATCAAGGTGCTAAAGCAGATAGAGAGCAAGCAATCGCTCAAAACCAAATAGCTGAAAACGCAAGAATACAGAAAGAGAACTCTGAAAACTTACGTATAAGACAAGTAGCTGTAGGTAAGAAAGATAAAGCCTTTGATGTTTCTTTAGCAAGTTTAGAAGCTCAAGCTACTGCTAGAACAGCTGCAGAGAATGTAGGTGGTAAAGCATTAGATAGAGTTATTAATAATTATCTACGTATTGAAGGTAAAACTAATTCTCAAATCATTGCTAATTTAGAAGCAGAGATTGCACAATCAAATCAAAACAAGAAATTATTCGCACATGAACAAGAAGCAAGACAAGTGTTGATACCCGAAGTTAATACAGCTGGTATCTTTGCAAGTGGTGCTATTGAGTTTGGCGGAGACTATTTAGAATGGAAACGCCGTAAAGATGAAAAAGACGCATTACAAGAACGTATGGATAGCAATATATAATAATGGTAAGTAAAATTAATCTCCCAAAATTAAATGTAAAAGAAGAGCCGGCAGTTACATCAAGCGTAGCTGATATTTTCTATACTCCAAAAAGACAACCTGTATCAAGTGTAGTAACAGATATAGCAAGGTCATTAGGTGGTTTAGTTCCTTCTCTTCGTGCATATGAAGATGTCAAAGAAGAAAGAGAAATAACTGAAGAAGAAGCTAAAGCTGATAAAGACTTTTTAGAAAATAACAAAAGAGAGTTTAAAGAATTAGTTAAAGATGGCACTATTCAAGAAGGTGCAAACCCATACTATGTAAGACAATATATAAAGAACTCTTTACGTGAAACTTCAAGACAATTTACTACTGAACTTTATGATGAATATAATAAACAAAGAATAGTAGAGAGTGAAAATCCAAGTGCCTTTGTAGATTTTTACAAACAATTTTCTACAGACTTCAGAGATAGAAACAATCTCGGTGCTTATGATGCACAAAGTTTAGCTGAAGGTTTTATTCCTTATGCTGAAGCTACAAGAAGTCAGTTATCTAATAATCATATCCAACAAAGAGTAGTTGAGATTGAGAAGAAAAATATACGAGAGATACAAAACTTTATAGAAAAAGAAATACTTACTGACCAAGATTTACCAGAAGAAGCTTTAGATAGAGCTTTGAGTGGATTTAATATTGAAGGATTAAATTATCAAGAAAAAGAATTACTTTACTTATCTCAACTTATACAAAACAAAATTGACATAGATATTGCGGAGGGTATGAACCCTACAGTTGCAAATCAAACTGTCGTTGATGCAATTATTAAAACTGCAAAGATTGCTAAAGATGAAGATATACTTCTTTTACTTGATAATATTGTAACTGATAAGGCGTCTGATAGTAGACTTGCTGGTTCGTTTAGAAGTGAGATTGCTGAAGCTTTAGAAGATATAGCTCAGATACAACTTATAGATGAAAAGAATAGAATATTTTTAGAAGACCAATATAGAACTGAACGAAAAACAGAGGTACTAAATTACTTTATAGAAAGAAAAACACTTCTACTAAATCCAGCTGAAGCTATAGAAAACTTTAATGTCTACATTGCTTTTGAGAATGAGAAGAACAAAGAAGCTATTGAAAGAGGGGAGATGCGAGCAGCGCCTCCACTTTCTGCTGATGAACAAATAGCAATATTTAATTTAGCAAGTTCTTATGTAGCTGGACAAAATCTACAATTAATTGAGAATACTGAAGAAAGACAATCTTTTGTAAAAGAATTAAATTTATTATTAGCAACCGACCCTAGTAATCCAAAAATTATTGATATGATTACTAATGGTTGGGGTAAATATTTTACAACAAATGAAGGTACAGCATACTTAGATAAATATAATTCAAGAAGTAAACTTGACGGGTCTATGTATATTTCAGACCAAAGATATTCTTCAGCGTTTGCTAATCTAAACAGACCTTTTAATGTTCTTGAAGGACAAGGGATTTTATATCCACAATTAGGTGAGCTTCAACAACTTGCTAATCAAGAACTTACAGAGTTCTTTTATGAAATATTAGAGCAATTCCAGAATGAAGATTGGTTGAGTAGTAAAAACTTAATTACTCCAGTAGATAAAAAACATTACTTGTTTGATGAGATGAATAGGAAAGCTGCAGAATTACTAGCAATCATTAAAAGAGATGAACCATCATTCCAAGAATTAGGAACAGTAACAGACTTTGAAGAAAAGAAATTACAAATAACAGGAGAAGAAAATCCATATGGTTGATAACAATACGTATACAAGTGAACCAAAACCAGAAGATATAGAAAGGTTGATGGCCAACCCAAATGAATATCAACTATTTGATAAAGTCTATGGTGATGGTGCTAGCTTAAAATATTTAAGTGCTGACCAAGTAAAACCAAAAGAAGAACAAGATAAAGAACCAGAAAAAGAAGAACAAGGTATCATATCTAATATTGGAACTGGTATCAAAGAAGGTGCAAGAGAAACATTAGAAACTATTCAAGGTATATCAAATGCTTTGAAAGATGCTTTTCCAAATGCAAACTTTACAATAAGAAGAGATGAAGACGGCATAAGAATTGTTACTCCAGACCAAATGCGAGATGAAAAGATTGCACAAGGTAAAGACCCAGACAAAGCAGAAGGCGGATTATTTCAAGATATTGCAGACACACTTCCAGAAAGTGAAGCAGCTGAAGGCGCTGTCAATTCATTAACAAGAGGAGTAGCACAGTTTGCAACTGGCTTTGTAACTGGTGGTAGAATATTAAATGCTCTTGGCTGGACAAAGAAAGCAAACAAAGGTTACAATGTTGCAAGAAGTTTTGTTCAAGGTGGTATTGCAGACTTTACTGTCTTTGATGAAAAAGAAGCAAGACTAGCAGACTTTGTTATAGATGCATTTCCGGAAGCTGAAGATACATTCATAGGTTACATGGCAGCCGATGAGAACGATACTTTCTTCGAAGGTAAAATGAAGAATGTATTAGAAGGTAGCTTAGTAGGAGGTGCAGCTGAACTTCTATTTAAAACTATTCGTATGATGCGAGGAACTCGTAAGCGATTAGATAAAGGAGATATAAAAGCTGCTAAAGATTATGCAGAACAACAAGCAAAAGATATAGACGATGTTCAAGCAAAGGTAGAAGAAGAACAATTAGAATTATTTCCAGACGACCCAAGAATACAAAAGAGTGTTGATGAAGTTGCAGATGCAGCTGAAGGCACAGCTGGAGTTGGAAGAGTACAACAATTTACTATTAATAAATTAAAAGGAACTGATTACTTCAAACAAGTTCAAGATGTAATCAAAGCAATAAGAAGAGGTGAAGCAGATGTAGACGACCTAGAAGAAATAGGCGTAAGTGTAAACTTCTTAGGTGATGCAGCTGATGCTGTTACTTTTGTAAGAGTAATGGCTGGTGAAATAAATAAAGTAACTAAAGAGTTTGATGATGTAAAATCATATGACCAAGTATGGCGTGAGGCTGATAATATGATTGATGAACCAACTAATGCTATTATCAAAGCAAATCAATTAGCAAAACTTACAGATAAAGGCGATGCAATACAAATAGCTTTACGTATGGCCTTTAATGGAGTTCTTAAAAATCATTTAAACAAAGACTTACTTCATCAAGCTGGTAAATTATCTGATGATGAAATATTAAAGTCTTTTGACTTACTACAATCTTTATACAGACTTGATAGACAAATAGGGAAAAACACAGGAAGAATGCTAGCAGTTCGTAAAGAACTTGTTGAAGGTTCTCCAAGACAGAAAAGAAAAACATTAGACATACTAGAGCAAGCTGAAATCATTCCAAAAGGAGAAGGCGATAAAGCTACTCTGAAGATGATAGAAAAAGTTAGAGCTGCAAACAAAGAAAAGAAAGGCGTAATGGCTGTACTAGAAACAGTAAGAAGTAAACTAGGTATCAATGCTCTTAACAAGTTTTGGATAAATGCTTTGTTATCAAATCCTAAAACTCATATGATTAATATGACTTCTAATACTATCATGGCTCTTCTAAGACCTATGGAACAATTTATAGGTGGTGCTATCTCTGGCAATAAAGGTGCTATGTTAGAGTCAATACATACTGCAGCTGGTATTTTAAAATATTATTCAGATAGTTTTTATATGGCTAGAGAAGCTTTCAAGAAAAGCGATAGCATATTAGATAAAAATAATTTTAAAGTAGATTTAGCAAGAAACGCATTTAATAAGAAAGCTGGCGTTGCAACTAAAGTTGTAGAAACTCCTACAAGATTTTTGTCAGCTGAAGATGAGTTCTTCAAACAATTAAACTACAGAGCAAAAGTATACGCACAATCAGTAGTTGAAGGAATTAAATTAGGTAAAAGTAAAAAGAAACAATTTGTTACTGCAGATGGTAGAAAGTATTCAGAGTTAGACGCTTATGTTGAACAAAGATTTGATGAAGCATTCTTACCAAACAAAGAAGCTAACCCAGCTTTCAAACAAGCTTTAGAATATGCTCAAGAAAATACATTTACAAAAGCATTAGGTAAAGGAACACCGGGAAAAGTAGTACAAGATGCAATCAATACTGTACCTATACTTAGACAGATAATGCCTTTCGTAAGAACTCCTGTAAATATTATGCGTGCAGTTCAAGATAGAAGCCCACTTGGTTTAGCAAGAAAACAATTTAGAGATGAGTTCTTCTCACCAGATAGAAACATTCGAGCTGCAGCTTATGGTAAACAACTTATGGGAACATCTTTGTTTACGATGGGTGGTATACTTGCATACAATGGTATTATCACAGGTGGTATTCCAAAAGATAAAAACTTAAGAAGACAAAAGTTTGATACAGGTTGGAGACCATACTCTTTTAAATTAGGTGATAAATATTATTCTTACGAAAGATTAGACCCATTCGGTATGTTCTTTGGTTTGATGGCTGACTACTACAACATCGCAAGTGAAGTAACTGAAGATGAAAGAAACCAATTAGCAGAAGCTAATATGCTTACCTTAATGTCAAAGATGGACATTGGAGATTACACAGACATTGGAACTATGTCTATCATGGCAACTGCTAAAAATATTACAAGCAAAACATATCTTAAATCTTTAACAGATATTCTATCTGCTTTGGCGTCCGGAGACCCTAGAGAATGGAAAAGATATGGTTTAACAAAAATCGGTTCATTCGTTCCAAATGTTTTGAAAGGCGCTATGAATGACCCACTCTATAGAGATGCAAGAAATTTAACCGACACCTTAAAGACAAGAGTACCTTTTATGGGTGATGCAACTCCAAGCTTTAATGCTTTGGGAGAAACACGAAGTAAAGGTCAATCTTGGTGGGATAGTTTTATAAATCCTGTAACTGTGTCTGAAGAAAAATCAGATGCTGTTATCTCTGAGTTTGATAGATTAGGCATAGGCTTTGAGCCACTTGGAATAAAACAAGGTTACAATGGTAACATAGATTTAACTAAGTTTACTAAAGATGGAAAGAATGCTTATGTTAGATGGAATGAAATTTTATCCGACTCTAATCTTAGAAAAGAGTTAGAACAATTAATCGGTAGTAAATTTTATGATGGATTGCTTAGAGATAAACCTATTGATGAAACTCTAAACTATAGAAGTAGTAAAGCTACTCAAATTAAAAAAGTAATTAATAGATATAAAAGAATGGCAAGAATGAAACTTTTGAAAGAAGGTTACATTACTGAAGATAATCTAAGTTTATCTGACGCTTACATGAATGATAAACGTAATCAATCTATAGCCAAGTTTGGAGGTACATTACTACCAACTGAATAATGCCCTTAAGTAGCGTATTGTATACGGCTGATGGAAATACTAATCAGTTCGACATAACATTTAGCTATATTGACTCAACACACGTAAAAGTTTTTGTTAATAATGTAGAGGATACTAATTTTACTTTTGTAACCACTACAAGAATACAGACTTCATCTACTCCTACAAATGGACAAGTTGTAAAAATAGAAAGACAAACTCCAACTAGCGCAAGGCTTGTAGACTTCCAAGATGGCTCTGTACTTACAGAAACAGATTTAGATAAATCAGCTAACCAAAACTTTTTCATCGTTCAAGAAAATGCAGATGACATAGCTGATAAATTAGGAAAAAATAATTCTGGTATCTTTGATGCTGGTAATTCAAGAATAACAAATGTTGCTGACCCTACGGGTAGCTCAGATGTAGTAACAAAATCTTTTTTAGAAACTTCAGAAAACAACGCAGCCACTTCGGCTACGGCCGCTGCTAGTTCAGCAACCGCTGCCGCAAGCTCAGCTACGTCTGCTTCTTCGTCTGCATCTACTGCAACCACGAAGGCAAGTGAAGCATCGACTTCGGCAACTTCAGCTTCTACGTCTGCCTCTACGGCTACGACTAAAGCTAGTGAAGCTTCGACTTCAGCTTCTAATGCTGCATCGTCAGCAACCGCTGCCGCTTCGTCTGCAACGACCGCTACCACTCAAGCGTCTACTGCTACGACTAAAGCTTCTGAAGCTAATACTTCTGCAACCAATGCAGCTACTTCAGCGACCAATGCTGCTTCGTCAGCTACGGCTGCCGCTAACTCAGCTACCGCTGCAGCTTCTTCGGCTACAAGTGCTGCCGCTTCTTTTGATACTTTTGATGACAGATTTTTAGGAAGTAAATCTTCCGACCCTTCCGTTGATAATGACGGAGACGCTTTACTTACAGGCGCTTTATATTGGAACAGCTCAGCTGGTAATCTTAGAGTTTACTCTGGTTCAGCTTGGGTTGCTATCGTTCAAGATACCGATGTTAAAGTTGCAGTAAGTTCAAACGATACCACAGCTGGTTTCTTAAATGGAAAGTTAGTTGCTGGTTCAAACATTTCCCTAACTGAAGGTTCAGATGGAGGGAATGAAACATTAACCATTGCTTCAAGTGTTACTGATAACAGTATTCCTTTTAGCATAGCTTTAGGATAAATTAATGCCAAACGTATTTTCGCAAGCAGATGCAAGCTTATCAAATAATTCTTTGACTACAGTTGTATCTACCACTTCAAATAAACAAATTGTTATTGGCTTTCTAGTTTCTAATACTGGCTCTACTTCAATCAATATAGATGCAGTTATGAATGACGGAAGTAACGATAGACATATTATTAAGAATTGTCCTTTACCTAATGGAAGTTCTATTGAACTGATACAAGGTAAAGTTGTAATTCCAAGTGGTGGCTCAATCAAAGTAAAGAGTTCCGATAGCTCCGGTAATGCTGATGTAATCGTTTCACTTTTAACAGACGTATCGTAATATGCCATACTTAGGAAACAGACCGACAGCAACTCCAATTCAAAGCTCAGACTTAGCTGATGGAATTGTAACAAACGCAAAATTAGGAACTGATATTTCAGCTGCTAAACTTACTGCGGGTACACTAGCTGATGCAAGATTTCCAGCTACACTACCAGCTATTAGTGGAGCAAATTTAACTGGTTTAACTGTAGGTTTAGAAGAAGCTGATGGTTGGCAAGTAACAAGTGGTTTTAGTGGAGCCGCTTCTCCTATTACAAATAACTGGGCAAGAAATAATTTAAGAAGCACAGGTGGTAAAGTAGGAACTGGTTGGACACAAAGTAGTGGAGTTTTTTCAGCTCCATCAACTGGACTTTATTATATAACCTTTATAAGAAATTATTATAACAATGCAAACGCAGCCAATGTCCATGCAAGTATAGCAATTACTTCAGACAATGGAAGCAACTGGTACACAGTAACAAATTCTTATGGAAATACTTATAACAATGGTCAAGACCCTAGCGGTAATTCTCATTCTCATTCACAATCACATATTTATTTTAACGTAACAAATGTATCTACACATAAAGTAAGATTTAATGCTTCACATTATGGAAGTATTGGTGGCTCACTAGACTCAGCTGGTGGCACAAACAATAATGGTACTCATGTAACATTTATGAAATTAGGAACTGCATCATGAACATGACACCTTTTGGTCAAAGACCAGCACACATAGAAGATGCTTTAATTAGATTACATGATGGTCAATGGTTTACTTGGTCTGATGTAAATAATAAAATTTATTCTAACTTACAATTAACTGAAAAAGTTGGAATAGATGGTAACATTGTAGATAATCCAGTTACTACACTTCCAACCGAAGAAGAAGTAAACGCAAAACTTTTAGAATTACAAACAGCTTGGGATAGCGAAAATACATGAGTTATTTAGGTCGTTCAGTTGATGCAATATCAAACGTAGAAAAATTAGATAACATTACTTTTAATGGTGGCGCTACTTATGCTCTTACAAAATCAAGTGCAGCATTTACTCCAGCTGGAAAAAATAATATTTTAATTTCAGTTTCTGGAGTTGTTCAACAAGGAAACTTTTCTGTAAGTGGCTCTAATATAGTTTTTGATAGTGCAGTTGCTGGTACTGAAACTTGCGATTTCATTATGCACTATGGTACTGGATTAATTACTACTCCAGCTGATGATACAGTTTCTACAGCTAAAATACAAAATGATGCTGTAACAAAAGATAAAACTAATTTAATCACAGATAGTAATGGTGCTTCAGTAGAAGCTAAAGGGTCAAGTGGTTATCAAGGTGCTGTCAGATATAACTGTGAAAATAATAGCCATTATACTGAGCTAAAGTCGGCTGCACATGGAAGTTATTCTGGCAACCTAAGTTTTACTTTACCATCTTCTACTGGTACTAATGGTCAATTCTTACAAACAAATGGCAGTGGAGTTTTAAGTTTTGCTGATGCTGGTGGTGGAGGTCTAGAATTTATTACAAAAAATACAATATCCAGTTCTACAAATACAATAGAGTTTACTGGGTTAAATAGTACCAATGGTGGAAGTTTTAGAGTTATCTATAACAGGTTACAAACAGATACAAGTGGTGGAGTTAATTTACGATTTCAAGTAGGCGATAGTAGTAATTATAGAACGGAATCGGCTGGACAAGGTGTTTATCATGCTTCTCATTCTTATAATCAATTAGATTCATCAAGTGGAAGTTATCCTGGTAATGAATGGGAAAGAAGCACAAGTTTTAGATTTTGTGATAGCATAGGTAATAATACTTCTGGAGAAATAGGTGGTTATCTTGACTTCTGGGGTTTAGCTGATTCAAGCACTAACAAATGGGTTACTTTTGGTTTTGCTCATAAAAGAGCAGCTGGTGGCTTTTATGTAAAAACAGGTGGTGGTTGGATTAATACAGATGCCGCTATGACTAAATTAAAATTTACAACTAGCTCAGGCAATTACACAGGCGGTGAGTTTATAATTTATAGATATAAGGAATCTTAAAATAATATGGCTAGATACAAAAACACAACAAATATAGAAACAGGAATAACTGAAAGAATAGAAATTACTGGAGATGAATTAACTGAATTAGAAACAAGAGAAGCAACTTGGGATAGTAAGGCTAATAAATTAAAAGAAATAAAATTTAATAGATTGCAAAAATTACAAGAAACAGATTGGTATTCTTATTCTGATGTAACTATGCCAGACAATATAAAAATTTGGCGACAACAGTTAAGAGACTTACCTCAAACATATACTACTGAAGCTGAATATGATGAATTATTAAAAATTGATGACGATAAGACAAGTAAAACTTATGGTCAATTAACACATACAGTATGGAGTAAACCATGAGTTTAATTCGAGTAAAAGGAAGTTCTATTACAGGAGATTTACCAGCTATTAGTGGAGCTAATTTAACTGGGATTAGTGCTGGAGTTGCTGGTATAACATCTTCTTCTTCTAGTGGAACTGCAATCACGATTGATAGTAATAATATTGTTATAGAAAATAAACCTGCTTTCAGAGCAACAAGTACTAGTAACTGGGAAAATGGCACAGCATGGGGCGAAACTGTTAAATTTAATGCGTGTACTTCTGGTGGCAATAACATTCAACGTAACCATGATAATTTAGGAAATTTTAATACAAGTACTTATACTTTTACTGCTCCAGTTGATGGCACTTATTATTTATATTGTAATATGTATTCTCATTATGATGAAGCAGAAGCTAGATGGTGTTTCTTCATAAATGGAAGTACATTAAAAAACTATGACACATCAGAAGGTAGTCATTATTCTCAAAGAAGTGGAACTTACGATAACAATTTTATGTATTCTACTTCAATAGAATTATCAGCAAATGATGCTGTTAATGTAAGAAGCACTCTAAATTCACCTTACTCAAGTTACTATGGAAAGCATTGTTACTTTGGTGGGTATTTACTAGGAAAGAAAAGGTAGGTGATTATATGGTAGATTACACAATAACTATAAGTGATGTTGACAACAAAGTATTAGGCTATGTTGCATATGACCAAAAAGATTGGATTGATAATTGTATATCAGCAAGAATGGTTGCTGGTAAAAGAGATATTATTGATGCTCTTATAAAACATTGTAATGATAATGGAATTACAATGGCAACTGGCGAAGATGCACAAATAAATCAAGCGTTTGATTTAGGCGTAGTTCAATTAGCAAAAGATATTGAAAGTGTTAATGCAAACGATTAATCCTAAATGTGATTGCGGAAAAGACGAGTGCGATTGTTCGTAGATGCCCTCACTATCAGATAAGACCGAGATTGGTCTTCCTCTAAAAAATTTAATTGGTTTACTTGGAGTAACTATAACTGCAGCGTGGGCTTACTTTGGAGTTATAGAAAGATTAAATAATATAGAAACTAGAGCAACATTATTTGAAGCTGACTTATTAAAAGCAGCTGACCAAAAACCAATAGACCAAGAGCAATATATGCTTCTTGAGTTTACATCTAAACAATTAGAAAAAGTAACTACTGAAATGGAAAGCATGATGAACAATAGAGTGAATATAGATTTTTTAAAAAACCAAGTAACAAAACTTCAAAAAGATGTTGAGGAACTGAAAGACAAGGTAAGAAACAATGGCAGTCATTGAAACAGTATTTGCTTTATGTATGTTTGTTAATGGTAGTTTAGATGGCCATATGATTACAGATGGTTTATCTCATTGCCTCAAAGCTAAACGTGAAGGTGAAAGAAATTTATCTGACTCAAGAGAAAATGTAATTCGTTATCAATGTGGTCAAGTTGAAGCTGAACTTGTTCCAGATAGTGAAGGCAAAATGAAAATACTAAAAATTATAAAACACAAGTATGAGCATTAGAAAATTTCCAAGAGTTTCAAAAACTAAAAAAGGAGTTCCTACAAAATATGTAGCGGGAGCAAAGAACCCTTCAGCAAGACAAAACGAAATATTACGTACACGTAAAAGATATAAGCTTGGATTATTAACTCCAGCTGAAATGGATAGAATAAGTAAACAAAGAGCAAAAGGATAACATGAGTAAATTTAGTGGAATAAGTGGAGCAAGTAGATTTTCTTCTTCTACACTTAACAAAGTTTATAAAAGAGGTTTAGGTGCTTACTACTCCTCTGGTTCAAGACCTAAAGTTTCTGCTCACCAATGGGCAATGGGAAGAGTTAAAAGCTTTGTAACAGGGAAGGGTGGCGCTAGAAAAGCTGATAATGATTTAATCAGAAGCAAGCGTAAATCTCTTAAAGTAGGATAATGGAAAAGAACATTGATGTAGAAGTCGCTCGTATAGATGGCGAACTAAAACTAATACATGAAAAGTTAAAAGTCATTGAGACTAACCACCTGGCACATTTAAAAGAAGACATTCATAAAATTAATAAGCTTGTTTGGACTATCGGTATAATGGTTTTCAGTAACCTATTATTTATTTTGAGAGATTTACTATTTTAATGTTTAAGATTTTTGCTACGATTTGCTTCTTATCTGTAGGAGCAAGCGAGACTACTCTTTGTTTTAAATCAGAAGTGCCTTTAAGTTTTAAAACTGATGTCGAATGCGTAATAGCTAGAGACAGCGTTGTTAATTATATGCACGATGATTTAGTAGAAAGAGATACAACAATTCTATTTGAATGTAGAAAACTAGTAGAAACTATAGAACTATGACAAAAAAATTAGAAAAAGTTTTAGATGAACTTCATACTGAACTTGCAGAAACACTATTACAGAAAGTAAGAAGTGGTGAAGCAAAAGCTTCAGACTTAAATGTTGCAAGACAATTTCTAAAAGATAATGGTATTGAAGGTCTACCGGCAGACAATACTCCTCTCAAAGAATTAGTCGATGAACTCCCATTCGAAGAAGCTCAAGGACTTTCGTAATTTTCTATTTGTTATTTGGAGACACTTACGACTACCGCAGCCTACAGCATTGCAATACGATATTGCGGAGTATCTTCAAACAAAAGATAGAAGATTAATTATAGAGGCTTTTAGAGGTTGCGGTAAATCTTGGATAACAAGTGCTTATGTTTGTTATAGATTATATTTAGACCCACAAATAAATGTATTAGTTGTATCTGCGAGTAAA
The DNA here is from genome assembly GCA_902590695.1 of uncultured Alphaproteobacteria bacterium. GTDB lineage: Bacteria > Pseudomonadota > Alphaproteobacteria > HIMB59 > CACPNW01. Next base: position 92,234 of record CACIXR010000005.1, read on the forward strand.
ACTCGTAGTGATGACTTTTCTACTTTTACTTTACGATTAATAAATGAAGTTCCTATACTTCATCATTTGATACCAAAAGAAAACCAAAGACAAAGTAAGATAGCATTTGATGTAGCTCCAGCTAGAGCATCACATCAACCAAGTGTAAAATCAGTTGGTATCTTTGGTCAAATGACAGGTTCACGTGCAGATTTAATTATTGCAGATGATATTGAGACACCGATAAATACTATGACGCAAGGTATGCGTGATAGATTATCTGAAGGTGTCAAAGAGTTTGAATCAATAATCAAACCTACAGGTCAAATTTGTTTTCTAGGTACACCTCAATGCGAGCAAAGTTTATACAATGCTCTACCAGAGCGTGGCTATAAGAAAAGAATATGGACAGCAAAGTATCCTTCACAGAAACAAAAAGCATACTTTGGTAAATCTCTAGCGCCAATTATTTATAATGCACTAGAACTTGATAAAGGATTAGAAGGTAAACCTACTGAAGAAACTAGATTTGATGAAGAAGATTTAGCGGAACGTGAAGCATCTTATGGACGCTCACAGTTTGCTTTACAATTCATGTTGGATAGTAGGTTAAGTGATGCTGATAGATACCCACTAAAATTATCAGACTTAATTATTACTTCTATCAATCCAGATAAAGCATATGAAAAATATGTTTGGGCAGCAAACCCGGAGAACAGAGCCGATGAGCTACCTTGCGTTGGATTGAGTAATGACTTCTTTTATAGACCTATGGATACAGTAGGAGAACTACTAGACTATCAAGGAGCTATAATGTCTATCGACCCTTCCGGGAAGGGAGCGGACGAGACAGGTTACAGCTGTACGAAGTTCTTGAATGGACAAATATTCGTAACTGCAGCTGGTGGTTATAGGGGTGGGTACGATGAACTTGTATTATCTAAGCTTGTTAAAGTTGCAAAAGAAAACAAAGTTAAGTTAATCCAAGTAGAAGAAAACTTTGGTAGCGGAATGTTCATAGAACTTCTCAAGCCATACTTAATGAAGGAGTATCCTTGTACGATACAAGGCGTAAGACACACTACGCAAAAAGAAAAGCGTATTATAGATTGTCTTGAGCCATTGATGAACCAACATAGATTGGTGATTAGTGATAAAGTCGTACAAGAAGATTACACATCTACACAAATACATACACCAGAGATGGCCTTACGTTATCAGTTGTTCTATCAAATGAGTAGAATAACACGTGATAAAGGTTCTCTAGCGCATGATGATAGGTTAGACGTGCTAGCTATGAGCTGCCAATACTGGGCAGATAGAATAGCTAAAGATGCTGATAGAGCGATTGTAGATAGGAAAAACGAATTGATGTCTCAAGAACTCGATAAGTTCCTCGATAGAAGCACAGAAGACACTTGGATTAGTATTTAATTAACCGACACTATAAAGGCTACCCCCCCTTTGCCTACCTATAGGGTAATAGATTAGGGTAACCATAGATTACTACTCCTATATTAATATAATAATACCTATGAAGTATAAGAAGCCTAGAAGAAGAAGAAAACAAACTGTAGCACAATTTGTAAACAGTAAGTTACATATGGCTATATTTAAGTACTGGAAATATTTAGTAACAAAAATTTGAGTGGGTTACGCATATGACCAAAAAAAAATTTACCCCGCTGGCCTAGCTTGCCGGCCTGTAGTAAATATATATGCCCTAGTACGCCAATATTGCGACAAGTCTTTTTTATTCTACAGAAAATATAATAATACTAAGGACTATTAATCCTATAACCATATAAAAACCAGCAAGCCTTAAAATTTTTTTATTGGTTGCCTGTCTTTTACCCTATGTATCTATTTTTTATTTAGTAGTACTTGTATTACTAATTATATTTGATATAGAAGAACTGTAATATTGTAGTACAAGTATTACTAACTTATAACGAAAGGTAAAACAATGGGTACTAGATGTATGGTTATCATCAAAGATGGTGATACAAAAATAAACTTATATAGACATTGGGACGGCTATCTATCCGAAACCGGATACGATTTAGCAACAAGGCTTTTCCATTGCTTTAATAAAACAACCGGATACGCTAGCGCATCAAAGTTTTTTGATATTGTATTTAATGCGCAACGTACGCCTTATATTCATGATGAGCCAAATAAAAGGCAATATGAATTAACAAATCAAATTCATGGTGATGTTGATTTCATTTATAGGTTCACATTTGATGAATATCGCTCTGGCGCTGTTAATGTAAATATTAATGAGCGCACAGCTTTTAAAGCTGATGGTAAGCATGAATGGGAAACTGTTTGGAGTGCGCCTGTATTATTGAATGCTGAAGATGGAAGAGACGAAGACGCTTCGGCCTTTGTTGATTTCATGCTTAATCAAAAAATTGAGATGCGCAAGCGTGCGGAGAAAATTGCTTTATGAAAAAACAAATTTCAAGAACTTGGAATCATAAAGAAATATATCTGCGCTCCAAGTTAGAAAAGTTGGTGGAAGATTTTATTGAATATAATTCTATTCACGCAACTTATGGAAAAGATAGTGAAGGCATATTTCAAGTTAATTTCTTAGTACATGAAGAGGAGGCTGAATAATGAAAGATGCAGAGCAACTTGAATTATTTCCAATAGATACACTCAAATGAAAATAATTAAATATATTGTTAATGTTTGGAATGATGACGCCAAACTGGCTTGGCACTTGTTGCCCTTTGGCGTCTTCATGCTCTATCAATTAATATTTTAAATTAATTTTATTTTACAAACTGGCCGGCTTTGTCCGGCCTTTTTTATTTGTGCTATCAGCACATCTTACCCGGTTTAATATTATATCTTACCCAGCTTAATTTTAGTAATTCACGTGCGACTTTAGACTAATTTAAAAGGTTAGTAGCACTTGTATTACTAACTTTCGCTATGATATAATATTTTATCTTTAGGAATGGTTCTTAAAGATGATTAACACAATAGTGTTAGTGAAGCTAAATATCGAGAGAGGTAGGCTGTCATCTTACCGGCGGCAGCCTACCAAGTACTTATAACGATAAGCAAAGGATATATAGTATGAGCAATGACAAATTAAAAGTTCTTAGTTGGGTAGACAATGGCGCACCAGCTAAATATGGCGTTCTTTTAGAAGGTAATAAGTATCTTACCATGAAGAAGAAGCGCTGGAATTATCTTAATTATCTTTGGTTTACATTAATGATGCCTACCGCACATTATAATATCAAAGATGATGCCATAGAATTTACCGCCTCGTTTTCGAGAGAAAGCTAGGGGGTAATAGGGTAGTTTGTGCAGCACCAGCGGTGCGTGCAACTTACCCGCTCCTTTCGTTGGTCAGCTGGTTTGGGAAACCGAATCAGCTGATTCTTTGTAAATAGATTTATTCACAGGGTTGCGACAGGAGACTAAATTAATATTTAATAAGAGTGAATAAAACAATTTTGTATTTTCCCAGAAAACCAACAATCTCATTTTTTTATCAACGTTATACTAATGTTATTATCAAAAATATTTTTGTTCCCTCTTTGTTCTTATTGCGATATTGTTTATTTGCAGTATAGAATAAATTTGTGTGGTTATGGAGTAGTATCTACTACATCTAGTAGCACAAAGTGGTTCTAGTATCTTAAGAGTTACAGGAACTGCGGCTTGTAGGAGCGACTAGTAGCGTGAACCTACAGGAACAGTATCTTAATTTTCGGAGGAATTAAGACTCATTATCTGCCACCTCCGCACGATAGTGCAAGGACTATTAATGAGGCAGAGTGTGAGCCATCATCTGGTCGCCAATCGAAGGCCAATAAGTACCAGAGCGATGACGGAAAAGAAGTGCTAGGCATTACTTAAAGGGAGACGTGTCTAGTAAAACAGTTAGGCTGGCTAGAGAATGGGTCTCTAAACCTACCTTAACTGAAATAATAGTAGTACAAAGGCGTTTGTCGCACTTGTATTATTAACTAACATGAGTTATTATTATGCTAGAATTAAATTTATATTTCTGGAAGGTAGCAGCGATTACTTATCCGGAAGAACTTAAATCTAATTTCTGCTGCTATAAAGATGGCCAAGACACAGTTGTTCTTTTAGGTAGATACGAATTTTATATCATACCTCGCACGTCTGTTTCTTACCACCTGTAAGATAAGCTTACTAGCAGCTTTAATTTGGGAGAAATAAAATGGAAGGCGTTTATGTTATTGTTATCAATGCTCGATACAGGCAAACCAATACAAAATTTTTTGGTCAATGCTGTGAAAGCGCAAGACACGACAGGCGTTACATTAAACGTACATCATCTCTGTATACTAAGGGAACTAATGACAGCTAAATATAATAAGCTTGAAGTAATTCCAATGAAGCACATTGAGACGAAGTACAACATACCAAAGTACATAGTTAGTCGTAATGCTATCATGCTTTCAGAGCGTGGAGTAAAAGACAAAAACTTGGAAGCTGGTAAGAGAGAAGGGAAGGACTGGCTTAGAATAGTTCCTCTTACTTCTAAAAATACTATCGAGGGAGCGTCCTTCGATACACGCAACAAAGGACTTAAGCTCACAAAAAAAGGTGAACGAGTTTGTGAGATTTTGTTCGGTTCTTTAAAGAAGGAGTTATAAATTAAGATGACTAAACAAGAACTTATAACGATGATAAAGCAGACGCCCGGTCTGACTTTAAGAAAAAATAAAGCTGGTGAATATACATCTATCAAAGCTGAAGTACGTATCAAAGAACCTAAGTTCTCTGATAGCAAAACTTATCCTGTATCTATGAAGGGATATAGTGATGCTTCTGCTTGGAAGATTAATACCACCGAGCGTGTCAAATCTGGAAAACCTATTATCAAGGTTTCCAAAGGTTGGACTTTCAAAGAAGCTATTGATGCTACTGATAAAGACCCAGACGTTGGTTGGTCTAACAGCACCAGCAACTGGAATGAAATCGGTTATCAAAAAGCTCTTACCTCTGTAGTTTTCTTTGGTGAAAATAAATTACTAGAAGATGTAGACCTACAAGGTATCAAAGATTACAAAAATTTTCTCAAGTCTTTAGATAAAGGTAGAGATGGAGTTGGTCTTAAAGAAAGTACCATCAATAAATATTTAGATGCGCTAGGTAAAATGATGAAGTTATCTTTTGATTTAGGTAAGTACTCACCAGACCCGGCAAAGCGCCCACCTAAAATAGTAAAGCTAGACCATGATACTTCCGAGAGTAATCATCGTGGCTTTTTGTTTGACCTAGAGCAAGGCATAAATGAGGAGCAAGACTTCTACAATGTATGCAAGGCTCAAGGCTCTAAGTTTTTAGAGTTGGGTAAGCTGGTGCGTATTGGCGTACTCACCGGTATGAGACTTCAAGAAATTTTAGATTTAGAATGCTATCAAGTAAACCTCTCACGTAGAAATATTACTTTAATAGGTAAGAAAACTAAAACTAAAATGAGAAGAAGTATTGCTTTCAATGAAGAGTGTAAGCAGCTGCTAAAATATTTTATGGGTAATAGAATAGGTAAACAGCTGGTGGTGGTATCAAAGCACCCGGCATTCTTGGAGCGTGATAAAAAGGCTAAGCGTACAGATGGTAAGCACATATGGAACGCTAGTAAGATTGATAGGTATTTTGCTCGTGCTAAAAAAGCAGCTGGCATAACTGATAGGGAACTAACATTCCATAGCAGTAGGAATACTTATATATTGCGTGGCCTTGAAAGTGGTATCAAGCCTCACATCATGCAGAATATAGTAGGCCATAGAAATATAGAAACTACTATGTCATATGTAACAACACAAGTTAGGCTCGTATCTGACGACAATCTGAAGTCGTATGAGCATGACGCAAATACTGCGAACGCTGGTATTTAATGTTTGAATCTAGTTCAGCATCTATTATAAGGTCAAGTTGGTGGCCTCGTGGTGGAATGGTAGACACAATGGACTTAAAATCCATGCCGATTTTCGGAGTACCAGTTCAAGTCTGGTCGAGGCTACCAATGCAAAGGACTAGATTTTTTTTGCGTTTATTTTTTTGGTATTGTCGCAATCAAGTCGCAATGTGTCGGATTGGTGCGACAAACAAAAAAATTTTTGTTGGTAATGGAGGGTTTATTATAAACGAGTAGTCCTTAAAATCCTTGCCCTTTTGGGAGTGCCGGTTCAAGTCCGGCCGAGGCTACCAATCATTAAATTATGTTTGCTTTTATTACTATTGGAACAAATAATTTAAAAAAATCATCTGCATTTTATAGTAAAATTTTAAAACCTCTAAAAATTAAAAAAGTATTATCTCATCATCGTTATTTTGGTTATGCTAAAAAAGAAACACCTAAAAAAATAGAATTATACTTGATTAGACCTCATAACAAAAAAAAAGCAACTATAGGAAATGGTACAATGATTACTTTTAAAGCTAATTCTAAAAAAACTGTTAATGAATTTTATAAAATTGGAATTAGTCTTGGAGCAAAAGATGAAGGAATGCCTGGCCCCAGACATGGTAAGGATTATTATGCATATTTAAGGGATTTAGATGGTAACAAGATTTGTATTTTTAAAAAAATTTGATCTTAATAATTAAATTGCTCATTCAAAATTTTATCTTCAATAGAGTGCTTACTATCGAATAATACAGTGCATTTATTTTCATCTGAAGAAACAATATTCACTTTACTAATATCTCTAAATTCAACATTGTCTGCTGTTACGCTAGATGAGCGTTCATCATTATTTAGTACTTCAAAATCAATTTTACTAATTTCAGATAACAAAGCACCTCTCCATCTCCTTGGTCTAAAGGCACTAATTGGAGTTAATGCAAGTATATTTGAGTCTAAAGGTAGAATACTACCATGTGCGGATAGATTATAAGCTGTACTTCCAGCTGATGTAGATAACAAAACGCCATCACATATCAATTCTTCCATTTTTACTTTCTCATTTATTTTGATTTTAATTTTTGATGCCAAATGAGTCTGCCTCATAAGAGAAACTTCATTATATGCATATGCCTCAAAGATTTCATTATTAACACTTTGTGCAGTCATTTTTAATGGTTTAAAAGTAGATTTTTTAGCATTGATAATCATGTCATTTAAATTTTCATTACTAAGATTATTCATTAGAAACCCAATTGAACCAAAGTTTATTCCAAAAAATGGTTTGTTTAGTTTATTAAAATTATGAAGTGATTTTAAAAGTAATCCGTCGCCTCCAATTGGAATAATGTAGTCGGCATCTTCCACAGAATTTTGTCCAAATAATTCTGTTAGTTTTTTTTCTGTATTTTTTGCCTCAGGATTGTTTGATGATAAAAAATGAAATTTCATTATCCACCTGTTACATTCATATGTCTTTTCATATATTTATTAATTTTTTCTCCAATCATAAAATCATGTTGTTTTGGTTTAATATTAAGAGCAAACTTAATTTTTTCTTTTATATAATCATCACTATAATCTTTTCTCATTATTTCTCTAAAATCAACAAAGTCATTCTGACCAAGGCACATGAAAAGTTTACCAGTGCTCGATATTCTTACTCTATTGCAAGAGGCACAAAAATTATTTGTTAAAGGACTTATAAACCCAATTTTATTAGAAACTAAATCACTAGTATAAAATCTTGCTGGACCTCCAGTACTATAATCAATTTTAGAAAATTTATATATTTTGTCTAGTTTTGAAAAAGTATCAGATAATGAGATAAACTGATATTCTCTTGATATATCTGTTTCTTCCATTGGCATTACTTCGATAAATGTAAGATCAATTTTTTTATTACTAGTCCAATTTATTAATTCTTCAATTTCATTTTCATTAAAATCATTAATTACTACAGTATTAATTTTAATTTTTATGTTGTTATCAAGTGCTTCATTAATTCCATCAAAAACTTTTTCAATATTTCCAAATCTTGTTATTTTATTATATTTTTCAGGATTAATTGTATCTAGAGAAACATTAATCCTATTAATACCATTTAGCTTCAGAAGTTTGGCATATTTTTTTAATAATGTACCATTTGTTGTCACTGTTATTTCCTTTAGATTTGTTTTTTCTTTTTTGGTATTAAGTTTTTCAATTAATTTTATAATATCATTTCTTACCAAAGGCTCACCCCCAGTTAATCTAATTTTTTCAACTCCGAGTTCTATAAAGTTGTCACATAATCTTTCAATTTCTTCTAAAGTGAGTATGTCTTTTCGTGGGAGAAATTGCATTTTTTCTTTCATACAATAAACACATCTCAGATCACATCTATCTGTAACAGATACTCTTAGATAATTTACTTTTCTTAAATACTGATCAATTAGTTGCATTTATATTAATTATTTTTAATTCAACTTCTCTAGGGTTAATAGTTTTTTTTCCAACATTTTCAAAATTAATTGTAACGATATTATTAATACATGATTGTACTTGGCCAATTCCCCATTCTTTTTCTTTGCTGACATTTACGACAAAAGTACCTGGTGTAAGATCACCTATATAAAAATCTGACATTTAAAAAAAATTAACTAATTCTTTTTTCTGCTTTTTCATGCATTTCTTGAGCTTCTAAACTCAATGTTGCAACTGGTCTTGCTTCTAATCTTTTAATACTAATTGGATCACCTGTTTCATCACAATACCCATAAGATCCATCTTCAATTCTTTGAAGGGCAGCATCAATTTTATTAATTAATTTTCTTTCTCTATCTCTTGTTCGAAGTTCGAAAGATCTATCTATTTCTTCAGACGCTCTATCAGTTATATCTGGTTTTGCTTCATTCTCATTTTGAAGATTATTTAAAGTTTGAGATGACTCCTTGAGTAAATCTTGTTTCCAACTTACTAATTTTTGCCTAAAATATTCTTTCATTTTGGCATTCATGAATTTTTCTTTCTGAGTTGGTTTATAATTTTTAGGTAATTTAGTCATAATTTTAAAAGCTGCTGATTTATCAAATGATTTTATTTATTCAAGCAATATTGAATTTTTATTTAGTATAAATTATTCATATTTTTCAATATGTTAATTAAATTTTATAAAAGAACAAAAATAGAACTTTTAAAAATAGAACAAAACGTGTACAAGTAAACATGATTTGCAAGAATCTTAATAAAAACATAGGAAATTAATGGAGAAATATAATGTCTCAAGCTAAATTAAAAGTAGTAAATAACGAAAATTCAATGGATAAAGAAAACAGAAGTAAATCTCTAGAAGCCGCTGTAAGCCTAATAGAGAAAAATTATGGAAAAGGCTCAATAATGAAATTGGGCTCTAAAACAAACGTAGATATTGAAGCTATATCTACCGGTTCATTAGGGCTTGATATAGCTCTCGGTATAGGCGGAGTCCCAAAGGGAAGAATTATTGAAATTTATGGGCCTGAAAGTTCTGGTAAAACTACTTTAGCTACTCATATTGTTGCAGAGTCACAAAAACAAGGTGGTAATTGCGCATTTATAGACGCAGAGCATGCTCTAGATCCAGCATATGCAAAAAAACTAGGTGTAAATTTAGAAGAATTATTAATTTCCCAGCCTGATACAGGAGAACAAGGTTTAGAAATTGCGGATTCTTTAATTAAATCTGGTGGTATTGATGTACTAATTATTGATTCAGTTGCGGCACTTGTACCAAGAGCTGAACTAGAAGGTGATATGGGAGATTCATTACCTGGTTTGCAAGCAAGATTGATGAGTCAGGCTTTAAGAAAACTCACAAGTTCTATCGCTCAATCAAACACTCTAGTTGTATTCATAAATCAACTTAGAATGAAAATTGGCGTTATGTTTGGTAGTCCTGAGACAACTACAGGCGGTAATGCTTTAAAATTTTATTCTTCTGTAAGAATGGATATTAGAAGAATTGGTGCAATTAAAGATAAAGATGAAATCATTGGAAATCAAACTAGAGTAAAGATAGTTAAAAATAAAGTTGCGCCCCCATTCAAAGTTGTTGAATTTGATATAATGTACGGAGAGGGGATATCTAAATTAGGCGAATTAGTTGATTTAGGTGTTAAAGCAGAAATTATTGATAAATCAGGATCATGGTTTGCATACAAAAATACTAAAATAGGACAAGGTAGAGAAAATGTTAAAAACTTTCTTAACGACAATCCAACTATAGCTAAAGAAATTGAAAATCAAATTCTACAAAATGCTGGAATAGTTGAAAAAGCTATGATGGAAGGAAAAGTAGAGAATAAAGAAAAAGAAAAAGAAAAAGAAGCTAAAGAAGCTGAAGAAATAAAAGAATAGTAAATATTATTTTTGTTTGGCGCCTATTTCAAAATAGGCGCTTTTTTATTTAGACAATAGAGTTTTCAAGTTATAATACCTTTTCATGAATTCAAATCAGATTAGGTCAACATTTCTCAATTATTTTAAAAAAAATGGACATGAGGTTGTTCATTCTAGCTCTTTAGTGCCAGATAATGATCCTACTCTAATGTTTGCTAACTCTGGAATGGTACAATTTAAAAATATTTTTACAGGTAAAGAAATAAGAGAATATAATAGAGCAACTACTGCTCAGAAATGTGTAAGAGCAGGCGGAAAGCACAATGATTTAGAAAATGTAGGATACACCACAAGACACCATACTTTTTTTGAAATGTTAGGAAATTTCTCTTTTGGAGATTATTTTAAAGAGTTGGCCATAGAACTAGCATGGAATCTAATTACTAAAGAATACGCAATAAATAAAGATAGACTATTAGTAACTGTTTATTCTGATGATCAGGAAGCTTTTGATTTATGGAAAAAAATAGCTGGATTGTCTGAAAATAAAATTATTAAAATAAGTACTTCAGATAATTTTTGGTCAATGGGTGAAACTGGTCCTTGCGGTCCATGTTCTGAAATATTTTATGATCACGGTGATAAATACGAAGGAGGCCCTCCAGGTTCTCCAAACGAAGATGGTGATAGATTTATAGAAATATGGAATTTAGTATTTATGCAATATGAGCAAATATCTCAATCTGAGAGAATAAATCTACCAAAACCTTCCATTGATACTGGAATGGGATTAGAGAGAATGACAGCTCTTCTAGATGGTTCTAATGATAATTATTCAACAGATTTATTTCAACCAATTATAAATGAATCAACAAAACTATGTGGTGATGAAAGTTCAATAACAAATCCTAGTCACAGAGTAATTGCAGATCACTTAAAATCCTCCTCTTTTTTAATTGCCGATGGAGTAATGCCTTCAAATGAAGGTAGAGGATACGTCTTACGAAGAATAATGAGAAGGGGAATGCGACACGCTCATTCTTTAGGTAATAAAGAGCCTGTATTTCATAAGCTATTTCCTATTTTTTTAGATGGAATTAAAAATTCATATCCTGAATTAGATAGAGCAAAAGATCTGATCACTAATACATTAATGAATGAAGAAACTAAATTCAAGGAAACTGTTGAAAAAGGAATTAAAATTTTAGATGAGGAAATTTCTAACTCAACAAATATATTTAATGGAGAAGTAGCATTTAAATTATACGACACCTATGGATTCCCCTTAGATTTAACACAAGATTATTTGAAAAGTAAAAATATTGAAGTCGATATAAAAACATTTGAACAAAAAATGTTAGATCAAAAGGAAAGAGCAAGACAAAGTTGGAAAGGTACAGGAGATATCGAGGATGAAGGCATTTGGTTTGAAATAACTTCTAAAATAGATCCAACAGAATTTTTAGGATATTCTGATATGGAAGCTGATTGTAAAATAATTTCAATCATATCAGAAAGTAAGTCAGTAGATAAAATTAAAAAAGATCAAGAAGCAATTATAATATTAAATCAAACACCTTTTTATGGAGAAAGTGGTGGTCAGGTGGGAGATCATGGTTTTTTTGAAAATGATAGCTTTAAGTTTGAAGTTATGAATACTACAAAAATATTTGGAAACTATTTTCTTCACAAAGGTAAAGTAATTAGTGGTGAATGCGAAATTGAAGATATTATTAAAGCAAGAATTAATACATTGAATAGAGATTTTATTAAATATAATCATTCTTCAACTCATTTATTACATGCTGCTCTTAGAAAAACATTGGGCAAGCATGTCACGCAGAAGGGTTCACTTGTAAATTCAGAAAAACTCAGATTTGATTTTAGTCACAATAATCCAATTGAAAAAGATCAACTCATGAATATTGAAGAAATTGTAAATGATCAAATTCAAAAAAATGGAATTGTTGAAATTAAAATTGTGGATCAAAAAAAAGCTATTGAAGAAGGTGCGATGGCATTGTTTGGAGAAAAATATAGCGATGAAGTAAGAGTAGTATCAATGGGTCAAGAAAATGAATCATTCTTTTCAAAAGAATTATGCGGAGGAACTCATGTGGTTAAATTAGGGGAAATAAGTAAATTTAAAATAACTAATCAATCTAGTGTTGCGTCTGGAATAAGAAGAATAGAGGCTGTATCTAATGTTGCAGTAGATAAATATATTAAAGAAATAGAAAGAAATTTATTAGAAAAAAATAAAAACCAAGATAATCAAATTGAAGATTTAAAGAATAAAATTAAAAAGATTAATGCTGATTATAATTTTAAAAATCAATCTGAAGACAAAGGTTTGTTAATTAAAGAATTAATTCAGATACACGAAAAATTAAAACAAAATATGTCTATATCAAAAAATATTGATAATATTGTTGTAAAAAAAATCAAAGAATTAAATTTCATATACTTGATTGCTGAAGACTACCCTAATAAATCTTTGAAAACATTTATTGATGACCAAAAAAAACAATATAACAAAAATAGTGTTTCGTTAATAATTTCAAATAATAATAACAAACTATCTATAGTGCTAGGAGTTACTGAAGATATTACAGACCTTTTTGATGCTTCAAAAGAAATAAGAGAAATTTCGATTATTCTAGGTGGCAAGGGTGGGGGTGGTAGAAAAGATCTTGCTCAAGGAGGAGGATCAGATGTTAGTCAAATTAATGAAAGTATAAAATACGTAGAAGATAAATTAAACTCTATTAGTTAATTTGAAAATTGTTTTTTATTGCGCTTAAAAAATCTTGAGTGTTTAACCATTTCTGATCTTTGTTAATTAATATTGCTAGATCTTTTGTCATTTCACCACTTTCTACAGTTTTGATACACGTTCCTTCTAATGTTTTAGCAAAATTTATTAATTCATTATTACCATCAAATTCTCCTCTAAAACTTAAACCTCTTGTCCAAGCAAAGATTGATGCAATAGGATTAGTTGAAGTTTCTATACCTTTCTGATGATTTCTATAATGTCTTGTAACAGTTCCATGTGCTGCTTCAGCTTCTACTGTTTTACCATCTGGGGTCATTAACACACTTGTCATTAAACCTAGTGATCCAAATCCTTGAGCAACAGAATCTGATTGAACATCTCCATCATAATTTTTACAAGCCCAAATAAAATTACCTTCCCATTTTAAAGCTGAGGCCACCATATCATCGATTAATCTATGCTCATAAACTATGTCTTTTTCTTTAAACTTATTTTTAAATTCAGTATCAAATACATCCTGAAATAAATCTTTAAATCTTCCATCGTAGACTTTTAAAATAGTATTTTTAGTAGAAAGGTAAACTGGCCAACCAAGGTTAAGTCCATAATTAAAACAAGCTCTAGCAAAGTCTTTAATTGAATTATCTAAATTATACATTGATAGGGCTACACCAGGTTTTTCAAATTCATATACATCTTTTGTAAATCCCTCAGATCCATCTTTAGGTTCAAAAACCATTTTAAGAGTTCCTGGTTTATTAATTAATGTGTCAGTCGCTCTATATTGATCACCAAAGGCATGTCTAGCAACTACAATTGGATGATTCCAGTTTGTAATTATTCTTGGAACATTTTTGCATATAATTGGCTGTCTAAATATTGTTCCTCCCAGTATATTTCTTATTGTTCCATTGGGAGAACGCCACATTTGTTTTAATTTGAATTCCTCTACTCGATTTTCATCAGGAGTAATTGTTGCACATTTTATTCCTACACCATATTTTTTTACCGCCTCGGCAGCATCTATTGTGATTTGATCATTTGTCTCATCTCTTTTAATCACTCCAAGATCAAAGTATTTGATATCTATATCAACATAGGGCAAAATTAATTGTTCTTTGATGTACTCCCAGATGATTCTGGTCATTTCATCTCCATCCATTTCAACTACAGGGTTTTTAACTTTTATTTTTGCCATTTAATTAATATATTTTTTAATTGATCAACCGTATCTATAATGTGAAAACTATTTTGTAAATTTTTATTTGAAAAATTTTCATCTTCAAAAAATTTAAATTGCTGAAATAGATTATTCCAGAAATTATTTTTATTAAAAAATATTATTGGCTTATTATGAATCCCCATTACTTTCCAAGATACAACTTCTACTATTTCTTCTAAAGTACCTGTTCCTCCTGGTAATGCTAGATACGCATCACCTAACTCAAATAGTAACTTTTTTCTTTCAGACATATTATCCACTATTTTTAATTCATCTATATTTTCAAAAATTATTTCTCTCTCAGATAAAAAATTTGGAATAACTCCCGTAACTATATTTTTATATTTTTTTGCTGTCTTAGCAACCACACCCATAATACCAACTTTTGCCCCACCGTAGACAATATTTATTTTAAATGATGATATTAATTTGCTAATTTCTTCTGCATCTTGATAATATTTATTACTTAATTTATCTGAAGATGAGCAATAGACAGTAATAGATTTAATAGTCATAAATTTAATGTTTATTAAAAAAATTTAACTAGAAATTTTATTCTTATACCAATTCTTAATGTTTTCTCTAAACATTAATGCTGATGGTGTTACAACTAATGTGAGAAATGTCGCAAAAAGTAGTCCAAATACTATAGCTGTTGATAATTGAACCCACCACTGGGTATCTGGCGAACCTCTGGTTATTTCTCTAGATATGAAGTCAACATTTGTCATTGTAACCATTGGTAATAATCCTAGTACTGTTGTAGTTGTTGTAAGTAAAACTGGTCTCAGTCTCTGTGCCCCTGTTTTGATAATGGCTTCTCTAATACTAGATGTTTTAGTCTTTAAAAAATCAAATGTATCAATCAATATAATATTATTATTTACAACTATTCCAGCAAGAGCAATTACTCCAACTCCTGACATAACAATACCAAATGGCTGTGCTGTTACCATTAGACCTATAAAAACACCAGCTGTGGACATTACTACTGCAAAAAGAATTAAGAATGCACTATAAAAGCTATTAAATTGCAAAAGAAGTATCATTAACATTAAAAATAAAGCTACGCCAAAAGCTCTTGTTAAAAATTCTTGAGCTTCTTTTTGGTCTTCATTTTCTCCAATAAGTTCTGCTCTTACTTTGCTATCTAATTCATAACGAGGTAAATCTAATGTTCTTCCTCTCCAAGACGGAGCAGTATCTGAAATTCCTAATACGTACTCAAGTTCTTTTACTTTTCCGTCAGGATAAGTTCCAGGCTCTACATCTGCCTGAATATTTATAGCATTTTTTGAATCTACTCTAATTATATTTCCTGTTCTGCTATTTGGAACAATTTCTACAAAATTGGATATTGGAACTAAACCATTTGAAGTAGTTACTCTTAAGTTATCAATTCTATCCAATGTTCTTCCTTCGTTTGGATAACGAAGATAAAGTGGTATACTTTCATTACTATCATCAGGTCTATATTCACCAAGTTTAAGACCGTTTGTTGCAAGTTTAATTACATTACCAATTGATGTAATGTTAGCTCCAAACTTAGAAGCTTGTTTTCTATCTACATTAATTTCCCATTCTATCCCAGGTGCTGGTAAATTATCTTCTACATTCATTAACTTTGGATAACTATCCATGAATTTTTTAAGCTTAATTCCTTCAGCTATTAAAAGTTGCTTATTATCACTGGTTAATTTAATGTTAATTGGTTTACCTTCACCAGGACCACCTTGTTGTTCTCTTGACTCTACTTTAATCCCATTGATGCTTTTTGTGGCTTCCAAAATTTCTGCAAGAATTACTTTTGATTTTCTTCTTTTATCCCAATCTGTATATTCCAAACTTATTGATCCAATAAAGTCTTCTGATGCCTCTGATTGTTCACTTACATTTCCACTTAAAGAATAAATATTTTTAAATTCTTGTCTTTCCGATTGAAGCTTTAAAATAATATTCTCAACTCTTGATACATAATCTTTTTTTTCTTCAACTGAGAGATTACCTCTTGCAAAGACTACGATTTTTGCAAGATCTGGCTCAACATCTGGGAAAAATTCTACACCTTCTCCAACTTTAGTATAGGTGTAGTTTACAGCAACTAATATTACTAAAGCACTAATCATCACCTTTAAAGGATGAAATAATAAGAAGTTTAATACTTTTGCATAAAATCCAACAAAACCAGTTACGTTTAAAACATGTTCATTTGATTCTGAAGATAAGATTTTTGCATTTTTAGAAACTAATTTATCTGTAGAATTTACATTTTCTGAAATTTTATAAACTCTTGGTATAATTCTTATAAATACAAATATAAATAAAGCGAAGCTCAGTAAATATTTTCCAATTGTTATAAATAAACTAAATCTTTCAAGATTTAATAATCCAAATCCATAAGATAATAGATTGTAAAAAATTAATGATATTAGTAATGGTACAATAAATTGGAGAAGTATTCTTGAAACAGTATTTAAAATAGATCCTAAAACTGGGACAAACAGTAGTGCCATAAACAAAGAAGAAATAAGAACACATATAAGTGTTATTGGTAAATATTTCATAAATTCACCAGCTATACCAGGCCAGAATATTAAAGGTAGAAAGGCTGCCAGGGTAGTTGCAGTCGATGATATAATTGGTAGTGACATTTTTTTTGATGCATTTGCGAAAGCATCTTTTACACCAAGTCCTTCTTTCATTTTTCTATCTGCATATTCAACAACAACAATTGCTCCATCGACTAATAGTCCTACAGATAAAATTAGAGCAAATAATACAACTATATTAATAGTAAAACCCATTACAGAAAGAGCTAATAAACCTGATAAAAACGATCCTGGAATAGATACACCAACTAATAAACCAGACCTAACTCCTAATGCTCCTAAAATAATAATTAAAACAAGGATTATAGCTGCTATGACATTGTTTTGCAGACTATTTAACATAGTTTTAATGCCTTTTGATTGATCATTTCCAAAAGAAATTTCAACATTTTCAGGAAAACTTTTAGCGGTAATTGCAGTTATTCTTTTTACTTCTTCAATAGTATTAATGATATTTTCACCAATTCTTTTAGAAACATCAATAGTTATTGAATTAGATCCATTTACATTTGCATAAGATTGCCTATCTTCGAAAGTTCTTTTAACTTCGGCAATATCCCTAAAAGTAATAACTGAATCTCCATTAGTTTTAACAGGAGTATTTAATACATCTTCAATAGTTTCGTATAAACCTGGAACTTTGATATCAAAACTTCCATCACCAGTGTCTTGGCCACCAGCAGATACCATTTTATTATTTTCTCTAACAATATTAATAAGACTCTCAAGATTGATGCCATAGCTATCAACTGCAGTTGGATTAATTAATATGTCAACCTGTTCATTTCTTTTACCACCTATTTTAGCTTCTAAAACACTGGGAATTGTTTCTATATCATCCTGCAAAATGTCAGCTAAATCCTGAAGAGTTCTATTAGGTACATCTCCGCTTAAAGAAATTGATAAGATAGGAAATGTACTTATATTAACTTCGTTAACTGATGGTTCATCTGCTTCACTAGGTAGATCACCCTTAGCTCTATCAACTTTATCTCTAATATCAACCATAGCTTGATCAGAATCAAATCCAGCATCAAATTCTAATAAAACATTTCCCCCTCCTGAATAAGCTGTTGATCTTACTTCTCTTACTCCTTCAACAGTTTTAACTTCGTCTTCAATTGGTTTAACTAAAAGCCTTTCAGAGTCTTGCGCAGAAATACCATTTTGACTTAGTGAAATATAAACTATTGGTATGCTTACATCTGGAGATGATTCTTTGGGCATTGTGATGTAGGTAGATGCACCTGAAAATATGATAAAAATAAGTATTCCCATGAAAACTCGTGAATGGCTTATTGCATAGTCTATAATATTTATTTTCATTTAGATTAGTTTATTGTTTCACCAATACTTATATATTCTTGACCACTTACAATTAAATTTACTTTCTCGGGTAATCCAGAAACCCACATGCCGTCTATTGTATCCTTAATTGTTTTGGTTGGATAGAATGTAACCTTATTATCATTATCTACAGCTTTTACACCTACAGTCCCATCGTCTAACAAAGTTAATATAGAAGGTGGTATTTTGTGAGCTTTAAGTTCTGAACCTTTGATAATAATTTTAGTTGTTATGCCACTTTTATAAGAGAGATCTTTATTATCAGCTTCAATCGTAATTTCGAATGTTCTAGTACTAGTTTCAGCTGATGGAGAAATAAAAGATATTATTCCATTTTTTTTAATACCATTACTATCTTCAATTAAAGCTTTTGTACCAATACTCACCTTATTTACATCAAATTCAGATAAATAACCTTCAATCTTGATAGGATCTAAATCAATTATAGTAAATAGGGGAGTACCAATTGAGATGAATTCAGTTTCCTCAACCATCTTTTCTGAAATAATTCCATCAAATGGTGCCTTGATAGTAGTTTTTTCTATATCAAGTTTTATGTTCTTTAAAATTGATTTTACATTTGAAATTTGAGCCTCAAGGTTTGCTAAGGTAGATTCAAATTTTATTTTAATATCTTCTCTATCCGCTTGAGCATTGGCAAGATTAAAAGATGCTAAACTTAATTTTGATTTTGAACTTAAACCTTTATCAATAAGTTGTTTTGCAGATGCATATTCAATTTCATACAATTCAATTCTTTCAACATTTTGTCTAAGTAGATTATCTCTGTTTTTTTCATTTAAAATTAATTCTTTATTAAGTCTTTCCAAATCTTTTTTTGCACTAGAAAGCTTTTCATTTCTATCCTCTAGTGAGATTGTAATCATTTCGGCATTTTGAGATACTCTATCTCCTCTTGTAAATTGTATATTATCTATATTGCCAGATGTTTCAGATTTAACATCAATTTTTTTATTATGAATAGTTTGACCTTGTAATTCAATAGATTGATCAATTAAACTGGAAGTAAATATCTTTGTTTCAACAGAAAATGTAAAATCTTTATTATCGTTATTTTCTGTATCTTGTGAATATGATACTTCTGTTTCAGTGCTAGTTTCTGTATTTTCGTCTTGCGCAACAACATTATTTGTAAATTGACCAGAACCAATCCATCCAACAACAGCGGCAAGTATTATGAAGGCTATAAATATTGATCTTTTCATTAAATATCGTACATGTCATATATATTAAAGTTATTAAAAAAAACAATTTTTTGTTAACTTTATTATCTTTTATGAAATCAAAAAACTGGGTTAATAGACAAAAAAATGATCAGTTTGTAAAGAAAGCTAAACATTTAGGGTATATAAATCGAGCTGCGTTTAAACTAGAAGAGATTGAGCAAAAATATAAAATAATTGAACACTCTAGAGAAATACTAGAGCTTGGATCTTCTCCAGGAGGTTGGACTCAAGTTATCTTAAATTACAATTCAAAAACTAATATAACCTGTTTTGATTTATTAGATATGAAAATTAATAATCAAAGTATAGCTTTCTATAGAGAGGATTTTTTAAAATATAATTTTACTAATTTAAAAAATAAATTTGATTTGGTTTTATCAGATGTAGCTCCTAATACAACTGGTCATCAATCAACAGATCATCTGAGGATAAGTCAATTAATATATGAAGTTATCGACAGATTAGAAATAATATTAAAAAAACAAGGATCATTTATATTCAAAATTTGGAAGGGAGAGGAAGAAAAGGAAATTATAAAGATGCTTAAAAAAATTTTTGATAAAGTTGAGTATTTTAAGCCAAAATCATCAAGACAAGAATCAAGTGAAATATTTATAATATCAAGAGGATTTAGATTGCATGAAGAGTAAATTAGAAACTATTTTAATTGTAGATTATGGATCTCAATACACACAATTAATAGCTAGAAGAATAAGAGAGTTAGAAGTCTTCTGTCTTGTCTATCCTTTTAATAAAATTACAAAAAAAATTTTAAATGAAATCAAACCATCGGCATTTATATTATCTGGAGGACCTAGATCAGTACTAGACAAAAATGCTCCTAAATTAAATCAAGAAATTTTAAAAATGAAAAAACCAGTTTTAGCAATTTGCTATGGAATGCAATTAGTAACAAAAAATTTGAAAGGTGTAGTAAAATGTTCCACGCATAGAGAGTATGGTCACACTATTATAAATATTAAAAAAAAATCACTTTTATTTAAAGGAATTAAGAAACAAAAAATCAAAGTATGGATGTCTCATGGAGATAATATCAATAAAATACCAAAACTTTTTTCAATAACGTCTTT
>CACIXR010000006.1 GCA_902590695.1 uncultured Alphaproteobacteria bacterium
TAATCTTTAATTCTATATCCTTTTGAAAATGTATATGTAATAAATAAGATGCATCCAATTAAAATTGTTAGGATTGTTAATGTACTTGTAAATAGTGAAACATCAGAAACTTGATAAAAACTATACCTGAAACCACTTATTAAATATAAAACAGGATTTAGTAATGATATTTTCTGCCAAAATTCTGGCAGCATATTAATAGAGTAAAAACTTCCTCCCAAGAAAACTAATGGTGTTATTACTAAAATTGGAATAATCTGTAGTCCTTCAAAACCCTCTGCATACATTCCAATTATAAAACCAAATAAAGCAAAAGTAATAGATGTCAGTATTAAAAAAAACATCATGAGAAGAGGGTGATCTATTCTTACATCTACAAAAAAATTAGCAGTTAGAATAATCACACATCCAATTATTAATGATTTGGATGCTGCGGCTCCTACAAAACCAAGCACTATCTCGAAAGAAGATAACGGTGCTGCAAGTATTTCATATATGGTATTTGTAAATCTTGGGAAATAAAAAGCAAAAGAAGCATTAGAAATTGATTGAGTTAGGATAGTCAACATAATCATTCCTGGCACAATATAAGAACCGTAATTTATTCCATCTATCTCTGTTATTCTTGATCCTATCGCTGAGCCAAAAACTACAAAGTAAAGAGAAGTTGTAATTATTGGTGAAGCAAGACTTTGAAATAAGGTTCTTCTAAACCTTTCCATTTCATGAATATATATTGCTTTAATTCCGAACCAATTCATTATTATTTTCCTGTATAAGTTTAATAAAAATCTCTTCCAGTGAACTTTGCTCAGTATTAATGTCTTTTATTTTATAACCATCTTTTTTTAAATCATTTAATAATTCAGTAATATCAGTTGTGTTTGAGTTTAAATTAT
This sequence comes from uncultured Alphaproteobacteria bacterium, assembly GCA_902590695.1. Taxonomy (GTDB): domain Bacteria; phylum Pseudomonadota; class Alphaproteobacteria; order HIMB59; genus CACPNW01. The sequence goes on from CACIXR010000006.1 coordinate 900, forward strand.
AGGTATGTGAGATAATTTTATTTGTTTGATCTAAAGTAAAATTATATTTTGATAAATTACCATTTATTTTTTCAATAGGTTCAACTAATTCAATTTTAATTGTTTTTTCTCCAAGTTTTTTAATCAATTTTTCTTTGTCATCCACTAAAATTATTTTTCCATCGTTAATAACTGCCACTCTATCACTTAACTCTTCAGCTTCTTCAATATAATGTGTTGTTAAAATAATTGTTACTCCATCTTCATTTAATTTTTTAACAACATCCCACATATCTTTTCGTAATTCTACATCTACACTAGCTGTTGGTTCGTCTAAAAATAATAATTTAGGTTGATGAGATAATGCTTTAGCTATTAGGACTCTTCTTTTCATTCCACCTGATAGTTCTTTAATTTTATTATCTTTTTTGTCCCATAAGGATAGTTGTTTTAAAAGCTTCTCTATATAATTATGATCAGGTTTCTTACCAAAAAGACCTCTAGAATAATTAACATTGTTCCAGACAGTTTCAAAAGATTCAAGATTTAATTCTTGAGGAACAATACCTGTTATTTTTCTAGTATTTCGATAATTTTTAATAATATCCATATTATTTATTTTTATTGTTCCAGTATTGAAATTTACTATTCCGCAAATTGAGTTTATGAGTGTTGATTTTCCTGCACCATTTGGTCCAAGCAGAGCAAATATTTCTCCCTCTTTAATATTGAGATTTACATTTTCTAACGCTTTTACTGAATTTTTATAAAATTTAGTTACATTATTTATCTCAAGTATATTTTTCATAATTTAAATATTTGTAATCAGATTTGGAATATTTTGTTTAAATTTGAAATAACCTTTTTTTGAAAAAATCCAACTATTAACATCATATTTTCTATTAAAAATTATAAAATTAATTGATGGATATTTTGTAATTATTTTTTTATAAATTTTTTTCCAATTTCCCTTAGTAACATAGGGTAAATATATTTCTTGAATTTGAAATTTTTCTATCCATTTATCTAAATTTTCAAAATAACTTTCAAATTCAATATCAATTTTAATATTTTTATAAAAATCATCATCACTAAAACATGAAATACAAATACTTTTTATATGTTTAATTATTTTTTCAGAGAAATTGTGATCATTATAGTCTTCAATAGGTAAACCTGTAAAGACATTCACTTTTTTATGATTTAAATCTTTTAAAATGTTTAACTCATCAGTTGGTATTAAAATATATTTTATCTCTTCTAAATTATAATCAGAGTTTAAATGTAGTTCATTTATATTATAAATTTTTTCTTCAACTAAAGGATTTCCATTTTCATTTAAAATTTCATTATCTGATATTTTAATATTACTATATTTTTCTATATTACTTTTTCTTGCTAAATAATTTTTACCCTTAGTGTGTATACCAGCAACCCATCTCCATGATAAAGTATTAGAAGCTGGATCACCATCTAATAAATGTTGCATAAAAAAATCGGCTCCAAGTTGCCAAGGTAATTTAAGAGTAAAAATCCAAATTGAGGCGAACCACATTCTTACATGATTATGTAAGTACCCATCTTCTTTGAGAGTATTAATCCAATTATTAAAAAATGAGAGATTTGTATTTCCAGAAATTGCATTTAAATAAAATTTTTTATTACCAAATTCTTCAATTAATTTATTTCTATCTTCTAAGTAATCAGAATAAACGGATGGCCTATGTTCAAGCCATCCTTTCCAATAAGTTCTCCAATAAATTTCTTGGATGAATTTTTCACAATCTCTAGGTTCATATTTTTCTAAAACTTTTTTTAGAACTTGTTCTTCAGATATTAATCTATATCTAATGAAGGGAGATAATAAGGATGTAGTTTTATTATTAGATCTGTCTTCACTATAATTTCTGTTTGTTTCATAATATTTTCCTGTTTTAGGCAAATAAGATAAAAGTTGCTCTTCAGCAAAGCTGATATTAGATTTAAACATTTGAGTATTATTTAATCGTCAGATAATTTTTTAGAGCGTCTATTAAGTAATTCCATGTGACGCACTCTTAAAACAACAATAGCAATTGCTATAATTAAAATTGCTATTGACTCATAAACATAGGCTGAAGGGTCCACATCTTTTCTTTGCATAATTATCATTCTTGCAAGAGCTGTCATTGCTATGAATAAAGGATAACTCATTCTTATAACTTTAGATATCCAGTATTCTTTAATCATGCCAATTATTTCAATGTAAATGAATAATAAAAGAATATCTGCTAATGTTACTCTATAAACCGCAATCATTCCTTGCACTTCCATTCCAATGGCTATGATAGTACAAACAATAAGTACGGATAGTACTATTTTCTCTAATAATTCAAAATATGTATTCATTTAATTCTCTCTATTTTATTTAGTTGATTCTTGTTTTTGTAAAATAGAATTAGGGCAAAAACTTCATATAAAAACCATGAAACTTGATAAATTACGGGTTTTCTTATTATTTTAGCCAAAAAACTATATCGTGGAATTTCTAACCACATTTCAATAAATGCATCAACTCCACTATAAACTTTATTATTTTTGACTGTATGCAAACGTCTTAACAATTCCTTGGCGTCTTTATTCGTATCTTTTTTTGATTTTTTTTCAGTACTTATATCTATCCATTCAAGATTATTTTCTAGTTTTTTGTAATGATTTATTTCAAATCTACAAATGCTGCATGAATTATTAAAATAAACTTTAGTAGCCATAAAAGAAAAATAATTTAAATAAATTGAAATTCAATATCTTCTAATTGCTCAAATCGAGCTTTTATATGATTACCAGGGTAAATTTTTGATGGTTTTGTACATGAACCAGAAGAAATAAATTGACCTTTAAGTAATGTCTCACCTTTTTTTGCAAGATTATTAATTAACCATAAAGCAGCATTTAAAGGATTATTTAAAACATTTTTAGTATTTCCTGAGTCCATTATTTTGTTATCTATATATAAAGTAACTTCAAGATCATTGAGATTGACATCATTAATATTATATATTTTTTCATTACGTAACCAAAATTCAGATGCTCCATTTGTCGAGATAACATTTCTTGCGCCAATTTCCGGTAAAGGTTTTGCAAATCTAAAATCGTTAATTTCAATTGAGCATACTAATCCATCTAATAATAAATCTATATCGTCTATAGAGTAGGGCGCCTTTGAGATATCTATATCTTCTTTAATTCTAAAACTTATCTCTGGTTCAGCATATGGTTCAAAAAAATTTTTAGAATGTAATTTTTTTGCATTAATTAAACTGTATCTACTGTATAAATTTCCATAAAAAGGTTCGTTCATATTTAAAACCTCTTGTGCTGTGAGAGATGTAGCACCAATTTTTTTCCCAATACAAGTATTATCTTTCAGTTCTAAGTATCTAAGTTTTAAATTATCTTGAATTGCATAAGCATCATCAATTGTTTGAGGTTCTAGTTTCTTTAAAGAACTTAAACCAGTTTTATTTAATCTATGTTCAAATAAAATTTTTGAAGCTTCTTGAATATCTTCTTTATTCATACTTTAATTGCGTACTTATTAATTTCTTCATATATGTCTAAACATTCTTTATAAATATTTTCATAAGTTTTAGGTACAATATATTCTTTAGTATTTTTGGTGTTAAAAGTGGTAGAGGAAATTACATCTTGATACCAAACTTTAGACCAAATGCCATCGGTATCTCTATAACCTTTTGGCCAATTAAGCATGTTTTGATCAAAATCTAAATTTAATTTTTGACACAAAATCTTTAAATACTTTTCAGGATTTTCTAATAAATAATCAGAGTTTATTATTATAGGATCTTTTGAATTTAATTTTTTAAAAATTTCATAAAGTTTTTTAAAACCTACATCTTGAATTGATTGTAAAGTATTTTTTTTTAAATATGAGACAATTACTTTAGCAGGGTCACGGATCAAAAAGCAATTTATACCTTTATTGATCCAATCTAAACGTGTTTCATCTAAAATATGATGAGTCATATGTTTTTGGTAAAATATTTGATAATTATCATCATCTTTAGTAATTAATTTAATTACCTCATCTTCATTGGTGTGATAGTGATTTATAATTTCATCTTTCATTGGATGATTTAAATTAGTTCTTTTTAAATAATATGCATAAAAAGGTTCATCGTAAACTTTAGTGTCCTTTCTATTTTCAAAGGATCGCATCAATGCAGTACTAATATTTCTAGGTCCAGACCAAACAAATAAATTAATCATTTAAAATAAGTTATTATAAAAATTAGTTAATTCTTTAGTAATAGGATTTTTCTTTAATGAGTATTTTTTCTTATTTATCTGATTTACCGGAACAATTCCTGCAAAAGATCCAGTACAAAATGCTTCATCTGCATTTAAAACTTCTTTTAATTTAAAATTCTTTTCTTTTACTTTTATTTTATTTTTTTTACATAGATCTATAATTTTCTGTCTTGTAATCCCTGTAACACAATATTTCCCTGTTGAGGTAAAAACAGTATTGTTTTTTACAAAGAAGAAATGCGTACTATTATTTGTAGCGACATTTCCGTTAATATCAAACATTAGTGCTTCATCAGCATTCTTTTTATTAGCTTCAATACATGCAAGTATACAATTTAATTTACTAAGCGAATTTATTTGTGGATTTTGAACATTAATTGGCCCCCTAATAGTTTTTACTGTAACCAATTTTAATCCTTTCTTATATGCTTTAATATCTGGTTTTTTATACTCAGGGATTATGATTATGGTTGGTTTGGATATTGTAACTTTAGGTGATTGATAGGGTGTTGATTTAATACCTCTAGAAACAATTATTCTTAAATGAACATCTGTTTTCATTTTATTTATTTGGATAGTCTTTATTAGTGCTTCTGAAAGTTTTTTACGGGTTAAATGTATTTTTAAGTCAATAAGCTTTGCATCTTTGTATAGCCTATCTAGATGTTCTTTTAGAAAGATGAAATTATCATTATGGTATCTTAAAGAATCCCAGATACCATCCCCAAGCATTGTAGAGGAATCAAAAACTGATATTTTGGCATCTTTTCTTTTATAAAATTTTCCGTTTATATAAATTTTAATATTTTTATTTCTTTTATCATCTACAAAATCATGACTTGAAACCATAATTATTTTTATCTTAATAGCAAATATTGTCTACTTAATAATTTTATTAACTTTTATTGTAAATCAAAGAGTGACATGTGATCAAATTAATATAACCAATTAGAAATTATCTTTTGTAATGTTTAATAAAAATTTTATTGTTATTTGTATATCTTCTACAATTGCAGCTTTTCCACCTATGGCTGTAGTTTTATTAGGTGGAATAATTACATCCCAGATAATGATGAAAGATTCATTAGCAACAGTACCAATGACTTTAATGATTATAGGTATAGCAATAAGTGCACCTATTGCATCTAGGTTTATGAGCATCTGGGGGAGACAGAAAGGATTTTTATTTTCATCTCTTTTAAGTTGCCTAGCTCTAATTATTTGTTCAATTGCAATTTATTTGGAAAATTTTTTTATTTTTGCGTTAGGTAATTTTTTAATTGGTAGCTCACAAGCTTTTATTCATCAGTATCGATTTGCTGCATCTGAGTCAGTTGCCAAAGAATTTATTCCAAGATCTATCTCAATTATATTATTATTAGGTATAGTTTCTGCATTACTTTCTTCTAATTTTGCAGAATATTTTAAAGATTTTTTTCCAAGTAATTTATTTCTTGGTAGTTATATTTTCTTATCTTTTACAGCAATCTTTCCTTTCTTTGTTCTTCTTTTTTATGAGGAAACAAAAACTTCTAATAATCAAAGTAAATTTGAAATTGAAACTATTTTCAAACTTTTAAAAAATATTAAAATTATACAATCAATTGTAAGTGCTGGTCTTGGTTATTTTACAATGGCTATAATTATGACCGCTACCCCTTTACATATGCATCTTGTTAATAAATTTACTTTATTTGAAACCAGTATAGTTATTCAACTCCACGTCATTGGTATGTTTTTACCCTCTCTGTTTTCTGGAGATTTAATTAAAAGATTTGGAAATACAAATATTATATATGCAGGAGTAGTTATTTTGTTTTTAAGTATATTAACTAATACATTCTTTGATTTTTATTATTCTTATATGCTTGGTTTAATATTACTTGGTATTGGCTGGAATTTTTTATTTGTTTCAGGCTCAAGTTTGTTGGTTGTTTCTTACGAAGAAAAGGATAAATTTACAGCACAAGGTCTAAATGATTTTATTGTTTTTTCTACTCAAGGCATAGGATCGCTATCTGCTGGTTTTCTTTTATATTTTTCAAATTGGACTGTTATAAATCTTTTATGTGTACCACTTTTAATTATTGTTTTAGTAGTTTCTTTGTTTGCATCTAGGCATAATTAAATTTGATAATTCACTTTTAAATTATAATTTTTTCACTATAGTTATTTTTATGAGCAATGTTGGATTTATAGGGGTAGGCTATATGGGCTATGGTATGGCAAAAAATTTATTAAAAAAGCATAATGTATTTATATTTGCTCATAAAAATAGAAAACCAATAAACAAATTAAAAAAGATTGGGGCTAAAGAATTAAAATCATATAATGAAATCAAAAAACAAAAACTTGATTGTTTAATGATATGTGTAACAAATACACCTGTAGCATTAAATGTTGCAAAAAAAATTAAACAAGAACTTGATAATAAAACACTTGTAATAGATTTAACAACGCATAACAAAAATGGTGCTTTAAAAATGGATAAAATTTTTAAATCAAAAAAAATAAGTTATAATTTTTGTGGAGTAATGGGAGGTCCAGCTCAAAGTGAGCAGGGTATATTAGGTGGTATTTATGGTGGTAAAAAAAGTAATTTTTTAAAATGTAAAAAATTTCTTAATTCTTTTTGTAAGTCTGTTTTTAATTTTGGTGATGTATCAAAAGCATCTTCTGCAAAATTATTATCTAACTTTTTATCATTAATGACTACCACTACTGTTATTGAATTTTTTAAATCTGCAAAAAAACTAGATATTAATATTAAACTTTTATGTGATGTTGCTAGATTGGGTTCAGGAAATTCAGGCGCTTTAGATAGAATTGCTGATAAAGCTATAAAAGGTAATTATAAAGGATATGTTTTTTCAGTAGATAATACATATAAAGATTTAAATTATATTAATGATCTTGTTTCTGATTTGCCAAATGCTAATAAACTCTCAAAAATTGCTAAGTCGTTTTATAAACAAGCGTCAATTAAAGGATTTGGTAATTTACTTGTTAGTGAATTAATTGATAAGGAAAAATACTAATAAATGGATAAGCTAGTTCCAATTATTTATATGATTGGGGTGCTATTATTGGTCTTACCTTCTTTCTTAAGCTCTAATAGTAATTTTAAAACCTTTTTTACTAACTTATCGATTTGGGTAGCTATTGTATTAGTCGTTTTATCTTTTTACTTTGCCTATAATTATTTTGTGTAAAACGGTTACATATATTTAATTTAATTATATGTAGACTAACTTAATACAAATATTTATACGAGCTTTTAATGCCCAATCAATATGTTGCTAAATCAAGAAGGTTAAGAAGTACTATTTATTCTTCTCGAATTGAAAATCAGGGTGTTACCTCTTATACCATCTATAATCATATGCTACTTCCTGCTGGTTTTGAGGGAAGTCTAGAAGAAACATATAACCATTTAAAAAATCATGTTCAGATATGGGATGTAGCAGCAGAAAGACAAATAGAGATCAAAGGGAAGGATGCGTATCAATTAGTTCAATTAATGACATGTAGAGATTTAAGTAAAACCAAAGAAGGTAAATGTTATTATTGCCCAATTATTGATGAAAATGGAGGAATGATCAATGATCCTGTTGTACTTAAATTTAATAATGAAAAGTGGTGGATTTCAATTGCTGATTCAGATGTAATGTTATTTGCGAAAGGACTTGCAATAGGAAAAAACTTAGAAGTTTCTATTTCTGAACCAGATGTAAATATTATGGCCGTACAGGGTCCCAAAGCATTTAATTTACTAGAAAAAATTTTTGGTAAAGAAATTTTAGATTTAAAATTTTATAATTTTAAATACTTTAATTTTAAAAATTCTAAACACTTAATTGCTAGATCAGGTTGGTCAAAGCAGGGTGGTGTAGAAATTTATGTTGAGGATTCAAAATCTGGTCTTGAGTTATATGATTTGTTATTTGAAGAAGGTAAAGAGTTTAATGTAAAACCAGGATGTCCCCATCTTATAGAAAGAATTGAAAGTGCATTGCTATCTTATGGAAATGATATGGGCATAAATGATAATCCTCTCGAATGTGGTTTAGATAAGTTTGTTCACCTAGATAATAATATAGAGTTTCTTGGTAAAGATAAGCTAATTCAAATAAAAAAGAATGGAATAGAAAAAAAACTAATGGGTGTAAAGATAGACATAGATAATATTAATTTAAGATCATCTATAAATTTAACTATTAATAATTCTGTAATTGGTGAAATAAGATCTGCGGTATACTCACCAACATTTAATAAAGTAATTGGCATTGCAATGATAAATAAACCATTTTTTTTATCTAAAGATAAATTTGATATAATTATTGATTCAAAAAAATATACAGGAGAAATTTGCGATATTCCATTCGTATAGATTATGAGTAGTAATGTTAAAGCTATAATTTTAGCTTTGGTTGCTTCTGTAGCGGGAGTAACAATGAATGTGCTTATAAAGTTTTCTTTACAAGATATTAATGTTTTTACTGCTGGTTTTTTAAGATTTTTATTTGGTTTTATTCTTATTCTGCCATTTATTTTTTATTCTAAATTTCAAAATTACAAAACACCTAATCTTAAAATACATTTAACCAGAGGTGTTTTAAATATTCCTATGATGTTACTTGGTTTTTCAGCACTGCAATTCATACCTTTAGAACAAATTAAGGCTATTTCATTTATTACTCCTATAATTGTTGTCGTGTTGAGCGTAATTTTTTTAAAAGAAAAAATTTATTTAATACGAATTGGAGCTTTGTTAATCGGTTTAATTGGAGTTTTTGTAATTTTAAGGCCAGGTATTGTTCCTATAAATATTGGCGCATATCTAGTTTTATGTTCATGTTCAATTTGGTCAGTAGTTGTTATAATTACTAAATTTGCTGCTAGAGTTGATAGTGCTTTTACCATTTTATCTTATCAATATACTCTGGTTACTTTTTTATCTTTTCCTATTGCTTTATATTTTTGGCAATCTCCATCTTCGGTCACATTAATTTATTTAATTTTTGCAGGTATAGCAGGAACGATTGTTCATCTTTGTATTAATACTGCATATAAACTAACTGATCTATCAGTATTACAACCTGTGAATTTCTCGAGACTATTAATAGCATCATTTTTTGGGTTTATCATCTTTGATGAAATACCTGATTTATGGACTATTATTGGAGGCTTAATTATTTTTTCATCAATTTTAATTATCACTTACAGAGAAAGCTATCTTAAGAAAGATATAGCAAAGCAATCAATACCAGTTAAACTTTAATTTTTTAATGAATAATAATATTCGCGCAATCTTATTAACAGTTTCAGGATCTTTTTTTGCTGTATCAATGGAAGCTTTGATAAGAGCTGCACAAAATGACTCAAATGTTTTTACAATTGGTTTTTTGCGATTTTTTTTTGGTTTTGTTATTATACTTCCATACTTACTAAAAAAGAAATTCACTACCTATAAAACTAAAAATTTTAAATTTTATTTAATAAGAGGTTTTTTAAATCTTCCAATGATGATTTTAGGTTTTGGAGCTTTAGTTTATATCCCATTTGAACAATTTAAAGCATTGAATTTTTTGAGCCCAATAATTGTCGTTCTTTTAAGTTTTATTATTTTTAGAGAAAAGATCTATATGTATCGTATTCTCACTTTGGTAATTGGATTTATTGGTATGTTAATAATTATAAGGCCTGGATATGTTGATTTTAATGTTGGAACTATAATGGTTTTGACTGCTTTAATTTTTTGGTCATTTATAATTATTTTATCTAAATTTGTTTCAAAAGATGATTCACCAATCACTATGGTTGCGTATCAATATACATTAATGACTATTTTTGCTTTACCTCTTGCAATATATTTTTGGCAGATGCCTTCTGTAACTTCATTTATATTTGTTTTTATAGGGGCAATTTCTGGAACAATATTACATCTATCTCTAGCATTATCTTATAAGTATGCAGATCTTTCAGTAACTCAACCTGTATGGTTTACTGGTTTAATTTTTGGATCTGCATTTGGTTATTTTGCATTTAATGAAAATCCTGATTTCTGGACTTGGATAGGGGGTATTATTGTATTTTCATCAGTATTGGTTATTACTTACAAGGAAAAAAATAAAATAGAAAAAAGCAAAAAAAATATTATAAACTCTATAGAGTAGTATTTGATTATCACTATGGATCTTGCAAATGTTAAAATAAACAATGGATTTTGGAAAAAAAGAAAAGATCTAAATATAAACTCATCTTTCCATGCAATATTAAATTCATTTCAAAAATCTGGAAGAATTAGAGCTTTGACTAGTGACAATGATCCTGTGAAAGAAAGACCGCATATATTTTGGGAATCAGATCTTGCAAAATTAATGGAAGGCGTTTTTTTTTCTATACAGCAAGAAAAGGATCAAAAATTAGAACAAATTTGTGATTCAATTATTGATAAAATTATAGCTAACCAAGAGGAAGATGGTTATTTAAATTATTTTTTCTCAAAACATGAACCGGATAATAAATTTACAAATTTAAGAGATAGGCATGAATTATATTGCGCAGGACATTTACTGGAATCTGCAATTGAACATCATAAAGCAACTGGAAATTCAAAATTTTTAGATGCTCTGGACAGATATATTGATCATATTATTTCTAAATTTGGTACAGAAGAAGGTAAGATGAGAGGGTACCCAGGTCATCAAGAAATTGAATTAGCTTTAGTAAAGGCTTATGAATATACAAATAAAAAAAAATATTTAGACCTTGCAACATATTTTATTGAAGAAAGAGGTAAGACTGACTCTAATAACAAACATTATTTTATTAATGAAAACGAAATATTAAAAAATAATTCACAAAAATTAGATTATTCAAAACTACCTTCCAATTTAAGAGATTTCGTTGATTTCTATTTAGCCAAAGATGAATCAGTATTTAAGGATTTAGAATATTGGCAGGCTCATAAAGAACCAATAAAACAAAATACTGCAGAGGGGCATTCAGTTAGAGCACTTTATATGTTCACTGCTATGGCTGATCTAGCTAGAATTAATAATAACAAAGATCTTTTGAAAACTTGCAAGCTACTTTGGCGCAATATTGTTGACAAAAGAATGTATATCCATAGTGGCGTAGGTAGTGCGCATATAGGAGAGCGATTTTCTTTTGATTATGATCTTCCTAATGACATGGCTTTTGCAGAAACTTGTGCAAGTATTGCACTTATTTATTTTGCAAATAGATTGTCAAAAATAGAAATTAATAGTGAGTACGCAGATATTATAGAAAATAGTTTCTATAATCTTATTCTTGCTAGTACTTCTCAGGATGGAAAAGGTTTCTTTTACGATAATTATCTTGAATGTAACCCTGGTTATTTACATTTTCAAGATAGACGACATGGGATAAGAGATGAATATCACATTTGCTCTTGTTGTCCGCCAAATATAACTCGCCTAATTGCTAGTATGGATATGTATATTTATAATATCTATCAAGATTCTTTGGTAGTGGATCAATACATTAGTTCTGAATTAGATCTTTCAGATAAAGAACAAGAATTAAAAATAATACAAACAAGTGAATTTCCCCATAAAGGTTATTCTGAGATAAAAATTTTAAATTCTAATAACAAAGAATCAATTATTTATTTCCGAATTCCATCATGGGATCAAAAAACAAAAATATTAATCAATGGTGAAGAAATAAATTACAAAACTTTCAATGGATATGCAAAAATTTATAGAAAATGGAAAGCTGGTGATAAAATAGAATTAAAATTTAATTTTACACCTCGTTTTGTAAGAACAAATCCAAATGTCAGATATAATATTAGAAAAGCATCTATTTTTAGAGGTCCAATACTCTATTGTTTAGAAGAAATAGATAATGGAAAAAATTTAAATCGATTTGTTATAGATAGCAATAATAGCTTTAACGAAAAAGAAGATAAAATAAATTCAGAAAATATTATTTCTTTAAGTATTAATGGATCAAAATTTGATGATACTAATGAGTTATATATTCAAGATAAACCAAAACTTACAGATGCATATTTAAAATTTGTTCCATACTACTTATGGTCAAATAGAGGTGAAAATGAAATGTTAGTATGGATAAATGAAAAATAACCTTTTAAAATGATCTTAAAGTTTCTATAAGGTTTTAAAGAAATGAATAAATATAAATACCATGGTATGTGGCCAGTTGCTCCAACACCATTTCATGAAAATGGTGAAGTTGATTATGAAGGAATGAATAGAGTTATTGACTGTATGGTTGATCAAAAAGTTGAAGGTATTTGTATTCTAGCAAATTATTCTGAACAATTTTTACTCTCAGATGATGAAAGAGAAAAATTAACAAAACTTTGTATGAAAAAAATCGATGGTAGAGTTAAAACAATTGTTACGGTCTCTCATTTTGCTACTGACATTGTACGACCTCGAGCAGAATTAGCAAAATCACTAGGTGCAGATATTATAATGATGATGCCACCTTATCATGGTGCATTGCTCAAGGGTAATCCAGATCAAATATTTGAACAGTTTAATGAAATTTCTAAAGTTGGCATACCAATTATGATACAAGATGCACCTTTATCTGGAATTGAACTTTCAGTACCTCTTCTTACAAAAATGATTAATGAAATTCAATATTTAACATGTTTTAAAATTGAAAGTGCTAACGCAGCATCAAAAATAAGAGCACTTATTAAGAACTGTAGTTCTAGATTAGATGCACCTTTTGATGGAGAAGAAAGTATTACTTTGTATGCAGACTTAGAAGCTGGAATTTCTGGCAGTATGAGTTCAGCATTACTTCCAGAAAAAATTGCGCCTGTAATTGATCATTTTTGGAATAATGAAAAAGATAAAGCTGAAGAAGTCTATAATGGTATTCTTCCTTTGATAAATTTTGAAAATAGACAATGTGGTTTTAGAGCTACAAAAACAGTAATGAAAGAAGGCGGCGTAATAAAATCAGATTTTTGCAGAGATCCTATTAAGCCCTTAGATCTAGATACAAAAAATTTATTACTTAATTTTGCTAAAAGATATGATTTACTGACTTATAAATGGGGTAAATAGTAAAATTTAATTGACAAATATTATTTAAAAATTACTTATTGTTTATGCGAAGAGTATTTGAAGGATTGCTTGAAAGAGCAATGTTTTCGAGCAGATGGGCGTTGGCTCCTGTTTATGTTGCTCTATGTCTTACTCTACTAGTTATTACATATAAAGTTATCGCGTTATTCATTTATGAAATTACACACTTAAACGATTTAACTTTAAATGAACTTCTTGTATTCGTATTACATATTGTTGATTTAGCCCTTGTTGGAAATTTAGTTTTAATGGTTATATTTGCAGGATATGAAAATTTTGTTTCAAAAATTGATATTGCAAATCAATCTGAAGATAAGCCCGAATGGATGGGTAAACTAGATTTTTCAGGCTTGAAATTAAAACTTATTGCTTCAATAGTAGCTATTTCAAGTATAGGTTTGCTAGAAGCTTTTATTGATGTTGGATCAAAAACATCAGAAGAAATTTACTTAATGATATTTATTCACGCTGTATTTATTTTATCAGGATTAGTTATAGCAATAATGGATTATATTAGCGGAATTACTAAACATCACCCATAATTAAATAAAAAATGAAACTTGATAAGTTTTTTGATGAAAAAACTGTCATAGATTTAAGTTTTTTTAATTTCTCTAATGCTGTCACAGCAGCTTATTTTGCCAACCGTAACTTAGAAGTTTTGCGAGTAAATAAAAATTTTAAAAAATTTTTTCCAATTCTTAAAACTGTCAATAATATTCCTTTTACTAGTATTTTAGAACAGCTTGGAGTTGGAGACGAATATATTAAAAATTTTAAACAAAATTTAGAAAAAAATGGTTTTGTTATTATTCCTAAAATAGAAATCAAAATTGATGATGAAATTAAAGTATATTCTTTACTTTCCGCTTATACTGAAAACAGAGATTTCCCTTATTTAAATGGTATTCAAGGACAATTTGTTGATCGAACAGATGAATATAATCTTCGAAGAGAGAAGGAAGAATTACTTGAGCAAAAATTAAAAGATAGAGAATTGATTGAAGAAAAAACGAAAAGATTAGAAAATATTGCTAATAGGTTATCAAAATATCTTTCACCTCAAGTATATAAGTCTATTTTTGATGAAGAAGAGTCAGGTAAAAAAACAAAAGAAAGCTACGTAAGAAAAAATTTAACAATTTTTTTCTCTGATATTGTAAATTTTACTGATTTATCTGACTCGTTAGAAGCAGAAAAACTTGCTTTAATCTTAAATAATTATCTAAGTGAAATGAGTTTAATTGCAATAAATTCAGATGCTACAATTGATAAATTTATAGGTGATGCAATTCTTTCCTTTCATGGCGCCCCTGAAACACTAGGCGATGAGAATGATGCTATTAATTGTATAAGCATGGCTTTAGAAATGAAAGAACGAGTTAAAGAACTGCAATCTTTCTGGACCAGGCAGGGTGTTAAAGGTGGATTAAAGGTAAGATATGGAATCTCTTCAGGTTTTGCAAATGTTGGTGATTTTGGATCTAGCGTAATGAGTGATTATACAGCAATAGGTTCTTCTGTAAATTTAGCCTCTAGATTGCAATCCATTGCTCCTGAAAATGAAATTATTATTTCTGATACAACATATAATTTAGTTAAAAATCATATAAATTGCGAAGAGTATGAAGAAATAACTCCTAAAGGTTTTGTAAGACCTGTTAAAACTTACAAGGTAATTGATTTTAAAAATAAAAAAAATAGCAAAACAAAAAAATCATATTCTAAAAAAGGTAACCACGTGGATATTCAAATATTTGATAGTTCTGATATGAAGGCTGCAATGAAAGAATTAAAAAAACTACAAGAAGATTTTAGTAAAGAAATTGACAAAGAGTAGGGGGGTATTCTATTTTAAAAAATTTATTATTGCATTCTTAATATCATTAACTAGATTTTTATTTTCATCTTTAGTTAATTGACTTTCATTTTTTTTCTTATCAAGTTTTAACTTTCTTTGAGCTAAAATATTTGCAACATAATCATACACATTAGAATTTTTAGAAAATATATCTTTTATTATATCCTTGCTTACTTTTATAACTATGCAAGGAGTTTCAGCTATAACATTAGCAGACCTGGGTTCACCGGTAAGAAGACTTCCTTCACCAACAAAGTCCCCAACACCAAGTTTAGCTAAAAATACTTTATCTTTATTTTCATTATCTAAGTAAACAGATACTACTCCGTCATTTATAACGTAAAGAGAATCTCCAGAATCATTTTGTTTAATAATGTAATCATCTTTTTCAAAATGGAGTCTTTCAGCATTTTCAGCAATTTCATCTAAATCTTCAGAATTTAAAGACATAAAAATAGGAATTTTTTGAAGTAGGACTCTATTTTTTACCGACTCATTATAAGGATTAAATTCACTAACCTGTCTTTTTTCAAAATCTTCTCGACTTCTGTGTGTGTCAAGAGCATGTAGTCCTGTATCTTCTTCAAGTTTTCCATAAAGTTTACCCGCTGACATTTGAACGCCTGCATGTCTTAAGGTTTTATGTATTTCCATCATCACGCTATCTTGCATCGAATTTTTTAAAATTCTTTTTGTGCAATCAAAAGCAACAACAAATTCTAATCCAAACTCATTAGCACCTATAAAACGAACCCACTGTAAATTTAATTGCTCTCTACCATCAACTGGCTTAGCTTTTTTAAGAGCATTATAGAGTAACTTAGAGATATTTTCTGGGTCATGAGATGGATGAAAATATAATTTATTAAAAATATGAAATCCTTCACTCATTTTTTCTTTATCTTGTTTGCTCCAATTTGTTAAAATTGAATCTGCAACTATTTCATTTGGAATGATTACTTCAGTATTCTGAAATGTTCTTATTCTTGTACTTCTCCATGTAATATTTTCTACATAACCTGTTTTATCATCAACAGTAATCCAATCGTTTATCGCAAATGGTCTCTCAATATTTACAAAAATTCCTTTAATTAAATCTGATAAGCTTGATTGTAAAGAAAGTGCAATAGCAGCAAAAACTATACCACCTGCAGCAAGTATACTTGTAAGTTCTAAATTAAAAACAAAGGATAAAACTAAAAATGCAGGTATCGCAAATAATAAAAACTGAAAAAGAAATGTTATTATCTCAGGTATTGTTGTTCCTAATTTATCATTTAGTGATAATACTTCGTATTTATAAAACATCATTATAAATATTGATGGAATAAAATATAAAGTTATCAGTAAGATTTTATCTGTAAGGTTACTTATAGTTTCATTAATAAACAAAAATTCTTTTTGAATAACTATATCATAGGAAAAATTTACCATTAGATAGGATAAAATGGGAAGTATAATGATAGTAAATAGTACTCGTGTAAATTTCTTTAATTTGTTTAGCTGTATTACAGAACCAATAATAAATACAGAAATGAGTATATATAATGAATTTAAAGTAACTGCATTATTATAAAATAATAGAATAGATAAAATACATAATAAGCTTATTAAAATTATACTAATCTTAGATAGTAGGTAAAAAATGTTAATTTTCATTTTGTAATTTTTGCTATAAAGAATTTATATAAAAATGAATTCATTTTCAAAGTATTTATTCGAACACTTGCATTTTGGTCTTGAAGAGAAGGATTTTACTCTTATTGAAAAAATTATATTCTTTCTCATTATATTGAACTGTGTTTTTGTTGTTATTGAGTCAGAAAAATTGATTTATGAGCAATATAATCAGCTCTTTGACTCAGCAAAACTTTTTTTTGGTATAGTATTTTTAATTGAATATATTTGTAGGTTAATTGCCGTAGATCAAATTGATAAATTTAAAGGATTTAAAGGTAAGATAAAGTATATTTTTACTGTACCTGCTTTAATTGATGCAATTGCACTTATTCCATTATTTTTAATTGGTATCAATGAAGGTTTCTTAGTACGATTGTTAAGAGCTATAAGAATATTTAGCATTCTTCGTTTTGGGCGCTTTAGTGAGTCAGTAGATTTTATACTTCATGCAATATATGATAGACGTCATGAATTAATATTCTCACTGCTGCTTACTTTAAGTTTAATGTTATTGTCTGCAACTTTACTTTATGTTGTAGAAGGGGATTTGCAACCTGAAGCTTTTGGATCCATTCCAAGAGCTTTATGGGTTAGTGCTGCTGCTTTATTGTCCACTGGTTATGGTGATTATACTCCCATTACATTTTTAGGAAGATTTGCTGCAGTATGTACTGCATTATTTGGCATAGGGGCGGTTGCTTTACCAGCAGGTATATTGGCTAGTGCTTTTACCGAGAGAAAAAGAAAATAGGATTAAGCAGTTTTTTCTACAATTTTTATATTAGGAAACATTTTATTAGAAAATTCTAAAAGATTAGTATGTTTTGTATCTTCAGGTCTAAAATGCATATTATGTATTGTTTTTTCCCAATTTGTTTCCTTAAAATCATTTTCATATTTTTTATAAATATTATGTTCTTTAACTTTACTAATGTCATCATTTTTAGAAATAGAATATAAAATTGTTAACCAGGTAGAAGGTCCCATGTATTGTATTTTTTCACCCCAAGAAATACATTTTTCAAAATCTTCTTTACAAAAATAACCAATTGTTAATGCATCATAACGAGAACATGATGTTGCTGCACCTTGGGGAATTGGATCAAGTTCTAACGCTTTATGAAGATGCTTTAAACCTTCATCAACATTATCAAGTTTAACTAAGCAAGTACCATATCTATCTAAAATTCTTGGGTCATTAGGATTAATAGAATGTCCTTTTTTTGCATGTTCAATTGATTTATTAAAATCTTTATTACCTTGTGCAAGGGCAGATGAAATTCTTAATACTTCAAAATCATTTTCATCGGCTTCAAGACTTTTCTTGACGTGTTCACGACCCATATCCAGCATCTTATCTGGATCTTCATAATAACCTTTGCCGTATCCACCACCAATAGTACAAGCTTTTAAAGCATGAGCTCTTGCATTTGTTTCATCAATTTCAATTGCTTTATCAAGTGCTTCAATAGCTTTTAAATTATTTTCCTTTCCAGATCGAACATGATGATAAGTTCCCTTTATTAACCATTCATAAGAATTTAAATTTTCTGATGGTTTTCTTTTAATCCTTTGTAAGCTACTTATTTCAATATTGCCTAGTAATTGTCGAGACATTTTCATTACGATTTCATCTTGTAAATCAAAAATATCTTCTATTACTCTATCGTATTTTTCACCCCATAAATTCGCACCATCGCTAGCATCAGTTAAATCAACACTAACTCTTATTCTTTTGCCAGCAGAACGAATATTACCGCCAATTAAATAGTCAACTAAATGCTTCTTAGCAAATCCAAGTGCATCTTCATTACTTTTTTTAAAATCCATCGATGTTTGATGTGAAAGTATTTCAAATTCTTGCATTCGCGAAAATTCTTGTATTAAATCTCTGAATACACCTTCAACTAAAAATTCTGAATCTTCATCTTTACTTAAATTTTCAAAAGGAAGAATTGCTAATTTAATTTTCTTAGCTTTATTGATTTTAGTTTGAGCTATTGGCTCTTTAACATTATTGTTTGTTGTTTTTTCTTCTTCTTCTTCTTTTAAGAAATCATCTTCATGAATAAGTAAATTAGAGATTTTATAAACTTCAAAATTTTCACTTATATTTTTTAAATTTCTCGTGCCATCGTTTTCAATTTTAGCATCTAACCTTTTGTTGACTTGATCTTTGACAATAGTAGAAATTAAAATGCCTCCAGGTTCACATTCACTCTCGAGTCTAGCTGATACATTAACTCCTGAACCCATGATATTATCACCTTCAACTATTACATCATCTACATGTATCCCAACTCGCCATTCTAATTTTAATTCTGTAATAGAATGATCATTTCTTTTATAAATTTCATTTTGAAATTCTATCGCTGCCTTCAAGCAATTTACAGGTGAAGCAAACTCACATACAACACTATCACCCTCAGTTTTAAAAATTCTTCCTCCGAATTCTATGATTTTAGCATCTATTATTTTGCGACATTCATTTAAATTTCGAAGAGTTTTTTCTTCGTTTTCTTCCATATGTTTACTAAAGTTGACACAATCAGTAGCAAGAATAGTGGCTAATTTTCTATCAGAATTCATAAATATTTTTTAACTAATTTTAGATATTATTTCTACTAAAATGTGTCAACTTGAGTCAGAGAATCTAGATAAAATATTATATTATAAGTTTAGGAGTATTTATGGTTGAAAATTTTAATAGTATTTTTTATTTGATTTTATATATAATTAACATTGCATTAGCTGGTTATTATTCATTTACATTTTTATTTAATAAAGAAAAAGAATTCGCAAAATATAACACTGATTCAAGTGCTGCACCTGCAGCGAATTTTGGAATTTTTTGGGTTACTGCTTTTTTCTTTGTTGGGCTTTATATTTTATTTACTGGACCCGAAGGTACTTGGCCTTTCTTTATAATTAATGTTATTGTCTTTGCAATGGCGACTGTCTACAACTTTTGTTTTCATTTTAAAATAGCTTTCCTTTTTGGAAGGGATAAGGTTAATTCGACAATAGAACAGCCAATTGTATCAGCAGTTGTTCTAGTACTAAACTTAATTATAATTTATGGTTTATCTGATAAAATTTATCTATAATAATTTTAAAAGGAGTAATTATGGTTGAAAATTTTGGAAGTACTTTAAATCTAATTTTATTTTTAATTAATTTATTAGGTATATCTTACTATGGTTTCCTAACTGTATTTTCACCAAATACAATAGTTACAAGATATGATTTAGGAGAAAAGGCTTTGCCAATTGTAAGAATCATAGGAACATTTATTGTGCCAATAGTAATAATTGGAATTTGGATATTATTTAGAGAAAACGGACCACAATCTTGCTGGATATTTTTTGTAAACGGATTTTTACTTTCTTTTGCTCAAGTTATTTTAAGTTGGGCCCAAAGATTAAAATTTATAGACCCGGATGCAAAAAGTGATGTTGCTGATGAGGTAATAGGACATCTATTTTTATTTATATCAATATATCTTATATATAATATGTCAGATATAATTTATATGTAACATAAAGCTGGGGTTCAATTCCCAGCTTTTATCAACTTAAAGAAAATTCTTTTACTTTATGAAATGCAAAATGATCGGCAGCATGTTTTTTTGCATATAAAACTTCTTCTACGATACCTTCTTCATTAATCATTATATCTGTTACTACAGTGTTAAAATATCCTCCAAGAGGAATAGGCATGAATCCTCTTATTAAGGCCGGAAAGATAGCGAATGTTTTATAAATTCCTGCTAAAAATAACTTAAACCAACTTCGCTCTATTGAATATTTTTGAAAATATTTAAATTCTTCATCAGCTAAAACTGTAAATGGAATGGGGCCGTGCTTCTTCATATTTGATTTCAAAAGATTAACATTTGAATGAAAAATTCCTACGTGAGTGAAATTTGGACCAAATTCATTAAATCTTTTATTAAACTCAAGTAGTCTTAAGTTACAAAAAGTGCATCCAGCAACTCTATAAAAAGTTAATAAAACTTTTTTTCCTTTAGTATCTGATAAATTAAATTGATTACCATCATGTCGAGGTAGGGTAATTTCTTCTAATTTATCTCCTTTTTTTATTTTCATACATAATCATAATACTATAAAAATAATAATTTAATATTAAATTCTAATGACAATAATAATTATATTAAAGTTCATACATTACCTTGCAATAGTTTTTTCAGGCGGTGTTTTGGTTGGTGGTGGAGTAATACAGTCTGTTTATGCTAAGGCAAATCAAATTCCTGATTTAAATACAGCAAAGATATTAAAATTACTTGGTTACATAGGTTTGATATCTCTTATTATCTTATGGATATCAGGAATTATTCTTTCAATTAATTTATATGGAGGCTTTATTATTAATAGTGCATTTACAATCAAATTAATTGCTGCAGGTTTTCTTTTAGGCCTATCTGCTTATGTAAATTTTCACGTTTTTAATTGCTCTAAAAATAATTTACCACCTAACAAATCTATAATGAAAATAGCTACAATGAGTGGAAGAGGGCTGTTAGTAATAGTTTTAATTGCAGCAGCAATTGCATTTTATTAAATTCAAATAATTAAATTTTCTTTCCAACACTTATTGATTTGATGTCAGTAATTTTAGTGTATCTATTGATCATCTGTTCTGTCTTGTGCCCACTCATTTTCATAATTTCGTGAGTTAATGCACCATTCATTCTTGCTTGTGTAATTGCACCTATTCTCAGACTGTGACCTGATATTTTATCACAATCATTTAGTCCGGCTAGACGGGCTCTTTTTTTTAAAATTAAAACAAAACTTGTATCTGTTAAACTAATTTTTTTATTATTGTCATTTAATTCATATTTTATAATAGAATTTGCTTTGTCAATTCTGTAAAAGAGGGGGCCAGAGTTTATCATAGATACCTCTAACCATTTGTTAAGAGCTCTAATTGGACAATATAATTCACTATCATCTCTTTTTTGCAAATATATTATTCTACCTTCACCTTTTTGGTCAGTTTTTGAAAATGGTATTAAAATTTGAATTCCACCATTATCATAAGTTAAATGTTCATATCTCATTCCCAGTAATTCTGATCTTCTACAAAAACTAAAATACCCAACTAATATAAGAGCTTTATCTCTAATATTTTTATAATCATCAGTATCATCTGGAATTGAATTGATAATTTGCTCAATATCTTTTCTTAATAACTCTTTAGCTTGACCCGATTTATTATTTTTTTCGTTTCTAACTATTGCTCCAATAGTTTCAGAAATATTATTGTTTTTTCTGTCAAATTGAAAACCGTTTATCCTATATTTATATGTTATTGATGCTAAAATTCTTTGAATTGTAGATGCTTTATAAGCAGATGACGAGTAGGGGTTATTATTAATTTTTTCTCTACCTGGAATGTTGCTTGTTCCCTTCAATATTTTCGCTTCTGGATCTTCATGGAGCCAATCTAAGTAATTACAAGTTAATGCATAAGCGCTTTCTAAATCATCAACCTCTAAAGGACTACAATTATGCTTATTTTTACAATAATCGATAAATTTAAGCCAATCTCCCTGATATTTATCTTGTGTATTTTTGGCTTTAGATTTTTCTTTTAATTTCTTTACATTTTCATTTAATAATATCTTTACCATAACAAAATAATACATTACGATAATTACAGTTATCGTAAATAATAGTCAAGTAATAAATATTATAATTATAAATCAGTATTTTAAATATATTATTTAAATCTATTTCTAATATTACAAACTAGATATAGATTTTCACGTGTAATAAAATACTGTATATAGTGTATCAAATGGAACAATTACCGCAGATTTCAGCTGATTCCCAGATCTTTGTATTAACGGGTGCTGGTATAAGTAAAGAGTCTGGGATTGAAACATTTAGAGACTCTGATGGACTATGGAATAATCATAGAATTGAGGATGTTGCGAGTCAGGAAGGATTCCATAGAAACCCTACTCTTGTCTATGATTTTTATAATAAACGTCGAAAAGAACTAAATTCAGGAATTAAGCCAAATAGGGCTCATATACTTCTTCATGAATTAGAAAAAACATATAAAATTCATATAGTTACACAAAATATCGATAATTTGCATGAGATCGGAGGATCATCATCAATAATTCACATGCATGGTGAGCTAAATAAAGCTAGATGTATTATGAATGATAATCATGTATTTGAGTGGCTAGAAGACCTAAATGAGACCCATAAATGCCCTAAATGCGGCTCTCAAATGAGACCTCACATTGTATGGTTTGGTGAAATGCCTATACAAATGGATGAAATTCATGATTTAGCTGAACGATCAAGTCTATTTGTTTCTATAGGCACTTCAGGACAAGTCTACCCTGCTGCCGGTTTCGTTTCGATGTTTAAAGATATGCGCAAACCAACAATTGAATTAAATCTGGAGCCATCAAGTAATCAAGATCAATTTGATTTTGCTATTCATAAACCTGCTACAGTTGCTGTTGAAGAATTTAAGAACTTACTTTTAAAGAATTTAAAAAACTAATTTATTCACATTCTTAAATTTTTTTTAACAAAAAAATTTTTCTAGAACTTTCTTTATAAAGAATCATTCGCATTAATGTTTTTATGACAAGAAAACGCCCTGATTACACTGAAGCGCGTAATTATTACATAAAAGGAGAGAGAAATGAGTATCCTACTCTTCAAGATATCGCTACAGAATTCAATTATTCTTTATCAACACTAAGAAAACAAGCAGCAAACGAAGGGTGGCTGACAAAAAGAAAAGAAAGAATTGATCTAAAAGAAACAATAAAGATGAGAAAGGAATTTATGGGAAAAGCATCTAAGCTCACTAATGTTTCCTTCAATGCAATCAGTGCTGCAGAATATATAATCAATAAAATTCAAGAAGATCAAAAGCAAATTGATTTAGGAAATAAAATTTTTGATGTACACATAGCTACAAAGCAAATTTGGGCCTTAAATAATGCTATGAAACTTGTGGAAAGAAGTCAACAAACACTTGATGAGATTGAAAATGGACATATGTCCCCTCTTGATGATTTTTCGTTTTTATAATTTTTAACGATTTAAAAAAATTCTTCTACGAAACACAATTAATTTGAGTGAACCTATTTTTTTAAAATATGTAAGATGGCATATTTTCCAGATAAGACTGAAGAACTGAGTATTGCATCATTATATTTTTTTTCAAATTCAATTTGTGGCAATGCTCCAAAGCTTTCTTTTATTTCTATATTTAGAGCATAAGCTTTAATATTATATACATGCATTCCGTGCGGTGGACATGGTCCATCATAATTTTCTTTATAATTACTGTTTTGGCCACTCTTGCCAATACCAATTTTACCATCTTTCATTGCTGGCAATTCGTTCACGTCAGTTGGGATATCAAATAATACCCAATGAACCCAAATTTTACCTGCCAGGCTCATTGCATCTGGATCATCCATTATTAATACAATTGATTTAGCATTTTCAGGGACATCAGAGATATTTATTGGAATAGATATATTCTCACCCCCTCTTTTCTCACATGCATACTTTTTTGGTATACTTTCTCCATTATTAAATGCTGGAGATGTTATTTCTATAGCATTACAACTAAAAGATAATAATAAAAGTGTTGATAAAAAATATTTAATCATATTTTTATAATAAAACATTTTAATAAATTAATATTAAACAAATATTAATAATAATTTTTAACAAAAAAATTAAACATCCTAAATGTTTCCTGTAAAATAGAATTTCTTGGACTTTAAAAAAAGTCTTATTATATTAATCATTGAAGATAGAAAGCATATTTAGCAATTAAAATATCGTTAATAAAAAACATATTCTATGAAAGAAACTTACTATAAGCCTTTTGGACCTACAATAGGTAAATATAATTTATCACATACAATGATTGGTAAAGTTAATTCATTTGCAAACAAAATAATTGAAAATAAACACAAAAGTAAAGTATTGGATCACTCACATAGATTAGTGGGAAATGTTCAGCAACAATTTCGCTTAACAAAAGATTTTCTTTTTACTAGCGGTTTAGAAAAACAACTTAACCGTATTATTGAATCTTATTACAAAAACGTTATTCAAGTTAAACCCTCTTCCATAAAAATTGATCGCGCATGGATCGTTAGACAATTTGCTGGTGATTTTAATCCTCCGCATATTCATAGAGGTAACGTTAGTGGAGTGTGTTATCTTGAGGTTCCAAATTCTATTAAATATAACAAAGAGATTGCTTTTGCTGGAAGACTCTCTTTTTTTGATGGTCGTGTCTCCATGCCACGTAATAGCCCTCCTTTGGTAAAGCATAGGATTACCTTCAAACCTCGTGTCGGAGATATTTATATATTTCCTGCTTTTTTAATGCATGATGTTCATCCTTTTCGTAAAGATGGCGAACGAAGATGTTTTTCTTTTAATGCATTTGTAAAAACTTAAAATTTATTTTGTATTAGTCTACGTTATTGATCTTTTTCTATCAATCCTTCTACTTTATTTTGTTCATAAGAGGAGATTGTTAAGGATTATCCTCTATAATTAAAGTATATGTCAGCTGGGTGAGTGGTAAGGCCTATCACTTACCCATTTTCTAATTAGTTTGAGGCTCAACTGTTATTAATTTTTTATTAATCCATGAGTTGATACCACTTTGTGCATTGTAAATAATAATATCAAATTCTTTATCCATCATTTTAGCGATTATTTTTGATCTTTTTCCCGATCTACAGATTAAGATTATTGGGTTAGATACATTTATTTCTAGTTGTAATTTTTCGTACCATTCATCAAAATTATAATTTCCCTCTTCATCGAAAAAAGTTAGTAAAATACTATTTGGAATAACGCCGGTTTGATCCCACTCTGAACTTCTTCTTACATCTACAATTGGAATATTATCGTTTGATAATTTTATCATTTCTTGATCATCGACATCTATAACTTCTGCAAATGCAAATTTAACAATCGATAAACCAACTATAATGTTTATATAAAATCTAATATTCATTAACTTTCTTCACAATAAGTTTGGTAGTTATTTAAAAGAATTAGTCGTGTTCTCCACCTGGATCATTTTTTGGCAAAGCAACTTTATAAGGATTGCCATATTTATCTCTATAAATAACGCTACCTCGTGCTCTATTCGCTGAATGGTAACCTTCTCTAAATTTATAGACATTCTCAGATATTTTAAAAGTAGCAATAGTGATAGCAATGGCTGCGATTAAAAGAAAATGTGTAGCAAAAGTTACTCCCATTACATACCACGATCCTACATAAAGACTGAATGCGATACACCACATCCATGCTAATATTTGTAATACCATGTGTCTGACTTGTAGGTCGGGAATGTGCTTTAGTGGGTTAAAATCGTGACTCATAACACTATCCCAGCATTCGACTATAAATTGTCTCATAGTAAATAAATAGGTCTTTATTTTAAATAATAAATACCTTGTTAAATATTAGTAATTTTCAACTATACTATACGTGTTTTCTTGAACTATTTCTCCTAGCTTACTTCCATCATTAATCATAAGTTTTAAATCTGAATGACTTCTAACTAAGTCTCTCGTTTTGCCTAAATGTTCAAAATTATCAAAATTACAATTAAAAGAAATATGACCCCACATATTTCCAGACATAATTGCTATTGTGCATTTGTTAGCACCTTGATCTTTCCATAACTTTGCAAATTTTTTAACATTTTCCATTGCCTGATCGTTTTGACCAGGAAAAGGTTTCATAATCCACTGTATTCTAACCATATTTCTCCTTTCTAAATAATTTAGTTTGGCATTTCTATTGACGTAACAAAGTTTAAGGTATCGCCACCCATAAATTGAACACCATTTAAATAGCTACCTCCACCAGTCACTCCTTCAAACTTACCTGTTCCCGAAATAAATGTCCAATCTCCTCCACCTTTAGCGGGTTCCCAATTTCCACTTGTCAGAAAAAGATCACCATCAGTGTCATGTACTGTACACATAAAAAATCCTGCTAGAGGTATGCCATCTTTATTTGCAATACCTTTACCCTTACAGTCTGCCATAACTTCTTTAGGCCACCCTTCTGGAGCATCATCATAAATCCAAAAAGAATCATTGCTCCAGTTCCAAATTTGAGCTTCACTAGCTGTTACTATCGGTGCTTCAAAGCCACTTGTATTATATGCGGTTCCAGTAAATTCATATTTTTCACCAGCAAATGCAGAGCCAAACATTAAAAAAATGGAAGACATCAAGATTAGTAATAATTTATTTTTCATATTATTCCTCTTTTGTTTGTATATTTTGATATATTTTTATTTAGGTATTAAAATTTCACAGTTCAATAATAATTTCATTACAGAACTTTTAATAAATCCTCATCATCAATCATTGCTTCAACTTGAGGAAAAGTACACATAGGCGCCCAACTCATCATGAAACTGTGAAGTTTTTCATGACTTTCTGCATCTACGATTACATAACCATAGCCACTTGCTGAATTATGAACTCTAGCAATTTTAGTTACTCCTTCAGGAAATTCAGCATCTCTTTCTTCTTGAGTCATATTTTTAAATAACTCTTGCGCAGCTGATTTCTTATCATCATATACAACATACTTTAAGTGATATAACATTTTTTATCCTTTCAATTTAATTAATTTCTAAAAATTATAATTTAATTGAAAATTATTAAAAAATTATGAATTGAAAAAATAGATCAAACATCTTTAAGAAGATTGTTAAGAACTCTGCTATATAAATATTTCATGTCTATAATGCATCCAAAGCATTTATCTAAGATTAAAAAATATGTAACAAAAAGGTGTTAAAGTTATTGCAAAAGAAAGGAAAAATTATGGACTCAAAAGCATTAGTAGAACAATGTTACGATCTCTTTGGAAAAGGTGACATGGAAGGTTTTATGAATATAGTACACGATGATTTTATTTGGGTATATCCAGGTGATAAGCATCCATTTTCTGGAACTCATAATAAAGAGGGTTTTCAAAAACAATTAATGAAAACTCCTGAGCTTTGGACCAATTTTAAAGTTACGATAGAATCAATGATCAGCGAAGGTGATAAAGTTTTTGTAAATGCAAAAGCAACTGCTGAAGGCATGGATACAATTTTTGGACACTATATGGAAGTAAAAGATGATAAGTTGTCAAAGTTTATCGCTTATGATGATACTTTAAGTATGTTTAATGCAATGAAAAAATAGATTTTATAAAAATTTCATTAGAGGGGATTAACTCCCCTCAAATGTTTTTAAAAGAATACAAATTTCAATTGTAAGAAAGGAGTTTAATTATGAAAATTATATCACACGCAAAATTAACTAAAGGTTATGAACATTGGAAACAAGCATTTGATGAAAACGAAAGTTTAAGACAAGAATATGGGGTTACTGTATTAGCTTACGGACATCCCAAAGATAAAAAAGATGAAATTTATACTGTTCTTCAGGTTGAGTCTATGGAGCAAATGCAAGAAATGCTGAATTTGCCTTCAATGGTAAAATTAAGAACAGAAGCAGGAGTAGATCTTGAAACTCAAACATTCATTATGTTAGAAGGTGGAAATTAATATTATAATATGTCTAATCCTTTTATTTTAATAGCTAGAATACGCGTAAAAGAAGGTAAGGTTGATGAGTATCTTAAGATAGCAAAAGAAGCTGATGACGCCGTTAATGATTCAGAACCAGATATGCTAATCCATACTTTTGATCAAGATCCAACAGATCCATTAGAATTTACCTGGAGTGAAGTCTACCGCACCAGTGAAGCGATGGTTCATCACATTAATAACCCTCCTGTTGTATCTTATGTAGAAAAACATCAAGAAATAGCCGATAAATTTGAAATAGAAGTTTACGGAAATATTACTGATGAGACTATTAAAGCCATTGAAGCTCTCAATGTACCCTTCAAGCACTTTAAAACAACAGAAGTTGGTTACATAAGAAAAGAAAAATTTATTTAATTTAATGAAAAAAAGCACTCTAGTTTGAGTGCTTCTTAAATTAAGAAGTAGGAGGAGAAAAATCTACTTTATTTCCCATTTCTCTTACTTTGTTTAAATCAACTGACTCTAAAGTTACTGCTTCTGTAAGAGTTCCTGCTGCTTTTGCTTTTAATGCACATGCAGCCATACTTTCAAATGAGTCTGCTTCAGTAATCATGACAAAATCATACTGCCCTCTTGTTATATGATAATCAATTAATTTGCCCCCAACACTGCTAACCATTTTTTCCATAGCTGCTTTTCTGTCTGAGTCTCCATTAATGATACCATCTGCACCTTTTTGGGAATAAATACCTAATGATATAAAAATTGACATTTAATAATCTCCTTTCAATTTAATAATTATAAATTTAAGCACTAATTTTATTAATTAATTCTTTTGCTATTTTAATATTTTCTTCAAAATAAGGGTAATGTTTAGGTAATAATTCAAAATTAAAATTAGTATTTTTAGGAAATTGCAATTCATCAAATATTTCATCAAAGGGGATATTACCCCATCCTAATGGCAAATGAATATCACCCAAACCATAACTAACTGCTTCAGATTTATAAAAAGTTGGCATTTTTTGCAATAATCCAAAAGAGTCGTGCATGTGGAGATGCTCACTTAATGGAGCCATTGTTTTTATTTCACTTATATAATCAGCATTATTATAATTACAGTTAATATAAGCGTGGGAAAAATCTAAACATGCTTTAATTCTTTTATGATTGATTTGATTTAAATTATGCGCAATTTCACTTGGTAAAGGAGCGTAAGCCTCCATATTAAATGGAAATAAGCACTCAATAGCTAGAGTAACGTTACAAGAATCAGCTAAACTCGATAATTCTTCATAACACTCGTTTTGTTTTTCTAATAATTCACTGTAATGATTTTTATCTTCAAATATTTTTTTAGTTGTATATCCAAAATGGGTCACTAAATGCGAAGCACCTAATTCACCTGATACTTCAATATTTTTTTTTAAAACCTCTTTGTGATCAGTAAAAAACTCTTCATCCATTAAGTTTACTGAAAGTTCTCCGTGAACAGTATAATTAAAGTCAAAAGTAGAAATAATTTTTTTTAGTTTATCTATTTCGGGTTTAAAAATTTTTTTTCCCACAATTATATCTAAAGCATAAATTGGTAATTCTATTGAATCTACTTCTAATAATTTAAATTGAGTAAGTTCTCCTTCTAGAATTTCTAAATTACTACTACTATTATTGTTTACAGATGTTCCAGTAATTGAAAATCCAACTTTATTCATAAATTTTCAAGTAGGTTATATTTATTAAAATAATGTTAAGAAAAAAAAACTTTTTTAATTTTATATTCTTAGTAAAGTAGTCATAATGTTACATAAAGTTCCTGTTCATAAACTTGGTATAGGCTCGATTTTTTCTTATGGTTTTCTTTTTTATTTATTTGCACCAGTAAAACCTTATTTGTCTAATTTTTTAGAAACTTCAGAAACTTCCATCCTTTTAATTTTAACTATCAATTTACTAATTCAAGCAGCAATAATGCCTATCATTGGCAAATATATTGACAAATTTGGTGGATTAAAGGTGATGAGGATAGGTTTTATTATTGGCAGCATAGGTATTTGTTGTTTGGGTTTAATTGAATTGAATTATATATATTTTCAAAATTTTTTTTGGTTATCGTTATGTCTTATTTTAATATCAACAAGTCTTTCTATGTGTGGTTATGAATGTTCATTTAGTACAGTCATACAATTAGATGAAAAAAATTCTAGGAAAAATATTTCCATAATTACTTTTTATGGAGGAATTGCAAGTACTATAACCTGGTTATGTATTTTCCCACTAATAGATATTTATAATCTATTAATTTCTTGTCTCATAATAAGTAGTTTATTATTAATTTATTCATTGATTATTAATTATGAAATTAAAAATCATACGCATTTAAATATACAAAAAAATAAATTTAAAAAATTCAATTTCCTTAAATTGGATATAAAACAAAGATTAATTTTTCTAATATTAAGTATATCAAATTTCTTAAATGTCTTGGTATTTGCATCACTAACACTTTTTTGGATAAATTGGTTTTCAGAAATTTATGAAAACCCAAGCTTAGCAATAATATTAGCAAGCATTTATGGCCCCTTCCAAACTATTGGAAGATTAATCGAGATGTTTTTTGGATCAAAATTTGACGCAAGAATAACGGGAACGATTGGATGCATTATTACTGCAATTAGTCTTATTTTAGTTCAATTTGATAATATATACTTTTCAATTTTATCAATGATCTTATTTGGGATGGGTCACGGTGTCATAACTGTTACATTTGGATTTGTTACTAATCTTTACTTTGATGCAAAGATTTATGGTCAGGCAAAAAGTTTAATTGCATCTACAAGCAATATAGCAATGGCTATTGGCCCAAGTCTTGGTTCATTTTTATATTTTTATAGTGGGTATTTGATGTTTACATCTATGCTTGTAATTAAAATAATAATGACTTTGATGTTTGCTTTATTAATAATTTTCGAACCAACGAATGCTGTTCATAAAAACATAAAATTTCACAGAAAATAATAATTAAAAGAAAATTTTAATAAAAAATTCATCAAAAAAGTATATTTTTCGAAATTATGAATAAATCAGTTTTTATAGGTTTATTAGCAATATCTTTTTACGTTCAAGCTGATAATCATAAAGTCTATATTCCCATTGAAAGTGGTGCAGGTAAAATTGAGGATCCAGAATCGTATTTTAAAGAATACTTTTATAATTGTAATGATCCTGAAATTTTAAATCTCAATGCTAGATTAGAAAATGCTCTAGGAAGAATAGCTGAAGAAAAGAAAAAAGAAATAAATGATATCAGAAATGAAGGTGTCAACCTATGTAATGAAGGTAAAACTTTTTTTGCAAAAAATAAACTCACTGAAGGCTTTACCAAAGCAGAAGCTGCCGGTGAAGAGTATCTAAAGGACAGTGATAGTTTTTTTACCGGATCAGAACTTCAAGATTCAAAAAAAGATGAGACTAATCAGGATAAAAAACCTTGGTGGAAGTTCTGGTAAATTTTTAATTATCTCTTAAAAAAAAATTTTACTTCACTATAGCAACAAATACGTTACCAATTAATTTCCTTCTCAACCATTGTGAAAATGTATCCATCAAAAAAACAACAATTAAAATTAAAATTGACATATAAGCAACGTTTTCAAAATTAGCACCTGTCATTATAGAGTCAAGAAATAACAAACCAATACCTCCCGCACCCATTGCACCTAAAATGACAGCACTTCTTGTGTTGGACTCAAAATAGTAAAGTGATTGAGAAACAAAAACTGGAAGAATTTGCGGTATTATTCCAAACCTGTGTTGTTGATTTCTTGTTGCGCCTGTTGATTCAACTCCTTCATTTTGATTTTTTTCAATATTCTCAATTGCTTCAGACATTATTTTTCCTAAGGTACCTGTATCTGTGAATGCAATTGCTAGAATACCCGTATAAAGACCAGGTCCAAAAGCTCTTAAAAAAATCAAACTCCAAATTAAAAAATCAATTCCTCTTAAGGAGTCAAAAAATCTTCTTATAAAAAACCTAACAAAATTAAAAGGAGTTATGTTTATTGCTGCTAAAAATGCTAAGAGAAGACCAAATATAGTAGCAAATAATGTTCCTATCACAGCCATAAAAATGGTATCCCTTAATGAAGAAAAAACCAATCCATGAAACCACTGCTCATTAGATAGAAATTCATTAAACATAAAGCGAGCATTTGATATTTCTGGATCTAATCTATTTGACGAAAAAAATAATAAAAATAATTCTGATGATGAATACTTATTAAAAGGGCTTGCAAAATCAAAAAAGAAATATTTCCAACCAAATTGGAATCTATGTATTTCAATTTTTTCCGAATAAACTTGCAATCTTTCAAATAAACTTGGCCTAACCTCAACTTTGTTTTCAGTAACCCTAATCCATTTAGGTAATTTTGGATCATCAAATGTATACCCTTCAACTGTAGGTTTTCCATTTAAAAGTTTAAAAGTTAGCAGGAGATTTTTTTCTTCCTCATCGCCAAATCCTTTCATTTCAATTCTGTCTTTAAAAATATCGATTATTCCTTGATTATTAAATATTACTGAATGTTTATTAGTATCTGAAAGGAACCATTCTGGAAAATCTTTAGGATCATATTTAGTAAATGCCCCTCCTTCATAGCTTATAGTAACATCGCTTGTATCACTCCATTTTGTATTGATATGATCTTTGTAAGAGTATGAATCTTGAATCAATTTAGCTGCAAAATCAGGCTTAAATTGATCTGTTAGCTTGTTAAAACCAAGAGAGTAAAATGCAAAAATAGAGTATGAAATAATTAAGAATAAATAAAAAAAGCTTCTTAAGTATTTAGAAAATTTAATATTTATGACATCACTGTGTTTTTCTAAAAATTCTTTACTAACCTTATCCATTATTTATCTTTCGGAATAATAAAGCTTCCACCAATTAATTTCTGCCGGGTAAAAGTTGAAAAATAATCAAGTAACGTAATAGTCAAAATTAGTAAAAACATTACAGCAGTGATTTTGGCTCCAAAATTCCATTGAATTAAAGTGTTAAGCTGTTCACCAATTCCTCCGGCTCCAACAAACCCGAGTATTGTTGATGCTCGAACATTTATTTCTGCTCTTAATAAACCATAACTTAGTAAAATAGGCATTACTTGTGGCAAAACACCAAATCTTATTCTAGACAACCAGGATGACCCAACAGACTCTAATCCTTCAATCTGTTTATTATCTGCATTTTCAATAGCTTCAGAAAATAACTTTCCCAAAGCACCCGCTGTATGAATAATTATTGCTATAACGGCTGGTATCGGAGATCGACCTAGTAAATAAAGTAAGGTTATAGCAAGAACCAATTCAGGAAAAGCACGACAAATATCCATAATCCTTCTTGCAGTCCAAACAATAGTTTTATTTTTAATTAAATTTCCACTTGCAAATACACTAAGAATTAAGGCTAATATTGCACCAACAATTGTAGAAAATAAAGCCATATTAAAAGTATAAAGAAGATCAGGAACGTAATCTAAGACGTATCCAAACCAACTAAAACCAGCATCAAAAGTTTTAGCAAATAAAGCAATGGGATAATCAAAAAAATTATCTATTCCTCTTACAAAACTTCCAGCATTAGATTCTTCTGCAACATATGTTCCCGTTGCTAAAATTAAAATAATAGCTGCTATAGAGATTATAGAATAAAGCATTCTCGTTCTAGCCATCTTGTTAAGATTATCTTCAAGATATTTTAAGTGATTAGGTAGCTCTTTATTATTCATAATATAAAATAAAAGGAAATCAAAGCGAGCTTATACTCGCTTTGACACTTTAGAAGATTAACCTCCAATTTTAGCTAATCTTGCAGCAACGATACCTTCGTAGAATGAATGATCAACGTCAACATATTGCTTAATCTCACCATAAGCTATATTTTTAGAACATTCTTTATCATTTGCATGAATCCATTCTAATAAATTTCTCATATGTTCAATCATAGCGATTGGCAAATCAGTGCTTAATGATTGAGGGCCCTCAGGAATAAGTGAAGAAGACCATAATTGAACTAGATCATCCATATTAAGAATACCTTTATCAACCATTCTTCTTAAATTTCCATTTGAGTAACCTTCTTCCCATTTACCTACACCAGATACCCAAGTAAAAGATGCATCAACATCGCCATTTAAAACGCCTAAGACTCCTGGCTCATGTCCACCCATAAAGTTAACTGATTCAAAGAAATCTTCATTAATACCCATACTTGCAAGTTCAGTAGATGGTATTAGAAAGCCAGATGTTGAATTCGGATCCGCATAACCTAATTTCTTTCCAGCCATATCTTCTAGGGATTTTAATCCAGAATCTTTTCTAGCTACTAAGACAGAATAATAACCAGTAGCTCCGGCGGGATTCATCCAAGTTGATATTGGTACGATTGCAGTAGGATCTTCAATATATACACCAGCGTAAGAAGAAGCTCCAAATCCTGCCATATCTAAGTTTCTACCAATTATTGATTGCATGGTACCAGCGTAATCTTTGAATGTAAAAATTTTTGCAGGTACATTTAAAGATTCGGTTGCATAATCTGCAAAGCATTGTTGTAATCTAATTTGATCAGAGGCATTTTCACCTCCAAGTATTCCAATTCTAAAGTCTGGTCTAAATTTACTTAGGTCAAACTTCGGCATTTCATGACCTCCGGCAAAAGAATTTGAAGAGATAAATAAGCCAAGCAAGACTGTAAATATAAATTTTCTAATCATACGTTCTCCTTTAAATATTAGTAAAATTTAAGTTTAATTTATCAATCAAGACCTTCCCCCTTTTTGTTACCAATTAGCCTTTCTTGATTATCACCCAAAGACGTAGAGGTAATAGCGGCTTCAAAAGCTTCTTCAGCTTCGGCGCCGTAAATATCTCTTGCAGTTTCATCTTTAAGTAATTCAGGTTGGTCATCGAAAACTATGTTTCCTGTTTTCATACCAATTATT
Source organism: uncultured Alphaproteobacteria bacterium (assembly GCA_902590695.1). Classification (GTDB taxonomy): domain Bacteria; phylum Pseudomonadota; class Alphaproteobacteria; order HIMB59; genus CACPNW01. The sequence goes on from CACIXR010000006.1 coordinate 36,467, forward strand.
CTGTCGCAATATTTTTTTGCTGTATCCAATGTATGTAAATTACATATAACCGTAATATTCTTTTCTTTATGTATTTTTTGCAATGACTCCATTACTAATCTTGCATTATAGGGATCTAATGATGCTATGGGCTCATCAGCCAGAATCATGGAAGGGTTTTGCATTAAGGCTCTGCAAATAGCTACTCTTTGTTGTTGACCGCCTGAAAGTGTTTCCGCTCTTTGTAAAGCAGTTTCTGCCATTCCTAATTTATCAAGATTAATAAGAGCCTCTATTCTCTCTTCTTTAGTAAAAAGTTTTAAAGAACTTTTAAAAAAACTTTGTTCATTTAACGTGCCTAGAATTACATTTGTCAAAACATCAAGTCTTGGAATAAGATTAAATTGCTGAAAAATCATTGCACAATTTTTTTGCCATGCTCTTTTTTTATTTTTTTTAAAATCTAAAATATTTTCATCTTTAACTATAATTTTTCCACTAGTTGCATCCGTTAATCTATTAATGATTCTTAACATTGTAGATTTACCAGCCCCTGATCTTCCAATAATACCTATCATTTGAGGTTTATTGATATTTAAGGAAATGTTATTTACCGCTTTGTTGTCACCAAAATGTTTCGAAAGATTTATTATTTGCATAAAAAATAATTGGTAAATTATTTTTATTACAAAAAGGTTAATGTTATTTTACGATTAGTTTACTCTTTTGCCTTTAATATAAACTTCTTTGATTAACGGTGTATTTTCTACAAAGGCAACTCTAAGAAAATCCGATCTTTTATTAATTTCAATGTGACCCCTGTCATCTAAACCAACTGAATTTGCTGGATTATAAGAAACTAATTTAGTAGATTCACTTAAATTCACACCTTTATGTAATAATTTAAATACAGATTGTATTAGACTCAAAGGAACATAATCAGATGAAAATATATCAACTAAATCAAAGTTGTTATCCACTAAATCATTTACCGAAACATTATCCGAGTGTGATTTATTTCTTATAAAATTTGGAGCACCTAAAACTGTTTTCATTTTGAGTTTTTTTGCTTGTTTAACAGCTTCTAAGGTAGTTGGAAATTCACTAATATAAATTCCATTTTTGCTTGCTTCATTTACATGTTCTTCTGTCGTATCATCGTGAGAGGCCATAATAATTTTTTTCTCTCTCCATATTGTCGATACTTTTGGTCTATTCTTTTTTTCTGCTTCTTTTGCCGTTTCCTCTAGTCTTAACATTTTTTCATCAAAATCATATGCACCATGGGATGTAAAATTACTTCCTTTACCGTAAAATTCTAGCATTTTTTCTTTATTTCTCCATTGTCTCTGTCCAGGAGTATGATCCATTAAAGAAGCTAATGCTATATATTTATTATCATAGTATTTTTCTAATGTTTCTAAGAGCTCAGGATCAGATAATTCACATCTATAGTGAAGATGGTGATCAGCTTTGAATAAACCTAAATCCTTACCTCTGGTAATCGAAGTTATTATATCATCCAAAATACTTGTTCTAATTTTTGTATAGTTTCCAACTAATATTGCATCAAAAACCGTTGTTATACCAGAAGAAATAATTTCATTATCATTAGCTATTGCAGCTGCAATTTTATTAGGCCAAATTGCATTTGGTCTAGGAATAAAATGTTTTTCTAAGTTATCTGTATGAAGCTCTATAAATCCTGGTAATAAATAATCACCTTCAAAATCAATTGCATTAGAGTTATTTAAATTACCCTTATCAATGTTTAAAATTGTTTCATTAAAATTTATTGAGCCAATAAAAGTATCATTTAAAGTAACTATATTTGCATTTTTAATTATCATTTGGAATGTATTTTTCTAAATTAATTTCTCTTGTACATATTTCATTTCTAATTTTTTTATCATGAACTATAACTATTATTGTTACATCTTTTTTAAGTTTTGATTTAATCATATCAATGACGATGGATTTATTAATATCATCGAGAGATGCTGTTGGCTCATCTAATAAAAGAATAGAATAATTCCCAATTAATGTTTTAGCTAAATTTACTCGTTGTTGTTCACCTCCAGAAAAAGTTAATGGTGATAAATTCCACATAGATTCTTGTATATTTAATTCAGATAAAAGTTTTTTTATTTTTATTAATGAGTGTTCATCAAATAAAGACTGTTGTTTTAGAGTATCAGATACTATTTCAATTGTTGGAACCCTAGGCAAAACTCTTAAAAACTGACTTACATATCCAATAAAATATTTTCGAAGATTTATTATTTGATGTTCTAATGAATTAGCAATATTGATTTTATTATTATTATAAATATTAATTTCACCTGAAGATGGTAAATAATTTCCATATAACATTTTTAAAAATGTAGATTTACCAATTCCAGATTTTCCAACTAGCGCAATACATTCTCCTGTCTTTATTTCTAAATTAATATTTTTTAAAACATTTAATACGGTGCCCTTCTGGTTATGCAGAATAAATTTTTTATTAACATTTTTTAATTCGATAATTTTCATTATTAAACTTGTAAAATAGATGAAGTTAAAAGCTGTGTGTAGGAATGTTGAGGATCATCCAAAACTCTATCCGTTAATCCTGTTTCTACAACTATGCCGTCTTTCATAACCAATAATTTATCAGTTAAAAATCGCACAACTGCTAAATCGTGTGTTACTATAATCATAGTAACATTAATATCTCTTACAATACTCTTAATAGTATCTAGTATTTTAGCTTGTACAGACACATCCAACCCCCCTGTTGGCTCATCCATAAACACTATCTGCGGGTTTGATGATAATATTTTTGATATTTGAAGTCTTTGCTGCATTCCGCCTGAAAAACTTAAAGGAAATTCATCAATTCTATCTGGGTCCATCTCAGTTTTTTCCATCCAATATTTTCCAGTATTTCTTAAAAATGAATAGTTTTTTTCAGATACATTGAGAAGTCTCTCTGCAATGTTACCTCCAGCACTAATTCTTAAATTTAAACCATCTCTTGGATTTTGATGAACTATTCCCCACATGGATCTCATCAATTGTCTTTTTTCTTGTTCAGGTAGAGAAAGAAAGTCTTTTACACCACCTTGATCTAGCGATATGTTAATTTTTCCTGCAGATGGAGAAATTTCTCCTGACAAGCACTTCAACAGTGTACTTTTACCTGAACCAGATTCACCAACAATGCCTAAAATTTCACCTTTATACAAATCAAAATTTATACCTTTGCAACCAATTTGGTTTCCATAAAAATGTGTAAGGTTTTCCACATGCATTATTTTTTTAATATTCATTTATTTTTCTCAAGATTGCTTTTACAAAAATCTGTATCTGAACATATAAAATTTTTCTTTCCCTCATTATTGATAATTATTTCATCTAAGTAACTCTTCGTTGAACCACATATTGAACAACATTCATCCCATGTTTGTATTTCAAAGGGATGATCATCAAAATCAAGACTTTTAACTTTAGTGTAAGGTGGAATTGCGTAAATTCTTTTTTCTCTTCCTGCGCCAAATAATTGCAACGCTTCCATATTATTCATTTTGGGATTATCAAATTTAGGTATTGGTGTTGGATCAGTAATATATCTGTTATTTGTTTCTACTGGATAAGCCCAAGTTTTTATTACTGAGCCAAATTGAGAAATTTCTTCGTATAATTTTACATGCATTAATGCATATTCTTTATACGCATGGAGTTTTCTAGTTTCTTTTTCTTTAGGCTCTAATTTCCTTAGTGGTTCTGGTTGAGGAACTTGATAAACAATGATTTGATCTTTATTTAATGTTGTTTCAGGAATTCGATGTCTAGTTTGTATCAAGGATGCTTCTGCAGTTCTATCTGTAGTCATGATATTGCATACACGTTTAAAAAAATTTTTAATAGAAACAGCATTAGTAGTATCATCAGCACCCTGATCAATTACTTTTAGAATATCTTGCTTACCAATTATAGAAGCTGTAACCTGAATACCTCCTGTTCCCCATCCATATGCTAATGGCATTTCTCTTCCTCCAAATGGACATTGATAGCCTGGAATGCAAACAGCTTTTAGAATTTTTCTCCTTATCATTCTTTTAGTTGCTTCATCCAAATACGCAAAATTAAAACCAGTTTTCATAATTTTTTTCCCTGCAGAATTTCATTTCTAAGTTTTCGAATAAGGTTTAGTTCTCCTTGAAAGTCAACATAATGAGGAAGTTTTAGGTGTGTTACAAATCCTTGTGCCTCAACATTGTCAGCATGATAGAGAACAAATTCTTGATCTTGAATTGGGAATTTGATTTCTTCACCGTACCCTTCACTCTTTAATGCTCTATCCACAATAGAAATAGCCATGGATTTTCTTTCATTATAGCCAAATGTTAAACCATAACCTCTTGTAAATTGGGGCGGGGTATTTTTATTTCCTGCAAATTGATCTATCATTTGACATTCAGAGATTTCAATTTCGCCAATACAAATTTCAAAACCTAATTCATCTGGTGAAATAAAAATATCAACAATACCGTATTTAATTTCTCCAACAAAAGGATGAGTTCCTTTACTTCCAAATCCCCTAATAGCAGAATAAGATAAACCTAGAAGAAAACCCTCATCACCCCTAGCAAGTATTTGCATCCATTGATCTCTGGATGCAGGAAATTTCATAGGATCTCTCGTAACATCAAATGGATTATCATTTAAATTGTTAATTTCCTGCTCTAATAAATTCTCATTATTAAGATAATCAATAACACTAGGAAATTCTTTATTTTTAGGTTCTTGGTTATTGATGTTTTCATATGAATTTATCTCATCTTCTTTCATTAGAGAAAAATCTAATAATCTGTGAGAATAATCAAATGTTGGGCCAAGTATTTGTCCGCCCGGTATATCTTTAAAACTTGCAGATATTCTTCTTTTTATAATAATTTTGCTTGTATCTATAGCAGTTGAGTAAGCATATCTTTCTAAAGTGGTTCTATAAGCTCTCAATAAAAAAATTGCCTCGACCAAATCTCCTTGAGATTGTTTTATTGCTAAAGCAGATAAATCTTTATCATATAATGAACCTTCATTAATTACTCTATCAACTGCAAAACTTAGTTGTTCTTTAATTTGATTTATCTCAATACTTTTAGTGCCAGTTTCTTTTCTTTTTTTCTCTAAAAGTTTCAATGAGCTTTTGATTGCTTTTTCCCCTCCTTTTACTGCTACATACATTATTTTAACACCTTTGATGTTCGTGGCAGACAGAAAAAATCATCTTTACACGTAAGAATTAAGTCGACACCTCTTGGAAAAATAAAATTATTATTTTGCCATTGAGATTGAAAATTTTTAGGTAAATTAGTTGGGGATATTGATTTTGTTTTTTCAATACCAGGACCTTCAATTATTAATTCTTCACCGTTAATCAGATCTTCAACTTCAATAATTATCGTGGATGAGTTGTCAGGATATTCATCTGAGCCAAGATTAAAATTTTCAATATTAAATTCCTTATTTTGAATAATTGCAAAGTCACAATGATTAGATTTTTCTATACAATTTGCATTTGTGTTGAATGTTATAAAGTTTTGTATTTTTGATATCTTTTCAGAATCTATAAAAATTTTAGTATCAATATCAAATAACGTAAAAATAATATTAGCTGTTGAAGAATAAAGAACATTATCTGTTTCAAGATTTTCTGGAACTGTGAATATAGATCCAGGAAAAGAGGTTGCTTTTAAAATTGTTCTAAACATATTTTGTGATGAATGTGTTTGATCTTGATATCCAATATATTCCATTATCCATCACCTCTCACTAGTGTAAAGAAATCAACTTTTGATGAGTTACTTTCATTAATAATGTGATTTTCTTTTTTATTAATTTTATCTTTTAAATCTAAAATCATACTTTGAAGTTTAGAATAATAATTATTATCTTGCATTAAAGCATCTAAAACTGCTGCATACTCAGCTCTAATTTTATCTCTACCTAGATGATACGAATAACCAGTTGTTCCTTCTTCTAATTTTATGACACATTTAGTTAATGTTGCTTCGCCTAGATTATAAGGATCTCCATTACCTCCTAATCTTGCCCTTATCATGATCGACCCAACATTTGGTCCGTAAATTATTTTATAATCTTTAGTATAATTTATATTTTCTATACAATTTTTTAAATCTATTGTTTCTGTTTTTGACAAAATAGAAATCCAATCTTTTCTTTGTATTTCAGACATTTTATTTTGCTCTTAAATCTTGATTTGAACTTGAAAATGAACCAAGAGGAGTAATAATATTTCTTTTCTTAATATCTAAAGATATTTCTATTGGTTCATCGCCATAAACTTTCCATGAAAATTTATTATCAAGGGAAATTTGTCCCCAAGATTTTGCTGGTTTTCCATAATTAGAAAAACTTTCAGTGAGGGATTGCTGAGTAAGATATGTAATTCCATCTTCTTGTGCAAAAGAATTCCAGTGCACGTGACCAGACAGAAAAAAAACAGGCATTGATGCTTTACATAAACTATTTCTTAAACGAGAAGAATTAGGATAAGACCCAAAAGAAGGATTGTTTTGAAAGTAATAGTTCCCGATCAGAGATGCAGGTGAAATTGGTACATGAGAAAAAATAATAACTGGAACCTTGGAATTTATTACTTCGGTATTTAACCATATAAAATCCATTTCATTAATTTTAAAACCTCTAAAGTTATCTGTGTGATATATTTTTGTATCTGCTCTCCATAATATTATTTTATAATTATTTAAAAGAATAACTTCATTTTCTAGAGACTGATTAAATATCTCTTCATTTTCACTAATAGAAAGATTCACTACATCGTGGTTTCCACAAATATGATAAGTTTTAATTTTATTTTCATTTAATTTCTTAAATATTTTTTTTTGCAAATTAATATCATTTTTTTTATCAACATCATTTATACGGTCACCCAAATCAACAATAAAATCTGGTTTTTCATTATCAACAAAAAGATTAAATTCATCTAGTAAGCTAAGTGCTGTATCACCTCTTTTAGTTAAAGTGTTCTTTCCATAATGAATATCAGCAATTGTAATTATTTTTATCATTAGTTTCTTGCCTCTATTGAATAACTATCTTCAGATTTTATATAAAGTAATGAATAATATGTTGAGCCAATTATTAAAATTATACCAACTATAATATTAATTGTTAATAATTCATTGAAAAATATAAATCCAAAAATTATTGCAGCAACTAATCTAGAATATTCCCATGGAGCTATATACGACACATCAACTAATTTATAAGCAGTAAGAAAACACCATTGAGAAATAGAACCAAAAGTGATCATAATTAGAATTGGTAAAAAAATTGAAGTTGGAATTTCATTCCAACTATAAATAGCGGGTAATAAAAACAATAATGTTATAGCAATATTTGGAATTAGCATTATCCTTAAAACAGGTTCTTTTATGGAGAGCTTTTTAATAACTATAGTCAATCCAGCAGCAAAAACAGCCCCAATTATTCCAACAATACCAGAAATTAAAATCGATGAATTTGAAAATTCTAAGCATAATAATACGCCTAAAAATCCTATAAAGGTGACTAGTATTTTTTGAAAAGTAATATTTTCTGATAAAAATAAATAAGCTAACCAAAGTACAAAAAAGCTTTTAGAAAATGATATAGCAGTTGCGGTTCCCATAGGTAAGTTAACAATTGAATAAATCCAGCAAACTATAGCCCCAATTATTAGAAATATTCTTAAAAAATATAATTGATAACCATTTTCTGGTAAAAATTTTATACCTGAAAAAATAAATATTGGAAATAGCAGTAGAGTGCTGCCAATAGATTTAATAAATATAATTTGATAGAATGATAGATATTGACTCGAAATTTTAAATGCTGACATCATACTTGCAATTGTAAGAGCACTTAATAAAACTAAAAAACTTGCAAGGTATTTTTTATTGATAAAATTTTCTAATTTTTTTCTATAAGTTTTTTCGGTGTACACAATTTTAACTAGAAAGAAGCATTCTATGATTTTCTAAATTATCATCATATTGTAAGTCTTCCTCAAATTGATATCCTTTCTTTAATAATAAATCACTTTTTATTTCAGAAAACATTTTTGGTTGAGTCATCTTTATATTTGGATCAGGTGTAGGAACTGATTTAATTAAGTTTTTTGTATAATCATGTTTAGTTTTTCTTAACACATCTTTAACTTTACCACTTTCTACAATTCTTCCAAAATACATAACTGCAACCCAGTCACTTATTTTTTCAATTACTGATAGATCATGTGAAATAAAAATATACGTTAATTTTAATTCTTTTTGTAAATCTTCAAAAAGACCAAGTACAGTTTCTTGAACAGAAACATCCAAAGCTGAAACAGGTTCATCAGCAATAACTAGTTTTGGCTCAAGAGCTAACGCTCTAGCTATACTTAACCTTTGCCTTTGTCCTCCTGAAAATTCATGAGGATATCTATACAAATGTGAATTATCTAGACCAACTTTATTTATTAACCATTCAACTCTTTCTTGTATAAATTTCCTGGAACCAGCATTATGAATTTCTAATGGTTCTGAAATTTGTTGAGCAGCTGTTCTTCTTGGGCTCAAAGATGCGAATGGATCTTGAAATATCATACCTATATTTTTTTTAAAGTTTTGAAGATCTCTTCCTTTTAAGTCTAATGCGTTGGTTCCATCTAAAATTATTTCTCCAGATTCTGGTTTAACTAATCCTGCAACTGTTTTAGCAATTGTGGATTTTCCACAACCTGACTCTCCAACAATTCCTAATGTTTGACCTTCTTTAATTTTGAAGTTTGCTCTATCTACAGCACATAACTCAGTTGTAACATTATTTAAGATACCCCTTCTTACAGGATATTTTACAGTAACATTATTAAATTCTAAAATAAATTTGTTTTCCTCTCTGTATAATTTTTGATGTTCATTCCCAAGTTTTGGCACTGACTCTATTAAATTTTTGGTATACGGATCTCCTGGATTATTATAAATTTGATTAACGGTACCTGTTTCAATAATAGAGCCTCTTTTCATAACAACTACTCTATCTGAAATTTGAGCAACAACACCTAAATCGTGTGTAATAAACATTACTGCTGTACCATGATTTTCTTTTAATTGTTTTATCAACCATAAAATTTGTGCTTGAATTGTTACATCTAGAGCCGTTGTAGGTTCATCGGCAATTAATAATTTTGGTTCACAAACAAGTGCCATCGCAATCATTATTCTCTGTCGCATACCTCCTGATAATTCGTGAGGGTATTGGGAAAATCTTTTTTCAGCTTGAGCAATTTTAACTTCTTTCATTGCCTCTATTACCATTTGCCTCCCTTTTTCTTTTGAGACATTTTTATGAGTAATTAGGGCTTCTAAAATTTGCTCACCTACTGTAAAAACTGGATTTAAAGAAGTCATAGGTTCTTGAAAAATCATCGAAATCATGTTTCCTCGAATGCTTCTTGCCTTCTCTTCTTCGATATTCACCATATTATATTTTTCATCAAATATGATTGATCCATTTTCAATATTTCCACCTGCCTTTTGAATTAATGACATTACGCCCATTGCAGTAACAGATTTACCTGATCCTGATTCACCTACTATAGACACAGTTTCATTTGGATAAATATCAAAACTAATATTTTTTAGAGCTTTAAAATAACTATCATTATTACCGAATGATAATTCTAAATTTTTAACTTCTAATAATTTTTTTTTCATAAAATATTAATCATGGAGGGCAGATTATTCTGCCCTCCTTTATAATTTAATTTAATCTATCATCCTCAAACATGCCTGCTCTAAAATCAAGAACGTATGGTATATGTCCAGGGAAAGGATCCCAATGAAGATCTTCTCTCATTCCATAACTTTCAAATGGTTGATATAGAACTAACATGAAAGCATCTTCTTTGACGAGATCCATTATTTCACCATATTTTGCATTTCGTTTTTCAGGGTCTAATTCCCATCTAAACTCATTATACAATTCAGTATATGCTTCCATACCGATCGATGGATTCCAAAGTTCTCTTGTCATTCCTGCACCACCTGGAGCCCACATTTTTCCAAATGAGCCATGAGGATCTGCATAATACATTGGATTTGACCAATTCTGCATTTGACCATTGTACCCCCAAGAACCAGGCTCACCTTTAGAAGCCCAAGTTTCCGTTGTTCGAATAGTTACATCAATACCAATTTCTTTCCACATCTCGGCCATTGCCTGAGCAGCTAGAAGACCATTTGTATAATAATATGGATCAGTCCAAAATTCTAATTTTGTTCCTTCTAAATTATTATCTTTGATAAGTTTTTTAGCTTTTTCAATATCGTAACTAAAAGTATCAAAATCAGGAGTATAAAATTTCCCGTAGTTAGGATATGAATGCGTACTAGGAACTACAGACTTTCCAAACCATAAAGCATCATTTAAAAGATCTCTATCTACAGCTGATACCATTGCTTGACGAAGTTCTTTAGTGAAAGTTTTTGATCCACCAGAGAGAGCATCACTTTCCCTATCATAGCCAGCACCAGCAAAATAGATTACATGAAATAAAGGAGTTACTGCACCTGTGGTTTTATAACCTGGGGCATTATCAATTGTTGCCAACTGATCTGGCGCTATGTTTGTAGCTAAATCAATTTCTCCATTGATAAGAGCAGTTACTCTTGCCGCAGCTTCTGGAATTCTTACCATAGTTATTTTATCGTATGGTGCTTTTTCACCCCAATAATCATCATGTCTTTCATAAACAATTTCGACTCTTGGATTAAATGATGTAACCTTATAAGGACCAGTACCAACAGGTGCTAATCCGAAAGCACGATAATCAGATATTTCATCAATATCAGGATCACCTGTCAAACCCATAAGATATTTCTTAGGATAAATCATTGATTGTTGTGAAGATAGAAATAATTCCGTTAGAAAATCTGGTTTTTTAGTAATAACTCGAACAGTGTTTTCATCGAGTGCTTCAGCTCTAGCTATATTTCCAAAAAATTCTTTAGATCTTTCTGTTCTTATAGGATCGGTAACATTAATCATTGATTGTAAAGAAAAAAGAACATCTTCAATGGTCATGTCATCACCATTATGAAATTTTACACCTTTTCTAATTTTAAAATCAATAATTTGTTTACTTGGATGAATTTCATACGACTCAGCCAATCCACCAAACATCGGACCAAATTCATTATCCATATTTTTTGCATTTTTACCTATCAAAGGTTCCATCATGTTTACAAAAAATTGTGAATCAACGTTTGAGTGACTTTGTGCTGGTGCAAACGTGGCTGATAGATTTAACACACCAACTTTTATTTCAACTGCATTCGCAAAAGAAGTTAAAGATAATGATGAAATAGATGTTAGAATTATAAATAAATTTCTAACAAATTTTTTTATTTTCATAGTTTACTCCATTAACTAAAAAGTTAAATTTAGTTTTATTTTTAACCATTAAAAATAAAACACCATCTCTTGAAATCATTTTCTTTGTAAACGAACATCAAGAGAATCTCGTAACCAATCACCCAGTAACAAAAATACTAAAGCAATTAATAAAATCACTATCGCTGGCAAAACACAAATATGAGGATAGGAAGATAAAAAATCTCTTCCTAAGCCTGTCATTGATCCTAAAGTAGCTGTTGGAGGCTGAATACCTAAGCCCAAGAACGATAAAGAACTTTCTAATAAAATTATATTAGAAATACCAAAAGTGTATAAGACGATAATTGGGGAAGCAATATTTGGAAGCATATGAAGAAGAATAATTCTTCTTGGTTTCGCCCCTGCTACTTGCGCAGCAGATACATAGGGTTCATTTTTTATTTGTATTACTTGACCTCTTACAACTCTAGCATAATTTTCCCAACCACTAATACCTACTACAAAAATTAGGATTGTAATACTCGAGCCAAAAACAGATATTAATAATAAAGCCATTAAAGTACCTGGAAATGCAATCTGTATATCTACCAACATCATAAAAATGTTGTCTATGATACCTCCAACATATCCAGATATGACACCTATTAAGGTTCCAATCGTCATGGAGATTAATGATCCTACTAAAGCAATAAATAAAGTAAACCTTAAACCATATATCAATCTTGAAAGCATATCTCTTCCAAGTTCATCGGTGCCTAGCAAAAAGCCAACTTTAAATTTTTCAAAACCCAAAGGAGGTCTTAATCTAGCTAACAAGCTCGTCGAATTTGGATCATAAGGTGCAAGAATAGGTGCAAAGATAGCAACAAGTATTAAAAAGAATAAAAGAAATAAACCTCCCTTAATGATTAAATCACTTTTTTTGAATTTTTTAACTAATTCACTATTATTAAGAATTGAAAACATCAGTTTACTCTAATTCTAGGATCTAATAATGCATATGTCAGATCAACTAAGAGAGTAGCCAATACAACTATTGAACCCCATAGCATCACACCATATTGGAGTATTGGATAATTGCTAAAGATCGCAGCTTTAACAATTAAGTTCCCTATTCCATCAATGGCAAAAACTGCTTCAACTAAAACAACAGCAGCAATAAAACCTGCAATTTGTAATCCAAGAATTGAAACGATAGGCATTGATGCATTTCTAAATGCATGCTTAAAAATAACTATACGTTCTGATAAGCCTTTTGATCTTGCAGTACGAATATAATCTTCATTGAGAACATCAAGCATTGCTGAGCGTGAATAACGGATTTTACCGGCCAACATAGACATAGCTAAACAGCCTACTGGCATAATATAATGATAGGGAGTTTCTAAACCTACAGTTGGTAATAAATGAAGCGTAAAAGAAAAAAGAAGGATGGCAAATATAGCTAATATGTAATTAGGAATAGCATATCCAGTAAATGCTAAAGCCATTATGAATGTGGTTAAAATTGAATTTCGGTAAATAGCAGCGTAAATTCCAAGAGGAATGCCAATTATTAATGAAACTAAAAATGCATATCCAAATAAAGCTAAAGTATTAGGTAATTTACTAAAAAAAACTTCTGTTACAGGTTGAAAAGAAAAATAAGAAAAACCAAAATTACCTTCTATTATTCCTTTAAAATAACTAATATATTGGACAAAGTATGACTCATTGAGTCCAAAATACTCCATTAAATAGTTATACTCTTCATTACTTAAACCTTCGGGTGCAAAATTATCAATCGGATTTCCTGCTATTCTTGTAGCAATGAAAGTAAGAGTAATGACTCCCCAAATTGTTAAAAAAGCTCTTAGAGTTCTTATAATTACGAACCGCATTTTTTATAAATAAATCTTAAACGGATGACCCCAGGCCTGTTTACCGTCATTTGTTCTTAAAATTAATCTTGCCCAACTATTATGGAACTTTGCTAATGGAAGTTTTGCTTCTTTAAGGTTTTCACCTGAAATTTTTTCAAATCTTGCTCCTCGACCAACTAAACCGATATAATCTACATTAGAAGTTTCTACATGAAAATATTCACTGACTATTTCACTTCTAATTATCTCTGGCCCTGTTGATCCATAATAATTTCCAGATTTAAGCGCATCCAATATATCTTTATGCGAGTTAGATGCTGCTTGAACCATAACCCAACCTGCATTGGCATCTTTTTCGTAATAATGAGCATCATCAGTTGCAATAGCTCCAATCATTCTACCCGAAGCCATAACTTGATCAATTAAATATGAGCCATTTTCTCTTCCAAAAGTTTTGCAAACACCATTAAATGCTTCAATTGCATGAATGCCTAAGGGCATAGATAATGCATCATTTAGATTTAAACCTGACCATTCAGGATGGGCGATAGCAACAAAAGCTCCAGCTTTTAGAGCTCTTGTAGCTATTTCAGGCCCAGATTCATCTTCAGTCGGAGAAGTGAAATCTTTAGGAATACCAACAGATAAGATATGCCATTCGTCTCCATTACTATTTTTACCAGCGTGAAGTTCTGCACCAGTTATTGTTGTAAATTTATCATCGGAGAAATTTGATGTATCACTAATGGTAAAATTGTATTCACTTTTAAAATGGTCAGTTAAAGAAATAAAATCATAATTTAGGTTTTTATAAAATTCACAAACCTTTTCAGGTGACAATTGACCATCACTATTAGTTGAGTGGCAGTGAATGTTACCTTTATAAATTAAGTCAGAATTAACTATCACAAAAAAAGTATTAGAAAAATTATTTGTAAAAAAAATTACAAATATATTGAATTTTATTTAAATTATCTTCCAACTTTAATATTGTGTTGTAACCAACTTTATTACTGTGCGAAATAAGAAAGTAAATGTAGTAAAATTGAAACAAAAAAATGTAAAAAATAAATATGAAACTTTTAAAAGATGATAAAAATCAATGGGAAATATTATATTTTAAAATTAAAGAAAAAATTTTAAATAAAGAATTACTAAGTGGACAAAAACTAGAATCTCAAAACATATTGTCAAAAAAAAATAATATTTCACGATACTCAGTAAGAAAAGCAATTAAAAAATTAGAAAATGAAAACGTTATAATTTCGCATCAAGGAAAAGGTAGTTTTATCACTAAAAATATTTACAGAGTCCATCTTTCCAAAAATAGTAAATTTCATTTAAATGCTTTGTTAGAAAAAAGAGATTCCTCTGCTATTTTTTTAAGGTCAAAAATAATGAAACCTCCAATATTTGTTCAAAATTTATTAGAAGCAAAAGATTTTAAAAAAATTATTATGTGTGAACTATTGAGAAAAATTGATGGTAGCGTTGTATCCATATCAAGGCATTATTTTATTAGAGAAAAATTTCCTGATATTGAAAAAAGAATAAAAAAATTCCTAAGCATAACTCTGGCTTTGAAAAGTTTGGGTGTCTATGAATTTCATCGCAGTAAAACGTATTTAAGTACAAGATTGCCAGATGCATATGAAAGAAGAATTATTAAAATTTCTAAATTAATGCCACTCTTAATATCTACAGGTTTAGATATTGATAAAGAAGGAAATAAAATTCAAATATCCGTTTCTACAATGCGTGGAGATTTATCTGAATTTTCAATTATTCATTAATATTTATTAGTTTTAATTAATAACATTATTTTTCTTAACTTAATTATTATTCAATAATTGAATATTCACAAAATTGTAAAATTATAATTTTAGGTTTTAATAAACAAAAGGAGATTTATGTTATTTGAAAAATTACAAAAAGCATTTGAAGAAAAAGATGCCAAAGCTCACAGAGCTCTATTCCATGAAGACCATGAATTTATTAGCCATAAGCAAAATAAAGTTTTTAAAAAAAGTGAAGGAAGCGAGGAGCAAACTTTAGAAATGTTTAATAATATTACTCAAGATAAAGTTCGTTGTATTTATGAAAATGATGAAATTTTAGTTACACATCGCTTTAATACTTATGCATCTGGAGACAAAGAAGCTTTAATGATGGTTTCATTAAAAAAAGATGGATTAATTTGGAGAACAGAGACTGGCGCTACAGAAATGTAAATAAACTTATTTTTAAGGAGGATTTATGAAAAAAGGATATTGGGTAGGACAAGTAAAAGAAATTTAAAATGAAGAAAAATGGGGTCATTATTTAGAAAAATTTATGAATATTGTTGCTGAGGAAGCAGAAAAGAAATCAGGAAATTTTGTTCCTACTGCTAGCAGTGAACCAAAGTTCTATATTCAAAAGAATTTTGATTTATTATATTCAGCAGTTGTTGAATTTAATAGCGTACAAGATGCAATAGATGGGTACAATGATCCTCGTTATCAAGAAGCTTTGGCACATTTAGGCGAAAATAAAGAGGATGTTGTTGTGAGAAATTTGGTAATTATAGAAGCAAATTAAATAAATAGAAAAAAGGAAGTATTATGAAAATTATTATGAATGTTAGATTAAAAGAAGGTTATGAAAAATGGAAAAATCTTTTTCTCAGTGTTGATACTCATAGAGAAAAATATGGAATAAAAGTTTTAGCATATGGCCACCCTAAAGATGATGAAACTAAAATTTATCAAGTTTTAGAGATTGAATCGATGGAAAAAATGCAAGCAGCAATGCAAGATCCAGAATTAGCAAAACTTAGAACTGATGCGGGTGTTGATTTAGATAGCCAAGAATTAGTTTTCTTGGTCGAGTAGATAAATAAAAAATAACACACTATATATTTTATGGGGTATAAAGCCCTCTCCACTGAGGGAGTTTTGCCCCATTTTCCTACTTAAAAGTTTTTTTACCCTTTTTGGTTAACTGATCACGTATTTTTTTTCTATCCTTACTTTTATCTAAGTCTTTATCCCAATCTAGTTTGTTTACTTCAGTGGCAACCCATGTTTTGATGTCATCTTTATTACTATTAGATTTTTTACTAATGTCTTTAGTAATTTTATTTATAAGAGTATTAATAATTCTATCTCGTTTACCTTGATCATCATTTGTTTCATACTGACCAACTATTTGATTACCATCATCTGGGTCAGCAGGATTTGTTTTAACAACATCAATTTCTTGTTTTTGAATATAGTTACAATCAAATAATTGAAGTTTATTACATGATTTTTCTGCTTTCATTCCTTCATAGTGCATAACTTGATCACCATTTTCACCCTGACTATACAAGCCAAATCTAAATTTTGGTCCCATTTGATATTCATTTTTGTTCTTTACAATTTTTGATATAGTTTTTCCTTCAAAGCGATAAATAAGCTGATTATTTAACCAAAGTTTTATTTTTCCATCTTCTTGATCAGTCCAATTAATATTTAATAAGACAGTGTGCCATTTACCCTTCACATTATTAAGGGTAATGATTCTTTTATAATCACTACCATCACATAGAGAAACTCCTGATCGGCCCACATAAATTCCATCATAACGCCAAGAAAAAAAGAAACTCATTTCAGGGCAAGCAACATTAAATTCATCTATTGTTTGCGTAGTAAGCAAACTCCTTGTTAGTTTTTCATGTTCAAGATCCATTTTAAATTGGCCTATATGAACAAAATCTCGCATATTTTTTGGTCCATCGGATGCAGGATCGATATAGAAAGACCAAGTATACCAATATTCACCTAAATGACCTCTTATTTTTTCACCAGTTATAGGATCAAAGAAACCAAGTTCAGAACGACCAATAAAAGTTTTTTCTTTTCTATTACAATCTTCAGCACCACAATCATCTAGTCTTTTTTCAAAACGCAAAGAATATTCATTTGTTTTTGTAATTTTATTATCATATCGAAGAGCCCAAGCGTTTTGATGTATTCTAGTATGTGTTTCTATTGGGCCCCAAAATCCAGTATCATACGGATATTTAATATTTTCCTCAAATTTAAAAATATATTCATCATCAAGAAATTGCTTAGGTGGATCTTTAGCGTAAACAATTGATGAAATTAAAAAAAGAAAAAATATAATTCTATACATAAATAGCTTTTTATATAATTTTCTAAAAAATATATAAGAAATTTTTTTTCTAAATTTAAAAAAAAATTAGTCTCTATTAATTTTACTATTTAGTTTTCTTAAAATTTATTAGATTAAACAAACTATCGTAACTGTAATAATATATCTGTAGCTTTATCTGCTATAGCCATAGCTGGTGCATTTGTATTAGCACCAACAATTGTTGGCATCATCGACACATCAAATACCCGTAAATTTTTTATGCCTTTTACTTCCAATTTTGTATTCAGAACTGCCATTTCATCATTATCCTTGCCCATTTTACATGTACCAACTGGATGCCAATTTGTTTTAATCATTTTTTTTGAATAATTAATGAGATCTTCATCTGAATTAATGGATTGACTAGGAACTGTTTCTTCCAAAACAATATCGGATAAAGGTTTTGTTTGAATTACCTTTCTTGCAAGCTTAACAGCATTTAACATAACATTCATATCATCTTCATGACTTAAAAAATTTGGATCAATAAGAGGTAAATCTAATGGGTTGGAAGATTGAATTCTAACCTCACCTCGTGATTTTGGATTCATTAGACAAGATGTAAGAGTTAAACCGTGATCAGGTTTTATGCCTTTTGTATCTCTATCGGTATACATTATGGGCACGCAATACAGTTTAATTTTAGGATCTTTTTTATCTTCTAAATTTTCTGGATTAAAAAAAGAGCAACTATCGACACCTTGTGATCGTACAGGCCCTGAATTAAATAATAAATACTGAATTCCATTTTTTATCATTCGCCACCCTTCATCTTGTTTATAATAACTATAACCAGCTTTTACTCTCGAGATAACAGGAACTTCATGATGATCTTGCAAATTTTTACCTACACCTTTTAAATTTTCAATTACTGGAATATTAAATTGTTGTAATTGCTCTTCTTCCCCTATTCCAGAATGCATTAAAATTTTAGGTGTTACGTATGCTCCTGATGTTAAAATAATATCATTTGCAAAATATTTAGTTGATTCACCATTTGATACACACTCAACACCAATTGCTTTTTTTTGATCAAGGATAATTTTTGTAACAACAGAACTCGTTTTAATATCTAAATTCTTGTTATTGGTTTTTGAATTTAAAAAAGCACTATAAACATCACATCTTTTGCCATTACCAATGGTGTATTGCATAGTTCCTACTCCATATTGATCACCATCATTAAAATCATCATTATAAGGCAAACCCATAGCTTGCATTGTTTTGATATATAAGTTTGATCCTTCTACGATATAACCAGGATCTGAAACTTTTAAGTTACCTTTATTTCCATGATATTCATTTTGAATACGTTGATTATTTTCAAGTTTAACAAAATGCTTGAGCAACGAGTTCCAATTCCAATTACTGTCTTCAGTCTCCTCTTCCCATTTATTATAATCTGAAGGTTTCCCTCGCATATAAACCATACCGTTCACTTTTGATCCCCCACCAAGAGTTTTAGCTTGTGCTATAAAATGCTGACGGTTATTTAATTGTTTTTGCGGAATAGACTCATAAAATTTTAAGAATGGACTATTTTCTAATCCCTTAATCCAACCAGCTGGCATCGATAAAAGTAAATTATTTGTTTTAATACCTTCTTCTAAAATTAAAATAGAAGCACCATGATCAATTAATTTTGTTGCTGTTATAATTCCTGACGTTCCACCACCAGCTATTATGAAATCATATATTTTTGTCATTAATAAATTTCTATAGAAATAGTAAATTCTTACAATAAAATAAATTATTTTCTTAATTGATTAATAAAGTAAATAAACAATAATCCATTAAATGCCCAAATAAAACAAAGAGCGATAACATTAAAAGTTAAACCGAATGTTTCCGCTGAAAATCCAATTATAGCTGGTCCTATTAGAAAGCCAGAGAATGCAATTGTTGTAATATTTGCTGCAGTGATTGATATACTTTCATTAGTATATTTCAATCCTTGCATTAGAACAACGGGATAAAAATTTGATGTCGAGAGAGCAAACAAAAATACTGATAAAATAATAATATAAATATTTGCAGTTAAAATAGAAATAAAGAAAATCAAACAACCAACTAAACCAAAATAACCTGCTGCAAATTTTACACCGTAAGCATTAACAATTTTTTCACCATATATTCTGCCTATAAATTCTCCACCTCCCCAACAAAGAATTGATAATGATGCAACATACAAGGATGCATTAAGATCTCTTTTTAACCATAATGGTGTCCATTCTAGCATAATTCCAACTGTACCCATAAATATTGCTAAATTTAATCCAAAGAATAAAACTTTTCTTTCAGGTATTTTAAATTTAGCTAATTTTTCATAGTAATCATTTTCAGAAGATAAACCAAATATGAATGTAAGAATGATAATTAAAGTTAAAAAGAATATTAAACCTATAAAAATATGAGGTGGATATAAATTTAAATAAAAAAATAAACTTGCAAAAATACCACTAATAATAAAACCAAAACTAAATGAAGCTTGCTGGTATGTTTGATAAATTCTTTTGGTTTTATTTTCAATAAAGTTAGTACTACTAGCGATAGTCGGGAAAATTAAACCTGCAGCTATTGATAATGGAATACTTGAAAGAAAAAAAATTTGTATATTACTTGCCGTAATGAAAATGTAAGGAAAAATAGCAAAACTTAATTGACCCAACATTAAAGTTTTAGTGGTCCCAATAAGTGGAACAATTACTCTTCCTGACAATTGACTAAATATAAGTTGCAGAACTGCAAAAATTGTAAACCAAATTCCTAAATCAGTTTCTTTTATTCCAACTCTGTCAAATAACCATGGAATATTTGTAACAGTAATTCCCCAGGTAAAAGCCAAAGCAAAACCATTCAAGCATATTGCAAAAAATGCTTTTCTATACATTCTTACCTAATACAATTTATTAAATTTAAGAAATAGTTGAAGTATTGTGTTTAATAATACCTGATATTTCAATTATTTCAGAAGCAACTCCACCAGATCTTTCAGCATGCTCTTTAATGAGATCTTCAGAAGCAGCATTATAAATACAATAAATTGCATCATTTAGAACATAACTTTGTTCTTGTTGTATTTCTTTTCCTTCCTCTCTCATTTCAATGAGTGCTTTTTCAGACTCCTTAGCCCCTTTATCAAGATCATTAGAAGGAGTTTTGGAAACTCCAGGTATCTCTCTTTTAATTAAAAATTTTTTCATATATTTTTCTTAATATTATTTTGTAATTGTTACAATATTATAAAACTATTAAGTTCTAAGAGTAGTTTTGGATACAACTAATTCCTCACGCTTATTTTCTCTGAATACAACAAAGATACCACTTACCATAATAAGAAAAATACCAATAAATGAGTTTATATCTGGTACTTCAGAAAAAATAATAATTCCAATTATTATAGCAAAAATTAAATGGACGTACTCAGTTATACTATTAACTAAAGGTGATCCTACTCTGTATGCTGCAATCAAACAAAATATCCCAAGACTTCCAGTTGTAGAAATGAAAAGTATTAATCCAATAAATTGAAGATCATTAAGTATCCAGGGATTACTAAGAATAGAAAAAATTGATAAATTAAAGTCTGAATTATGTAATAAAATACTTATTGCACTTCCTCCAAGAAATGCACCTATATAAATATGAAAAGTTTGTTGGAACAAGCTATCATGTTTTGAAGTTTTTTTAGCTAATGTCATTGATAAAGCATAGGTGGCAGCAGCAATAATTGGAAACAACATATAAATATTTATTTCATTAAATTCTGGTTTGATAATTAAAAGTGTACCACTAAAACCAACAAAGATTGAAAATATTCTACTTAAGCCAATTTTTATATTCAAAATAAAGTAGGAATAAATAGTAATAAAAAATGGACTCACAAAAAACAAACTAGTTGCTTCCGCTAGAGTAATTTCGCTTAACGAAATAAAAAATAAGGTAAAGCCAAAGAAGAAGGTGGAACCTCTAAAAATAGCAATATAAGGGTGTGCTGTTCCAAAGAATATTGGTTGTTTTGTATAAGTTAAATAAAGGCATAACAAAGAAAATCCTACTCCTCCTCTAAATACGAGTATTTGCATTAAAGAGGCATCATGAATGGTGTATTTAATTAAAACATCCTGGGTAATGATGAATAACATCCCCACAATAATTAAAATAAGACCCTTTATGTTATTATTCATATAAATTTTCTTAGAGTAATTTAGGTATTAGTTTAGAAAAAAAAATAATATATAATTATTTTGATGATTTTTTATCTTGTAACACCACTAATATTGATTTTTGCTAGTTCTTTAGGATTAATCATTAATCCATCTTGGTCAATTTCACCTTTTATTTGGGTTTTCATATTAGTGCCAATTATTGACCTTGTATTACCTTACTTAAGTAAAGATGATGTTGAGCTAAATGAAAGTGTATTTCACAATTTTTCTATTTTAATCGTACTCCCCTGCATTTTATTTTTAATTATATTTGGTTTAATTATTGTTTCTGACTCCACTATCACTTTATTAACCGCTGCAGCTTTAGGAGCAGCTGTAGGTATGTCTGGCGGTTCTATCGGCATTACAACTGCACATGAACTTATTCATCGGAAAAATAAATTTATGCGCGGTATAGGAGTATTCTTACTAGTTTTATGTTGTTATGGCCATTTTCGAATTGAGCATATTTATGGTCATCATTTAAATGTAGCTACTAAAGAAGATCCTGCTACAGCTAGAAGAGGAGAAAATTTTTATTTTTATTTTATTCGCTGTGTAATCAATAGTGTGATTTCATCATGGAATATTGAAAAAAATATTCTTGATAGAAAAAATCTAAATACATTTAGTTTCCAAAACAGAATGATTCATTATTTTGTATTAGAATTTTTATTTTTAGAATTTGCTTATTTAATTGCCGGTATGAATGGTTTAATTTTTGTTATCTTTCATTCTTTTGTTTCCATAATCTTATTGGAGTTAGTAAATTATATTCAGCATTATGGTTTAGAAAGAAAAAAAGAAAATGGAAGGTATGAAAGATTTACAGATTTACATTCTTGGAATAGTCGTCACATCTCTGCTAATTGGTCGACATTTAATTTGGGTCTTCATGCTGAACATCACCAGAGCGCATCAAAGCCCTACCCTCTTTTATCTCAAGAAGAAAAAGCAATAGAGATGCCTGCTAATTACTCAATCATGTTAATAATGGCTTTAATCCCTCCTTTGTGGTTTTTTGTGATGGATAGGAAAATAGATAACCTAAAAACTATTTAATTTAATATGATAGATTTTTTTTCTAAGTTGAAAGATAATCGTATTTTTCAATTTTCTGTTGTTGTTATAATTATATTAAATGCCATTCTTATTGGTGCCACAACATATCAATTAGATCCTATATTTTTAAATACTATTCACTTACTTGATTATGCGATAACGGTTTTCTTTGTTATTGAAATACTTATTCGTTTTATTGGAGAAAAAGAAAAGAAAAAGTTTTTAAAAGATGGTTGGAATGTATTTGATACTATAATTGTTGCAATATCGCTTATTCCAATTCCAAATAATTCTAGTTTCCTAGTTTTACGTCTTCTTCGTATATTTAGAGTTTTACGATTAATATCTGTTATTCCTGAATTAAAAAAAATTATAGAAGCAATTCTTGCTTCTATTAAAAGAGTATTTTTTGTTAGTCTCCTACTTTTTATTATACTCTATATTTATGCTACAATGGGTTCCATCCTTTTTGGAGATGATGATCCAGAGAGATGGGCTGATTTAGGCATATCCCTAATAACATTATTTCAGGTCTTAACATTATCTAGTTGGGAGAATGTTATGCTGCCTATGCAGGCAATATACTGGTGGTCTTGGATTTATTTTTTTTCTTTTATCTCTATTTGTTCAATAACAATTTTAAACCTTGTTATAGCAATTCTTGTTGATGTTGTTAATCATCAGCATGATAATGAGAAATAAAATTATTAGAGAATCGCTAAAAAAGTATTAAAAAAAAGTATGAAAGAAACATTATTTAAACCATTACATTGGATTATGTTAATTTTAATTTCACTTGATTTTATTGATACTACCTATCGTATATCTTATGGATACTTTTCAGGTCAGGGTGTGCAACCACCAGTAGGAGATTTTAATGTTCAACTTTCCACTTTAGATTTTATTGTAAGTATCATCTTTCAGTTAGCAATCGCTTACACAATTTATATGTTGTACAGTATGAAAAGAAGTGGTGGATATTATTTAGTTGGTTTAAATATTCTCTTCGTAATTTATGGATTTGTTATTGGTCCATTTAGCACAGTACCTGCTGGTGAAGTTATTCCACTAATAGCTGGTTTTATGGTTTTCTATATTATTTTTGTCATTGGGATACCTTATTTGTATTCTGATAAATACGAATAAGATTTTATAAATTATTTTCTAAGTAATTTCGAACTGTTGTTGCAGATTTAGATATTATTTTATATAGTAATTGTATTTCCTCACCTTCTTGTAAATAATTTTTCCTATTACATTTTTGTTGGTTTATAATCTTTTTATTATTAACATTAGTTTTAGTTAATATAACTAACCATTTATTTGATTTTATTAATCTTCCACATTTTTCAACTATTTTTTTATTTATATCCAATAAATATTTATCAAATGGTGGATCACTTATAAAGAACCCAACTGCTTCAGTATTACCATCTTTTATGACAGCTGTTTTAAATTCCAGTTTATCAAAATGATATAAAATATTTGATTTATCAGGGTTAAAATATTTTAAATTTTGATTGAAGTATACTAATTTGCCTCTTATTCTTGCAGATTTAAGTTCAAATTCTTTATTATCATTAATAATTGGATTTTGTGTAGCAATAAAATTCAGTTGATTATTATCAATAATTAAAAATTGATCTTCTTTTATATATTTTGAAAGAGAAATTAATTCATTAAATTTTTCCATTTGATCTTCAAGTTGAAGCTGTTTTTCCATTTTTAATTTTTTTGCATTTTCCTTTAATCTTTTTTGATTAAGCGCAACAAGTTGTTTTTCATCTTCAATATTTTTATAATACCCTTCATATCTTTCATTTGCTCTTATAACCGCATGTAAATTTAATGCATGATTTGCTCCAAAAAGATTTTGCTCTCTATATCCAAGAGATTTTCGATAAAGTTGATCATCAAAATTTAGAAAAAGATCATTTCGATATGTTTGAACATATCTAATTGATTGTCTAATCATGGTTTCTTTCCAGCCAGGTAAATAAACACCCAAACCATCAGTTTTTCTTTCCTTTTTTGGTTTTAAGAGCTCAGTCCAATCATGTTTTTTATTCCCAAAATTTAATTTTGCATATTTGATAATTTCATTTGGGACGATATCATCCCAAATTGTGTAATGGAAATCAAAAGCATCTTTTATTTTAATTCCAGATGGAACAGTAATTTCGTAAAAATTAATATCTAATGTATGAAAAATTTCTGCAAAAACACTAAAATAAAACAAAAATTCTCTTGAATAAGAAATAGCTAAACCTCCTCTGTAAGCATAAGGGACATAAACACCATCTTTATCAATGAAGGTCATTAAATATTTTAAGTCAATAATACCTTTATCAAATAATTCTTGATTATTAGTTATTAAACCTATTAATAATCTTGTAACAGTATGTGCATTAGATATAGTTCCACAATCGTCTGTGCCTCGGTATTTAGTTTTTCCTTGAAAAATAGGCTCTGCGTTTTTTGTGGCATAAATCTTAGCAGTACGTAAAACATCCTCTTCATCATACTCTTTTGGTATCTTACATCTTCCTCTTTTGGCTTGTAATTTAATATCCATTAAATCTACAGTTGCCCTAGAGATAAACCATTCATTGATCATCTTTATTTCTTTATCTGATAATCCTAAATGATCTTTTTCAATTGAATACATTTGTGCAAGCATAGATAAAGTTTTCCAGTAGCTATAATGATTATCTCCTTGTTGCAGTTTAAAGGAGTCTGTTGAAGAGTAATAAAGAAGATAATTTTTTAATAAATCAGTATTACGATCAGGGATTTTTTTAAGAGTATTTCCAAAAAATTGTCTAAATTTTGCATACATAATGCAACTATCCCAATCTAGAGAGGTTCCCATCTTAAAAGCTTCTCTACTAGTTTTATAGATGATCGAATCAAATTTTTTGAGATGATCAAAACATAACTGGTCACCATTATTTGCTTGAAATTCTCGAACAATCTTTGGAGTGCCCATATCTTTATAATGATCTTGAATTACTTCGTCATAGTATTTAATGTCTTTAACAAGTGACCAATTTTTTGGAATTTTAATATTTTCAATTTCTTCAATTGAAAAATGTTGTACTAATTCATTTCTATCAATTAATTTTTCGTATGAAAATGCAGAGATATTAAAAAATATAATAAATATTAGTATTAGAAATTTCATATGTTTATGTAATTCGTATTATATCTAGTTGAAATAAATTCATTAAATGATATTTTTTTAAAATAGACTAATTTTTTTAATAATAACTAATTAATTTTAATAAAATTATTAAATTTAATAGAAATGTAACAAATATATATTACTTCAATAAAAGAACGATTTGACTCTATTGCGGTTCAAAAGCAGCTAAAATGAGATAAGTATAAATTTATCCTCCCATTAAGAAAAATGGTGAGGATATTTTTTTTAGGAGATAATTATGAATTTATGTGTTGTATCCAAAGGATCTTTTACCAAATAAGATTACATGGAATTATTTAATTTTTTTAAAGATGATATTGAAAAATATACAGATGCGTTTGACATGGCATTTGTGAAAGATGGCCACGTGATGACTATGTGTAATGTAACTGATGAAGAGAAATTTTACGCTTTATTTGATGACCCAAAATCAAAAGAATTTGATTCAAAATTTAATAGTACAGATACAGTGTATTCTTTTCAAAAGGTAGAATAGTTATAATCCACCATTTGAAGTTAAGAAGTCAGAAATTTTTTCTATACCGTTATTATTTTTCATTTCACCAAAAATATAAGGTAAACCATTTCTGGCTTCATTGACATCTTGTTTCATTTGTTCTAAATCAACATTAACATATGGAGCTAGGTCAACTTTATTAATTACGAGTAAATCAGATTTTCTTATAGCTGGTGCTTTTTTTCTCGGTATGTCTGCACCTTGCGCCACATCAATCATATAAATTGTTAAATCAACTAATTCTGGACTAAAAGTTGCCGCTAAATTATCACCACCTGATTCAATAAGTATTAATTCTAGATCTGGAAATTTTTTTTTCATTTCATCTACTGCAAGTAAATTTATGGAGCAATCTTCTCTTATAGCGGTATGTGGACAGCCACCAGTTTCTACACCTTTAATTCTTTCTATAGGTAGAACCTGTGCTTTCATTAAATATTCCGCATCTTCAGTTGTATAAATATCATTTGAAATAACTGCCATAGAAACTTTTTTAGATAAATGACGACATAATGCTTCTGTTAAACTAGTTTTACCAGTCCCTATTCCACCACCTATTCCAACTTTTAAAGGTCCATTTATATTATTCACGTTAAATAAATCCTTGAGTCTAAATTTTCATGCTTAATGGCATAAATATCACCAATAAAAAAACTTGTACCTATATCTTTAAGATTTAGTTTATCTGATTGATTTAAAAAATCTTGAATTTGATTAATAAAAATAACATTTAGACTCTGTCCATCTTTTTGAGACATTGGTATATGTTTTACACATACATTTATTAAATTAGAAATGAATGATTGTAGATAAAACTTAATTAAATCATCAAACTTAATGTCAAAATGCAATCCAGCTTTCGCCAAACAATATATAAATGATGTATTTTCAGGCAGAGATAATTCCCAACTATCTTTCATGATTTTACGAAAAGAATTTCCCATATCTATCATTTCTATTTGTCTTTCTTTAGAGGAAGCACTTGCTAAGATTAATTGATTAATTTCCTTACCTTTGTAAATTGACTTCATAAAAATATAGTCATTTCTTAATGTGCCATAAAATAAAAGTGCATCTAAAAATTCTTTAACATCATTATTATTTTTAATTTTTTTATCATCAATCAGCGCTTCTAAACCATGAGAGTATGCATAAGAGCCAATAGGAAAAGAAGATGAAAACCATACTTGTAGTATTTGATGAGGATCTTTAAATTTTTTCATTTTAATGTTTGTGGCTATGTGTTCTGCCCATACCATAAGCGCCACCTTCAGGTTTAAATTTTTCAAAAACTTTTTTTACATTTCCGTGTAATTTTAGAACCATATCAAGAATTACAGCATCATCTTGAATAAGAATTCTGTTTTCTTCAATTTGACATGGCAGATGTCTATTTCCTATGTGCCATATAATTTGCTTTAAATTATTACCTGTTATTTCAATTAAATTTTCTTCTTTAGATAGAACTTTAATTAAATTTCCATTTTCTAATTCAAAATAATTATTTTCATCAACACTGACTGTTTCTTCAAGATTAACTAAAAATTCAGTTCCATTATTTGCTGTAAGTTTTTTTCTACGTATAAATCTTTCTTCATAAGATAATGAGATTTCATCTAATAATTCTTTGTTTTCATGATTGTGAAGAATTATTTTTAAAGAAGTATCCATTTTAGTACATAAAATAACGTTGAGCCAACGGTAATGTTTCAGCCGGTTCACAAGTAATTAACTCGCCATCTGCTAAAACTTCATAGGTTTCTGGGTTAACTTCTATTTTTGGATAATAATCATTTAATATCATATCTTTTTTAGAAATTTTTCTGATATT
This sequence comes from uncultured Alphaproteobacteria bacterium, assembly GCA_902590695.1. Classification (GTDB taxonomy): domain Bacteria; phylum Pseudomonadota; class Alphaproteobacteria; order HIMB59; genus CACPNW01. The sequence goes on from CACIXR010000006.1 coordinate 64,761, forward strand.
TTTAACAGGTAATAGAGATTTATTTACTCCAGAATTTTTGAATGAATTTTTATCTAAAGAGGCTTTACTTACAAAAGTTGCAGTAGATTGTTCTAATGATTTCCCAAAAGAGGAAAACATTGGTCGTGAATATACTGGTTGAGGTGTTGGAATAGAGGCATTCGGATCACCCATTTGTGAACAAGCAATACTTCCACCTTGTAAAACCATTTCAGGTTTAACACCAAAAAAGGCAGTATCCCAAATAACAATATCAGCACGTTTATTTTTTTCAATACTTCCAATATGTTCGGAAATACCATGGGCAATTGCAGGATTAATTGTATATTTAGCAATGTATCTTTTAACTCTTACATTGTCGTTATTACCCTTCTCATCTTTTAATTGTCCCCGTTGAACTTTCATTTTATGTGCTGTTTGCCATGTTCTAATAATAACCTCGCCTACACGACCCATTGCTTGACTATCAGAAGCAATAATTGAAAATGCACCCATATCATGAAGTATATCTTCAGCTGCAATTGTTTCTTTTCGAATACGACTTTCGGCAAATGCTACATCTTCTGGTATAGATTTATCTAAGTGATGGCATACCATTAACATATCCAAATGCTCTTCAACTGTATTAACTGTATAGGGTCTCGTTGGGTTAGTAGAAGAAGGAATAACATATTGTTCACCGCAAACTTTTATAATATCGGGTGCATGACCACCACCAGCTCCTTCAGTGTGAAAAGCGTGAATGGTTCTTCCATTAATTGCTTTTATCGTGCTCTCTACAAATCCACTTTCATTTAATGTATCAGTGTGAATCATAACTTGAATGTCATGTTCATCAGCAACATTTAAACAATTATCGATAGCTGCTGGAGTTGTACCCCAATCTTCGTGAAGTTTTAACGAACTTGCTCCAGCAATTACTTGTTCTTCGAGAGCTTTAGGTAAAGAACTATTTCCTTTACCTGCAAATGCTAAGTTCATAGGAAAAGCATCAGCAGATTGTATCATTCTCTCTATGTGCCATGGCCCAGGTGTAACTGTAGTTGCCAAGGTGCCATGTGCAGGACCAGTTCCACCTCCCAGCATAGTTGTAATACCTGAATGAAGTGCATCATCTATTTGCTGAGGACAAATAAAATGGATATGACTATCAAAACCACCAGCTGTTATTATCTTACCTTCACCTGCAATTATTTCTGTTCCTGGTCCAATAATAATATTTACGTTTGGTTGTGTGTCTGGATTACCAGCCTTACCAATTTCATTAATTAAGCCATCTTTAAGACCAATATCTGCTTTGTAAATTCCATTTACATCTACTATTAAAGCGTTTGTTATAACTGTATCAACAGCTCCATCTTTACGAGATACTTGAGATTGCCCCATTCCATCTCGAATGACTTTTCCGCCACCAAATTTTACTTCTTCTCCGTATGTTGTTAAATCTTTTTCAACTTCAATAAATAGTTCAGTGTCAGCAAGTCTAACCTTATCACCAGTTGTTGGTCCATACATATCGGCATAAGCTTCTCTTTTTATTTTTTTCATTACAATTTACCCATAACTTTCTTATTAAAACCAAATATCTTTCTATTTCCTGTAATTGGAATTAATTCTACATCTTTTGATTGACCAGGTTCAAACCGAACAGCTGTTCCAGATGGTATATCTAAACGCATACCGTTTGATTTTTCTCTATCAAATTTCAAATATTCATTTGTTTCAGCAAAGTGATAATGACTACCAACTTGAATTGGACGATCACCACTATTTGAAACTTTTAAAGTTATTGATTGTCTTTCATCATTCAAATTAATATCACTATTTTGTTTTGTTATTATTTCACCAGGTTTCATTATCTTATTGGTTTATGTACTGTTACTAATTTTGTTCCATCTGGAAATGTTGCTTCAACTTGTACTTCTGGAATCATATCTGGAATACCATCCATACAATCCTCTTTTTTTACTACATGCGCTCCTGTTTCCATTAATTCTGATACCATTTTTCCATCTCTTGCACCTTCTATGACAAAATCTGTTATCAACGCTATCGCTTCTGGATAATTAAGTTTAACACCTCTTTCAAGACGTTTTCTAGCAACATTAGCTGCCATACTGACCATCAACTTATCTTTTTCTCTTGGTGTTAATTTCATTTATAGATCCCAACTTTTTGATAGTTTATCATTTATTATATTTTTCATAATAAAATTTAGTGTTTTTTTTAAATCATAATTATCATCAGCTAAGCACCTAATTACAATCTTATCATCAAATTTTGTCATTTCACAATAATGATTTTCTAAGTTATTTATAACTTTACTTAACTCAGACTCAAGTTGATGAATAATATCACCAAAAATTAAAATTGTTGATAAAGATGATTGGTTATAAAATGTATAATTGTTATTAAAATTATCAATCGTTGATCCTTTTATATTAATTGCTTCAAAATGCTTTATTGTAGAATTCGTAAAAATTTTCCATTGATCAGAAAAAGAAATATTTTTAATTTTTTCAGACATTGCTTTTCTTCCAAAAATTGTAGTTTCACAAAAAATTAAATTAGAATTATTTGATAAATTAATATTTATACTTCTTCTTAATTTTGAATTATCAAATAAAATTAACTCTTTGGGCAACCAATACAAATTTGAATTATTTAAATTGATATTTATGTCTACTTTTGCAGGATCACCTATTCCTGAATAAATTTTATCAGCGGCTTGCGTACAAATACTTAATTCAGAATTATGAATTGTAGCATTAATTTCAATATTATCATTACAAGTAATTCCTCCTGCAGTGTTAATTAAAACTAATTCTTTATTATTATTATTATAATTATTTGGATTTAAAATTTTACAACAACCACTTTGAAAAAATTTTTTAAAATTATTATCAAATAATTCAATATTAATTTTGCCATTTGATCTTTGAAGTAATTTATCCATAATTATTCAATTAAGTATAATCTAAACAAAATATATGAAAATAAATATTTGGCGTGCCCGGCATGATTCGAACATGCGGCCCCCAGATTAGGAATCTGGTGCTCTATCCTACTGAGCTACGGGCACTCCTAATTTAATTTTTATGATTTAATGTTACTTTACCAGTCTTCGTATCAACAACATCAAATGTTTTTTCATTATTACTCATTCTTTTTGATCTAGCGGCTGAAGCTCGCTCCATAGCATCATTATCAGCATATAATGAAATAGCCATAACAGTTGTTTCGCTTGCACGAATTTGTAATAATTGTTCTGCTTCAGGAAATTCACCTGGTGCTTTTGTTGAATAATCCTTAATTGATTCATCAGCATCTTCTTTAGACTTAAAATTAATAGTTGTTATCCTTGCAACTGACATATTTAGCTCCTTTAAATATAATTTTTATAACCATGAATAACCGACACAGGCCAATGCTATAATTAAAAAAAAATTCATAACTCTTTTTCTATTTTTAACTTGCTGATCGTTTAAATTTTCATTTCTTGATAGATAATATAGATAACATCCAATTGCGAATGCTACAAATCCTCCAAGATAAGCATACCATTGTAATTCGGTCATTTATTTAATTTATATATTATTATATAAAAAATTATAATTTTTTTTAATTATGTCTTACAAAGCTAAAACAAATAGATATCAAAAATTAATTTATAGAAGATGTGGAAATAGTGGTTTACTTTTACCACCTATTACACTGGGTCTTTGGCATAATTTTGGTGGTAAAAAATCTATGTCAAAAGAAGCAAAGAAAATGCTTTTTAGAGCATTTGATAGAGGTGTAACTCATTTTGATTTAGCAAATAATTATGGTCCGCCAGCAGGATCTGCAGAAGAAAATTTTGGTAAAGTTATGAACTCTGATTTTAAGAAATATAGAGACGAAATGATAATATCAAGCAAGGCAGGCTATCATATGTGGGATGGCCCATATGGTGAATGGGGTTCCAAAAAATACTTAACTGCAAGCCTTGATCAAAGCTTAAAAAGAATGAAGCTAGAATATGTAGATATATTTTATTCTCATCGTTTTGATCCACTAACACCATTAGAAGAGACAGCAGATGCATTAGCTCAATCAATTACAAGTGGTAAGGCTTTATATGTAGGAATTTCATCATATAGTTCAAAACAAACAATTAAAATGAACAAGTTATTAAAAGACAGAGGAGTTAGTTGTTTAATTCATCAACCTTCTTATTCAATGATTAATAGATGGGTGGAAAAAGATTTATTATCTACATTAAAAAAATTAGGTATAGGATGTATTGCATTCTCTCCTCTCGCTCAAGGAATGTTATCAGGTAAATATTTAAAAAAAATACCTAAAGTTTCAAGGATTTCAGATAATTCGTCTCTTGATAAAAAAATGATTACAAAAAGTTATTTAATTAAAATTAAAGAGTTAACTAAAATTGCAAATAGAAGAGAGCAATCTTTACCTCAAATGGCTCTTTCTTGGATACTTCGTCACCCGACTATGACATCAGCTCTAATTGGTGCAAGAACAGTAAAGCAATTAGACGAGTGTTTGGATAGTCAAAATAATCTAACTTTTAGTAATTTTGAGTTAAAAGAAATAGATAAATATGCAAAAGAAGAAAAAATTAATCTGTGGGCTAAATCAAGTACAGATTAATATGTAATGAAATACAATATTTTAATCACTGATATTTTAATAAAAGATTTTGTTCATGTTTATAAAAAAGATTTCAGTGTTGATTGTTTATGGAAATTAGAGAGTAAAATTGATTTTAATAAATACCAAGGAATAGTTGTCACCGGTGGTTTTAAAACTAATAAAAAATTTCTTAAAAAATTTAATAATCTAAAAATAGTTTCAGTATTCGGTGTTGGTTATGATGGTGTTGATCTGAATTATTGTAAAAATAATAAAATAGTTATAACAAATACACCTAAAGTTCTTACTGACGATGTTGCTGATTTAGCACTTGGCCTCATGATGTCTTTATTAAGAAGAATAAATGAAGCCCATAATTTTATTTTGAAAAAAAAATGGAGTAAAAAATCTTTTGAATTGACAACCAGCCTTACTAACAAAACAGTAGGAATTGTTGGTATGGGTGAAATAGGTAAAGCATTTTCTAAACGAGTAAAATCTCTTTCTATGAAAATTGTTTATTATGGCCCAAATAAAAAAAATTTGAAGTATAAATATTTCAAAAATTTAAAAGATATGGCCACTGTAATTGATGTAATGGTAATTACATGTATTGGTGGAAGAAAAACAAAAGACTTAATAAACAAAACTATTTTAAAACTCATGAAACCATCTTCTATAATAGTAAATGTTTCAAGAGGATCTGTAATTAATGAAGTTCATTTATTAGAAGTTTTGAATAAAAATTTAATTGGTGGTGCAGCATTAGATGTCTTTAAATTGGAGCCAAAAATTAACAATAAATTTTTAAAATTAAAAAATGTTTTGTTATCTCCTCATAATGGAAGCGCTACTTTTGAGACAAGAGAAAAAATGGCTAAGCTTAGTTCACGAAATATATCAAATTATCTTTATAAAAAAAAATTAAAAAACAAAGTTAGATACTAAAACATATTGTAATTAGTTTTGTTTTTTGATAAATTTTTTGAGTGAAATCTTTAAGAAATTTTTTTATACTTTTAATATTTGTCTTTCTCTCTTTTAATTTTTTATTCGATTTCACATATATAAACAAGCATATTAGTAATAATCTAAATCAGTTTGTTTATAAGTATATGTTATTTCATAAAAATACGACAAATTTAACAACTCAAATAAAAGATCTCAAAAAAGAACGTAATCAATTTAGAGCACAAAAAGAATTATTTGAAGATGCATTTAAAGATTTATATGATGATAGTTTTGAAGCTCAATATAATTCTCAAATATTAACAAAAATTCTTGAACAATTTGATCCTTTTGAATTTGATTTAAAAATAAAAAAAAATAATAAAAATTTAGAATATGCAATTAACACTGAACACAGTTTTTCAAATAACAAAATCAAGGCAAAAGTGTATAGTCCTCAAAAAAACATTTTATTATATGGTATAGCTAATCAATTTCCAGCAAGTGGATATTTAGAAATATATAATAATAATTTAATTTTAATTTCAGCAAGTGGCGTATTAGCGTATTCTAATCAGATTAATAACAATACTAATGATTTAGATTTTAAACAAATCAAAACAAATATTAGTAAATTCATAGGTGAAGAACAGTTTAGAAAATCAAGAATACATGATTTTGATTGGTTAGAAGGTGGTTGGTTCTCAATAAAAGATGTAAATATTTACAAAGATCAAATTTACGTATCTTATACAAGAGAAGTGGAAGAAAATTGTTGGAATACAAGTTTATTACATGGGAAAATGAATTTAAAACTTATTATATTTCAAAATCTTTTTACGTCAGATGAATGCGTTCATTTTTATAATAATATTGATGGTGAGTTTAATGCACATCAATCTGGAGGACGAATAATTAATGTAGATGATCAAAATCTATTTTTTTCTACTGGTGACTTTAGAAGTAGATTTAGAGCGCAGAAAGAAGATAGTATATTTAGTAAAATAATCGAAATTAATAAAAACACAAAAGATTACAAAGTTGTAAGTATGGGTCATAGAAACCCTCAAGGATTATATTACAATAAAAAAAATAATTTTTTATTAGAGGCAGAGCATGGACCTGAAGGTGGTGATGAAATTAATTTAATAGAGTTAAACCCAAATAAAATACCCAATTATGGTTGGGCTATTTCATCTTATGGAGAACATTATGGAGGAAAAAACGCACCTTATAATAAAAAGAAGTATGTAAAATATCCACTACATAAATCCCACTCTGAATATAATTTTATTGAACCTCTAATTTACTTTAATCCATCTATTGGGATTTCTCAAATAGTTGGATTAGATAAAAAGGATAGTTATATAGTAGCATCAATGAAGGATGAATCTCTTTATTTTTTTGAATATGACTACAATGATGAAAAATTCAAAAAGCCAAATAAAGTTAGCAATGGTAATAGTGATAATATAAAAATTGAAAGAGTTTATATTGGTGAAAGAATAAGAGATATGATTTATTATAATAATAAATTATATTTATATTTGGAGGATACTGCTTCTTTAGCAGAAATCTCTTTTAAATAAATTGATAAAACTTAAAGAAAAGTGGCTTTGGGATTTTTGGATAAGTAATGATAATGACATTTGGTATTGTTATTTTCTTCAAGCTGATAAATCTCTAAAAAATCCTGATCTAAGACATAATAATGTCACTCATGGATTAGCTATCTCAAAAGATTTAATGAATTGGGAATATAAAGGAACAGTTTTTACTCCTTCTAAAAGAGAAAATTTTGATGATTATACAACTTGGACAGGGTCAATAATTAAAAATAAAAATAAATGGCATTACTTTTATACAGGAAGAAATAAAAGGGGAAATGGTAGTAAACAAAGAATTGGTCATGCAATAGGTGAAACGCCCTATTCTTTTAATAGATATGGAAATGGATTAGCTCTCGATTTAGATAAAAATTTTTACCAAGAGTTAGAGAGTGATAATTATTGGCAAGATCGTGCTATGCGTGATCCATGGGTAATGAAACATCCTTATGAAAATAAATTTATAATGGCTTACACAGCTAGAGCATCAATCCACAATGATCCTTATTAATGCGGAGTCATTGGAATGGCTGAGTCAAATGATCTTTACGAATGGAAATCTATTAAACCTTTATTTGGTGGGTTATTTAGTCAGTTGGAAGTTCCTCAAATATTTAAAGTTAAAGATAAATGGTATTGTTTATTTTGTAACCATCCGGAAGACTGGTCTAATGTATTCAAAAAAAATTATAATGGGCCAGATAAGCGAGGCACACATTATTTAATTGCAGATAAATTTGAAGGTCCATGGGATCTAGCACCTGGCCCCTACTTAACAACAAGTTCTGAAACAGAACTTTATGCAGGTAGAGTTATTGTGAAAGATAATAAATTTTTCTTTATGGCTTTTTTACATGATGATCAAAATGGTAATTTTATTGGAGAAATATCAAATCCAATAGAAATTAATTTTGATAAAGAAGGTATAATGAGCTTAAAAATTTAATTCATATTTCTCCAAGAATATTCTGGTTTAAATCCTAAAATTTTTTTAGCTTTTTCATTACTTAGTAATGTTTTATTCTTTCCAACCTCACCTTTAATATTTATGTTAGGAAATACTTTATCTAAAAGTGATTTGTTGTCTTCATTCATAACTGTATCATCAGCTGCAATTATAAAATTATCAGCACCTTTTAAATTACTTTCCATAGCTAAAAGACAAGCTTGAGCTACATCTCTTGCATCAATATATCCCCAAAAATTCCATTTTCGTAAAAATGGATCATGTTGAAATGATTGGAATTGTTTGTAATCGTTTTCTTCCATTATATTTGAGTAACGAAGTCCAAATATTTTCATTTCTGGATTCCTCCTACAATATTGCCTAGCCATTTCTTCACCCATAACTTTAGAAAGTGAATAGCTTGATTCTGGACGAGGATTATAATCTTCATCAACAGGGACATACGGAGGGTATGTATCAAAAGGTAAGCCTAGAACAGTTTCGCTTGATGCCCATACAATATTATTAATTTTTAAAACTTTAGCTGCTTGAAAAATGTTGTAAGTGCTTAGAGTATTCATTCTAAAAGTTTTATGATTGGTTTCTAGACCTGGTGCAGGAATAGCTGCTTGATGAATAATAGCATCAATTCCATTAATACGGTCATCTATTTCGGATACAGACTCCATAGCATCACCAAAATTTTCTAAATCAACTTTAGAAAAAGGGACATCTAATTCTGAATTATTTGCTAAATCTACATTAAAGACATTATAATTTTTTTTTAATAGTAAATTTATTGTTGCCCTTCCCGCTTTACCCGATCCACCTGTTACTAAAATATTTTTCATTAAAGATTACTTTAATAATTTTTTTATAAAGAATCATTAATATTTTGATAATTATAATAAAAATAGGAGATTTTATGGCTGAATATATTTTAGAAGCTGGAGGAACAATGGCATTTACATTCCATGTTTTATTTATGCTTTTTAATTTATTTATTATTTATCAATTTTATTTCAATGATAAATTTTTTAATGAATTAGGCTTTTCAAATGAGGAGCCTAAATTAGTTTTTAGAGGTCCTCTGGGCGCGGTTTTTTTAACAATGTTGTTAATGTCAATATTGCTAACTTTTGATGTTACTGGAAATACTTATGATGAAAATGTTGTACAATATAAATTTTGGTATTCATTTTTATTTATGCTTATGGCCATAGCTTTAATTAGTTCAGTAGTTAGATACTTTAACCTTGTAAATAACTACGGAATTACTCCAAATATTAGAGGAGTTATGTTCCCCTTAGTTGGACTCATATTAATTATTCTTAGAACAATTTTTGAAGGTTATTAATATAAATTACAAGCGGTTTAATAACCGCTTGTTTTAATTAAAATAACTTCTTATTTTATTTCTTGATGCAAAATGTAATATCAAAGAAACTATAAATAAGAATAAAACAAAGTAATATTCTCTAAATTCAACTTGACTAGTATAAAAAACAAATAAACAACAAATTGTAAACGATTTAATATAAATTTCTAAAAACTGAATAGGATACAATTTTTCAGTTTGAAGAAAAAGATATCTAAACCCAAAGTAAGCAAAAGTTAGAAAAACAGCTAATCTGACTGAGGTAATTCTATGATATGGTATTTCTTGTTTCTCAACGATAGTGAATGGAAAATAGATAGTTACACCTATAATCTCTGCAATTATAAATACTAATGACCATAAACTTAATATGCCTATTATTATTTTAGCTAATGTTCCTGCCATATTTAAACATGGCCTTTTTTTTAATAGGGTTGAGACCAACCTATAATATTATTTTATCTAAAGATTCAAAAAAAATATATAAATTTCATATTATTAGCGGAAATTAATGTTTTTTTATCTGAAATTATCTTTAATTGGTGAGAAATATAAAAGAATTAAAATTGCACCACTAATCAACCCTCCAATTTGATCAAGCATACCACTAAAAGCAGTATAGATTACAGATCCACTAAAATAATTTAGAACTATGCCAGCTACTACTAAAAATAAATAGAGTCGTTTGCCATAAGAAATAAATTTATAAAGTAAATTTAAAGTAAATAGATATAAAAAGAATAAACTAATCGATATAATTCGTGAAAAATTTTCAAAATTTGATAAAAATCCATCATTTAAATTTTCATAAATATTGGAAATTTCAGATGGTTGATACATAGATGATATAACCATTAAAATTATAACAATAAAGTCTGCTAGAATTAAATTTTTAAAAATTTTTTGAATTTCCATAATAGCTATAAATTCAATTAAATATTGTATCTAACTTAGATATGTAGCTTGAATATTACAATAAGATTATTTAAATCTATTTAAAAATAAATTAGATATTAAAAATTATGTTTACCACATTGAATGAATAATATCCGAACTATTAATTTTTACTGAATTCTCACATTTACTTTCAAAATCACTGAAATCATCTCTAAAAGTTGCACCATTGTTTTGTGCTTGCTCAAAATGATCATCTATTCCTGCTTGATTTTCATAAACCTCTGTTAAGATTAGAGACATATTGCCTGTTTTATTTCCATCTTTAAATTCAGGGCCTATAGACCAATTTAACATTAGGAGTGCTTTATTACCCTCCTTTGTATGTGTTTCCTTCATCCATTTTGTATGATCTTCTGCAATTCTTTTTGCAATATCATTAAGTTCAGGTTTAAAAATCCATAAATACTGAAGTTGTTTTTTATTTTGAAACATATTTCCTCCTTTTTTTAAAATAATACTAGTAAGTTAAGAAAATATTTCAAACAAATTATTGTTGAGAATTATTTTCCAATGTTTGTACATGAATATCTAAATTTTCTATCATAGCATTATTATTTATATTTCCATAAAAAACACCTTTAATAGGTGATGCATAACTTGCATCAAGTCCACAAGAAACACGTACGTATCTTTCATCTGGACTGCACTTATTTGTAGGATCAAATCCCACCCAACCTAAATCATTTATATAAAATTCTGCCCAAGCATGTGTAGATTGAAATTCTGAAGAATGGGAATTATTATGCATATAACCATTTACGTATCTAGCAGGTATTCCTAAAGTTTTTGCTGCTGCGATCATAATATGTGCTTGATCCTGACAGACTCCCTTTTTCTGATTAAATGCTTCAATGGCTGTTGTTTGATTATTTGTCGTTAAAGGTTTGTATTCAATTTTTTCAGCTACTAGATTCATCAGATTATGAGATGTTTCTAGATTTTCATTTCCATTAAAACCATTTTTAGCTTCAATAGCTAAATTTTTTATATTCGCATTTGCTTTTGTTAAATTTGATTCTCTTAAGTAAACTAAAGGATCTATTTTATCAGAAGCACTATGGTAAATACCTTTTGTATCAAATGTTTCAACTTTTCCAAGAACTGTAAATTGTATTTTTTTCACCTTGTTTGTATTTGTAAAACTTTGAATATTATTAGCCTCACCATCCTGATAAATTTTTGATTTCTTAGCTGAGTCGTTATGGACATTCCACTCTAAAATTTTAAGACCATTATATTCTGAAGGATGCAGTTTAGTGGTTTGAATTAATCCCGTAACTGGATTTTTATATTCATACTTAGTTGTGTGTTCGATTATTAGTTCCATATTAATTAAAAAACTCCTTATGTATTTCGTTATCAACACTAGATATTTTTCTAATAAATTGTGTTACAAATTGATGAAGTCCATATTCAACAATAGTTTCTATTTTTTCTTCTTGAATTTTAGTATTTAGATCTTTTAAATTATTATAAATTCTTCCAACTTTTTCTGGACTGCATGTTAGGTTAGTTAAATGTTTAACAATATTCTGAATACAAAAACTTAAAGATCTAGGACAATTATTATTTAAAACTAAAAAGTCAGCAATTTTAGTTGCGGTAATATTACCATCGTATGCCCATCTAAAAGCTCTAAAAGAAGATAAAGAGCGAAGTAATATACTCCATTGCATATTATCGATATTACCGCCTACATATTGAGGCTTAGGTAATAAAACAAAATACTTTACATCTAATAATCTTGCAGAATTATCAGCCCTCTCAATAAATAAACCAAGAAAAAGAAAATTATAACCATCATTTCTAAGCAAAGAACTTAATGATCCTCTAAATAAGTTTACTTGTTCTATAGTCCACTCTGTCAGATCAGGGATATCAGATATTGAAAATTGTTGTTGTTTTAAGTTTAGTATCTCTTGATAAGTTTTATTAATTGCTAACCAAGACTCAGGGGTAAAGGAAGTTCTAACTACTAATGCGTTATTGCGTGCATTAAGAATACAATTGTAAACGGATGAAGGATTACTTTCATCAAAAAATAAATAATCTTCCACATTTTTCTGTTCAATTGTTTTATATTTATTTTTATATCCCTCAATCGCTCCAGCAGCAGATAAAACTGATTCCCATTCATTATTATAACCACTTGGATTTGGAAAAAGAGACATTCTATAACCAACATCCAAAAGCCTGGCTGTAGTTTCAGCTCTTTCCATATAACGACTAATCCAATATAGATATTCAGCTGTTCTACTTAACATTTTTATTCCTCATTCAGCCAAAACCCATGTGTCTTTCACACCGCCTCCTTGGCTAGAATTTACAACAAACGAACCTTCATTCATTGCAACTCTAGTTAAACCACCAGAACTTAATTGAGCTTGTTCTCCAATTAAACAAAATGGACGTAAATCTACTCTTCTTCCCTCAACTTGATTTTTGATTAGTGTTGGTGAAAATGAAAGATCAAGTAAAGGTTGAGCTATATATCCTTTTGGATTTGTTGAGAGTTTAGTTTTAAATTTATCAATAGAGGATTTAGAAGATTTTGGACCTATTAACATCCCATAACCTCCAGATCCATCAACCTCTTTTACAACAAGTTCATTTATATTATCTAAAACATATTTTAATTCTTGTTCCTTTTCGCAATTCCATGTTTCAACATTATCTAAGATTGGTTGTTCGCCTAAATAAAATTTGATCATCTCAGGTACATAAATATAAATTGCTTTGTCATCTGCTATGCCTGCTCCAGGCGCTGAACATATATTGACACCACCTGTTCTATAAACATCCATAATTCCTGGAATACCAATTACAGATTGAGGATTAAAACATAGAGGATCTAAAAAATCGTCATCTATTCTTCTGTAAACAACATCTACTCTTTTTGGACCATCAACTGTTTTCATATAAAGATATTTTCCTTCAACAAATAAATCTGTTGATTCAACCATTTCAATACCCATTTGATCTGATAAAAAACTATGTTCGTAATAAGCGCTATTTAAAGGACCAGGTGTAAGTAACACACATACTGGTTCTGGATTTTCACATTTAATAGGAGCTAAACTCATCAAGGTTTGCAAAAGTCTTGTTGGGTAGTCATCTATTGGTGTTACTCTGTTGTTATGAAATAAATCAGGAAACATTCGCATCATTATTTCTCTATTTTCTAGCATGTAAGAAACACCACTTGGTGTTCGACAATTATCTTCTAAAACAAAATAATCATTGGGACCTGTTCTTACTAAATCAATACCAATTATAGGACTATAGATATCTCTAGGAGGAGAAAAACCAAACATTGAAGGTTCAAAAGATTTTTTTTTGTAAATAATTTCTTTAGGAATTATATTAGCTTTTATTATTTCACCTTGATTATAAATATCAGCAAGAAACGCATTAAGTGCTTTAGCTCTTTGGATTACTCCTCTTTCTAATCTTAACCATTCAGTGTAGGTAAATATCCTTGGAATTAAATCAAACGGAATAATTCTTTCTCTTGCAGTTTCGTTATTTGTAGAAAATGTAATTCCAATATTTCTAAAATGAGTTTCAGCTTCAGCATTCTTTTCAAGAATAACTTTTGAAGTCATTTGATCTAACCAATCATTAATATTGTTATAATGATTTCTTATAACTGATTCAGATTGATACATTTCATTAAACATCAAAAAGTAAACCTCTTGATATTTGAATAGAATATCTTTTTATTATCTAACTTTTTAAACATAGTTATAACAAACCTTTCTTATCCGTTATAATTCATGCTTAGCTATGGAAATTAATAATAAGATCCGCGTTCCTTCAGCTTTAGCCTACTTCCGATCTGTTAATACAGATTGAACGATTTAATAACTTGCATGCGTTCCTTCAACTTTCGTTTACTTCCGTTTTGAATTATTCAAAATGAACGATGAAATTTTAATAATAAAATTTATTTATTTTTAAAAATGAATTTCATACTTATTTGATATGCATTTTTTGCATATACAAAATAATATTGAATTACTTACGGTTTTAATAGTCTTTTATCGATCTAAGAAAACAAATATAAATAAAATAGCCCGTACAAATTAACCATATTAAAAGAACAATTGTATCATTTATAATTAAGTTTATTTCTGATTTTGTTACTAATCGCAGTGTTGTTGCTGACCAAACAACAGTAAAAAAAATCGTTAAATTTCTAAATGATTTTACTCTTAGTGGATGAACAAACTTCCATGGAACGAATGTCAATACTGATAAAACAATTATCACAATTAGGTTTACCCACTCATTCGTATTTAATATAAAGAAATATAAAACAACAACATTCCAGACTGCAGGAAAACCTTGAAAATAATAATCATCCGTTTTCATATTAACGTTTATAAAAGTATACAAAGAAACTCCAAATATAAGAGCAGGCATAATCATTTCAAAACCTGATGGCACCATCTGAAACCAGTAAATCATTAAAGCTGGATTAATAACGTAATTTAGATAATCAATAATGGAATCTAAAATAATCCCATCTAGATTTGGTGCTTTTTCTTCAACTCCAACCTTCCTAGCTAACGTTCCATCAACTCCATCTACAAGTAAGGCCATACCAAGCCATAAAAAACTACCAACTTGATCATTATTTAATATTGATACTAAAGCAAGAAACCCAAGTATAGCCCCAGAACCAGTAAAGGCATGCACACCCCATGCGGATATTTGATCTTTATCAACTTTCATAAATGATGTTGGTCTTTATCATTAAAATAAAAGAAAATAAAATTTTTGAAAAAAAAAGTAGAAAAATTAAGGTTTTAAACGATTTTAAAATTTGACTTATAATAAGTTTATAATATCACTATCTCCTTCAGCAAAATTATAATTTTTAAATTCATTTTTTGTAACCCAAGCAGAATTCTCGTGTTCACTCAAAATAATTTCACCATTAGCATGAGAGCATATAAAATAATGTAATTTCACATTTATTTTGTCATCTTGATAATTTTCTTCACCTAATTTATTTTTAATATTTATTTCTATATTAAGTTCTTCTTCTATTTCTCTTTTAAGTGCAATTTCAAAAGATTCCCCTTCTTCCACTTTTCCACCTGGAAATTCCCAACTTAATCCCATATGTTTATTTCTATTTCTTTGCGCAATAAAATATTTATCATCTTTTATTATTATTGCTGCAACAACATCGAATTTATCCATTAATTGGTATTATCACTAATAAACTGATTTGCTTTCTTTATTATATGATTTTTCCTCTCAGTATTCATTTTATCATAGATATTAACCATCATATTTAAACGAGGATTAGATTGAAAAAATTTTCTATTTTTATTAATAAAACGCCAATACAATCCGTCCATAATATCATTCCAATTACCTTTTTTAAAATTCATCATTTTCATAAAATAACTTGAACCACAAATATAAGGTTTGGTACTAAATATACCTCCATCACTAAACAATCCCATACCATAAACATTAGGTGACATTACCCAATCAGAGCTATCTACAAACATTTCCATAAACCAATTATAAACTTCATTAGGTTTAATTTCACATAAGTTCATAATGTTACATAAAACCATTAATCTCTCAATATGATGAGTGTATCCAAATTCTTGAGCATTTTTAATTGAATGATCTAAAGGATCTAATCCGGTTGTACCGTCATACCATTTTTTAGTAAGAGAATTTTTATGTTGAAAGAAATTATTTTCTTCTAATTGTTCATCATAATTTTGGTAAATTCCTCTAATGAATTCTCTCCATCCAATAATTTGCCTAATATAACCTTCGTAAGAATTAATTTTAATTTTATTTTCAACTTTTCTTACCCTCTCAATTATTAGATCAGGGGTTAATAAACCTAAATTAATCATGGGGCTTAGAACACTATGAAATAAAAAGTTATTATTAGTATCAACTGCATCTTCGTAATCACCAAATAAATTAAATTTTTTAATTATAAAATAATCTAACCATTTAACTGCATCATCATAAGTTGTAGGTAGCCAAAAATTATCAACTTGGCCTGGGTGATTTTTAAAAATTGTGTTTATTTGTTGTTTTAAAGCTTTTGTATGCTTTGTTTCTTTTGCAGTAATCATTTCTGGTATTTTAATATCTTTAGGGAGTTTTTTTCTGTTATCTTCATCAAAGCTCCATTTTCCACCTTTGGGCTTATTATTTTCCATCAAAATATTTATTTTTGTACGGGCAATTTTATAAAAATTTGCCATAAAAGGTTTTTTTGTTTTACTTAAATAATTTTTAAATTCATCTCTTGAATTTAAAAACATGGGTGATTGTATAAAAGTTAATTTAATCTTATTTTTTTTACATAAGGTGCTTATTTTTTTTTCAAAAAATTTATCTTCAATTTCAAAAGAAATTAATTCTTCGAATTTATTTTTTTTTATAAAATTTTTTAATTTTTTTTCGTATGATATTTTAAAATCCTTTTTTAAATCAATATAATTTACTTTAAATTTATTATTTTTTAGTTCATCAGCATATGATCTCATTGAGGATAGATAAAGAATGAGTTTTAATTTATGATGTTTTTGAAAAGTACAAAGATCAAAACTTTCACACATGAAAATAGTTGTGTCTTTATATTTGCTTAGGTGTTTATGTGGGAATAATTGATTTCCAAGAACTAAAAATAAACTTTTCATTAATATTTAAATAGTAAGTTATTAAAAAATTTATATGATTTATTAAAATTAATTGCTTATTTTAGACAATTTTTAACTATAATAGGTTATAAATTAATGAATAAATTAGTAAAATTATTGGTAATTCCTTCTATAATTTGTTTTGCACTAATTTCCTGCAATACCACATCTCCAAATAAGGTAAAAAAATCTGATGCACAAAAAGTAACTAATATTGAATATGGAACAATTAAAACCTCTCTTCCAGTGAAAATTGAAGGTGAAAGTGATTGGATTGGAGCAACTGCTGGAGCAATGATAGGAGGTCTTTTAGCTTCTCAAATATGTGGAGAAGAAGAAATATTAGGAACTAAGTGTCAAGATATTGCTATAGTATATGGAACTATTGGAGGAGCCGCTATGGGCTCAGTAATTCAAGCTAAAATTGGCAATCATGATGGTTTCCAATATATAGTGAATATTGATGAATGCGGTAATGACATTTCTAATTGCCAAAATAATCAAGAAAAAGCTTTTGTGCAAGGAGATGATAATGCCCTTCCAAATGGTCAAAGAGTTGTAATTATATATGGAGATGTAATAAGAGTTATGCCCTATGAAGAATAGTTTAGCAAAATTAATTTTTGGAATTTTTTTATTATTACCATTTAATCTTAATGCAGAATTAGTTTTTGAAGATAATTTTCCAAAAGCCATGCAGGGCATTTGGAGTGACGATTGTGATGCAGAATATCAAATATTCATAATATCAAATAACACAAGTATGTGGATTGATGAAACATATGTTGGCTTTAATGTGTCAAAAACCTCAAAAGTACAAGATTGGTCAGCTTATAAATGGGGGGAATTAGATGGAAGTTATTATTATTTTTTAAAAAAAGATGGTGATAATTTACTAGAAGTTACTGCTCCTGATGGTTGGGATGGTATAGATTATTCTTTTTTAAATTCATCAGAGTATTCTGTTTATGAAAAATGTGAATCAATACCTAGTGTCTTTCAAATTATTTATGGAGAAATTATTAACTTAATGAATTCTCAATTAATTGAAACATGTAATAATGATAGCAATCCCGCAAATTGTATTAATGAAACTTTTTCATTTTTAGATGTATCACAAGATAATGAATTATCTGTGGCAGAATTAACACGTGCAGCAAGAATAGCTATTTATTTTACCTTTATTGACAAAAGACAAGATGAAGACAGAGAAATAGGTTTTGCAACTTATACAACTACATCACTAATATTTCCTGCATTATCAAAAATATTAATTGGGAATTATGATTATGATAATTCAAATACAATTTCTTTAAAAGAAATTTATACGGATCGTATTGATACATTAGACTATCAAAATTTATTTAAAGAAAATTTAAAAGGACTAGATCCAGAAGAATTAAGACGATTAATTGAAAACTTAGATTTCCTAAAATCATTAATGTTAAATTAATTTAGTATCTTGACTTTTCAGTATAATTTTAATTATAAATAGATATGAACAAAAGAAATTTATACGCGGCTATTGCGATAATATTTATATTTGCTGCTTTAAATTTAACTATATATTTTTTCTATTAAATTATGGTGATCAGAAGAAAATCTAGTATTTATAAAAAATTATATGAAATAAATGGTCAGAAAATGATGTTTGGTCACGATAATATACATTTTAAAACGATTAACTTACCTGCAAAACAGAGATACAAAAATCTATGCAGTAAATTTGGTTTAAAAAAAATTAAATCTTCAGGTAAAAAAAAATTTCAAATAATTAACATTAGTTAAGTGAAAAATATTGCAATAATTGGAGCTGGGATGACTGGCTTGTCTCTTGCTTATAATCTTCAAGATCATAATATTACAATTTTTGATAAATCATGGAGACCAGGAGGAAGAGTCTCTACTAGAAAGCATGATAATTATCTTTTTGATCATGGTGCACATTATCTATCGACAAATCATTCTGTAAATCAATTAAATGAAGTAATAAGTAGATTTAACTTGGGGAAAACAATAGAAATAGATTTTGCTACAGATTATTTAAAAAACAAAAAGACTAGAAAAAACATTATCATTGGTCAAAATGGAATGAATTCTATTCCTAAATCTATTTTTGATAATATAAAATTAAAAAGTTGTTTTAACTCAAAAATAATTAAAATTTCAAAAAATAGTAATGGCATATTTTCACTTTTTTCTGAAAAAGAAGAATTTAAAAATTTTGATTATGTTTTAATTTGCATACCCTACTTACAATCCAAAGAGCTATCAAAAGAATTTATTAATTTTACTCAGATTGTTGACGAGCCATCCTATGAACCAATATATACTGTAATGTTAAGTTATAATGATATTAACAACATAAATATTAAGGCAGGGTTAAATCTTCACAAACATATTAGCTTTTTTATGAACCAAAATATCAAATTTAATGAATTATCTGATGATTGTTGGGTATTAAATATGAGTTCTGAATACACGAATAACAATATTAAGATTGATAAATCTGATCTAGAAAAATATGCTCAATCAATATTTGAAGAAACATTTGATATAAAGAATAAAATAAGTTTTATTAAATCACACAGGTGGTTATATGCGCAAACAAAATTGAGTTATAATACTATCTCAAAAAAAAATTGGATTAATTCTAAGGATAATAAAATATTTTTAAGTGGAGACTGGGTTCTAGGAAAAAGTATAAGCGATGCCTGGGATGCAGGTGAAAAATTATCACATTATATTAAAATTTTATCAGTTTAATATTAAGTATTAAAATATCTTTTAATATTTTTAGCTGCTTGTCTTATTCTTTGAGTATTTTCTACTAGACCAATTCGAACAAAACCTTCCCCTCCTTTTCCAAATGCCAAACCAGGAGCTACTGCAACATTGGCGTTTATCATTAAATTTTTGGCAAACTTCATAGAACCCATTTTTTTATATTTTTTAGGTAAAGGAGCCCATACAAACATTGATGCCTCAGGCTCTGGAATCTTATCCCAACCAGCTCTTTCAAAAGATTCTATTAAAACATCTCTTCTTTTTTTATAAGTCTCTCTTATTTCTTCTACACATTTTTGAGATCCATTTAGAGCAGCAGTAGCTGCTACTTGAACAGGTGTAAAAGCACCATAGTCAACATATGATTTAATTTTTGTTAATGCTTCAATTAAAGTTTTGTTTCCAACCGCAAAACCTATTCTCCATCCAGCCATAGCATAAGTTTTGGATAAGGTTGTAAACTCAACTGCTATACTCTTTGCTCCATTTACTTCTAATATTGATGGAGGCGGATTATTATCAAAGTAAATTTCAGAATAAGCTAAATCGGATAGAATATAAACTTGATATTTTTTTGCAATTTTTACTAATTCTTTATAAAAATCTAAATCAACTATCTGAGCTGTTGGATTTGATGGAAAAGAAACGATAATAACTTTTATTGAAGAATATTTTTTTAAATTATTAACTATATTTAATAAAAATTTATTTTTATCGAACTGTCCATTAAAAAATGTTTGCAAAGGTGTTAGTTTAGCTCCGGCAATCATAAAACCATATGGATGAACAGGATATGATGGATCAGGACATAATATTCTATCTCCTCTTGAAGTTATAGCTTGTGCTAAATTTGCTAAACCTTCCTTTGAACCAATTGTTACTATAATTTCACTTGATGGATTTAAATCGACATTAAATCGTTTTTTATAATATTTAGCTTGAGCTTTTCTTAATCCATTAATGCCTTTTGAAACTGAATAACGTCCAACACCTGGTTTATCTACAACTTCTTTTAATTTATGTCTTATGTGAAGAGGTGTTGGCATATCAGGATTGCCCATGCCAAAGTCAATAATATCCCTACCTTCTGATCTCAGTTTCATTTTTAATGAATTTATCTCCCCAAATATATATGGGGGAAGTCTATTAATTCTTTCAAATTTAGATTTCACTTTTTAATCAATAATTAATTATTGATAATAATACTAGTTTAAATAAAATTGATTTTTAATAATATTATTCCTATTTTTATATTGTGATCAAATTATTTTACTATTTTTTACCATTTATTGTAATGTTTCTACCAAGTTTATGGGTAAATTATATTTTAAAAAAATATAATAAAATTTTACCTGATATGCCTTTCACTGGTAGAGAACTTGGAAAAAAAATTCTTGAAGAAGAAAAAATTAACAATGTATCAATTAATCCTATTCAGCAATTAGATCATTACAATCCTAAAGAAAAAAAAATACATATTGCTACAGATAAACTTGATAAAAAAAGTATTACAAGCATTGCGGTTGTTGCACATGAAATTGGTCATGCAATTCAAGATAAAGAAAAATACAAACCACTTATTCTTAGACAATCATTAATTGAAAAAACAATGATCTTTCAAAGAATTGGCTCATTTTTATTAATTATAGGACTACCATCAATATTTGCCTTCACTAAAAGTCCATTTATCACCCTTATTGCTGCGATAATAATAATGGGATGTTTATCTACAAATGTACTAATCCATTTGATTACTCTTCCTGTAGAATTTGATGCAAGTTTTAAGAGAGCCTTACCAATACTCAAAAGATTTGTTCCTAGAGAGAATATGTACCAATGCAAATCCGTTTTAAGAGCTGCTGCATTGACATATTTAGCTCAATCTATTGTAAGTATATTTAGATTAAAAATAATACTGTTATCTTTTATCAATATTTTTAAGTCAATTATAAGAAGATAATATTTTTCTCTTTAAAAAAAATGGGAAATTTATTAAGTTAGATAATTAATGAATTTAAGTGAAAAAATATCTTTAATACTAGTAGATAAAGGTTTTTCTTTGTCTCCAAAAAAAAATACTGAAGATCTAATTAATTCAGGCACAGAATTTTACAAAAGTAATGAAGATATCAAAATTGCAGAACAGCATGGTATTGCAGATCAAATTTTTATTCTTTTAAAAGGTGAGGCTGAATATGTAAAATATCATAATAATGTTTTTTATAAGTTAGCAACTTTAAAGAATCCAGGGTCACCTCTTGGTATTTCAGGCTTAAATGCGCCAGGTAGATATATGTCAGATATATTTATTAAAGGTAATTCAGAATATATTTCTATCAAAATAGAAAAATTAAAAGAATTGGAAGAAGTAGATCCAAACTATGCAAGTTTTTTTTATTCTTTTTTATTATTTGAATCAATTAATTTAATATGGTCATCTCGCAATTTAGAAAAACCCATTGAACACAAAAACATTAATTTAGCAGATGGTGTTAAAACTGGTGGAGATATTGTAAATACCAAAAGAATTAAAAATTCAGCATTTTTAGCTTTTCTTGATGATAACGATTTAGATGAATTAATACATTACGCAAACGTTAGATTATTTTCATCTGGTGAATTTATAACATTAGAAGGTAAAAATTCTGATGGAATAAATATTTTATTAAAAGGTAAGGTTGAAGCATCTTTTACAAATTTTAAAGATGACCAATTAGAAAACAATTCAAGATCAATAGCTAGACCAGGAGTGGCATTGTCCTTATCTTCAGGATTACATGAAATTGAATCACCCTACTCCTTAAAAGCAACAAGAGATACAACGATATTAAAATTCTCAAATGAATTTATTGATAATTTAATCAAAACCAATCCAGAATTGGCAATCAAATTTTTTAAAAGACAATTATGGCAATTAGGACGATATATTCAAAGTTCTACAGGCTTAACAACCTATCCAGCTAAAAATGAAAAAGAGTTTTTTCAATATTTATTAAATGATAATTCTGCAACAATACCAAGTAATTCCAAACTTTATACAATACCTCATTTATTAGAAAATCATTTAACTCATTCTTTAGCATTTGATACAATTTATGATTTAATTATCACAGGTAATGATGATGAAAAATCTATAGCTAGTTTAATGATTGATGCATTGAGTGGTATAGAAAGAAAAAATAGATTTTTCAAACAACTAAACAAAATATACAACAGAGTAGCAAATTCATATGATTCAATAAATAAACAAGCATTACAAAAATTAACAAATTCAGATTTTATCAAAGCTTTTGATCAAGTACCTCATGTTATTAAAGGTATGGAGAATTTACCTGATGAAGCCACAAACATATTTTTTTATAATCATTTGGCAAGCATTGAAGAAAATGGTTTAGCTAATGGACATCAATTTAGTATAGATAGTCACTTTATAAGTGCAAAAATTCTATTTCCAAAATATGGTGATGGTGGTCAAAGAATTGCTCGATATTCTAGAAATACAGAATTCTGGAGATATAATTATTATGAGAATTTAGATTATATTTTCGTCCATACACCAGAATCAGATTATTTAAATGAAACTCAAGAACAAAAAAAGAAAAGAAAAAGTAAATTATTTATCGAA
Organism: uncultured Alphaproteobacteria bacterium; assembly: GCA_902590695.1. Taxonomy (GTDB): domain Bacteria; phylum Pseudomonadota; class Alphaproteobacteria; order HIMB59; genus CACPNW01. The sequence goes on from CACIXR010000006.1 coordinate 88,336, forward strand.
ACTCAAAATATTTTTGATCAAAACAGACCTTTAGTTATAGCACCAGAAGGTACATCTGAAACTGAAGATAATTTAACTCCAAATTCCCCAGGTCCATTAAAACCAGGTGCATTTTTATTAGCAGACCAATTAAAACCAGAGCCCCTTCTTGTTCCAATTGCATTAGCAAATTTTGATTATTCAATTTCTGAAACTATTTATTCAGCAGTTATTAAAGAACCAATAAAAATAAAAGATTTTGTAAATGATATGAAAAATAAAAAAGAGTTAGAAAATTTTTTATCTAAATATAGAAAAACTTTTAGAACATATGTTGAGGAAGCAATTGAATTAGCAAAATCTGCCTCAAAAAATAAAATTAATTATGAAGATGTGATTAGTAACTTAAATTTAGTAAGCCCCGTTGAAGAAGAATTTGAAGCAGACGTGAGAGAATTAGAAATTAAATTACATTCAGATCAATATAAAAATAACAAAATAGTCTTATTTGGAAGTTCAACATTTAGAGATTGGGAAAATGCAAAAACTGATTTGTCATTTGATAGTTTATTAAATTTAGGATTTGGTGGTTCCACATTAGTATCATGCAGAACCTATTTTAATAGAATAGTAGTCCCAAATAATCCCGACAAAATGATTTTTTATGCAGGTGATAATGATATAGGCAGCGGAATGAGTGCTGAAGATTTAGAAAATGAATTTTTATTATTTGCTTCTGAAGTTAATGAAAAATTACCTCATACCTTATGTTTTTTTGTTTCTATTAAGCCAAGTGTATTTAGGAATAATTATTTAAATACAATATTAGATGCAAATGAACGAATTAAAAACAAAATTGAGAATTTTAGTCAATGGCGTTATATTGATCTTTGCTCTCCTATGCTTGATGCTGGATTTGAAAAATTTTATTCAGAAGATCCATTACACATGAATGTACTTGGTTACAGTCTCTTAAGTAAATTGATTAGAGATGAAATCTCGAAATTTACAATTTAAACTTAAATAAAAAATTAAATTTTAATTTCTTTTCTTAGTTTATCAGATTTATATGAATTGAAGACTAATGATAAACTCTTTATGTTATCTTCACCACTGGTGTCGTGTTCAACATTATTTATTAGTGAATCAATGAAATGTTTATGCGTATTGATTACACTTTCTTGAATTTGATTCCAAGGTTTTGAAATCCATTTATATTTCTTTGGTTTTCCATCATAAATCTTCTTCTTATTATTTTTGTGAAGAGTAATTTTATAATTGTATTCCAAATCAATTGAGCCATTAGAGAATTCTAAATTAACTAGTGTTTGAGCAAATCTATCTGGTTTTTTTATTGAAGAAATAGATGCATCAACAATAGTAATACTGTTATTTCTATTTCTTATCAGGGATATAAAATCGGTTTCACCTTTAAATTTATTATTTGTATTTTGATTTACAGTATAAATACTTTTTGCTTCTCCCATAAAAAATCTACTTAAATCAAATAAATGGATTCCTACGTCTAAGGTTAAATACTCTTTTAAATCGTATAAATATGTTTGATTGGTATATCCAACAGGATTTGCATGTCTAAAAGATATCTTGGCATAATGTGGTTTCGTTAACTGCTCTTTATTTATAATTTCTTTTAATTTTAATAGAGGGCTTTGCCATCTAAAATTCTCATGAACCATAAGTGGTGTTTTATTTTTTTTATATAAAGAAACAATTTTTTTTGCATTTGATAAATTTTCAGCAAATGGCTTTTGTATAGAAGTTGGAATTTTATACTTAGATAAAATTTTGCCAATATTTAAGTGTGTATCCATTGTCGTTACAACATCAACAAAGTCAATTTTATGTTTTTTTAACATTAATTCTATAGATGAATAAGAGTGCAAAATGTTAAATTTAGACTTAAATTTATTAGCTTTTTTTATATCTAAATCACAAACACATATTATTTCAATATTTTTTATTTCTTTCCAAGCTAAAATATGATTTTCAGCAAAGAAACCACAACCGATTAATGCTCCTTTTAATTTTTTCATTTATCTTCTATAAATTTAATTTCTAAGGGCTCAAACGTATATGGACTTGTATCATTTTTAAAGTTAAAAAAAGAAAAATCATTATTAAAAATATCAGTATAATTTTTTAAATTAAGCTTATATTGATTACTAAAATTTATTTCAGGAATAATAATTTCCTTTTTTTGTTTTGAGGAATTGACAAATAAATAATACTTTTTATCATTTAGTACGATTTTTAATCCATACACTTCGTTAACTGGATTAAATTTAAAAATTTCTGAATTTGTTAATGAAATAAGAAAATTATTTAAATGATACAATGGTCTTTTGGTATTATCTTTATTTAATATTCCGTGATGCCCATAAATAGAATTAAAAGTAAAAAATTTTGATTCTTTATTTATTGATTGAATAAAAATTGCCAGTGTCCAAGTTAGTGAAAATAATTGATCATGCCTTGGATCACTATCAGCCATTTCTAATCTTATTTTGTTTTTATTACTTACAAGACTTTCACCATATGGGTTGAAATGCATACCAATAGAAATTGGACCAATGTGAACATCAGTACTTTTAGAAAGATTTTTTAAAGTTTTGAGGATATAAGGTATAGTTTCAGGTGTATTTAACACACCAAAATCACTAGAATCATGAACAATTGGAGTGAAGGAAAAACTAACCAAATCATAAAACATTTTTGGTCTCTTTCTATTTAATTCTGTAAAATTAGTGACCATTCCAGAAACAATTTGACTATTAGAAAATATCTTTTTCGCTATTTTATAGTATTCATTTAATTCTGGAACTTTAGGCCATTCACCAGCTGGTTGAAAACTATTCAAATATATTTTAGGACAAATTAAAATTTTATCTAAATTAATAGTATTTTCAGCTATAAAATTATAAATTTTTGTTAACTCTTCTTCAGGATCATTAGCATGATCAACTAAAGCTACAAGAAACATCTTTTTGTCAGATCTAGAAGTTACATTCTTAAAATCTTCAGTAAAATCAATAAGATAGTAATAATAATCAAAGTTTTTTATTAAATTATCATCAGGAAGAATTGGAGAATCAATTTTTATACCAATTTTAGGGAATTTATAGGAAGTACTATGATCAATTTTTACTATATTCATAGATGGAAATGATCTTTGTTTTTTATTTTCTACATCTATTTTAACAGTTTGAGAGAAATTAGACCCCTCTTTTTCTAAATATGGAAAAGGATTTAATAAAGAACCACTATATATTTTGTAAGAAGCATCACCCCAGTTTCTTTGATCTTCCATTTCAAATAAAATACCCGTAAAATTAATATTAACCAACAAACTATCGTCTAAAGTATAAGCAAGGTTTTTAAATTTGAAAAATGGTTGGTCAGGTTTTATATTTTCTGGAAATTTTTTTTTCTCTTTTAAATCGTTCCCTTTTGTTACAATGATGTTTGAGCCAACATGATTTTGTAATGGAATTAATAAATTAAAACCTATTCTATTAGTCCAAAAATCAGTTAAAAATTCTCCTTCAGAGGATAGAGTGATAGAATTTTCAGAAAATAATATAGTATTTCTTGTTTTAAGAATTTCATCTATACCATATTCTAAATCGAATATATATTCTAAAGATGTATCAAAGTTCTCTTCATAATTTATAATTTTAGGATCATAGTTATTCCAATTTTTGTCTCTTACCAAAAATGATATCATCTTTAAAATTTGAAAATTTTGAAAAGTTATATTTCGAAAAAAAAGATTATCTTTTAATAAGGTAAAATTATTATTTGAATTTTTTATAAATTTTTCTTCTAATAATTTAGAGTTATACATATAATTTTGAAACTGATTTATAATCATTATATTCTGATATTAAATCTGATTTATTTTTTTCATATTTTGTATTTTGGATTAAACTTAAAAAAATAAGTTCTCTTTGAGCAAAACTACCTCCAAGGTATTTAAATTGTGATTTAATTATATTTTCGTTTAATGATTCATTTGTTTTTATACTGTGAATGATTGGCTTTAAGTAATTAATATAATTTTCTTTAAAAGAATTTTCTAAATAATTTTCTTCCATTCTCTCTTCAAGTTGCTGAAAATAATCTTGGTCATTATAGTATAAGTAATAAAAAATAAGATGATAATCAATGAATGGAAGTGTGTGTTGATTTTTAAAATATTCAGCATAATCTTTTAATTTATCCATTCTTTCTTTAACATTCACCCCTTTGTAATGAAGTCTTAATAAAAAAGAACAAGCATTACAAAAATCTAAATAAAAAATTTCTGAAGAAGAGAAATAATTATCAAATAGTTTTAAACTTTTCTCATATTCTTGATTGTAGAATAATATTAATGATTGGTGCCACCATATATGTCTTTTTATTGGCCCGTAAATTGACCAATTAATTTTATTAAAATTATCATTGTTGTTTATTGAGTCGTTATTTTCATTATCGTGTACATGCAAAAGGGCATGCCAACTCCACAAATCATTTGATGATTGTTTTAGTGAATTTAAGGCTAAAAGCTTAGCTTTATCAATTATATTATTTTCTTCAAAAGCATAGCTAGTCATCCCTAATAGTAAATTATAATGCTGATCATTTTCAGACCACTTACTTAGTATTTCCTCATGTTTATTTAAAAATTTACTATCAATACCCAAGAAAATATTATTAAAATGAAATAATCTAATTGCAAAAATATCTTTGGGATTATCTTTTATGATTAATTCCAATTTAATTAATAAATTTTTTAAATCATTTTTAATCCATAGATTTACTATCTCTAAATATTGATGAAAATAATCATTTACTTCATCAGTGGAAATTGATTTGAATGTTTCTCTAGCTAATGAAATTTTTTGTACATCTCTAGAAAAAAGCAATAAAACTATTTTTAATAATTTTGGAGCATTAAATTCTGGTTTTTTTTTAATTAATTTGTTAGTTTTATAAAAAGCATCTTTCTTAAAATAAATATATGAATCGATACATTCTTTGAAACTATTTATTTCATCATCTTTATTACTATCTATCCATTTATAAAAATAATTATTTTGCATTTACTAATAATACACATAATCTAACGATGTTAAATATTAATATTATGAATTAATATTTAATCTCTTTCTTGTAATTTCTTTATTTAATTGAAGTTCTCTGTATGAAATTAGAAGCACACCACAAAAAATTACAGAAGCACCTAACCAGGTATAAAAATCAGGTTTATCACTAAAGACAAAATATCCAATTATTGATGAAACTACTAATCCTAAAAATGAATAAGGTTGAGTCATAGTTACATCAACTAATTTATATGCATGATTTAATGCAATATGTAATATAGTTCCTGACATTGCAGCACATAATATAAAAATAATTGTTTTTAAGCTTGGCTGATCCCAAAAATATATAACTAATGGAAATGAAAAAAGACTCATATAAACATACTGGTGTGATAATATTGTTATAGCACTATCATCCTTAGATACTTTTTTAGTTAAAATTATAACTACTGACCAAATTAGCGATGAAATAAGCGCCATATATATTCCAATAGAAATATCTATAATACCGGGTCGCAATATTATTAACATTCCTAGAAAACCCATCACTAATGCAATTGACCTATACAAATAGATTTTTTCTTTTAAAAATATCACAGCTAAGATTGTAACAATGATAGGAACTATAAAATGAATGGCTGTCATTTTCTCTAATGGAAGCATAGCTAAAGCTGCAAAACCTAGTAGCATTGCAGGTAAGTTTAGTGCTGACCGTAAAATATGAATTTTTAAATTTTTTGTACTAAATACTTCAAATTTTGTTTTTAAAATGTAGGGGATGATGATTAAAAATCCAAAGAAAAAACGTAAAAAACCAGTTGTAAATACATTTAATTCTTCTTGAGCTAATTTTATAAATGTACCCATAAGAGTACCAAAAATAATTGATATAATAATTAAAAAAATTGCAAATTGATTATTGTTTAACAAATAATATTCCTAGTTAAAAAGAATTAGGATAATCATAACACAATTTATCCTTATTTATATCTCTATTAAAACAAAATTTGATTATATTTAAAAGATTGTGGCACTTATTAAAAGAATAGTTCTTTTTTTCATAACTTTAATTTTCATTATAATTCTCCTTGTAGGTGCCACGACTTCATTTTAAGATTAGAAAATGTTAAATCTACAAGATGAATTGATAATTTCTAATAATGGACAGGGAATGTATGAAATTACAAATAATGTTCATGATTGGATTCTAAAAAATAATATAATTAAAGGTCAGCTAAATTTATTTATACAACACACTTCTGCTTCATTAACAATAATGGAAAATGCTAGTCCTGATGTATTAGATGATATTAATTCTTTTTTTCAAAGAATAGTTCCTGAAGATGCTTCATTATATAAACACGGTTATGAAGGAGATGATGATATGCCTGCTCACATAAAATCTATGCTTACTCAAACTTCATTAACAATTCCTATAAACAATAAAGAAATGCAATTAGGTATGTGGCAAGGATTATATCTAATTGAACACAGGTACAGTAAATACGAAAGAAAAATAATTCTTAGTTATATAGGTGAGTAAATTATACTCTTACATTTTTTAAATTACTTTGATCTAAAATAATTTTTGATAAATTATTAGGTATAAAGAATGAAGCGATTAAAGATAGAAGAGCAAAAAAAGAACCAATTAAAAAAACTATTGAGTGAGAATTAATCCAAACAAATCCTAAAATTACTGGGATAAATACTGCAGCTATGTGATTGATAGTAAATGAAACGCCTGCAGTACTTGCAATATCTTTTGGGTCAGCAATTTTTTGAAAATATGTATTAATTGCAATAGCTAATGCAAAAAACATATGATCAATAATATATAAACCTGCTGCAACATAAGCATTAGTCACGAATGCATAAGATATAAAAACAATTACGAGTCCAATATATTCAAATATTAGACATTTCTTCTCACCAAATATATTTATTAACTTTCCAATACGTTCTGCAAAAAACCAATTGAAAATATAATTAACTAAAAATAGTAAAGTAACTTGCGATGCTGAATATCCAAATTTTTCTACCATTAAAAAAGCTGCAAAAACTACAAAAATTTGTCTTCTAGCACCTGATAAAAAAATTAAGATATAGTAAAGAGAATATTCTTTTTTTAGAATTATTTTTTTATGTTGCTTATTTCTGATTTCAAAAAAAGGAAAAGAAATAAACAAGTAAAAAGAAATAAAAATACAAATTAATCCTGCAATTAAAAATATGAACTTATAATCTAAATTAAAGATTTCTAATAAACTCCAAATAATACAATACAAAAATAAGGACGTAATTGAGCTAACAGCTAATAATTTTCCTAGAACTGGTGGAGCTTCTTCTTTTGAAAGCCATTGTAAACTCAAAGAATTTTTGGCTGTTTCACAATAATGAAAGCCAGTACTCATAATAATTGTTGTAAAATACAAACCATAAACAGTTGGTAAGAAACCTGTAATTGCAACACCAAAACCAGTTAAGGCTAAAGAAAAAATAGCAAAATATTGTTCTTTAAAATAGAACAATAAAAAAATAATAGTAAATGCTAGGAAGCCAGGTATCTCTCTTATACTTTGAAGTATTCCAATTTCAACTCCAGTAAAACTTGCTCTTTCAACTGAGAAATTATTTAATAAAACCATCCAAGTACTAAAAGCAATAGGCATGGCTATTGATGATAAAATTAGTAAAGTTATTGGATTTTTATTATTTAATAAATTTTTCATAATAATTTTATGCTATTAAAATATTATCACAAAGTTTTGATTTATAATTATTAATTTAGTGACCTCTATTAAATTGGTCTCGAAATCTTGAATCTTCTTTAATATATGGTCTAACCCCTATTTTTGTTTCTCTAATTATTATATAAATTCCACTTCCAACAATAATTAATGACCCTATAATTTCATAAATATCTGGAATATCTGCAAAAAATAAATAACCTAAAATTGCTCCAGAAATTATTTGTGTATATTGAATAGGAGCAAAAACACTAGACTCTAAAAATTTTGAGGCGATTGTTAAACAATTACCCCCTATTCCACAAATAATACCACAAAAAACAAGTATCATTAGATCATTAAATGATAATCCGATGTGGTTATTAAAACTAACTAATCCATTTAAAATAGTTGCTGATAAAAAAGCATAAAAAGTAAATGCTATTGATGATTGATTATTTGAATACTTTCTTACTAAAGTAATATTTATCGCCATTAGTAATGCGGAAAAAAATAAACCAAATAGACTTAATGAAAAATGAATAGTGCCAGGTCTACTAACTATTAATACGCCAATAAATCCAACTGTTACCGCTGACCATCTTCTAATACCAACTTTTTCATCTAAAAAAAAATGGGATAACATTGTTATCATTAATGGAGCACTAAATAATATTGGGTAAATTTCACTAAATGCATGTTCTCTAAATGAATAAACTACTAAAGCTCCTGAAATTAATCCAAATAATCCTCTAAGAAGCTGTATATGAATAATATCATTTTTTAGTGAGCTCCATTTGTTTAAAAAATAAAGAGTCAATAATGTTGGTATAAAACTAAAAAGACAAATATAAAAATTTATTTGAAAAACAGAATATTCATTAACTAGGTATTTTTTAATTATTGTATCTAAAATGACAAATATCGTGTAACCAATAAATCCGATACTAATTCCAGATAAAACATTCATATGATTTGATTAAATAGAAGTTAATTTTTAGATGTCTTATTTCAGATTCTGATAAATAAATATTAATTTTTTCTTATTGTTTCATTATAATGATTATTTAATACTAAAAGATGTTGATAAGCTTCATGATCAAAGTCATCTTTAGCTATTTGATCTGTCTTAAAATTTTTATACTTATCTTCTCCTCTTACACAAATAGCACTATCACTTTTGCTTTTTAGTTGTTGCATATCAGTAGAAATAAATTGAAAATTTAATCCTATTCTTCTGTCGTTACTAAAATTAGGTTGAGATGCGTGTAATGTTAGACCATGATGAAAAGAAACTTCACCGGGTTCTAACGGACATGATACTGCTTTATTTATATCAATATCTTTTACAGTTTGACCTCTAGATAAAACATTATTTTTATCTTCAGTTGAATGATGTTCAAAAAATCCATTTTTATGGGAACCTGGAATCATTTTCATACAACCACTTTGATCATTAGCTTTGGATAAAGCTAACCATGCACTTACTTGTTTTTCATTATTATCAAAACCCCAATAGGTAAGATCTTGATGCCAACTTACGTGTGTTTTAGTGTTTGGTTCTTTTATTATAAAAGTTGCATTATATAACAATATATTTTTACCAATTATTTCTTCGACAAAATCAAGCAATATTTTATTAGTTGCTATTTCATACACCCATTTCATTATTGTATAAGTTTTCACAATATAATGAAGTTTACCTAATTTTTTTTCTGAGTCTTCTAATTTATTTCTAAAAAAATTTGCTTCTTTCGCATTATAAATTTTTAATGGTGAAAAATAGCCATTTAGATCATAAAAATCTTTCATTCTTAAAATATTATTTAAATTGATTATTAATTCAATAAAAATTGACAATAAAAAAACCAATTAAACAAATAATTAATAAATCAAATATTAAAACAAATTCCATATTGGTTGTGACACTAATTCTTTATGGATAGAATACATTTACTCACTAAATATATATTGGTAGATTAGTGCCACATAATCTATGTACAAATTAATTTTGGCATAAATTGAGTTAAAAAGAGGCAAATTTATGAAAAAAATCAGTTGGGTGACACACGAAGATTATGACATTCCTCTGCCTGAAAATCATAAATTTACTGCCAGTAAGTTTTCAGATTTATATAATGAATTAAAAACTTCAGATTTTTATTATCGTGCAAAAATTCTAAACCCTCAAAAAGCAAGTGTTGATGAGGTTTCTATATGTCATGATTTAGATTACGTATTAAAAATTAAAAATGGTACATTATCCGATAAAGAAATAAGAAGATTGGGTTTTAAATGGTCAGAAACACTTTCTAATCGTTCTTTTTTAGCAGTTAATGGAACTCTATTAACATGCAAAGAAGCAATTAAGAATGGTATAGCAAATCATTTAGCAGGTGGCACACACCATAGTCATAGAGATTTTGGTTCAGGATACTGTGTTTTTAACGATTTGGCTTATGCTTCATTACATTTAATAAGAACCCATGAAGTAAAAAAAATATTAATTTTTGACACTGATGTGCATCAAGGAGATGGTACAGCCTCAATTCTTAAAGATAATGATAAAATTTTTACATGTTCTATTCATTGTAAAAATAATTTTCCATTTAGAAAATCAATAAGTGACATGGATGTTGAATTAGATGATAATTTAGAAGATAATGAATATTTAGAAATATTATATCAAACACTTAATAGTTGTATAAAAAATTTTAATCCTGATTTAGTAATTTTTGATACTGGAGTTGATATCCATGAGAATGATAAATTAGGAAATTTAAAAATAACAACTGAAGGATTATTAAAAAGAGATATTACAGTGTTAGAATTTTTTAAAAATAAATCAATTCCTATTGCGACAGTAATAGGTGGTGGATATTCAAATGATAAATTTGAATTAGCTAAAAGACAT
>CACIXR010000007.1 GCA_902590695.1 uncultured Alphaproteobacteria bacterium
TACAAAATAAAAATTATTAATTTCTTTATTGTATTTATAAATATTAGTTGTTGGATAATTTTCTATTTTTGGAGAAGATACTATGTTAACTCCAAAACCAGTATTTATATATTTTTCACTTTTGATACTAAATATTTCAGAAATTATCCCAGAAATTTTTTCGTTATTAATTAAAATATCATTTGGCCATTTAATTTGAGTTTTAACATTACAAATATTTTCAATTACAGAGCAGATCATATTAGTAATAAAAGCATTATTTAAAAAATGATTTTCTATTGGCAATATATTTTTAGATAAAATAGAAATATAGACATTATTTTTTGGACTTTCCCAAGTTGTACCTCTTCTTCCAAATCCTTTTTTTTGTTCATTTGCCATCAAACATATATTTCTATTATAAATAAGTTTTTTAATCTCTGACATTGTAGAATCTACAGATTCAATAAAATGAAAATCAAAATTGTTTTTATCTAATAGATTTTTAATTTTATCTAATGACATTAATTAAATGGTCAAATTTGCTGATATATTAATCAATAAAGACGGGTAAAATATAAAACAAATAATTAAAAACAAACTTAAGGATAGAATAATTTTTGATTGAAAGGAAATTTTAAAATTGATTATTCCTTCACTTATACTTTCATCAAAATACATTATCTTAATAATTCTTAAATAATAAAAAGCAGAAATAACACTAGCTAGGACACCAAGAACTGAAAGTACGTATAATTCCTGTTCAATTGCAGCAATGAAAACATAAAACTTTCCAAAAAATCCTATAAAAGGTGGAATACCAGCCATAGATAGCATTATTATTGAAATAGAAAGACTAACGATTGGATTACTTTTACTTAACCCTTTTAAATCACTTATGTTAATTAAATATTCATTTTTAACTTTTAATGAAAGTAAAATAGCAAAAATAGCAACATTCATTATCATGTATGAAAACATATAAATAGATGCTGCTTTAATTCCATCATCATTTGCGGCAACTAAAGCTATTAATATATAACCTATATGTCCGATAGAACTATAAGCTAATAATCTTTTAATATTTGACTGTGCTATAGCCGCGATAGCCCCAAGAAACATTGAGGCTATTGATAAAAATAAAATTATTTGACTCCATTCTAAGTAAAAATTTTCAAATGGAACTAAGCAAAAACGATAAATTAAAGCTACTGCAGCAATCTTAGGGACAATAGCAAAAAAACCCGTAATTGAGTTTGGCGCTCCTTCATAAACATCGGGAGTCCACATATGGAAAGGTACGGCTGAAACCTTAAAAGCCAAGCCCACCATCACAAATACAAGACCAAATATTAGACCTAAATTTAAATTATCATATTTTGATAAATAGAAACTTATATCATCAAAATTCATTGAACCAGTGAATCCATAAATTAAGGAGAAACCATACAATAGTATACCAGACGATAATGCTCCTAAAATAAAGTATTTTACTCCTGACTCAGCTGATGAAATTGAGTCTCTTTTTATTGCTGCAGCAACATACAAAGATAAACTTTGCAGTTCTATTGCTAAATACATGGACATAAGATTATTTGAAGCAATCATTAACATCATCCCAAGTGTTGAAAATAAAAATAAAACAGGAATTTCAAAATTTTTAAGCTTAATGCCTAAGAAATAATCTTTAGAAATAATGATACTAGCTATAGATCCTAATAGAGCTAAAATTTTAAAAAAATTTATAAAAGAAGAATGACTAAATAAACTTTTATAATTTGCAAAATTGGATTCACTATCATAGTAAACAAGCAAAATGGTTAACAATAAAACTAAAACTGCTAGATTAGAAGTTTGCCTAAAGGCATTCTTTTTTAAAAAAAGACCAAAAAGTAAGCATACAAAAGAAGAGCATGCTAAAAAAATTTCAGGTATAAAAAAAATATTGTAAATATTATTTAGCATTGGCTATTTCATAGTTTGTTATAATTAGTTCAAGTGATAATCTCATAGGATCTAAAAATAGATTTGGAAATATTCCTAGCAATATCACTGAAATTGCTAAAGGAATTAATATTATTTTCTCTCTTGTGTTTATATCTAAAATATCTGCAAGTTTATTATTAGTTATGGTGCCAAAAATAATTCTTTTATAAAGGTATAGCATGTAAACAGCTGATAATATTATTCCAAAAGCCGCGCCAATAACAACGTAACTTGAAAATTTAAATGCGCCAACAATAACTAAAAATTCTCCAATAAAACCACTAGTGCCAGGTAATCCAACTGATCCAAGCATAAAAATCATGAATACTGTTGCATAAAGTGGCATTCTTTGAACTAATCCTCCGTAAAATTCAATTTCTCTAGTATGCATTCGATCATAAATAACACCAACGCATAAAAATAAAGCTGCTGAAACTAGTCCATGACTAATCATTTGCATCATTGCTCCTTCTAAACCTTGTTGATTCACTAAGAAAATTCCAATTGTTACAATTCCCATATGAGCAATAGATGAATATGCAATTAGTTTTTTAATATCAGTTTGTGCCAGTGCTACTAAGGAAGTGTATACAATGGCAACTATACTTAACGTCATAATTAAAGGAATAAAAAACTCTGTTGCTTCTGGAAGCATACCTAAAGAGAAACGGATAAAACCATATCCACCCATTTTTAAAAGTACTCCAGCTAAAATAACAGATCCGGCCGTTGGGGCTTCAACATGAGCATCGGGCAACCATGTATGAAACGGCCACATAGGAATTTTAACTGCAAAGGAAGCAAAGAAGGCGAGCCATAGAAACAATTGAGTATTATAGGTAAAATAATTACCTTGTAAGAATTCAATACTCATTGAACTTGTATTTCTATACATCACAATAATAGCAATCAACATGAGTACTGACCCCAAAAGAGTGTAGAGAAAGAATTTAAAAGAAGCATAGATTCTTCTATTACCTCCCCATATACCTATGATTAGATACATTGGTATTAATACTGCTTCAAAAAAAATATAAAATAGAAGTATGTCTATAGAAGCAAACATTCCAATCATTACAGTCTCTAAAAACAAAAAAGAAAGCATGTATTCCTTGACTCTTTTTTTAATATTATTCCAACTAGCCAGAATACAAAGTGGGGTTAAAAATGTACTCAGCAAAATCATAAAAAGTGAGATACCGTCAACACCAACATGGTAGAAGAAATTAAAATCATCGAACCATCTAAATTTTTCTTCATATTGATAAGATGGATTGGAATAATCAAATTGTAACCAAAGTATTAAACTTAAAATAAATGTTCCTAACGTTGTTAGTAAAGCAGCCCATTTAATATTAATTGATGTTAATTCATCTTCTTTAATAAAAAGAATAATTAAAGCGCCAATTAAAGGTAAAAAAATTATTACTGATACTAGTGGCCAGTCAATCATTTAGTAATATAAAAACCATGTTAAAATTATTACTAAGCCGCCAAGCATAGCAAAAGCATAATGAAACAAATACCCTGATTGAAATAAACTTACATAAGATGAAGATTTTGAAATAATCCAAGACACTCCGTTTGGACCTAAACCATCGATAGTTTTTTCATCTCCTCTTTTCCAAAAAAAGTTTGCTAATTTGAAAAAAGTTAAAACAAATACTTTATGATATAGTTCATCCACATACCATTTATTTTTAGAAAGAGAATATAGGGGATCTAAGTTATGAGAAAGATTTTTTGCTCTATTTAAATTATTTGTATATATCGACACACAGACAAGAATTCCAATTGCAACAGCTGATTTTGATATTAAGGATTGTGTAAGAGGAAGATATTTATGAGAGCTCTCTGTTAATAATACTGCATTATCCCAAAATTCTTTTTTGTAATATCCAATAAAATAATCAGCAAAGAATATTCCTGAAAAAATAGAACCAATTGCAAGAATAAATAATGGGGCTGTCATAACTAAAGGTGATTCATGGGCTTGATCATATGTTTTATTTTCTGATCTATTTTCACCATGAAATGTTAGAAATAATAATCTCCATGAATAAAAAGCTGTAAGTAAAGCAGTTAAAATACCTACTAAATAAGCAAAATATGCTATTCCATTTGATGCATAGAAAGCATTTTCTAAAATACTTTCTTTTGAATAGTAGCCAGATAGATACGGGAAACCAATAATTGCAAGAGATCCAATCCACATCATTGTAGCGGTAAAAGGTATTTTTTTGAAAAGTCCGCCCATTTTTCTCATATCCTGTTCATGATGCATTGCGTGAATTACAGAACCTGCAGAAAGAAATAGAAGAGCTTTAAAAAAGGCATGGGTTGTTAAGTGAAATATTGATGCATTATAAGCACCTACACCTGCTGCGAAAAACATATATCCTAATTGACTACATGTTGAATATGCAATTACTCGTTTAATATCATTTTGTGTTAAGGCTATAGAGGCGGCAAAAATAGCTGTAGCCGCGCCTACAAAGGTAATAAATAAATTAGTAAATGCAGCAAACTCATAAAGAGGACTCATTCTTGCAACTAAAAATACGCCAGCTGTTACCATTGTTGCAGCATGTATTAGCGCAGAAACAGGAGTAGGTCCTTCCATAGCATCAGGCAGCCAAGTGTGTAAACCTAATTGGGCAGATTTACCCATTGCTCCTATAAATAAAAGAAAACATAAAAAATCTATAGTTGGAAAACTAAATGAAAGGAATTGAATTTGATGCTCACTAAATTGATCCACTTGCTCAAATATACTGTCGAAACTTATCGTACCAAAAATGTAAAAAATTCCTGCAATTCCAATTGCGTATCCAAAATCTCCAACTCTATTTACGACAAATGCTTTTATAGCAGCTTTGTTGGCTGAATCTTTATGGTGCCAAAAACCAATTAATAAATATGAGGTTAGTCCAACACCCTCCCAGCCAAAAAACATTTGCAACAAGTTATTACTTGATACAAGCACAAGCATAAAAAAAGTAAATAAGCTTAGATAGCCCATAAATCTTATCTTTGATGGATCTTCTTCCATATAACCTATTGAATATAAGTGAACACAAGCGGAAACAGTTGTAACCACAATGAACATTACGGCAGTTAATGTGTCTAATCTTATTGACCAATCAACAATAAAGTTTCCAGAAGTAATCCAGTTAAGAATAAAGATTGTTTCAGTTTCCTTATTATTAATAAACTGAATGAATATTATCCAAGAAAATAATGCGCAAAGAAAAAGAATTGAAGTTGTTGATATTTGATAAATCTTATAGTGAAACTGTTTACCTAGCAAAAAACAAAAAAGAAAACCAAGTAGAGGTAAAAATATAATTGAGGTTGCCATCTGCTATCCCTTAAGCTGATTAATTTTATTTACTTCTATTGATCCTAAATTTCTAAAAAATACTACAAGTATGGCAAGTCCAATTGCTGCTTCAGCTGCTGCAACAGTAAGTGTAAGCATTGCAAAAATTTGCCCTGAGATATCATTAATATACGCTGAGAAGGCAATAAAATTAATATTTACCGACAACAAGATGAGTTCTATAGACATTAAAATTATAATTAAATTTTTCTTATTTAAAAATATTCCTAAAACACCTAAGGTAAAAATAATTGCGCCGAGAAAAAGATAGTGTTCAAGAGTAATCATTAATTAAATTCCTTCGCCTATTTTTACTTTTTTCTTTTCTATAGCTGTTGATGCATCAACTGTATTTTGAGAATCTATATTTTGCCTTTTAACACCACCTTTATCTCTTAATGTAAGTGTAATAGAGCCAATCATTGCGACTAATAAAATTATCCCACATATTTGAAATAAATAAAAATATTCAGTGTAGAGTATTTGCCCAATCATTTTTGTATTTTCCACTTCATTAACTATAGGTTGTAGTGGTGTTTGATTGTTATAAATATTAGACGATCTATCTGTTAAAAAAAGTATTCCAAGTTCAATTACTAGAACTATCCCTAATAATGCTCCAAAAGGTAAATATTGTAAAAAACCTTCTCTCAACTTTACAAAATTTATATCAAGCATCATTACAACGAATAGAAAAAGGACGGCAACAGCTCCAACATATACAACGACAAGGATCATTGCCAAAAATTCAGCACCTAATAAAACAAAGAGTCCTGATGCGTTAACAAAGCTTAAAATTAAGAACAAAACTGAATGAACTGGATTTTTTGCACTTATAACCATTAGAGCAGAAAGAACTGCAACAGATGAAAAAAGATAAAATGTTAATGAATAAAGAACCATTCTTATCTATATTTTCTATCGAGATGAATATTTTGAGCAATTTCTTGCTCCCATCTATCTCCATTTTCTAAAAGTTTATCTTTATTATAAATTAATTCTTCTCTTGTTTCAGTGGCAAATTCAAAATTTGGTCCTTCTACTATCGCATCAACTGGGCAAGATTCTTGACATAAACCACAGTAAATACATTTAGTCATATCTATATCATATCTTGTTGTTCTTCTGCTTCCATCCTCTCTTGGCTCTGCTTCAATTGTAATTGCCTGAGCAGGACATACTGCTTCACAAAGTTTACATGCGATACATCTCTCTTCCCCACTTGGATATCTTCTTAAAGCATGCTCGCCTCTAAAACGTGGGCTTAATGGACCTTTTTCGTGAGGATAATTTATTGTAACTTTAGATTTAAATATGTATTTGAAAGTTAAAAATAGTCCTTGAAATAATTCAAATAAAGTAAAAGATTTAATTAATTTATACATATTAATTTGGCAGCATGTCAAAATATACTAAAAAACCAGAAGTTGCCACAACCCAAAACAAAGAAAACGGTAAAAAAACTTTCCATCCAAGTCTCATTAACTGATCATATCTATATCTTGGGAAAGTTCCTCTAACCCAAATAAATAAAAATAATATAAATATTACTTTCACAGTAAACCAGATTACTCCAGGAACAACATTTAATGGGTATACATCAAATGGAGGAAGCCATCCGCCTAAAAAAAGAATAACAGTCATAGAAGACATTAAAATCATACTCGCGTATTCACCTAAAAAAAATAATACAAATGAAGCAGATGAATATTCAGTGAAAAATCCTGCAACAAGTGTTGATTCATCTTCAGGAAGATCAAAAGGTAATCTATTTGTTTCAGCTAACGCAGAAATAAAAAAAATAACGAACATAGGTAATAATGGAATTGCAAACCATACAGTCTGCTGAGCTAAAACTATCTTTGATAAATTTAAAGAACCTACACATAATAATACAGTAATTATTACAAATCCAATAGATACTTCATATGAAACCATTTGAGCAGCTGATCTTAATGCTCCTAGAAAAGGATATTGAGAGTTACTAGCCCATCCAGCCATTATTATTCCGTATACTCCAAGAGATGATACTGCAAACAGATACATGATACCTACGTTAATATCAGAGACTACCCATCCTGGAGCAAAAGGTATTACTGCCCAACCTGCTAAGCTAAGTACCATTGTTATTATGGGTGCTAAAATAAAAACAATTTTATTTGATCCACTAGGTATAATATTTTCTTTAGTAATAAGTTTTAATGCATCAGCAAAGCTTTGTAATATACCAAAAGGCCCTACTATATTTGGACCTCTTCTTAATTGAATTAATGCTAATACTTTTCTTTCAGCATAAACTAAAAAAGCTACAGATATTAAAACTGGCACAACAACAGCAAGTATTTGGGCAATGATTATTAACCCTGTAATTAATATATCATAAGTCATCTAATTATTATGCTGCCTTATTTAAAATATCTTTAGTACATTTTGCCATTGTTTCAGAAGATCTAGAAATAGAATCATTCATATAAAAATTTTCAATGTTATATTTAATTTTAATATTCTCAATTTCATTATTTTTAGCAAAAGTTATTTCGCCAATAGAATTAACTTCATTTAAGAGAGCAAATTGACCATAAGTACTTGTAAGCTCATTTCGAAGCTCCCCAAGATTATTAAAATTTAAATCCTTTTCAAATAAGTCACTTAAAACTCTAAAAATTTTCCACTCCTCTTTTGCTTCACCTATTGGATTATGACACTTAGTTGTTTGAATAACTCTACCTTCTATATTCATATAAGTAGAACTTTTCTCAGTATATGCAGGGGTTGGTAAAATTATATCAGCTATAGATGCTGAAACATCTCCATGATGACCAAGATAAACAACAAAAGCATTTTCAAATGTTGAAAAATTTATCTCATCTAACCCCATTAAGAAAACTACAGGCTTTGTTTTATCAATATGTTTTTTTAATTGTTTATTGTAATCATTATCAAATTTTTTATTGTAAAATTTCAAATCTAATGCTCCTACTCTAGAAATATCTTGGTTAAGAATATTTAATGGATTTATATTTTTATTTTTTTGAATTTTTTTCGCAATTAATCCTGCAGTTTCTAATATTTTTTTTCCATGATTATTATTTATTGCTGAAGTACCTAATATTATAAGTGGGTTTTTTGCAGATTTTAAAACTTTATTGAATTCAGATTTATTATTAGATAATTTATTAAGGTAATCTAAAGAATCAGATAAATGATGATAATCGTAAGTAAGATCTAATTTAGGACCTATAAGGCCAATTTTGCAGTTATTTTCAATATATGCCTTTCTAATTCTGGCGTTTAGTACCGCTGCTTCCCATCTAGGGTTTGATCCGATTAAAAGAATAGCATCAGCCTTTTCAATTTCTTGAATTGTTGAATTAAATTTATAACTTGAAGATGAATTATCGATAATTTGTGTATTATCAAATCTGCAATCATAGTTTTTTGATTTTAGTGAATTGCTAAATTTTTGTGCGGAATATAAAGTTTCAATATCGGTAAACTTACCAGATAGGAAGACAGTATTTTCTTTACCTCTTTTTGTAATTTCTTTTTTTATTAATTCAAATACATCATCCCATGAAGATTTTTGGAGTTTTTTATGTGATTTATAATATACACTATCCAATCTTTGACTTGAGAGTCCATCAACTGCAAATCTAGATTTATCACTTATCCATTCTTCATTAGTTTCTTCATTTATTCTAGGAAGGGCTCTTAAAACTTTTTTTCCTCTTGTATCAATTCTTATACTTGAGCCTATACCATCAAATACATCAAACGTTTCTGTCTTAGTTAGCTCCCATGGTCTAGATTTAAATGCGTATGGTTTACTTGTTAATGCACCTACAGGACACAAATCAATTACGTTTCCAGATAATTCTGACTCAATAGTTTTTTCTAAGTATGTTGTTATCTCTGCGTTTTCACCTCTGCCAAGCAACCCTATGTCATCAACACCAGCAACTTCTGTAGAAAACCTTACGCATCTTGTGCAATGTATACATCTTGTCATAATTGTTTTGACAAGTGGTCCCATATTTTTATTTTGAACTGCTCTTTTATTTTCTTCATATCTTGTTTTGTCAAAACCATAATACATAGCTTGATCTTGAAGATCACATTCTCCTCCTTGATCACAAATAGGACAATCCAATGGATGATTAATAAGAAGAAATTCCATTACTCCTTTACGAGCTTTTTTAACTGTTTCAGTATTAGTCTTTATAACCATACCATCTGAAGCTGGCATGGCACATGATGCAATAGGTTTTGGGGCTTTTTCCATTTCTACTAAACACATTCTACAGTTTCCTGCTATTGAGAGTTTTTCATGATAACAAAATCTTGGAATTTCAGTACCTGCTTGTTCACAAGCTTGCATTACGGTCATGCCGTTTTCAAATTCGTATTCTTTATTGTCAATTATTATCTTGGGCACTAAGCTACTCTTCTATTTCTTTCTTCAATTCTTTTTTCAATTTCAGGTCTAAAATGTCTAAACAAACCTTGAATAGGCCAAGCGGCGGCATCACCTAAGGCACAAATAGTATGACCTTCAATTTGCTTTGTCACATCTAAAATTTTATCAATATCTTTATGCTTAACATTTCCATGAATCATTTTTTCCATCATTCTGTACATCCATCCAGTACCTTCTCTGCAAGGTGTGCATTGACCACAACTTTCATGCTTATAAAAATGTGATAATCTAGCTATTGCTTCAACAATATCTGTTGATTTATTCATTACAATAACAGCCGCAGTTCCTAATCCACTTTGAACTTCTTTTAGGCTATCAAAATCCATTTTAACAGTATCACAAATAGACTTAGGTAATAAAGGCACACTTGCCCCTCCAGGAATTACAGCTAATAAATTTTCCCAACCACCAATTACCCCGCCTGCATGATTTTCAATCAGATCTTTTAATGGTATACCCATTTCTTCTTCTACATTGCATGGGTTATTAACGTGTCCTGAAATACTAAAAATTTTTGTACCTGTATTGTTGGCACTTCCTAAATTAGCAAACCATTTTGAACCACGTCTTAAAATTGTTGGCGAAACAGCAATTGTTTCAACATTTGTGACTGTTGTAGGACATCCATATAAGCCTGAGCCAGCAGGAAATGGAGGCTTTAATCGAGGCTGGCCTTTTTTACCCTCTAAACTTTCGAGTAAAGCAGTTTCTTCACCACAAATATATGCTCCTGCCCCTCTATGAAGATAAATATCAAAATCCCAACCTGAACCACATGCATTTTTACCAATTAAATTATTTGCGTAAGCTTCATCTATGGCTTTTTGTAAATTAGAAGATTCAGAATAATATTCACCCCTTATGTAAATATAGCAAGTATGTGCATGCATTGCAAAAGCAGCAACTAAACAACCTTCTAAAAGAAGATGTGGGTCATTTCTCATAATCTCTCGATCCTTACATGTTCCTGGTTCTGACTCATCTGCATTAACAACTAGGTAATGATCCTTTCCAGAGTCTTTTGGCATAAATGACCACTTTAATCCCGCAGGGAAACCTGCTCCACCTCTTCCTCTTAATTGACTATTTTTAATTTCATCAACAATTTTTTCGCTACCCATTTTAATAAGTTCTTTAGTATTTGACCAAATACCTCTTTTTTTAGCACCTTCTAATTTCCAGTCATCAAAACCGTATAAATTTTTAAAAATTTTATCTCTTTCTTTAAGCATCAAATTTTCTTTCAGGTTGTGATGATTTTCTACCAATTTGTGAACCTACTTTTATTGATTTATTATCTTTTAAATCTTGAAGTATTTTTTTAAAACTCTCTTCATCTAAGTCTTCATAATAATCATCATTGATCTGGACCATAGGGGCATTACAACATGCGCCTAAGCATTCAACTTCAACAACTGTAAATATTTTATCATCACTTGTCTCACCAATATTAGTTTCACAAACTTCTTGTGCAACTTTAGACAGTTTATCACTCCCTCTTAACCAACAAGGTGTTGTTCTACAAATTTGGACAAAATTTTTACCAATAGGTTCTAAATTAAACATCGAATAAAATGTGGCAACTTCCAATACCCTTATATAAGACATACTTAGAGTTTCAGCTACTTTTTCCATTGAGTTCTTACTTAACCATCCCTTATTCTGTCTTTGTGCTAAATCAAGCAAGGGGATGACTGCGCTTTGAATGCGGTTTGATGGATATTTTTTTATTATTTCAGAAATTTTTTTAAAGTTTTCTGATGACCATTCAAAGTCATCATTAATTTTTTTATATACTTTATTATTTGTGCCAGGATGATGCATTATCTATCAATCTCTCCAAAAACAATATCAAGGCTCCCTAGTATAGCAGCTATGTCAGCCATCAAGTGGCCTTTAGATAAATGATCCAATGTTTGAAGGTGTGCAAAACCTGGCGCTCTTATTTTACACCTATATGGTTTACTAGATCCGTCAGAAACAAGGTAAACACCAAATTCACCTTTTGGAGCTTCTACTGCACTATAAACTTGGCCAGCTGGAACGCGATAACCTTCAGTGAAAAGTTTAAAATGATGAATTAAAGCTTCCATTGATTTTTTCATTTGATTTCTTTTAGGAGGTGTTATTTTATTATCCTCAATTGATATTGGACCTGGTTTGATTTTATTTAAACATTGATTAATAATACTAATGCTCTGTCTCATTTCCTCTATCCGAACCAAATATCGATCAAAACAATCACCTTTTTTTCCAACAGGAACTTCAAAATCAACTTGATCATAAGCATCATAAGGTTGAGATCTTCTTAAATCCCATGCTACACCGGTACTTCTTAATACAGGTCCCGAACACCCCCATTCAATTGCTTCTGACTTTGAAATTATTCCTATATCAACTGATCTTTGTCTTAATATTCTGTTATTAGTCAGCAAGCTTTCAAGATCATCAATAAATTTAGGTAGAGTTTTAAAATGCTCAAATAATTTTTCTTCCATTCCTTCAGGCATATCCTGATGAACACCACCGGGTCTAAAATAAGCTGCATGAAATCTTGCCCCAGATACGGCTTCATGAAATTCTAAAAGCTTTTCCCTTTCTTCAAAACACCATAAAAATGGTGTCACTGCACCAATATCAGCAGCATAGGCAGGTATATTTAATAAATGATTTAGTATTCTAGTAATTTCAGCAAAAATAACACGGATATATTTAGCTCTTTCAGGAACATTAATACCTAAGAGATTTTCAGTTGCTAATGCAAAAGCATGTTCTTGACACATTGGTGAAACATAATCAAGTCTATCAAAATAAGGAACTGCCTGTAGATAAGTTTTATATTCAATTAATTTTTCTGTTCCCCTATGTAACAATCCAATATGTGGTTCTGCTCTTTGAACTACTTCTCCTTCCAACTCAACTACTAAACGTAAAACACCATGTGCAGCTGGATGTTGGGGGCCAAAATTAATTGTGGTTGTATTAAGCTCTACTTCTTTCATTTAATTTTTACCAGTAGATTTCTCATCGCCAAAAAGTTTGTTTTCCATTCCTTCCCAAGGAGATTCACTATCAAAATTTCTAAATTCTTGAGTTAACTTAACAGGCTCATATATTACTTTTTTTTCAAGATCATCGTAGCGAACTTCTGTGTGTCCTGTTAAAGGAAAATCTTTGCGCAATGGATAACCTTCAAAATTGTAATCCGTCATTATTCTTCTTAAATCAGGATGGTTAATGAATTCAATTCCAAATAAATCATAACATTCTCTTTCATACCAATCCGCAGATTTGTAAATATTGGTTATTGATTCTATGTTTTCGTTTTCTTTAATAAAAGCTTTAAGAATAATTTTTTTATTTTTTGTTAAACTTTGCAAAATATAAATCATATCAAATCTAAATTCTCTTGAAGGGTAATCAACGGCTGTAATATCTAATAGTTGATTAAAATTAAGCTCAGTATTATCTTTTAATTCATTAAAAATTTTAATAATATTATTTTTTTCAAATTGTACTTCTAATAAATTATTATTTTCTAAAACATTATTTATGCCATCTATTTTAGTAAGAATTTTAATCATATAAAATTATCTTTTAAATTTATTTTCTCTTCTTATTTTTTTTTGCAATTGAAGAATTCCATAAACTAAAGCTTCTGCTGTTGGGGGGCATCCTGGTACGTAAACATCAACTGGAACTATCCTATCACACCCTCTAACTACTGAATACGAGTAGTGATAATATCCACCACCATTTGCACATGAACCCATTGATATCACCCAACGAGGTTCTGGCATTTGATCATAAACTTTTCTTAAAGCCGGTGCCATTTTATTTGTTAATGTTCCAGCAACAATCATTACATCAGATTGTCTAGGACTACCTCTTGGTATGACTCCATAACGATCTAGATCATATCTTGCCATATAAGAATGTATCATCTCTACTCCACAACATGCCAATCCGAATGTCATTGGCCATAAAGAACCAGTTCTAGCCCAAGTAAGAATTTTATCGTAGCTAGCAACTAAAAAACCCTTAGACGATAATTCTGTGTTTAGAGTATCATCAACAATTTTTTTTGCTTCATCTACTCCCATTCTAAAGCTCCTTTTTTCCATTCATAAATAAAACCAATAGTTAAAACAGTCAGGAAAATCATCATTGACCAAAAACCAAACAATCCAATTTTACCAAGTGTTATTGCCCATGGAAACAAGAATGCAACTTCTAAATCAAAGATAATAAATAAGATTGCTACTAAATAAAATCTTACATCAAATCTTCCACGAGCATCGTCAAAAGCCTCAAATCCACACTCATAAGCAGATAATTTTTCTTGGTCTGGTTGAGAGTCTCCTACTACAAAAGATAATAATGTCATCCCAACAGCTAAACTTAAAGCAATAAATATAAAAATCAAAATGGGCAAATATTCAAATAGAAACTCAGACACTATAATCTCACAAATAAATTAGTAATGTATTTAACGATTTATTCAACAATAACAACGTGTCTCGTTGCGACTTTAGTACACAAAATAAAACTAAGATAATTGGCGCGAGAGACGGGATTCGAACCCGCGGCCTCTGCCGTGACAGGGCAGCGTTCTAACCAGCTGAACTACTCCCGCGCATGGTGGGTGTTGAGAGACTTGAACTCCCGACCCTCTCGGTGTAAACGAGATGCTCTACCAACTGAGCTAAACACCCAAATAAAAGCGGCTGTTAAATTTATTTAACAGCCGGTGCAAGAAAAAAAGATAATTAATTATTTACTGAATCTTTTAGAGCTTTTCCTACAGTAAATTTAGGTCTTTTGGATGCTGGTATTTGAATTGATTCACCTGTCCTAGGATTTCTACCAGTAGTGGCTTTTCTATGGCTTACGCTAAAATTACCAAATCCTACTATACTAACCTTTTCGTCTCTTTTTAAAGCATTAGTAATAGCGTCTAGAAAGCTCTCAATTGCTCTAGTTGCGTCAGATTTTGATAGTCCTGCGGAAGATGCTACGGATGCGATAAGATCATTTTTATTCACTTTTAATCTCCTTTATTTAATTTTAAGGATAATTGTCTGTTTTTCAAACAAGTCAATATTATAATAAAAATTTTCCCAGAAACGAGGGAATTTATCAATTAAATGGCTTAATTACTTGATTTTTTAATTTTAAAAATTAGTGTCTACTGGTAGTGTTTTGGTTATTTTTTAGCTGAGATTCGGTTAAATTTATTGGAATTACTGATTTTGTTAAGGTATGCTCGAGAATCGAGAATGCATCGGATACTGGAATTATCTTAATACCTTTTAAAACTTCTTTGTCAAATTCAGATACCTCTCTAAAGTTTTCATGAGGTATAAGGACTTTTTTAATACCTGCTCTGCTGGCTGCATATATTTTTTCTTTTAAACCTCCTATTGGGAGTACTCGACCTCTTAGTGTAATTTCTCCTGTCATTGCTACATCCCTTTTAATTTTGTTATTGGTTAAGGAAGATACTAGAGAATTAAAAATAGCTATACCTGCGCTTGGGCCATCTTTTGGCGTAGCTCCTTCGGGTACATGTATATGAATGTCATAATTTTCAAGATCTTTGGGATTTATTCCTAAGCTTAATGATTTTGACTTAACGTATGAAGTAGCAGCTTGAATTGATTCCCTCATTACTTCTCCTAATTTACCTGTAATGGTTAGTTTGCCCTTACCTAGGGATAAAATAACCTCAACCGATAAAATTTCTCCACCTACTTCGGTCCATGCTAATCCATTGGTAACACCAACTAAATTCTTTTTTTCAATTTCACTCGATCTAAACTTTGCAATACCTAAAAGATTTTGCAACGATTTGTCATTTAAATTGATCTTTTTTAATCTGGAAGTTTCTAATTTTTTTACTGATTTTCTACACACTTTAGAAATTTCTTTTTCAAGATTTCTTACACCAGCCTCTTTTGTATAATTTCTAATTATTGAGTTTAAAACTTTAGAACTAAATGAAATCTCAGATTTTTTTAATCCATGATTTTTTATTTGTTTAGGGACTAAGTATTTTTTTGCAATTTGATTTTTTTCTTTTTCTGTGTATCCTGGTATTCTAATAACTTCCATTCTATCAAGCAATGCCGGGGGTATGTTAAGAGTATTTGCTGTGCATACAAACATTACATCCGAGAGATCGTAATCAAGTTCTAAGTAATGGTCATTGAACTTGCTATTTTGCTCAGGATCAAGAACTTCAAGAAGAGCAGAAGATGGATCCCCTCTCCAATCTGAACCAAGTTTATCGATTTCATCTAATAAAATTAGTGGGTTAGAAGATTTTGATTTTTTCATTGCTTGAATAAATCTACCAGGCATTGAGCCAATATATGTTTTTCTGTGTCCTCTAATCTCAGCTTCATCCCTAACACCCCCTAAAGACATTCTAACAAAGCTTCTACCTGTAGAATTTGCAATAGATTTGCCAAGAGATGTCTTGCCAACTCCAGGTGGTCCAACTAAACATAATATTGGACCTTTAAGTTTATTAGTTCTTTTTTGAACTGCTAAGTACTCAAGAATTCTTTCTTTAACTTTTTCTAAGCCATAATGATCATTTTCTAAAATTGTTGATGCTTTATTAATATTTTGTGAAATTTGATTGGGTTTATTCCAAGGTATCGACATAACCCAGTCTAAATAATTTCTAATTACGGTAGCCTCTGCTGACATTGGGCTCATATTTTTTAGTTTTTTGATTTCTGAAGTACATTTATCTTTAGCTTCCTTAGATAAGTTATATTCATTTAATTTTTTCTCAAGTTCAGCAATTTCGTCTAAGTCTTCATTTTCACCTAACTCCTTCTGAATTGCCTTCATTTGCTCATTTAAATAATACTCTTTCTGTGTTTTCTCCATTTGTCTTTTTACACGACCCTTTATTTTTTTTTCAACTTGAAAAGAATCAATTTCAGACACTAAATAACCATAGATTTTGTTAAGTCTTTCTTCTGTATTTATAATTTCTAATATTTCTTGTTTTTGAGATAAAGAAATTGATATGTTTGATGAGATTAAATCAACAATTTTATCAGGATCATTTATTTTTTTGACATTGTTGATGACATCCAATGAAACCTTTTTATTAATTTTTTGAAACTCAACAAACTGTTCAATAATGAGTTTCTGCAAAGCTCTTATATTTGAATTTTTTTTAGTTTTATGGTTAATTTCAGTAAAAGATGCAGTTATAAATTCTTTATTGAAAATTATACTATTAATTTTTGCTCTTTGTATACCTTCAACTAAAACCTTAAGAGTACCATCTGGGAGTTTTAATAGTTGAATAATCTTAGCAATTGTTCCAAATGAATATAAGTTTTCTTTGTTAGGATTATCAATTTTTGAATTTTTTTGGGAAAGTAAAAAAATTTTTTTATCACCTGTCATTACATGATTAAGAGCATTTACCGATTGCTCTCTACCAACAAATAGAGGAGCTACCATATTAGGGAATACTACTATATCTCTAAGAGGCAGAACAGGGATTACATTTTTTGCCATATATATTAAATGTCTATATATTGATTAAATTCAAGAGTTGGTAGACATTAATTTTTGATTATTTTCTTTATTTGAATAAATTAAAATAGGATCAGATTTTTTTGCAATCACGTCTTTATTTATAACTACTTTATATAAATCTTTTTGATCTGGGACCTTATACATAAGATCCATTAACGAATCTTCAATAATAGACCTTAAACCTCTAGCTCCTGTATTTTGTGAAACAGCTAACTTTGCAATTTCTTTTAAAGCATCTTCTTTAATTTCTAATTTAACTCCATCCATTTTCAAAAGAGATTCGAACTGCTTTACTATAGCATTTTTTGGCTGAGTCATTATTCGAATTAGCATATCTTCGTCTAATTCGCTTAAAGTAGTGATAACTGGAAGTCTTCCAATAAATTCTGGTATCATTCCAAATTTTAATAAATCTTGATTCTCTAATTTTGTAAGTGATGTACCAACAGTCTTTTTAAGCTCTAAATCTAATTTAGAATTAAACCCAATAGCAGTTCCCTTTAAGCGATAATTGATGATTTCTTCTAAACCTGAAAAAGCTCCTCCACATATGAAAAGTATATTGGATGTATCTACTTGTAAAAATTCTTGTTGAGGATGTTTTCTTCCTCCTTGTGGCGGAACACTGGCAACAGTTCCTTCCATAATTTTTAGCAAAGCTTGTTGCACACCTTCTCCAGAAACATCTCTAGTTATAGAGGGGTTGTCACTTTTTCTTCCAATTTTATCAATTTCGTCAATATAGACTATCCCTTTTTGGGCACGTTCTACATTATAATCAGATGCTTGTAACAATTTGAGAATTATATTTTCTACATCTTCTCCAACATATCCCGCTTCAGTTAGACTCGTTGCATCTGCAACCGTAAAAGGAACATCTAATATTTTTGCTAAAGTTTGAGCTAATAATGTTTTACCGGTACCAGTGGGGCCAACTAAAAGAATATTTGATTTTGATATTTCAATATTATCGTTTTCTAAATTAGTTGATAATCTTTTATAGTGATTATAAACAGCTACAGAAAGTATTTTTTTTGAGTCTTTCTGGCCTATTACGTAATCGTTTAAAAATTTATTTATCTCTGAAGGTTTAGGTATGTCTTTTTTAATTTTGAATTTATTATTTTTATTGTCTTCTTTAATTATGTCCATGCATAATTCTACGCATTCATCACATACAAAGACAGTTGGGCCAGCTATTAACTTTTTTACTTCTTTCTGATTTTTGCCGCAAAAAGAGCAAAACAATGAATCTTTATCGTTTTTTTTATTCATTATTTCCTACCCTTTACAACTTTATCTATTAAACCAAATTTAATTGCTTCATCAGCCGAGAAATACTTATCTCTTTCCATAATACTTGAAATTTCTGATAATTTCTTTCCTGTATGTTTTGAGTAAATTTCATTTAATTTTAATTTTGTTTTTTTAATTTCATTAGTTTGGATTTCAATATCTGTAACCTGTCCTTGCATGCCACCACTAGGTTGATGAACCATAATTCTTGAATTTGGAAGAGAAAATCTCATTCCTTTTTCACCCGCAGTTAAAAGAAGTGAGCCTGCTGATGCTGCTTGCCCTATACAAATAGTCATAATTTTTGAAGAAACGTACTGCATAGTATCGTAAATTGCTAATCCTGACCAAACAATACCTCCAGGAGAATTAATATAAAAAGAAATTTCTTTTTTAGGGTTTTCAGACTCTAGAAATAATATTTGTGCGCATATTAAACTTGCAATGTTATCGTCAATGGGACCAGTTAGAAATATTATTCTTTCTTTTAACAACCTCGAATATATGTCATAAGATCTTTCACCTCTAGATGATTGTTCAACAACCATTGGGATTAAGTTATTTGTAAAATTATCTATTGGATCTTTCATTTTGTTGTATCTTTAATATCAAATGTTTTAACTTCAAGTTTTTTATATTCATCTTCATTTAATTTTATAACATTTGTTTTCGATTTGGAAATAATTGAATCTATTACTTTTTGTTCTATGAGAGGTGCTCTAATTGTATCCAGAGATGATGGATTTTTTTCAAAATATTCCATAATCTGCTTTTCTTGACCAGGATATTGCCTTGTATATTCTAATATCCCTTTGTTAATTTCTTCTTCAGATACAAGGACTTTTTCTTCTGAGGCGATTTGTTGCATTAATAAACCAAGCTTGACTCTTCTTTCTGAAATTTTTTTGTATCTCTTTTTAAGATCGTCATCTTTTAATAATTTATCATCCTCGTCTAAACTGCCCTCTTTTTTTGCATGTTCTAACCGGTGCCAAATTTGATTAAAATCATCTTCTAACACCCCATCAGGTAATTCAAATTTGTGACTATTATCTAAAAGGTCCATTAATTCTTTTTTTTCTATTTGTTTTATGCCTTGTTCATATTGAGTTTTGATATTGCTAACCAGGAATTCTTTAAGATCTTTTTCTGTTTTGAAACCATTTTTATCTAAAAACTCTTTTGTAAGTTGAAATTTAATTTTTTCTTCGATTGCAATTATTTCAAAATGAAAAGTTGTTTTTTTAAATTTATCATCTTTGAGAATTTTAGATAAATTAATTTTTAGTTCAATTTTATCTCCAGCTTTTATTTTTTTTTCTATTAATTTTTTGTTTAAGTCTGGAAGTATTCCATCATCAAAACCCAAATCAATAGGAAAATTTTTTTGAGATTTTAAATAATCTGGAAGATCTTCTTGGGAAGACTCAAAATTAACAATAACCTTATCGGAATTTTTAACTTGTCTTGAACTTTCAACTTTTTTAAAATTTTTTTGTGAGTCAATAAATTGCTTAAATTGATTCTCTTCTGCTTTTTTACCTAATTCAATTTCATACTTATTAACTTTAAGATCTTTAAAATCTTTAAGTTTAATCTCAGGTTTTAAATCAAATTTTAAATTTATTGTTATTGGCTTATTTTTTTCATAGTTACTAAGCTCAACTTTAGGAGCTCTAAATAGAGAAAATTTTTTTTCATCAATTAATTTTTTTGTGTTTATATCTATTACTTTTTGAATTACTTCATTCAAGATATTATCTTCATATTTTTTTTTAACAATATTTAGAGGTGCTTTACCTTTTCTAAAACCAGGGATATTAACAGTAGGTAGTATTTGATTTATTTTATTATCTATTTCAATATCAATTTCTTCATAAGGAATTTCTAGTGAATACTCTTTATAAAGTTTTTTAGATTTTAATTCTTTTGTATTCATAATTCTTCAAACCTAGTGGTAGGCCGGAAAGGACTTGAACCTTCACACCTCGCGGCACTAGAACCTAAATCTAGCGTGTCTACCAATTCCACCACCGGCCCTATTATTATTAGCCTTTTATGTACAATAAACTAAAAAACAATAGAGAAAATTAACTAAATCAAAAATGGGGCGAACGATGGGATTCGAACCCACGGCATCAGGCACCACAAGCCTGCGCTCTAACCAACTGAGCTACGCTCGCCATAAAACTTAATTAAAAGTTTAATTTTTATATTAAATCGCTATATCAAAAATATGGAAGTTTCAAAAAGAATATTTAATCTAGAAACAGAAACGGCCTTCTCTATTCTAGCTAAAGCTAATAATCTTGCTTCTAAAGGTAAAGATATTATTAATTTAGGAATAGGACAACCAGATTTTCCTACACCAATAAATATTCAAGAAGCTGCTATTAAAGCAATTAAAGATGGCCATCATGGCTATACTCCATCAAATGGAATACCTGAACTACGAGAATCAATTTCAGAGCTAGTATTCAAAAAATACAAATCAAATATTAAACCAGAAAATGTTTTAATTACTCCAGGAGGAAAACCAGTAATTTTTATTTCAGCATTATTATTAGGTAGTGAAGATAGAGAAATAATTTATCCTGATCCAGGTTTTCCAATTTATAGATCTATGATTAAATACAGTGGTGCAAAAGCTGTACCATTAAAACTTTCAGAAAAAGATAATTTCGAAATTAATACTGAACAATTAAAAGAATTAATTTCTGATAAAACAAGTTTGATAATAATAAATAATCCTAACAATCCAACAGGATCATATATGAATAAGAAAAAAATTACTGATCTTGTTAATTTACTAGAGCAGCACCCAAAAGTCTCAATTTTAAGTGATGAAATTTATAGTAATATTATTTTTAATAATGAACAAATGCCATCATTATTAGAATACGAAAGTATAAAAGATAGATTAATAGTTCTTGAAGGATGGAGCAAAACATATTGTATGACTGGATGGAGATTAGGTTGGAGTATATGGCCAGAAAATTTAATTGAACATGCTAACAAAATATGTGTCAATTATAATTCCTGCGCTACCTCCATTTCGCAATATGCGGGATTAGAGGCAATAAAAGGTTCTCAAAAAGAAATAACAAAAATTGTTAGTGAATTTCAAAAAAGAAAAGAGTACGTTTTTAATGAATTGAATAAATTAGAAAAAATTTCTTGTTTTGAACCAGGTGGTGCTTTTTATGCATTTCCCAATATTTCAAAGACTGGATTGAGCGGAAATAGATTTTCAGAAATCGCACTTGAAGAGAAAGGTGTTGCATTAGTTCCAGGCTCTAGCTTTGGAAATAATGCTGGAGAATTTGTTAGAATAAGTTTTGCTAATTCTCTAGAAAACATTAAAGAAGCAATTAATAGATTATCAACGATATGAAAAAAATAGAAGCAATCATAAAGCCGTTTAAACTTTCTCAAGTTAAAGAAGCTCTACATGAACTTGGAATATCCGGGATGACATTAGTAGATGTAAAAGGTTTCGGTAGACAAAGAGGGTCAACTGGTGGAATTGATCCTAATGATGGGTATGATGATGAATTTTTAGCAAAAATGAAACTTGAAGTAATAGTTGAAGACTATCAAGTAGATGATGTTATTGAGTCAATAAAAACTAGCGCTTATTCTGGAAAAATTGGCGATGGAAAGATATTTGTATCGAATATTGAGCAGGTAATTAGAATAAGGACTGGCGAAAAAGACAGTGATGCTGTCTAATTTTTCTTTACTTTTATATAAAACCTAGTAATTAAACAATAATCGTTCAACTCTTTTAGAGTCGGAAGTAGGCATTGTGCCGAAGGAACGCATGCAAAAGTTATAAATCGTTCAACCTATTATTTAGGTCGGAAGTAAGCCTAAAGCTGAAGGAACGCGCATCAAAAGCAGATTTCATAACTAGAGCATGATTTAACCGGGTAACGCTGGATAGCATACCCTTTTGTTGAAGTAAGGAGATAGATATGAAATTAAAAAGCTCGACTCCAAAAGATTTAATGTCCGAAATTAAAGATATGGACATTAAGATGGTTGATATGCGCTTTACTGATATACCAGGAACAACTCAACATTTTACAATACCAATTAAATTTTTAGACGAAGATATATTTTCTGACGGACTTGGTTTTGATGGATCTTCAGTAAGAGGTTTCCAAGAAATTCAAGACAGTGATATGATTGTTTTGCCAGATGCAACAACAGCATATATTGATCCATTTTTTTCAGAAAAAACTTTGGCATTACATTGTAATATTAAAGATCCTGTAACTTTGGTTGACTATAGTCGTGACCCAAGAAATATTGCTAAAAAAGCTGAAGCCTATTTGAAATCATCTGGTATCGGTGACACAGCATTTTTTGGTCCAGAAGCAGAATTTTTTGTGTTTAATAACGTTCAATTTGACTCAGGATCAAATTTTGCATTTCATGAAGTTGATTCTGTTGAAGGTACATGGAATAGTGGTACTGATGAAAACCCAAACTTAGGTCATAAACCTAGACATAAAGAAGGTTATTTTCCTTTACCGCCAGTTGATACACTTCAAGATGTAAGAACTGAAATGGTAATGACAATGCAAGACATAGGTCTCACAGTTGAAGCACATCATCATGAAGTTGCAACAGGAGGACAATGTGAAATTGATTTAGAATTTTCGCCCTTACTAAAAATGGCTGATGATATGATGAAATATAAGTATGTTGTTAAAAATGTTGCTAGACAACATGGAATGTCAGCTACATTTATGCCTAAACCTTTATTCGAAGATAATGGTTCAGGTATGCACGTTCATCAAAGTGTTTGGAAAGACGGTGACACATTAATGTATAAAGAGGGTAACTATGCTAACCTAAGTGATTTAGCTCTAAATTATATTGGCGGTATACTTAAACATGCACCTGCTCTTTTAGCTTTTTGTGCTCCTACTACCAATTCTTATAAAAGATTGGTCCCAGGCTTTGAGGCTCCGGTGAACATTGTTTACTCTCAAAGAAATAGAACTGCATCTGTTAGAATTCCTGCTTATTCTCAAAGCCCTAAAGCAAAAAGAATGGAATTTAGATGTCCAGATCCAAGTGCAAATCCATACTTAGCATTCTCAGCAATGTTAATGGCAGGATTAGATGGAATTAAAAATAAAATTAATCCTGGTGATCCAACAGATATAAATCTCTATGCTGCTAGCGATGAAGTTTTGTCTAAAATTCAATCTACGCCTGGATCTTTAGCTGAATCTCTTGAAGCTCTTGAGAAAGATCATGCATTTTTATTAGAGGGTGATGTATTCACCAAAGATGTAATTGAAACTTATATTAGCTATAAAAAAGAGAGCGAGGTTGACCCTATTAATATTAGACCTCATCCACACGAGTTTAAATTATACTACGACGTGTAGAATTATACTTGTCTCTATAAAAAAACCGCCTTAGGGCGGTTTTTTTATGTTTTTAGAACAACACTTTTGATAAGAAATATTTGTGGCTAAAAAATCAACTTATAATGCCAAAGATATTGAAGTACTTGAGGGTCTTGAGCCAGTTCGTAAAAGACCTGGTATGTATATTGGAAGCACAAATCAAGATGGCCTTCATCATTTAGTTAACGAAGTACTAGATAATAGTATAGATGAAGTTTTAGCTGGTCACGCGACTGATATAAGTTTTCAATATAAAAAAGATGGTTCGATAAAAATAAAAGATAATGGTAGAGGTATTCCTGTTGATTTTCATCCAAAATATAAAAATAAAAGAGCACTGGAAGTAGTTTTAACTACACTTCATGCGGGTGGTAAATTTAACAGCAATGCCTACAAAACCTCTGGTGGATTACACGGGGTTGGGATTTCTGTTGTAAATGCATTAAGCTCTTTATTACAAGTTCAAGTCTTTAAAGATGGAAAAGTGTATAGACAAGATTACTCAAAAGGAAAGGTTAAGACAAAAATAAAAATTGAAAAATGTAGCAAAAAATTAAAAGGTACTGAAATTTCTTTTATCCCAGATGAAAGCATATTTGAAGAAACACAATTTGTTTCAAAAAAATTATATAATTTTATAAATATGAAATCAGTATTAGTTGGAGGCACAACTATCAACTTTGAAATTGATAAAGAATTAATAAAAGATAAAACACCTAACAAAAAAAGTTTTTTTTATAAAAAAGGAATTGAAGATTATTTTCAATTAGAATACGCAAACAACTCTAAATTATTTGAAAAAAATTTTTTATTGAAATCAAAAATTAAAGACAATGAAAATTTTGAAACATTAATTTCATTTAATGCTAATGAAACTTCAAGTTTAATGTCATATTGTAACACTATTGAAACACCAGATGGTGGCTCTCATGAAAATGGTATTCGTAACGGAATTTTAAAAGCTGTAAAACTTTATGGACAAAAAAATCAATTTTCAAAAATCAGCAATATCAATCACAGTGATATTTTTGATTACTCAAACGTTATTATTTCTATCTTTATAAATGATCCAAGTTTTGAAGGTCAAACTAAAAAGAGAGTAATAATGCCAAATTTACAAAAAGAAATTGAAACAAAAACACAACAAGAATTTTTATTATGGTTAAACGCTAATAAGAAAAATTCAAAAATACTTTTAGATAATTTAATTGAAAGAGCGCTTCAGAGAACTGATTTATCAAAAATTAAAGAGTTAGATAGAAAAAGTATTAAAGAAAGAAATCGTCTTCCAGGTAAATTAGTAGATTGTTCGAGTAAATCTATAAAAGATTCTGAAATATTTATTGTTGAGGGTGATAGTGCTGGAGGATCTGCTAAACAAGCTAGAAATAGAGAATTGCAAGCAATACTTCCTTTAAGGGGGAAAATATTAAATGTGTATAATGTTGGGTTATCTAAAATTGCTGATAATAATGAAATACAAAACCTTATTCAGTCTTTAGGTTGTGGTATTGGAAAAAATTTTGAAATTTCAAAACTTCGATATGAGAAAATTATTTTAATGACTGATGCGGACGTAGATGGTTCACATATTGCAACTCTACTTATCACTTTTTTTTATAAATATATGAAAAGTTTAATTGATGAAAATAAACTATATCTAGCAATGCCTCCTCTATTTAAAATTTATAATAAAAATAAATCTTATTACGCATATGACGAAAAAGAGAAAGATAAATTGATTGAAAAAGAATTTAAATCTGACAATTATAATATCACAAGATTTAAAGGATTGGGTGAAATGCCTGCAGATCAATTAAAAGAGACAACAATGGATCAATCCAAAAGAAAACTGATATTGATTAACTCTGAAAAAGCTAAGAAAGATATGAAGAATACCGAAAGTTTATTCGAAACCTTAATGGGAAAACAAGCAGAGTTACGTTTTAAATTTATTCAAAATAATGCTAACTTCATTAAAAATTTAGATGTCTAATATATGAATAAATATTTCTTAGTCATTGATCAAGGAACAACAAGTTCAAGAATTGTACTATATAATAAAAAATTTGAAATATTTGATATTGTCCAAAAAGAATTTAAACAATATTTTCCAAATGAAGGATGGGTAGAACATAATGCAACAGAAATTTGGGATGATGTAAGAAATTTAATTTCAAAAATATTAAAAAAAAATAAATTAAATTCAAAAAATATAATTTCAATTGGAATTACCAATCAAAGAGAAACAACAGTTTTATGGAATAAAAAAACTGGGAAACCAATTTATAGAGCAATAGTCTGGCAAGATAGAAGAACGGCTAATCTCTGTGAAAAGTTAAAAAGAAAAGGGATTGATAAAAAAATTCAAAAAATAACTGGTTTAGAACTTGATCCTTATTTTTCTGCAACCAAAATTAAATGGATTATTGATAACGTTAAAGAAGTAAACAAGAATTTAAAGAATAATAATTTACTTTTTGGAACAATAGACACATGGCTATTATGGAATTTAACTAAAGGAAAATCTCACTTAACAGATATATCAAATGCCTCAAGAACCATGATTTTTGATTCTCAAAAAGAGAAGTGGTCTGATAAAATTTTAAAAATATTTAATATTCCGAAAAATATCTTACCAACTGTAGTCGAAAATGCATATGATTTTGGCTCTACTAAATTATTTGGTGATGCAATAGCAATTGGTGGCATGGCTGGAGACCAACAGTCAGCAACAATTGGTCAAGCATGTTTTAAAAAAGGGCAATCAAAAAGTACGTATGGTACAGGTTGTTTTCTTCTAATGAATATTGGAGAAAAATTTAAATTATCTAAGAATAGATTGCTAACAACTGTTGCTTTTAAAATAAATGGTAAAAAAATGTATTGCTATGAAGGAAGTATTTTTGTAGCAGGCTCTGCCATACAATGGCTTCGCGATAATCTAAAATTTATAAAAGATTCTAGTGAAACTGATAAACTGTATAAAAAAGCTAATACAGATGAAAATTTATTTTTTGTTCCAGCGTTAACAGGACTTGGAGCCCCATATTGGAACCCTAATGCGAGAGGAACATTTTTTGGTATCACTAGAAACACATCTAAAGAAGATATCATCAAAGCAACTTTGGATAGCCTATCTTATCAAACTTATGAATTAATTGAGTGTATGGAAAAAGACTCTAAGACAAAGATTAGTGAAATACGAGTTGATGGAGGTATGGTCAAAAATAATAGCTTTCTACAAAGTTTAGCAAATGTTTCTCAAATTATAATTATTAGACCAAGTAATATTGAGACTACTTCACTTGGGGCAGCATATCTTGCAGCAATCCAATCTGGATATTTAAAAAATACAAGCCAAATAATTAAACTTTGGAAAAAAGATAAAACAGTGAAATCAAAAAATAGCAAATCTATTTCAAAATCTAGAATTAGTAAGTGGAAATCAATTATTAATGTAGTCAATAATTTTTATTAAGATTTAACCAATTAGAAATTTCTAAAGAATGGATGTCTTCATTAACTACATCATCATATATTTGTAATTCTTTTTTTTGAAGATTATTAGAGTTTTGCAAAATCGTCTTTTCGTTTTCAAATTCTGATAAATTTTCATATACTTTTTGTTCCAACAAAATATCTCTTCTCATTTCCATAAGTCCAGCCATCCATTTTGGATTAAATTCTGGATGATATTGTACTGCCCAAACACTTGATTGGTTTGCTTCAAAGCTTATAGATTGAAATTTACTGATATTATTTGAAGCTAGGACTTTGGTTTCTTTTGGAAGATTTTCTGCTTCATCATAATGCCAACAAAGTGCATTAAATGATTTTTTTTTATTCTTATACATAGGGTGAACTTCACCATCTTGATTTAATGTAATATTTTTGGCTAAAACTGCTTCAAGACCATTTGGATTTTTTCTTACTTTACCTCCTGCGGCAGTAACTAAAACCTGAAGCCCCCAACAACTTCCAAATATTTTATTTTTTCTTTTAAATAATTCTTTAGCTAGCTCTATTTGATTTGTTATAGACTTTGTCTCATTATATATATTTAGTAGACTTCCCGTCCAAGCAACTGCTTCGAAGTCATCAAGACTTATGCCTAAGGGAAGATAATTATTATGAACTGCAGGATGAATTGTTGTAATATTGATAGTTGAACTAGAATATTTTTTTAAAACTTTTTCATATACTTGAAATTGAGTATCCATACCCAATTTTGTATATCGATCAGAAGCTTCTTTTTCATTTCCATCAACTAATAATATGTTCATATTTATCTTTATTTTTCATCTATCATGAAATATGTAAAACTTCATGAAAATTAAACTTGGTATCGCGCCTATTGCCTGGAGCAATGATGATATGCCAGAACTAGGAGGTGATACTCCTATTGAAAAATGTTTAGAGGATGCAAGTACATCTGGATTTTCAGGTATTGAATTAGGTGGAAAATTTCCGAGAAACCCAGGTATTACAAAATATCTTTTAGAAAAATTTAATTTAAAAATGCCAGGTGGTTGGTATGGAGCAATGCTTAGAGAAAGAAGTGCAAAAGAAGAATGGATAGCACTCCAAGATCATTTAAATTTATTAAAGCTAATAAACGCAGATGTTTTTGTTTTTGCTGATGTGTCTGGATCAATCCAAGGTGATCAATCAAAAGCTCTTAGTAAAAGACCAATACTTGAAAAAGATGAATGGTATAGCTATTGCAAAAAAATCAGTGAATTATCTGATATGCTGATGGATGAAGGAATGCCAATGTCGTATCATGAGCATATGGGAACTATTATACAATCTGAGGAAGATGTAGATCGATTTATGGATATGACAAATCAAAATACATTTTTGCTTTACGATACTGGACACTTAATGTTTGCCGAAGCAAATTATGAAAGAGTATTAAAAAATTATATTTCTCGAATTAACCATGTTCATTGTAAAGATATTAGAAAAGATGTTTTTTTAAAATCTATTAAAGATGACTTAAGTTTTAGAGAGTCTTTTCTAGATGGTGTTTTCACTGTTCCAGGAGATGGTTGCATCGATTACGATCCATTAATTAAGATACTATATGAGGCAAAATATCAGGAATGGTTAATTATTGAAGCTGAGCAGGATCCTAAAAAAGCAAACCCTCTTGAATATGCAAAATTAGGACATAACTACTTGCATAATATAATAACAAAAAATGGGTATATTCTTTAAAATAACAATAAGTACTTTAATTTCATTCATTCCTTTATATGTTCTAGCTCACAAAGTAACTTTAGAGGACAAATCGTTAGAAAAGATTGTTAACGAAAGAATGGCAATAATGCAAAAAATTAAAAGCACATCATCGAAACTTTACAGATTAATAAATTCAGATCAATATGAGGAAATGTTAGAGTTTAATGAAACTCTTCTTCACTCAGCATCTGAATTTAAAGATTTTTATCCTGAAAATAGTCAAGCAGAAGGAGCTAGTGATAATATTTGGAGTGATCGTGAGACATTTAATGAATATAACCAAAACTTTGTAGATGATATCGAAATGATATCTTTAAGTATAGAATTAGAAGATAAAGAGATGATAAGTGATGCTATTAAAGCAATGGCTGCAAATTGCAGCACTTGTCATAAAAAATTTAGAAATTAATTATTTAATCTTAAGTGTGGATTATATTTCCATTCTAAATATTTAACAAATTGAACCATTAGAAAATTTAAAAAAAGATAAAGAATTCCTGCAGCAATAAATGCTTCAACAGGTGCAAATGTTTTAGCCATTATCTTTCTAGCAATACCTGTCATTTCCATGTAGGTTGTCAAACTAACTAAAGAGGTTGCTTTAACCATTAGTATTAATTCATTACCGTAAGACGGTAGAACTTTTCGTATAGCTATAGGTAGAATAATTTTTCTTAAAAGTAAAAATTTTCCAAACCCAAGAGATAGGCCTGATTCAACCTGACTTTTCTCAATTGATTGAATACCACCTCGAAAAATTTCTGCTCCATATGCAACAGTATTAATTGTAAGTGCTATTACTCCGCACCAAAATGGTTCTTTCAATGCGTACCATAAAAAACTTTCTCGAATAAATTTTACTGAACCTAAACCAAAATAAATTAAATATATTTGAACAAGTAAAGGGGTTCCTCTAATGACAAAAATATAACTAGAAATTGTTCTTGATAATAATGCAATTTTAGAAACTCTTCCTAGAGCAAATAATAATGCTAAAACAAAACCAACTGGTAATGAAATTAATAATAATAAAATTGTATTATCTAAGCCAGATAGGACCAAAAAGAAATTTTTATAAATTAGAGAATTTTGAATACTATTTAAAAATTCAATCATGTCGAA
Organism: uncultured Alphaproteobacteria bacterium; assembly: GCA_902590695.1. Lineage (GTDB taxonomy): Bacteria > Pseudomonadota > Alphaproteobacteria > HIMB59 > CACPNW01. The sequence continues at coordinate 30,488 of CACIXR010000007.1, forward strand.
AATCCTTTTGAATAATTTACTTCTAACGTTTTAAAAACCCTGCCAGAGATTGTTGTTAAACATAAATATAATATTGCGGCTGTTATTAAGAAAGTTAAAGGTGAATGCTCAACGTTAGAAGATATTCTAGATTGACGCATAATTTCAACAAGACCAGTTACGGAAATGAGCGAAGTATCTTTAAGAGTTATTTGCCATACATTCCCTATTCCCGGTAAGGCATGTCTAATAACTTGAGGTGAAATAACTTTAAAAAAAATACTAAATTTATTCATACCCAGTGCTCTTGCAGCTTCTATTTGACCCTTAGATATAGCCAAATAAGAAGCTCTTAAAACTTCACTCGAATATGTAGCTGATATTACTGCAATGGCAATTGTCGCAATTGTAAGTGCGTTTAGTTCTATATATTTATTATATCCAAATACTTTAGCTATACTAATAACAACAGCATTGCCGCCAAAGAAAATTAGATAAATAACTAATAATTCAGGAACACCTCTTATTACTGTCGTATAAAAATTTGCAATAAATCTTGTTATTCTGTTTTGTATTATCTTTGCCCAAACTGTAATAATTGCTAAAAAAAGACCCAACCCCATTGATAAAATGCTTACTAGTATAGTCATGAGTGTTGCAATAAGAAATTCATCGCCCCACCCTGCATCTCCAAATACAAGCTTATCAAATTTAAACATATAAAACTAAACAAGTAATGATGAAAAATATACTTGTCTACCTTCTAATGTATGAAATTTTAAATCAGAACTTTTTCTATTTCTTCAATCACTCTAGAGACAGGTATTTTATTGATATTTTTTGAGTTAAAATCACTTGAAGATATAGAAAATAGATTTGGATTTTCCGGAGTAAATTTTGTAGAATCTTTTGGACCAAAGAGTTTAATTAATGGGCAATATCCAGTTGATAACATATGACTAACACCACTATCATTTGAAATAGCCAATTGTAAATATTTAGTTGTTGCCATAATAATTTCTATATTTTGATATCCAGTAATATGATCCTCAATAAATATTGAGGAAGGATAAAGATTTTTTAATTTTTCTTTTAAATATAATTCGTCAGGTCCAATAAAAAAAACTATAGTCTTATTATTTCCTTGAAGATAGTTACATAACTCGATGTATTTTTCTAAAGACCAAATCTTATTTATTTCACCTGCACCAGGTGCAATTCCTACATAGCTTTTTTGTTTTAATAAAATATTACTTATTTTTCTTTTGAGATTTTCACTTATTGGAATTTTAAAATCACTTCTATTTTTTTTAGAAACTATTAAATCTAATAAATCTAAAATGTAGTTTAAATAATACTTTCTATTCTTATTATTTTTAATTTTTTTAGAAGAAAAAAAACCATTAGCTGATCCAGAAATAAAATTTTTATGCTTGATTCGTTTTAATGCTATGGTTCTTATTACTGATTTTTGTGTATCTAATATATAATCAAAAAAATCACTCTCTAAATTATATTTTTTTGATATTTTATTCCAAAAAAATGGACTAAGATTTGCTTGATCAAGAATCTCATCAATATAATTACTTGCAAAGAATTTAAGGGTATTTGAATAAACAGTTTTACCCTTATTTGTAAGCCAATATAATTTATAGTCTGGAAGTCTTGTTTTAATTTCGTGAAGAAGTTGTAATTTGATTATTCCATCTCCAATTTTTTCACCATTTGAAAAAACTAAAATTTTTTTAGTCATATTAGAACACTTTAACACAAATTTTTTAAGAGTCTAATTTTGAAGAATTGTAGGATTAAATAGCGTAAATAAAACAAAACATTTCGAGGGTAATAAAAGGTAACATTGAAGACCTAGTTAACTAACCAAAAATTATCAAAACTTAGACTTTTCTCTTATAAAAGCTGTGTAGTTTATCTTTGCAAAAGCAAAAAAGTTACGCTCAAAAAAAAGTAAAAAAAAGTGGTGCCCAAGGGCGGAATCGAACCACCGACACGAGGATTTTCAGTCCTCTGCTCTACCAACTGAGCTACCTGGGCACAAGACATCAGATAAAGTATTTATAATTAAATTCAATTAAAAATAGAATAATTAATCAGATTTTATTTGCAGCCCATGTTCATCTGTAAGCCATTTCATTAAATCAAGATTGGCACATTTTTTTGAACAAAAAGGTATAAAAGGTTCTTTAGAAACCTTTTTACATGTTGGGCATTTAGATTTTTTTTTTAATGAAATAATATTATTTTTTTTGGATTTTTTTACTTCCATCTAAAAGTAATTCTACCTTTTGTTAAATCATAAGGTGTCATTTCTACTGTCACTTTATCACCAGCTAATACTCTTATTCTATTTTTTCTCATTTTTCCTGATGAGTGAGCTAGAATTTCATGATCATTTTCTAATTTTACTTTAAACATTGCATTTGGAAGAAGTTCTAATACAACTCCCTGAAATTCAATCGATCCTTCTTTTGGCATATTTTTATAAGCTTATAGTAAAAATTATTTCTTTTGTCTAATTTTAACTGACAATTTATGTCCATCCAGACCTTCAAGTCCCGACATTTTTTGAGTATCTTCTGAAAGAGCATAAAAAGATTTTTTATTCATCTCAACAATAGAGCTTCTTTTCATAAAATCTAAAACACCTAACCCTGATGAAAATTTTGCAGCTCCTGATGTCGGCAATACATGATTAGTTCCTACAATATAATCACCAAAAGCTTCGACAGAGTATTCACCTAAAAATAAACCACCAGCATTATTTATATTCGATAACAATTTTTTATTATCAGAAATGTGAATATGTAAATGTTCTGGTGCAACAAAATTTATAATTTCTGAAGCAAGTTCCATATTATCCACCAAAGCAATAATTCCATTATTATTTAAACTTTTTTCAATTATTTTCTTCTTTGATAAATGTTTTTTTATTTTTTTAATTGAACTTAAGACTTTAGTTGCAAAATCTTTATTATCCGTAATTAAAATTGATTGTGCATTTTCATCATGTTCTGCTTGAGCTATTAGATCTGAAGCTACCCAATCTGGGTTATTATCATTGTTCGCAACCACTATTATTTCAGATGGTCCTGCTAGTAAATCAATACCTACTTTTCCATACAATTGTTTTTTTGCCTCTGCTACATAAGCATTACCAGGTCCAAATATTTTATTTACTGGCTTAATAGTTTGAGTGCCAAAAGTAAGCGCGCTGATAGCTTGAGCTCCTCCTACAAAATATGTTTCTTTAATACCTAATTCCTTAATTAATTTTATAAAATATGGATTAATTGATTTAGTTGGTGGTGTTATACAAACTATTCTTTTTACTCCAGCTATGATTGCAGGTACTGCATTCATAATTAAAGATGAGGGATAAAAAGCCCTTCCTCCAGGTACGTACAAGCCAACTGAGTCAATAGGCTTCCATACAGATTTTAATGTTGCACCATTATTAGTATAGATGATATTTTTAGGTAATTGTTTTTTGTGAAATGATGAAATATTTTTTATAGCTTTTTTAAAACTATTAAATATTTGTGGCTCAACTTTAGATTGTATTTTGATATGTGATAAATCTAAACTAAGATCTTGATTACTAATTTTAACTTTATCAAATTTTGCTGCATACTTAATAAGAGATTTATCGCCATTTTTTTTAACATCATAAATAATTTTTTTTACATCTTCTTGAATTGATTTACTTGATAATGAATTTCTTTTTTCAATTTTTGTCTGAACTTGATTATAAAAATTTTTATTAAATTTTATTATTTTCATTTAACAAAAGCACCTATTTCAGAAATAATTTTTGAAACCTCATTCATATTTGTCTTATAAGCTGATCTATTGACAATTAATTTAGATTGAATTTTCATTATTTCTTCAATTTCAGTCAAACCATTTTCTTTCAATGTATTTCCTGTAGAAACTAAATCTACAATTCTCCTACACATATTTAAAGAAGGAGCTAATTCCATTGAACCACTTAGTTTTATAATTTCTACTTGTATTCCCTTATTATAAAAAAATTTTTTAGTAATATTTGGGTATTTAGTAGCAATTCTAATATTACTCCAGGTTTCTGGATCCTCTTTTTTTAATAAGGATTTCAGAGCAGCTACAGAAATTCGACAATGACCAATATTTAAATCAAGTGGAGCATATATTTCTGAGTAATCAAATTCATTAATTACATCTTCACCAGCTATTCCTATTTGTGCAGCTCCGAATGCAACAAATGTACATGCATCAAAGGCTCTTACTTTAATATACTCAATGTTTCTTTTTTTAGATTTGAAGGTTAACTTTCTTATATCTTTATCAAATAGTAGAGGATCAGGTGCAAAACTTGTTTTAAGTAACAAGTTTTTACATTCTTTTGTTATTCTGCCTCTTGGTACTGCAATAACTATTTTGCTCATAAATTGCAGGCTTTTATATTGTGATCAAAGAAAAAACTAGAAAAAGTTAGTTTTTCTGTCTTTTTATTTTTGCCCCTAAGCTACCTAATGTTTTTTCAATATTTTCATAGCCTCTATCAAGATGATAGACACGATTTAGTGTTGTTTGACCATTCGCATTCATCGCAGCTAATACTAAACTTATACTAGCTCGTAAATCACTAGCCATTACCTGCGCTCCTTTAAATGTTTGATTTCCTATTATTGTAGCGGTATCTTTTTCTACTGTAATATTCGCACCTAATCGATTCAGTTCAGGAACATGCATGAATCTATTTTCAAAAATTGTTTCTTTAATTTTTGACTTTCCATCTGAGATACACATAAGAGACATTAACTGAGCTTGTAAATCGGTGGGAAAACCTGGATATGGACTAGTTGAAAGACTAGTAGATTTTAGTTTTGATCCTTTAGAGACTTTTATCGAATTTTTACTTACTTTTAATTTTGCACCCATTTTTTTTAAAATATCAATTAACGATTTTAAATAAATAGTATTAAAGTTGTTTATTTCTAAAGCTGAATTTAACATCAAAGCTGCAATTATATATGTGCCAGCTACAATTCTATCAGCAATTATCTCATGCTCTGCTTTTTTTAAATTTGTTACACCTTGTACAAGAATAGTTTTTGTTCCATGACCTTCTATTTTTGCACCCATTTTTATAAGACATTTTGACAAATCTTCTATTTCTGGTTCTCTTGCAGCATTAGAAATTTTAGTTTCACCTTTTGCCAATACTGATGCCATTAGTATATTTTCAGTCGCTCCTACGCTTGGAAAAGGTAATTTAATTTTATTTCCAATCAATTGTGATTTAACACTGCCAACAACAAAGCCATTTTGAATTTCAAAATTAGCTCCCAATTTTGATAAACCAGCAAGATGTATGTCTATTGGCCTAGTTCCAATGGCACATCCTCCTGGTAAAGATATTCTAGCCTCACCAAATCGAGAAAGTAATGGACCTAGAATCAATATAGAGGCTCTCATTTTTCGCACAACATCATAATCTGCTGATAAATTTTTAATTTTTGAGGGATTTATTTTTAATTTATTTTTTTTGTGTTCAATTTTTATACCATAATTTTTCAGTAATTTTATTAAATTTAGAACATCAACCACATTAGGTACATTTGAGAGTTTTAAAGTTTTTTCAGATAAAAGGGAAGATACTATAATCGGTAGTGCAGAATTTTTTGAACCATGAACATTTACTGAGCCAGAAATTTTAGAATTTCCTTTTATTATTAATTTATCCATTTTTGCTAATAGCTTTTTTTCTTTTTAAAATATTTGATTTGAGCTTTATTTCTAACCTTTTTAATCTCGTTAAGCGTATTTCTTTTTTAGAACCATCTTTTGCATGAATTTTATCTTTTTCTTTATTTAGTTTATCTGTCACAATTAAGATTTAATTATTGTTATTATTTTTTTTTAATCCATTTTTAGAGCATTTCTTAGAACAATATAAAACATTTTTCCAATCTCTTTCCCATTTTTTTCTCCAAGAGAATGGCTTATTGCAAACAATACAAACTTTAGATGGTAAGTTTTTCTTCAAAATTTTACTCAAATAGGTAAAAATATCCGTAGGCAACAACTAATGCAGGAATTGCACTATAAAGGGTCGCTAAAATTGCAGCTTTTGGGGCAAGAGCAATTGCTGGGAATAAAGCATCTCCATCATTTGAAATAGCATTACCAAGCTCTGCAGAAAGAGGAATATAGCCATTTAGATAAAACGTTGCTACAACAACTTGCGGTCCACAACCAGGTAAAAAACCAAATAGAATTGCTACTAGTGGAACAAACGGTAACCATAAATCAAAAAATATTTTTAAATCTAAATTTGTAAAGTACATAAATATTTCAAAGACAAGAAAACCACTGATGACCCAGGTGGTTACAAAATTAGTTGTATCTACTACTCTTGATAATAATCCTCTACTTTTGTCAGTTGAGCATTGAAAATCACTTAATGGATTTAATGACCACATAAATATTGAAAGTATTGCTCCAGCAGAAGCTACAAAAACTAAAAGTGAGTTATAAGCTGGTGAAAATTCTATCTGGAATGCAACTAGAATACCTAAAATAAAACCAGGGATAAATAAAAAAAGCCAAAAGAAATTAAAATTCGATACAAAAGTTTTATTTATTTTTTCAAATTCAACTTTTATTTTTGTCTCTGATTGCATAAAATTTATGCCATGGATAAAATCTATTATATAACCAGAAATTGATCCAACAATTATTCCAATTCCAAATATTAAAAGTCCTGTTGTGGGCTCAATAGCAAGTATTAAAAAAGCTGCATCGCCCATTGTTGCTGTTAACACAGCAACTAAAGATCCAAAAGAAATACGCCCCTGAATATATTGCGTCACAACTATTATAGCTCCACCACATCCAGGTATTGCACCTAAAAAAGCAGCAATACCGACATGGAACTTTTGTGTCTTAGATAAAAAATTCTTTACATCAAACTTTGTTAAACTGTCCAATCCAATAAAAACAAAAAGAGTAAATCCTACAAAAACAGATACTTGGATATAAGCATCTATCATTGATGATCGTATAACTTCTCCAAACTCTCCTCCTTGAAAAACAAGAGAAAGCAATAATAGACCAAAAAAAGATTTCTTTAATAACCTTCCATCATTCTCAAGAATGATCTTTGTTTTTTCATTAATAGCGTTAATTAGAGCATTCATTGAATGTATATATAGCTAATAAATATAGCTATGGCTACATTTTCTGTTAATTTTTGTTGATTATTATGCTAAAAAAAAGGATGTCATTTAGCAAAGTCCGAAATGCTCATAAAACAGAAAATACTGAAGATTATTTAGAACTAATTGCAGAACTTTTAAATTCCAAAGGTGAAGCTCGTATTGTTGATATTGCTGAAAGCTTGGGTATTGCACAAGCCACAGCCAATAAAACAATACAAAGATTACAAACACAGGGTTTCATTAAAAGAGAACCTTATCGATCGATTTTTTTAACTTTAAAAGGTCAGAAAATTGCCAGTCAATCAAAAAAGAGGCACAATATTGTATACAATTTTTTACTAAATCTTGGTTTAGACAAAAATACGGCCTCTGAAGATGCTGAAGGGATAGAGCATCATGTTAGTGAAAAGACACTTCGAAAAATGGATAATTTTAACTCGAAAAAATAAATTTAATTTATTGCCAAATCAATTTTATCTAGTGTATAAAAAAAGAAGGGACACGGCGAATATCCCTTCTTTTCATCGTTGGTTTATGGATAGAAAATAAACTTAAGTAATAAATACCCGATTCTCGGTTTTGGCTCAAATTTTTTAATTAAAAAGCCTAAATTTTAATACTTTTGTAATAAAACAATTTTTATTTTTATTTTATTTTTGAAATCTTTGTTCAAAGGTAAATACTTTAAGGGCCTAGAAATTTTAATGATTTTTAATGACTTTCTATGTTTTTTTAAAATACTTAAAAAATCCTGTTGCTGCCATAAATCAATTCTATGAGTAAATAATGCAAAGCCTTTTTGTTTAATATTTTTATTAACATTAACAAAAAGTTTATCAAAGTTTTTACAATACGTCATAGAGCCTATCAAAGAAATAAGGTCAAATTTTATTTTATAATTATGTAATTGTTCAAAGTTTTTTATTTGTAATTTTTTATAAATTTTTTTTTCTGATGAAATTTTTAAGCTTTTTTTTGAAATATCTGATCCATATATATGACTTTTTGGATAAGCTTTTTTTAATTCGGCACCGAATAAACCAGTCCCACATGCTAAATCTAAGATATTTTTTGGTTTAAAATTAGTTGTTTCTTTTAAAAATTTAATGCTTTTTTTGGGTGCTTGATAATTCCATAACTTAAGTGTTTCATCATATTTTTCAGACCAATCATCATAATATTTTTTAGTTTTATTTAAATTTCCAACACCTGAAACTAATGATTTAAAATTATACATATTTTAAAGAAGGAATTTTTTTTCTTATTTTTTTTACATCAGGAATATTAATAGTTGAGTTTAGAATTGCAGGTTTATTTTTAGTACTATTTATAATGTTCCCCCAGGGGTCTAGTAAAAGAGAATATCCATAAGTCTTTCTTTTCATATGATGATTTCCACACATACCTGTTGCTACAATAAATACATTATTCTCTATAGCTCGTGATCTATTCAAAACCTCCCAATGATCTTTTCCAGTTGGTCTAGTGAAAGCAGCAGGAACTAAAATAATTGAACAATCTTTTTTAGCAAGTTGCCTGTATAAATTAGGAAATCGTAGATCGTAACAAATTGTCATTCCTAATTTAATATTATTAATTTTAGTATGAATTATTTTATTTCCTGCTTTAAACAAAGATGATTCATGATGTTTTTCGTTATTATTAATTTTAACATCAAACATATGAATTTTATCATATGTTTTTGTGATTACCCCATTATGATCAATAAAAAAAGATCTATTAACCAATTTGGTTTTGTTCTTAATTTTTAAAAGTAAAGAGCCTAGATTTATATTAATTTTATTTTTCTTAGCAAAATCTTTTGCCATCTTCAAAACTGGGCAGGTATGTTGATATGGGGCATTTAAAATTAAATAATTTTTATTGTCGGTAATAATATTCGAGCATTCTGGTGTGCAAATTAAGTGAGGTTTAAATTTTAATGTATTATTAAAACTTTTCTGAAGAATCTCTGCATTTAAAGTTGGGATATGACTTGCTTGAAATTGAACTTGAGATATTTTTAATTTATTCATTAATTTTATTTAAACTTAAATAAAAAAACAAATCCAGAAGTAAAGACAATAATAGATAGTAAATACATATTTAAACTTAGGGAAAATGTTTCTGCAAGAAAACCAATTGCTGCTGGCATAATCATTGTAGAAGATAATCCAATAGTTATCAGATTTGTTACAGTCATAGGAATACTTTCGTTAGACTGCTTAACAGCTTGACGAATAACTATAGGAACCAAGTTTGCTATAGCAAATCCATAAATACATAAGACTCCTAGTATAATATAAAAATTGTTTGTTAATAAAGACAACAACATTATTGATGCTCCAATCATTACAAAATGACATCCTACAACTTTTTCAGTAAATAAATTAATTAATGTGTTAGAGAATAAATTAGCTAAAATACCTCCAATACTAAAAAATATTAACCCCATACTTGCAAGATAAAAAGGGGCATTTAAATCCTTTGATAGCCATAATGTTGACCAATCCATAATTATACCACCAGAACCAAAAACAAAAAATAATAAGAAGCCAAATATAAGGACATTTGATTCGGGAATTTTAAATTTTTCACCTTTGCCTTTAAAGTCTAAATTACTAGGTAATCCCAGATGAAGAACTAAAAATGCAACTAAAATTGAAAAAAAAGATAAAACAAGAAAAAACATAAAAGGCTCCAAGCTATACCACATAATTATACTAGCTAATCCTCCACCGGCAAGAATACCAATGTTGAAACCCATCGCATAATAAGGAGTAATAATTTTCTTAAAATGCTGTTCAATTAATTGGCAATGTATTCCTCCAATTGGTCCAGAAGCACCCCATCCAACTCCAGCTGGAATAAAAGTTAATAAAAAATAAAAATATGAAGGAGATATAATTGATAGTAAAGCTGAAAAAGTAATAAGTGGAAAAGCTACTGACATTACTGGCTTTGATCCATATTTTGGAACTAATATTCTTCCAGCAATTTGGTTTGATAATACAAAAAAAATCCCAAAAATTAATATTGAAAAACTTAAATCAGATTCATCAATTGATAACCTATTCATATTCCAAGGGGTAACTCCAAAGTAACATCCTACAACGATCATAGGATAAGTTGATGTTATTATTGATGCTAGAGTTGCCCTTTTAAATATCTTAGTTTCTTCTAACACAAAAATTATTACCAACGATGATGTACATCATCAAAGAAATATTTTGTGTAGATATCATTTATCTCATCCATTAAAGAAGAAATGTCTTTAACTTCACTAGAGGCAGTATTTTGATTTACATGTTCTCTATTTTTTGCACCCGGAATAACAACACTCACAGCTTCATGCATTAAAATCCATTTAAGAGATAATTGAGAAAGAGTTATTTCACTTGGAATAATATTTTTAAGTTCTTCAACTGCTTCCAAAGCTTTTGAATAATTGACTCCAGAGAATGTTTCACCAACATCAAATGCATCACCATTAATATTATAATTTCGATGATCATCAGGAGCAAAGGAAGAATTTTTATCAAATTTTCCTGATAACAAACCACTAGCAAGAGGTACTCTAGCTATGATTGCTACTTTTTTTTCTTTTGCAATTTTAAATAATCCTTCTGCAGGTTTTTGTCTAAAAATATTAAAGATAACTTGAATTGATTTTGTATTAGGATTCTTTATGCATTCTAAAGCTTGATCCACTGTTTCAACACTAAACCCATAATTTTGTATTTTTCCTTTAACTACTAAATAATCTAACATTTCAAAGGTTTGACCTGATGAATAAACTTCTGTTGGTGGACAATGCATTTGTAAAAGATCAATCGTTTCAATATTTAGATTTAATAAAGATCGATCTACAAAAGACTCCATTAATTTTTTATCATAATATCCATTTGCAGTGTGAGGATTAATACGTCTACCAGCTTTTGTTGCTACATAAATTCTCTCAGAAATAGAATTTATAAAATTTCCCACAAATTTTTCACTTCTACCATCACCATAAACATCAGCTGTATCAAAAAAGTTTACTCCATTTTCAAATGATGATTTTAATACTTCATTTGCCTTCTCTTCACTTACATTACCCCAATCAGCGCCAATTTGCCAACAGCCTAAACCTATTTCAGATACATTCCAATCAAGAGAACCAAATTTTCTATATTTCATATTTTAACTTAGCGTTATTTGATCTGTAACCAAAGTTCCATTTTCAACAACTAAACCAGAACCTCCATTAAGTAATGGATTATCATTATCTTCAATTTCAATAATAGTTTTATCATTTATTTGTCCTATTATTTTATTTTTTTGAACAGTCATTTTCATATTATACTCCTTAAAAAATTCTACTTCAAAATCTACTTCTTTAAGTGTTGTATAATCATTATTCATCTTGCCTATTCTCAATTTATTATCTCTACAAATTTCTAGAGTGTAGTATTTTTTAACTCCCTGTGCTCTTGAGACTAGTCCACCGGAGTTACATGACTGTAAAAGAATATTTGAAGAAACTGAATAATCTTTCCATAAATCAGTTCCTGTGAATAGAATTTCCCTGCCAATGTTCTGACAAATTCTAAAATTCTTTCCTCTTTCTTCCCATTTATCTAAAGTTTGTACCCAAGCATTTCTCCAGATTTGACCATAGTAACCTTCTTTTTTTTCTATACCTCTTTTATAGCTTTCGATGTGCTCAGGTCTTTTAAAGATTTGTTTGGGCTCTCCTTCAAAGGTGGCATAATTAAGAATAACTTCACCAGATTGATTTTTGTTTGACATTATATCTATCCCAATTTGACCTATAGGGTTCGAATCAGTATTTGGAATTTCCCAAGATATTTCTTTTTTTTCATTTCTATTTAATTCAAAAATATTTGAAGAAATTTTTTTTAGTTTGTCATCCTCAGCCCAATGCTTAGAAAACAATGCAATTAAAACTTTATGAGATGAAGTGTTTTCAATTTCAATTTTTAATTTTTGTCCAGAAAAAATTGTGGGACAAGAAATATAATCATAATGGAAAAAGTCTTCTCTCTTTTTCCCCTCTAATCCAAGAATAACTTCAGGAAAAAAAGTCTCAACATAAACTTCTGAAATTTTATCTTCTGAAAGCTTGTTATAAGAAATCTCAAGAGCTCTTTCACCTATATTAGATTTATACTCAATGTTACTTATTTTTGTTTCACAAAACTGATCACCATTTCCAATTCTCCATCCTTGTGTTGAATCCTTAATATCAAAATGAAATTTAGCTCCATTCTTAGGTAATATTTCAGCAAGTCCGTTGATTTTTCTTGTTGTATTTATTATTTTATAAGTTTCTGATAATGCGTCAGTTAGAGTTTCCCCGCCTGAAGCAGAAGGGCAATATATTATATCATTAATAGGAGACAAATAATCAGGTCCTTTTTTAAGACCATCAATTCCATTTTTTATTCCTAAAATACATCCTACATTTCCAGAATTACAATCTGTATCCCAACCAGCAGTATTAACAATCATCATTGTTTTTTGAAAATCATCATCACCAAACAGTAAAGCCATAATTATTAATGCATGATTGGGTACCATATGACAATTACCTAAATATTTATCATAACCATAATTCTCGACAATTTTTTCCCTTGCCTGTTCCCATCCTAAATTTCCAGAACTCCACTCTTGGATGTCAGATATTAATTTAAATATTACTGAATTTTTTGGGATAAATTTTTTAGCTTGCTCAACTAGCTTTGTTAAATCATTTTCTATAAATGCCATTGACTCTAGAGCAGCTACTACTTGAGCACCATAAATCGCTTCTCCATCATGACTGACACTTGCGGCTAGTTTTGCATAATGTGCTGCTTTTTCTGGATCACCTGGTGAAACCATTGCCCAACCATCAATAAATATTTGAGCACCTATTTGTTCGGCTATAACTTTGCCGTTAGTTTCAATAGATCCACTTTGTGGTGCGTCTATCCCTTGTTTTAAATTTTGGAAGGCAGTATCTTCTGCCGAATGCCCTTTTCCACCCCACCACAATATTGTTTTATCTTCAATAATATTATTTAACCATGTTTTGCCTATATCTTTTGCAGTTATATTACTATTATAGTTACATTCTCTAAAAGCACGTAAAAAAGTAAAGGTACCAGTAATATCATCATCGGAGACTGGTAGTGGAAAATCTAATTTATCATTCACATAATAATTAATAGGTCCTAACTCTTTCATTATTCTTTCATATGACCAATTTTCAAATGGTCTTCCAAGAAAGACGCCTATAATTTTTCCCAAAACACCTGCATAAACTTTTTCTTCATAATTTTTGTCTAACTTGTAATTCATTTAACCTTTTAATCCTCCACTAGTTAACCCAGAAATAAATCTCCTCTGAAATAGCATAAAAAGAATTGCTACTGGCGCAACCATCATTATTGCTGATGCACTTTGCAGTGCGTAATTATTTTCAAACCTCCACTGAAATGCAAATAATATAGTAGCCATAGGTTTAAAACCTTCTTCACTAATAAAAGTTAAAGCAAATAAAAATTCATTCCAGACTGCCAGAGCTATAATCAATCCTGCAGTCAAAATAACTGGCCATGAAAGAGGTAGCGCAACTTTAAAAAAAAGTTGAAAAGTATTAGCTCCATCTAGTCGTGCAGCCTCAAATAGCTCATCAGGCAATCTAATCATATAAGATCTAATTAAGAAAGTTGCAAATGGTGCATTTAAAGCTGTGTAGATTATAACCAATCCTATATGTGTATTTAAAAGATGTATCTCCTTCCATAATAAGAACAAAGGCACGATATAAAGTTGTGCAGGAATACTTATACCAACTAAAAGATAGACAGCAATTATTGCAGAGCCTTTAGGGTTTAACTTTGCAAGACTAAATCCAGCTGCTAGTGAAACAGCAAGACACAAAAATACTGATCCAACAACTAACTTTAAAGAATTAAAAAAAACTTTGGCATATTCTCCCTTAACCCAAGCTTCACTAAAATTTTCAAATCTTATTTCACTTGGAGGTCCAAGTGGATTGACGCCAAACTCCATTTGAGGTTTAATTGAGTTAAATAAAAGAACTGCTAGAGGCAGTATAGCTATCAAAGCAAATATAATTAGTATTATATAATTGGAGATTACTTCTCTTCTTCTATATTTTGCAACTATCATTAGATATCCCAACCGGCTCTTCTAAAAAGACCAAACATCGCAACTATAATCATAACATAAAAAAACATTAATGTGCCTATTGCTGAAGAGTACCCTACATCAAATCTCTCAAATGCTTGAGAATACATATAGTTTGCTATTACTTCTGAGCTGTATGCGGGACCCCCTCCCGTTAAAATATAAACATAATCAAATACTGGAACAGACCAAATAATTATTATCATTATACTAAAAACAAATACTGGTCTTATCATTGGTAAAGTTATGTATCTAAATTTTTGAAATTTTGTTGCTCCCTCAATATCTGCTGCTTCATAGAGATGATTATCTACTTGATACATCCCTGTTAAATATATAACAACAAGGAAACCCCAAAAGTGCCAACCATCAACAAATGCTACTGCAAATAAAGATGTAGATTTTGTTGTAAACGGAGATACTGCTAAAAATTCCCATCCGATCCTTTCAAAAAAACCGCCAAGACCATGAATAGGGTGAAATAAATATTTCCAAATCTGACAATTGATTACACTTGCAAGCATGTAAGGAAAAAAAAATGCAAGTCGAAAAAACATTTGTCCTCTTTTAATTCCTGTAAGTAGATATGCACAAGTTAATGCAATTCCAACTGGAACAGTTAGAAAAGCAATTGTCCAAATTACATTGTTAATAATTGCTTTTTTAAGATATCTATCATCAAACAATTCTATAAAATTTTCAAAACCAATATAGTTTATTTCACCAAGTCCTCTCCAGTCTGTTAAACATAAAGCTAAACTTGCAAGTGATGGTATACCAATTACAAACAAATGTATAAATGCAACGGGAAAGACAAAATACCAAGCAACAAAACTTTTATTAAAAAAAATTTTCATTTTAAACACAGTGAAGCTTAAAAAAGCTTCACTGTTTTATATTTACTTTAGTTTCTTAATGGAACGGGTAAAGTGTCGCCATTTTTTCTAGCTTTATCCCACATTTTTTGATGATCATATAAAAAATCCTCAACTGAGATATCGCCAGCCCATACAACTTCCATATCTTTCCAAATATGAACACCAGGGTCAGCAGGCCAAAAAGTCCAAGTACAATATCCATAATTACCTTCGCCGGTAATTCTTGCATATTCGCTTAGATAATCTTGAACTTGAGGAGCAATATCAGTTGGAATATCACTGCTAGATAGAGTTAATGGAACTACCATTTCTCCAAATTCAAAGTCTTTAGCAATATCAAGAACTTTGTCTTTGTTACTCATTATCCAGTTTAAAACATCTATCGCACCATCTTTATTTTTACCATTTGCATTAACTGACATAGTTGTACCAATTGCGATCATAAAATTAGGATCTGGAGATTGCGAAGATAGAGATGGAAGTGGAGCCCAACCCCATTCATCATCGCTCGCACCAATACCTAATTGTGTTGCTTGAAAAGTCCAAGTACCAATTGTCATCATAGCTGCACCTCTATTAGCAAATTGAGCATGGAAATCATCCCATCCAATAGCATAATAATTTTCTAGGCTTCCAGACCAATATCCCTCGTCAACCATATGTTTTTTAAGTAATTCAAGAGCTTCAACAAAAACAGGATCTGTCCATTCTCTTTCACCAATTATTGCTTCATATACAGCTTGAGGACCTGCATAGTTATTTAAATAAATTCCTACAAGGTGCTCATGAGTTGGTTGCCATCCATCTGATCCATAAGAAAAAACATTCATCCCTTTTGCTTTAATTTTTCCTGCAACATCTTCTAGTTCTTCCAGTGTTGTTGGCACTTTCCAATTATTTTCTTCAAATAAAGTTTTATTATAAAGCATAACCATTGATTCATGAGTTTTTGGAATTGCGTATAAACTTCCTTCGAAAACTCCTGAACTATAAGCCCAAGGTATCATCTTGTCTTTCCAGCCAAATTCTGCAGCGTATGAATCTAAATTTTCTAACATACCAGCTGCATGATACTCTTTTACATAAGATGGACCAGGAGTCTCGACGATATCAGGACCCATACCACCAATCATAGCAGTTCTCATTGAAGTTAATCTTGTTTCATTATCTTCAAATTCGATAACGAGTTCGTAATTGCCTTGAGAATTGTTATAAGCATTTTGTAATTTTTCAATCATTATTGGATCTCTATCTGCATTTGATTCCATTGACCAAGTTACTTTGGTTTTTGCTAGCGCAGAATAAGATGTAGATAAAATAATTAAAGATACAAAACTAATTAATGTTCTAATCATAATTCCTCCATTTAATAATATTACATTAAAGAATTTTAAAATCACTGCAAGTTGATTATATTTAGTAGGGCAAAATACCTCTAAAGTTTGAGAATTATGTATTTACGAGTTAATTTTAATAGTAATTATATTTAAATATAATAATAATAATAATAATTTTTATGAAAAACACACTCTTTGACATTTGGGAAAGAAATGAAGCTTCTATAAATGCATGGCTATCAATTCCTAATTCATTTACAGCAGAAGCGTTTGGAAAAATGGGATGGGATTCTGTTACAATTGATATGCAACATGGTCAAAATGACTATTCAACTGCTATTTCGATGGTTCAGGGATTATCAAATAGTAACGCAGTTCCAATGACAAGAGTTCCATGGAACGAACCTGGTATTATTATGAAAATGTTAGATTTAGGTGTTCAAGGAATTATTGCGCCAATGATTAATACAAAAGAGGACTGTGAAAAATTTGTTTCATATTGTTATTATCCTCCAATAGGTCAAAGAAGTTTTGGTCCAATGAGGGCTCAAGTAGTTTATGGTTCAGATTACTATCAACATGCAAATGATAATATTGTAAGTTTGGCAATGATCGAAACTAAACAAGCAGTAGAAAATTTAGAGGCTATTCTTTCGGTTCCAAACTTAACTGGTATTTATATTGGACCTGCAGATATGAGTTCATCTTATGGTTTACCACCTAAATTTGATGTTCGAGAAGATCCAGTATTTTCAAATATTAAAATGATTGCAAAAAAAGCAAAAGAAAAAAGAAAAATTGCTGGTATTCATAATGGGTCGGTTAAGTATATGAAAGAAATGATGGAATACGGTTTTCAATTTACCACCTTACTTTCTGATTTTAGAATGATGACATCACATGCTGAAAGCTTATTAAAAGAATTGAAAGATGTAGATACTGAATCTGATATTACTAGCGCTTATTAATTGTCGCTTAATTACTAACTAGATCCTCTTCCATTTTAATTAATTCAAACCATCTATTCTCTTTTGTATTGAGATCACTATTAAGAACTTCCATTTTGGAAGTTATTTCTTGATAACGTTCAAAATTTTCCAAATATAAGTTTGTATCCTTCAATTCATTTTTAATATTTTCTAATTCTTGTTGAATATTTTTTATTTGGTTTGGTAATTGCTCTAATTCATATTGAAACTTATATGATAGTTTAGCTTTAGAATTTTTTAATCTGTTATTTTCTGAATGTGATTTTTTAGTTTCTTTATTTTTAGCAACATGTTGATTTTCAGATTTTAAAAAATCACTATATCCTCCAAAAAATAATGATACATTGCCATCCTCTTTAAAATGTAAAATTTTGTTTACCGTTTGATCTAAAAAGTCTCGGTCATGGGATACTATTAATAACGTTCCATTATAATTGGATAGCATTTCAGTTAATAAATCTAGCGTTTCTAAATCTAGGTCATTTGTTGGCTCATCTAAAATAAGTCCAGTTTTCGGATTAGCTAATACTTTTGCCAATAGTAATCTATTTTGCTCTCCTCCTGATAATGTTTGTATCGTATGGTTAACATTTTTAGGATCAAACTGAAAATCTTTTACATAGCTACAGACATGTCTATCTCTTCCCTGAACTTTTAAATAGTCTCCACCAGAGGGCACTAAAATATCTTTAATAGATTTTCTTCCGTTAAGGTCATTACGCATCTGATCAAAATAAGAAAATTCTAAATTTTTTTTCAACTTAATTTTACCCTTAGTAATTTTTATTTCATTTAGAATTGTACGTAGAAAAGTTGATTTACCACTCCCATTATTACCTAAAAGACCAATACGATCATTTTTTGAAATTTTAATGGATAAATTTTTAAAAACAAATTCACTTTGATTTGGATATTTCACAAAAACTTCTTGAAGTTCAGCAATAAATTTAGATTGATCGGTAGATTTTTTAGAAACTTGAGGTCTTAAAGATTTAATTGCACTTCTGTAAGATGCTTCATCCTTTTCTAATTGCGCTTTTAATTCTTTTGCTCTTTTTAATCTTTTTTCATTTCGCTTAACTCGGGCCTTTACACCTTTATTTGCCCACTCAAGTTCAATATTAACAAATTGCTTTCTATTTCTTAATTCTCTATATTCTTGATCGAGTAACTCCTCTGACCATTTATCAAAATCCTTAAATCCTCTTGGGCTTACCCGTAATTTTCCTCTATCTATCCAAAAAACTTTATTCGTAAAATTACTGAGAAAAGTTCTATCATGACTGACACATATAATTGTCTTATTTAAATTGCGTAAATAACTTTCTAGCCATTCGATGCATTGCAAATCTAGATGATTGGTTGGCTCATCTAGTAACAAAACATCGGAGTCTTTTAATAAAGATCGAATTAAATAAACTTTTCTTTTTTGACCTCCTGAAAGATCTTCAACATTAGCAAATTTGTCTAAATTGAGTTTATTACAAAATATATCAACAAAATGTTTATTTTGTTCATTAAGTAAGTCTGAAAAATTCTCTTCAATGGTTTTATTATCTAGTTTTTCAAATTTTTGATTAAAATATCCAACTTTAAGATCAGGGTAATTCCATAATTCTCCTGCATCTAAATCTTGATCACCATAAATAGTTTTCATTAAGGTAGTTTTTCCAACACCATTCTTACCAACTAGCGCGATCATATCGCCCTTGTGTAAATTTAGATTTAAATCTTGAAAAATTACCTTTTTTCCAAATTTAATTTCTACTTCTCTAAGAGAAAATAATAAATCACTTACCACGAATTAAAGTCTTATATAATTTTGTAATAGACAACAATAAAATCAAGAATCATGAATATAACAAACAGTATTGCCACTCTAGTTAAAGACCATTGACCTTTAGGAAAAATAAAATTTAAAAATTTCATAATATTTTACTCACCTTGTAACTTAATCCATTTAATACAATCTTCAAGTCTATCATCTCCCCAGAATACTTCCTTACCATCGTATATAAATGTAGGACTTCCAAAAACTCCTTTTTTATAAGCATATTCAGTATTACTTAAGTATTTATCTTTTATCTCCTGATCGTTTGCTTTTTTTAAGGTCTCTTCAGCATCTAAATTAAGCTCCTGAAAAATTTCATTTAAGTTTGGCTGAGTAGCTGGTTCTTTGCCTTGCTGAAACCATCTTTGATATGTTTTATAAACGTAGTCAACTCCCCAACCTTCATTCATTCCAAGAATTGCAATCTGATTTGCTAAATCAAATTCTTTTAAAGGATAAGGAGCAGGAACTTTAGCATCAAAACCGTAAAATTTTGCTCGTCTTTCTATATCTCTCCACATGTAATCTGATTTTATTTTTTTAGCTGGTGGCGTGAATGGAATGTTATCCATGTCCATCATTATTTTACGAACACTGAAAGGGTGCCAATTGAATTTGATGTTTTCTTTTTTTGCTACATCATGCAATCTATTAACTGTTAAATAAGTATAAGTACTACCAATTGAAAACCAAAAATTTATTTCTTTCATAAAGAATCCTCTTAAACTATTTTTTTTTATTCGATAATTATTTCTTCCGGTGTTGTATCAGTATCAATTGCTGGATCCCAGGTAATACCATTCTTGCCTGACCCAAACTTAGCTCCTTTATTTGTAAAAGGTAATTTATATAATTCTGAATTTATATATTTTTGTAATTTAGGAAGTAGCCTAAAGTTATTAAAGAATTCAGAAATAAGCGGATAACCAGCTAAATTAAAAACGTTATTATCTTCAGCACCTTCAACAAAATTGTAATATAAAAGAAAATTTTTATATAAATCTAAAGTATCAAATAAATTAAAATCAGGAGAAGAAATACTATTCCCAACAAGAAAATTTTTTGAAAGATTATTATCTTTTGAATTTAACCAGTGTTCAAATTTTTGAAGTTTTCCTGAATTCGATTTTTCAAATGCAGAAATAAATACTTCTTTAGCCGCAAACAATTCCTCTTCTTTGTTAAGAAAATGTGTGTAAGCAAATTTTGTTACAACACTGCGAAGATCAACACTTTCTTGAAGCAATTGTTCACATTCTATTTGCTCTTTACTTGTTTGCCCAAACATTCCAAATTCTTTTCCTAAAAAAGTAAGACATGTGTTTGAATGTGAAATTACATATTCCTCGTCATCTTTTAAGAATTGTAGATAAGGTAAGTTTATTAAACTATTTTTTTTCTTCAATTCAATTTTATCATTGTCATGCCAAGAACTGCCTTCATAAATTACTTCACCATTTTCTTCTTTGGGAAGTACTTTATAAATTTTAGCAACCAATGGTATTCCAGCATATATTATCATTTGCCTGGAAGCAGCCCCTAAGCCTTTTGTACTCCAATAACCCAATGTAACTTTGTTAATTTTTGATGACATATTTAGAAATCTTTATTCTAATAAATAATTGTCTTAAACTTAAATCAATTAATTCACAAACAATTAAATTTTAACATTTTAATAAATTATTAACATTTTTATTATATTCTTTTTAAGAAGTAGGAAAGGAGGCAATTATGTTACTTCAATGGAAAATTAGAACTAATCATTCAAATGCAATAGATATTTTTGATAAAGTTTCTGGTATGCATAAAGAAAATGGTGCAGAATTTACAACTCTAGGTGTTTTAACGGGTGCAGATAATGGATCGTTCGCAATAAGTGTAAATTTTAAAAATTATGAATCTTATGGATTAATGGATGATGCATGGAACAATTCAAATGGAAAATGGGACCAATTAATTGAACCTAATTTAGGATCAAATACGCAACTTATTGAAACTATGTATATGAGAAAAATTGTTGGAAATATTGATGGTCCAAATGATAAGTTATCAGTTTGGTCTATTTGGCTTTTTGAATGTGATGATCAACAAGCAGTTATTGATAGTTTTGAGATTGATTGGAAACATTATAACAGCAATGGATGCACTGGCTTAAATATCATGTCCACTTCTGGAGCCGATTATCCAAGACCAAATCAATATGTATTTGCAGCAAGATTTGATAGCATGACTCAACTTGGTAAGCACTTTGATAAAACAATGGAAAATAATAATTATTGGAATGAAATAAGAGATTATCATTCAAAAATAAAAATTATTAAAAATTATAATCTAAGAGTGCTTAAGAAACAAATAAACAATTAAAGGAGGGTAAAATGGTAGTTGGACAATGGACTTATAAATTAGCTGGTAATATTCAAAAAGCAATTGATGGCTATAAAATAATTGAAAAACATTTTAGTAATCATGGAGCAATTGGATCGGCATTAGTCTCAAGTCATGGGACAGATACAGGAACTTTTAGTACAATGATTGGTTATGAAAATTATGAACAATTTGGATTAATTGATGACAAAATAAGTCAGGATGAAAACTTCAATACAGAAATGAATCCATATTTTGAATTAACCTCATGGGAAAAAATGAATTTTGCTGAACCAATGATGCATAAAATGGACCCAGATCCAGGGGTAAAGAATTGTTTTGCAGCTTGGACATTTCATCATAAAGATATTGATATGATAATGAAAAAATCAGAAATATTTTTTAAGTTATGGATGGATGCTGGAGCTAATGGTTGCAGTGTTGGAAGATACAATGGCCATGATAGTGGATACTATTCATTTGCTTCACGCTTTCAAAGTATGACGGATTATGGCAAAGCTCAGGATAAACTTAATTCTGAAAATGTTTGGGCAGATCATACAGATTTCACTGATGATGTTACATGGAAAGGTTTTAATTTAGTTAGAGTTATAGAAACTAATTGGGATTAATAATTTAATTTAAGATTATTCGTAATTAAAGGAGGTAATTTTATGAAGATTTTAATCATAAATTTTAACTTAAAAGGTCTAGAGGTAGATGCCTTTAAAGCTCAAGCCCACATCGATGCGATGGATTTCCGTGGTGTAGAAGGTTTAATATCTAAATACTTCATCGGTGATGAAAATGATAATGTTTATGGAGGAGTTTATATTTTTAAAGATGAAGATAGTCTGGAGAAATATAAAAATGGTCCAATATTTGAATTTTTATCCACTCATGAAAACTTTGATAACTTTACTACTAAAGAACATGATGTAATTGATGGACCATCTATAATAGCTGGAGCAAAAACAGAATCTATTTCTTAAATAAAATTAGCGGACTTCAGTCCGCTAATTACATTTCTTTTCATTAAAAAATATTGTGATATTACATAGATTAAGCTGATATAGTATAATGGTTATTACAGGCCGTTGGTAACGGTCAGATCCAAGTTCGATTCTCGGTATCAGCACCATTAAATTTTATTTATTATTTTAAATTAATATTAATAAATATAAGTATAAGACATAATTATAAATTTATATTTATTAATTAAGAGTATGAAACCTTTTAAGAGTATAACAAAATTACTAATTTTTTTTCCATATTATATATTTCACTGTAATATTTTTTTTGGGCTATTATTTAAAATTTTTTATAATAAATTTAACTACAAAAATATTAAAATAAATATTAATATTGAAAAGATTAAATTAAGTCAATTATCTAGCTTTCTCTTTAAAACTTATGAATTAAATGACAGAATTCTTATTGAAAGATTTATAAGTAATAAAAACAAATCTATTATAATTGGCGCAGGCTTAGGTTTTATTGCATCAATTACATTTAAAAAATTACAACAAAAAATTTTGCTATTTGAAATTGATACCGCGATCTTGGAAAATCTTGAAGATAATATGAAACAAAATAAAATAAATTATGAATTGTATAACAAAAACTTAATAATGACAGAAAATTTAAATCACTCTAATTTTTTTTATTCAACTAATAATTTTTTAGAAAACAGTATTTACACAAAACAGGGAAAAAAGTAAATTTTGATAATATTCATTATAGCTCAATAAAATCATTTGAAAATTTCAATACAATTATAATTGATGCTGAGGGATCTGAAGAATACTATATTAAAAATATTGATAAATTTAAAAATATTAAATATTTATTTTTTGAATTACATTATGATTTAATTTCAAAAGAAAATATTAGAAAAATTTTTAAAAATTTAAGTTCAGCTAATTTTAAACAGATGGGAAAGTGTTTTAATTCTTTTTATTTTGAAAGAAAATAGTTATACTTTCTTAATATACGTTCTATGAACCTAAACCAACCAAGAGAAGCACTTGTTAATAAAAAAACCTGTGCTGAAAGTTGTGTTCTTATATCCCATTCGTTTTGATAAATTGTTACAATTAAATAAATAGGTAATGCTAATAAGATCAGATATAAAGAATGTAGATTATTTTTAAGTCTAATTAAAAATAAAAGTAAAATTCCAAACGTTATAAAAAACATGGTTGATCTCATAACTAATTTATATCTCCATGAGATTCCTTCCCTATAAAATGATGGATAAATAGTTGAAGGAAATCTTTTAATTAAAACTGTTATATAATTTATTGGATCAGCTTTTATTCTTTCAATACCTAATTTTGAGCACCACCACCACTCTCCTCTTTTTAATGGATCGTTATCATTCTTGTAATTACATTTGTTAAACATTTCATGGAGCATTTCATCAACTTTAGCTGCATTAGTTGGGCTCTCTTGACTGCCATAATATAATCCCCAGCCAACATGGGTATTTGCTAATATTTTGTTTTGTAAATTTACATTATTTTTAAATGAAAAATAGCCTATTAAAGATATAGAAACCAAAAATATCAAACAACTAAAAATAAGAGTTTTTATTTTTAAGAGCTGCTTTAAAACTAAAACGGTTAAAATTAAAAATCCTGATAGAAATATTAAAAAACCCTCTGGCCTTATAAAACCTAATACTAAACCACTTAATAAGCAAAGAAAAATTGAGAATAAATTCATATTTTTCCAAGCTAATAATGAGCAATACATAAATATGGAAAGATGAAAATGAAAAGTAACAGAAGGTAATGTGAAATTAAACCAAAAAGCTATATGAAGTTGACATGCATAGGCTAGTGCTGCAATTAGACCAACCCATTTATTTCCAATTAATGAACCAGATAAATAAATAAGTAGAATAGTAATCATCAAGAAAAAATGATGTAATAAAAAAATATAGAGACTTGGATGTAAATCAAATAAAAATATAGGAGTCATATATAATGGATAGATGACTTGATACCATCTAAACCAATCATAATTTATTGAGTTTAAACTCAATCCTTCCTTATATAAATTTTCTATAAATAATTTTGAATATGAAAAATATCCATCACCATGTAAGACAAGACCTGTCCAAAAGGTTACTTCTGAGTTTTCATTGTATCCATAAAACCAAAAAAAACTTCTAGTAAAAAAAGCTAATATTATAATAAAAAATAAAAGCATTTTGTGCATTAGATTATTTGTTTTGATTAATCTGCTTCGCAATTACGAAAGTAGGTGTTGAAAGAGATTTAGAATATATTAATGAAATATATTGGCCTATGATGCCTAATGTCAATAATTGAACACCGGAAAATACTATAATTATTGTTGCAGTAAAATAGAAACCTCTAACCTGTGAACCATGAAGAAAATATGAATAAAATATTTGTAATATTAATAAAAAACCTATTAAGGATATGAATAAGCCAATAAAGGTTGCAATTTTTAAAGGCAATGATGAAAAACTAGTTATAAGATTTAATGTATGAGTCATTAATTTAAAAAAAGTATATCCTGATTTTCCTAGTTTACGTTCCCTGTGATCTACTTTTATTGAGGCAAAATTACTGGTACTCCAAAATAGCAATGAATCTATATTAATTTGAGAATTGTTAATATTTTTGAATTGTTTAACTAATTCACTTTTAAAAAATCTAAAAGAATTAATATTTTTAGCTTGATCATTTTGCATCATAATACTGATTATTTTTTTTGTTAATTTAGAAAAAAAATTTCTTAAGAAATTGTGTTTATGTATTTTAGGAACTGCATATACAACATCGTATCCAGATTTTAAAAACTTTAGAACTTTGGGAATTTCATATGAAGGATGTTGCAAATCATCATCCATTGTAATAACATATTTACCCTTGGAATTTTGAATGCCACAATAAATTGCATTGTGTTGTCCATAATTCTTACTTAATAAAATTCCCTTTACTTTTTTATCTTTTTTACAAATACTATTTATAATTTTGAATGAGTTATCTTTGCTTGAGTCATCTATAAAAATTATTTCAAAGGAAATTTTATTTTTTTTTAATATTTTTGATATTTCCTGATATAGTTTTAATATTGTTTTTTCGCCATTATAAGTTGGGATAATTACTGAAACTTCTAACACTAAATAAAAATAACATAATTTTATTTAAATAGCGATATAATAAAAGAATTTAATTTAATTAAATAATTTTTAAATTTCTATATATAAAAATTAAATTTAAAATTGATATTAAAGAAAAAATAATTGCATTTATCATAATAGTTTTAATATCTATTTCTCCTGGACTGTTAGTAAATACATATCGCCAGAAATTTAATGACACTAAAACTTGAAATATAAATATTAAAAAAATAAATGGTAATTGTTTTTCTATTCCTCTAAATATAATTATTATATAAGCTAATACAAAAGCTACAAATATTATTCCAACAATTTCTGATAAACCAGCCACTGCATGGTTAAAAAAGCCTAAGTTGTTTAAAGCAAATTCATCAGTAAATACTAAAAGTTGAATAGCGTAGTAGGAGAAAAAAATAATATTAATAATAATGATTAAATTATCTATATTTTTTTTGAACATATCTGTGTATCATGTAAAAAAAATAAATAATCAATATGGAAATTACTTTATACTATTTTAAGATACCTTTTTGGAGAGCAGAAGTTACGAGACTGGCTTTATTTATAGGCGATATTCCTTTTAATGATTATCGTGTAGAGGGAAAAGAAATTGATGACTTAAAAGCAACAGGGTTATTGCCCAATAAGCAAATTGCTCCTTTTAAACAATTACCAATATTAGAAGTTGACGGTAAAATTATTGCTCAAACAGGTGCCATTGCAAGATATTGTGGAAAATTATCAGGTTTATATCCAAAAGATAATGATTTTAAAGCAGCTCAAATAGATCAAATTATTGATGCAGCACAAGATATTAACTATCTCGTAACTTTATCTGGCAGAGATAAAGAAAGGGATCGATTAGAATTAGCAAGAAAAATATTATCTACAAAACATCTGCCCAAATGGTTTCAATTTCTTGAAAACTTGCTTGAAAAAAATGAGGAGTCTTGTTTTTTTGTTGGCAAAAATATTTCTATTGCTGATCTAGCAATTTGGAGATTACTAGGTTGGCTAACATCAGGCCTTTTAGATGGAGTGCCAACAAATATTTTAGAACCTTATGAAAGATTAAAAAAATTAAGGAAAGAAATCTACAATTATCCAAAGGTCAATGAATGGATGATGAAAACATATGGAAAAATTATTTAATTATTAAAATGACTGCACTAAGTGTTAATGTCAACAAATTTGCTTTAGTAAGAAATGCTAGAGGTGCTGATTTACCAAACTTAATTGATATTAGTAATAAATGTTTAGACTATGGCGCTGATGGAATTACAGTACATCCTCGTCCTGATGAAAGACACGCAAAATTTTCTGACCTTGAACCCTTAAAAAATTTATTATCAAAATTTGAAAATAAGGAATTTAATGTAGAGGGATATCCATCAGATTTTTTTGTCAAAAAAGTAATTGAAGTTAAACCAGATCAAGTAACTTTAGTCCCAGATCCACCTGGCGCATTAACCTCTTCTTTTGGTTGGGACTGTGAAACTAATAAAAATTTATTAACAGAAATAGTTAGTGAATTTAAGAAAAATGATATTCGCGTTTCAATATTTATTAACCCATCTATAAAAACACTAGAAAATTTAGAAGTAATACAAACTGATAGAGTAGAACTTTATACTTTTGATTATGCTCATACCTTTAATGAAAATAAGGAAAAAGCAATTAATGATTATATTGGTGTAACCCACTATCTAAAAAAAGAGTTTCCAAAAATTGAATTAAATGCAGGTCATGATTTAAATTTAGAAAATTTAAAGTTTTTTTTAGATAAAATAAATAATGTTAAAGAAGTATCTATTGGTCATGCTCTCATCTGTGATACTTTTGAATTTGGCTTACAAGAAACAATAAAAAAATATTTAACCCTAACAAATAATTAAGTGACTTTTATATTTTGGCTTCAGTTTGCTACTGTTTGTGTTGCAGGAGCAATGTCTCCGGGTCCAAGTTTAGCATTAATTATAAGAAATAGTATTACAATTAATAGATTTGCTGGCTTTATGACTGCTGTTGGTCATGGATTAGGAATGGGGATGTATGCTATATTTGCAGTTACTGGATTATCAATTATTTTAACAGCAAACGAATTATTATTTCAATTAATTCAAATAATTGGAATTCTTTTTTTATTATATTTAGGTTTTCAATTTATATTTAAAAAAAATGAGGACATAGATAAACTTAAGGAACAAAAAAGTATTAATTCTTTCCTACAAGGATTTTTGATAGCAATTTTTAATCCCAAAATTCTTATATGGTTTTCAGCTGTCTTTTCTCAATTTGTAAAAATTGATGCCTCTTTTTATTCACATTCAATTCTTGTTTTAACTGCTTCCGTTATTGATGGAGTTTGGTACATTATTGTTTCCCTTGTTGTGACAAGTTATGGAATGAATGATTTTTTCCAAAAAAGGCAAGGTATAATACAAAAAATATCAGGATTTATTTTAGTTTTAATTGGTATTTTGCTAATTGTAGATTTCTTCTAGAACTCTTAAAATATTTTTTCCCATAATTTTTTCAATCTCTAAATATTTATAACCTCTTTTTTCTAAAGACTCTTGAATTATCATATGATCTAAACAATCATTCCATGAATGAGGTAGGCAATCAAGCCCGTCATAGTCACTGCCTATTCCTACATAATCAATACCTATTTGATTAATTACATATTCAATATGATCAACAAATACTTCTATACTTGGGCATATTTCTGCTAATTTTTTTTGAAGAAAATGTTGTTTTGCTATCCATTGAGAAGTTTTATTGGAATATTTTCTTTCAATAGAATTTAATTCATCAAGATATTTATTCCTTTCTTTTGATTCTCTTTCTTTAAAAGATTTATCAATAAAAAAAGGATATGGATTTAAACCAATTAATCCTTTTGATTTTTTGATAGCTTCAATTTGATCATCTTTTAAATTACGAAAATGTGGACACAAATTATACACGCTAGAATGTGAGGCAATAAAAGGTTTGGTACTTATTGATGCAATGTCCCAAAAACTTTTCTCTCCAATGTGAGAAACATCGATTAACACATTATTATCTTGGCAAATGTAAATAACCTCTTTCCCAAATTCATTTAAGCCATGGCTTTTAAGTTTTGACAAATTGTATGTCTCATCATAATTTGATGAAACCCAATCCAAAGAATGATTCCAAGTTGGGCCAAAATAGAAAAGCCCTCTTTTAATAAAATGATATAAATTATTGATATCATTTTCTAAGCCCTCTCCACCTTCCATTGAAATTGGTAACATTGTCTTATTTTTATCTATTCCTTCATTAATGTCTGAGATTTTTTTGGGGATGACAATTTCTTCATGTGATGAAATTCTTTCAATCTCATCATACATTTTATCAGCTCTCTTAAAAAAATTTGGTTCTTTAGCATTGCTAGATACCCAAATAATTAAAATCTCTAAATCAATTTCAGATTTAAGTAACCTTGGTATGTCCGTATGCCCATTCGATGTTAGCTTTGTAACATCTTCACCTTCAATAACTCTTTGCACAAGATCATTATGCAAGTCAGCAACAAACATCTAATTATTTTACAATCTCCATTTTAATTATTTTATCTGGATCAGCAGGTGGTTCGCCTCTTGTGATATTATCAACAAATTCCATACCTTCAGTAACTTGAGCCCAAACGGTATATTGACCATCTAAAAAAGAGCAATCATTAAAACAAATGAAAAATTGACTATTGGCGCTATTTGGATTTTGAGCTCTTGCCATTGATACTGCCCCTCTTCCATGATTCTCAGAAGAAAATTCTGCTTCAATATCTGGAAGTTTTGATCCACCTGTGCCTGCTCTTGATAAGTTGAAATTATCATTACTTGAATTTCCAAATTCTACATCACCGGTTTGAGCCATAAAGCCATCTATAACTCTATGAAAAACAACTCCATCATATTGTCCTTCTTCAATAAGTTGTTTGATTTGTTTTACATGTTTTGGTGCTACGTTTGGTTTTGTCTCTATTACAACAACACCATCTTTAAGTGTCATATGAATAGTATCTTTCTTTTCATCAGCCATTGAAATCCCCCCTTTTAAGAATATTGAGAATATGAAGATGAAAATAAATAGTTTTTTAAGTTTATTCATATTTGTTTTCTTTACCTTCACCCAAATTGTTTTATATATATGTAATGCACATCTTTGAAGAAAATATCAAGAAATTAGATCTAAAAATTCCAGATATGCCAACACCAATTGCAAATTACGTACCCTTTAAGATTGCAGATAATACCGTTTATGTATCTGGTCAAGGGCCCGTAATTGATGGTAAAATTCTTTATAGTGGAAAAGTTGGTGTAGATATTTCTGAAGAAGAAGGAATAAAAGCTGCTGAAACTTGTTGCATTAATATTATTGCAGCTCTTAAAACATCGATAGATGGTGATTGGGACAGACTAGATTCTTTTTTAAAACTTGGAGGTTTTGTAAATTGCAATGATAACTTTACTGATCAACCAAAAATCATAAATGGAGCATCAGATTTATTAGTGAATATTTTTGGTGACAAAGGAAGACACTCAAGATTTGCAGTTGGTTCAAATGCGCTTCCTCTAAATATTTCTGTTGAAATAGACGCCATCATTAAAATCAAATAATAAATTTAATATGAGTAAATATTTTTTTTGCTCTTCGCTTAATGATATTAAAAAATCAGACTGGAATGAATGTGTTGGAAATGATCATCCATTCTTGCAATATGAATTTCTTCACGCATTAGAAGAGAGTAAAAGTGCAAATACCAAAACAGGTTGGCAACCATATCATTATATAGAAAAAGAAAATGATAAAATTATTTCATTATGTCCTCTTTACATAAAGAACCATTCGTTTGGAGAATATATCTTTGATCATTCTTGGGCTGATGCTTATCATCGATATGGAATAAATTATTATCCAAAACTTCAATCTGCAATACCGTTTACACCCGTTACTGGTGATAGAATTGTTTTAAATAAGTCAGTTAAAGATAAAAAGAAAAAACAAGTTCAAGTAATTAAGAATATTATAGAAGAAGCTAAAAAAATAAATGTTTCTTCGCTGCATTTTAATTTTGTTAATGATGCATCTAATTGGAATGATGTTGAGAATATTATGATTAGATCAGGGATACAGTTCCATTGGCATAATAATGAATATAAAAAATTTGAAGATTTTTTAAATGACCTATCTTCTAGAAAAAGAAAAATAATTAGACGGGAAAGACAATGTATTGAAAAAAATAATTTACAAGTAAAATTACTTAATGGAGATGATATTAAAGAAGAACATATAAGTTTTTTTTACGATTGTTACTTAGATACTACTGGAAGAAAATGGGGATCCACGTATTTAACTAAAGAATTTTTCTTTGAAATATTAGATAATTTCAAAAATAACATTTTACTGATAATGGCCTTTCAAGAAGACAAAATGGTTGCCTCTGCAATTAATTTTATAAGCAAAACTCATTTGTATGGACGTTTATGGGGGTCAAAATATGAAGTTCCCTTTTTACATTTTGAGCTTTGTTACTATCAAGCAATAGAATATGCCATCAGAAATAACATTAAAATAGTTGAGGCTGGTGCTCAAGGTGAGCATAAGTTACAGAGAGGATATGTTCCAACTAAAACATGGAGTGCGCATTGGATTAAAGATCAAGAATTCAGCAAGGCAATTCAAAATTTTCTTGATAATGAAAGTCAGTTAATTGATAGTCAGAAAGAAAGACTAGATGATTTTCTTCCGTTCAAAAATTAAGCAAGTTCTTTTTTAACTTCTTGCTTATTTGAAAATTCAAAACTAATTTTTTTATCCTTGCATGTTATTTCTACATGACCACCCTTAGATAATTTTCCAAAAATTAATTCTTCAGCCATAGGTTTTTTGACTTTTTCTTGTATTACTCTTCCTAATTCTCTTGCACCATAAACCTCATCATAACCTTCTTCGGCTAATAATTCTTTTGCTTCCTTATTAATTGATAATGAAACACCTTTATCTTCAAGTTGAGCCTCAATTTCTATGATGAACTTATCTACGATAGAAAGTACTATATTTTTAGATAAATGATTAAAATGAATTATTGAATCAATTCGATTTCTAAATTCGGGTGAAAAAATTCTATTAATTGCATCACTACTATCATCGTTAGATCTTTTTGCATTAAATCCTATTTTGTTTTTAGATACATCAATTGCACCAGCATTTGTTGTCATAATTAGTATAACATTTCTAAAATCTATAGTCTTGCCATTATGGTCAGTCAGTTTTCCATAATCCATTACTTGAAGTAGTATATTGAATAAATCAAAATGAGCTTTTTCAATTTCATCTAAAAGCAGTACACAATGAGGATTTTGATCTACACCATCTGTTAATAATCCCCCTTGATCGAAACCAACATAACCTGGAGGAGCTCCAATAAGTCTACTAACGGTATGACGCTCCATATATTCTGACATATCAAATCTAAGAAGTTTAATACCAAGTGTATTACTTAGCTGTTTAGCTACCTCAGTCTTTCCAACTCCAGTAGGTCCAGAAAATAAATAGGAGCCTATTGGTTTACCATCTTCTCTAAGCCCTGCTCTTGCTAACTTTATAGAAGATGAAAGTTCCTCAATAGCTTTGTCTTGACCAAATACGAAATTTTTCAAATCTCTTTCTAAATTTTTTAAACTATTCTTATCACTTTGATTAACAGATTTTGTTGGAATTCTTGCCATTAAGGCAACAACTGCTTCTATATCTTTTGATAGAATAATTTTCTTTCTTTTCTCTTCAGGCAATAAATATTGTGATGCACCTGCTTCGTCAATGACATCAATGGCTTTATCAGGAAGTTTCCTATCACCTATATATTTATTTGATAATTCAACAGCGCTAATAATTGCTTCAGGTGAATATTTAATATTATGATGTTCTTCATAGTAAGTTTTTAAACCTTCAAGAATTTTGATTGTCTCATCTTTTGATGGTTCTTTAACATCAATTTTTTGGAATCTTCTGACCAAAGCTCTATCTTTTTCAAAATAGTTTTTAAACTCCTTATAAGTAGTTGACCCAATGCATTTAAGAGTACCATTGCCTAGAGAGGGTTTTAATAAATTACTGGCATCCATTGATCCTCCACTGGTAGCTCCTGCACCAATAACAGTATGGATTTCATCTATAAATAAAACAGCTTTGTCTTTTTTTTGTAATTCTTTAAGAACTGCTTTCAATCTTTCTTCAAAATCACCTCTGTATCTTGTACCTGCAAGTAGAGCGCCCATATCCAGTGAATATATAATTGCGTCCTCCATAATTTTAGGTACTTTTTTTTCTGTAATTCTTTTTGCCAGTCCTTCAGCAATTGCTGTTTTCCCAACACCAGGGTCTCCAACAAATAAAGGATTATTTTTTTGTCTTCTGCATAAAATTTGAATTGTTCTATCTAGCTCTTTGCTTCTCCCAATTAGCTTATCAATTTTACCATCTTTTGATTTTTCATTTAAGTTAATACAAAACTGACCTAAAGCACTTTTCGGTTTTTGTTGTTCATTATTGTCATTTGTTTGACTATCTACAAATTCTTCATTTTCAAAACTTTCATTACTTTTAGAAATACCATGTGAAATATATTGAACAGCATCTAATCTGCTCATATTTTGTTGATGAAGAAAATATACTGCATGGCTTTCTTTCTCAGAAAATAAAGCTACAATCATGTTAGCTCCTGTAACACTCTCTCTCCCACTCGATTGCACGTGAATAGCAGCTCTTTGTAAAACTCTTTGAAAACCATTTGTTAATTTTGGCTCTCCAGTAAAGTTCTCTTTAAGATTTTCTAAATCATTAATAATAAATTTCTCAACACTTTCTTTTAAATTTGAAATATCTACTGCGCACGCCTTAAGAACACTGATTGCATCTTGATCTTCCAAAAGAGAAAATAATAAATGC
This sequence comes from uncultured Alphaproteobacteria bacterium, assembly GCA_902590695.1. Taxonomy (GTDB): domain Bacteria; phylum Pseudomonadota; class Alphaproteobacteria; order HIMB59; genus CACPNW01. Next base: position 64,422 of record CACIXR010000007.1, read on the forward strand.
TCTAGAGTTACATACTCATGCTTATAAGTAGTCGCTAGTTGATACGCTTCTCTTAATGTTTTTTCTAAATTTTGTGACAGCATTAACTTTTTTCCATTGTGCATTGTAAAGGATGTTCATTTTTTTTTGCCATATCCATTACTGATTTACATTTAGACTCAGCCACTTCATAAGTAAATGTTCCACAAACACCAATACCATTTTTGTGAACATGGAGCATGATTTGTGTAGCCTCCTCTTGTTTTTTATTAAATATTTTTTCTAACACCATAACAACAAACTCCATTGGGGTATAGTCATCATTTAAAAGTAGAACATTATACATGGATGGTTTTTTTGTCTTAGGCTTTGTATCTAATAAAAGGCCTCTTTGAAAATCGTCCTTATTATTGTTATTATTTTGATCTTCATTTACCATATTTCTTAAATAATATGTTTTAGAATATTTTAAAGTATTTTTCTGTTTGAAAGCATCGAAAATCTTATGTTAATCAAGAAAAAATGAAAAAAAATTTATTATTAATCATAATTTTAAATAGCTTTTTAATATTAGGTTTTTCATCAAATCTTTTTGCTAAAAAAGCAGCAATCGTTATTGATTTTGACACAGAAGAAGTATTATTCGAAATTAACGCCGATACGAGGAATTATCCAGCATCCTTAACAAAAATAATGACTCTCTACATAGTGTTTGATTATATTAATAAAGGAAAGCTTAGTTATGATAGTCAATTAAGTGTATCAAATATTGCTGCTTCAAGATCACCAAGCAAACTTTATTTAGAAGCAGGATCAAGTATAAAAGTTAGAGATGCAATTAATGCACTTATAATTAAATCAGCAAATGATGTAGCAACTGTAGTTTCTGAAAATATATCAGGCAGTGAAAAAGAGTTCGCTAAACTTATGACACGCTATGCAAAAAATTTAGGCATGAATAATACAACATTTAAAAATGCGTCAGGTCTTCCCAATAGAGCACAATTAACAACTGCAAGAGATATAGCAAAACTTTCACATGCACTAATTTCAAATTTTCCAGAAGAATATAAATTGTTTAGCAAAACAAAATTTACTTATAAGGGTAAGACTTACAAAACGCATAATAAATTAATGTTAAGCTACGATGGCGCTGATGGAATTAAAACTGGATATATAAAAGCATCTGGTTTTCAGTTAGCTTTTTCTGCTGTTAGAGATGATAAGAGATTAATAGGAATTATTTTTGGAGGTGATACAGGAAGCCAACGGAACAAATCTTTAAAAATAATAATGGATAAAGAATTTGCTGAATTAAATATTAAGACAAAAAGTAGTAATAAAAAAATAGTTAAAAAAGACGAGACTGCAAACCAAAAAATTGAAAAGAAAAAAAATGCTTATTCCATTGTTGTTGGAACATTTAAGTATAGAAATAATGCAGAAAAACAAATCAAATTAATTAAGAGTAAATATCCAGTTTCGACTACAGATAAAATTTCAAATGTTGTGCTGATAAAAGTTAGCGGTAAACAACTTTATGAATCTAGATTTGAAAATTTTACTAAAAAAGAAGCGTATACAGCCTGTAAAAGACTGAAAAAATATAATCGTGATTGTTTTGTTAGACTGTAAAATTATAATTTACACCGCTTAGAGATAACTGATTTTCGATAATTGCTATTAAAGACTTAAGGCCTTCTTGAGAAGTAGACTCTGCTCTACAAGTTAGTTGGTTTTGGGTATTACTAGCTCTCATTAGAAACCATCCATCATCATTTTCCACTCTTATGCCGTCAATATCTATAATTTTACCTTCTGTATTTTTTATTCTTTCTTTTATTTCTTCAATAATTAAAAATTTTTTTGTTTCATCTACATCAAACCTTGTTTCAGGGGTTGAATAAGTTTTTGGATATATATTAATTAACTCATTCAAGGATTTTTCTTGATTACATAATATTCGTAATAAGCGTAACGCGACATACATTGCATCATCGTAACCATAAAAATCATCTGCATAACATACATGACCACTCATTTCTCCTGATAAAGGGGATTTTAATTCTTTCATTTTTTCTTTTATTGGAGAGTGACCAGTTTTAGACATAATAGGATCGCAATTAAGTTTTTTTGCTTCATCAAAAAAAACTTTACTACATTTAACATCCATAATTATTTTTGGGTTATCGTATAAGTTAGCAATTTCAGTGCATAGTAATAACATGTACTGATCCGCCCAAACTAAATTGCCTAAGTTGTCTACAACACCTAAACGATCTCCATCTCCATCAAAAGCCAGACCTATGTCACATTTGTTATCTTTGACTGACTTTATTAATTGCTCCATATTTTTTGGAACAGTTGGATCTGGGTGATGATTAGGGAAATTTCCATCAACTTCTTCATTAATTAATATATTTTCAGAATTATTTAAATTGTTTGTAACTTCCTTAATGACAGCTCCCATCGCACCATTACCAATATCCCAAGCAATTTTTATTTTTTTATTGAGATTAATATTTTGTAATAATCTTTCGTTATAATCTTTTTTAATATCTTCATTAATAATTTCACCTTGGACTAATTTTAAATCATTTTGATCAATTAATTTTTGAAGGCTTTGAATGTCTTCGGCATAAAAAGAATGCTTATTTAAAACCATTTTAAAGCCATTGTATTCTGATGGATTATGAGAACCTGTAACCATTATAGCTGCGTCTGCATTAAGATGGTAATGAGCAAAGTAAGTCATAGGTGTAGGCCCCATACCAATATTAATTACCTTAGCGCCTGAATCTTTTAAACCTTGACATAGTGCTTTATGTAAATCTGGTGATGTTAATCTCCCATCGTAGCCTGTAGCAATTATATTAGATTTTAAGCGATTAATTACCGTGTATGCAAATGTTCTTCCAATAGTATAGGCGGTGTTTTGATTAATATTATTACCAACCACACCTCGGATATCATACTCTCTTAAAACCTCTTTATCAAAATTCTCAATTTCCAATTTATTTACCTGTTCCATAGTATTCATATCCCATGTCTTTTAAATCTTTTGGAATATAAATGTTTCTTAAATCGAAAATGATTTTGTCTTTTAATAATTTAGATATTTTCTCAAAATTTAATGCTCTGAATTCGTTCCATTCTGTTCCAATAATGATTGCAGAGGATCCCTCACAAGCTTCGTAAGCAGAATTAAATAAAACAAGATTAGAATTTTCTTTTTTAACATTGCCCATAGCCTCAGGATCATAACATTGTATTTTAAATCCTTGTTCAAAAAGTAATGATGCAATTTTCATCGATGTAGAATCTCTTATATCATCTGTATTAGGTTTAAAACTTAAACCAAGAAAAGTTATTGTAGAATTATTTTTTATTTTTGAACTAATTTTACTAGAAATTTTAATTATACGATCTTGATTAGATTTGTTCACTGCATTAATTATAGATAAATCAATATTTTTCTTTTTAGCTGTAGAAGCAAAAGCCTTAACATCTTTTGGAAAACATGAACCTCCAAATCCAGGTCCCGCATTTAAAAATTTGGAACCAATACGTTTATCTATACCCATTGCATGTGCTACCTGCTGAACATCAGCTCCTACTACTTCACATAAGTCAGCAACCTCATTAATAAATGCAATTTTAGTTGCTAGAAAACTATTAGATGCATATTTAATAATTTCTGATGTTTCTATTGATGTAGCCACAATTGGAGTTTCCTTAAGAAATAAAGGTCTATAAAGTTCTCTCATTATATTTTCAGATTTTTTATTATCTGTTCCTATTACAATTCTATCTGGTCTAATAAAATCATCAATAGCAGATCCTTCTCGTAAAAACTCTGGATTAGAAACTACATCAAAAAATTTTTGATCAACTTTATTTGATATAATTTTTTTTACTTCACTTGTCGTTCCAACTGGTACGGTGGATTTAGTTACAACTAAACAATATTTTTTTATACTTTCTGAAATTTCATCTGCAACTTGCCATACAAAACTTAAATCAGCTTCATCTTCTAACCTTCTTGTAGGAGTTCCAACAGTTATAAAAAAAATATCTGTATTTTCTGAATTATTTTTTATGCTTGAAGCAAAAGATAATAATTTTGTTTTATTAATATGCTTATCTAAAAGCTTATCCATTCCAGGTTCAAAAAATGGACACGTACCTGATTTGAGTTCTTCAAGACGCTTCGTATCTTTATCGATACATGTTACAGAATATCCAAATTCAGCAAAGCAAACTCCCGTCACCAAACCAACGTAACCGGTACCAACGATTGTAAGATTCATCATATTGCAGAATTTATTAAAATTTCTGTCTCAATAAACTAAATATTTATCATTTGTTATAAAATAAATACGAGATTTTTACTGGAAAAAACGTAAATATTTATTATTTATATAGTAATTATGACAGAAACTAAAAAGATTCAAACAGGAATAAATAACATTTCCGAGGAATGGTTTAGAGCTAACATAGATAGAAAAACACTAAAAAAACTTTCTAAAAGATCAGATTTTGAAGGTTGGAAACATATAATTATTTATGCAATATCTTTAACCGCTCTATGTGCGTTATCAGTATATGCATGGGAAACTTTATGGTTCCTTCCTGCTTATCTTGCTTATTGCACTCTTTGGGGTGGAGCTGATGCTATATGGCATGAGTGTGGTCATGGAACCGCTTTCAAAAATAGAAAGTTAAATAAATTTTTCTATAACATTGCTAGTTTTATGAATAATTTTGAACCTGTTAGATGGAAGTGGAGTCACTCTCTTCATCATAGCTATACTGCCTCAGTTGATCCTCATGACTACGAAGTTGATGGGAGTATTTTTGCTAAACATACATTTTTAAGTTTTATTTTAAATTTTATTCCTGGAATTGGTTTTTTTACAATTCATAAATCTCTTTATGTAGAAATTATAAAACATGCTTTAGGTATTAAAACTGATGTAATGAAAGATTGCATACCAGAAGATAAAATAAAAGATTGTATTAATAGTTCTAGAACTTTTGTCTTACTATGGATATTAATAATAGCTGCCTCAATTTACTTTTCTACCTTTCTTCCGATATTTTTATTTTTAATTCCAAAGTTCTTTGGCATTAATGGCATCTGGGGCGTAACACAACACATGGGTCTAAAAGAAAATGCCAAGGATCACCGACTATCAACAAGATCAGTTAGGCTTAATCCGATTTTTAGTTTTATTTATTGGAAGATGGAATACCATATTGAACATCATATGTTTCCTATGATACCTTCATACAATCTTCCTAAATTATATGATGTTATAAAAGATCAAATGCCAGAACCACAAACTTTATATCAAGCTTATAAAGAAATTATTCCAGCAGTTATAAAAAAATCTAAAAATCCCGATTATTTTATTCCAGTTCAAGTTCCAAATAACTAAACTGTTCTTGACACATCTTCAGCTTTAGTTTTATCTATATATTTATATGGAGTTAAGAAATTTTATTGATGGTAAATTCATTGATTCACTCTCAAAGAAAAATATTCCTGTATTAAATCCGGCTAATCAAAAAATTGTTGGTAATATTGATGAAGCATTGGATGAAGAAATAGATTTAGCTTTCAAAGCTGCAAAAAGAGCATTCGATAAAAGAATTTTAGTAGACATGGATGCAAAAAATAAATCGAATATAATGAGAGCTATTGCTCAAAAATTAAGAGAGCGCAAAGAAGAAGGAGGCAAACTCCTTAGCCAAGAAAATGGCAAAACGATTAAACAATGTATTGATGAATTTAAAGGTGCTGCCGATACTTTTGATTTTTATGCTGGACTCACAGATAAAATAGAAAATAAACTTATACCTTCAGGACATGATACTTTAAATTATGTTGTACTTGAGCCTTTTGGAGTAGCTCTTCAAATTGTTCCGTGGAACTATCCTGTTTCTATTTTTTCAGGTATGGTTGCACAAAACTGGATTGTTGGAAATACAATAGTTATCAAACCTCCTGAATTGTGTCCCATATCATCTAATTTTTATGGTCAAATTTTTAAAGATGTAGGCGTGCCAAATGGAATTATAAATATTGTTCATGGTTATGGTGAAACAACTGGTCGAAAACTAGTTCAACATCCTGGAAGTGATTATATTGTTTTTACAGGATCGCCTGAAGTTGCATCTGAAATTCTAAAAGAAACAGCAGATAGAATTATTCCTACTCATTTTGAATTAGGCGGAAAGTCTGCAGCTATAATCTATCCTGATGCCGATATTGATAAAGCTGTAGACAGTACTTTAAGAGGAGTTTTTAAACCTAATGCTGGTCAAATTTGTGTAGCGATGTCTAGAGTATTACTGCATCCAAAAATTAAAGATGAGTACATGACAAAGCTAGTGGCAAAAACACAAAAATTAAAAGTTGGTGCAGGTGATGAAAAAGATACTCAGGTAACACCACTTATTTCAAAAGATCAAATGCAAAGAGTCTCAAATTATGTAAAATCTGGAGTACAATCAGGAGCAACTATAGCCATAGGTGGAGAAAAGGCTGAAAGAGAAGATGGTAATTTCTACAAACCAACGATTTTTGACAATGTAAAAATTGATGCAACAATTGCACAAGAAGAAATATTTGGTCCAGTTACATCAATATTTGATTTTGAAGATGAAGAAGAAGCAATAAGTATAGCAAACTCAACGAAATATGGTTTAGCTTCGGGTGTATTTACTGCAGATGATCAAAAAGCGAGATGGACAGCTGATAGAATTCAAGCCGGAATTATATGGCATAATGACTGGGCTGTTGATGGAACCAACCTACCTGGAGGGGGTTACAAAAGATCTGGTTATGGAAGAGATGGTGGGGTTGATGGTGTCTATAGTCATGGACAAACTAAGCGTATAAGTAAAAGACTCTACTAGTTGACATTTATAAGTTATTTTTGTTAAACTTTATTATTATTATTTAATATTAATGTTAAAAATAAATCCGTGGGAGGAAATATGAAAATTATTAAATTGTTTCTTATTACTTTATTTCTTTTTCCAGTTTCTATGCAAGCTTATGCTGCTCCAACTGGACAAGACCTAGGTGATAAATGGTGTTCAGATGTAAAAATGCATTTCTATGCAGGTGGTCCTGAAGCAGGAGGTTTTGCTGGAATAGTTGCAGCAGGAGCTATGAATGCTATTAGAGATACTGGAGCTGACGCCGAAATTATATACTCAGAATGGGATTTTGAAAAAATGGTCCGTCAACTTAGAGAATCAGTTGGACTTGGTGTTGATGCTATTGCAATGATGGGACATCCAGGAGATGAAGCTCTAATGCCTTTAGCAAAACAAGCCGCTGAAAAGGGTATTCTAATGACATATCAAAACGTTGATCCATCAGGTGTAAGAGCAAAATTTGGTGGCGGATACGTAGGAGCAAATTTAGCAACTCAAGGTAAAGCTCTTGCAAGAGAAGCAATTAGGCAATTTGGTTTCAAAGCTGGAGATCACGCTATAGTAATGGTTCCTATTGGAGATTACGCTAGAGCTCAAAGAGAAGATGGTGCAAGAATCATATTTGAAGAACACGGAATGACAGTTACTGTTCTTGATGGACAACCAGCTTATGCTTCAGATCCAAATATGACTATCCCAGTTTTCTCAGCAGCGTTAAATGCAAATCCTGAAACAAAAGTAATTGTTCACTCTGGAAGTGATGTAATGAATGTTGCAGAAGGTATTGCCAAAGCTGCTGGTTATGGACCAGGTGAGTTACTTCAAATTGGATTTGATACAAGTCCACAAATTATGTCGGCGTTTGAAAAAGGATATGTTCATCTAACATCTGATCAACAACCTTTTCTTCAAGGGTATCTTCCAGTGTTGTCACTTTGTCAAACAGCTGTACTTGGTACTGGTGCAATAAACCAAGATACTGGCGCAGGATTTGTTGATACAAATAATTATCAAGCTGTTAAAGCTCTTGCTGATGCAGGCTTAAGATAGGTAAATATATTGCTAACCCATTTTAATGGGTTAGCATTTCAAATTATATGGAAAATATCATTGAATTAGATAATGTTACAAAAAGGTTTGGCGGTATTACTGCTCTAAACAAAGCATCATTAAAAGTAACCAGGGGTGAAGTGGTAGGTTTAATTGGTGATAATGGTGCAGGTAAATCAACATTAATTAAAACACTAGTAGGTGTATATAGTCCTGACGAAGGTGATATACTAATAAGAGGAAAAAAAGTAAACGCTTGGAATGCTCTCAAGGCTAGAGAGTCTGGTATAGAAACTGTTTTTCAAGATAGAGCTTTAACTCCACAACAATCGATAGTTAAAAATATTTTTATGGGTAAGGAACTTCGATACCCATTTGGTTTTATAAAAGAAAAAGAACAAATTTTTGAAGCAAATAGATTAATAAGAGAAATAGGTTTTACATCAAAATTAATTAATGCTGAATCTCCTGTTGGAAATTTATCCGGAGGTGAAAGACAAGGCGTAGCAATTGCACGGGCAATTTATAATAAAGCAGAATTAATTGTTCTTGATGAGCCAACAAATAACTTATCTCTTAATGAAACACAGAAAGTTTTTGATTTTGTCTTAAATGTAAAAAAATCAAATAGATCTGTTCTATTTATTGGTCATAATATTTATCATGTATACGACATATCAGATAGATTTGTAATTTTAGATAGAGGAGAAGTCGTTCATAAACTCGATAAGAATGACATATCTACTCCTGAAGAACTCATGAAAATAATGAGAGATACTATAGGGGCACACTAATGAGTAAAAATAATTCATATTTAAGTAATTACTTCCACAGAAATGGAAGGGCTTTAGGAAGCATTGGATACTTTGTTCTATTAATGGTAATTTTTTTAATAGGTGCACCAGAAGCTTGGATAAGGCCCAACCTTCATCAATCTGTATTTGTAATGATGCCTACTTTAATTTTTTTAACTATTCCTTTAGTTTTTCTAGTTGCATCAGGTGAAATAGATCTTTCCTTTGCCTCTACTTACGCTGTAGCAGCTTATGTTTTTGCTTTACTTGTTAAAAATGGAGTTGATCCAGCTATTTGTTTAGTTCTTGGTATTTTTACTGGAGCAGCTATTGGTGCTCTCGTTGGAACATTAATTGTTGTATTTAGACTTTCCTCTCTTGTTGCATCACTTGGAGTATTATTTTTATTGAGAGGTGTAATTCTCTTATTATCTAACAGCAGATCCATTACGATTATGGAAGTAGAAAACCACTGGATCTACCCTCTTTTAGTTGGAAATTTTTATGGCTTTCCAATGCAAATTTTTTGGGCAGCAATATTTGTAATTTTTTGTTACTATTTTTTTAACAAACATGTTTTTGGTATTCATATTCAGCATGTAGGAGATAATTCTGTTAGTGCAGAACAAATGGGTATTAATGTAAATGCTGTTAAAATAAAAGCTTTTATGTTTGTTGGTGTTGGTGCAGCAATAGGTGGAATATTTACTACTATGATTACGTATACTTTTTTTCCAACTCAAGGTTTTGGATATTTGTTATTAGCTCTTGCGGCAGTGTTTGTTGGCGGCACCCCTTACTGGGGGGGATTGGGTACAATCATTGGTGCAGTTTTTGGTGTAGGAATAATTGCGTATATGGAAATTGGTATAATAGCAATAGGCTGGAGTGGTGAATGGAGACAGTTTTTTAATGGTTTAATTATTCTATTAGCTCTTCTTGGTCATAGACTACACGGTGAAAGAGTAAGGTAATATAATGGTCAACTTAGTTATTTGGAATGAATTTGTTCACGAACAAGAAGATGAACATGTAAAATCGATTTATCCAAATGGTATTCATGGTTGTATAAAAGATTTTTTATCTGAAGATAAAAATTTAAATATTAAAACAGCAACTCTTGAAGAAAAAGATCATGGTTTAAGTGAGGAGTTATTAGAAAAGACTGATGTATTAATTTGGTGGGGTCATAAAGCTCATAAATTGGTTGAAGATAGAATTGTCGATAGAATTCAGCAAAGAGTTTTAGAAGGAATGGGTCTTTTAGTTTTACATTCTGGACATCATTCTAAAATTTTTAAAAGAATGATGGGAACTACAGCAAATATAAGATGGGCTGAGAGAGGTGAAAAGGAAAGAATTTGGATATGCAATCCTGGTCATCCCATTGCAGAGGGTCTAGATGAATATTTTGAAATTGAAATGACTGAGATGTATGGAGAACCTTTTCAAGTTCCAGCACCAGATGAAACAGTATTTGTAAGTTGGTTTGAAGGTGGTGAGGTTTTTAGATCAGGGCTTTGTTATAAAAGAGGTAATGGGAAGATCTTTTATTTTAGACCAGGGCACGAATCTTATCCTGTTTATTATAATAAAGATGTTCAAAGAGTTATTAGAAACTCTATTCATTGGGTTTGTCCTGAAAAAACATCAGGTGTTTGGATTGACAGAATTGCTAAAGGCATAGACAATATGGAAAGAACAACTCCTGTTGAACCAATTGAAACTAAAGGATATCAAGTCGATCATAATTATAAAAAATGATTAAAGTTGGCATTGTTGGTACAGGTGGAATAGCTGAATGGCATGCAAGTGCTTTTAAAGATAATAAAGATTCAGACGTTGTTGCAGCATGTGATGTAAACAATGATAGATTAAATGAGTTTTGTGATAAATTTAATATTGATCATAGATATAATAGTGTCGATGAACTATTAGAAAAATCAGATGTTGATGCAATCTCAAATACAACACCAGATGCTTTTCATAAAGAAATATCAATTAAAGCAATAGAAAAAAATAAGCATATTTTTTGTGAAAAACCTCTTGCTGAAAATCATGCAGACGCACAATTAATGTGCGAGGCACTTAAAGGAAGAAACCTAATTAATATGGTAAATTTTAGTTACCGTAATTCATCTGGCTATCAAGAACTCTGCAAAATGGTTCAAGAAGGTAAAATTGGAAATGTGATTCACATGGATGCCAATTATAATCAGTCTTGGTTAACTTCAAATTACTGGGGAAATTGGAAGGAGCAAGATAAATGGCTATGGAGATTATCTACAAAACATGGAAGCAAGGGTACTTTAGGTGACATTGGTGTACATATATTTGATTTTGCTTCACGGCCTATTGGAAAAATCAAAAGACTCAATTCATATCTAAAAACTTTTCACTCAAAGGGTGAAAAAATTAAAGATTATGTATTAGATGCAAATGATACTTTCTTATCAATGGTAGAATTTGATAATGGAGCAATTGGTACTGTTAATGCCACAAGATTTGCAACTGGTTATTCAAATAGATTGGAATTAAGAATATTTGGTGACAAAGGTGCTGTTAAGATTGAATTTGATGATCCAATTTCAGAAGGTAACAAATTTATGTATACAAAAGATATTGAAAGAGAATTTAATAGTAAAGATGATAAAATAAAATGGGAGGAAATTAAATGCCCTTCTTCCTTAACTAATTTTGAAAGATTTATAGAGTCTATAATGAATAATAATAATCACGAGCCTGATTTCAAACGAGGAGCAGAAATCCAGAAAGTGCTTGATAGTTGCTATGAAAGTAGTGAAAATGGATGTTGGGTTGAAGTATAGTGTGTCAAAATAGTTGATTTTTATCTTTATATTTTCATCAATTTTTTTATAAAAGGTCAATGTCAGAAAAGTTAGATAATGTAGATACTAAATGGTTTAGGGCTGAAATAAGTAAAAAGGACTTAAAACTATTATCAAAAAAAAGCGATCTTAAGGGATTACAGCACGTTACTATATATTTCATATTACTATTTTTCTTTGGATACATGTCTGCAGTAACTTGGGGAACATGGTGGACTGTATTATGGCTATGGCTTTATGGCGTTTTATTTTACGCAAGTAACCCTATCTGGCACGAATGTGGTCATAGAACAGCTTTCAAATCAAAATATTTAAATGAAATCTTTTATCAAATAGGTTCTTTTATGACAGACTTTGAGCCTACAAGGTGGACGTGGAGTCATTTTAGACATCATAGCAACACTGCTTCAGTAAAAGACCCTCATGATTATGAAGCTGCATTATTCCATCAATATCCAACTCTACAAAATTTTCTTTTCAGCTTTGTACCATTCGCAGAGTTAATAAAATTTAAAGAATCATGGAAATTTGAAACAATTAAACATGCTATTGGGATTACAACTCCTGTTATGAGAGATTGCATACCCCAAAATGAAATTTGGAAATGTAGACTTATTTCAAGAATACATGTTACAATATGGATAGCATCTTTTGTAATATCCATTTATTTAATGAATCCGCTTCCAGCTCTTCTAATTTTCTTTCCTAGGTATTGGGGAAATATTATTGAACTTTTCAATCAAACTCAACATATTGGTCTACCTGAAGATATTAAAGATCACAGATATACAACAAGATCAGTGCGCTTAAATCCAATTTTTAGTTTTTTATATTGGCATATGGAATATCATGTTGAACACCACATGTTTCCATCTGTGCCATCTTACAATTTACCTAAATTAAGTAATTTAATTAAGAATCAATTACCAAAAGCAAATACTAGTTTATTTGATGCATATAAGGAAATTATTCCAGCAATAATTAAACAAAATAAGGATAATTCATTTTATATTTCAAAAATTGTGCCATCATAAGAATAGATAGAAGATTTATATTTGAATTTTTTCTTGAGCAAAATCAACAAAATATAAAACTGTTATAAATTGACAGTAAATATCAACAATTAGAAAGTTATTATAAATTGACAATAACTAATGATGGGATAATTGTTTTTTTAAATTAGGAGGATTAATGAAAAACTCAATTAAAAGTCTAGTAGTATTTATTTCTTCATTATTTCTAAGTTTCTCTGCATTTGCTGGAGGACACGCATATACTGGTCCGGATCTAAGTGGACAAAAAGTAGTTATGTTTGGTCCTTGGTTATCTCCAGAGCAAGAAACAATGAGAGAAGTAGGTGCTATATTTGAAAAAGCTACAGGAGCAACATTTGAATATGGAGGCTCAGATAGTTTTGAACAACAAGTTATGATCGATCTAAAAGCTGGAAGTGCTGCAGATCTAGTTGTATTTCCACAACCAGGTCTTGCTGCAAATGCTGCAGCTATGGGAGGATTAGTTCCTCTTGGAGATGATATCAAGCAAATGGTTTTAGACAACTATGCTGCCGGACAATCATGGATTGATCTTTCAACTTATGCTGATGAAAATGGTAATGAGCAATTTAATGCTATATTCTTTAGAACTAATGTAAAAAGTTTAGTTTGGTATTCACCTGATAACTTTGAAGATAATGGTTATGAAGTACCTTCATCTATGGAAGAGCTTATGACATTAACGGAACAAATGGCATCAGATGGAAATACTCCTTGGTGTATAGGTCTAGGTTCAGGAGCAGCTACTGGTTGGCCAGCAACTGATTGGATGGAAGACATAATGCTTAGAACTCATTCCCCAGATGTCTATGACATGTGGGTATCAAACGAAATGCCTTTCAATGACCCAAGAGTTCTTGAAGCAATGGATTTCTTTGGTTCAATAGCTCTAAACGATAGTTATGTTAATGGTGGATCAAAAGCAGTTGCTACAACTGATTTCAGAGATGCTCCAAATGGTTTATTTACTTCTCCTGCTGAGTGTATGATGCATCGTCAGGCAAGTTTTATTCCTGCATTCTTTCCTGAAGGTGTTGAAGCTGGTGTAGATTATGACTTTTTCTACTTTCCTGCGTTTGCTGGAAAAGATTTAGGTACTCCAGTTTTAGGAGCAGGAACATTGGTAGCAGCTACAAATGACAATCCTGCAACTATAGAATTCATGAAATTCTTAATGCATCCTGAGCCACACGAATATTGGATGGCTAAGGGAGGTTTCTTAACTCCTCACAAAGGTGTTGATGGCAGTAAATATGCTAGTGATACTTTTAGAAAACTTGGAGAAATATTAACTGGAGCAACAACTTTTAGATTTGATGCTTCTGATTTAATGCCAGGTGCTATTGGAGCTGGAACTTTCTGGACTGGTATGGTTGATTATACCAACGGAAAATCAGCAAAAGATGTTGCTGATGCAATCCAAGACAGTTGGGACGCAATTAAATAACTACCTCATTTAAACAGGCGGACAATTAACTTGTTCGCCTGTTTTTTTTATATATTTAATCATTAATGACTATCCTGAATTTATTATTCATTGTTTTTTTAGGAATATTATTTTTTATCGCTTATTTTCATATCTCAAATTATCTTTTGGATAGTTATGGAGGCAGAAGTGTAAAAAGATATAATTTAGAAAACTCCATAAGAGTTATCGTTTTTATAGCTCCAGCATTTATTGTTTTATTTATATTTATTTTATATCCAGTTTTTGAAACTATTAGACTAAGTTTCTATGATAAATTTGGCAGAGAATTTGTTGGACTATATAATTATAAATGGGCGGTAAATGATCCTGAATTTAGAAGAAGTATTTTAAATAATCTTGTTTGGTTGCTTGTTGTTCCAACGTTAAGTACATTTTTTGGTTTAGTTATAGCAAACCTAGCAGATAGAATTTGGTGGGGCTCAATTGCAAAATCAATAATATTTATGCCTATGGCAATTTCATTTGTTGGAGCAGGAGTAATTTGGAAGTTTATTTACGAGTATCGAGGACCAGATAATACGCAAATTGGTTTACTCAATTCAATAATAGTTTCACTTGGTTATGAACCTCAGGCATGGTTAACAATTCCAATATGGAATAATTTTTTTTTAATGGCAATAATGATTTGGATACAGACTGGACTAGCTCTTGTAATATTTAGTGCAGCTCTGAGAAGTATACCTAAAGAAATGTTGGAAGCTGCAAGAATTGATGGAGCGAGTGAATTAAAAATATTTTTTTCAATTATCATACCCTATTTAGAACAAACAATTCTTGTCATTTGGACTTTAATAACAATTATTGTTCTAAGAATTTTTGATATTATTTTTGCTATGACCAATGGTGAATGGCAAACTGGAGTATTAGCTAATTTAATGTACGATTGGATGTTTAGGGGTGGTGGAGATTCTGGAAGAGGTAGTGTTTTAGCTATTGTTATTATGATTGGGGTAATACCAATCCTAGCTTGGAATTTATACAAACATAGACAGGAGCAAAAAATTTAATGAAGAAAATTTCATTATCATCAATCTTATCACAATTGTTGTTATTGTTTTTTGTGATTGTATGGATCATTCCGACTTTTGGACTTTTTATAAGCTCTTTAAGAGATAAAGATTTGTTAGCAATAAGTGGCTGGTGGACAGCTTTAACTACAACTGAAATTAATGAAATTTATAGAATGTCGGGAATGGAAACTCAAATTGAGGAAGATGGTTATTTTAAAATTAAAGGAACATTATTTGAGGAAAATTCGGGTAAAAAAATTGAAAGCTTTGGTATAAATTCTAAAAAAATAAATGAATTCAAGATTGGTGATATTGCTATTTTTAAAGATGAAAGTGAAGTCATACTAGATGAAGATGGAAACTATGAATGGAGATCAAAAAGTGAATTTCAAAAGAAAAAAGGAAAAAGATTATTTACTACATCATTAAGCCCACCATCATTTACTTTTGAAAATTATAGAGAAGTTTTATTTAAAGAAGGAATTGGAAGAGCATTTATCAATACAATGGCTGTTGCCCTACCTTCTACTTTGATACCATTAATAATATGTTCCTTTTTTGCCTATTCCTTAACTTGGATGAGATTTTATGGAAGAGACACTCTTTTAGCGATAATAATTGCTTCTCTTGTTGTTCCTCTTCAAATGTCTTTAATACCAATTTTAACAATATATAATGATTTTGGTGCATTATTTGGTGTAGCAGCAAAATCATATCCTGGAGTATGGATGGCACATACTGGTTTTGGATTAGCTTCGACTACTTTCTTATTGAGAAATTTCTTAAAAAGCTTGCCTAATGAAATGATGGAGGCTGCTAAAGTTGATGGCGCTTCTCATTATGATATTTTTTTACGTATTATTATTCCTTTATCAATACCTGCGTTTGCTTCAATATTCATATTGCAATTTTTATGGTGCTGGAATGATTTATTAGTTGGTTTAGTATTTTTAGACCAGGTTCCAAGTGAGATAATTTTAACTGCTAAACTAAAAGAATTACTCGGATCAAGAGGGGAAAATTGGGAAATATTAACAACAGGAGCTTTTGTATCAATGACAGTCCCTTTATTTATCTTTTTCGCCCTACAAAGATATTTTATAAGAGGATTAGTAGCAGGATCAGTTAAGGGCTAGTATTAAAAACTATTGATTTTTCCTTTAAATTATCGTTAAATAAACTCATATTTGTATGATGATGTATTCATACACTTGAAAGATCGCTCAAAGGAGGATGAAGTGGCAGATATAAATATAAATACTGTTAATAAATATTTTGGAGACGTCCACGTAATTAAAGACGTATCTCTAGATATCAAAAGTCAATCATTCACAGTTCTAGTCGGACCTAGTGGTTGTGGTAAATCAACTATGTTAAGAATGATAGCAGGACTGGAAGATATCAATTCAGGTACAATTTCAATTGATGGTCAAGTGGTTAATGATTTACCACCAAAGCAAAGAAATATTGCAATGGTGTTTCAATCTTATGCATTGTACCCTCATATGACTGTATTTGATAATATGGCATTTGGATTAAAATTAGAAAAAAGATCTAAAGATGAAATTAATGAAAGAGTAAATGAAGCTGCAAGAATTCTTCAAATAGAAGATTATCTTCAAAGAAAACCAAAACAACTTTCAGGTGGTCAAAGACAACGTGTTGCAATTGGAAGAGCAATCACAAGAAAGCCAAAAGTTTTCTTGTTTGATGAACCACTTTCTAACCTTGATGCTGCATTGAGGGTTCAAATGAGAGTTGAATTAGCAAAACTTCATAATGAACTAGAAGCAACAATGATCTACGTTACACATGATCAAACAGAAGCAATGACTCTAGCAGATGATATTGTAGTTCTTGATACAGGTATCGTTTCACAAAAAGGATCCCCATTAGAACTTTATGATAGACCAAATAATATGTTCGTAGGTGGATTTATTGGTTCACCAAAAATGAACTTTATTTCAAGTAAGATATTAAGCAAAAGTTCTGATGCTACAGAAGTTGATATTATGGGAATGTCAAAAATATCAGTCTCTAAAATGTCAGCATCCTCCTCGGAGGGTGATTCAGTAACTCTAGGTATTAGACCTGAACACTTAGTAGTAAATGGTGACTCAGATGGATCTTGGGAAAGTAAAGTATTTGTTGTTGAAAAACTTGGTGACGTTACTTACCTATACCTTGAAAAAGATGGAGAGCCATTAGTTGCTGAAACTGAAGGACATTCAGAAATTAAAGTTGGTGATACTGTAAAAGTTGGTTTTCCTGCTGGAAGATGCCAGTTATTTGACAGTTCAGGACAAGCTTTTAAATAATAGAATCGTATTGAATATTGCCCCTAATATAAGGGGCAGTACATCCCTTTTTTAAAAATTTTCAATAAATATCATAAATTTAAACTAAAATATTGATGGGCAGAGGGTTCATATTATTTCCTCCTATAAGAAGTATTCCTCTTATAAAACTTTTCTGCCCACCAAATTTGAAAAGTTATTTAAGAGGGATACCAATTATAGTTTTTGTTTCGCAGTCCAAGAATTTTCCTTATTTATTGGAATGTGTTTATTAAGAGTTAAAAGAACATTTTCAGCTAATTTTCTATACGTCGTTAATTTTCCTCCATAGATGTTTAATAATGGCGCCTGTGAACCATCCTCATTTAAGTCGAATATATAGTCTCTAGTAACTTTTGATGCTTCTTTGAAATCTTCAATAAGTGGTCTAATTCCAGAATAAGAACTTACCACATCATCTCTCGATATTTGTTTAATGAAATATTTATTTACTGAATTTAATAAATAATCAATTTCACTTTCATCAATTTTTGGATTTTCTGGTGAAAAGACTTCTGTTTCGGTGGTGCCAATAAGGGAATATTCCTCTTTATAAGGTATAACAAAAATTATTCTGTTATCTTCATTTTGTAAAGTGAAAGCTTTTTTCTGACTATAAAGACTTTTAGTTATTATGTGACTACCTTTTACAAGTCGAATTGATTTATTTGAATTTAATTTAATAACATTACTTAAAACTTCATTTATCCAAGGTCCAGCAGCATTAATAAGAATTTTAGATTTAAGTATAGTATTATCATCTAAAGATATATCCCAAATATTTTTATTTCGTTTTGCATCTATAACTTTTCTATTTTGAATAATAATAGCACCTTTTTTCTTTGCATCTTCAACATTTAACTGAACGAGTTTTTTATCGTCAACTTGTAAATCATA
The DNA here is from genome assembly GCA_902590695.1 of uncultured Alphaproteobacteria bacterium. GTDB lineage: Bacteria > Pseudomonadota > Alphaproteobacteria > HIMB59 > CACPNW01. Next base: position 82,832 of record CACIXR010000007.1, read on the forward strand.
ATATTGGAAACCAATTTTAAATTGATCTTTTAAAATGTTAGGAATTTCCTTTTTAATATTTATAGTTGAAGATTTTGGTATAGTCATTTTGCCGCCAATATTATCATATAAAAATAATCCTAATTTAATTAACCATTTAGGTCTTAAAGATTTTTGATAAGGTATAATAAAAGGTAATGGTGTTGTTATATTACTGGCAATTTTTTTAATTACCTCTCTTTCCTTGAGAGATTCACGTACAAGGCGAAATTCATAATTTTCAAGATACCTTAATCCGCCGTGTATTAATTTTGTAGACCAAGATGAAGTGGCTGAGCCAACTGTATTTTTTTCAACTAAACAAACTTTTAAATTTCTGCCTGATGCATCTCTAACAATTCCAGCACCATTAATACCTCCACCAATAACTAAAATATCAAAAGTTTCATTCATGCTTAAATTTAATAAATCTATTAATTTCGTGAATTATTATTTCAGGGTCAGTTAAATGTATAGTTAAAAAACCAAGTTTCTTTGCAGCCTCAATATTCTCTTTTTTATCATCAATAAATACAGTTTCCTCTGGAATTAGATTAAAACGACTTGTAGCTAATTTATATATTTCAGCATTAGGTTTAACCAATTTTTCTTTTCCAGATATTATTAGGCCATCAAATTTATTTAAGAATGGATATTTTTTATCCATACCTTGAAATGTTTCCCAAGACCAATTTGACAAAACATAACACTCATATTTTTTATTTTTTAAATGCTCTAAAACATCCACTGAATACTGAAAAATTTTTCTGAACATTTTATGATGATTTTTATAATATAATTTAATTTTATCTTCATAATCAGGATAAGTTTTGATTAGATCAGTTTCAGCATCTTTTATAAGTCTTCCAGCATCTTGTTGGATATTCCATTCATCATTGCAAATATTATTGAGAAAATTGTCTCTTTCTTCTTTGTCTTTAATTACATCTTTATAAAAATAATGAGGGTCCCAATCAAAAAAAACACCACCTAAATCAAAAAGAAATTTCATGTATAAGTATTTTGTTTATAAATAAATATTAAATGAGTGCATTAATAGACTATATTCAAATAGAAATACATAAAACATATAATAAAAAATATTCCAAAAAGTATATAGAAGATAAATTAATTCCAATCATAAATTATATTTGCTCTAGTAAATCGAAAAAATTCCTATTTGGAGGCTCTCAGGGTATTGGAAAATCATCATTTATTAATATTATCTCTAAAACTATTGAAAAGTTTTATAATAAGAAAATACTTTTGCTTAGTTTAGATAATTATTATTTATCAAGAAAACAACGATCTCAATTATCAAATAAAATACATCAATTGTTAATAACTCGAGGTGTTCCTGGGACACATGATATTGAAAAATTAATTAAAAATATAAAACAATTCAATAAAAGTAAATACCCTATCACATCGCCTCTATTTGATAAGTTGATTGATGATACGACTAAATCAACTAAAATAACTAAAACTAAATGTGATATTCTTTTCTTAGAAGGTTGGTGTTGTGGAAGTACAGAAATTCCAAAAAAAATTCTTCATAAAAATATAAATAATTTAGAAAAAATTAAAGATCCAAAATATCAATGGAGAAATTTCTATAATAATAAATTAAAATTAGAATATAAAAAATTATTTAAATTATTCGATGAACTTATTTTTTTGAAGACATCCTCTTTTGGTAATGTTTTCAAATGGCGATTAAAGCAGGAAAAAACTAATCAATCAAAAAACAAAAAATCAAAAAGAATGACTCCAAATGAAATTAAATATTTTGTTCAACATTATGAGAAAATAACTAAATGGATGATGAAGGATCTAAATAAAAAAGCTCAGATCGTTATTAAATTTGAAAAAAATCATAAAATTTCTTCAATAA
>CACIXR010000008.1 GCA_902590695.1 uncultured Alphaproteobacteria bacterium
AAGAGGATCTAAAAATAAGAGGACCAGGAGAAATATTAGGAAAAAAACAATCTGGTAGCCCATCTTTTTATGTAGCTGACCTTAGTTTTGATTACGATCTATTAGAAGATGCTAAAATTATGGTAGAAGATATATTATCCAAAAATCCAAAATTAGAAAACATAGAAGGAGAAAATCTTCGAAACTTATTGTATCTTCAAGAAAGAGATGCAGCAATTTTAACACTTACTGCTGGATAATATTTATGGATATAGAAAAAGGTATTAGATTTGAATGCCAGGGTTCTGGAAATTGTTGTGTTTCAAGAGGTACCTATGGTTTTGTTTATTTAAGTAAGAAAGATATTAAAAAATTATCAGATGGATTTAAAATGACAAAACAAAACTTTGTAAAAAACTATTGTCAAAAAACTGATGGTTTCATTCACTTAAAGGAACTAAAAAAAAATAATGGAAATTGCATATTTTTGAAAGATAACAAATGCACTGTTTATAAATCAAGACCTATACAATGTAGAACTTGGCCTTTTTGGCCTGAAAATATAAATACAAAAACTTGGAATAACGATATTGCTAAAAATTGCCCTGGTGTAGGTAAAGGTAAAGTAAAAACAAAGAAAGAAATTTTAAAGCAAGTACAAATTGATTATGAAAACGAATTAAATATTAGGAATAAAAATTAACCGTCAGACTCAAATTCCATTTCTTTAAAATAACCAATATATTTATTAATCTTTTTCTTAAGTAATATTTTTATTGTTGTTCCTTCAAGAACTACTTCAAGAATGTTGTCGTTTTTTCTTAAAATATCGCAGTTTTTTTCAATACCAGACGAAATATTTTTTATTTTTGCTTTCTTCATTTTGGATGGTGAGCCCTGCAGGATTCGAACCTGCGACCCATTCCTTAAAAGGGAATTGCTCTACCAACTGAGCTAAGGGCCCATCGAATGTGTATTCTATATAGTTCAAATATTGTAAGCGCAAGTGATTAACTAAGAGTTTTTTTTATTAAGTTGTTCTAAAGTATTTTTAGAAACAAATTTTGAAACATCCCCGCCTAGTTTATGGACTTCTTTAACAAAATTTGATGAAATGAATGAATTTTTTTCAGAAGTCATAAGAAATATTGTCTCAATATCAGGATTAAGTTGGTAGTTCATACCTGTCATTTGAAATTCGTACTCAAAATCTGATACTGCTCTTAAACCACGTATTATACATGTGGCATTTTGATCTTTAGCAAATGTTGTAAGCAATCCTGGTAATTCCGTAACATTAATTTTTGAATTAAATTCATTTAGATTACTAATATCACTTTTGATAATGTTAATTCTTTCTTGAACACTAAACAATGAGTCTTTATTAATATTGTAAGCAACTGCTATTACTAGATTATCTACTATTCTTAATGATCTTTTAATTATGTCCATATGTCCTGAAGTCATGGGGTCGAAAGTACCTGGATATATTCCAATTTTATTCATCATTTTCAAATTCTTGTATTCTAGAAACAGAAACAATTCTATCACTTTCAGGAATCTTAAATATACTTACACCTTTTGTGGATCTTCCAGCTATTCTAATTTGGTTTACATTAACTCTAATTATTTGACCCTTATCACTAACAAGAATAATTTCATCATTGTCCTGGACAACAAAACAGTCAACAACTTCGCCATTTTTTTCAGATGTCATTATTCCAGTTATACCCTTTCCTCCTCTATTTGAAATTCTATATTCATAAGCGGATGATCTTTTTCCAAAACCCTTTGATGTTATAGCTAAAAGAAATTCCTCATTATTATTTAATTCTTCAAAACCATTTTTAAGTGATGAAGTTTCTTTTCTACTTTCAGATGCTGCTCTTAAGTATTCTTGACGAATGCTCATATCAATCACTGAATGTTTTAAAATTGCTAAAGATATAATTGTATTGCCCTTATCTAATTTTATACCCCTTACTCCTGATGAATTTAAACCAGAAAATAATCTTAATTTTTCAACAGGAAAACGTAAACATTTTCCATTTGATGAAGAAAGCAAAATATCATCATCTATAGTACAAAGCTTAACACCAATTAATTCATCTTTTTCATCAAGCTTAATAGATACTTTTCCTGAATCCCTCAATTCTCTTTTTCCACTCTTTGCAACATCTATTAATTTATTTTTTCTTACCATTCCATTTTTTGTTGCAAAAATAACATAGAGTTTATCCCATTGATTTTCATCCAGAGGTAATGGCAGGAAAGTAGATATTTTTTCATTAGATCTAAATGGCAGTAAATTTACTATTGGCTTTCCCCTAGCCTTTAAGCTGGCTTCAGGAACATCATGCGATTTTAGAGAATAAACCTTTCCTAATGAAGAAAAAACTAAAAGTTTAGTATGAGTATCTGCAAAGTGAATTTCTTTAACAAAATCTTCTTCTCTTGTTGACATACCAGTTTTACCTTTACCTCCTCTATTTTGAGAACGATAATTAGATAATAGTGATCTTTTAATGTATCCATTATTAGAAATAGTTAAAACTATATCTTCTTGTTGAATATATCTTAAATCATCTACATGCTCATATTCTTGATCAATAATCTCACTACGTCTTTCAGTTGCAAATTCTTTTTTAATTTCAGCTAATTCTTTTTCTATTTCCTTTAGAAGAATATCCCTAGAATTAAGTATAGATAGGTAATTTTTAATTTCTAAAATTAAACTTTCTAAATCTTTTTTTATATCTTCTCTTTCTAAAGCAGTTAATTTTTGTAATCTTAATTCTAAAATAGCTTTAGCCTGTGCGTCAGAAAAATTGAAAGTATTGTTTTTTAACTCTACAGTATCATCCTCAACTGATTTAATAAAATTAAGATTTTGTTTAGATAATTTCCATTTCTTTTTAATTAATTTTTCTTTTGCTTCTTTTGTATCTTTTGAACTTTTTATTAATTCTATAATTTCATCAATATGTTCATTAGTAACAACTAATCCAACTAAAATATGAGCTTTTTCTCTAGCTTTATTAAGGTCAAATAATGTTCTTTTTATTATTACTTCTTCTCTGAAATCTAAAAATGAAGATAAAATTTCTTTTAAATTCATTTGTTCTGGCTTACCTTTATTTAAAGCAAGCATATTAGAATTGAATGTAGTTTGAATTAAAGTATGTTTATATAATTGATTGAGAATAATATTTGAGTCTACATCTTTTTTTAATTCTATCACAACCCTAACACCGTTTCTATCTGACTCATCTCTTAAATCTGAAATTCCTTCAACAATTCCATTTTTTACAATTTCTGCAATCCTTTCTAATAATTTTGATTTATTAACCTGGTAAGGTATTTCATGGAGAATAATTGCTTCTCGATCCTTTTTAAAATTTTCAATACTCGTTTTCGATCTAACTACACACCCTCCTTTTCCAGTTTCAAAAGCTTCAGTTATGCCTTTTTTACCAATTATTTGACCTCCTGTTGGAAAATCAGGACCAAAAATATATTTTTGAAGGTCTGAGATATTACAATCTGGATTTTTGATAAGATATAGAGATGCATCTATTACTTCTCCTAAGTTATGCGGAGCAATATTAGTCGCCATTCCAACTGCAATTCCCGATGCACCATTAACTAAAAGATTTGGAAATTGGGATGGCAAAACTGAGGGTTCTTTTGTTGTATCATCATAATTAGGTTGAAAAGAAACAGTATTTTTATCAATATCTTCAACAAGCTTCTCGGATACTTTAGCAAGTCGTGCTTCAGTGTATCTCATTGCTGCAGGAGGATCTCCATCTAAAGATCCAAAATTTCCTTGACCATCAACTAACTCTAATCGCATAGAAAAATCTTGTGCCATTCTAACCATAGAATTGTAAATAGCTGAGTCTCCGTGAGGATGATATTTACCCATTACATCACCGACTATTCTTGCAGATTTTTTGTATGGTTTATTAAAATTGTACCCTGACTCACTCATAGAGTATAATATTCTTCTGTGAACTGGCTTTAAGCCGTCTCTACAGTCTGGAAGTGCCCGACTAACTATTACAGACATTGCATAATCCAGGTAGGATTTTTGCATTTCTTGCTCTAAACTTACTGAAGGTATATTAGTAGGTTCTTGATTGTCGTTATTTGATGTATCTATATCGTCAGGCACTAAAAAAATCCAAGTTTTCTAAGAAAAATTCAGTATTTTTATATCAAAAAGCACAATTTAAACCAATATAAATAAATAATTAAATTATAATAAAAAAACTATATTTTTCAGCAACTAAATTATAATATCTAATATAAAATTTTAAAAAGGGATATCTTCATCTAAATCGTCAGAATCACCAGATTGATTTCCAAAAGAATTGTCTTCAATTGGTTTAGATTGATCCATTTCTTGAGAATTATCTGATACCTGAGAATTACTATTTCTGCTGTCTAAGAGGGTTAAATTACAATTATACCCCTGTAAAATGACCTCTGTAGTGTATCTATCATTTCCATCTTTATCTTGCCATTTCCTTGTTTGAAGTTCTCCTTCAACATAAATTTTAGATCCTTTTTTTACATATTTTTCTACTATATCGACAAGACCATCTCCAAAAACAACAATGTTATGCCACGATGTTTTTTCTTTTTGTTCTTGAGTATTTCTGTCTTTCCATCTTTTTGATGTTGCAATTGAAAATGAAGCCATTTTTGCTCCAGATTGCATAGACCTAATTTCAGGATCTCTTCCCAAGTTTCCTAATAAAATTGTTTTATTAACACTACCAACCATAAGATTTCTATATATATCCATATAACATATTAACGTTATTAGATAACACTAATATTCATGAATTTAGATAAAATTGTTATAAAAGGTGCAAGAGAGCACAATCTTAAAAATATAAACTTAGAAATTCCAAAGAATAAACTCGTAGTAATAACTGGTGTAAGCGGCTCAGGAAAATCGACATTAGCATTTGATACAATTTATTCTGAAGGACAAAGAAAATATGTTGAAAGTCTTTCAGCGTATGCAAGACAATTTCTGCAAATGATGAATAAGCCTGATGTAGATAGTATTGACGGTTTATCACCTGCTATTTCTATAGAACAAAAAACAACACAAAAAAATCCTCGTAGTACAGTTGGAACCGTTACTGAAATTTATGACTACTTAAGAGTTCTTTATGCTAGAGTCGGAGTTCCCTACTCTCCCACAACAGGCAAGCCCATTAAATCACAATCAGTAAGTGAAATGACTGATCTTATAATTAAAAATAATATTGATAAGAGAATTTATATTTTATCTCCGATAGTTAGAGACAGAAAAGGTGAATATCGAAAAGAAATCGAAGATTTAAAAAAAAGGGGTTACCAACGTCTAAAAGTAGATAATGTAGTTTATGATATAGATGAAATACCTTCACTTAAAAAAAATTTTAAACACAATATTGATGTTGTTATTGATCGACTTGTTGTAAAAAAAAATATCCAACAAAGATTGAGTGAAAGTATAGAAGTTGCGTTAACACTATCCGACGGTTTATTATATTTAGAAAATCTAGATACAAATAAAATATCCATATTCTCTTCAAAATTTGCATGTCCTGTATCTGGATTTAGTATTGAAGAAATTGAACCTAGATTATTTAGTTTTAATGCTCCGCAAGGTGCTTGCTCTGAATGCGATGGACTAGGAGTTGAAAAATATTTTGATGAATACAAGATTGTACCTGATGAAACTAGATCAATTTCTGATGGAGCTATTAAACCATGGGAAACGAAAGTATTTGGTTACCAAAAAAAATATTTTGTTGAAACAATAGATAAAATTTTAAAACAATTTAAGGTAAAGAAAAATACTCCATGGAGTGAAATTCCAAAAAAAGTTAAAAATATAATTCTTTATGGAGATGAGAATAGTGAACTAAATTTTTTATATGATTTTGAGGGAATAATTAACTTTATTGATCGAAAATATGAAGAAACTGAGAGATGGTGGCTTCAGTATGAATTAGAAAAATATTTATCTGAAAGAGACTGTGAAGTTTGTAATGGTTACCGTCTTAATGAGAAAGCTTTATCTGTAAGAATTGATGAAAATCATATTGGTAATATTACTAAAAAATCAATTAGTGAGTGTTTAGACTGGTTTTCATCACTTGAAAGTAAACTTGATAAAAATAACAAAAAAATTGCTGAGGGAGTAATTAAAGAAATAAAAGATAGATTAGTTTTTTTAAATAGAGTTGGTTTAGATTATTTATCATTGGCAAGAGCTAGTAAAACTTTATCCGGAGGTGAAAGTCAAAGAATTAGATTAGCAAGTCAAATTGGTTCTGGATTAACAGGAGTTTTGTATGTATTAGACGAACCTTCTATTGGATTACATCAAAAGGATAATCAACAACTAATTGAAACTTTATTTAGATTAAGAGATTTAGGAAATACAGTAATTGTTGTTGAGCATGATGAGGATGCAATTAGACAATCTGATCATATAATTGATATTGGTGTTAAAGCGGGAATTAATGGGGGTCATGTTATTGCAGAAGGAGGACTTAAAAAAATCCTAAAAAATAATAAAAGTTTGACAGCTAAATATTTAAACAAATCCTTAGAAATTGAAGTTCCAAAAAATAGAAGAAAATTTAATAAAAATAAAGTTTTTAAACTTAATAAAATAAAAACAAACAACTTAGATAATCTTAATATCACTTTACCTTTAGGAAATTTTATTACTGTTACGGGCGTATCGGGAAGTGGTAAATCTTCATTGATTATTGATACATTGTATCAAAGATTAGATGAGTATTTCAATAAATCATTAAATAAAGATGAAAGTCGTTTTAACTTTAAAGGTATCAATCATATCGATAAAGTAATTGATATTGATCAATCTCCTATTGGAAGAACACCGAGATCAAACCCAGCAACATATACAGGATGTTTTACTCCTATAAGAGATTGGTTTGCAAACTTAAATGAATCAAGTGCTAGAGGTTATAAACCAGGTCGTTTTTCATTTAACGTTAAGGGTGGTAGATGTGAATCATGTGAAGGTGATGGAGTAAAAAAAATAGAAATGCATTTTTTAGCTGATGTTTATGTCGAGTGTGATATCTGCAAAGGTAAAAGGTATAATAGAGAGACTTTAGAAGTAAAATATAAAGATAAATCTATTTCTGATATTTTAGAAATGACTGTTGAGGAAGGTTATAAATTTTTTGATAAAATTCCTGCAATAAAACAAAAATTACAAACTTTAATGGATGTGGGATTAGATTATATAAAAATAGGTCAATCAGCTACTACTTTGTCAGGTGGTGAAGCACAAAGAATAAAATTATCAAAAGAATTATCAAAAAGATCAACAGGAAAAACACTATATATTCTAGATGAGCCAACAACTGGTCTTCATTTTGACGATGTTAAAAAATTACTTAAAATTCTTCATACACTCGTTGATGAAGGTAATACTGTAATCGTTATTGAGCATAATCTTGATGTTATTAAAACAGCTGATCATATTATTGATTTGGGTCCTCTAGGAGGTGTAAATGGTGGTCAAATTGTTGGAACTGGTACCCCTGAAGATATTGCAAATAATAAAAAAAGCTTTACAGGTGAATTTTTAAAAAAAATTTTATAAATCAAAGGAAATAAAATGATAAATCTAGAGTTACCAGATCTACCCTACAGTAAAGATGCTCTAATGCCGTATATGTCGGCTGAAACTTTAGAGTTGCATCATGATAAGCATCATATGGCTTACATTACAAATGGAAATAAGTTTATTAAAGAACAAAATATAGCAGGTGATAACGTTAATGATATAGTTATCAACTCTTATCAAAAAAATGCTCCAGTATTCAATAATGTAGCACAACATATAAATCATGTTCATTTTTGGGAAGTAATGAAAAATAATCCAGATGGAAAAATTCCCTCTGAGCTCGAAAATAAGATAGTTTCAGATATTGGTTCAGTACAAAAAATGAAAGAAGATTTTATAAATGCAGGTATTGGTCAATTTGGATCAGGTTGGTGTTGGTTAGTTCTAAATAATGGAAAACTAGAAATTACAAAAACACCAAATGGAGAAAACCCAATTGTACATGGTCACACTCCCCTACTTGGATGTGATGTTTGGGAACACTCATATTATGTTGATTATAGAAATAGAAGACCTGATTATTTAAAAGCTTTTATCGATAATTTAGTTAATTGGGAAAAAGTTACAGAAAACTTAAATAACGCTTAATCATCTTCATCTTGCGGTCTAAACTTAAAAATTAATAAAGTTGGGACCGCAATAAAAACAGATGAATAAGTACCAATTATTACACCTATAATCATTGTTAAAGCGAAAGGTCTAATAACCTCTCCTCCAAATATAAATAAAGAAACTAATGCAAGAAGCGTTGTTAAACTTGTCATTATAGTTCTGGATAAAGTGTTGTTAACTGATAAGTTAAATAAATCTACTAATTCTAGTTTTTTATATTTTCTTAAATTTTCACGAACTCTATCAAATATCACTACTGTATCATTAATAGAATATCCAGCAATTGTAAGAATAGCTGCTATTGTTGCAAGAGAAAATTCTACATTTAGAATAGATAGCAATCCAAGAGTAAATAATACATCATGAGTTAATGCAACAACTGCGCCGAAACCAAATTGCCATTCAAAACGAAGCCAAATGTAAATTAAAATGGCAATTAGTGCAAAAGAAACAGCTTGAAATCCTCTAAACAGAAGTTCAGAACTAATTGTAGGGCCAACAAATTCAGACCTTCTAAACTCAACAACCTTGTCTTGAATTAAATTTTTGACAGAATTTACTGTTTCAATACTTTCTTGATTACTTTTATTTTGAAGTCTTATTAAAATAATATTCTCATTACCAAATTCCTGTAAAGATACATCACTATAAGAAGAAGATAAAATTTCTCTTAGTTCACCAATTGAAGTATTTTTTGTACTTACCTCAATTAAAGTACCTCCTTTAAAATCAATACCAAGATTTAAACCTTTTATACTTAATAGACCAATTGAAATTAATATTGCTAAAATAGAAAAAATTAAAAAATTTCTTCTTAAACCTAAAAAATTTATATTAGGCTCAACAGGAATAATTTTATTTAAACCAAACATTATAGTTTTAATTCCTTTTTATTTGCAAATGATAAGTACATATATACTAAAAAATTTGTAAGCATTAAAGCAGTGAACATTGATGCTATCACACCCAAAGACAGTGTAATGGAAAAACCTCTTATTGGACCGGATCCAAATGCAAATAGTAAAACAGCAGCAATTAAAGTAGTAATATTGGCATCAAGTATAGTTGACATCGCTCTATCAAAACCATTTTTTACAATCTGAAAAACTTTTGTTTGTTTTAGGCTCTCTTCTTTAATTCTTTCAAAAATTAGAACATTTGCGTCTACTGCCATTCCAATTGTTAATACAATTCCAGCTATACCAGGCAATGTTAATGTTGCTCCAATTGTTCCTAATAATGAAATAATTATAAATAAATTTACAATTAATGAAACATTAGCTAAGGCGCCAAAAGCTCCATAAATGAGTATCATAAATATACATACTAAAACCATACCAATAATAGCAGCAATTTGACCAGCAGCTATAGAGTCTGCTCCTAAACCAGCCCCTACCGATCTTTCTTCAACTATTTCTAAAGGCGCTGGCAAAGCACCAGCTCTTAATAAAACAGCTAAATCAGATGCTTCCTGGGCATTAAAATTTCCAGTTATGATCCCTGAGCCTCCTGTAATAGCACTGCTAATTCTTGGTGCTGTAATGACAACACCATCTAATACAACAGCGAGATTTTTACCGATATTGTTTGTTGTAACTTTACCAAATTTTTGCGCACCTTCTGTATCAAAACGGAATGACACTGCATGACCCTCTGTTTGATCAAATGAACCTTTGGCATCAACTAAATTTTCTCCACCTACAACTGCTCTTTTATCTAATAAATATTTTGTATTTTCATCATACATGTCTGGAACAATAATTTTTCCAAAAGGAGCTAAGTTGTTTTGAAGAGCAGATAAATTATCATTATCAACGATGTGAAAAGTTAGTTTGGCTGTTTTACCTAATAAATCTTTAATTCTTTCTGGGTCTTTTACTCCTGGTAATTGTAAAAGTATTCTCTTTTTACCAGATCTTTGGATTAAAGGTTCTTTAGTTCCTGATTCATCAATTCTTTTTCTAACAATTTCAAGTGATTGCTTAATTGCTGAGTCTTGAATAATTTTTCTATATTCATCATTTAACTTTATACTGAGTTTATTGTTATTAATTTGTAAAGTAATTCCTCTGTACATTTGAAAAAAACTATCTCTAATATCTTTTATCTTCTCTTTGTTATTAAAAAAAACAACAACCTCATTTTCTTGAATATCAATTTTTTCAATTTTTACAGCTTGATCTCTAGAAATCAAACGAACACTATCGACAAAATTATCTAATTCTTCTTTATATAAAACATCTAGTTGAACTTCTAATAATAAATATGATCCACCTTGTAAGTCTAAACCTAAATTAATCTTATTTTTTAAAAACCAATTTTCTGAATTTTCATCATAAATAATTGAAGGAATTGCAAAAACTATTCCTAATAATACTAATGATACTACTGTAAATGATTTCCAGATGGGATAATTTTTCATTAATAAAAAAATTTATTTTTTTCTAGAAAATAAAGAGAAGCCAGATTTACTTTTATTCTCTTCTTTTGGCGGTTCTTTTTTTTGAACTTCTGGCATTGCATATAAATCTGCAACCATTCCGGATGCAATTTTTATTTCAACATTTTCAGCAACTTCTAAGGTTAATTCCCTATTATCAGCTACCTTATTTATAGTTCCAATAATTCCACCTGAAGTTACTATTTTATCACCTCTTTTGAGATTGGATAGCATTTCTTTATGCTGTTTAACTTTTCTTTGTTGTGGTCTAATTAATAAAAAATAAAAAACTACAAATATTAAAATAAGTGGTAAAAATGTTCCAAATGCTTCCATAATAGTACCTATGATGATTTAATTTGAGAGATTTATTATACTGTGTAATAAGAAAAATCAAATAAAGTATTTATAATGTTTTTAAGCAATTTTTTATCAAATCTTACACTCTCAAGAGGAAATGCATTTATTTGGGATAGTAAAATAAAAAACCTTAAAATAATCACTCATTTTAGATTTATAGATCTTGATCTTTTAATTGGAATAGAAAGACAAAAGAAAACTATTTATGATAATACGATAAATTTTGCTAAAGGAAATTTTACAAATAATGCCTTGTTATGGGGATCAAGAGGTAATGGTAAAAGCTCACTAATTAAATCAGTTTTTAATGAAATAAATAAAAAAAATAAGAATTTAAAATTAATACAATTAAATAAAAATAATATTTTTGATATTGAAATTATTTATGAAAAATATGCAAATTTAAAGAATTATAATTTTATAATTTTTATTGATGATTTATCATTTGAAAAAATAGATAGCGATTACAAAATAATTAAATCTACTTTAGATGGAAGTATACAAAATCAACCTAAAAATATTCTTCTTTATGTAACTTCCAATAGAAGGCATTTAATGCCCAGAGATATGATAGAAAATGAAAGGTCCTCTGCTATTCATACAGATGAAAGTGTTGAAGAAAAAATAAGTTTAAGTGATCGTTTTGGTTTATGGATTGGCTTTCATAATATTTCTCAAAATGATTTTGTTAATATAATTTTTAAGTATTGTGAAAATTTTAAACTTCCTTTTAACGAAAAGACTGAAAAAGAAGCAATTAAATGGAGTTTACAAAGAGGTAATAGAACTGGTAGATCAGCATGGCAATTTATTATTAATTATGCAGCTGAAAATAATAAAAAAATAAATTTTTAATTTATTCAAAATCAAAATTTATTTTTTCTAAACCTGATACGCCGTCCTTTAAATGATAAATATTTACTTGATTAAGCTGCTCAACAAATCCATTAGCTAAAATTGAAGATACGTCTCCCCTTTGGCTTATAAAAATAACTTTCTCACCTATTTGAACATTTTCTTTATACTTTTCAAAAAAATCAGGAAAAAAATTTCCATTATTATCAAATGCTGTTATCTGAATGGCTCCAGGAATTTTATTTTTATTAGTTACTTGATCTACATTTCTAATATCTATAATTTTAAAATCATCAGATATAGCTAATTTTAATTGGTAACCATCTATTTCCTTATACCCAGGTGGAGTTACTTTTATTAATTCAATATCAAAAATAAGATTTGATTTTGGTGGAATTAAATTTCCTGCACCACTTTCTCCATAAGCTAATTGATAAGGAATAAATATAGTTCTTTTTCCGCCCTCTCTCATTCCAAGTAACCCAGTTTCCCAACCTGGAATTACTTTCCTTACGCCTATTTGAAAATCAAAAAATTGCCCCCTATCGTATGAATTATCAAAAACAGTATTGTCTTCTAGTCTACCAATGTAATGCACTGATAATTTTGAATGATTTTTTACCTCTAAACCATTGCCAACGGTTTCATTTAAAATTTTAACTTCGTTAGAAAAAGATTTATAGCTAAAAAAGAAAAGAAATAAAAATAATAAGATTCTATACATTAATTTGCTTCCTTTAATTGTTTTATTTGAGAAGGTAATGAAACTATTCCACTTAAAACTATAAATACTACTCCAATATAAGCATATAAATTCATATATTCATTAAAAATAAATATTCCAACTAAAGATGACCACAATACCTGAAGGTAAACTAAACTAAATACTGAGGCATAATGTTTTTGCGCAATCTTGAAAGCAGTAGTAGCAAAAAACATTGCTGAATTAATAAATAATGCAGCAGTTGAAATTAAAATAAATTCAAAAAGAGTAACTTTTAATGGATTCATAAAAAATAAAGGTATTGAAATAAAGTGAACGAAGAAACCGCCATAAAGAAAGTATCCAATATTTGTAGTTACATGATTATATTTATTTACAATAAATGTTGTAATTGTAATTAATAATACTCCGATAAGGACAATTAGATAATAAATATTAAAGCTTTCAAATCCCGGCTGTATAACAAATAGCACACCTAAAAAACCAATGAACAATGATACGTATGTTAAAAAATTTAATTTTTCATTTAGTAAAAAAATAGCAAATATTGTTCCCATCAATGGAGCAGTCATATTTAATATTGTGAATTCTGGAAGTTTAATTTGTTCAAGTGTTATAAAGGCAATAAAAGGCAAAGGAATATTTAAAAAACCTCTGAAAATAGGTGGAAGATAATTAGTGCATTTTATATTTTTTTTTAAAGTTCCATTAAAAAATAAATATAAGGGGAAACTTAAATAAATGGGTATTCCATAAAAAATGAAATGAAAAAACTTTACATCTGTTTGCGATAAATAGTTAATTATTGCATCATTTGTTACAAAAAAAATTCCAGCAAAAAATAAAAGAATTGAAGAATAAATTATACTTTTTTTCATATAATAAATTGAAGGATTGTATGATAAAAAAAAGTACTTATATTGATACTTCAATGAATACAAATGAAATAAAAACTTATCGACTTATTATTAAAGGAAAAGTTCAAGGAGTGGGCTTTAGACATTGGTTTAGTGATTTAGCAATATCTTTGGGATTAAATGGTTATATTCAAAATAAAGAAAGTAAGGATGAGGTAGAGGCCATAATTCAAGGAGATATGCAAAGTATACTATCTATTACTGAAAAAGCTAAAGATGGACCATCACTAGCTCTAGTTGAAGGAGTTATTCCAAATAGTATCATTAGTAATGTTAAGTACTCAGGTTTTATAGTTAAATACGAAACTTAATTAAAAACTTGCTTTATAGTTTTGTGAAGAGAATCAAATATTTCATCAATTTGATTTTTAGAAATTATAAATTGAGGACACAAAACAATTGCAGGACCTAACGGTCTGCAAATTAATCCATTATCAATTGATAAATTAGCAACTTTATCTCCCATGTTAAGATGACCTTCAAATGGTTCTTTTGTATCTTTATTTTTTACCATCTCTAAAGCAGCCATTAAACCTATACCTCTAGTTTCTCCAATGTGTTCATAATCATTAAATTCATTTAATCTTTTAAAAAAATAGGGTTCCATCAGTTTTACATTATCCAATAAACCCTCATTCATAATTACATCTATTGCTTTCAAAGCGATTGCACATCCAACAGGATGACCGCCAGCTGTAAAACCATGTGGAAATTCTTCTGCTTCTTCTGATACTTCAACAAATTTATCTGAAAATTCTTTATTGACTATAACTGCTCCCATTGGAAAGTACCCAGCTGTTAAACATTTAGATGAAATAATTATATCTGGTTTGATATTGTATGTATCACAGCCCCATAAATTTCCAGTTCTGCCAAATCCGCAAATTACTTCATCTGCGATAAAAGGAATATTATATTTTTTTAATATAGGCTGAACTAAATCAAAATACGATTTTGAAGGAGGTATACAGCCACCTGCACCTTGAACAGGTTCTGCAACAAAACCTGCAATAGTTTCTGGATCTTCTTTAATGATTTTTTCTTCTAAATTTTTGGCCATTCTTAGGGAGAATTCTTCTTCCGTTTCATTCTCTAATCCATATTTCCAATAATGAGGGCATTCAATATGAATGAATTCTTTTGATGGTAATCCAAACTCTTTATTGTATGGTTTAGCTGTCATTGAAGAAGCTCCCAAAGTAACACCATGATATCCATTAATTCTTGTTATAATTTTTCGTCTATTTGGCTTTCCAATTCTTGCATTTAACATCCATAACATTTTGACCATTGTGTCATTTGCTTCAGATCCTGAATTACAAAAGAATACACGACCTTGATCAAAAGGTGATACTTCAATAATTTTTTCAGATAACTGCAACGTTTCTTCAGATAATCTTCCAAATAAAGAATGATAACCAGCAAATTTTTCATACTGTTTTTTTGCAACTTCAATTAATCCAGGATGGTCAAAACCAGCACACTGATTCCATAGTCCAGAATTCCCATCTAGATATTTACTACCTTTAGTATCGTAAACATATATTCCTTTTCCATAAGAAATTACTAAAGGGCCTCTTTCATTTAATGACTTCAAGTCAGTAAATCCATATAAATGACTGGAGGTATTTCTTTGTAACATATCAGTTAAATATTTTTTTTTATTATGAAAAGCAAGATTTTATTTTCAGTTGGGACAATAGGTGTGCTTTTCATGATGGCTGGTCAATTATCATTCTCAATAAATGATAGTTATGTCAAACTTGTTGTAAAAAATATAGGTGATGACAATTCATTATATTCTGTAATTTTTCTTAGAGGTTTAGTTACATCAAGCCTATTAGGTTTATATTTAATATTTTTTGAAAAAAAGAATTTAATAAAAATATTATCAATCAAAAGTTTTCATATAAGAGGTTTGTATGAAGTATTAACAGCATTATTTTTTTTGGTTGGATTAATTTTACTACCAATATCTGAGGTTTATACACTTTTAATGACTAATCCTTTCTTTGTAACTATTTTTGCTTTTCTTTTTTTGGGAGAGAAAGTTGGAATAAGAAGATGGTGTGCAGTTATCATCGGCTTCTTAGGTGTACTAGTTGTTGTAAATCCACAATATTTTCAATTTAATTATCTTTTAGTGTTACCAATTTTAGCTGCTATTTTTTTAACTATTAGAGATATTGCTACTAAAAGTTTAGCAACTAGATCAAATAGCGTAGAAATTACATTTGTGACAGCTTTGTTAATTACTGGGTTTGCAGGGTTAGGTTCAGTTATTTTTGGTTATCAAGTTAGTAGTGAAGATGTAAATTATATTCTTGCTTCTAGTATATTTGTTTTATTCGGATATTTATTTTCAGTATTAACAGTTTTTTATGCACCACTCTCATTAACAGCCTCTGCAAGATACAGTGTAATTATATTTGGTATGATTTTTGGGTATTTAATACTAGGAGAAACTCCAACCTATAATATGATTATAGGTGCAGTAATTATTACATTAAGTGGTTTATTTGTTATAAAAAGAGAAAAAGAAATAGGTAAAATTAAATAAAATTTATTGATCCTTACAAAAATTATAAACTTCTTCAACATGACCTTTAACTTTAACTTTATGCCAAGAATTTAGAATTTTTCCATTTTTATCTATTACAAATGTAGATCTATCTATCCCAAAATATTTCCTACCATACATAGATTTTTCTATCCAAATACCAAGTTTATCACAATTTTTTCCTTCATCAGAACCAAGTGGGTATTTCAATTTATACTTATCTGAAAATTTTTTATTCCGATCAACAGGATCTTTAGAAGCTCCTATTACATCAAAGCCAATTTTATTGAATTTTGTTAAATATTTTTGAAAATCTGCAACTTCTACTGAGCATCCACCAGTTAACGCCTTGGGGTAAAAGAATAAAACTGTTTTATTCTTTAATTTAGATGAAACAAACTCGTTATCGTTTGTTAATTGAAGTCTTATCTTAGGAATTTTTTTCATAATTATACTACTAGTTTAAGACCGTACCCAGCTTTTTTAACTCTTGTTTTGAAATAATTTTTATTAAATTTATTCAATGTTGGTTTTGTATTTATTTGATTTTCGACTTTAATTCCAGCTTTCTTAATAGAATTAATTTTATTTTTGTTATTTGTAATAAGATTAACTTTATTTATTTTTAATAATTTCAGTATTCTAGCTGCAATATTAAAATCTCTTTCATCATCTAAGAAACCAATATTGTGATCGGCGTCTATTGTATCCATACCTCTTGCTTGAAGAGAATAAGCTCTCATTTTATTAGCTAATCCTATTCCCCTACCTTCTTGTTCTAAATATAATATAATTCCACCATTATTTCTAACCATGTAATTGATTGATTGATTTAATTGTTCACCACAATCACATTTTAAAGAATGAAAAATATCACCTGTAAAACAAGCTGAATGTATTCTTAAATTAACTGATTTTTTATTTATTTTTTTTGGATTAACAATTATCGCTACATGTTTATCAGATCCAATATATGATTTAAATATTTTAAAATAAGAATTTTCGTTTTTTGGTAGTGGAACTTTTGCACTAGAAACTAATTTAATACTTTCGCAAATTAATTCATTTTGCTTCAATAAATCTTTGTAATCGAATATTAAAATTCCATTCTTAAATCCAAATTCATTTATATTTTTGTAATATTTTTTATTAATTTTTTTAAAAACTAGCGATGGGATCATTTTAGCATTTTTGGAAAGATCAATACAAACATTATGAAAGTTTTTAGATTTGAATTTTTTAATATTGGTAAATTTTATTACTTTATTATTGCTAAGAGGATTGACAAATAAATTTATTATTTGATTTACATCTGTTTTGGGATTTATCTCAAAATAAATATTACTTTTAATATTCTTATTAAATATTGATTGAGCTTTTTGTTTAGTAATAAGTAGATATTTTTCATCAATTAAGTACTTATTGAATTGATTAAAAATTTTACTTTGGGAATGCTCTATATTAAAGAACATCCAATATTCCTTGTTATTCTGAATTATTAAGGGTCTTCCGGTCCTGAGTTCGTTAATTGCCCTATCTATTATAGTTCCTGTATTAGATTTGAAACTCATGAAAACTTTATATAGATATAATTGAAATAAAAACAAATGATTACATCAAAAAATATAGGAATTTTACTAAATTTTATAAAAAATTCTAAAAAGAATAGTGATTTATATTTATTGGTTAAAAAAAATAGTATTTCTTTATCATCAAAAAGAAAAAGTAATTTTTACATAAAAAATAATAATCTGGAATCTAAAATTAATATAAGTAAATTTTATCAATCAATCTTAAATATCCTTCTCCCAATATTAAGAAAAAACAAAAATTTAGTTATAGCTCAGATAGGACAAAGTATTGATGGTAGAATTGCATTAAATAATGGTAATTCACATTACATAAATAATCCCAAGAGTATTATTTATCTACATTGTTTACGAAGTATCAGTGATGCAATTATTGTAGGCTCAAATACCATTAAAAAAGACGATCCCCTATTAACAACAAGAAAAATAAAGGGCGCAAATCCAAAAAGAATTATTATTGATGGAAGTCTTTCACTAAATAACAAATATAAAATATTTAATGACGGTAATGAAAATATAATTTTTACAAAAAGTAATAAAAATATTAGATTGAATAATTCAACAATAATAAGACTAAAAGAAAAAAATTTTACTAAAAACTTAATTACGCAAATAAAAAAACTTAAATATAAAAATATTTTAGTAGAGGGAGGATCAAAAACTATTTCAGAATTAATAAATAATAAATATATTGATATTCTTCAATTTATGATTGCCCCAATATTAATAGGTTCCGGGATTAATTCATTGAATTTAATAGAAATTTCCAATCTAAATAAAGCTATCAGACCAAAACATAATTTTAATGAATTAGAAAATGAAATTATTGTTAATTTATTTCTTAATAGCTAAAAAATCTGTATTATTTAAAATAAATCTAGAATTTTTTTCATTAATACGTTTTAAACGAAATTTTAACCAATCATCAAAGTTAAGTTTATTTTTTTGAATAATTTCTCTACAAAAATTTAAGAAATAAATTTGAAATTCATAATTTTTACTAACATCCCATGTAGAGTCTAAAACATATGTTTTGTGAGTCCTTTTAAATACTTTATTTATTAATTCTGTACAATCAGGTCCAACGGCAACTTCCCCTATTCCTTTGTCAGATTTTTGATCTTTATTAAAAATATTAAGAATTTTTTTATCATCCTTGTGTTTTGGAAAAAATTTAAAATTACCATTATAATTTAAGGCAAAATAGACAATTTCCGTATCAACATTTAATATATGAAAATTTTTAAACCATATTTTTGGTAAAATATCTAAAAAAGCAGATCCTGTGACTAAATTATAATCATTAAAATTTATTTTTTCTAGATTATTAATTACATCAACAATTTTAAAATTAGTTTTTTTTATTTTAGATGATAATTTTATATTTTTTTTAAAATAATTTGTTGATTGATGTGATATATCTACAAAAGACCAATATTGATTATTTAATAATCGTGACTTAAGAAATCTATAATTAGATCCAGCGCCTGAACCTAAGTCAACTGTTTTAATATTTTTTTTATTTTTAAAATATTTATTTATTAAATGTAATATTTTTTTGTTTCGTGAATTTCTATCAACAGTCTCTCTAAGATTTAACCATTTATTTTGAAATTCATGCATATTAAATCAATTTAACAAATTTCTTAGCGGACTCCAGAGGAGTAAGAAGATATCTTTTATTTTTATGAATATTAATTTTTAGTTTTTTAAAATTTTTTTTATTTAATATATTTTTAATAATTATATTTCTAAGATCATTTACATCAAATTTTTTAAAATAAATAACACCCTTTTTTCCAAGTGTATTTAAGATAGTATGAGTAAAAAAAGTTATAATTGGCTTTTTAATTATTAATGCATTTGCTAAAGACATACCGAAACCTTCATATTTACTTACTGAAATGTAACAATCTGTTTTAGAATATAGTTTAGCTAATTTTGTATCTGAAATAGTACCATGAAATATTATTTTTCTGTTCATTGAATTTTTAGAAATAAATTTTTTGAGTTTTTTGTAATAACCTATATCTCTTGTAGTATCACCAACAATTTCTAAAATAAAATTATCTAAAGGCTTTAAAACTTTTAATAAAAAAAGATAATTTTTTCTATTTATTATACTTCCACATGTTAAAAGATGAATTTTACTATTATTTTTAAAATTATATTTTGCAAGTCTTTCTATACCGGGTTCAACTACAGAAATTTTATTATTTAGTACCTGAAATTCATTTATTAATAAATTTTTTGTATTTTTAGATGTTACAATAAATTTATTTATTTTTTTGAAATTTTCTTTTTCTAATTTTAAGAATTTTTTTGACCTTTGACCTTTAAATTCAAGATATAAAGGATGATGTATTAGTGCGATAACATTATAAGTAAGTATTTTTTTAAAAATGGAATACATTCCTTCTAAAGCTAATCCATCTATTATAATTTTTGAGTCAGGATCAATTTTATCTAAAATTTTTTGAAAATATTTTATATCGTTATTTGCAGGAAAAGGATAATTTTCACTTAGAGCAATTGGTCTAATATTTATATCTCTTATCTTTGCATATTCTAGGATATTTTTTTCATAAATATATCCTCCAGTTTTTGCATTAATATTTCCTGGATAAACAAAATAAATATCAGATTTATTTTTAGATAACCTCTTTTTCATATGATGCCCATGCAACATTTGATTCTTGCAAAGTTATTTTAATTTTTTTTAAAGATTTGTAATCTTCAGTGAATTCATTTCTTAGCCTATTCAAGATCTTAATGCAAATATCCTCTGCTAAAAACTCTGTTGAGGTAATTTTTCCATTAAATTCATCAATTTCATCTAAATTTTGATAATTATATATTTTTAGAATATCTTTTAAAGTCGTGGACACTATTCCTAAATCCATAATTATATTGTATTTATTAAGTTTATCAGTGAAAAATTCAGCATCTACTAAATATGTAGCTCCATGCATATTTTGGGCTGGTCCAAATACTTCCCCAGGTAAAGAATGAGCTATTAGAATATTTTCTCTTACTTTTATCGAATACATAATTAATATTTAACTAAATGCATTATTGTATCCTTATTTTGAAGGATTTTATAGTAATCTTTTTCTAAATCAAAAAAATTACTTTCACTAGTAATTAATCTTTCTAATTTTGAATTTTTTAAAGATTTAATTGCTAATTTTAATCTCCCATCAAAATCATATTTATTTTTCATGTATTTTGGTATTTTAGATACCTGTGAGCTAATAATTTTTAATCTTTTAGAATGAAAATATCCGCCTAATGCAACTTCTCCTTTATTTTTACCATACCAACTAGCTTCTACTATTTTTCCTTCGATAGATAATTTTTCCATTAAAGAATTTAAAACTTTATAATTAGCTGTAGTATTTATTGCTACATCTATTTTCTCAATCTTTCTTATATCAATAAAATTTAATCCTAAATAATTGGCAATTTTTCTTTTATTTTTATTATTATCAAAAACATAAATATTTTTATATCCATTAATTTTAAAATAAAATGCAGTTAATAATCCTACAGAGCCAAGCCCTACAATTAGAATTGTGTTATTACTTTTAGATTGAGCGTCCCAAAAGATATTGATTGCTGTTTCCATATTTGCAGTTAGAATATATTTTCTCAAATTTCCTTTTGGTAGAAAAATTAAATTTTGAATAGAAATTTCATATAAATCTTGATGAGGATAAAGACTAAATATTTTTTTATTTATATATTTCTTTGGACCATCGATAATATTCCCAACATTTATATAGCCGTATTTTATAGGTAAATTAAAAGAACCTTCTTGAAAAGGGGCTTTCATTAATTCAAATTGATCCTTACTTACGCTTTTAGATGAAACTAATTTTTCAGTTCCCTTACTAATACCTGAGTATATAGTTTTAACTAAAACAGTTTTGTTGTTTTTATTGTAAACAAGTTTTTTTTGATAAATTTTAGGTTGTTTTTTTTTATCAATCCATAAAGAATAAGATTTCATAATTTACTTATAAATGTATAATAAAAAAATGCTAACAAACTTTTGGGAAGAATTAACAACAAATGAAATTAAAAAAATAAATAGAAAAACAGTTTTAATTTTCCCATTTTCATCAATAGAACAACACGGTCCGCATCTTCCATTAAATACTGATAAAAAAATCCTTGAAGGAATATTGTTAGAATTCAATAAAAAATATAATTCAAATAAATATTTAATTATGCCTGAAATATATTTTGGTTCAGCAGCTGAACATACCGATTTTGATGGAACTATAAGTATTGATTCATTGGAATTTATATCGCACTCTTTATCAATTTTAGAAAATGTATGTAAATTGAAATTTAAAAATATATTACTTTTAAATAGTCATGGTGGACAAATTAGCCATATAGATATTATTGCTAAAGAATTGAAATCAGAATTTAATATAAACATAGTAAAAGGCACATATTTTTTATTTGATCAGTTTAAAGGAATTATATCAAGTAAAGAAAAAGACTTTGGTTATCACGGTGGAGAATTTGAAACATCTATTATGTTATATTTATTTCCAAAGCTAGTTAGGCAATCTAAAATTTCTAAACATAGATTATCTTCCGATTATTTATCATCTAAAACCATTTCTTATGAGAAAAATATTAAGAAAGCTTGGGTAACTAAAGAATTAAGTAAAAGTGGAATTATTGGGGATCCTAGAAAATCCAATGCACAGATAGGAAAAAAAATAATTGATAAAGTAACACAAAAATTAAATAAAATAATAAATGAGATGTTTTAGATTTTTATTTATTAAGAATTAAATTAAAAAAATTTTTCGTATACTTCATTGTACTCACAATCATATACCTCACAGTTATCCAGCATATATTCAGTTATTTGACTTAAGAATGTGCCATGACTGACTAATACAATTTTTTGTAAATTAAGGTTTTTGATAGATAACAGAAAAGACCTTAATCTCATTTTAATATCATTATGAGACTCTTGTTTTATTTTTTTTTCATTAATAGGTTTGTTATTATTCCACCAAAAATCATTTAAATTATTAAAATCAAAATCATTAAATTCTTTTTTTAATTTTTTTGGTTGTCTTCCTACATCACATGAGTGGTACAAATGTTCTCTTATTAATGGTTCAATTACAGGTTTATTAGATGGAAAAACAATAGAGAATGTCTCTAATGTTCTTGTTAAGGGGGAACAAAAATAATTATCAAATTTGATATTTTTAATTCTATTATTTAATTTTTTTGCTTGCTCAACTCCTCTTAGAGTAATTCTTGCATCATAATAATAAGTTGGATTATCTAAATCTGATGCTGCATTAGCTTCTGACTCTGCATGTCTAATAAGATATAATTTCATTTTTTAACTATAAATACGGTAAACTTTCATGCATCAGTAAGTATAAAACTTAGCTTTATTTACGGGAAGAAACGGCCAATAGCAATGGCACAATCATAACTAAGGTTGTTAAGACTGATGGATTAAATAACCAATAAAGAACACCTAGAGAAAATATTAACATCCAGAATTCATTTTTATATAAAAATTTCATTATTTTTTAATTATATTAATTCAAATTATTTTCTACTAATACTTTTTTAACAGTTTCACCCATTACAGAAGGGTTTTTGGAAATTGTAACTCCACACTCTTTAAGAAGTTCTACTTTTTCTATTGCGCTTTCACCAAAAGCAGAAACAATTGCACCAGCATGCCCCATCACACGACCTTTAGGTGCAGTTAGTCCTGCTATATACGCAATTACCGGTTTACTCATATTTTCTTTTGCAAATTGTCCAGCTTCAACTTCTTGTGGGCCACCTATTTCACCTATCATTAAAACTGCAATAGTTTCATCATCATTTTCAAACTTTTCAATTATATCTCTAAAAGAACTTCCATTTATTGGATCGCCTCCTATACCAACACTTGTTGAAACACCAATTTCTAAATCTTTAAGTTGTTGTGCAGCTTCATATCCCAAAGTGCCAGATCTACTAACTATTCCTATTTTGCCTTCTTTGTAAATATGACCAGGCATAATACCTAACATAGATTTACCAGGGCTAATTATTCCTGCACAATTTGGACCTACTAATCCCATTTTTTTATCTTTTGGATACCTTCTCATGTATCTTTTTATTTTAACCATATCATGAGAAGGAATACCGTCAGTAATGGCCACACACGTTTTAATACCTGCATCAGCAGCTTCCATTGCTGAGTCTGCTGCAAAGGCTGGTGGGACAAATAAAATTGATGTTGATGCTCCAGTTTGATCTACAGCTTCTTTAACAGTATTAAAAACAGGAAGATTTAAATGAGTCATACCACCCTTACTAGGTGTTACACCGCCAACAACGTTTGAACCATATTTAATCATTTCTTCAGCATGAAAACTTCCAATTTTTCCTGTGAATCCTTGGATTAAAATCTTTGTATTTTTGTGAATGATTATAGACATGATTATCCAAGAGCCTTCACTGCTTTATTTGCTGCATCTTCTAAAGTTGATGCTTCAATATAATTTATATTGCTTCTTTTAAGTATTTCATTTCCTTTTTTAACATTAGTTCCAGCTAAACGTATAACTAAAGGATGTTTAATTTCAATTTTTGATAGAGCTTGAACAATTCCTTCTGCAACCCAATCACATCTGTTAATTCCTGCAAAGATATTAACTAATATTACCTTAACTTTTGTGTCCATAGAGATTAATTTAAAAGCTTTAACAATTTTTTCTGGTGTTGCACCTCCACCAACATCTAAAAAATTTGCAGGTTGACCACCAGCAAGTTTTATCATATCCATTGAAGCCATTGCTAAGCCTGCACCATTAATAATATTACCGATATTCCCATCTAAGCTTACATAATTCATTCCTCTGTCAGAAGCATAAACTTCATTTGAATTTTCTTGTGTTTTATCTCTAAGTTCTGCAATTTCATCTCTTCTAAACATTGCATTGTTATCAAAACTCATTTTACAATCTAATGCTAATATTTCATCTTGGTGTGATACAACTAATGGGTTAACTTCAACCATTGTTGCATCAAGCTCACTAAAAGCTTTATAACAGCCAATAATTGTATTTGCAGCTCTTGAGATCAATTTGGATTCAATTCCTAAACCAAAAGCTATTTCTCTTGCTTGAAATTGTTGAATACCAACTGCTACTTCTATTTTAGATCGTATAATTGTTTCAGGTTTTTCTTTTGAAATTTCTTCGACACTCATTCCACCTTCTGTTGAGGCTACAACCATTATACTTTCTGAAGATCTATCAAACACTAAACCTAAATATAATTCATGTTTGATATCAGTTGCTTCTTCAATATAAATTCTATTTATTATCTTCCCCTCTGGACCAGTTTGGTTTGTAATTAATTTTTTACCCAATAATTTATCAGTTGCATCAGCAACTTCTAACGGAGAATTACATATTATAATTCCACCCGCTTTACCTCTAGCACCAGAGTGAACTTGCGCTTTTACAACCCATTTAGAACCACCAATTTCTCTAGCTTTATTTTCTGCATTTTCTGGACTATAAACAATACCACCAGTGGGAATTTTGACACCAAAATCGGACAATATTTTTTTTGCTTGATATTCGTGTATGTCCATTACTTACTTTCAATTAACTTATTAATATTTACAATATTTTCAGCCATTCTAGCAGATGCAGCATCTATCATTCTTCCGTCAAGCTGAGCGGCACCCTTTCCTTCAGCAGCAGCTTTTTCTAATTCTAATAATATTTTTTTTGCTTTATCTATTTCTTCTTTGGGTGGAGAAAAAACTTCATTAGCTAAATCTATTTGTGATGGATGTATTGCCCATTTACCCTCAAAACCAATTGCTGCAGCTCTTTTTGCTGCATCAAGATATCCTTCTTTGTCATTAAAATCACCAAAAGGTCCATCTATTGCTCTTAAGCCATATGACCTACAGGTCATTACTAAAGTTGATAGACCATGATGCCATTGATCACCAGGGTAATCGGGATTTAAACCTCCTATGACAACTGTTCTTGCTCGCATACTTGCTGCATAATCTGCAACTCCAAAGTGTAATGCTTCTAGTCTTGAACTTGATGTTGCGATTGATTGGATATTAGACATTCCTAATGCTGTTTCAATTAAACATTCTAAACCTATTCTATTTTCAAATTTTTTATTTTGTTCAATTTGATTAAGCATACAATCAACCATATATACATCAGAAGATGAGCCTACTTTTGGAATTAATAATGTATCAATCTTATCACCGACCTCTTCTATAATTTCAATTACATCACGATACATATAGTGGGTATCCAAGCCGTTAATTCTTATAGAAATTGTTTTACCTTCTTCTCTCCAATTATATTCTTTTATTGCATTAATAACATTTTTTCTTGCATCAATTTTATCATTTGGAGATACTGCATCTTCTAAATCTAAAAAAATATAATCGGCATTTGATTTTAATGCTTTTTCAAACATCTTTGGATTAGAGCCTGGAACAGCTAATTCACTTCTGTGCAATCTAGATTTAGCAGGTTTATAAAATAAATGGCTCATTTAAAAAAAATTATATATTTGATTAATATTATAAAAGCGATAGAAAAATTAAATATTATAAAGATATTTCTTTAAGGCAATTTTCATCATTATTTTTTGGATTATTTACAATTTTTGATACTGGATAAAAGTCTAAATCATCCTCGATAATACTTTTGTTTTTGTGTAGAAATTCATTTTTATCATCATTAAGAAAATCAAGACCCTCATTATGAGACATAATAAGAGGCATTCTATTATGTATAGAGGAAAGGTTTTCATTTGCTTCTTTGGTAATGATACAGAGAACATTCATTTTTTTATTATCTCTGATTTCCTCTCTCCAAATTCCTCCAAAAAATAATAATTCATTTCTAGGAATTGATATTAAATATGGTTGTTTTTGATTATTTATATTTTTCCATTCATAGTATCCATTTGCAATAATAAGACATTTTCTTTTAGTAAATGATTCTTTAAATAAATATTTATCATTAATCGTTTCAATTCTTGCATTAATAACAAATTGAGTAACATTATTTTGTTTACTAAAAAAACTATAACCCCAAATAAAAGCATCTATTAAAAGTTTATGGTTATTTTTATAAATAATATTAACGATATTAGAAGGTGATATATTGTAAGACTTATGCGCATAATTTAAAACTTCAGAGTTAGGAAATAGTTTTATAATTTTTTCTTTATCTTCAGTACTTGTAAATCTTCCGCACACTATGATGCTTGTGATAAAGGCATTGGTCTAGAAACACCGACAGTCATCCAACAATCTTTAAACTCACCTTTTTGCTCTACTTTTTCTACTGTCCATTCGAAACCAAATTTTTTTCCATTGCTATCTGTAAGCTCTACAAAGTAATATGAACTTTTTTCTTTTTCCTGAACAGGAATTATATTGTGTTCTAAGTGATCAATCATCATTGCATAGGATGGGTTTTTAATCATCCTAATAAAATTGTCTAGAGGACCTGTGTACATTCTATTATTTGGATGAGCAAATTCCCAAGTTTGTTCAATACCGGCATCGTCAAAAGGTAAGTTATTTTTTTGTAATGCTTTTAATTGAATTGAAATAACTTCTTTAGGACCAATTGAAGGGTCTGGTTTTATCATTTCACCATAAACATTTTTTGATAATAATATAAACAAACTAAACAAAATAATTTTGTGCATAATTTTTAAATAGTGTAATTATAATTTAAGGCAATATGTATATTTATGATTTTATCCAAGGATTAATAATTGGAGGAACATTAATTATAGCCATAGGACCTCAAAATTTATTTGTAATACAGCAAGGGCTTAAAAAATCTTATGTTTTTACAGTTACTTTATTTTGCAGTCTATCAGACAGTTTACTAATTGTAATCGGAATATATCTATCTAATTATATTGTTCAAATTAATCCAAGTATTATAGGAACTATAAAAGTATTAGGAGGAATTTGGCTTATATTTTATGGATTAAATAAAGTTATAAAATTAAATCAAATTAAAGATATAAATCAAGAATTAAATATAATTAACGAATACGGAAAAGTATTAATTACCTTATTCCTTATTACATACGCAAACCCTCATGTTTATCTAGATACAATTATTTTGCTGGGATCATTATCAATAAATTTCAATGATCAATTTTCATTTGCCGTTGGAGCAATTTCAGCTAGTTTTTTGTTTTTCTTTTCTCTGGGATATATGTCAAAGTTTTTATCAAAATATATTTATTCGAATAAAACTTGGTTTTGGATTGATCTAATCATTGGTCTGCTAATGATTATTTATGGAGTATATTTTATAATTTTTTAAAGAAAGTTTCTAAGTTTTTACATACCTGATCAACATTTAATTTTGTAAATACAAGAGGTGGTTTTATTTTAATAACATTGTCATAAGGTCCATCAGTACTCAATAAAATACCTTTATTTCTCATATAATTAATAAGCAGTTTAGCTAATTTTTTATTTGGTTTAGATACATTACTATTCTGAATAATATCTATTCCTAAAAAAAGCCCCCTACCTCTAACTTCACTAATATATTTTTTATATTTAAGTTGGATTTTTTTTAATTCTTTTAAAAAATAATTACCAACTAACAAAGCATTTTTTTGTAATTTATTATTATCAATAGTCTCTAATACTGCTTTACCGATAGCACAGGAAACAGGATTACCACCGAATGAATTGAAATATTCCATCCCGTTATTAAAAGTTGAAGCAATTTTTTCTGTAGTTATAACAGCAGCTATAGGGTGACCATTACCCATAGGTTTGCCCAAGGTTACTATATCAGGAACGACATCATGCTCTTCAAATGACCAAAAATTTCTTCCAACGCGTCCAAAACCTGTTTGTACCTCGTCAACAATACATAATGCATTGTTTCTTCTAATTTCTGAAAATATTTCTTTTAAATAATTTTTTGGAAGAATTACTTGACCACCACAACCAAGAATACTTTCAGTAAAAAAACATGCAATTTTGGTTTCTTTAATTTTATTTCTAATTACTGTTTTAGCTTCATCTATATATTTTTGAATCCAATTTGAATTTTTATATCTCCACTTACCTCTTAAGGGATCAGGCATGTCTAATACATGAACATAATCTTTTTTACCTGAACCACCCTTACTATTAAATTTATATGGACTTAGATCAATCAAAGCATTGGTATGCCCATGATAAGCATTGTCCATCACAAATACATCTTTTGCACTAGTATAAGTTTGAGCTATTCTATAAGCTAAATCATTAGCTTCAGATCCTGTACATACGAAAAATATCTTATTTAATTTCTTTGGAAACTTACTTAAAAGTAATTCACTATAATCGTTAATTGTATCATATAAATATCTCGTATTAGTATTAAGTTTTAAATTTTGCTGAGTCATAGCTTCATGGACATAGGAATTTGAATGCCCAACATGGGAAATATTATTTACACAATCTAAGTATCTCTTGCCATATCTATCAAAAAAATACTGATCTTTAGCTTCAAGCATATGAAGAGGTTTATTGTAAGAAATTGATAAATTATCAGAAATATTTTTTCTTCTTTTCTTTAAAGTATCTTTAAAATTATTATTATTAGAATAAAAAGATTTTGGAATTCGTAGAATAACATTTGGATCAGGTGAAATTTTATTCCAAATATTGAGTAAAAATTCTTCACCAACTCCCGGAAAATTCTTATCATGTCCCAATAAATCTAAAATAATTTGAAAATGTAAATGTGGTAACCATTTTCCATTTTCATTAGAATTACCAATTTTACCAATCCATTCACCTTTCTTAATTTTTTTTCCAATTTTTAGTTTTTGAAATATTATTTTAGATAAATGACCGTATAGAGAATAAAATTTATATTTTTTAAAACTATGTTCTAAAACTAGAGTAGGACCATAGTCATATTTAAAATTATTATTTTTTAAAATTATAATTTTACCATCTATTGGAGCAAATAAATCTGTTCCCTGATCAATAAAAATATCTATTCCTAAGTGAATATTACGTCTTTCATTCGTATTTAATTCAGAAATAAAGTTGGGTCCCTTATAAACTTTTCTTTTTTCATTGTATAAACCTATACCTATACGAGAATTATCTTCTTTAAATATTTTATTAACTCTTCTCTTAAGCGAACTATTATCTGGGTTACCTTTTAATAAAGGTGAATCAGAACTTAATTTTAAGATAGATTTATTTTTATCAAGTAAATTAAATTTAAAAATATTACCAAAGTTGAAATTATTTATATAATTTATTATTTCATTATGATGGTGAATAATATCAAAGCCGCATATTTCGCGAACAATATATATTAAAAAATTGATAGGAATTTTGTCTAATTTTTCTAATAAAGACCATGCATCTTTCTCACTAATACTTAAATATTGATTTGATGGGTATTTAATTCTTTGTTTTTTTGACATTACAACAGTAATCATAAGTCTTGACTTACATAATGATATTAATGAATTAATTTCATCCTCATTAATAGAAAACTGTTTATTGTACTCTGTTATTATATTTTTAAGTGTAAGATAAATATTATTCTTATTCATTAATGCATATGAAAGGCATATAGCTAAATCATTTATTGTTGGAGAATAAATAGAGTCTCCATAATCTAGTAAACCACAAACATTGTTTTTTTTAATAACAATATTATAATTATTTGGATCTGAATGAGTTATTGAATATCTTAAATTATTTAAATTATTTTTTACAAATTTTTCATATTCAGAAAAACATTTTAATAAAATTAATTTTTTTGAACCAGTAAAAATATTAATATCTTTTTTTATCCATTTTATATTTGATGGATCCCAAATAAAATTTCTATGGGCATCTATATCATTAAACGCTTTCAACTTAGTTGATACTTTACCAAGTAACTTACCTAAAGAATTTTCAATTTTATCGTTACTTTTTGTATCTCCATACATTTGCCCTTCAATATAAGATAATATCCTAACAAAGCATTCTCTATTTTTTTTATCTAAATATTTTACAATCTTTGTATGGTGTATTTTTGGTATAAAAGATTTAAGACTAAGATCACTTCGTAAATAATTAATTAATCTATCTTGGTATTTTAATATATTTATTTTTTCTGATGGGTTTGAAATTTTTAATACATATTTTTTTTTATTATTTATGGATATAATAAAATTTATATCCCTTTCACTATCAAGTTGTTTAATTTTGAGTAATTTATTTCTTAAGAAAGAAAAATTAATCTTTAACCATTTAATTAAATGTTTATTATCAATAATAGGTGGATCGACATCAAAAACTGACATAAAAAGGTGTATAATTCATAATGTTGAAATCTAAAAACATTTTTGTTTGTATTGGGGCAATTCATCACGATTATTTATTAAATCTTAAAAAAAATATTATTTATTTTAGATCTAATCAAATTACACAAAAAAGCAGAATTGGTGGAGTGGCGTATAATATTGCAGAATTGCTTTCAAATTTTGTTGATGTAAATTTTTATAGTTTAGCTATCAACGAAGAGATAAGAAAAAAAATCTCAAAAAGAATATATGTTCATCAAGTGAATAAAAATTATGCAGATAGATACTATTTAGCTTTATCAGATAAAAATAATAGATTTTTATTAGGATTAGCAAACACAGATGAATATGAAAATAATAAATCTTTAAAAATACCAAATATCAAGAATAAAAATATAATATTTGATTTAAATTTTTCTAAAACCTATTTAGAAAAATCAATAAATAAACTATCAAAAAAAAATAAAATTATAGTGTGCGCCACATCAGTGCATAAAGTTATTAAAATTAAAAGTATTATAAATAAAATTGATTTTATATTCTTAAATAAAGCGGAGTTACTTAAGCTTACAAATTCTTCAAATATAATATTAGGTGTAAAAAAAATATTAAAACAAAATAAAAAAATAAAAATAATTACTACTAATTCAAAAAATAATGTAATCTATGGGAGTAATGAATTTATAAAAAAAATAAAACCCCCATCAATCAAAGTAGTAAACGAAAATGGAGCTGGAGACGCACTAGCAGCTATGATGCTGTATTTGTTCAGTATAAATGAAAAAATGAACTATATTTTGAAAACTTCAGTAGCATGTGGATCTTATTATGCTAGTGGTAAAAGTCTAAAAACTAAGAGTGATTTTTTAAAAATTAAAAATCTTTCTAAGAAAGTGAGTGTACAATAGTATGCATGAAATATTTGATGTAAGTGAAAAAGTTCAGGAAGCAATAAATAGAAAAAAACCAATAGTAGCTTTAGAAAGTACATTGATTAGTCATGGATTACCCTATCCAGAAAATATTAAAGTCGCGAATGAGTCTATAAAGGCAGTTGAAGATAACGGTGCAATTGCTGCAACAATAGGAATAATTAGAGGTAAGGTTAAAATAGGATTATCGCAAGAAGATATTCAAATATTAGCAAAAGAGAAAAATGTACAAAAAGTTTCAAACCACAATATAAATTTATCAATATTTAATAAAGAAAATGCTGCTACAACAGTAGCAAGTACAATTTCTATAGCTTCTAAATTTCAAATAAGATTTTTTGCAACAGGAGGAATTGGTGGTGTGCATCTAAATGCTGAAAATACCAATGATGTATCTGCAGATCTATATGCACTTTCTGAGAATTCAAATTTTGTAATATGTAGTGGTGCTAAATCTATTTTAGATTTAAGTAAAACAAGTGAACTTCTTGAAACTTTAGGAATTACAAGAATTGGTTATCAAACAAATTATATGCCTGGTTTTTGGTATGAAGAAACAGAAAATAAAGTCGATAATAAATTTGATGAAATTCATGAAATTTCTTCTTTTTTAAAACTCAATGAAAATATGGGGAATAAAAAATCAATTCTCATATTTAATAAAGTTCCATTTGAAAAAGCACTTAATAAGAGTGACGTAGAAAAATGGATAAATAATGCAACAATAAAAGCTGATAGAAATAATATTAGTGGAAAAGAATTAACCCCGTTTCTTATAAAAGAAATTAATGAACAATCAAAAAATGAAACTCTAAATGCTAATGTATCTTTAATAATTAATAATGCGAATTTAGCTGGAAAGATTGCAAAGAGTTTTTATAGTTAAGGTAATAACGATAATTTAGCTTTAAGTAATTGAAAAAATTTTTCATCATTAGCTTCATTCATTACAAAACAATTTACTGGTCTTTTAGTAACACCTAGCCAATCAACAACAGTTTCCCCTCTTGTTAATTCAGAATTTTCTTCAACTTTGACATTAACTTCTTTTCCACTAAAAATAGATGGATCTAATAAATATGCAATAACACATGGGTCATGCAAAGGAGTTTCCTCAGTTTCGTATAATTCTTTATGAAATATTGTATAAAATTCCATTAGTTCTCCAAAAAACTTAGAACTTTTATTTTTATTTTCATTCATTGATTTGATAATTTTTGCATTTACATTTACCTGATGAGTAACATCTAAACCCATCATTATTAAAGGAATGCCTGATTCTAAAACAATATTAGCCGCATGTGGATCCACATAAATATTAAATTCAGCTGATGGTGTAGTATTTCCTAAGCACATAGCTGCTCCACCCATAAAAACTATTTCTTTTATATTTTCTTTAATAGACGGATCTTTTTTTAAGCTTAAGGCAATATTTGTAAGAGGTCCTGTTGGACATAAATAAATTTGCTCTGTTGAAGATTTACAAGTTTCTACTATGAAATCAACTGCATGTTTTTCTTGAGGTTTATAATTTGTATCTATTATTATAGGATCACCTTTTTTATCTAATCCGGTTTTTCCGTGAACATATTCAGCTGTAAATAATTCATAATGAATAGGTTTATTTGCACCAGAGTAAACTTTAATGTCCGTTCTTTCAATTAACGTACAAACTTTAAGAGCGTTATTTACT
Organism: uncultured Alphaproteobacteria bacterium; assembly: GCA_902590695.1. Lineage (GTDB taxonomy): Bacteria > Pseudomonadota > Alphaproteobacteria > HIMB59 > CACPNW01. The sequence goes on from CACIXR010000008.1 coordinate 33,729, forward strand.
GTATTATTTAATCCACTGTTTCCACCGACACAGGTGATACCCAGTATGTCAACCTCTTTAGAAGAAGCAGCTAACATTATTGCTACAGCATCATCATGACCTGGATCACAATCTAAAATTATTTTTTTAGTCATTAATAAAACTTTTAAGAGGTATTGAAGATCTTTGTAACCAATTCCATTGGGGATATTCATTGTTATTATCAATGACATGAATTGTGTAAGCATGTCTTGATTTTAAACTTGTGTTCTCACATGAATAATGAGGCAGTCTGCCATGTAACAAAACAAGTGATCCTTTTTTTACTTCTAGAAAAGTATCAGTTTCAGGAAATGGTTCATCATTTAGATCTATCATTTGCATTTTACCGTCTACTTTTTTAAAAAGTTTTCTTAATGGGCCTTTATGACCTCCGCTTGCAACCTGTAAACATCCGTTTGTTTTGTTTGCGTCTTCTAATGCAAACCAGAAACCGATAGTACTTTCTGGCTCAGTATATAAAAAAGTAGAATCTTGATGACAAACTACTTCACCACCTATTTTAGGTTGCTTAAAAATATACATAGACTGAAGTAATTTAGGTTTTGAGAAACCAAGTGATAAAGAAATATCTTGAAGTTTTTGTTTATGAGAAAATTTATAAAAAACTTTATCTAAATCATGCAACGCATGACCGATTTTATTTACAATAAAGTGTTTATTTTCTTCTATGTTATCATCATTTAAATTAGCTTTTTCTTCAAAGAAGAAACGAATTTTATCTCCTGATTCTAAAAAATAACTGTCATCATTATGAACTTGATTGACTGTATCAAAAATAGATTTTTGATTATTAAAATTATTATGTTCGATAAGATATGATGATCGTTCCATTAATTCATCACATTCTTTATCTGTGTTGAAATTTTCTATAACCAAATATCCATTATTATTCCAAAAATTGATCATTTCATCGTTTAAGGGTAGATCATTTGTTGAAAAATATTTCATTATATTCCTATTAATTTTGTCAAGAATGGTAAACCAACTTTAATAAGGTTTAATAACTGTGGTATCAAGAATTTTCCAGTTGTAGCTAGGAAGAAGATTATACCTCCAATTATGACTATTAGAATTAAATTTCTATAAAAGTTACCGTAATTATTATATTGTGATTTGGCTCTTGATCTCAAAATAAATAGTATAATTACTATAACAATTAAAACTATTAACAATCGGATCATATATTTTCTATATTTAGTAATAATTAATTTGCAATACTAATTATATCTTAATAAATAGTTTTTAGTAGATGATCAGATTAAGCATATTATTTTTATCAATTTTTTCTTTAATTTATGGAATTTATTTTTTAATTTTTCCATATAATTTTGTAAATTTAACTGTTGCTGAAAATACCAATATAGCATGGCTAAGAAATCTTGGCGGAGCTATAACAGGTCTTTTATTTATTGGTCTTTTAATGATCTATTTAAATACAAAGGGCTCAATCAGATTGCTTAATATTATTATTATTACATCCATAATACAGACTTCAGCTTTGATATATTCAAGACTAGCAAATGAATTTTCGGCAAATAATTTAATAATTATTGATATAACTATTTATGCAGCAATAATTGTAACCATTTATTTATTATTCATTTCAATTAGATTTAAAAAACTATTTATTTAAATTTAAAAAAAATTCTAAGTAATAAAAACATAATTAATACTAAAAAAATTAAAATCAATTCAAATGATAAAATATTACTAAGTTGAAATTCTTTAACTTCAATAAGATCAGAAAATTGATTACCAATAAATGAAAAAAGAAGAAAATAAGGAGTGAAACCAATAAAAGATGAAATTATAAATTTAGTTTTAGAAATATTTAATGTTGATAAAAATAAATTTTGAACAAATAATGGTACTCCAAAGATTAGTCGTAATAAAACTAAGTATTCAAAAGATGATTTTTTAATAATTTTATTTAATTTATCACTAAATTTTTCAATTTGTTTATTTAAATATTTTTTAAATATATTTTTAAAAAAAAGAAAAAAACATAAACTACCTAAAACAATAGTTGTTATATTAATTATAAAACCTGTTATAAATCCAAAAAAGAAACTTGATGCAAGTATAATTATTAAACTACCAGGTAGAGAAAATGTAAAGAACAAAAATGAAAATAAAAAATATAAAAATAAAGATAATTCTAAATTATTTTTGATTAATAAATCAAATTGAATTAAAAAATTAAAAATAAAATCAATCATTTAATAATTTTAAAACCTTTGAAAAAAATAAATGATGTTATAATCAAAGTTAATAAAATGAAAAATATTATAAAAATATTTTCAACTAAATTAAATGAAAATTCATCATTAAATGAATTCCTAAAAAAGCTCACAACGTAATAGTAAGGATTATATAAAAGTATAGCCTTCAAATTATCAGGAAGATAATTTATTGAAAAAAAGGTTCCTGATAAAAAATTAATAGGTGTAACAAAAAAGCTCGAAAATGTACTTTGTGAATCCCAAGAATTAAAAATTATTCCTACGAAACATCCTAAACATGAGAAAAATATTATAACTAAAAATAGGTAGTAAAAAAAATAAAAAAAATTATAAATTTCAATATCTATCAAAAAAGTAAATATAAAAAAATTAAACAGTGCTAGAATAATTCCAATAATAAGAGATGTGAATATTAAAGATATTAATATTTCAATCCTATAGATAGGTGCCATTAACCAATCATCTAAAGAACCAATTTGTTTCATATGAATTAAAGTAGCAGACGAATTATCGTAACTTTCCTGAGCAACGATCATAATGATTAATCCAGGAGCAATAAATTCAACAAAAGAACCTGAATCCATAGAAAGTGAGTAATAATTTTCTACTGTTATAAAAACTAATATAAATAAAAGATTTGTAGTTAAAGGGGCTAATAAAGAATAATGATACTCTTGTAGAAATTCTTTTATTCTAAATGCGATTATTGAATAAATCGCACTAAAATTTAACATAAATAAAGATTACTTAGAAAAGTATTTTTGAACAAGGTCCACCCAAAAATTTACACCAATAGGTAATAAATTATCATTAAAATCATACTTTGTTGTATGTAAATGAGCGCTATGTTCTGCATCTCCTTGACCAAGATAAAGATAGGAACCAGGTTTTTTTTCTAACAAATATGAAAAATCTTCTCCTCCCATTGACGGGTCAATATCAGTAATAACTTTATCATCACCGACTAAATCTTTAGCTACATTTGCAGCAAATTTTGTTTCTTCTTTAGAATTTATAGTAGGTGGATATTTATTTACTAAATCAAACTCAATTTTTATCTCTGCACCATGTGCATCGGCTATACCTTTACATAATTCCTTTAATCTTTTCTCTATATATGCTCTTGTTTCTCTTCGAAAAGTTCTAATAGTCCCGCCCATTTTAACTTGATCATCAATTACATTATACGCTGTACCAGCATTAATTTTTGTAATACTTATAAGAGCTTTATCAACAGGATCTGTGGATCTACTTATAATTGTTTGAACAGCAGAAATAACTTGTGCAGAAATTACAACAGGATCAATTGCTAGATGAGGTGATGCAGCATGACCGCCCTTTCCTTTTACAGTAATATCAAATTCATCAACTGCTGCCATCATCGGTCCACTATTTACACCAAACGTACCTAAAGGTAACTCAGGCCAATTATGAAGTGCATAAACTTCATCAATTTTAAAATCATCAAACATACCATCTTGAATCATTTTTTCTCCTCCAGCAAAACCTTCTTCTCCTGGTTGAAAAATGAAATATACTCTTCCATTAAAATTATTATTTTCACTTAGATATTTCGCTGCTCCAAGAAGCATTGTAGTATGACCATCGTGACCACAACCATGCATCATACCTTTATTTTGTGATTTATGATTAAATTCGTTTTGTTCTGGCATAGGAAGAGCGTCAAAATCTGCTCTTAAACCAATTGTCTTATCATTAGTAACTTCATTACCATCTACCCAGGCAACAACACCTGTATTAGCGTAACCATCTTTAAATTTAATATTAAATTCACTTAACTTATTTTTGATATATTTTGATGTTTTAAATTCTTGAAGGCCTATCTCAGGAATTTTATGTAAATCCTGACGCCATTCTGTCATCTGATTTTGCATTTGATTTATGCTGTTTAAAATTGGCATTATAGTATTCCGAAGAAACCTTTTTTATTTAATTTTTCTTCGCATTGTTTTAGTTGTTTATTAAACATCTTAGTATTTCTTTCTACATTTTTAGCAACATCAATCAACCAATCTTTACTTTTAAATGTCTTTTTCGACCACCCGTTTTGACCTTCATGGTATGCTAAATATTGATTATAGTAATCATTTTTTGAAATTCCAATCATATTTTCGGACTGCGTTGTGTACCAGCCAATAAAATCAGTTACATCTTTAAAATTTGCCCTTGATGCATTTTGATTTCCAGTTTTATTCTTATACCAATCCCAAGTAGGATTTGTTATTTGTGCATAACCAAAAGCAGTTGATGGTCTAGAGGTTGGTATTAAACCTAAAAATTTTTTTCTTTTCGGTTTTGCAAATTGAGTAAAAGATGATTCTTGTTTTATAACTGCTAATTGGAATGCAATTGGGGTATTCCATTTATCATAAGAATTTTTAGTTGCTTTATACCAGCTTTTCTTTTCATCAAAAATTATGCAACTATCAGCAGTATTTGTTAACTGATTTGAAGTACATGCATATAAAAATAACAATGTAATGCACAATAATTTTAAAAAATTATCAAATTTCATTATAAACCTAAATAGCATAACTTTTACTTATATAGTCTTAAATGTGGCAAAAAATTATTGCTTACTATTGAATTATAGATATGAATGCTTAAATTTCAAAAATGGCAGAAAAAACTAAAGAAAATTTAACATTTCAAGCTGAAGTCAGTAAGCTTTTAGATCTTGTTGCTAATTCTCTTTATAGTGAAAGAGAAATATTTTTAAGAGAGTTAATATCTAATTCTGCAGATGCATGTGAAAAACTAAGATATCAGTCACTCTCTAAAAAAAATCTTCTTAAAGATGAAAAGGATTTTAAAATAAACATTAGAGTTTCAAAAAAGAAAAAAATTATTGAAATTGAAGATAATGGAATTGGAATGTCTAAAAATGAACTTATTGATAATTTAGGAACTATAGCGAGATCAGGAACTAGTAAATTTATTGAAGCAATGAAAAATAAAAAGGGTAATGATATTTCTGCAATTGGACAGTTTGGTGTTGGTTTTTATTCCTCATATATGGTTGCGGATAATGTTGAAGTGCTTTCTAAAGATGCTGAAAATGAAGAAACAAATCTTTGGTCTTCCAATGGGAAAGAAAATTATACAATAGAAGATGCTAAAAAAGATAAAAGAGGCACTTGTATAACCCTAAATATAAAGAAAGATGCTGATGAATTTTTAGATTCATTTCGTTTAAGATCAATTATAACAAAATACTCAAATTATATTCCTTTCCCAATTTATCTTAAGGATCTTGACGATAAAGAAAAAGAAGAAAAAATAAATGAAGGTAGCCCATTATGGCTAAAAGATAAAAAAGATATAAAAGAGGAAGACTATAAGCAATTTTATAATAATATTTCATTTAACTTTGATGATCCCTTAAAAACTATTCACTATAACGCTGAGGGTGTTATTAGTTATAAGGCTTTACTGTATTTTCCTACAAATCAACCTATGGATTTATTCAATGCTGATAGGAAAAATAAAATAAAATTATATGTTCAAAAAGTTTTTATCACTGATGATTGTGAAGACATAATCCCTAATTGGTTACGCTTTATTCCAGGAGTAGTCGACTCACAAGATATTTCACTCAATATAAGTAGAGAAATGCTTCAAAATAATCCTATTATTACAAAAATTAAAAAAGGTATTACAAATAAAATTTTAAGTGAAATTGATAGCTTAGCTAAGAAAGAAAAAGATAAATTTGAGACATTTTGGAATAATTTTGGTCCTGTTTTAAAAGAAGGGTTATACGAACATAATGATCATCATGAAAAAATCCTACCGCTATTAAGATTTGAAAATTCTTTAGATGATAAAAAAATATCACTTGAAGAATACACTAAGTCAATGGCTAAAGACCAAAAAGAAATTTATTATTTTGCTAATACCGATAAGGATCATATTAAAAACTCTCCTCAATTAGAAGTTTTCACTGATAAAAAGATACCAGTATTGTTTATGGTTGATGCAGTGGATGAGTTTTGGATACAAAATGTAAATAAATTTAAAGATTTAGAATTTAAATCAATAACCAAAGGTAAGGTTGATGTTTCAAAAGTTGGTGAAAAATCAAATAAGAAAGATGAAGATAAAAAAGAAATAGATAGTAAAATCAATGATTTAATTAACATACTTAAAACAGAGCTAAAAGAGACTATATCTGATGTTATTGTATCTGAGAGATTAATCAAAAGCCCAATTCTGCTTGTTGCTGAAGAAACGGGGATGGATATAAATATGGAAAAACTGATGAAAATGCATAATCAAAAAACTCCTGTTTCAAAAAAGATACTTGAAATTAATCCAAATCATCCGATGATTGTAAATTTATCTCAAAATTTAACAAAAATTGACCATAAAAAAGCTTCAAATTTAATTTTAGATCAAGCTAATATATTAGATGGTAACATTCTCTCAAATCCATCTGCTTACTTAGAAAATTTAACTGAAATTTTTATTAAATAACTGAATTTATAATTTTATTATTTTTAAAAAATTCAACAAATTGATTAGCAACCATTTCTGCCACAACTATTTGTGCTTCATCAGTGGAGGCAGCAATATGTGGAGTTAAAATTATATTATCTAAATTATAAAACCCACTATCTTCTAAAGGCTCATTTTTAAAAACATCTAATGCGGCGCCTTTAATTTCTTTTTTTTCTAGAGAATTTTTAAGGTCATCTTCATCAACTAAGTTACCTCTAGCGGTATTGATAATTATGCAATTTTTTTTCATTAGTGATAGATGATTTTTATTTATAATCGGATTGCCATCTTTATTGGGTTTACAATGAAAAGAAATTATATCTGAGTCTTTAATAATCTCGTCGATAGAACAAGAATTATATTCAGAAAAGCTTTCCTTTATTGTTTCAAAGTATGAAGAGTATATTGAAACGTGCATGCCCAATAAATTAGATAGTTCTGCAACTCTTTTGCCTACATTACCAAAACCAAGGATGCCGATTTTCTTGCCTTTAATTTCATTTCCCTTTAATTTCTTTTTTTCCCAAAGACCTTTATGAGTTGTTTCATTGGCAAAAGTAATTTTTCTTTGCAATGCAAAGATTAAACCAATTGTGTGTTCTGCTGTAGCATTTGTGTTTCCTCCTGGAGTATTCATTACGATAATATTTTTATTTTTAGCAGCTTCCACATCAACATTATCTACTCCTGCTCCTGCCCTACCTATAATTTTTAAATTTGAAAGAGAGTCAATTAAATCTTTTCTCACTTTAGTTGCAGAACGAATGATTAAACCATCATAGTCATCAATTATTTTTTTTAATTCTTCAGGAGGTAAGTTTGTTTTTATATCAACTGAAATGTTATTCTTTGTTAAAATTTCAGATGCAATGTTATCTAGTAAATCTGATATAAGTACTTTAGGCATGTTTTGATTTAATCTCTGAATAAGCCCAATCTATCCAAGGTAAAACTAATTCTATATCTGAAGTTTGAACTGTGCCTCCAGCCCATATTCTAAAAGAAGGTGGTGCTTTTGGATATCCGTTACAATCAAATCCAACATTATTTTCAGAAAGCAACTTGCAAATATCAGCCATTATAGCTCTTTGAACACTTTCATCTTTATTAGTAAACCAATCTTCAATAATTTTAAAAGTTATCCCAGTGTTTGAAATATAATTCTCATCTTCAATTTCAGATAAAAAAGTAACCCAATCTCTTTCATTAATCCATTCTCGGATTTTTTGTAAAGAATTCTGAGATTTGGAGATTAATGAATTTAATCCTCCTTGAGAAGAAACCCAGTTTAAAGAATCAATAATATCCTCAACACATATCATTGAAGGTGTATTAATTGTATTTCCCTCAAAGATACCTTTTATTAATTTTTGTTTTTCAGCTAATCTAAATAATTTAGGCACAGGCCAACTAGGCGTAAAACTCTCTAATCTTTCAACGACGCGTGGAGAAATTGCTATCATTCCATGCGCAGCCTCTCCTCCAAGTATTTTTTGCCAAGACCAAGTTATAACATCACATTTATTATAATCTATAGGCATGCCAAAAATTGCTGAAGTAGCATCACAAATTGTTAGGCCTTTTCTGTTATCAGGTATCCAATCTCCATTAGGAACTTTGACACCTGATGTTGTTCCATTCCAAGTAAAAATAACATCATTATCAAAATTGACTTTGCTAAGGTCAGGCAGTTTGCCATAATCTTCTTCATGAATATTTAAATTATCCAATTTTAATTCACTAATTGCATCTATTACCCAATCTTTACCAAAATTTTCCCATGCAAGTATATCGACTCCTGTTTTACCCAACAGGCACCACATAGCTGCTTCTAAAGCACCAGTATTTGATCCAGGCATTATACCCAATAAATAATCATCAGGTAATTTTAGAATATCTTTTGATTTGTCTATTGCTTCTTTTAATCTTGCTTTACATTCAACAGATCTATGAGATCTACCAGTTAAAGCATTACTCAACACTGATATGTCCCATCCTGGTCTTTTTGAGGTTGGTCCACTTGAAAAGTTTGGATTGTTAGGTTTAGTATTAGGTTTATTCATACATTTTTTTCAAACTCATAAACTACTAAGCCATCTAAAGGTTTTGGATCAAACCATGTTGATTTAGGAGGCATAGTCAAATTTTTATTCGCGACTGTAATAACATCACTTATTGAAGATGGAAAGATAGAAAATGCCACACTGTCATTATTTTCATCAACTTTTTTTTCTAAAGCTTCCAAACCATGACATCCGGCAATAAATCTTATTCTCTCATCATTATTAACATCAGAAATATTTAAATGTTTTTTGAAAATAAAATTATTTAAAATATTAATATCTAGTGTGTCAACAAAATTATCAGTTTTTAATTCAGTTTTAAAATGTAATGAATACCACTTTTTTTCGTGATACATTCCAAATTGTTTATTAGATTGAGGTTTGAAAGGATTTTTTTCTTTTTTTATTTCAAAGTTTTCAGAAAGAATATCTAAAAAATTTTCTTCACTCAAACCATTTAAATCTTTAACAACTCTATTATAATCAAATATTTTAGCCTCATCACCTGGAAACGCCGCTATCATAAAATCTTCCTGTAAAATATTTTTATTATAATTTAATTCACCAATAATTTTCATTGCACCCATTCTATGATGTCCATCAGCAATATAAAAATTATCTACCTCATTTAAAAAAACAGAAGACAGTTTTTTGATGAAAGATTCATCAGAGACACACCAAAGTTTATGAATAGATTTATCAAAACTTTCAAAATCATAATCTGGAGTATTTGATATTATAGAGGATAATAAATCTTTTATCTTATTGTTTTTTTTATATACCACATAAATAGGACCAATTTGTGTTTTTATATTTAACATTTGCTCTGCTCTTTCTCTCATCCTTGTTTCATAAATTTTTTCATGCACTTTAATTTTTTCATCTACAAAATCTGATATTTTAGAAAGAGATAAAAAACCTAGTTGAGTATGGCCTTTAAATTCAATTTGATAAATGTAATAAAATAATTCTTTATCTTTTTTAATTACATCATTTTCTTTCATTTCATTAAAATGTGATTTAGCTTCTAAGAGAGTGTCTGCTTCTTTTAATTGTCCAACAGGATTCAAAATTTTTAAATAATTCCAATAATTATTTTTTTTAAATATTTCTATATTTTCAATACTTAAATGATCAGTAGAGGGAGCAATTAAATTTTTTGCATCTTCGTTGTAAGGACGTGTTCCTTTGAAAGGTTTAATTTCAACCATAATAAAGAAACAACTTTAATTAAATAAAAAAAAATTTAAACTTAAATTATGCTACTTCTGGTATTTGAGAAATAGATTTACCTATTCCATCATCATCAATAACATCATCAGCCATTGATCCATTTAGATAATCATCATAAGCTGACATATCAAAATATCCATGACCACATAAATTAAAGAGAATAGTTTTTGACTCACCTTTTTCTTTACATTCTAAAGCTGCATCAATAGCGCCTTTAATTGCATGGTTTCCTTCTGGAGCAGGAATAATTCCTTCTTGTTTTGCAAAAGTTAAACCAGCTTCAAAACAATCTTTTTGACCGTAAGCCTTTGCTCTCATCAGACCTAATTCATATAAATGACTTAAATGATAAGACATGCCATGGTATCTTAATCCACCAGAGTGATTAGCTGGCGGTAAGAAATCAGATCCAAGAGTATGCATTTTAATTAATGGAGTCATTTTTGCCATATCACCATGATCGTATGCATACTTACCTTTCGTAAATGATGGACATGATGCAGGCTCGCAACCAATTATATCAATTTTCTGACCACCTCTTAATTGTTGTCCTAAGAATGGGAACATTAATCCAGAAAGATTACTGCCACCACCTGTACAACCAACAATTATATCAGGATAATCTCCAGCCATCTCCATTTGCATAATAGCTTCGTTACCATTTATAGTTTGATGCATTAAAACATGACCTAAAACACTTCCAAGTGAGTATTTTGCTTTACCTCCACTTTTAACGGTTGCTTCTATTGCTTCTGATATAGCTATTCCCAAGCTTCCAGGATTATCAGGATTTTCTGATAATAACTTGTTACCGAAATCAGTTAAATTAGATGGACTAGCGTGACAGTTAGCACCGAATGATTGCATCATTAATTTTCTGTAAGGTTTATGATCAAAACTAACCTTAACCATGAAAACTTCTATATCTATACCAAAAATCTGACCTGCAAAAGCTAATGAACTTCCCCACTGACCTGCTCCCGTTTCAGTAAAAATTTTACTAATTCCTTCTTCTTTATTAAAAAATGCTTGTGGGACTGCAGTATTTGGTTTGTGACTTCCAGTAGGACTAACACCTTCATATTTATAATAAATTTTAGCTGGTGTATCTAAAAACTTTTCTAATCTTCTTGCTCTAAATAAAGGAGAAGGTCTCCATTGTTTGTATACTTCTCTTACTGGCTCAGGAATTTCTATTTCTCTTTCAGTAGAAACTTCTTGCATAATTAAACTCATTGGAAATAAAGGAGCAAAGTCATCAGGACCAGCTGGTTGTTTAGTTCCAGGATGTAATGGTGGTGGTGGTGGACTTGGTAAGTCTGCATTAATATTATACCAAAACTTTGGTGCTTTATTTTCTTCAAGTAAGTATTTAATTGAGTCACTCATAATAAAAGTATATTGGACTATAAAAAATTAAATTTCAACCATAAATGAAATACTTTAACTTCAAAAATGTGTCTATTTTTATTGCTGTATTATTAGTATTATATGTTTTTTACGGATATTTTACTCATTGATCTTTTTTGTCCCACAAACAGACCAATAAAAACTAAAACAATTCCGACTACAGAACTAAATACTATTTGTTCAGAAAGAAATATGAATCCCCATATTAATGCAAAAACAGGGATTAAATAGGCAACATAAGACAAGAAAACCGGACCAGATTGTTTAACTATATGATAGCGCATATGAAATGCAATTGCTGTTGGAAAAACACCTAAATAAATAATAGAAATTAAAGAAATTTTATTAATATTATTCTCATAATTAATAAAATCATAGAATAAAAAAGGTAATGATATTATCGCTCCAAATAATGTAGCAAAAGTAGTAATCGAAATAGGGCTTAATTTCTTTAATTTATTATAAGCAGCAATATTTGAAATCATATAGCCAAATGCAGCTATAATCACAAAAATTTTTGCTAGAGTACTAATGTAGTTTTCATCTTGAAAATTAAATTTACTTATATCTAAAATAAAAATAATACCTACAAAACCTATAATAATTGATAAAAATTTAATCCAGGTAAACTTATCATCTGAAGTTAATACATGAGACATTAATAATGTTATTAAGGGGCCAACTGACATTAATAAACCTGCAGTAGAAGAGAGAATGTATTGTTCAGCCCAACTAATCAGATAGAATGGTAAAAAATTTCCAGTAATGCCTATAAAAGAAAGAATTAAAACTAAATCAAGATTTAATTTAGGATGCTTGTTATATGAATAAAATAAAATAATTAAGAATATTGATGCTATAATTAATCTTAAAGATGCAATACTTGTGGGTGTAAAACTAGACAGACAAATTTTAATAACAAAAAAAGAAGATCCCCAAATAGCCGCTAAAATAATAAGGAGTATTAAATTATTTTGTACTAATTTGTTTAACAAAAATTAGATCTTATTTTTTGGTTGTGGTATTTTAACATCCACAGAAGGTTGCATAAATTCATCCCTTCTTCCATCCCAGAGATAGTCTGCATAATCAAATTCAGTAATCATTCTATCAGATCGCTCAAAAGTTAATCCATATTTTCTACAATAACTGGCAAACTCTTCTGCATTATCAATTGGTAAATTTTCAACAGTCCATTTTCTAGAACTTCTGTCAAATTTAAAACCATTTTTTTTAAACCAATCTCTATGATAATATGAATCTCTACCAAAAGCTGAAAAGGTTATTTTTTTTGACATAAGATTATGTGCTCTTACATGAAAAACTAAGAAATAACAAATTTAATTTTTAAAATTAATTTTATTTAAAATAGTAGAAATCTAGTAGTATTTATAATATGATAATCTAATGGATCTTTACAGTAGCAGTGAAATAACAGTTCATCAGTTAAGTGAACTTAAACAAGATCACAAAAAAATTCAAATTATAGATGTAAGAGAAGATACTGAGAGAGATCATGCCTATATTAAAGGTACAATACACATGAAACTTTCAGAAATTGCAAAAAGATATACTGAATTAGATAAGGAAAAAAATATATTTGTGATGTGTCATACCGGTACAAGAAGCCAAGCGGTATGTAAATGGCTTAAAGCACAAGGTTATAATCATTGTGTTAATGTACTTGGCGGAATAGATGCGTGGGCTGCTTTAATTGACAGAAATATAAGAAGATATTAAGAAATACTCTCTAAATACAGACCTAGAAAAATAATAATTACACTAACTAAAAAAAGTATTATCCTGAACAGGATTTCAATAAAAAGATTAAATCTTATTCGTTTTTTTATAATTAGTTTGTATAGAGGATTACTAATTGATAGTGAAATTAATAGTATCCCAATAATAATAACAAACCAATGCATAAAGTTAAAAAATACATAGCTGAAGATTTAAAATTTTCAAATCAAACCATCAAAGAAATGAAGGTTAATTCCAAAAAATTTTATAATAAAATTAAAGAAAGAAGAAGCATACGTGAATTTTCAAAAGATAAAATCGATATAAATATTATAAAAAATGCGATCTTATCTGCAGGATCAGCTCCAAGTGGAGCAAATCTTCAACCTTGGCATTTTGTAGTTATAAAAAATAAAAACGTTAAAAAAAAGATTAGAATAGAAGCAGAAAAAGAAGAAGAAAATTTTTATAAGTACAAAGCTCCTAAAGAGTGGTTAGATGCGTTAACTCCTTTAGGAACTGATGAAAATAAAAAATTTATTGAAAATGCACCTTATTTAATAGCTATATTTGAGAAAAAATTTTCAGTTTCAAAAAATAAGAAAATAAAAAATTATTATGTAAAAGAGTCTGTCGGTATAGCTACTGGTATATTAATTACTTGTTTACATTTTTCTGGCTTAGCAATGTTAACACACACGCCAAGCCCAATGACATTTCTTAACAAAATTTTGAAAAGACCTAGTAATGAAAAACCATTTGTTTTACTTATTATTGGACGACCAGACAAAGATGTAAAAGTTCCAAAGTTTGCAAAACAAAAGAAAAAGTTTGAGGAAATTACTTCAATTTTTTAACCAAGTTCTTCTGGTTTCATAGTTTCATAAACCTCATAAGGCATATGTATCCAAGGAGAATCTTCTAAATAATCAACATAATAATTTGGTTTAAACGAAGATACTGATTTATAAAACAAAACTCCAGTTCTTATTGGTTCATCTATATAAAATCCATAAGTATGATTTAACCAATCAATACTTTTTTTAAGAGTAATTCCTGAGTCTGCCAAATCATCTACTATTAAAACTTTTGATCCAATGTTAGGGCTTGTTTTTGCTAAATCTCTTGAAAATGTAATTGCACCTCTTTTATTTTTTACCCCTTCACCTTTATATGATTCAACAGAAAGAATTGCTAAGGGAACATCAAATATTCTTGCCATTACATCCCCTACTCTCATACCTCCTTTTGCGATGCATACAACCTGATTAAATTGCCATCCATCCTTATGAATTTGTTTTGCTAAATCTTCTGTTTTACTTCTATATTCGTCCCAACTAATGTGTAAATCAGACATAAATCTTCCTTTGAAATTAAGAATTAAACCTCTCCCTTTAAAAGAGAGAGGGTTATAAGAATTTTAATTATTGTGGTACTTCGCCGTCAATACCTTGAACATAAAAGTTCATTCCAAGTAACATTCCATCAGGCGCTACTTCACCTTCAGGAACCACAAGCTCACCAGCTTGATTATAAATCGGACCCGTGAAAGGATGGATAGTTCCATCTTTAATTCCAACTTCCATATTTACTGCTTCTTGAATTAAACTTGCTGGCATAAGTTTAGTATTATATGGTGACATTACAACCATACCTTTATCCATACCATCCCAAGTATCACCAGAAGACCAAGTGCCGTCCACAACAGCTTTTGCTCTTTCAGCATAGTAAGGGCCCCAAATATCTTCAATTGAAGTTAAATGTGCATCAGGACAAAATTCTTCTTGGTTTGAAGCTTGACCAAATGCATATACACCCGCTTTTTGAGCAGCTTGGCAAGGAGCATAAGTATCGGTATGCTGAACAATTATGTCAGCTCCTTGATTAATTAATGTATTAGCTGCATCAGCTTCTTTACCTGGGTCGTACCAAGTAAATACCCAAATAATTTTCATTTTGATATCTGGATTCACTTTTGAAGCCGCTAAATAAAATGCATTAATTCCTCTTACAACTTCAGGAATAGGGAATGAAGCTATATAACCAATAGTATTAGTTTCAGTCATATGGCCAGCAATATGCCCTTCAATCATTCTACCTTCGTAAAATCTAGCTGAATACGTAGCAACGTTATCTGCTTGGATGTACCCAGTAGCATGTTCAAATTTTATATCAGGAAAATCCTTAGCTACTTCATGTGTCTGATCCATATAGTTGAAAGACGTTGTAAATATTAAATCATGTCCTGAGTCTGCTAGTTTTCGGATTGCTCTCACAGCATCTGCGTTTTCAGGAATATTTTCAAGATAAGTAGTAGTAATAGAGTCACCAAGTTGGCTCTCCATATATTTTCTACCTACATCGTGCATATATGTCCAACCATGATCACCTGGAGGACCTATGTATATAAATCCAACTTTTTTAGGGTCTGCATATGCTGAACCAAATGCAAATACCAAAAAAGTAGATAAATAAGTTATTATTCTAATCATTTTAACCTCACCTGCTAATATAACGATTACTCAAATATATATTTAATATATACAAATAGGTTTGATCAATAAATCTATATGATTATAGGAAAAAAGAAGTGGATATTTATCTGCCTTTATAAAAAGGGATAGTTAATGAAGCTGGTGCACTAAGTTTTATTCTTAATTTATTACTAGAAATTAATACTAAAACTAAAATAGTTGCAACATATGGTGCCATACTGAAAAATTGACCAGGGAATCTTAAACCTAAAGCCTGAAGATTCATTTGAAGAATAGTAACACCTCCAAATATATAAGCTCCAATAAGCACTCTTTCTGGTTTCCAAGTTGCAAATACAACTAAAGCTAACGCTATCCATCCACGTCCAGCTGTCATACCTTCTTGCCACATTGGAGCATAACAAATTGAAATATATGATCCTGCAAGAGCACACATAGAACCTCCAAATAAAATTGATAAAAATCTAATTTTAATAACACTATATCCTAATGCATGTGCAGAATTATGGGATTCCCCTACTGCTCTTAAAATCAAACCAGCTTTAGTTTTATAAAAAAAATAACTTACCAAAAAAACAATTAAGAAAGAAAATATAACAAAAAACCATGGTGACAAACCATCAATTGGTGTTCCAATATATTGTTTGCCAAGCATCGAACTTAGACCTATTCCAAAAATAGTTAATGCCAATCCTGTAGCAATTTGATTTGACATTAAAAATAGAACTAGAAAAGCAAATAAACCAGACATTATAATTCCAGATAATATAGATACAAAAAAAGCTAAAAAATAACTTCCAGTAATTACTAAGATAATAAAAGCGGACACTGCTCCTACCAACATCATTCCCTCTACACCTAAATTTAATACTCCAGATTTTTCTGTAACTAACTCACCTATACCAGCAAAAACAAGAGGTGTTGTTGCAATTAAAACAATTTGTAATATTCCAAGTATTAAATCTAAATTCATAATAATTTTTTGTAAGTTAATTTATAGTTAATTAGTAATTCTGCACCTAATAAATAAAATAAAACCAAACCCTGAAATATAAAACCTACTGCTGAAGGTATTTGTAAAAATAATTGTGCATCTTCAGCACCAAGATAGGTAAGAGCGATAACTAAAGAAGCAAAAATAATACCAATTGGGTGAAGTCTGCCTAAGAAAGCGACTATTATTGCAGTAAATCCATAATTTGGAGAAATATCTCTGTATAATAATCCAATTGGACCAGATACTTCAGCTAAACCTGCAATACCTGCAAAAGCACCACAAATTGCAAAAGCAAACAAAACTAAAGTTGTTTGATTAAAACCAGCATATCTTGCAGCTTTGGGGCTATAACCAGATACTTTTAATTGAAAGCCAAAAATAGTTTTTGAAAATATAAACCAAGATACAAAAATTAAAAATAGCGTTATAATTAATCCAAAGTGCACCCTTAAACCATCAAATAATAAGGGCATTCGTCCAGACTCACTAAATGGTCTTGATTTAGGAAAGCTATAACCAAATGGATCTTTCCAAGGTCCCACTACTAAATAATCTAAAATAAATAAAGCAACATAAACTAACATTAAACTTGTTAAAATTTCATTTGTATTAAATTTTGTTTTTAAAATAGCTGGTATTAAACCCCACAATGCTCCTCCAATTGCTCCAGCAAAAATCATAAATGGTAACAACCAGAAAGCATTTGTATCATGAAATAATATTCCAATACCTCCACCGAAAATTGCACCCATGGTAAGTTGTCCTTCAGCTCCAATATTATAAATATTGTTCTTAAAACAAAATGAGAGACCAATTGCAATTAAAGCTAAAGGAGTTGCTTTTACAAATAATTCAGAAATACCGTATGTTGAAGAAATAGGTGAAATAAAAAACGTATACAATGCATAAACTGGATCAAAACCAAGAAGAACAAAAATAATTGAACCTGTAATTAAAGTTAAAATAATAGAAATTATGGGAACAAAAAAATTCATTAGACCCGAACTCTGTGAGCGAAAAACTATAGAAGGAAATAAACTATTCATTTTTTCCACCCATCAATAATCCTAATTTTTCTATTTCTACTTCACTAGTTTTAAAAGGTTTAGATAAATTACCATCATAAATAACAGATATTTTATGAGTAATTTCAATCAATTCATCTAAATCTTGAGAAATAACAATTATAGATGTTCCATTTTGAGATAATTCTATCAAAGATTCTCTTATAGAATGCTCTGCACCAGCATCTATCCCCCAAGTTGGATGTGAAATAATTAATATTTTTGGCTTGGATGATATTTCTCTACCAATGACGTATTTTTGTAAATTTCCTCCAGATAAACTTGATGCTTTTGCATCATTCCCTGGAGTAATAACTTTAAAATCATTAATTACATTATTGGCAAAATCATCAACGTTATTTTTCAATATTATACCATTTTTAATAAAATTATTTTCTGGAAATTGACTTAAAAGAATATTTTCAGATAAACTTAACTCTGGTACTGCACTATGACCTAATCTATTTTCGGGAACAAAAGAAATGGATAAATCTCTTCTTTTTTGTGGTCCGTACTTTTCAATTTTTTTACTATCAAACGTAATTGATCCAGATTTAATATTTATATTTTCTCCTGTTAAAATATCCATTAATTCTGATTGTCCATTACCAGCAACACCAGCAATGCCATAAATTTCACCAACTCTAACTTGAAAAGAAATATTTTTAAGGTCTGTTAAAAATGGATCATTAAAATCACATGAAATATTTTTTACTTCAAAGTTAACTTCATCATTTATATGCCCATAATTAGTTTTTAAATCATCTAATTTTTGTCCTAGCATTTTTGTTGCCAGTGTTTTTGCTGTTTGATTGGAAGTGCTTGAAGTGTCTATAATTTCACCACTTCTCATTATTGTAACTGTATCACATATTGATATTACTTCTTCGAGTTTATGAGTGATATATAATATCGTACGACCTTCTTTGACGAGTGCATTTAATGTTACAAACAAACTTTCAACTTCTTGTGGTGTTAAGACTGAAGTTGGTTCATCCATAATAAGTATCTGAGGGTCTTGTAATAAAATTCTTACAATTTCTACACGCTGCTTTTCTCCAGCTGATAATGCAGTAATTGGAGCATCTAAATCCAATGGAAGATTATATCTAGAGCTAATATTTTGTAGCTTATTTTCTAAATCTGAATAAGACATCTTTTCATCAATTCCTAAAATTAAATTTTCTTTTACTGATAATGAATCAAATAAAGAAAAATGCTGAAATACCATTCCTATTCCTTGCTTCCTTGCTTCAGCTGGTGAATTAACTTTAAAATCCTTATTATTTAATTTAATATTTCCTTCATCTGGCTCTAGGAGACCATATAGAATTTTTACCAAAGTAGATTTCCCTGCTCCATTTTCTCCTAAAATTGCATGAACTGCATTTTTTTTAATATCAAAAGTAACCTTTTTGTTAGCCATTACTCTTGGAAAAGATTTTGTAATATTTTCTATATTTAAAATTGTATCACTCATATTTTAATTCAAATATTTCCGATTGTTCAAAATTATAAATATCAATATTATTATCAGCATCTTTTTTATCAATGGTAATATATTTTTCATTATCAAGAGATATTAGAGGAAAATGCCATACTTTGGGATTAAAATTTATACCATCACCACCACTTACTTTAAATATTTCGATTAAATCAATTTTAGGTTTGTCTCCTATTGGCGCAACTAAAACTAAAAAGCCCGTAGAATTAAATGGAAGAAAAACTTGAGAGCTGAAGGGGTGATTTTCTAACATGTTAATTTTTAATGGAAAGTTTCTTTTCTTTGCATGAAAAATATTTAATCTAGGTCTTTTGTCATCACCAATTATTTGAATATTTGCTAAATCAAAAAAACTATCGGTTGTATTTTTATTAATACTTTCATAATTTTTATTAGAAGTTGTAATTAAATCACCATAATTTTTGAAATTCTCTTTACTAATATTCTTTATCTTATAGTTCACAAAAACTTTCCAATTGCTCTAATCCGTGAAATACCCCCGTCAGGATGAATATTTAACTTCAAGTAATTTATTTTTTTAATGTGTTTAGTTAAATTAATTTTTAATGATGAATTAGGTTTGAGATTTTTATTTTTTATTAAATATTCCCAATTTTTACTTTCATTTATTAATTTGCTTACATTTATATTTTTTATTGAATAAAAACCTTGTACTGAGCAATGGGACGGGTAATTACCTTTAAAAAAATGAGTTTCAATATTAAATTTTTCAATTAAACCAGATTTTCCAAGTTTAATTACAACCCAGTCATATCCTGATCCTCTTCTTCTTTTAGTTTCCCAGCCATTACCCATATTTTTTGATTTAAATGGAAGTAACAAATTTTCTGCCCTGCCAAAATGTTCATCACTACATGCAACAATTTTTGATCCATTAAGGACACTTAATAAATCAAATTTTTTATTTGGAAATTTTAATTTTGATATATCTAGATTTCCTAGTAATTTTAATCTTGCAACACCTCCATCTGGATAAATATTTAATCTTATAAAATTAAAAACTTTATTATTCTGTTTAGTTTTAAAACCATGGAGATAATTTGGTTTAAGTTTTTTTTTTGATAAAATGTTTACCCAATTAAATTTATTTTTTTCAAAATAACAAGCATCAATGCTGGCGTATTCAGGTTGATTACCATTAAAATAGCTTGTGTCTATTTCAGCAAAATTAATTTTACCAGGAAGGCCTAATTTAATAGTAACATAATCATTTCCTTTAATTCTTTTTCTTCTTGTTTCCCATCCATCCATCCACTTTCCTTTTTTATCATATACTCCTTCTTTAAAAATTGGCTGTTCCTCTTTAAGCAATCTGGATGCTGATCCAAAAAATTGATCAGAAAATCTATGAATTTTTGTACCCAAAACCTTACTACATAAGTTTATATAATTTTTTTGAATGTATTTCTTATTCATTAATTAATTCTGTTAATCTTAATTTAGCAATTTCTTTTACTTGCGCTATTGAAGATTTTATCTCTAAGTTTATGTCATTATTATCTAATCTACTTTTAAACTCTGTTATAATTTCATTCTTATTTTTATTTCTAACTGCAAAAATAAATGGAATATTAAATTTATTTTTAAATCTTGAATTTAAGTCATTAAATAAGTTAAATTCTTCTTCTGAACAATCTTTTAAACCAGATCTAGTTTGTTCTTCATCAGATAATTCAGACAAACCTTTATTTATTTTTATTTTATCAGCTAGATCAGGATGTTTTTTAATTATGTTTATTTTAGTTTCTTCATCTAAGTTATCAAATAATTCTAAAAACACTAATATCATTTCTTTTTTATCTTTAAATGGTCGCTTTTTATCAGCATGTTCAGTTATAAATTTAGATTCTTCATAAATATTTTTAAAAGAATCAATAAACTTTTCAGAATTATAATTATTTATATCTTTAATTTTCATCACTAAAATTTTCATACCAATGATTGGCAATTTCCTCTCTTTTACAAATCCAAATGTCATGATAACCAGAAATATAATTCAAAAATTTTACCAAAGACATAAATCTTCCTGGCCTTGCTATTAATCGACAATGTAAACCCACACTCATCATTTTAGGTTTATTGAACTCATTTGCTTCTCTGTATAATGTATCAAATGAGTTTTTTAAGTAATTATAAAAATCTTCACCTGTGTTAAAACCTTGTAAGGTAGAGAATCTCATATCATTATTATCTAGGGTGTATGGAATAATAAGATGTTTTTTATTTTTTACTTTTATCCAGTAGGGTAAATCATCAGCATATGAGTCACTATCGTAAATAATATTTGTATTTTCTAAAATTATATTTCTTGTATTTGGACTTGTTCTACCAGTATACCAACCAAAAGGAAAATATCCAAAAATATCCTTAATAATGTTGTTACATTTTATAGTATGTTCTTTTTCAACCTCCTCAGTTATATTTTGATAGTCTATCCATCTATAACCATGGCTAGCTACTTCATACTTTGATTTAATTATTTGTTCACAAACATCAGGATTTTTTTCTAAAGCCATACCAACACCAAATATTGTTAAAGGTAATTTTCTTTTTTCAAACTCATTATGTATTCTCCAAAAACCTCTTCTTGAGCCATATTCATAAATTGATTCCATATTCATATTTCTGGCACCAATTATTTGCTTTGCATTAATTATTTCTGATAAAAAAGTTTCTGATCCTTCATCGCCATTCATTATTGAATTCTCAGCACCTTCCTCATAATTTAGAACAAATTGAAGAGCGAGTTTTGATTTATTAGGCCAATAAAAATTAGAGTCATTATTTCCGTAACCTATATAATTTCTGTCGTCTTTCATAAAAATGCTTGATTTAATATTTAGTTAAATACTGTATAAACGAATAAGTATTATGTCTAAAGGATATTTAACTACTCATGTTTTGGATACCTATAATGGTAAGCCTGGTTCTGGCATAAAAGGGTCTCTTTTCAAAATTGATGGTGAAAATAAAGTTAAAATTTCAAATTTCACTCTCAATGAAGATGGCAGGTGTGATGAACCTATATTAGGTAAAGAGAATTTTATTCTTGGAAAATATGAGTTATTATTTCTTTGCGGGAGTTATTTTAAGGAATTTACAAATCTTCATGAACCATTCTTTCTTGATGACGTAATAATTAGATTTGGAATTAACAAAGAAGAGCACTACCATGTTCCTCTTCTTATTACCCCGTGGAGTTATTCAACATATAGAGGAAGCTAGTGTCTAGAGCGCATATCGATTTTCTTCTTAATGAAGAAAAAATATCTATCAAAGATTTAGACACAAATACAACAGCACTTAATTATCTTCGTCATAATCATGAGCTAACTGGAACAAAAGAAGGTTGTGCATCTGGTGATTGTGGAGCATGTACTGCAGTTGTAGGAGAATTAAAAGAAAATAAAATTTCTTATAAAAGTATTAACACTTGTATTACTTTTTTGTATTCTCTGCATGGTAAGCAATTAATAACAGTTGAGCATATACAAAAAAATAAACTTCATCCTGTTCAACAATCAATGATTGATAGTGACGGATCTCAATGTGGTTTTTGTACACCAGGCATTATCATGTCAATGTACAATATGTATGAAAATAAAATAAAACCAACAGAAGAAAATATTGATAAATTTCTTTCTGGAAATTTATGTAGATGTACAGGTTATCTTCCAATTAAAAAAGCAATTAAGAATATGTATAGTTATAAAAGTGATAAGTTTTCAAATAGTAAAGTTATTAGATTATTAAAATCAATTAAGAAAACTGATACTGTTATTAAAAAAGATGGTTCTAAGTTTTTCATCCATTATAATTTAAATTCTCTAATAAAAGACTATCAAAAGATTAGTGATGGACATTTACTAGTTGGGGGTACAGATCTAGCTCTTGAAGTAACAAAAAAAAGGAAAGATTTAAAAAATATTTTTTATTTAGGCTCAAATAAAGATTTAAATTATATTAAAAATAAAAACAACAATTTACACATTGGGTCTGCTACTCCCATAAATGATATTTTACCAATTTTAGAAAATATTTATCCAACATTTGCTAAAATGTTTGAAAGATACGGATCTGAGCAAATAAGAAATACTGCATCTCTTGGAGGTAACATTGGAAGCGCATCTCCAATAGGTGATAGTTTGCCTGTATTAATTGCACTCAATAGTAAAATTATAATTCAAGGAAAAGTTAAAAAAACTTTATTATTGGATAATTATTTTCTAAGTTATCGAAAAACAAAATTGAAGCCTAATGAAATAATTACAGAAATTATAATACCCATCTATAAAAAAAATATTCTTAAATGTTATAAAATTTCAAAAAGAATTGATGATGATATAAGCTCTGTTTTCATGGCTATAAATGCTAGAATTGAAAAAAATATTATTAAAGAAATAAAAATTGTATGTGGAGGTTTGGCAGAAACTCCAAAAATAGCTGAAAAAGCTCAAAAATTTTTATTAAATAAAATATTTAATGAAGAAAATATTAATGAAGCAAAGAAAATTATAAAAAAAGAATTTGACCCAATAGATGATATGAGAGCGTCAAAAAATTATAGAACTAAAATTAGTCAAAACCTTTTAGAGAGGTTTTTAAATGAAAATAAAAAAATTAAATCAACGTTATATTAATGGATAAAATATTTACAAAAAATATTGAACATGAAAGTGCAATAAAACATGTTACTGGAAAAGCAATTTATACTGATGATATATCAGAGCCTAAAAATTTACTTCACGCAGTAATTGGATACAGTAATTGTAGTAAGGGAGTAATAAAAAAAATTGATTATAAAGATGTTTTATCTTCAGAAGGTGTAGTAGACATTATAACTGAAAAAGATATTGAAGGCATAAATGATGTTGGGCCAATATTTAAAGGGGATAAAATATTTACTTCAAAAAATATAGAATACTATGGGCAACCAATTTTTGCAGTTATAGCAAAATCTAATAATTTAGCAAAAAAAGCTGCATTAAAAGTAAAAATAGACTTAAAAATATCTAAACCAATCGTTTCAATTGAAGAAGCATTAAAGAAAAAATCATTTGTTTTAAAACCGAAGTATCTAACTAGAGGAAATATAAAAAATGGATTTAAAAGATCTGACAACTTTTTAAAAGGTAAATTGTATTCAGGGGGGCAAGACCATTTCTATTTAGAAGGTCAAATTGCAATGACTATTCCTCAAGAAGATAATAATTTTTTAGTATATTCTTCAACACAACATCCATCAGAAACACAGCAAATTATTGGTAAGGTACTAAAACAAAATTACAATAGTATCCATGTGATAGTAAGAAGAATTGGTGGTGGTTTTGGTGGAAAAGAAACACAATCTTTTTTATTTGCAGCCATTACAAGCATTGCAGCAAAAAAGTTATCTAAACCTGTAAAACTAAGAGTCGATAGAGATGATGATATGATCATGACTGGAAAAAGGCATGATTTTTTATTTGATTATGAAGTAGGTTTTAATAATAATGGCGAAATACTTGCTCTAAAATTAATGATGGCTTCGAGATGTGGTGTCTCTCCAGATTTATCAGGAGCTATAAATGATAGAGCCATTTATCATATCGATAATGCATACTATATACCAAATATAGAAATTAATTCGTATAGATGTAAAACAAATACTGTTTCTAATACTGCTTTTCGCGGATTTGGTGGCCCTCAAGGAATGTTTTGTATTGAAAATATAATTGAAAATATTTCTCAAAAATTAAAACTAGAAGCAAGTGAAATAAGAAAAATTAATTTTTATAAAGATAAAATTAAAAATACTACTCATTATGGGATGAGAATTACTGACAATGTGATTGAAGATATTTTTAATAAACTAATTAAGAAATCTAATTACAATAAAAGAAAAGCAGAAATTAATAATTTTAATAAAAAAAATAAAGTTCTAAAAAAAGGAATAGCAATAACACCTGTAAAGTTTGGAATATCATTTACAACTACTCATTTAAACCAAGGTGGTGCCTTAGTTCATATCTACACTGATGGATCCATTCATTTAAATCATGGAGGAATTGAAATGGGTCAAGGATTAATGACGAAACTTGCTTTAGTGGCTTCAAATGAATTTGGCCTTAATTACGAAAATATAAAAATCTCTTCAACGGATACAGAAAAAGTGCCTAACACATCAGCAAGTGCAGCATCAGCTACAACTGATATAAATGGGGCAGCAATTGTTAATGCTATAAATAATATCAAATCAGGTCTAAATGAATTTATTTATGATTATTTTAAAACAAATAGCAAAATAAATTATGAAAATAATTTTGTTTATTTTGATAAAAGAAAAATATCTTTTAAAGAATTGATAAATACTGCTTACTTAAATAGAATTCCATTATCATCTTCAGGTTTCTATAAAACTGGCAAAATTAATGTGAATACAAAAACACTTCAAGGAAGGCCGTTCTTGTATTTTACTTATGGCGCAGCGGTAACAGAAGTAATCATTGATAAATTAACTGGTGAAAATAAAATACTTCAAGTAGATATAATTCATGATGTTGGCAATTCTATAAATAAGAGAATTGATAAAGGGCAAATTGAGGGTGGCTATATTCAAGGATTAGGTTGGCTCACAACTGAAGAAGTATCTTGGAAATCAAATGGAGTTCTAACAACTCATAGTCCTTCTACTTACAAAATACCTACTGCTGGTGAAACACCTTTTAATTTTAATGTTGAAATATATGATCGTGGTTTTAATAAAGAAAAGGTTATTAATCGCTCTAAAGCGGTTGGAGAGCCACCATTTATGCTAGCAATTTCAAGTTTTATTGCATTAAAGGACGCAGTATATAATGCCAATAAAGGAAAAAATTCTGAAAACTTAATTGCACCTGCTACTGCTGAAAATATATTAAAAAGTTTGAATTAAAATGTATCTTAAAAAATTAAGTAAAAATATAAATTTTAATAGTAAAATAGTTAAGGCTAAAATTATTGAAGTTAAAGGATCATCGCCCAATAGTTTAGATGACATTATATTAATCTCAACTGATACTATCTTTGGAACTATCGGTGGCGGAAACTTAGAATATTTAGTTATCGATGAAGCGAGAAAATTAATTGATAATAATATAGCAAATAAATTAATGAATATTCCGCTTGGGCCAGGAATTGGACAATGTTGTGGTGGATACGTACAAGTTAAATTAAGCTTACATAATAATTCCAAAGATGCACTTAAAAATGAATATGTTGTTAATAATATTAAATCTAACTTATATATCTTTGGAGCAGGACATATTGGTCAAGCGTTAATTTCTAAATTAGAAAATATTAATTTTAATACTTTTATAATTGATTCAAGAGAAGATTATTTAAAAATGACAAATATCAAAGATGTAAATTATTTACTTTCGAAAAAACCTTGGGAGATTGTATCAAAACTAGAAGACAATTCTTATTTTATAGTCTTAACTCATAGTCACGATTATGACTTAAAAATATTAAATGAAATTTTGAAAAAAAATAATACTTTTGTTGGTCTAATTGGATCTCTTACTAAGAAAAAAAGGTTTTATAAAAGATTGATTGATAATGGTCACAACAAATCAATAGTTGAGAAAATTGAGTGTCCGATTGGAATTGATATTGGCAACTCAAAAGATCCGAATGAAATAGCTTTCTCAATAATTACAAGAATAATATCTATAAAAAATAAATTAAAACATTTATCAAATAATAAAATTAAAGAAGTTATATGACAAACATAGATTTTATGAAAAGAGCTATTTTACTTTCAATTGATAATATCAAAAATAATGGAGGCCCTTTTGGATGCGTAATTGTAAAAGAAAATGAAATTATTGCAGAGGGAGTAAATAGAGTAACATTTAACAATGATCCTACTGCTCACGCTGAAATTGTTGCTATTAGAAATGCATGTCAAAAATTAAATACCTTTAACTTAGATGGTTGTGAATTGTATTCCAGTTGCGAACCATGTCCTATGTGCTTGAGTGCGATATATTGGTCACATATAGACAAAGTATATTATGGTAATTCTAGAGAAGATGCTGCAAAAATTAAATTTGATGATAAGTTTATTTATGATGAACTATCAGTAGAAATGAAAGAGAGAAAAATTCCTATCAGTCAAATATCACGTGATGAGGCAATAAAAGCATTTAATATTTGGGAAAAAGAAGAAAATAAAATAAGATATTAAAATGGAATTATTTCTTAAAATTGTTGCACCAGTTCAATCTTATGACTTTCAAACCTTTTTTCATAATTTACTTTTGTCACTACCAGCATCGGCATTATTAGGTTTATTATTATTTTTTATCCTCGGGGCATTTTCAAGTTTAAAATCTAAAGAACAAAGGCTCTATATTGTAATTGCAACAACTATAGTCATATCTTTTACTGCAGCTTTTTATAATTTAGGTGTTCCAACAGAAACATTATTTGCAGTATATTCTGAGTGGTTACATTTAATTGTTAGATGGGTTCATATAATTGTTGGTGTAGCATGGATTGGAACATCATTTTATTTTAATTGGCTAGATAGTAGACTGGAAAGAGATGATCCAGATTTTAAACATCTTGATGGTTATTTATGGTCTGTTCATTCAGGTGGGTTTTATAGAATTGAAAAATTAAAAGGACCTCCTAAAAAACTTCCAAAAGTTCTTCATTGGTTTAAATGGGAGGCGTATGCAACTTGGATAAGTGGTTTTGTACTACTTATTTTAGTTTATTACTTAAATGCAAGTTCTATGATGTTGGGAGCAAGCGGTATTATATTAACACCCTTTCAAGCAATTCTAATATCTATATTCTTACTTATAGGATCTTGGCTTCTATATGATTATCTTTGTAAAAATGTTTTAAAAGATAATGAGCAAACTTTGATTGCAACTGGTGTATTATTATTTGTATTATTAAGTTATTTTTTAACCCAAATATATGGATCAAGAGCTGCATATATACATGTTGGAGCAATTATTGGCACCATTATGGCGGCTAATGTTTTTAGAGTCATTATTCCTGCACAAAGAAATCTTGTTACATCAGCTGAAAATAATCAAAAGCCAAATTTAAATCTTTCAATAGAAGCAAAAAACAGATCAATACATAATAATTATTTTACCCTCCCTGTTTTATTTATCATGATTAGCTCACATTTTTCTTTTACGTATGGGGCAGTAAATAATTGGTTAATATTAGCTGTTATATCAATAGCTGGTATTTTAACTCGCCATTACTTTAATTTAAGAAATAAAAAACAATATAAATTTTGGATTTTACCATCAGCTGGTTTAATCATGTTTTTTTTAATGACTTTAAGTAGTCTTTCAATATTTGAAAAAAAAGATGCAAATGCATCTCTTTCTTTAGAATTAGTCAGTTTCAATGAAGTACAAAATATAATTAAATACAGATGTGGAACATGTCATGCTAAATACCCGACCTTTGAAGGTATTGAAGTAGCACCAAAGGGAGTTGTATATGACACAGCTCAAGATATTGTAAATAATATAAAATTAATCAAAGCCCAGGCTATTGATGCTGAAATTATGCCTCCGAATAATCTTACTGGTATTACAAAAAATGAAAGAGAGATATTAAAAGTTTGGATTGAGCAAGGAGCAAATATCAATAATTAACTGGAATGGGGTCTAATGATCTCCATAAATACCATGTGGCTTGTGAACTATATGGACTCCATTTTTTATATAGCAACTTAAGTTTTCTTTCACTTATAGGAAGCTGAACCTTATAAAGTTTTGAAATAGCTTTCAAAAAACCTAAATCACCTATTGGAAAAATATTTGAACTTCCATAACTAAACATTAAAAACATATGAATAGTCCAATTCCCTACTCCTTTTATTTCAATTAAATTATTATAAATTTCTTCTTCAGAAGTTTTATTTATATTTTTTATGAATTTCTTGTTTTGTAAAAAAAATTTAGAAATATTTCTTATATACAAAATTTTTTGTCTTGAAAGACCACATTTTCTTAAATCTGTAGTACGTAATTTAGATACAGTTTGTGGTGTTATATTTCTTTTAAGTTTAAAAAATTTAGTTTTCATCGAATCAGCTGCTGATACTGATATTTGTTGACCAATTATTGAATTAATTAATGAATGAAAATAATTAGAATTTAGATTTAAATATTCATTTCTATAAGTTTGAATTAATTTCTTCAAAACTTTATCATTATTTGATAGGTAAATCTTACCTTTATTCCAATATTTAGGCTTCATATGAATTATTATAACAAATTTAAAAAAATTATATCATACATAAATTTTATTTTTGGAATTTATTTATGGGCTTTAGTAATATATGCAATATTAAGAGCTACAGGATTAATTAAAAGATTTGCATTGCAAGAACATCTTTTAGGTGAGTATTTATCAATACCTATTAAATTTATTTTAAGTTTATTTTAATAAATAATATGATTTATTATTACTTTATTGCAATGGCTGCTGCACTCTGTTGGGCAGTGGCATCTTTAGTATCAGCAGATGTTACAAGAACTATTGGAGGTTTGGCTTTTAATCGTCTTAGATTATTTTTTGTATCTATAATGTTAATTGCTTACACCTTTTATATAAATACTTGGAATACGATTAGTGTTGATTACTTATCTGTTATTATAATTTCAGGAATTGTAGGCATATTCTTAGGTGATACTTTATTGTTTATTGCTTTACAAAAAATTGGACCGAGAAGAAATAATATTTTATTTTCATTAGCTGCTCCTTTTACTGTCGTAATTAATATTTTTTTTCTAAATGAACTTGCTTCAACCATAAGTATTATTGGATGTTTTGTTGTTTTTTTTGGTGTTGTTTTTGCAATTTCCTATGGAGATAAAAAGGGATCTGAGCATAGATGGGAAAAGGTAGAAGGTCCGCTTTATATAGGGATTATTTTATCCATAGGAGCCGCTTTGTGCCAAGCAATTGGGTTAGTTATGATGAAACCTATATTGTCAGATGGGGCGGATCCAATAGCTTCAGCTGCAATTAGAACAACAATTTCATGTATTTTTTTATCATTTACATTTTTTTTAAAATATGAAGTTTTTAATACAAAAGTTAATCTTACAGCAAAAATTATTTACCAATCAATTCTTAGTGGCTTTTTGGGAATGGCCTTAGGCATGAGTTTACTTTTAATCGCATTACAAAAAGCTGATGCAGGTATTGTTGCAACTTTATCTTCAACTAGTCCAATAATGATATTATTTCTTCTTTGGATATTTACAAAAAAAATACCATCTTATGGGGCATGGGTGGGAACAATTATTGCAATTTTTGGAACAGGATTAATTTTTATCTATTAATTTAATACCTAATTCTTCTAATCTTTCTTTATCGATACTCGCTGGGGCATCCATCATTAAATCCATAGCTTGTTGATTCATTGGAAATGCTATTACTTCTCTAATGTTTGGCTCATCAGCAAGTAACATAACAATTCTATCAATGCCTGGCGCACTACCTCCATGAGGAGGCGCTCCAAACTTAAGAGCGTTAAGCATTCCTGAAAATTTCTCCTCTAATTCTTTTTTCGAATATCCAGCTATATGAAAGGCTTTATACATAATTTCTGGTTTATGATTTCTAATTGCGCCAGAAGATAACTCTACACCATTACAGACAATATCGTATTGATATGCTTTGATATCAAGAGGATCTTTTTTTTCTAAAGCTTCCATCTCACCTTGAGGCATTGAAAATGGATTATGACTAAATTGTATTTTATTAGTTTTTTCATCAATTTCATACATTGGAAAATCAACTATCCAACAAAATTCAAAAGAATTTTTATTGAGTAAATTTAAATCATTACAAATTTTTTCTCTTACTTTACCAGAAAATAATTGAGCCTCTTTTAATTTATCACAAATGAAAAATATTGAGTCATTTTCTTCTAATTTTAATGATAGTAATTGATCTTCATTTAAATTCTTTGCAATAGGGCCTTTAAAACTATTTTCTGTAAATGAAATATACCCTAATCCAGCTGCACCCTCTTCTCTTGCCCAATTGTTTAATTTATCAAAGAAACTTCTAGGTTGATCACCAGTATTTTTAACTATTATCCCCTTAACAACTGATCCTTTTTCTATTTGATTACTAAATATTTTAAAATTTGAACCTTTAAATACATTTGTATAATCATCTATAACAAGTGGATTTCGTAAATCAGGCTTATCAGAGCCGTAAACTTCCATTGACTCCAGATAAGGTATTCTCCTAAATGGATACGGACTCACCTTAATTTTATTATTATTCTTATTTTCATCAAATATTTCAAATAAAACTGGCTCAATAGCCTCAAACACATCCTCCTGAGTTACAAAACTCATTTCAAAATCTAGTTGATAGAATTCACCTGGAGAGCGATCTGCTCTGCTATCCTCATCTCTGAAACATGGTGCAATTTGAAAATATTTATCAAAACCTGCAATCATTAATAATTGCTTAAATTGTTGGGGTGCTTGTGGAAGAGCATAAAATTTACCTTGATGTATCCTAGATGGAACTAAATAATCTCTTGCCCCTTCTGGAGATGATGACGTAAGGATCGGAGTTTGAAATTCTAGAAAGTTTCTATCTGTCATTTTCTTTCTAATGTCTGATATTATTTTACTTCTTAATATAATGTTTTTATGTAATTTATTTCTTCTTAAATCTAAAAATCTATATTTTAATCTAATTTCTTCTCCATAATCAATATCAGAGTTAACTGGAAGAGGCAGAATATCAGATTTAGAGAGAACTTTATAATCTTCAATTTGAACTTCAATCTCACCAGTTTGAAGATTTTTGTTTATTGTTTCTTCAGATCTTTTAACAACTTCACCAATAATTGTTAAAACGCTTTCATTGCTTAACTTACATATTTCTTTAAATAGAGAATGAGTTCCGTCAATTACACACTGTGTAATTCCATAATTATCTCTTAAATCAATAAATAATAAGTTTCCATGATCTCTAATTGTATCAGCCCAACCAGATAAAGTAACTTTTTCACCTAAATTTTTAATTGATAAATCAAAACATAAATGAGATCTATATTTATTCATAATTTTTGAATCCTCTACAGTATTTCTTTTATTAATGGTATTGTTAATTGTCTTTTTTTCTCAAGTGAAAGAACATCTAGTTTATTAACAATATAATGAATTGCTTCATAACTTCGATCAACTCTTCTAAGAATATATTCAAAAATATCATTAGAATTAATTATGAATTGCTTTTCTACTAATAATTTAGTTAAAATAGTAATAAGCATTTCATCATCAGGTTGTTCAATTTCTAAATTAGAAAAAGTTTTCAAACGAGAAGATAGATCTTTAAATTTAAAGTTAATTTCATTAATTTTCTTACTTGAAGTAATAAGTAAATTTAAATTATTTAAAATACAGTTATTAACTACAAAAAATATTTTTTCCTCATCAAATAGCAATAATTCATCAATTAAAACATTTTTCTTATAATCTAATAATAATTCAAAATTTTCTTTTAATTCTAAACCATTATTTTTTTTAAGCCAAATTTGAGAAAGAAATGATTTTCCAGATTTTTTTGGACCAAACAAAAATGAATGCTTATTATTATTTATTAAGATGTTAAAGCAATTAAAATTTGTCTTATTTACG
Source organism: uncultured Alphaproteobacteria bacterium (assembly GCA_902590695.1). GTDB lineage: Bacteria > Pseudomonadota > Alphaproteobacteria > HIMB59 > CACPNW01. The sequence goes on from CACIXR010000008.1 coordinate 66,738, forward strand.
AAAAAATTAGATTCATTATAAATGTGTTTAAATTGATAACTAAAGCTTTTTTGTTTATTCATATTAATTTAATTGTACAAGAAGTATCGAGATTATTTATTTTTAATTTATTGAGTTCGAATAATTTAAATAGTATTTTTGTACTACCATAATAATAAATTTCATAATTTATATACT
>CACIXR010000009.1 GCA_902590695.1 uncultured Alphaproteobacteria bacterium
CATCCAGATTATAAAACACGTTATATTCCAACAGTTGCTGCTGCAACAGAAGTGAGATTAATGTTAGATAGAACGATAAGAGAAATAAAAAAATATTCCAATAAGAATATTAAAATAGCCTTTGATGAATGGAACACTTATGTAGAAGCAACTCCACCTTATTTTATTGAGAATTATAATATTGCTGATGCAATTTATGCTGCCTCACTACTTAATGCCTGTATAAATAGAGGGGATATAATAACCAACACTGGTATTTATCATTTGATAAATGTAATGGGTAATTACCGAATAGAAAAAAAGAAAATTTGGAAAACTCCAACAACACTTGTTTTAGAACTTTATACAAAATTTCATAAAGGTAAAATTTTAAAATCAGTTGTTAAATCTTCAAATTTTGCTTCTTTTAAATTAGGTAAACAGCCTGAATATAAAAATAATAAACTCATTGACTCTGCTGTAACAATGAATGGAAAAAATATATGTATGTCTGTAGTTAATAAATCAAGTTCAATGAAAATACTGTTAAAAGTTCCATATCTAGATAGGATTGCTGAAAATTATTGTATTGAAGGATCTAATAAAGTTGACCTTAACACTTATGCAAACACTTCAAAGGTTAAGATTAAAAAAAATTCCTTAAAAACCAGTAAGGGATTTTTAATACTACCACCGCACTCGATAAGTGTTGTACTTTTTAATATATAACCTAGGTTTTTTATTAAATTTAAGAGCTTAAAAAAGAATTAAGGTGATTGAAATAAAGATTTTAATGACTACCTATTGTCAAGATGGACAGCTATTTAGAGTCAATAATTAAAAGAGATCCTGCAGCTAGAAGTAAATTAAGCATAATACTTACTTATCCGGGTGTAAAATCTGTATTCTTTCATAAAATAGCAAATCAATTATGGAATTTAAATTTGTACACTCTTGCAAGAATAATATCTCAATTTAGTCGTTTCTTAACTGGGATTGAAATTCATCCAGCTGCAAAGATAGGTAAGAATCTTTTTATTGATCACGGAATGGGGACTGTAATTGGTGAAACAAGTGAAATTGGTGATAATGTTACACTTTATCATGGCGTAACATTAGGAGGAATTAGTCCTGCTGAAAATTCTAAAGATCAAAGAGATACAAAAAGACATCCAACAATTGAGGATAATGTAATTATTGGTTGTGGAGCAAGTATTCTTGGTCCAATTAATATTGGAAGTTGTGCAAGAGTTGGGGCTAATACAGTGGTATTAAAAGATGTTCCTCCTTATGCAACAATGGTAGGTAATCCTGTTAAAAACATTAATATTAATAAAGATACATCATTCAATCCATATGGTGTAAGAGATATTGATGATAACAAATAATGTTACTGAATTAATTGGTAACACCCCACTAATAAAATTAAAATACCCTTCAGAGATTTCAGGTTGTGAAATATACGGTAAAGCTGAATTTATGAATCCAGCTGGTTCAGTAAAAGATAGAACAGCACTTGGTATTATCGAGGATGCAGAAGAAAAAAAATTATTGGATCCAGGTGGAACTGTCGTTGAAGGTACTTTTGGGAATACAGGAATAGGCTTAGCGTTAGTTTGTAATGCAAAAAATTATAATCTAGAAATTGTAATGCCTAACATAACCGTTCAATCTAAAAGAGATATTCTCAAAAATATGGGAGCAAAACTTCATTTAGTTGATGCAAAACCATATTCCGATCCTGGTAACTATCAAAAAGTCTCACAGAAATTAGCAAAAGATATTGAAAAACAAACAGGTAAAAAAACTTTTTGGGCTGGTCAATTTGAAAATTTAGCAAACTACAAATTTCATGAAAAAACAACATCTGCAGAAATTTTTAAACAAACAGATGGTAAAATAGATGGTTTCACATGTGCAATTGGAACTGGAGGAACTTTAACTGGTGTTAGCGTTGGGCTTAAATCAAAAAATAAAGAAATTATTATCGCTTGTACAGACTCACAAGGATCATCTATGTTTAATTATTTTACTAATGGTAAACCAGAAAAAAAAGGAGATGAATCAATTACAGAAGGTATTGGACAAGCCAGAGTTACAAATAATTTAGAAAATTGTCTTGTAGATCAATCATTTTTTGTTTCTGATAAAGAATGTATGGAAATGCTATTTAAAATTATGAAAACTGATGGATTATTTCTAGGATTAAGTTCTGGGGTAAATATATGTGGTGCAGTAAAACTTGCCAAATCAATGGGTAAAGGGAAAAAAATTGTGACAATACTTTGTGATGATGCAAATAAATATTATGATAAAATGTTTAATAAAGAATATTTGATTTCCAAAAATTTACCTTATGCCGATTGGATGTAATAATGAAAACTAAAGATAAAAAATTTAACTCTAAAGTAATTCATTCAGGTCATGGTGCTGATGAAACTACGGGTGCAGTAATGCCACCTATTCATCTTTCATCGACTTTCAAGCAAAATTCTCCTGGGGACTTTACTTATGAATATGCAAGAACAGGTAATCCAACAAGAGATATATTAGAAAGGTTATTAGTTGAATTAGAAGATGGTAAATTTGCGTATGCTTTTAGCTCAGGTATGGCTGCAATTTCCGCATTATCAGATGCTTTAGGTAAAAATTATTCAATTATATGTAGCGATGATGTTTACGGTGGAACAAGAAGAATATTTGATAAAATTAAAACAGTAAATCAAGATGTGGAAGTAACCTATGCCGATCTTAGTAAAGAAAATAATTGGCAAGGTCATCTAAAAGAAAATACAAAAATGATTTGGGTTGAAACACCCTCTAACCCATTACTAAAAATTATAGATATAAAGAAAATTAGAGAAAGCTTAAAAGATGATAATATCATTATAGTCTGTGATAATACTTTTGCATCACCTTACAATCAACAACCTATAAATAATGGGGCTGATGTTGTTATACATTCTTCGACTAAATACCTTGGTGGTCATTCAGATATAATTGGAGGTGCATTAATTATAAATGATAATAAAATTTTAGCTGATAAAATTAAATATATTCAAAATGCAGTTGGTGCTGTTCCCAGCCCCTTCGATTGTTATTTACTTATTCGATCAATTAAGACACTTGCTGTAAGAATGGAGAGGCACAATAATAATGCTTTAGAAATTGCTAATTACTTATTAAAACATCCTAAAATTAATAACGTTTTTTATCCTGGATTAGAAAATAACCCAAGTTATGAAATTGCAAAAAAACAAATGACTGGATTTGGCGGAATATTATCAATTGAATTAATGGGCGATATTAATTCAGCAAAAAAATTTCTTGAAACAATTCAAATATTTACACTAGCAGAAAGTTTGGGCGGAGTTGAAAGTTTAATTGAGCATCCAGCCATAATGACACATGCATCCATTGATAAAAAAATTAGAGATGAATTAGGAATTTCTGATACCCTAATCAGACTTTCAATTGGCATTGAAGATATTTCAGACTTAAAGAAGTCTTTAGATGATGCTCTAAAAAATATTTAAATTATTTTTTTCAAATCTGGAGGTGAATAATTAGGGCCCTTCATAACTTTACCAAATTCATTATAAATTGGCTTACCTTCCTTTGAAAGTTTACTCATATTACTACGATGAACTTCGTTAAAACATTTATCTAGATCTATACCAAAAGCAGCACCCGCACCGTATGTTACAACTAAAATATCAGTTAATGCATCAGCAACTTCAACAATATCATTTTCATTAATTGCATCTTTTAATTCATTAAATTCTTCATCAATCAATTTTTTTCTTAATTCAACAATTTTATTTTCTGGAAATTCAGCACTAGTTTTTACTTCTTGACCAAAAGTTGTCATAAATTCTTTTACTTTTTCAAAATTTGTCATTTTATCTCCCAATAATATTTATTTATAAAAAATATCGTTGTAAGTCACAACTATAAAGAGAAAAGATATTATTGTTATCCCCACAGCCAAATAAACTCTTGTAATAAACTCAGGAAGAGAGTTTGAAAAAATTCTTCTAATAATAAAATAAATTATATGACCACCATCTAAAAGAGGAATAGGAAGCAAATTAAATAACCCTACAAATAAAGAAATTATTATAAATAAAAAAAGTACTCCCCTTACTTGATCAAGCATCATTTGATCTGCATTTTTTACAATTCCTATAGGCCCGGCTAACTGATCTCCTAATGTATTTTCTTTATATGATTGTTGAAGAAAAGAAAAAGAAGCTACATAGTATGTCGGAATGAATAAAGAAGAATTTTTAATTGAATCAATTAAATTATATTTATCAATAATAGGATTTTGAGGTGAAGATATGCCAATAATATATCGATTTAATTCTGAATTAAATTTTAGATCAAAGTTTTTTTCAATTATCTGATTATTTCTTTCAATTAAAATATTAATACTTGGGTTATTGCCAATCGCTTTTGGTATATCAGAAAACTCTTCAATACTAATATTGTTTATCTCTAGTATTTTATCACCTTCTCTAAGATCATTTTCAAAAGCAGATGAATTTTCACTGACTGATCCAATAATTGGCATTAAACTAACAATTCCAAAAAAGAAAAATATGCAGAATAGAGCGAACCATGCACTAAAAATATTAAAAACACTTCCTGCTAAAAGAACCAATATTTTTTGAAAAAGTGTAAGAGATTGAAAGGATCCCTCCTCATCATTAGAGTTTGGTGAAAATATATTATCAAGTCCTTTGATTTTTACATATCCACCTAATGGAATAGGAGATAATTTCCATGTAGTGCCATTTTTATCAGTAAATTTTAAAAGTGGTTTGCCAAACCCAATTGAGAAATCAGTAACTTCAGCTTTAAACCATCTCGCAACTATATAATGTCCGTATTCATGGATTGCGACTAAGACTAAAAAAACTAAAATAAGATTAATATAAATCATAGTTGTTATTAAATTAGTGTTTTAATTTATTGATATATAGTATTTATCCAGTTTTAGCCTCTTCGTATTCATCTATTGGAGGACAAACACAAAATAAATTTCTATCTCCATATACATTATCAATTCTACTAACTGGACTCCAGTATTTATTATTAATTAAATAAGCATGAGGGTAAGCAGCTTCTTTACGTGTATATTTATGATCCCAATTGTCAGAAGATACCTCTTCTATGGTATGTGGGGCATTTTTAATAGGATTATCTACTTTATCAAATTTACCATCTCTAATCATATTAATTTCATTATGAATAGAAATCATCGCTTCACAAAATCTATCTAGCTCCTCTTTTGATTCACTTTCAGTGGGCTCAATCATCAAAGTGCCTGGAACTGGAAAAGACATTGTGGGAGCATGAAATCCATAATCAATTAGTCTTTTAGCAATATCTTCATCTGAAATATTTAATTCTTGTTTAAACGGCCTGATATCAATAATAAATTCATGTGCTATCATATTATTCTTACCAGTATATAAAATAGGGTAATAATTTTTTAATCTTTCTTTAATATAATTAGCATTTAATATTGCTACTTGAGTTGCTAATTTTAAACCATCGTCACCCATCATAGAAATATAAGAATATGAAATAGGTAAAATAGATGCACTGCCCCAAGGCGCTGCTGAAACTGCCTCCTGATTGGTTAAACCTATTTCATTTTTAAAAATAGGATGCCCAGGTGCAAAATCTGCTAAATGTTTTTTTAATCCTATAGCCCCAACTCCAGGTCCACCTCCTCCATGAGGTATGCAAAATGTCTTATGGAGATTCATATGGCATACATCAGGTCCAAATTTACCTGGTTTAGCTACCCCAACCATTGCATTATAATTAGCGCCATCTAGATAAACTTGCCCACCAGCATCATGAATTTTTTTACAAATCTCAACAATACTTTCTTCGAATACACCATGTGTTGATGGATAAGTAATCATTAAAGCAGACAGTCTATCACCTGCCTCTTCTATTTTTTTATCTAAGTGAGTTAAATCTACATTACCTTTGTCATCACAGTTTACAATTAAAATATCCATACCGCACATCTGTGCACTGGCTGGATTAGTTCCATGAGCACTTTTAGGAATTATACAAATATTTCTTTTAGTATCTGAATTTTTCTCATGATATTTTTGTATAGCTAATAAACCAGCAAACTCACCTTGTGCTCCTGCATTAGGTTGGAGTGAAACTGCATCAAAACCAGTAATATCTTTTAACATCGATATTAATTCACTCATCATTTCATTATATCCCTCACGTTGATGGGGCTCTAAGAATGGATGCGCATTTGAAAAACCTGGTAAAGTAATTGGAAGCATTTCTGATGCTGCATTTAATTTCATAGTACAAGATCCAAGAGGTATCATTGATCTATTTAAAGCAACGTCTTTATTTTCTAATTTTTTTAAATATCTCATCATTTCTGTTTCAGAATGATAGATATTAAATACAGGATGAGTTAATATTTTGTCTTTTCTATCTAAATCACTTTTGAAAATCGAATCTTCAATTTTACTTTCAATTTCTTCTGCGTATATTTCATTATTGTTTTCATTAAAAAATTTAATTAAATTATCTACATCTTGTAGTGATGTAGTTTCATCTAAGGAAATAGAAAAATGATCATCATTTACAAATCTAAAATTTATACCATTGTCTATAGATTTATTTACCCAGTATTTAGATTTTGTATCTTTTATTAATAAGGTATCAAAATAATTTATTGATTTTACTTCAAAATTTAATATCTCTAATGATTTCTTTAGATATCTAGACTTATAATGAATGTCCTCAGCAATATTTTTTAATCTAATTGGACCATGATATATTGCATATGAAGCAGATATAATTGCTAATAAGGCCTGTGCAGTACATATATTACTTGTAGCTTTTTCCCTTCTAATGTGTTGCTCACGCGTTTGAAGAGCCATTCTGTAAGATCTTTTATTATTTCGATCAACTGATACACCAATTAGTCTTCCAGGTATCATTCTTTTATATTCATCTAATGTTGCAAAATATGCTGCGTGTGGACCTCCTAGACCCATTGGAACTCCAAACCTTTGAGTACTTCCAATAACTATATCAGCTCCAAAATCTTTTGGTGATTTCATAACTACCAAGCTCATTATATCTGCTGCTATGATTGATAACGCATCGTGAGATTTATTTATATTTATTAAATCGCTGAGATTAGCAATTTCTCCATATGTATCTGGATTTTGAATTAAGCAACCAAATGTATCGTCATCTGGATTATCAAAAATAATTTTTATACCTAAGGGTTTAGCTCTTGTTTTTAAGACAGATAGTGTTTGTGGATGACATTTATTTTGCACACAAAAAGTAAACTTTGCACTTTTTTTAATTTTAAAAGCCATCATCATAGCCTCAGCTGCCGCAGTACTTTCATCAAGTAAAGATGCATTTGCAATATCCATTCCAGTCAAATCAATTATCATTTGTTGAAAATTCATTAACATTTCCAACCTGCCCTGACTTACTTCTGGTTGATAAGGTGTGTAAGCAGTATACCATCCCGGATTTTCAAGAATATTTCTTAAAATAACGCTAGGAGTAATAGTATTATAATAACCCATTCCAATATAAGTTTTTTTGAAATTATTTTTCAAAGATAAAAGTTGAGTATTAATTTTATTAAACTCCTCAGACATACCAGGTCTAAATTTAAGTTTATCTTTAAAAATGATATGATTAGGTACAGTTTTTTCAATTAATTCATCTAATGAATAGCAATTTATTAATTTGAGCATTTCTCCAATATCTTCATTTCTAGGCCCTATATGTCTGCTAACAAATTTATCTATTTCAATCATCTATTGTTCCAAAAATTGTTTATACTCATCTTCTGACATAAGTTCAGAATATTGATTTGAATCAGAAATTTTCATTTTAAAAATCCATCCCTCGTTTTCTGCATCTTGATTAATAATAGCAGCATCATTTTCTAAATTCTTATTAACTTCAATTATTTCACCATCAATTGGAGCATAAATATCAGAAGCTGCTTTTACAGATTCAACGACGCATATTTCATCTTTTGCTTTAACCGAGTTTCCAACTGATGGTAATTCAATAAATACAATATCGCCAAGAGATTCTTGGGCATGATTGCTAATACCAATTGTGGCAATTTCATTTTCAATTGAAACCCATTCATGATCTTTTGTGTATTTTTTTTCACTCATATACGCTCCCATTTTTTTTATAATTTTTTTTTACAAAAGGTAGATTGTTTATTTTTACTAATTCTAATTTTTTTCTAATTTCACAAAAAATTGGATTATCAGTATTAAATTCAGATTTTATGTAACCGATAGCAATAGATTTGTTAAGATTAGGAGAGAAACATCCACTTGTAATTTTGCCAATTTCATTATTATTATTATCGAATAACGTCATTCCATCTCTTAGCATTGATTTATTGGTTGAAATTAAACCTATTTTATTATTAGATAATTTATTTTTTAATTGATCAGATAAAATCTTATTTCCATTTAAATTTTTGTCTTCTAATCTTTCTTTATCTAGTGCCCATGATAAACCAGCTTCAATTGGAGTAATATTTTCATTTAATTCATGACCATATAAACTTAATCCAGCCTCAAGCCTCAATGAATCTCTAGAACCTAAACCACAAAGCATTGTATTTTCATTTTTAAGTAAATCAGTAATTAAATTTTCTGCACTTTCATTTGGAATAGAAAGTTCAAAACCATCTTCACCAGTATAACCTGATCTACTTACTATTATTTCATTGCTATCGTATTTACTTATTAAAATATCAAAAAAATTCATATTATTTGGAATATCAATAATATTTTTTAAAACATTAATAGAGTCAGGTCCCTGAATCGCGAATAAACAATTTTTGTTATAAATTTTTTCTGCATTAGGAGCACAAGAAATAAATATTTCTTCGTCTTCTTTTTTTCGAGATGCATTATAAACAATATACAAATATGACTTATCTTTAATATCAATATTTGAAATAATTAGATCATCAATAACACCTCCATCTTTATTGAGCAAAAATGAATAATGCGATCTATTTTTAATTAATTTTTTTAATTGTAATGGAATATATTTTTCTAATTTATGTAAATACGTTTTATTATTTTCAATTAAAATTTGCCCCATATGACTAACATCAAAAATACCAGAGTGGTTTCTGACATTTTTGTGTTCATTAATTATTCCAGTTTTATAATTAATAGGCATGTTAAAACCTGCAAATGGCAATATCTTTGCACCATTATTTTGATGAAAATATTTCAGCGGAATGTCTAATGGTAACTGGTTCAAATAAATACTCCAAGCTACCCCTCTGTCTTTTTACCTGAGAGCTTTTCACCTTCGGTAGAGCTAAATGCTCTTTTCCAGAGTTTTTTTTTAACGGTCCATTGTGCCTGAGAGTTTCCGGGTCGTTGCTCCTTCGGCTCTGAAATTTCAGTATCTCCCGTTAATTATTTTTATACTTATTTTTATAATTTAACAATTAATTTAAAGGAATTTTATTATCAATTTTTGATTTTTGATAAATTTCTGACATTTTTTGGTACTCTTCTTTGATCTGATATATTTTATCTGATAATGAGCCCTCTATACCTAATCTTTTAATTTCCGATAATATTGAGAAACTCTCCCAATAATCATTATTAATATTATATTTACCATCTTTGATTTTAAATACTTCTGTCAAAATTTTAAGATCGTGTGGAATATGAAAACCTTCTTTTGTATCGGTATAGGAAAAAAAATAGTAAAAATTGTCAAATCCAGCCCAGGTTATGGCTGATAAACACATAGAACAAGGCTGATGTGTACTTATGAAGTAATAATCTTTTGTATTAAACAGTTTTTTTTCAAATAAATTAAAAAGAGTTGAAATTTCTCCATGAAATAAAGGGTTTTTGATTTCCTGGTTTGTACCAAGACAAACAAGACTTAGGTCAGATTTTTTAACAATAAATCCACCAAATATTTTATTTCCTTCATTAATTGAAATTTTTGTTAATGGGATTAGATCATCTAAAATAATATCTAAGATTCTTTCATAATTTGTTATCATTATGAAATTTCTGATACTTTATTTATTAGATTTGTCCATAAAACAAAAAAAAGGACCCAGCAAGCTAGGTCCCTTTTGTGTATCGTGCATTTCCTCCCGATACAATTTAATAATCGTTTCCTTTTATTAAATTGATTATTACCTTTGCGTGTAATAATTAAAAAATAATATATCTATTTGTTATTTATCAATCAATAAAAAAATGTATTTTTAAAAGTAAATAATCTTTTTTTGTTGATATGTTTGTTAATAAAATGTGCAAAATTAAATTTGATTAAAAATGAGTAAAAATTCAAAACTTAATGTCTTAGGAGTTATGACAGGCACATCAATGGATGGAGTTGATATAAGTTTGATTAATACAAATGGGACTGACTTTGTAAAAATTAAATGTGAAAAATCATATAAATTTGATAAAAATTATCAAAATACACTAAACAATCTAATATTAAATAAACCAAAAACTAATAATAAAATTAAAGAATATTTTTTAAAAAAAGATGATTTCGTTACAGATATTTTAGAAAAAAAAATAATTTTATTTCTAAAACAAAAAAAAATTAATAAAAAAAATATCGATTTAATATCAATTAGTGGACAGACTGTTTACCACGACCCATCGAATAAAATATCTATACAATTAGGAAATGGAAACAAAATTGCAAAAAATCTTAAAGTTAAAACTATAAGTAATTTAAGAGATAATGATATTAAAAATGGTGGTCAAGGAGCACCAATTGGATCATATTATCATAAGTTTTTAATACAAAAATTTAAGGAAAAAGCGATTATAGTAAATCTTGGAGGTATAGCAAATTTTTCAACTGTAGTTTCAAGAACATTATTATCATCGGATATAGGGCCAGCAAATTGCTTAAGTGATGATCTTTGCAATTATTTTTTTAAAAAAAAATTTGATAATGATGGAAATTATGCAAGAAAAGGTAAGATTGATAATAAATTAATCGAAAAATTCAAAAAAGATAAATTCTTTAAGAAAAAGTTCCCAAAATCATTAGATAGAAATTATTTTAGAAATTATTTTAATAAGCTTATTAAATTGAACAAATATGATGCGTTAATGACTGCTAACTACATGACTTACATTGGGTTTAAAGAATTATTAAAAAATAAAAAATTTAAGATTGAAAGAATTTTACTTACTGGAGGAGGAAGAAAAAATAAATTACTCAAAGAAATATTAATGAATAAACTTAATAAAAAAATTGAACTTATTGATAAATATAAAATAAATGGTGATTTAGTAGAAGCTCAAATGTTTGCGTATATTGGCATGAGATCATTTAAAAATTTAGAAATAAGTAATAAAAATACTACAGGTGTGAAAAAAAATTTAAGTGGTGGTATTTTATATTTTCCAGATTAATTAGTTAAATCTGACCATGTTTTTTTATCAATATTTGAGCCACACAATATCACCATTGTATTTTCGCCAATAAGCTTATTATTGATTTTATATTTTAAAGCAGCGAGTCCAGCAACACACGCGGGCTCAAGAAATAACTTAAATTTTTTATAACAAAAAACCATAAATTTTTTCATTTCATCATCAGAAACAGTTACCATTTCATCAATTACTTCTTTTGCTACATCAAAAGAATATTGCATATGTAAAGGTGCTGAAAGACTGTCAGCAATACTATTTACATTAATATTATTTAGTGGTTTGTTAGCTCTTAAACTTTGATTTAAACCATTAGCATTTTCAGGTTCAACGCCAATAATTTTAATCTTAGGATAAAATTGTTTTATATACGATGAAACACCACTTATTAATCCCCCTCCTCCAACTGAAATTAGTAAATTGTCAATTTTAGTATTAATTAATTTTAAATATTCTACAATTTCTAATCCCAAGGTAGCACTACCTTGTAATGTCAATGGGCCGTCAAAAGGGTGAATAAAATAGTAACCTTCATTTTTAGCATTTTCAGCATCAAGAAAGGCTTGTTTTGGGTTTGTAAAAATAATGTTAGCACCATAATTTTTACAAGTTTGAACTCTATATTTATTTGCACTTTCGTATAAGAAAATTTTATTTTTCAGTTTAAATTGATTAGCCACAAATGAAGCAGCGATCGCATGATTTCCAGCACTAACTGCTGTAATTCCTTTATTAAATTTATTATGATCTTGAGAAATTATATTATTAATAGCACCTCTTGCCTTAAATGAACCAGATTTTTGTAAAAATTCGCATTTAAAAAATAAATTAGTAGAAAAATAATTATCAATATCATCAGGACACTTTAAAAAAGGGGTTTGATTAATAAATGGTCTAATTTTTTTATAAATTCTACTAATATTATCGACAGATAAATCTTTAGGTATCAAGAAATTCCTCTAATTTCTTTAATTTTATCGTAAGCAATATTAATAGCCGCTAATTCTTTATTAGATTGTTTAATAAATTCTTTAGGCATACCTTTGGCAATTAAATTATCTGGGTGATGTTCTTTATTTAATTTTATCCATTTTTTTCTTATTTCATTATCAGTGCTCGATCTATTCACACCCAATATTTTGTAAGGGTCAGATTCACTGTTTTTTAAATTTGATTGGAAAATTCTTTGGAAATCTTTTTCACTAAATTTAAATGATTTAGAAATTGATCTTAAAAAATCTATTTCGCTAAGAGATACCTTTCCATCAGATGCAGCAATATAAAATAAATTATTTAATAATTCTTCCAATAAAATTTTATTAGCTGAAAATAAATCACCTACTTGATTTGCTATTTGTTTATAGCCATACGTATCTTTTTTTGCTTCATTGAAAATTTTTGCAACTTTAGGAATTTCAGATTTTGGAACTTTAAATTTTTCTTTAAATGCCCTGATTTCATCATCTGATACAATGCCATCTGATTTAGCTAATTTTGCAGCTAAAATAATAAAACTTAATGTGAAAATTTGTTGTTTTTGATTATTATTTATTCGATTGAAGTTAAATGATGATTTTGATTTAGATCTTCTGTCAAAAGCACCGCCAGCCATTACACCTATGATAGCACCTATAGGTCCGCCTAAAGCAAATCCTGCTGCTCCGCCTATAACTCTTCCCCAAATACTCATTTTAAAGATTCAATTATACTTTTTAATTCATTTATCTCATTTTGCGAAATTTTATTGTCTTGATTCAGATCTATAATTTGAAAGAGTAGATTTAATGATTGTTCAATTTCTTCATAGGAAATAACTCCATCATTATTTAAATCAACAAAATTAAAGTACATCTCTTCTTCTTCATTCAATTCAGAAGAATATACAATCGAGGAATATAAAAGTAAAAATGAAAAAAATATTTTTATCCAAACCATCTATACATTCCTATAATACCTGCACCAGCGTAAAAAAATTGTAAAAACAATATTCCATTGTGTTTTAATTTATAAGCCCAGATTCCAATTAACACTGCTGATAGCAATAATAATGAAAAGCCAATAAATTCTAGTCCAATGTTAAAAGCAACTAGTAGGGAATAAAGGATGGCTGTAGTTACGCCAATCCATTCTAAAAGTTTGTTTGAATTCAATTAAATATTATTTTTTCTTAATATTAATAGCGTTTTCTTTTCCACGGTTTTCACCGATTTCAAATTCAACTGGCATACCTTCTTCTAAAGTATCAATACCAGCAGCTTCTAAAGCTGAAACATGAAGAAAAACATCTTTTCCTCCATCATCATTTTCTATAAATCCATAACCTTTGGTCGGATTAAACCATTTAATTTTACCACTTGGCATATTTTATTCTCCTTATTTTTTTATGGGGGATTAAATTTATTTAACTTATATAAATATTGTATATTGATTAATTTAATACATTAAATAACTAATAAGAAATTAATTTCAACAATTTTTTTTATTTTTATGCTTAGCTATAAACACGGATATCATGCTGGAAATCATGCAGATGTTATGAAACACATTATAATGCTTTACTTATATAATATTGAAAAAAAAGTAAATAATTCAATAAGTTATATTGATACTCATTCTGGTAATGGAATTTATAAATACATATCAAAATATATGGATAAAAATAAAGAGTATAAAGAAGGAATTAAAAAGATACAAAATTATAAAGGTAATAATATTTTAATTAAAAATTATCTTTCAACTATTTCTAAAATTACTGGAAAAAATAATTTTTATCCTGGATCACCTATATTTATTTCATCCATAGCCAATGAAAAAGATAAATTATTTTTTTGTGAATTACACAATAATGAATATGAATTATTAAAAAAAAACTTAAACAAATATACCAATGCTAAAATTTTAAATGCTGATGGATTTAACTTTATTTTTAATAAAGTTAGTAAAGAGAAGAATTATTTTGTATTTATAGATCCATCATATGAAATAAAGGATGATTTTGAAAAAGTAGAAGAGATACTAAATAATGTTGATAATTTATTTTCAAATTCCAAAATCATAATATGGTATCCAGTTTTGAATATTTTGGAAAATGACTCCTTTATTCAGAATATTAGAAAAAAAGGTATAAGTAATATTATCAATGTTGAAGTTCCTATTATGAAATATGGAGACAATGTTGGAATGCAAGGAAGTGGCTTATTATTAATAAATTTTTCAAATAGATCTATAATGAAAAACCTCAAAGAGGTAATACATGAAATTCAAGATATTTTAAAACAAGAGGAAAATAGTACTAGGTTTAAATTAAGATATTTATAAATATGAAAAAAATTAATTTACTTGATGAAGATATCTATAAGTTATTTATAAAAATTGCTTTGCCAGCCTCAATTGGAACTATATTTAACAATCTCTATTCTTTAGTTGATACTATTTTTGCAGGTAGAATGATTTCTGAAACTGCTTTAGCAGCTATTGGTCAAACATTTCCTGTATATTTTATAATTATTGCACTTGGAATAGGGCTGAGCATAGCTACAACAAGTAATGTTGCTAATTCTTTAGGAGAAAAAAATATTAAAAAAGCAAGTCATGCATTTTCACAATCTTTTGTTGTAACAATTTTAGTAGGCTTAGGTATAACTATTTTTGGACTTTATTTTGGGAACATAATTTTAGAATCCATAAATGATGACCCAGAAACCCTTAAACTTTCATCATTGTATATGAACGTAATTTATTTAGGATCAGTCATAATTCTTTTACTCATGGTATGTAATTCTTGTTTATCAGCTCAAGGAGATACTAAAAGTTATAGAAATGTTTTAATTTTTAGTTTTTTTCTTAATATAATTTTAAATCCAATATTAATTACAGGAAAAATAATTAATTTTGAATTATTTATTCCAATGGGTATAACTGGAATAGCAATAGCTACCATACTGTCTCAAATAATTGGTCTGTTATATTTATTATATAAAATTTATAAAACAGAGATTTTTGAAAACTTTAAAAATAATTATTTAATTCCTAAATTAAGTTTAATTAAGGAAATTTCATTTCAGGCTATTCCAGCGGCATTAGGATTGATGATGATTGCTCTCGGATCATATATATTGTTATTTTTTGTCAGTCGTTTTGGTAATGATGCAATTGCAGGTTTCTCCTCAGCTGGAAGATACGAACAACTGCTTTTCTTACCCTTGTTAGGATTAAGTACAGCAGTAACCGCAATTGTGGGTCAAAATTTTGGTGCAAAAAACTATGAAAGAATTTTAGAAACTTACAACAAAGCTATGATTACTGGTGTAATAATATTAACTATAGCAGGATTAATTTTATTTATAACTGCAGAAGATTCAATGAGATTATTTACTGATGATAAAGAAGTAATTTACTATGGATCGATATATCTTAAAATATACGCACTTGGTTTTCCTGCTTTTCCATTCTTCTTTATTTCTAATGCTTCATTCCAAGGGCTAAAAAAAGCAATAATAGTAATGTATATGGCCATACTTAGGTTTGTATTAGTGCCTATAATTGTAATATTATTTGTGAATAATTTTATAGAAGAAAACTACATCTATATGTTTATTGGGTTAACTCTTGTTCATTGGATAATTGGTATCTTATATTATTTTTATTCTTCGAATAAAATTCGAAATATTCAAAGAAGCTATACTACACCTTGAAGATTTGGAACAAATAAAACATCATCATATTCTTCAGAAATAATTTTATTATTATGTTTTATATATTTTACAAGTATTTGCTTGTTATTTTTAACAATAGGACAAACAATAATTCCTTCATTTTTAATTTGAGAAAAAATTTCATTATTTATTTTTTTTGATGCTGCTGTAAATATTATTCTATCAAAAGGTATTTGTTCAATCCAACCATTATTACCATCATCGTATTTTGAAACGATATTGGTTAATTTTAATTTCTCAAAAATATTATTAGAACCTTCATGTAAATTTTTAATTCTTTCAATAGTGTATACACGCCTTGCCAAGATTGATAATACAGCACACTGATATCCACTACCAGTGCCTATTTCTAATACCTTGTGGTTACTTTTAACATCAAGTAATTCAGTCATCCTTGCTACAACGTAGGGCTGACTAATTGTTTGATTATTTTCAATTGGTAAAGCTATATTTTCATAAGCTTGATTTCTATAAGCTTCACTAATAAACTTTTCTCTTGGAATTTTTTCTATTGCAGAGAGAACTTCAGCATTACTAATACCTGACTCTCGTAACTCGAGTATCAATCTTATTTTCCTTACATCAAGCACTAGACAAGAGTATCAGAATTATTGAAATATTTTTTCAAAACTTCTGGAATTTTAATATTTCCATCTTTCATTTGATAATTTTCGAGAATAGCAATTAGTGTTCTTCCTACTGCTAACCCGGATCCATTAAGTGTATGAACAAAAATATTTTTATTTTCTAATTTATATCTTGTATTCATTCTTCTAGCTTGAAAATCATTACAATTTGAGCAGCTTGAAATTTCTCTATAAGTATTTTCACCGGGGAGCCACACTTCAATATCGTATGTTTTTGATGCTGAAAAGCCCATATCACCAGTACACAAAGTCATAATCCTATAATGAATATTTAAATCTTGAAGAATACTCTCAGCACTTTCAAGCATTCTTTCTAATTCATCTTGTGAATGCTGCGGCTCAACTATTGAAACTAATTCAACTTTAGTAAATTGATGCTGTCTTAACATACCACGAGTATCCTTACCAGCAGCACCAGCCTCTGATCTAAAACATGGAGTATAAGAAGTTACTCTCATGGGTAATTGATTTTGGTTAAGTATTTCCTCTCTAACCATGTTTGTTAAAGGAACTTCAGCAGTTGGTATTAACCAATGATTTTCCCCAGCAGTAAATAAATCTTCACCAAATTTAGGTAATTGCCCTGTTCCAAAAAGAGCAGAATCTTTAACCAAAAAAGGTAAATTATATTCAATATAACCATTTTCATTTGTATGCTTATCTAACATAAAATTTGCTATTGCTCTTTCCAGTTTAGAAAGTTGATTTTTTAATAATACAAATCTGGATCCCGATAATTTAGATGCAGTTTCAAAATTCATTAAACCTAAATCTTCCCCTAATTCAAAATGTGTTTTAGGATTAAAATCAAATCCTGGTTTTGCACCCCATTCTCTATATTTTGTATTGTCTGCTTCATTTCTTCCTATGGGTACAGTCTTATCGGCTATATTTGGAAGTCTAGAGAGGATAGTTTTTAGCTCCTCGTCTTTAATTGTCTCAAGTTCTTTTAAATTATTAATTTTATTTTTAATTTCGTCTACTTTACTCATTTCTGATGAAGCATCTTTATTTTTACTTTTAAGTTTACCGATATTTTTTGAAATAGAGTTTCTTTCAGCTAAAAGGTTCTGAAGCACAGTCTGAGTCTCTCTTTTGACTTTATCTAGTTCTAAAATTTTATTTGAAATTGGTTTTTCCCCCCTTTGTTTCATATAGTTGTCAAACTCAGTAGGATTTTCTCTGATAAAATTAATATTATGCATTACTTATCTTTATTTTTTTGAATTAGTTTTGCAATATAAATTGAAACTTCGTATAAAAATATAATTGGTAATGCTAAACTAATTTGACTAAATGGATCAGGCGGTGTTAGAAAAGCAGCTGATAAAAATGCTAACACAATTGCATATTTCCTAAATTTTTTTAAAGACTCATAAGTAACTATACCTACTCTTGCCATTAAAGATAAAACAACTGGTAGTTGAAATGCTAAACCAAAAGCAAAAATAAATCGCATCATTAGAGATAAATATTCTCCCATTTTAGCTTCTAATCGAATAGGAACGCCACTAGATCCAAGGTTTTGATATGATAAGAAAAAAGACCATGCCAAAGGTGCAATAATATAATAAACCATTGAGCCACCTGCAAAAAATAAAATTGGAGTCGCAACTAAGTATGGTAGAAAAGCTCTCTTCTCCTTTTTGTACAATCCGGGTGCAATAAATCTCCATATTTGTATTGCAATTAATGGGAATGAAAAAAATAAAGCAAAGAAAAATGCTATTTTTAATTCTGTAAAAAAAGCTTCTTGTAAAGCAGTATATATAAACCCTTGGCCCTTATCTTTATCGAACAGCTCTACAAGAGGACTAGCTAAAAAAGCAAATAATTCATCTGCAAAGTAAAAACAAACAATAAAAATTAATAAAATATATAAAAAGCTCCACAATAGTCTTTTTCGTAACTCAGTAAGATGTCCTATTAGAGACATTTCTTCAAATTTTTCTTCAGCCATTTTAAAATCTATAAATTATTTTTTATTTGAAAATTCATCCTCAGTCATTTTTACTGTTTCCTGAACTTCTTTAATTTCATTTTCAAAATTTTTTTTGATATTAATGCCATCTTTAATTTTTTTAACTTCTTTAACAGATTTTGCTAATTCTTTGATTTCTTCTTCGTCTGCTATTTCATTTAAAGAAGATTTAAATTCTGTTGAAACTTTTTTGATATATTTAGAGAGAGATCCTACTTGCTTAATGAATTTTGGAAGATCTTTAGGGCCAATTACTACTACAACAATTATTCCAATTAAGAAAATTTCACTCCAACCGAAAGTAAACATTATATTTACTTATCTTCGTCGTTTTTATTCTCTAAATTTTTATCTTCTTTTTTTTCTTCGTCAGACATTCCTCTCTTGAATGATTTGATTCCTTTTGCCATATCACCCATAAGTTGAGGTATTTTACCTCTACCGAAAAGAAGTAGAACAATAACGAGTACAATCAATAATTGCCAAATACTAGGTGTCATCCCCCGCTTATACGGAAAGAATGCGAAAAAACAAGAAATAATGGGAATAAAAATGGCAGAATTAGTAAAAAGTGGAAAAAAACTAACGACAAAACGACGACAAAAAAACCGACAAAACTCTTATGTTAAATATTAAAGATTTCCTAAAGATTCAAATTTTTCGCGTATTTCTTTAGGTAAAAATTTTTCAGATGATGTTTTCTTCCTTTCTTTCCAAAATTCTTGCAACAATTTACTTCCTGGGACGAGTCTTGCAATTCTTGGCTTATCTAAGTCAGGCATTCCCTCTCCACCTTGAGATTTGAGTAATTGATTCAATAAGGTTTCATCACATGCTTTAGTTCTATTATTTCTTGTAATTTCATAAACTTCATCTGAGTTAAAATTTATTACTAACTGATTTGTTCTACAATCTCCTTCATCTTCAGCCAATATTTCAGAGTCACTCCATTTTAATATATTGTAAGTTGATCTTTTAAAATCTAAATAATAAGTATCACTTGAGTCATCTTCATAAGGTAACATAACAAAAGCCATTAATGTCTCACATTGATTTAATGATTTTCTACAAATTACTTCACTCTTATTTACTGGGTAAGCTATTTGTTCACCTTCAAGATAAAAAGTTCCTGTAGTACTAAAATAATTTCCAAAATTAGTCAGACTAAGCTTATCTCCAAAACCTGATAAAGGAGTAACTTCAGTTTGATTAAAATTTGTTGCAAATTTTATCAAGTCGTTCATTTGCTTAAAAGTCAAATTACCAGTTTGTTCTTCATTTAGATGTTTCTGAAACATTATAATTTTTTCATTGAGAATATCTTCATTTTGATTTTCAAAAAAATAAAACAATCTATAAAATGCAAAATTAAGTAAAGTATTATATATATTTTCAGGCAGTCCAATTTTTAAATAAATTTCCTTAGAGTCTAACTGGTTAATAATTTCTTCGGGTAATTTTTCAATTTCTTCCACACTCATATTAGATATATCAGGAATAGAAACATCATTACTAAAAACTTGGGAATTAAATGAAGTTACTAATAAGAGAACTGCAATCAAATTTTTAATCATTAATATCTTCTTTTTTAGCTAAAAGTTCACCTCTAATTTCATGTATAGCATTATTAATTGAAACTAATTCTTTTCTCTGATCTCTTGCATGACCATACAAAAGAGCTAAAATTAGAAAAAGTAACCATTCTACTAAAGACATTGAAGCTAGAAAATTTTTTGCAACAACGAAAATTATAACAAACCACTCAATTATAGATTCCATATGTTCTCCAATTAATCGTTTACCTAGTATATTTTATCATCAGAACATAAAAAATAAAAAAGACAATATGCCGACAAAAGAAATTAAAAGTGTAACAATTTCAGTGAGATAAATAGATTTGACACACACGGTGTCATAAAGGGCTTATACGGAAACTATGGGAAAAAAACAAGAAGTAATAAGTTAACTAAGTATTTTGAATAAAATCATCAATATTATTTTCATCATCCTGTTCAAAATTATCATTACTTTGTAAATTTTCATCATTTTTAGCAAGATCACTTATAGTTGCAATCGCAGCACGTTTATCTAGAAAACCACTTGCCTTTAGCTCCTCTTTATTAGGTAAATCGGATAAACTATTCAATCCAAAATGTTCAACAAACAAATCTGTGGTAGACCATAAAGTAGGTTTACCAGGTATACTTTTCCTACCTGAAGGACGTATCCATCCTATTTCCATCAAATGATCTAGAGAGCCTCTACCCATTTGAACACCTCTAATATTTTCAATTTCTGATCTTGTTATTGGTTGTTGGTAAGCAATTATAGATAATGTTTCTAGTGCTGCTCTTGATAATTTTCTTTTTTGAGTTTTAAAAATAGTTAATTCATCACTGAGATCTTTAGCAGTTCTAAAAGACCATTTGTTACCAGTTTTAATTAAATTAATACCTCTATTTTTATAAAAATCTTTAATTTCTTGTAATAGGTTACTTATATTATTTTTATCTGTAATTTTTTCCTTTAAATCATTTTCATCAAGTGGCTCTCCTGATGCAAATAATATTGCTTCTAAAATTTTAATATCTTTATTATCCATTTTGATTAAATTTTATATAAATATTCCCAAAACTTTCATCTTGTTTTAAATCAATAAAGCCATTTTTTGATAATTCTAAAGAAGCAACAAAGTTAGATGAAATAATGGATTTATTAATTGTTTTATTAGCTTTAATTAAATTTGGAATTACATTTAAAAAATTAGTCCATTCTGTAATATTTCCAAAAATACCTTTTAATCTTTTAACTGCTTGATCAACTGAATAAAGTTCTGAATACTCAATAGTTAATTGTTTTACCCGTTCATTAGATTTAAGTATTTGACTATATGATTTTAGTAAATCAAATAAATTAGAAGTATAATTTATATTATATTTAACTTTGAGACCTTCAGATGAACCTCCATAAAACACATCTCTATTAACAAGAGGTCTTGAGTATATAATTTTAGAAATATTTTGAAAAGCCTCTAATCTCTGTAATTGATATTTTAAAGCCTCTTCTAACTCATTGGCTGTATATTCATCTGTTTTTTCTTCTTTTGGCAATAGTAATCTTGATTTCAAATACGTTAGCCATGCTGCCATCACTAAATAATCTGCAGCTATTTCAATATGAATATTTCTATATTGATTAATAAATTTAATATATTGATCAGCTAATTCGGATATAGATATATCAGATAAATCAACCTTCTGTGATCTAGCTAAAACCAACAAAAGGTCTATGGGACCCTCAAAATTGTCTAATAATAGATTAAATTGACCTTCTTTTATTTCTATATCTGGAGCATTTAACACAGTTTTTTATATAAAATTATTGAGATTCTCTCAATATTATTAATTTTGTAAATTAAGTATTAAGCAAGTCTTAACAAAAGTTAATAAGCCACAAGCTTCAGAAGCATTATTCTTAGAAATGTAATTTTTATAAGTAATAAAATATTGAGTACCTATTTCAGTTTTCTTATAAAAAACAAAAATATCTTCATGATCTATAATTTCTTTTTTATTTTCTAATAAATTATTCAAGTATTTATTAATTTTTTCAAAATTATCATTGCTATATAATTGAATTGTAAAATCAACTTCACTTGTATTTTTAAATTCATAATATTTAATTTCATTATCTATATTATTTAAACTTTTCTTGTCTAAATAATCAACAACTTCACCTTCTTTATTGTCAGGAATAATAAAATATTTGTCAGTAAATTGGGGAATAATAAAATACTCCCTATTAATAAAATAATAAAATGAGATAAGATAAAGAATAATAATAAATAGAATTAATAATAAAGAATATTTAAATATGTAATTATTTTTTCTTTTAAAAATAATTCTTTTAATCATTACATTGTTTCAGGAGCACTTATATCAATTATTGAAAATATATCTTTTAAAACAACTCTAAATGACTCCAACCAAAATATTTTTGAAATTGTCTTTTCTGTATTTTTTTCATCTAAAAAACGAAGTGATTCATTATCTTTACCTTTATTCCAAATTGAATGAAAATCAGCCGATATTTCTTCTAAATAATTGATTAGTCGATGTGGTTCATTATAGTATGATGATTGATACAACAAATAAGGATAGGAAATTAACTTTTTAATTAATTTTAACTCGTCATCAGATAGATTTTGTATTTCAGCAAAATTATAATCATTTTTAATACCTATACCTAATTCTTTTGCTTTATTAATTACTGATGAAGCTCTTGCATGTGCATATTGACAATAAAAAACTTTATTATCTTTATTTTTTTCAACAACAGCATCTAAATCAAAGTCAATTGCTGTCTCATTTTTAGTAGAAATCATGTAGTACCTTATAGGATCTTTACCAACTTTAGAATGAACATTAGCTAATGTCACAAAATTTCCAGATCTTTTTGACATTTTAATTTTTTGTTTATTTTGAATTAGACTAACAATCTGACAAGTTAAAATATTTAAATAAGTTTCATCATCTTTAATAGCTTTAATTAACGAGTTCATTCTTGGAATATAGCCAATATGATCAGATCCCCAGATATTGACTAACCTATCAAAATTTCTTTTACATTTATCTAAATGATATGCTGCATCATTTGCAAAATAGGTCCATTCGCCATTTGATTTTCTTAATGCTCTATCTTCATTGTCTAGTAATTTAGAGGATCTAAATAATAATTGCTCTCTTGGTTCCCAATCAGAGTCATCACCTTTTGGTTTCTTTAAAATACCTTCATATAATAGTTTTTTTTCATCCAAAATTGTAAAAAGTTCATCAATAATTTTACTGTTTTCTATTTCTGTTTCGTGAGTAAATTTATCAAATTTTATATCTATTAATTCTAAATCTGATTTTATGTTTATAAGTATATTTTTTAATGCAAAATTCTTAAAATATTTAATAGTTTCTTCATTTTGAAAATTTAACCACTTATCACCATCTTCATTTTTAATTTTTTTGGCAATATCTATTAAGTATTCACCAGGATATTCGTCTTCTTCTAACTCAATTTTTTTATCAAATAATTGTAAATATCGTTTCAAAAGAGAATTTGATAATTTATCAATTTGGGAACCTGCATCATTTACGTAATACTCTCTTATAACATCAAAACCTGTTTTAGTATAAAGAGAGCTTAACACATCTCCAAATACAGCACCTCTTATATGTGCTATATGCAATGGTCCAGTTGGATTAGCTGAAACAAATTCAACATTTATTTTTTTACCTGCACCATAATTAATATAATTTAAAAAATTTTTACTATAAATTTCATTTAAACTTCTTAATACAAATGTATCTTTAAGAAAAAAATTTATAAAACCATTTTTTGAAACCACAAAATGATCGATAAATTCAATTGATTTAATTCTATCATTTAATTCTTTTTCAATATTAAAATTTTCATTAATTATTTTTCTTTTAACTATTAAATAAAAGTTTGTCGCTAAATCACCTTGTTTATTATTTGAAGAATAATCGATGCTAATCTGTTTTTTATTGATTGGAGATATGAATTTATTACTCTCTAAAAAATCTGTAAAATCAAATAAAAAATCTGAAAGGTCTTTTATAAAATTATTCACTAATCTCCTTATACAAATTTAGAGCAAATCTATCCGTCATTCCTGAAATATAATCACAAATTAATCTTTCAATTTCAATATTTTGATTTCTCCAATCTAATGGTAGTTTATTATTATTTTTTACGAAATAAGTAAACAAAGTAGATATTACCTTTTTTGAATACTGTCTTTTATCTGATAAATGACTGTGATTATAAACTTTATCAAATAAGAATTTTTTAATTATGTCACAATTTTTCTTCATTTCATTTGAAAATGAAACAACAAAATTATTTTTCTTACGTATATCATCAATAGAATTGATATTATTTTCAATTAAATTTTTTTTTGTAGTTTCATATATATCATTTATCATATTAGATATTGAGTTTCTTAAAACTTGATACACTAGAAGTTTATTTGGAATATCTTTGTAGTGATCCTTTAAATTAATTATAATTTTTTCAAAAAAACTTAACTCTGCAATATCATCTAACGATATTAAGTTTGCTCTAATAGCATCCTCTACATCGTGATTATTATAAGCGATATCATCAGAAATACTTGCTATCTGTGATTCTAAATAAGGTTGATCAGTTAGATTTAGATTTTGTAATTTTGAATAATTATCTAAGTGATAAGGTAAATGATCACTCAAAATTCCATTATGTTTTATTATTCCCTCTAAGCTCTCCCATGTTAGATTTAATCCATCAAAATCAGGGTGTCTTTTTTCTATAAATGTTAAAACTCTCAAGGTTTGATCATTATGATTAAAACCTCCAAACTTTTTCATTGAATTATCAAGTGCATCTTCACCAATATGACCAAAAGGAGGATGACCTAAATCATGTGCGAGAGCAACTGTTTCACCTAGATCTTCATCTAATTCAAGTAATCTACAAATTGATCTTGATATTTGGGCAACTTCCAAAGAATGAGTTAGTCTAGTCCTAAAATAATCACTCTCACTTTCAATAAAAACTTGGGTTTTGTGTTTTAATTTTCTAAAAGAATTAGAGTGAATAACTCTAGCTCTATCTCTTTCAAATGGATTTCTCAAATCATCATCTAGCTCATTATATAATCTTCCATTTGAATTATCTGGATTGGAAGCTAAATGTTTGAACATAAGAAAATTTATATTATAGTTGTAAAAAAATAACTAATAACAATATTTAGATAAATGGACAATATAATTGAAGTAACAGAAAGTGCCCAAAAACATATCAACAAGATACTTATCTCTGAAAAATCTAAATATTTTAGAATTACCGTATCAGGTGGTGGTTGTGCTGGATTTCAATATAAATTTGATTTTTCTGATAAACCAAATGATGATGATTTAATCTTTAATTATAAAAATGCTGATGTATTGATAGATAAAACTTCAATTGAATTAATAAAAGGATCAAAAATTGATTATGTTAATGAATTAATTGGATCATCATTTAAAATTTCTAATCCACTAGCATCTTCATCATGTGGGTGTGGTACTTCTTTTTCAATATAAATGAAAATTACTACATGGAATGTAAATTCAGTTAATGCAAGAATAGAACATTTAATAAAATTTATAAAAAAAGATCAATCAGATTTATATTTAATTCAAGAATTAAAATGCACAAATGAAAGTTTTCCCAAAGAGGAATTAGAAAAAATTAATTATAAATGTTATGTAAATGGGCAAAAGGCCTGGAATGGAGTAGCAATACTCAGTAAAGAAAGTATTGAAATTTCAAACTTAAAAATTCCTAATTACCAAGATGTAAATTCCAGATTTATTGAAACAGAAATATCCTTAAAAAATATAAAAAATAAAATTAAATTAATAAATATTTATCTTCCAAATGGAAATCCAATTGAAACAGAAAAATTTGATTACAAAATTGATTGGATGATAAATTTTAATAAATATATCAAAGAATTAATTGATAATAATCAACCAATTATTATAGGCGGAGATTTTAATGTAATACCTAATGATGAAGATGTGTATTCACCAGAAAATTTTAAAAATGATGCTTGTGCCCATCCACTAACAAGAGAAAAATTTAGAAATCTTTTGAATTTAGGTTTTGTTGATACAGTTAAATACTTTGTTGATGGAAATACAAACTGGACCTTTTGGGGTTATAGAGGTGGAAGTTGGCAAAAAGGTAATGGTCTTAGAATTGATCATTTTCTTACTACTCCAGAAGTAACTGATTTAATTAAATCAGTTAATGTTAATCGTGAACCAAGAGGTTGGGAGAAAGCTTCTGATCACACTCCAGTTACAATTGAATTAGTTAATTAATATTAAATATCAGCGTATGTATGCGTTTCGTCTTTTGCTCCTGGTTGAGTAACAGCACCCTCGTAAGCTGGACCAACAGTTTGGGAATATTTCCATATAGATCCAGAATTATGATTAGTTTTTCTTGGTTTCCAATCATTTTTTCTCTTTTCTATTTCTTGATCTGAAAGCGTAACGTTGATTTCGCCTTTAACAGCATCAATAATAATCTCATCGCCATCTTTAAGTAAACCTATCATACCTCCTACAGCTGCTTCTGGACCTACATGACCAATGCAAAATCCTCTTGTGCCCCCTGAAAACCGTCCGTCTGTAATTAAAGCAACAGTTTCACCTAACCCTTGCCCATATATTGCACCTGTTGTTGAAAGCATTTCACGCATACCTGGCCCTCCTTTAGGACCTTCATATCTAATTATTACCGCATCTCCTGCTTTAATTTCATTTTTTAAAACTGCGGTTAAAGCATCTTCTTCTGAGTCAAAACATTTAGCTTTTCCTTTAAAAGATAAATTTTTTAAACCTGCTATTTTTGATATACATCCATCTGGTGCAAGATTACCCCACAACCCTACGACTGAACTATTTTCACTAATTGGATTATCACATTTATAAACAACATCTTGGTTTGTAGGAAATATTACTTCTTTATGGTTTTCAGCTATTGTTTTTCCTGTAACAGTTATACAGTCTCCGTTTATATAACCACCATCTAATAAAGATTTTATAACAACTGGTACACCTCCTACATCATATAAATCTTTAGCAACGTACTTTCCACCAGGTTGCATATCTCCGATATAAGGAGTCGAATTATAAATTTCTACAACATCTCTTAATGTAAATTTTAAACCCGCTTCATTAGCTATCGCAGGAAGATGGAGTGCTGCATTAGTTGAGCCTCCAGTAGCTGCAACTACTCTTGCAGCGTTTACTAATGAATCTATAGTTACTATATCCCTTGGTCTTATATTCTTTTCTAATAAATTCATTATAGCTTTACCACTCTTTTCACCATAAGCTTTTCTTTCTTCAGTATTTACTGCTGGAGGCATAGCTGAATTTGTTAGAGCTAAACCAACTGCTTCTGAAATACATGCCATCGTATTTGCTGTAAACTGTCCTCCACACGATCCAGCAGATGGGCAAGCAACTTGTTCAATATCTTTTAAATCTTGATCTGAGATAGTTCCTGCAGCATGTTTTCCAACTGCTTCAAAAACGTCAATAACGGTAACATCTTTACCCTTGTATTTTCCTGGTAAGATTGAACCACCATAAATGAATACAGATGGTACATTTAATCTAACCATAGCCATCATTAAACCTGGCAAAGATTTATCACAGCCAGCAAGCCCAACTATTGCATCATAACAGTGACCTCTCACAGATAATTCAATGGAATCTGCAATGACTTCTCTGCTAATAAGAGAG
This sequence comes from uncultured Alphaproteobacteria bacterium, assembly GCA_902590695.1. Taxonomy (GTDB): domain Bacteria; phylum Pseudomonadota; class Alphaproteobacteria; order HIMB59; genus CACPNW01. The sequence goes on from CACIXR010000009.1 coordinate 28,183, forward strand.
GATTTCATTGCCTCATGACCCATGGCAATTCCATCTGTTACTGTTATAGTTGTAAATTCTCTTGGCGTCCCTCCAGCATCTTTGACACCTGTCTTCACATGTTGCGCTTGATCCTGAAGAGTAATGTTGCAAGGAGCTGATTCATTCCAGGTGCTAACAACACCAACAAATGGTTGATAAATTTCATGTTCTTTCAAACCCATAGCATAATAATAAGATCTATGAGGCGCACTTTTAGGCCCTACACTAACATATCTACTAGGTAGATTAGATTTTCTATTTGAACCTTTATCTTCCATTCTATTTGATAGTATTTATTATTTGATCAATTTTTTCAATAGAAGATTTATAAATATTTGCCTCATTTTTAAATTTATTAATAATTTCTTCTGAAGCTTTATTCATGAAGTTATCATTTTTTAATTTGTCATTAACTTTGTTAAATTTTTCTTGCTCAACTTGCTTTTTCTTATTTAATTTTTTTAATTCTGCTTCTGAGTCAATAATACCATCTAAAGGGATTAAAACTGATAATGATGTTAACACAATTAAAGCTGAATTCTTATTAGGTTGAATTTTATCAAAACTAATATCTTTGGTTTTTAAAAAATTACTTATTTCATTTTTATACGCAATTAGAAAATTATTAAGTTCTTCATTTTTTGCTTCTATGGAAATATTAATTAATTCTTTATAAGGTATATTTAGTTCTGATCTCAAATTTCTTATAGATGTTATGAATTCAATAAATATTTCGAAGTTTTTTTTAGAATTATTAAAAGAATTATTTGTTGAATAATTTTGAAAAACTTGATTCATTAAATATGATTTATCGTCAACTAAAGATCTCCATAATTTTTCACTTATAAATGGCATAATGGGGTGTATGATCTTTAAGACTTGAATAAATGTCCATCCAGAAACTTTTTTAATTTCATCAGCAAATTTTTCATTTTCAAAATTTTGTTTAATAATTTCAATGTACCAATCACAATAAGTATGCCATACGAAATGATAAATTTTATTGGCTATTTCATGAAACAAATACTTTTTAGTTAATTGATCAAGTTCAGTATTCAAATCATTCAATTCATTTATTATCCATTTGTTTGCATCAAAAATAATTGAATCAATTGAAATATCATCTATAAAAATTGAATTATTCAATTGTAAAAATTTTCCAGCATTCCAAATTTTATTTGTGAATGATTTATATCCTTTAACTCTAGCTTCAGATAATTTTACATCTCGTCCAGGATTTAATAGTGCTGTTAGTGTAAATCTTAATGTATCAGCGCCATATTTATCTAATAACTCTAAAGGATCAATTATGTTCCCTTTTGATTTAGACATTTTTTGTCCTTTTTCATCACGTATTAAAGGATGAATATAAATATCTTTAAATGGAGTTTCCTTCATAAAATAAGAACCCATCATCATCATCCGTGCAACCCAAAAAAATATGATATCAAAACCAGTAACCAAAACGTTACCAGGATAAAATTTATCTAATTCATACGTTTTATTTGGCCAATCTAAAGTAGAGAATGTCCATAGAGCAGAAGAAAACCAAGTATCTAGAACGTCTTCATCTTGTCTAAGCTCAATATCCTTTCCATAAAATTCTTTTGCTTGATTTTGTGCCCCTTCTAGAGTTTCACTAACAAAATATTTATTATCTGGACCATACCATGCAGGAATTTGATGTCCCCACCATAACTGTCTTGAAATACACCACGGTTGAATATTTTCCATCCAATTATAAAATGTATTTTCCCATTGTTTGGGAATAAATTTAGAACTATTATCTTTAACAGCTGATATTGGATCAACTGATAATTTTTTTGCATCACAAAACCATTGGTCTGTCAGCCATGGCTCAATAACAACACCTGATCTATCACCATATGGTATGACCATTTGCTGTTTTTCTTCTTTAATTAATAAATTCATTTCATCTAATTTTTTTAAAATTAATTTTCTTGCTTCAAATCGATCTAAATTTTGAAATTCTTCAGGCACATTTGAGTTCAGTTTAGCATTTTCATCAAAAATATTAATAAATTCTAAATCATGTCTCTTTCCTACCTCAAAATCATTAAAGTCATGTGCAGGTGTAATTTTTACAGCTCCAGAACCTTTTTCAGGATCTGCATATTCATCAGCAATGATTGGTATTTTCTTATTTGAAATTGGTAAGTTACAAAATTTGCCAATTAGATTTTTATATTTTTCATCATATGGATGAACGGCAACTGCAGTATCGCCTAACATTGTCTCAGGTCTTGTTGTTGCAACAATGATATGATTATTTTCATCTATAGGATATTTGATATGCCATAAACTTCCTTCAGTATCTCTTTGCTCTACTTCTAGATCAGAAATAGCTGTTAAAAGTTTTGGGTCCCAATTCACCAATCTTTTATCTTTATAAATAATTCCATCATTAAATAAATTAACAAAAACTTTCTTAACTGCATTAGAAAGTCCTTCATCCATAGTAAATCTTTCTCTTGACCAATCTGCAGAAGCACCAAGTCTTCTTAATTGATTACTTATCTGACCACCCGACTCTTTTTTCCATTCCCATACTTTTTCAATAAACTTTTCTCTACCTAGAGATCGTCGATCTAGGTTTGACTCACTTAATTTTCTTTCAACCACCATTTGAGTAGCTATTCCTGCATGATCTGTCCCTGCTTGCCACAATACTTCCATACCCTTCATTCTATGATATCTGATTAATATATCTTGAATTGTGAAGGTTAAAGCATGACCCATATGTAAGCTGCCTGTAACATTAGGTGGTGGCATCATTATAGAATAAGGCTCACCTCCTTTTTGTGGTTTAAAACAATTTGATTGCTCCCATTGTGAATAAAGATTTTTTTCATCTTTTAAAAAATCAAAAAATTTATCAAGCTGCATAGTAACTATTTTGAATCGAAATAATTTTTTAGTAATTTTGGGATTTTCTCATCAAGTATTTTTTCAATTTTATTTTCTACAAGATAGGAAAGTTTTTGATCTATAATATCATTAATTTCACTATTTATCTCTTCATCTTTTTGAAGTAATTTTATTGTACCATCACTGTTAACCTTTTGATTAAGTATTAAAATATTAGATGAAGAATGTTTATTTGAATCGTTTTTTTCATCCTCAAGCGCTCTTCGTATGACTTCTAAAGATTCATTGATAGAATTTTTTGTATTCATATAGGTATTATAAATGTTTAATTAAATTAATAAAACTCTAATTATAGCTAGGAAGATACTCCTCAAATAATTTAATCAGTGAACCATCTAAAGCTAGTAAATTAAAATAATTAATCAGATAGTTTTTATTTGCATTAAAATATTCAACATTTACGTTTAAAAGATTAGTTTCTGCTTCTATTAGATCAGTGATAGATTTTGTCCCAAGGTTGTATTCCTCTTGAGTACTTTCTAGAAGAGTATTTGCATACTCTATAGTTAATAGCGATGTATTTAAATTTGATTTACTAACTAAATAGTTTTTATAATAGTTTGATACCTCAATATTTAAACTTTCTTTAAGATCCTCTAACTCAATTTCAGTTTGTAAAATTTGAGAATTTATTTTTCTAATGTCTGATTTGTCAATATTTTGCTGAAATATTGGAATTGTTAAAGTTAACCCCAATGTTGCATTGGTATTTTCACTTCCCGCATCTAATCGTGAACCATCCGAATACTCAGTAGAAGCTGTTATATCTAAGATAGGTCTATTAGAACTTTTTTCTTTTGAGAGATCAAGTTCTTTAATTTTAATATTATTTTGAGCAATTAAAATATTAAAATTATTCTTATAAACTTCAGAAAGTATGTTATCAAAATTCAAATCATCTTCTATATTTACATAATCTTCTAAATTAATGGCTTCTTTACCAACAATTGATTTAAATGTTTTTAAACTGACTTTATAGTTTTGTTCGGCTGAAAAAAGATTTGTTTCTGCAATTGAAAAAGCACTCTCAGCATTTTTCAATTCAGTTATGGTTGCTGAGCCCAATTCATATTTTAATTTTACTTCTTCTAAAAATCTTGAAACAGAATCAAAATTCTTTTCAGAAGCCTCTAATGATTTTTCATAATTTATTACGGTTAAATAACCTTCTACAGCTGTTAATGATAGATCTTGAACTGTTTTATAAAAGTTTATAACTGCATTTTCGTAAACAATTTTTGATCTTTCAATTTCTAAACTTTTTTCACCACCATCATACAAATTTTGAGTAATACTAATTTTATATTTATCTGTAAAAGTCTCTGGTGTTGTTGATACACCAGCTGCTGATGTTGTATCACTATTACTATATGTACCAGAAATTGTGCCAGTAACTGTAGGAAGTTTTTTGCCTATAGCTACCTCAATAGTTTCTTTGCTTTCATTCAGTTTTTCAAAAGCAATTTTTACCTTCAAATTATTTGCGATCGTACTTTTTACAGAATCATCAATCGACAGAGCAAATATAGATTTAGAATAAATAAGTAATAAAAATAATATAAATGATCTCATTTAAAATTTAAAATCCTCTTGTTGTTCTTGAATTTGATAACTACTCATTACATCAAATAAATACTCAGATGAATACAAATCTTCATTTCTTATAATTTTATAAGCTTTACCCAAATTATCATATATTTTTTTAATATATATTAACCTTCCTCCATTCATTGCTAGTTGCTTCTTTAACTTATCAGTTATTTTAAATATAGGCCCGTCAATAATAATTAAGTTGAATGGAGCTTTATCAGATAATCCATCTAATAAATTATGATTAAATAAACTAATATTAGTATTTTCAGTATTGTTAATATTATGTTCTAGTAATTTAAATAGTTCTCTATTTTCTTCTACAACATGAAGTTCTCTACATAGTGAGCTAATTAGAGCAGAAAAGTAGCCCGTTAAGCCGCCTATATGCAATACCTTATCATTAGGTAAAATTTTCGAATATTTTATAATTTGAGCTAGGTGTAAATTTTTAAGATATCCTCTTTTCTCGATTATATCTAAATTATTATCTAGGTAACAATTCTTACCTAAGCTGACATCTAAATAATTTTCTTTAGGAGTATTTTGAAATATTTGTAAGATATTTTCTTCATTAATTTTGTTTGGTCTTAATTGATTAATAACCATATTTTTTCTTGCAATTTCAAATGTTTCACTCATTTCTTAAAGGATGCTTTATATAAACCTATCATATAATCAATTATTTAAATTATATTATTAATCTTTAGAATTTTTTTTCATTAATTGACTAGAAATAATATAGTGATAATTGTCATTTTTTTTAGGCTCGGTGGCAGAGTGGTGATGTAGGGGCCTGCAAAGCCTTGCACAGCGGTTCGATTCCGCTCCGAGCCTCCAAATTTTTCTTGTTTTTTAATTTTTTTTTATTATCAACAAAATTGTGTTCCTCGGTAGCTCAGTGGTAGAGCAATCGGCTGTTAACCGATCGGTCGCTGGTTCGAGCCCGGCCCGGGGAGCCATTTTATCTAAGCCTTAACTTCCACCAATTCTTCAAAACGTGTTGTGTAACATGGGGATACGTTTTCTCTTTTCATCTTCCATATTTTTTCTATACCTTCAGAAGCTATCTTTAATGTTGAACTTCCATATCTAGAATTAATATTATCAATAGTATTCATTATTCTATCTGATGTATCACGGTCATAATCAAGCAATCCTCTGGTTACATTGTGCCTGCTAAGACCATATAGTATGATTCCAGCTTTTTTATAACGAAATCCTGGTCGATATATTTTTCTAATTCCTTCAAGAGCTCTTTTAACAATTTTTATGCTATTATTTGTTGGGAAAGGTAAGTGTAGTTTTATTGAATTTGAATATTGTTTCTCTCTTCTATTAAAATGATTTGTCAAAACAAAAATACTCATCGACTCAGCGACTAACCCCTCTTCCCTTATCTTCTCTGATACTCTTGATCCATAAGTTGATATTGATTCCTCCAAATCAAATAATTTTTCTATTGGCTGACTAAATGATCTTGAAACACAACAACTTTGTTTATCACTTGGAACCAAATCAAGCTCTAAACACGATACGCTATTTAATTCTAGGTATGTCTTCTCTCCCACTACACCCATATTTTTTCTTATCCATCCTCTGTCCATTTGTGAAAATTGATAAGCATTATGAATATTATATTTTTTCAGGAAAAGAGATAATCTTCTTCCAATGCCCCATACTTCTTCAATAGATGTAAATTCTAATGCTTTTTTTATTTCTATTTTGTTTTTTAGTATGCACACACCTTTATAGTCTGATTGTTTTTTTGCTAGATGATTAGCTATTTTGGATAGTGTTTTTGTTGGCCCCACTCCAACACTAACTGGAATACCAACCCACCTCTTAATCGTTTGCCTAATATGTCTGCAATAAGTGTTTAGCTCATAGTTCTCAAAACCATTTAAACCAAGAAATGCTTCATCTATAGAGTAGATTTCTACCTCTGAAGAGAAACTTGATAAAGTCTCCATTACTCTTTGAGAAATGTCACCATATAAAGAATAATTAGATGAAAAAACTTTAACATCATTTTTTTCAATAATATTTTTTGCTTTAAAATAAGGTTCACCCATTTTTATCCCTAATTTTTTTGCTTCTTTTGATCGCGCAATGATACAACCATCATTATTGGAAAGTACAACAATTGGTTTTCCTATAAGTTTTGGATTAAATATTCTTTCACATGACGCATAAAAATTGTTGCAATCTATCAATGCTATAGATTGATTTACTGAGCTATGATTTCTATTAAGTAGTTTTGTGTATGACATATGTCACTACCCCCCATATAAAACACTCCATTTCTTCTTTAACTTGAATACTAGGATACTCACTATTGGCAGAAATTAAGAATAATGACTGATCTTTCTTTTTCAGTTTTTTGACTGTTAGGTCACCAAAGATGGAGGCTATAACAATATTGTCGTTGCGAGGTGTAATACTTCTATCAACAATAAGTAAATCACCTGATAATATACCTGCATCGGTCATAGAAGGACCATTAGCTTTAACAATATAGGTTGCTGTTGGACGTTGAACCAGATATTCATTAAGATCGAGTTTGTTTTCCATATAATCAGTAGCTGGAGATGGAAAACCTGCAGATACTGTATCAAGAAAATAAGGTGTTATTTGATCTCCCTTAGATTCAGCTTTAAATATTAAGTTTTCTATTTTTTTAGACATAATATTAGAAAAAATATTTAAATAATTGATAAATAATAATTATATTATTTATAAAATTATTTGTTCTACTTTTGTTCTAATTTATCCAGAATGAGAAAAAAGTCAATATAATATTTTTAAAATACTGTTAAAAAACGCTATGACAAAATTATTCGAAGATGATGCATACCTTAAAGAATTTAAAGCAAAAATTATAGGTATTGTGAAAGGAGAAAATCGTATTGAGTTAGATAAGACAGCATTTTATGCAAAAAGTGGAGGTCAACCGGGAGACACAGGTGCAATAGAAGCTGAAAATATAAAAATACAAGTTTTAGATACTATTAAAGAAAATAATAAAATAATAAATATTGTAGATAATCTCAAAGATCTTGAAGAGAATACTGACATAATTGGAAAAATAAATTGGGATTTAAGATACAAGCATATGAGAATGCATACTGCACTGCACTTGTTGTGTTCTATAGTCCCTTTAGGAGTAACTGGTGGTCAAATTGGTTATGAAAAAAGTCGATTAGATTTTAATGATCCAGATAAACAAATAAATAAAGAAGAATTAGAAGAAAAAATAAATTTGTTGGTTGAAGATAATCATACCGTTACTAGTGAAGTAATTGAAAGTAGTATATTGGAGGAAAAACCTGAACTAGTCAGAACTATGTCAGTAAAACCTCCGCAAGTAGATGGTAAAATAAGATTAATTAGAATCGGTGATATTGATTTACAACCTTGTGGTGGTACACATGTGAAATCAACTAATGAGATAGGTAAAATTCAAATCGGCAAAATAGAAAACAAAGGTAAAATGAATAGAAGAGTTAATTTATTGTTATCTTCTTAAATTACTGATGAAGAATTTGACTTAAGAATAACTTTGTACGATCACTCTCTGGATTATTGAAAAACTTATCTGGGCTAGCTTCCTCAACAATTTTACCTTCATCCATAAACACCATTCTATCAGCAACTGTTTTAGCAAAACCCATTTCGTGAGTAACAACAATCATAGTCATTCCACCGTTTGCCAAATCAACCATAACATCTAAAACTTCTTTAATCATTTCAGGATCTAAAGCTGAAGTTGGTTCATCAAAAAGCATGATGTTAGGATTCATTGCAAGAGATCTAGCAATTGCTACTCTTTGTTGTTGACCACCAGATAATTGACCAGGATACTTGTTGGCTTGTTCAGGAATTTTTACTATTTCTAACTGTCTCATAGCCAGTTCCTCTGCTTCCGCCTTTGGCATTTTTTTAACCCAAATTGGCGCTAACGTTATATTTTCTTTTACAGATAAATGAGGGAATAAATTAAATTGCTGGAATACCATTCCAACTTCTTTTCTAACATTATCAATATTTTTTAAATTTCCTGTTAACTCAATTCCATCAACAATAATTGAACCTTCTTGGTGCTCTTCCAATCTATTAATACATCTGATCATTGTAGATTTACCAGAACCAGAAGGACCACAAACTACAATTCTTTCTTTCTTCTTCACTTCAAGATTTACATCTTGTAATACATGAAAATCCCCAAACCACTTATTTACATTTTTTAATGAAATTATAGATTCTTCACTCATTTTAATCAGCCCCCATATTAATACCTGTTTTTAATTTCTTTTCCAAATACAAACTGTATCTAGACATTCCAAATGTGAATATAAAAAATACCAAACTTACAAAAAAGTAAATTTCATAAGATAAACCTAACCAATTTGTATCCGCTAAAGTACCTCTTCCAATTCCTAATAAATCCAATATTCCTACAATAATTACTAAAGTTGTGTCCTTAAATAAACCTATAGATGTGTTGACAATTGGTGGTATAGAAATTCTAATAGCTTGAGGAAGAATTATTAATAAATTCATTCTCCAATAAGACATCCCAAGTGATTTAGCAGCTTCATATTGACCAGGAGGTATTGCCTGCAGTCCTCCTCTTATTACCTCTGCCATATAAGCGGATTGAAATAAAGTAACTGCAACAAGAACTCTTACCAAACCATCCATGTCTATTCCTTCTGGTAAAAAAAGAGGAAGCATTACCATTCCAAAGAATAGTAAAGTTATAAGAGGAACACCTCTAATAAACTCAATAAACAATGTACACATCATGCTTATAACTGGCAATTTAGATCTTCTCCCTAAAGCCAACATAATTCCAATAGGAAAAGCTAATGCAATTCCAGTACAGCCTAGGACAAGTGTTACTAGAAGACCGCCCCATTTGTTAGTAGAGACTTCAGTAAATCCCAAGCCACCATTAAGTAAAAAATAAGCAATAACAGGAAAAATGTATGTAAAATATAAGAAGTACTTTCTATAAGGAAGTTTTGCATACAAAAGAGGTAGCAGCGCAAAAGCTAACATCACATACGCTAAATTAACTCTCCAAACTTCAACCCTTGGATAAAATCCATAAATAAATTGATAAAACCTTACATATATAACTGCCCAACAAGCTCCACCATTTTCAGGATCTAAATTTCGTGAACACATTTCTTGGTTAGTAATTTGTTCACCAAGATAATTATATTTGAAGTCAGCTGAGAATATTGTCCAATCTAAAATCCAAGGGATAAACTGATACAAACAATAAATAACAAATAAAGTTATTAATGAGTTTGTCCAATTGAAGAATAAATTTATTCGTAACCAACCAATAATACCTGTTGTTGCAACTGGTGGTTTTCTAACTTCATTCATTTCGTTCATTACTTTTCCTTAAATTGTATACTTCTATTATAAATGTTCATAAAGAAAGATATTGTCAGACTAATTGACAAATAAGTTGCCATAACAATTGCCATACATTCAATAGCTTGGCCAGTTTGATTTAAACTTATTCCTCCAAAACCGTGAACAAGGTCAGCGTATCCGACAGCAATTCCTAAAGAAGAATTTTTAGTTAAGTTTAAATACTGACTTGTTAGTGGAGGGACAATCACTCTAAGAGCTTGGGGTATAATGATTAGTCTCATTATCCATGTTTGTTTTAAGCCTATAGCAGCAGATGCCTCTCTTTGTCCTTTTGAGACAGACATTATTCCTGCTCTAACTATTTCAGAAATGAAAGCTGCTGTGTAAATTGATAATGCTAAAAACATTGCTATAAATTCAGGTCTAATAACTAGACCGCCTTTAAAGTTAAACCCTTTTAATTCTGGATGCTCAAAAGACAAAGGTGAACCAAGAATAAAAAATAAAATTAATGGAACAATAAATATTAATCCGATTGAACTTGAGAATACTGGGAATTGTTGACCTGTCTTATCTTGTCTTTTTTTTGCCCATCTATTTATTAAGAAACTTGAAATTAAAGCCAATACAATTGCAATTAATACATATGAAAATCCACTTTCAAATATTGGTCTTGGAGAATACAATCCTCTGTTTGAAATATAAAATACATCAAGAACTTGTAATGATTGCTTAACACGAGGAAGTTGAATTAAAATACTATACCATAAAATTATTTGAAGAAGTAAAGGTACATTTCTTGAAAATTCAACGTAAATATAAACTAGTCGACTTAATAACCAATTTGAAGACAGTCTTACTATGCCCAATATAAAACCTAAAATTGTTGCAGCTATACAACCTGTAATTGATACCAAAAGAGTATTTAAGACTCCTACAAAATAAACTTTTAAGTGTGTATCGGTTGATTTAAATTCTAAGAAGGGGGAAAAACTTATATCAAAGCCAGCTGGATTTTGAAGAAAACTCCAACCAGTTGCGATATTTCTTTTTTCTAAGTTGTAAGAAGTTGTACTTATTACAAAAAATAACCCTAGGGCAAATAAACCTACAACTAAAGTTTGAAAAAAAATGGATCTAAATTTTTCATCAGAAAAGAAACCTAAGTTAGATCGCATCTCTAGTATATACAAAAAAAATGGGGGGTTTAAAACCCCCCGTTTTAAATTTAATTAAGATTTATCTGAATGGAGGTGCGTATAAAATACCACCTTGAGTCCATAGAGCATTTAAACCTCTTGCAATTTCTAGAGGTGTGTCTGGACCTACGTTTGCTTCGTATGATTCTGAGTAGTTACCAATTTGTTTGATAATTTGGTAAGCCCAATCATTACTTAGCTCAAGCATTTCTCCATAGTTACCTTCAACACCAAGAAGTCTTAGTACTTCAGGAACATTAGAGCTAGTTTGAGCATCAACGTTTTCAGATGTAATACCTAGTTCTTCAGCAATAATCATTGCATTTAAAGACCAACGAACTACGTCACCCCACTGGTGGTCACCATGTCTTACAAGTGGACCAAGTGGTTCTTTTGAAATAATTTCTGGTAATACAACCCATTTATCTGGATTAGAAGCAGCAGCTCTTGTTGAAGAAAGACCTGAAGCGTCAGTTGTGTATACGTCACATCTTCCAGCAAATAAGTTTTCTTTACCTTCATCATTAGTTTCAATTGGAAGTGCTTCGTAGCTAATTCCATTTAATCTAAAGAAGTCAGCAAGGTTTAACTCTGTAGTAGTACCAGTTTGGATACATACAGTAGCACCATCAAGCTCAGTTGCACTTGATACACCAAGAGCAGATGGAACCATGAAACCTTGTCCATCGTAGAAGTTTACACCTACGAACTCAAAACCAAGATTAACATCACGGCTAATTGTCCAAGTTGTATTTCTCGCTAACATATCAACTTCACCAGAAGCTAATGTTGGGAAACGAGATTTACCTGTAGTAGTAATAAATTCTACTTTTGAACGGTCTCCAAAAACAGCTACAGCAACTGCACGACACATATCTGCATCTAGACCAGCCCATTCACCGCTATCATCTGGAGCAGCAAAACCAGCAAGACCAGTTGTTACTCCACATTTTAGAAAACCTCTATTTTTAACATCATCAAGAGTTCCAGCATGTGCTGAAAAAGCAAACGCTACAACCGCAAAGATAGATAATAGTTTTTTCATATTATTTTCTCCGTTTAAATAATTATTTAAATATCTTTTTTCAAAGATTGCTTCCCTATAACAAATTAATAAGTTAATCCCAATAATAGATTTGTTAAGCTTAAAATTGCCTACTATAATTTGTGTATAAAGATTTTGGCTTATACAACATTTAGTTGTTTATGAAAATAAAAACAAAATTAACAAAAATAGGTAGAAATCCTCTTAAACAAAAAGGGTTTATCAACCCTGGTACCTATAAGGGTTCTACAATGATTTTTAATACATTTAAAGATTACTTAAACGATATTAAAAATTTTGACGATAGAACAACATTTTATGGAATAAATAAAAATCCATTTCATAAGCAGTTAGAAGATAGTATTTCTTTTTTATATAACTGCAATGATACAGTACTATCGCCATCAGGGTTGGCCTCTATAGTAATTCCCTTTTTTACATTTTTGAAATCTGGTGATGAGGTTTTAATAAATGATAGTGTTTATAGTCCTACTAGAACTTTTTGTGAGAACATCCTTAAACAATATAATGTAAAAATAAAATATTTTCATCCAACAAAAAATATTAATAATTTTCAAAAATTAATTAACAGTAAAACAAAGCTAATTTATTTAGAATCACCAGGAACAGCAACTTTTGATATTATTGATATACCTTTCATTACAAAAATTGCTAAAAAAAAGAAAATACCAACTGTTATGGATAATACTTGGGCTTCACCTTTATTTTGTAATCCAATTAAATTAGGTATTGATATTATTATAGATGCAGGAACTAAATATATAAATGGTCACTCGGATGTATTAATTGGTTTCGTTTCGTCTAATAAAAAATATTCCAAAAAAATAAGATCAACTTCAAAAACTTTAGGCATATGTCCTGGTTCTGAAGAAGTTTATTTAGCAATTAGAGGGTTGCCAACACTTGAAATTCGAATGAGAGAAATTGAAAAAAATGCATTATTAATGGCAAAATATTTATTAGAACATGATCTTGTATCTGATGTTTTCCATCCAGCATTACCGCATACAAAAAATCATAAAATATGGAAAAGAGATTTCTCTGGTAGCACAGGCTTATTCTCATTTATGATGAAAAAGAAATACTCAAAAAATCAAATTGAAAAATTTTTTAATAAACTTAAAATATTCAAATTGGGATACAGTTGGGGTGGATTTGATAGTCTCATTACTTTTCCTCCATTAGATAAAAGAGAGTTTAAAAATAGAAATACTGGAACTTTAATTAGATTATATTGTGGATTGGAAGACATTGATGATCAAATAAAAGATATTAAAATTGCATTAAAAATTTTAAATTAAATGGATTTATATTTTTATATTTTTGCATCATTGGGGGTTTTTGTATTTGGTTTATCTAAAGGCGGTGTTCCAGGGCCTATCGCGATGCTTGCAGTGCCAGTTATGTCGTTTGCAATGAGTCCTTTGCAAGCTGCGGGAATATTGTTGCCACTTTTAATAATAATGGATTTTTCAGCAATCTATTTGTATTGGAAAAAATGGATAAACAGTATTTTAAAAATTGTAATCCCAGCATCTATAATTGGTATTTTATTTGGAACTTTAACTTTTGAGTTTACAAACGAAGATCAGATAAGAATAATGGTTGGTGTTATATCAATTATTTTTGTTCTAGTGTCATTTATTCAGAAAAATAATTATTTACTTAAACCAACAAAACTTAAAGGATACTTTTGGTCAGCTGTTGCTGGATATACAAGTTTTTTAATTCATGCAGGCAATCCACCTATTAACTTTTATATGCTTCCTTTAAAGTTAGATAAAATTTCATTTATTGGAACAATGACATTGGCATTTATGGTTATAAATCTTGTCAAATTGGTTCCGTATTATTATGTTGGATTATTAGCACCTTCAAATCTTATGATTTCTCTCTATTTACTTCCACTAGCTTTTATTAGTGTTTTAATTGGTTACTTTGTGCAAAAAAGAATTCCAGAAAAATTATTTTTTAGTATTATTTATATTTTGCTTTTTTTGAGTGGATGTAAATTAATATACGACGGAGTAATTTAAATTATATAGATAGCTAAATTTTTGTTTTATAATCAGCTCTTTTAGTTTTTCTAAGCCCAAAAGGACCAGGAATAAATAATGTCAGGGTATTTGTATTTGGTTTTAAATCAACTCTATGTAAATGATCTGCTGATCTAAAACCAATGTAACCTGGTGGTCTCCAAAATTTACCTTTATTAGTAGTTTCCCAATAACCGCCTTTTAAAATAATTGTTATATAAGGACAAAGATGATTATGAACTCCTTCACCATGATCATCATCTAACATTTTATGAATTAAGATATTAAAAGGAAACCATTTGGGTCTTTTTCTAAATAACAAATAATATCTTTCCATCCATGGTTTGGCCTTATGAAATTCTGGATGCGATGGACCTCTGTCCAGTACAATCTTTTTTCTTCCTAATTTTTCAAGTATTTTTAAAATCATATTTTTAATTGAGGATATATTTCAGAAAACAATTTAGCTCCTTTTGAATAATTATCAATCCAATCATTATTTGAATTTTCATTTGCATAATCAGAAATATATTTAAAACATTTAAATCTAATATTATGTAATTTACATACTTTAGCAAAAGAGTAAGCTTCCATATCAACAATATCACAATCTATTTCTACTGATGATTGAACAAAACTATCTCCTGATGCACATATATACCCCTCATTAGAATATGTAATTTTTGATATTGGATCAAAAGGAGTTTCCCCTAATTTAAAGTTCATTAGACCTCTAGCATCCATATCTCTTTGAACAAACTTCGTGCATTCTAATAATCCTGATAAGTTTTGCTTTATTGAACCAGCTGTTCCATAATTGATTATTTCATTAGGTTGAAATTTTGAAATTAATTCCATAATTTTGATTGTAGCATTAATCTTTCCCACACCTGAATAGTGGAAATCTTTAAGATTTGGAGTTTCTTCTTTAAGTGCTGCAATAAAGATTTGTCCCATTAATTTGGGCCAATTTGTTTTATAATTTTTTTTGTAACTTTTGTTAAATCTTTAATCGTCGGTTTTAGTAATTGCAATCTATCATAAGTTTTAGGATTATTTTTGAGATTTTTTCTCAAGGCTTCCCCAAATGTCATTCTAATTTCAGTGCCAATGTTTAGTTTTGCTACTTTTGTTTTTCTTGCTAGTTTTTTTCTTTGCTCTACGGGAATTCCACTACTACCATGAAGAACTAAAGGGATTTTTGTTTTTGCTTCAATTAAATTAATTTTGTTGAAATCAATAATAGCTTTTTTTGAAGTTTGTAAATGTGTATTTCCAACGGAAATTGCCATTGCATCAATATTACTTTGGTTTGCAAAAGTTACTGCATCTTCAATATTAGTACCTTCTGAAATTTTACCATTATCATAACCTACAAAACCTATTTCTCCCTCAATAGAAATATTATATTTGTGAGCTCTTGAAGCAATTTTTTTACTAATTTTTATATTTTCTTTTAAAGTTAATTTAGAACCATCAAACATTACAGATGTAAAGCCACTATCAATCCCTTCATAACATTCATCTAGAGTGTATCCATGATCAACATGACAACAAATGTTCGTTTTTGTTTGACTCGCTAAGTATCTAAACATTTTTCCTAATATTGGAATTGGCGTGTGCGCTCTGCATGAAGGACCAGCTTGTAATATAATTGGAATTCCAGTTTCATCAGCGGCTTGCGTAAAAGCTAAGGCGTCATCCCAGCCTAGTACAACTAAACCTGCTACTGCATAATTATTTTTATTTGCATCATTTAAAATTTTTTTTAAATTTACTGCTGTCATTTATTTGTATTTAGCAATCATATCCTTAATTCCTGGAATTGTTTCTACTTGATATGCGTGCTCAGGTTGAAAAAATTGGACAAGAGATCTTTGAGACAGTCCTCCAAGAATTGTAAAATAATACATCTCATACCCAGGTGCTACGACACATGGGTGATAGCCTGTTCTAATCATAATGGTCGACCCATCAATTATATGTTCAGCTTTACCAACTTTATCATCAACTTGCTGAAACATCTGAAAACCAAATCCATTATTAGGTTTAAATCTGTAATTATATGTTTCATCATGCCTAGTTTCATCAGGTAGACGATCTGTATCATGCTTATGAGGCGGAAACCCCGACCAACCTCCCTGCCCTACAGTATAAAGTTCATTACAAAGCAATCTTCCAACTTTATCATGATGCTTAGCACCTAAAATATGTTTAATTTTTCTATGAGTTTTTGTATCATCAGAACCGTACTGCACTAAATCAATTTCATTTGTTCTAACAGCAAATGGTTCAAGAGTTTTATCATACTTTGCGCCAGCAATAAAAATTTCTGAATTATCTACTAAAGATGTAAATTGAGCTTTTGTATTAGAGGGCACATAAACACCTTCTGGCTCTCCATCCCACACATCAACTGTTCTAGTGCCTAATGACTCAACTTTTATTCCTTCAATTTCTACATTAATTGTTCCAGTAGCAGGAACTATGCATGTTTCATAACCAGGTGTTTGATATTCAAAAGATTGATCTTTATTTAATTTTACTATGTTAAAATAATTTAAAGGAACTCTACTGTCTTCAATATCTACAATTGGCTTGTTTTTATTATCAAATGGTGGAATATGCATATTATTCTCCTTCATTAATTTTATTATATTTCATAAATTCTAAAATTTCATTTAAATTTGGCATTGCTGGCGCACAACCTACTTTTGTTACTACAATAGCTGCTGCGGCTGAACCTATTTCTATAGATTTTTCTAAATCATTAGTCTTTAAAATTGATCCAATTAATGATCCCATAAATGCATCACCGGCTCCAGTTGGTTTCAAGGGCTTAACGGGAAATATTCCCTTTTTAATTTCTTTGTTCATTGCAAAAGTAATAGAGCCTTTTTCACCTTTTTTATAAATAATTAAGCTTACATTTTTAGCTAATTGTCTAGCATGATCCAAACCATTGTTGTAATCACCAGCTAATACTCCAAACTCATCATCATTTCCAATTACACCACTACATTTACTTGCTGCTAAATTATAAACTTCTTTTGCTTTTTTTGATGACTCCCAAGTATATGGTCTATAATCAATGTCCATAATTACAGGAATATTATTTTTATTTGCTATATCTAAAGCATATAAAGTAGCACCTCTCGAAGGCTCAGCTGCTAAAGAAGTTCCAGTAATTAATAAACAATCAAAATTTTTTATATTAGCATTTTCAACATCATCTTTATTTAAAAATAAATCAGAAGCTTTATGTCTATAAATAATTGATTGATGATCTTTAACTGTGGTTTCAACAATAGCAAAAGAAATTCTTGATTCATTTTTTTCAAATTTTACTAATTTGTTTTTAACTCCATAATGATTTAGTTGATTAATAGCCAATTTACCTAAAGCATCATCAGATACTCTGGTCAGTAGATTACAATTACCTCCAAATAAAGTTAATTGGACACCCATATTTGCAGAAGATCCTCCAAGATGGGTAACAAAGGATTTGGCGTTTTCAGTTTTAGTCCCCGGTGGATCAGGATAAATATCAATCCCTGCTCTACCTATGAGTAAGAAATTATTTTTTTGAATTTTCGAAATTAAAAATTCAAACGACATAAAATTATTTATTTTTCATATCAATAAAGTCAGCATCATATTTAAAAGGATCAATTGAATTTATACATCCAATATTTATTGCTGCACCATTTGGATCGCTCCTCCTATGATGATGAGTATAGATGCCACAAATCTTACAAAAAAAATGTTCAGCAATCATTGTATTAAATTTGTAAGAAGTTAAGTTTTCTTTTCCTTTAAGAATATTTATTGATTCTTTAGGGACCATACACATTTTAGCGTTTTTTCTTATACAAATAGAGCAGTTACACTGTTTAATGATTTCTAAGTCTGTTAAAACTTCTAATTGAACCGCTCCACAATGACAGTTTAAATTATATTTCATTTTATTTAACTATATTATAATATTTAATATAATTAAAGTTAATAAAGTATGAACGAAAGCATGATTCAAGGTCAAATTATACGACCATTTTCACCAGCTATAGGTAAATATAAATTATCAGATGATACAATAACTACACTCAACAATCATATTGATGAAATATTAAAAGATGAAAATAAAATTGATGAATTATACCATGGCAAACAATTAGCAGGTGAAATTAAATATGAAATTAGATTAACAAAAGAATTTCTTGATCAAAATTTAAATGATGTTCTTCATAAATTTGTATTTAATTTTGTTAAATCAACATTACAAAAAGAAATTAAGAAATTTGATTTAAAATCTAGTTGGGCAGTTTGTCAATTTGAGAGTGATTATAATCCAATTCATTGGCATGATGGTCATCTGTCAGGAGTAATGTACACAAAAATGCCAAAGGACTTAGGTACATCGTACAAAGATCAAAATAAGAATGGAAAAATTGCTTTTATTCATGGATCAACACAGCTTTTAGTTTCCTCCGTGTATGATGTTAAACCTGAAGTTGGAGATTTATTTATATTTCCTAGTTATATGATGCATACAGTCTATCCATTCTTTTCTGATGAGGAAAGAAGATCAGTTTCTTTCAATGCATTTATTGATGAGGAGGCAGCAAAATTTTAATATTTGGCGCGCCCGAAATGATTCGAACATTTGACCTACCGCTTAGAAGGCGGTTGCTCTATCCACTGAGCTACGGGCGCATAGTTTGCATTTATCATAGTCTAAAAAATAAAGAAAGAAATTATACTTAATGTGTCCAAGGCTCTTTTCTATTTGTATCAAAATTTGAAGCATAACTTTTTGGTTTAATTTTTCTTTGCTTTGGTTCTTCGACAAAATATTGATAATTATTTTTTTTTGCCCATTCAATAGCTTGTTCTTTGGTATCAAAAAAAAGTTTAATCTGAGATTTGGTATCTAATGAACTATTCCACCCCATTAAAGAATCTTTTACTTTTTCTACTTCAGAAATATATTCAGCTAACCATAATTTAGTTTTTTTAAAACCCGATTGCATGGAAGTTTTTGATGGTTTATAAATTTTTATAGTCATTAGATTGCTGTTTCAAAATATTTATCATTATAATCATTATAGTATTTTCCACCAGATCTTATATTTTGACAAAGAACTTGTGTTTCACCTAATAATTTAGTTAAAAAGAAGTTACCAGTTTCTATTTTAGATTTATAAAAACTTTCATCATGCTTTTCTAATTTTGCTAATGAAATTTCTATATAGTGCAACCAAATATAACCTAGAGAAATCAAAGATGATAAATTTAAAAATTCTACAGCATGAGAATTAATCTCATTTTCATCATCTAATGATTTAATATATTCAAAAATACTTTTGTAAGAATCATATGAAGGCATAAATAAATCAATATATTTTTTCATATCTTGATTATTGGAAATTTTAACTTGATAATTATCAATCATAGTAAAAAATTCATTAAATAATGCACCGTTGTCAGTTTGTAATTTTCTTCCTATCAAATCTAGAGCTTGAATTCCGTTCGTTCCTTCATAAATTGTTGTAATTCTAGCATCTCTTACTAATTGTTCCATTCCATGGTCAGTAATAAAACCATGACCACCATAGATTTGCATAGCTCTATTTGTATTTTCTACAGATTTATCTGAAGCATACGATTTAATAATTGGCGTCATGAGTGCTATAAAATTTTCAGATAATTTCTTTTCTTTATCATCTGAAGAATTTTCAATATTATCAAAGTGATTTCCAGCCAATAAAGTTAAACCTCTAACTGCTTCATTTATGGATTTTATATATAATAAGTTTTTTCTTATTTCAGGATGAACAATTATAGGATCAGCTACCTGATTGCTGGAAGATAATTTTCCTTGTAAACGCTCTTTCGAATAATAAAGTGCTGATTGATAAGCAGTTTCTGATAAACCTAATCCTTGTATTCCTACAAACAAACGAGCTCCATTCATCATTATAAACATCGCTCTCATTCCTTTATTAAGATCACCTACTAGCCAGCCCTTAGCTTCATTGTAGTGCATGACACAGGTTGGACTAGCATGAATACCCATCTTCTTTTCTATTGATCCACATTCAACTTTATTTCTATCAACAAAATCACCACTTTCATTTGGTAAAAATTTAGGAACCAAGAATAAACTTATACCTTTTATACCAGGGGGCGCATTTGGTGTTCTTGCTAGTACTAAATGAATAATGTTATCACTTAAATCATGCTCTCCACATGTAATAAAAATTTTGGTACCAGTAATACTGTAACTTCCATCATCTAATGGTGTTGCCATTGTTTTACTTAATCCAAGATCTGTTCCACATTGAGGTTCAGTTAAATTCATTGTGCCTGTCCACTTACCACTAGTTAAATTTGGCAGATAAGTATTTTTCAAATCTTCATTAGCACTCTTTTCAATTGCATCAATTGCATTGGCTGTAAGACCTGGATAAAGACCAAATGACATATTAGTAGAGCTTATCATTTCATCTAAAATCATATTCATAATATATGGTAGGTTTTGACCACCAAATTCTTCTTTTACTTTTAGTCCTTGCCAGCCATTTTCAGAAAAAGTTTTATAAGCTTCTTTAAATCCTTTTGGAGCAGTCACAACTCCATTATTGAATGAACATCCTTCACTATCTCCACTTTGATTAAGCGGGAGTAAGGTTTCTTCACAAAGTTTTGCTGCTTCTTCAATAATAAGCATTAGATCACTTGTTTCTAAATCTAATTTTTTTAATGTTTCACTTTCCTTAAGACTTAAAAAATCTTCAATTAAAAATTTAAACTCACGTAGGGGTGTTTTATAAATTTGCATAATATTTAATTAATATTTTCTAACACAGTTGCAATACCTTGACCTAAACCTATACATTGTGTCGCTAATCCATACTTTTTATTTTTATTTTGCAATAGAGTTGCAACTTTACCTGTAATCCTTGCTCCAGTAGCACCCAAAGGGTGTCCTAATGCTATTGCTCCACCATGTATATTTACTTTATTTATGTCCATCTTTAATTCTTTAATACATGCTAAAGATTGAGAAGCAAATGCCTCATTTAGTTCCACAATATCAATATCGGAAATAGATAAATTAGCTCTTTTTAGAGCTTTTTTAGATGCATTAATTGGGCCAAGACCCATTAATTCTGGTGGACAACCAACTACTGCTGTAGATTTTATACGAGCTAAAATATTTAGATTATTTTTTTTTGCATATTCTTCCTCACAAACAATTACTGCTGATGCTCCATCTGTTAATGGTGAGGCTGTACCAGCTGTTACTGTTCCATTTTCATCAAAAGCAAGTTTTAACCCATCTAAAATTTCATGTGAGGTGTTAGGTCGAATGCCACCATCTTTATTAATTTTCTCATCATTATTTGTGATAGACACTATTTCATTGTCGAACATATTTGATTCTCTAGCTAAATTAGCTTTGTAATGACTGCTAATAGCAAATTCTTGTTGTTGTTTCCGAGAAATATCAAATTTTTTTGCAACATTTTCAGCTGTAATGCCCATAGACATATATACATTTGGATTATCTTTACTTAATTGAGGATGAGGATCGTATGTTAATCCATTCATAGGAATAAATGTCATACTTTCTACACCACAACATAAAAAAACGTCTCCAGAGTTAATTGCAATAGCACCAGTTGCATCATGAATAGCTTGCATTGAAGAACCGCACCATCTATTGACTGTCATACCTGCCACATGTTCTGGCATATCTGTCATGAAAGAAACAATTTTAGCAATATTATTACCTTGTGCTCCTTCAGGATAAGCACAACCAGTAATAATGTCCTCTATGTCATTTTTATTAATTTGAATTTCATTCAGTAATTGATTTATTGTTTGTGATAAAATGTCTTCTGGTCTTATATTAGCCATTTCACCTTTACGAGCAAAGGTGAAGGGTGATCTTTTGTAACCCACAATAACTGCATTTCTCATTTAAAACTCCATTAAAGAATGTATCTCTATTCCTTTTTCAATTAGTTTTTTATCACCACTTAAATCTGGTAAATTTATTATAAAACCTGCACCAACAATATTTTTGTCTTCAAACTTTTTAATTAACTCTACTGCTGCAAGTGCGGTTCCACCTGTTGCTAAAAGATCATCAATAATTAGTAAATCTTTATGATCATCCAAGGCATCTGTATGAATATGCATTTCAGTTGATCCATACTCTAAGTCGTATGAGGTTTTGAAAGTATCAAATGGAAGTTTATGAGGCTTTCTCAAAGGAACAAATGCTGCATTTAAAAAATAAGCTATTGCGCCTGCCATAATAAATCCACGTGATTCTATGCTTAAAACTGCATCTATTTTTTTATTTTGCCATGGTTTTACCATGTCATCAATGACTTGTTTAAAGTGTCCTGCATTTTGCAACAATGTTGTAATATCTCTGAATTGAATTCCTTTAACAGGATAATCAGCAATTGTTCGAACGTATTGTTTCATTAGTTTTTTTCAATGTCTTTTATATCAAATAAAGTAACAGGTGCAAAATTTGAAGAACAATCGTATGTTTTAGTATAAGGGAATTTTAAAAATGATTTTGAGATTTGATTGCTAACATCTAATTTCTTTTCAAAGTGATTTATCAATAATTTATTTGGGTTTGCATGTGGTGCAAGATTACGAATATATTTAATTGTATTTTCAATATTAGTTTTGTTTTCTCTACATAGTAAATAAGTAGCTGTTGCCATTGATCTTGATACACCACACCAACAATGAATAACAATATCTTCATCATATGCATATGTAGAAGTAAAATTAGCTATTGAATTTACATGCTCTTCTGCTGGTAGAATTTGCGGTATTTCATCAGTATTCAATCGAAATATTTTATTATTGCTACTAATTTCAATAATATCGTCAAATCCTAACTTTAAATGATTTTTTACTCCCTTAGGTGTTTCTGGTGCATATCCTGGATCAATTACTGATACAAGATATTTGGGCTGTATGCTTTCACACACATTAGGTAAATCATTTAGAGAACAAACAATTATCATAAAAAAGGGTGGTATAAACCACCCTTAATAAAAGTAAAATAATTAAACTACTCTGCAGTTGCATCTACTAATATTGCATTAGCATCTTCATTTAATTGATTTAATGTTGAAATGATATCATCACCATTAATAATTGCTGCATAAGCTTTTTCAACCTCACCTCTAACTGAATAATAGCCAGGAACAGAAGGCTCACCTTTTCCGTATTGAACCATTGTTAATGATTTATCATATTGAGGTAATTCAGCTCTTTTTTCAGCAATTAATGGATGATCTGCAGAAGAGGTTCTAACAAAACCATATCCACTTTCAGTTGACCAAACTGCTGAGTTCTCAGTATTAGAAATATATTTCATCCACTGATATGCTGCTACCATTCTGTTAGCATCACCTGAATTTCCCATAATTAAACCACCGCCATATAAGTTAAGCACTGGTTCACTAGTGGTGTATGATAATGGAGCTACATCCCAATTACCATTGTAACCCTCTTCAATGGCTTTCTGGAAATAAGTGATACCAGAAGTAGATCCTGCAGCAAATAAAACAGAGCCTTGTCCTAAGTATTGCTGGTCAGTGTATTTACCTCTTGCAACTATTGCGCATCCTTTATTAGCCATTCCTTGAATGAATTCCATAGCTTCAATGGCTTTTGGACCATTGTAAATATACTGACCATTATCATAGTCAAATACATCACCTCCATGCGCAAATACCCATGCTGCAAAGTTACTTGCATCTGTATCTATTTCATATCCATAACTTGGAACATCTTCACCCATCTTACCGCTATAATCTTGATTTGTTGCAGCACATGCTGCTTCCGCAAAATCAGCAGGAGTTTTAGGAACATCTAAACCTAGTTCCTTTAACCAATCTGCATTGTAATAAAGGATCTCTATTGATTTTCCAACTTCATGTAATAGTTTTGGATTTCCGTCAAAATATGGTGAAAAGCCAACAGTCCAGTTTGCACCCCAATCTGCTATATCATCTTGAGAAACACCCCATTTTTTACTATTTGCTAAAATATTTTGATCAATTGAAGCGCCAATTAAGTACATGTCTGCAGCAGCGTTACCATAACCTCTTGCAACGTCTGCTATATCTTTTGTTCCAGCAGCAGACATCATAGCAGATTGAACTTTTCCGTAATGCCCTTTGTGAACAACATTAACTTTTATTCCTGTTTCAGCTTCAAATCTTTCAGCTCTTGCCATCATTGCATCTAATCTTTCATCTGAATATTGAACCCAGAATTCAACAGTTTGACCTGAAGGATCTGCATTTTCAATATCTTGTGCAGTAATTGCGAATGATTGCGAGGAGATAAAAAATAAAGAAGCTAAGAAGAAATTTAAAATATATTTATAAAATTTCATAATCACCCCGTAAAATATTGACTAATATAGAGGTAAAATTAAAGTTTTGTTACAAAAAATTTACTGATTTATTCTTTTAATCCAAAGTTTGATATACTTTCTATGAATAACTTCTGAGTAAAAAAGTATAATACTAAAATTGGGAAAATTGCAATTAAGCAAGCAGCCATCAATAAATTAAAATTAGGTCCCACCTCTCTAACAAAACTATAGATAGAAACTGTTACAGGATACCAATCATCTCTAGTTAATATAAGTAAAGGCCAAGCAAAACTATTCCAAGCTATAATAAAAGTAAATAAAGAGACTGTCACAATAATAGGTTTGCTCATTGGGATTACTACCTTGAGTAAAAAATTTAGATGAGAAGATCCATCAAGCCTTGCAGCATCCCATAATTCATTTGGTATCTTTTTAAAATATTGTCTTAATAAGAAAATTACAAATATATTTCCCATAAATGGAACTGTTAAACCTTGAAGACTATTCATCCAAGAAGGACCAAATGGTAATGGAACAATTTCCCCTCTAATAATTAATAAATGAGGTAATAATGTAATGATTTCTGGAATCATCAATGAAAGTAACAACATATAGAATATAATATTTTTAAATGGAAATTCTATTTTAGCAAAAGAGTATGCTGCTGGAATACTAGTTAATAAAACACCAATGACAATTATTGAACTTATTATTAAACTATTAAATGTATATCGTTGAAATCTATTAGATGTCCACACTTCATAATAATTTTCAAACATCAATTTTTTTGGAAATAAATATTGATTTGATGCTTCTCCAGCTGTCATCAATGATGTTGATATCATGTAAAAAAATGGGTAAATTGAAATAATAAAAACTATTAATAAAATTAAATAAGGTATCCTTGTTTCAGCATTAATAATTCTAGTCATAACTTAACCTTTTTCTAAAAATTACATATTGCGATATTGCTAAAATATTTAGAAGTATAAATAAAATTACCCCTTCAGCTGCAGCATAACCATATTTCACTCTACCCCAAAAATGATCAAAAATTTCTATTGTAACAACATCCATTGTATCTCCAGCAGAAGAAGTTTGCATAACAAAAATACTATTGAAAGCTTGAAAGGTATTTATAAAACCAGTCAACATTAGAAAAAATATAATAGGCATTAATAGTGGTATGGTAATTTTAATAAATGTTTGCCATCTACTAGCTCCTTCTGCTTTTGCAGCCTCATATAAATCAGAGGGTATAATTGATAATCCCGCGAGTAAAATTATTGCATAGTAGCCAGTATAAGACCATATTCCATATATGATTGATGACATTAGAGCTAAACTTGGTCCAGCTAGTAGACCTTCTATTTTTATACCAAATAAAACTTCGGTAATAGGTCTTTTATCAAATAACCACATTTGAGGCTCAAAACCAAATATTCCTATTAGCTGATTTAAAAAAGAATTTTCAGCTTTACCAAATATTAAAAAAAATACTGCAGCACCCATTACTGCTGGAGTAATGTAAGGAAATAGTAAAATCATTTGAAAGAATTGTTTACCAGCTAATTTTTGGTACAAAGCAAATGCTATTATTAATCCTAATCCAACCTCAAAAATTATAGTGAAAAACGAATAATAAAAAGTATATATAAGAGAGTAAAGATAGTCTTCATCACCTGTTAAAAGCATTTTTTCCCAGTTGATATTAATTAATATTATTCCAATAATTAATATTGCAATAGATAAAAATGCTAAATAGATTTTATTTTTTACTTTATTTTTAAATTCACTCCACAATCCATAACTCAATATCAATAACAATAATCCTAAAACAAATAACCAAAAAGCTGGTATGTCTCCAAGTATTCTTTGGTAATTCTCAAATCCTAAAAATCTCCCTTTAAAAACTTTCCACTTGTGTACACTCATGTACATTCCAAAAAAAACAGGAAAAATTCCAAATAGACTGATTATTAAAACAGCAGGAAGAATTAATAAATATCCTGTAAGTTTTTCTGAATGATTTAATAAGAATTTATTCATTAATTTTTATCAGATCACCTTTATTTATTTTACCATCATTTAAAGGATCTAAATATATTCCTAAATTTATATGGTTGTATATTTTTTTTAGGTTTAAAGGAATATTAAGATTTATATCAGAAGTTTTGGGCTTAATATTAGTTGCTGAACATCTAGGAATTTCTTTAATAACTATAAATTTTATATCATTGATTGATAAGACTTTACCTACTAATTTCCTTTCTTCCCATTTATCTAAATCTTCTACATATATATTTCCTCTAAAACGCTCATGTTCAACTTGATGATTAGATAGGTTTTCAAAGTCTTTAATACTGTTTAAATTTATTAATGATATTGATTTATTTGGCATTGTATCAAAAAAAGGATTCATACTATCTTTTAATAAATTAATATTATTTATATTTGGTAAAATATCCTCAAGTTTACTACATAAGATTTTTACTTCGTGTTGATTGTCAATATCTGTTTTTAAAATTATTTTATTTTCAAATTTTAGTATTAAAAAATTATCTTCTAATAAAAAATTATATTGATTTAATTCAGGATATTTTTTTAGTGATAAAAAATTATAAATTTCTCGTTTTAAAGGGTTATTTTTTATTAATTCTATATCTTTAAAATTAAGATTATTAGTGAAAGCAAATATTCGATCATTTTTTATACCAATATTTTTAATTATCTCTAAGTTATCTACATTATTAAAAGAAAGAGATTTTACAGGTGAAAAATATAGATTTTTGATTTTCACTTATACTAACATTTAAGTTTTTTTTAAAAAATACTGATCTAAAAATGAATCTAACCAATTTGAAATATTTTTATTATATTTGTAACGGTAATAAAGTTGAACAAATATGTTTTGAGCACCTTTAACAAATAATTTTTTAGGATTCTTTAATAATACCAAATACAACCATCTTATATGAAGTTTAAAATTTACTTCAGGATGAAATTGAAGAGCATAACAGTTTTGATATTTAAAAGCTTGATTATTAAAAATATCACCCCTTGCTAATAACTCACAGCCTGTAGGAAGATCAAATCCTTCTGAATGGAATTGAAAGAAAATCTTTTGAGAATTAAATAGATTTTTTGCATTTTCAGTTGGTTCAATTTTATAAAAACCGATCTCTGAAAGTCCATCTTTATTACTTGTGATTTCTGAACCTAAACATTTAGCTAATAATTGTGCGCCAAAACAAATTCCAAGATAAGGAACGTCAGTTTTTATAACTTTGTTTATCCATTCTAATTCTTTATTTATATACTCATCTTTATCGTTTATGCTTCCTGGTGCACCAAATACAACTATAGCTGAGTATTTATTAATATTTAAAGGAAGTTCTTCACCTAAAGGCGGTCTACATATTTCAGCAACATACCCCCTATCTCTAAATTTATTTCCTACATCTCCTGGAACTGAAGTTTTTTGATGTAATACAAACAAAACCTTATTCATACTAAATTATTAATAATAAATATTTTATTAATATGAAAATATTATTTCATAAAAATTGTAAGTATTTTGTATATTAATTTATAATGATACTTATGTGACAAAATAATCAATATCTAAAATCTTTATGTAAAACATAAGAGTAAAATAACCAAAATTCATCATTACAACAAAACTGATAAGCATATTGATCGATTTAGGGAGTGAATTTCCTAAAAAATCATCCCAAAAAACTTTTTCTAAATATAGAGCTAATTCAAAGTATATAAGTGTAATGATTGCAGCATTAAAGATTATTAAAGAAGTTAATCCATTTAAACTCAACAAATAATTAATAAAAATCAATATCAAAGAAGAAAA
>CACIXR010000010.1 GCA_902590695.1 uncultured Alphaproteobacteria bacterium
AAGTTGTTTATCAATTAAGTGAAATATATCCATCTACTATATTATCACTATATATGAATAAAAATAAGTGATACAACACTTCAAGGTTGGGAAGAATGGTGGGTAACGGGGAAAAAACAATTAAAAAAATATGAGAAAAAAAATAAGATAAAACTTTTCTCTGTAGTTGATAACCCTACTCGTTTAGGAGACACAGCATTTTATATTCAAGCACCAGGGGACGAATGCTTTCAAAGAGAAGAAGACTGCGAACGTAATTCGGGTACTTATAAAAGAGTAGAAGCTAAGCAAACAGATGCTGATGGACTTTGGATGAGTTTAGGTATTAATTGGTCAGAAGAAAGTTTGATGAAAAAATTTGAAATTGATTCCGACTCTAAGAAAACATTAGATACCAATTTTTAATACAATAAAATAGTATGAACTTCTTCGTAGTAACTTCGTAGTAAACTTCGTAGAAAGATATTTTAAAAAAATTGTTGATATCACTAGATAATATTTAAAGTGTGGGGCGTTCTGTTGCTCGGTGCCCCGGACCGCGCTCACCTAGAATCTAGGCAGCAAGTGCTAATCTATTATCGTTAGCGTTTATAAAATAGCCCGATAACGGTGGTACAATACCGGATAAAGTCTTTGTCTTTTAATTACCGTCAAACCTATTTCGTCCCCATATTGTGGTGGAGACGCCGGGTACCGCCCCCGGGTCCGAATAACTTATTGCACAAAGCATTTATTATCTTAGTTGCAAAGCAACATTTTCATTATACCTTAAAGTAATTATACTTGAAAGTTTTGTCTTGAAACCTAGCAATTAGAAAAAAAATTGTTACTAATTAAGACATAAAATAAAAAAATATGATTAAAGCAATAATGGCAGTAGATGAAAAAGGTGGGATAAGTAAGGGCAAAAGTATGCCTTGGCCCAAAAATTCAATTGACTTAAAATGGTTCAAAGAAAATACTCTAAATAATGTCGTTGTAATGGGAAGGAAGACCTGGGAAGATCCTTTTATGCCTACACCTCTAAAATCAAGAATAAATGTTCTAATTTCAAGTAAAAACAAAGAATTAATAGAAGGGGCAGATTATTACTTTAGTGGAAACATAAATGATCAAATTCAAAATCTTCAATCTGAATATAAAGATATGGATATTTTTATAATTGGAGGTTCAGAAATTATAAATTTAACTTTTAAATCCATAGAACAATTTTATCTCACTAGAATCTACGGTAATTACAATTGTGAAAAATTTATAGATATTACTTCTATAGAAAATAATATGAAAATGATTAAAAAAATAAATGGAGACTCAACTTGCCATTTTGAGATTTGGGAAAGATGAAACAATACCTAGATGCTTTGAGATATTGTTATGATAATGGATCTGATGTTGAAAGTAGAGCGGGTGGTGTTAGAAAGTCTTTTGGTTATCAAATGCATTATGATCTATCAAATGGTTTTCCTGCTATAACAACTAAAAAACTAGCATGGAAATCTGTAGTTTCAGAGTTATTGTGGTTCATCGAAGGTTCAGACGATGAGAGAAGACTTGCAGAAATTTTATACAATGATTCAAGAGAAAATTTAAAAGATAAAAAAACTATTTGGACACAAAATGCACAAGCTGATTATTGGAAATCACAAGCTCGGTTTGAAGGTGATGTTGGTAAAATTTATGGAGTTCAATGGAGAAATTTTAATGGAGAAGATCAAGTCATAAATCTTATTAAAGGATTAAAAGAAGATCCAAATGGAAGGCGCCATATAATTTCTGCTTGGAACCCTCCGGAGATTAAAAATATGTCATTGCCAGCATGTCATGCATTTTCACAATTTTTTATTTCTAATAACAAATTAAGCTGTCAATTATATCAAAGGTCATGTGACATGTTTTTGGGAGTTCCATTTAATATAGCAAGTTATAGTCTTTTAACTCATATGTTGGCTAGAGAGTGTAAATTAGAAGTTGGAACATTTATCCATTCTTTAGGAGATTTTCACATTTACAAAGAACATTTTGAGCAGGTTAAAATCCAATTAGAAAGAGTGCCTAAAAAATTACCTGAGCTTCAATTTGAAACAAAAGATTTTTTTAAATACAACGTAACTGATTTTAAATTAATAAACTATCAGCATCATGAAAAAATTGATGCTCTAATGAATGTTTAATTCAGAGATTTTTTTAAGTTTTTAGCAATTGATATAAATTTTTTTGAAATTTCACCATCTGGATTATCTATCAAAGCAGGTGTTCCATTGTCTGATTGAATTCTTAAATTTGTATCAATAGGAATTTCTCCTAAAAAAGGTATTTTAGATTCTTCAGCTTCTTTCTTAACACCATCTTTTGAAAATATATAATGTTTTTGATTACAATTATCACATATGAAATAACTCATATTTTCCACAATACCAAGAATATCAACATTAACTTTTTTAAACATATTTATTCCTTTTCTAGCATCAGTAAGAGCTACATCTTGAGGTGTAGAAATTACAATTGATCCGGAAAGTTTTGAACTTTGAGCTAAAGTTAGCTGAGCATCTCCAGTACCAGGTGGTAAATCTATTATAAGGTAATCTAATTCACCCCATTCTACTCCATTAAACATTTGCTCTAATGCTTTAATGACCATTGGTCCTCTCCAAATTGTTGGAGCCTCAGAGTTAAGAATAAAGCCAATGGACATCAATTTTATTCCATAATTTTCTAAAGGTACAAGTTTTTTGTTTTCATTCATAATAGGTTTATTTGAAATACCCATCATTCTAGGTATGCTAGGACCATATATATCTGCATCAAGTAACCCAATCTTAAGATCTAGCGAGCTTAAAGCAGTAGCGAGATTTACAGAAAATGTTGATTTGCCAACTCCACCTTTACCACTAGCAATTGCTACAATATTTTTTGCATCAATTTTAAATCTTTTATTATCATTATTATTTGTTTTAGTATTTTCTACATCTGAGTTTATAATTACATTCACAGAAAATACCCCAGGAATTTGCTCAACATTATTTTTAAGCAATCTTGCGATATTTAGGTACAAATCTTCTTTTTGACCTTTCACATGTAAAGAAATGTTTACATTCCCCTCTTTTACAACTGCTGAAATATTTTGATTTTTAGTATCAAAACTAAGATTTGTTTCAGGATCACTAAATTTCTTAGAAAATGTGTAAATTAAAGATAAAATTTCATCAGACATACTTGATTTTTCCAGATTTACCCAAATATTAGTTATTAAATAATATAATTAGTGTTAGTAGATAGATCCAATATTATCAACAATATATGAACTGGAATAAAAATAACAACGACAATAATCCTTGGGGATCAAGTGGAAATAACAACCCTTGGGGTTCAGGAGGGTCTGGAGATGGTCCAAACAAAAGAGATTTTGAAGATTCCATTAGAAAAGCAAAAGATAGATTTGGCAATTTTAAATTTGGTGGCAGACGTAACCTTTCAATATTTATAATTGTAGCTGTTTTACTATGGTTAGCTACTGGTTTTTATAGAGTTGAGCCTGATGAGCAAGGTGTAGAGCTTTTATTTGGAAGGTGGAATGGTCAAACAACCGAGCCCGGATTACACTACTTTTTTCCAACTCCAATCGGTCAAACTGTTACACCTAAAGTTGAAGTAATTAGAAAAATTAACGTTGGATTTAGAAGCGCAAGTGATCTTGGTTTTGGCTCAAATTCAAATGCAGAGAGAAAAGTTATTGAAGAAAGTTTAATGCTTACGGGTGATCAAAACATAGCAGACGTTGCATTCACAGTACTCTTCAAAATTAAAGACGCTGGAAATTTTTTATTTAAGCTTAGAAATCCAGAACTTACTGTTAAAGATATGTCCGAAAGTGTTGTACGTGAAGTTGTGGGTCAAAGAGATCTTCAATTCTTACTTACAGAAGGCCGTCAAGAGGTTGAACAAGTTGTAAGAAATGAATTACAACTAGTTTTAGATTCCTACGAAAGTGGTGTTTTAATTCAATCAGTACAGCTTCAAAGTGTTGATCCACCTGATCAAGTTATTGATGCTTTTGACGAAGTTCAAAGAGCAAGACAAGATAAAGAAAGATTAGTTAACGAAGCAAATACTTATTTAAACAGAATTGTGCCTAATGCTCGTGGTGAAGCAGCCAAACTCGTTGAAGCTGCCACAGCATACAAAGAGCAGGTAGTTAAACAAGCTGAAGGTGTGGCACAAAACTTTATAGATGTTTACAATAGTTATAAAGATGCGAAAGAAGTAACTAAGAGAAGAATTTATTTAGAAACTTTAAGAGAAGTTTTAGAGGGTAAGAACAAAATAATTTTAGATGACACTGGAAATGGACAGGGTGTGGTTCCTTACCTTCCATTGAATGAACTTAAAAAGTCAGGAAATAATTAAGATGAGATTTAGTGCAAGAAATTTACTTATAGTTTTAGTTTTATTTATTCTTTTCATCACATTCACTGGTGCTTTTTTTATTGTAAATGAAACTAAGCAAGCTTTAGTGCTCCAATTTGGTGACCCAAGAAAAGTTGTTACAAAACCTGGCCTTCAATTTAAAATTCCATTTATTCAAGATGCTGTTTTTTTAGATTCTAGATTACTAAATCTCGATCCCCAACCTGAAGAAATGATTCTTTCAGATCAAAAAAGGATTATTGTTGATTCATTTGCTAGATACAACATTGTTGATCCTCTAAAGTTCTATCAGACAGTTAGAAATGAAACTACTTTTTCAGATAGATTTGGAAGAATTATAAATGCGGCAGTTAGAGGTGTAATTGCACAATACTCTTTAACATCCCTACTAAGTGATGAACGTATTAACATTATGAATGAAATTGAAAAACAAATCAAAGTTAATGAAGAATCTTTTGGTGTTAAAATTGTAGATATTAGAATAGGAAGAACAGATTTAACCGAACAAGTATCTAATAACGTTTATCAAAGAATGCGTTCTGAACGTGAAAAAGAAGCAAATTTATTAAGAGCAGAAGGTGAAGAACTTTCTAAAGAAATTGTTGCATCAGCGGATAGGCAACAAACAGTTATTTTAGCAGAAGCTGAAAGAACCTCTTCAATACTAAGAGGTGAAGGAGATGCTGCAAAAAATAGAATATTAGGTGATGCTTATAGCCTAGATGAAGAATTTTTTGATTTCTTAAGAACAATGCAAGCTTGTAAAGATACGTTTGGAGATACAGAAATGTCGATGGTAATTGCTCCTGGGGAAGTTTGTGAAAAATTTTTTGGTGAAATAGATATCCAAAATTAATGTTTGAAATATTATTAATAAGCATAGGTCTAGTGCTGATCATTGAAGGCATACTCTATTTTTTATTAGCGAACAATTTAAAGAAATATCTCGATATGCTTTCTCTTATTAATCCACAAACTGTAAAAAATATTAGTTTATTTTTTGCTCTTCTAGGACTGTGCCTTATTTATTTCACGTTCAAATACTATGACAATTAATATGAGAATTAAATTTATATTCTTAATTTCTATTTTATTTTCAAAACCATTACTTGCTGTACCTGAGAGTTTTGCTGATTTAGTAGAACAATTATCTCCTGCAGTAGTTAGTATTGCTTCAACTACTATTGTTGAAAATAATAACCAAAATCAAATACCACAATTTCCGGAGGGATCTCCCTTTGATGATTTTTTTAAAGAATATTTTGATCGTGATCAAAGACGATCACAACGACCAATGACAGGACTTGGGTCAGGTTTTATAATAAGTGAGAATGGTATAGTTGTTACAAATAACCATGTAATTGAAGGAGCTGATGAAATAACTGTTATTCTAAATGATGAAACAGAGTTTACAGCTGAATTACTTGGAAGAGATCCCAAAGCAGACATAGCTGTATTGAAAATTGATCCAAAAAACAAAAAACTTACATATGTTGGTTGGGGAGACTCGGATAAGATGAGAGTTGGAGATTGGTCAATTGCAATTGGAAACCCTCTTGGTTTGGGAGGAACAGTCACAGCAGGAATTATATCTGCAATCTCAAGAGATTTAGGTAGTGGGCCTTATGTTAAATTTTTACAAACAGATGCTTCTATTAACCGTGGTAACTCTGGTGGACCATTATTTAATTTAGATGGAGAGGTAATAGGAATTAATACGGCAATTGTTTCGCAAACAGGTGGAAGTATTGGTTTAGGATTTGCAATACCTGCGAACAGTGCAAAAAAAATAGTACAACAATTAAAAGATTTTGGAAAAACTAAGAGAGGTTGGTTAGGTGTACAAATTCAGCCTGTAACAAAGGATTTTGCAGAAAGTCTTGGATTGCCTGATCAAAAAGGTGCATTCATATCCAATGTCAATCCTAATGGTCCCTCAAAAACTGCTGGATTAGAACCAGGCGATGTAATTTTAAAATTTAACAATATAGAAATTAAAAAGATGCCTGATTTACCTAGAGTTGTGGCAGAATCAGATGTAGGTTCTACTGCGATCTTAGAAGTATGGAGAAAAAATAAAAAGATTAATATTGAGGTAATATTAGGTGAATTACCCGGAGAGGTAGTTACAGAAAGAAAAACAACTTCAAATGTTGAAAGAAACTTAAAAATAGAATCTTTAGGAATTACTATTGAAGATCATGAAAGTGGAGTTAAAGTAATTTCTATTGATGATGTTGAAAGTAGTTTGCAAAATGGAGATATAATTACAGAAGTTAATAGAGAGATTATTAATAATATGAATTCATTTGAAGAATTAATAAATACTTTAGAAAAAACAGGTAGATCCTCATTGCTACTAAAAATAATTAGAGATGATGAGCAAAATTGGGTAACAATTAAATTTAAGAATAATTGAAAACTCAAATCTATTTTGTATTAGGACCAACTGCATCAGGAAAATCAAAATTTGCTTTAAGTCTAGCTAACAAACTAAATGGTGAAATTATAAATGCTGACAGTATGCAGATTTATAATGAGCTAAGTATCTTAACTGCTAGGCCAACTATAAATGATCAAAAAAAAATTAATCATCATCTCTATGGTTTTGTAAAAGGTGATGTAAGATATAATGTTCAAAAATGGTGTGAGGAAGCATCAAAAAAAATTAATTATTTGGTCGATAAAAATATAATCCCTATTTTAGTTGGGGGAACAGGTCTTTATATAGAATCTTTAATTAATGGAATAGTCTCAATTCCTTCTATCCCTGAAAAAGTAAAATTAGAATCAGAAAAAATGATTTTAAAAATTGGTAAGGAAAATTTTTATAGTTTAGTTAAAGATCTGGATAGTAATGCAATGATTAATATTGAACCTAATGATATTCAAAGAATAAAAAGAATATGGGAAGTAAATTTTTTTACTAAGAAAAAATTTAGTGACTGGAAAAAAAATAAAAATAAAAATTTTATTAATTTAAAAAATTACAAAATTTTATTATTTCTTCCAGATAGGAATGAAAATTATAAAAGAGTAGATCAAAGAACGCATTTAATGATTAAAGATGGTGCAATAGAGGAAGTTAAAAATTTGCTTAAATTAAATTATAATAATAGCTTACCAATAATGAAAGCCCACGGAGTTCCTGAAATTCAATCTTATCTTAATAATGAAGTATCAATGGAGGAATGTATTTCTAAAATACAGCAAGTAACAAGAAACTATGTAAAAAGACAACATACTTGGTGGAGATCTTCAAATCTTAATATTTTTAAAAAATTTAATCAATTTCCTGATGAAATTGACTTAAAAACCATTAATTTAGAGCAAAATTGAACTAATTTATTGATTTTATTTTATCCACAGCCTATGAGCTAAAATCAATGAATAATGAAATAACAGGAGCTGAAATTGTCTTAAAAAGCTTAGCTGAACAAGGCGTAGAAGTTGTATTTGGATATCCTGGTGGTGCAGTATTGCCAATATACGATACTTTATTTAAACAGAATTCAATTAAGCACGTTTTAGTAAGACAAGAGGGTGGTGCGATACATGCAGCTGAAGGTTATGCTAGGTCTACTGGTAAAACTGGAGTAGTTCTTGTTACATCAGGACCTGGTGCAACAAATGTTGTAACTGGTTTAACTGATGCTATGATGGATAGTGTTCCTATTGTATGCATAACTGGACAGGTACCTCAACACTTAATTGGCAGTGATGCATTTCAAGAATGTGACACAACAGGAATAACTAGACCTTGTACTAAACATAATTACTTAGTTAAGGATGTTAATAAATTATCTTCTGTATTTCATGAAGCATTTACCATTGCTCAAAATGGAAGACCAGGTCCTGTATTAATTGATATACCTAAAGATGTTCAATTTGCTTCAGGAACTTATGAAGAAAAAAATAAAATTATTATTCCCTCTCATAGATTGTTTGAACCAAGTCCTGATTTTGAAAAAAATAAAATTGAAGAAGCAGTAGAATTAATTTCAAAAGCTAAAAAACCAATTTTTTATATTGGTGGTGGATGTATTAATTCTGGTCCAACAGCTTCAAAATTAGTTAGAGAATTTATAAATATGGTTGGATCACCAGTAACAATGACATTAATGGGTCTGGGGGTTATAGGTTCATCAGATAAAAACTCACTTGGAATGCTTGGAATGCATGGAATGTACGAAGCCAATATGGCTATGCATGAATGTGATGTCATGATTAATATCGGCGCAAGATTTGATGATAGAGTTACAGGAAGACTTGATGCTTTCTCACCTAACTCAAAGAAAATTCATATTGACATTGATGAAAGTAATATCAACAAAACAATAAATGTTGATGTTCCAATAATAGGTGATGTTAAACAAGTTGTCGAAAAAATGATTTCGATTTGGAAAGACAAAAAATATAAAATAGATAATGATTCATTAAAATTGTGGTGGGATAAGATTAATAAATGGAAAGAAGTAGATTGCTTAAACTACAATAATGAAGGTAAACAGATTAAACCTCAGTATGCGGTTCAAAGACTCTATGAATTAACAAAAAATACAAAAACATTTGTTACTACTGAAGTAGGTCAGCATCAAATGTGGGCTGCTCAATTCTATAAATTTGAGGAACCAAACAGATGGCTTACATCAGGTGGTTTAGGAACTATGGGATATGGTTTTCCTGCTGCTATTGGAGCTCAAATTGGGCATCCAGATGCTCTAGTAGTAGATATAGCAGGAGATGCCTCTATACTAATGAACATTCAAGAAATGAGCACGGCAGTACAATATAGATTACCTGTAAAAATATTTATTTTAAACAATGAATACATGGGAATGGTAAGACAATGGCAAGAACTTTTACATGGTGGAAGATATTCTGAAAGTTATACTGATAGTTTACCTGATTTTGTAAAGTTAGCTGAAAGTTATAAAGCTGTTGGATTAAGAGCAAAGACAACTGATGAACTTGATGACGTAATAACTGAAATGATTGAAACAAAAAATACAGTTATTGCTGATATTTGGGTTACTAAAGAAGAAAATTGCTTCCCAATGATTCAAAGTGGTTCTGCTCATAATGAAATGATGTTAAGTAAAGATCAAAAACAAGATAAAAAATCAGCCGAAAAAGGAAAAATTTTAGTTTAATGAATAAATCCGTTTATGCTACTCCTGATCAAGTATCAGAGACTAAAAGACATATATTAACTGTATTAGTTGATAATGAGCCAGGTGTTTTAGCAAGAGTAATAGGAATGTTTTCTGGCAGAGGATATAATATTGATAGTTTGAATGTAGCTGAAGTTAGTAATGATGAAAATATTTCAAGAATCACTATTGTAACTCATGGCACTTCAGAGGTTGTTAGCCAAATTGAAAAACAGTT
This sequence comes from uncultured Alphaproteobacteria bacterium, assembly GCA_902590695.1. Lineage (GTDB taxonomy): Bacteria > Pseudomonadota > Alphaproteobacteria > HIMB59 > CACPNW01. The sequence continues at coordinate 9,817 of CACIXR010000010.1, forward strand.
ACTTAGAATCGTTCCTGTTCATAGTGTAACAAATTTAGATCAAGAGGGTAGTTCAGTAGAAGCTGAAGTTGCTTTAGTTTATATTTATATTTCTGATACAAACAAAAAGAAAGTTTATCAGCTTTGTGATCTTTACAGAGCTAGAAAAATTGAAAATGAACATAATACCACAATTTTTGAAATTGCTGGTGCGTCAGAAAGAGTAAATAGATTTATAAAAGAAATTAACGAAATTACGAAAGTTGAAATTGTTAGAAGTGGTCCCGTTGCAATATCATCAATTCAAAAAAATGAGGAGGAATAATGAGAGTATATTACGATAGAGATGCAGACTTAAATTTAATAAAAGATAAAAAAATATCAATTGTAGGATATGGAAGTCAAGGCCATGCTCATGCAATGAACTTAAGAGACTCTGGAATAGAAAATGTTTCAATTGCTTTAAGAGAAGGCTCAAATTCAAGAAGTAAAGCAGAACAAGCTAATTTTAAAGTAATGACCCCTGCAGAGGCTGCAAGTTGGGCTGATGTTATTATGATGTTAACTCCTGATGAACTTCAATCTGAAATTTACAAAAATGACATAGCTGAAAATATTAAAGAAGGTACAACAATCGCGTTTGCTCATGGATTAAATATCCACTTTGACTTAATTAAACCTAAAGAAGGTATAGATGTTATTATGGTTGCACCTAAAGGCCCTGGTCATACAGTAAGAGCTGAATACGTAAGAGGTGCGGGAGTACCTTGTTTAGTAGCCGTCGATAAAAACCCTTCAGGTAATGCTTTAGAAATAGGAATTGCTTATGCATCAGCTATTGGAGGAGGACGTGCTGGAATTATAGAAACTACATTTAAAGAAGAATGTGAAACAGATCTTTTTGGAGAACAATCTGTTTTGTGTGGAGGGTTAACACACTTAATCTTAGCAGGTTACGAAACTCTTGTTGAAGCAGGATATGCTCCTGAAATGGCATATTTTGAATGTCTTCATGAAGTTAAACTTATTGTTGATCTTTTATATGAGGGTGGAATGGCAAATATGAGATATTCAATTTCAAACACAGCTGAGTATGGGGATTATTCAAGAGGTCCAAGACTTATTACTGATGAAACAAAAAAAGAAATGAAAAAAATTCTTTCAGAAATTCAATCAGGCCAATTTGCTAAAGAATGGATGCAAGAGCATCAAAGTGGTCAAACTAAATTTAAAGTAATGAGAAAAGAACAAGCTGAACATCCAATTGAAGCAGTTGGAGAAAAATTACGAACTTTGATGCCATGGATTGCTGAAGGAAAAATGGTTGATAAATCTAAAAACTAGAAGAAAGTTTTATAAAATTTTGATTAGTGTATAAATAAGCAAATGACTGAAAAAATTTATATTTTTGATACAACTCTTCGCGATGGAGAGCAATCTCCAGGTGCATCAATGAATTTAGATGAAAAACTTCAAATTGCTGAAGTACTTGACTCTATGAAGGTTGATATTATCGAAGCAGGGTTTCCTATTGCTTCTAATGGAGATTTTGAAGCAGTTTCCGAAGTTAGTAAACATGTAAAAAATTCAACTATAGCTGGTTTAGCAAGAGCAAGCTTTAAGGATATTGATCGTGCTTGGGAAGCAGTACAACATGCAAAGTCTCCAAGAATTCATACTTTTATTGCAACAAGCCCTCTACATATGAAATATAAGTTGAAGAAAACTGAAGAAGAAGTTTTAGAAGCTATTCAAAAGACTGTTTCTCATGCAAGAAATCTTTGTGATAATATTGAGTGGAGTTGTGAAGATGGTGGAAGATCAGAGTTAGAATTTTTATATCAATGCATCGAGCTTGCCATTAGCTCTGGTGCTTCAACTATAAATATACCTGATACTGTTGGTTATACATTACCAGAAGAGTTTGGTAAAATTTTTAAAAATGTAAAAAATAATGTTCCAAATATTGATAAAGCTATTCTCTCAACACATACGCATAATGATTTAGGTTTAGCAACTGCAAATAATGTTGCCGCTATTAAAGAAGGTGCAAGACAAGTTGAGTGTACAATTAATGGTATGGGAGAAAGAGCTGGAAATTCATCATTAGAAGAAATTGTTATGACTTTAAAAGTAAAAAAAGATCTTATGCCTTTTCATACAGATATCAAAACAGAGTCTATTATGAAAGCTTCCAGATTAGTATCATCAATAACAGGTTTTCCAGTACAGCCAAATAAAGCGATAGTTGGTGCAAATGCTTTTGCTCATGAGGCAGGAATACATCAAGATGGTATGCTAAAACATGCTGGAACATATGAAATTATGACACCTGAATCAATAGGGCTTAACAAATCTTCACTAGTTCTTGGTAAACATTCAGGGAAACATGCTTTTTCAGAAAAGTTAAAAGAACTTGGTTATGAAGTAGGTGATAATGCTTTGATGGAATTATTTGGAAGATTTAAAGATTTAGCTGATAAGAAAAAAGAAATATTTGAAGAAGATTTAATTGCCTTAGCAGAAGATAGAACCTCGTCATACGATGAACACATTAAATTTGTATCATTAGAAGTAAATGCTGGATCAGTTGAAAAAGCTGAAGCTAAATTAAAGATAGAAATTAAAGATAAAGTGGAAAATACTAAAATTAATGGAAACGGCCCTGTTGATGCTACATTTAACGCAATAAAAAAACTTACTAATACTGAATTCAAACTTAAACTTTACCAAGTAAATGCAATTACAGCAGGAACTGATGCGCAAGGAGAGGTAACTGTGAGACTTGAAGATGATAATTTATCATCACAAGCAAAAGGAAGTGATCCTGATATTATTGTTGCTTCTGCAAAAGCTTATATAAATGCTTTAAACAGATTGATCTTTAAAAAAACTAAATCTATTAAAGAGAATACAGCAAGTTTAAAAATAGAAGGAGTTTAATTAATGGTAATTGATCGTTTTTTTAGTTTGTTTTCTAAAGATATGGCTATCGATTTAGGCACTGCCAATACTTTAGTGTATGTGAAAGGTGAAGGTGTTATTCTTAATGAACCCTCAGTTGTTGCAACCATAGAAAATGATGGAAATACCCAAGTTTTGGCTGTTGGCAATGAAGCAAAACAAATGCTTGGAAGAACCCCAGGAAAAATTCAGGCGATACGTCCAATGAAAGATGGTGTTATCGCTGATTTTGATGTTGCAGAACAAATGATAAAAAGCTTTATTAAAAAAGTTCACAAGGGAAGATCTATATCAAATCCTCAAATTGTCATTTGTGTACCTTCTGGTGCTACAAACGTTGAAAGAAGAGCGATTAGAGAGTCAGCTGATGCTGCTGGAGCTAGAAGAGTTTATTTGATTGAAGAACCAGTTGCAGCAGCAATAGGTGCAGGTCTTCCAGTTGCTGAACCAACAGGATCTATGGTGGTTGATATAGGTGGCGGTACAACAGAGGTGGCAGTTTTATCTCTTGGAGGTGTTGTAAATTCTACTTCAGTTAAAGCTGCTGGAGATCGATTTGATGAAGCTATAATGGAATATATGAGAACAACCCATAAATTAGCAATTGGAGAAACTACAGCTGAAAGAATGAAAAAAGATATAGGTTCTGCTAGTCCACCAGATGATGGAGATGGTAGAAGCATGAGTGTCAAAGGTAGAGATTTAATAACAGGTCTTCCAAAAGAAATTTCTATTTCTCAAAGACAAATTGCTGAAGCTCTTGCTGAACCTGTTGCTCAAATAATTGATACAATCAAAAGAGCTTTAGAACAAACACCAGCCGAATTATCAGCTGATATTGTTGAAAGAGGAATAATGTTAACTGGAGGTGGATCTCTTTTACATAATCTTGATAGGGTTTTAAGAAGATCAACAAGTCTACCTATATCAATAGCAGAAGATCCTCTCTTATGTGTTGTAATGGGAACAGGCCAGGCACTTGAAGAAAAATCTAAACTAAGCGATGTGTTTGCCTCTGACTAAAAATTAAAATGGCTCCAAAATTCCAAATTAAAGTTTTTCAATTATCTAGATTTGTAAAAAACTTTACAATTATTTCTATTGTTTCTCTTTCATTCCTTTTAGTTTTTTTTTCAAAATCTGATTTGTATCTAATTAATGGTATAAAAATTATATCTAGTTCAGTAATTATTCCAATTACAAGAGTTATATCGGCACCTGTAAACGCCTTTTCTAATTTTGTTGACGAGTATAACCAGTTTAAAAGTTTAAAATTTGAAAACAAAATTCTTCAAGAAGAAATAATTCGTTTAAAAAAATGGCAAACATTAGCAATTCAAAATTCAAGAGAGAATAAAGTTTTAAAAAAATTATTAAATGCAACTGATAATAATTTAACATTAGTAAAAACAGCATCTCTTATTAATAGAAATGATTCAATTTATAGTAAATTAATAAACTTAAATGCAGGTTATGAAGATAAAATTAAAAAAAATATGTCAGCAATAAATGAAAGAGGATTAGTAGGTAAGGTTATTGATACAACTTCAAATAATTCTAGAGTAATTCTTTTGACTGATCCTAATTTATCTATTTCAGTAAAATCTATATCAGATGGTATATTTTCTTTGCTTACTGGCAATGGAGATGGAAAATATCTAGTAAGCTCATTTATTAAAGAAAATAAATTGCCAAGATTAGGAGATATTGTAGTTACAAGCGGTACAGCTCAAATTTTTCCTGTAGATCTATTGGTCGGAAAGGTGACTAAAGTTGAAAAAAATAGATTTTTTGTTTTACCTTTTGTAGATTTTAAAAATATTGATTATGTTCAAATTGTTACTTCAAAATAATGGAGTTTTCCAAATTTTTTAATTCCTCTATCAAACTAAATATCATTTTAATTATAAGTTTTTCAATTTCTGTAAACTCTCTTATTTTATTGCCTAATATTAACAATGCATTCTATTTATTATTTCATTTAACTTTTATTTATCTAATTTTTTACCATTATCATTATTATCTGTATTTAGTTGCACTTTTATATGGAATTTTATTTGATATATTATTATTCAATAATATAGGCGCACATTTATTGACTTTTTTATTTCTATTAATATTATTTATACTATTAAGAAAGTTTTTAATTAAATTAACTTCATATCAAACAATTTTTGTTTATTTTATAACGCTAATTATTTTGCTTATTATTGAGCAATTTCTAGCAAATCTAATACACAATTATAAATTTAATATAATTTCAATTTTTAATTTCATTTTAATTTCTTTTATTATTTTTATTCCTACTGTATTTTTGTTGACTAAATTGGATAAGTGAAATGTTTTATTCGGATGATAAAAAACAATATTCAGTTCTAAATAGAAGAACTTTTCTATTATATTTATTAAAAGTATCTTTTTTTGGTATTGTAGGATGGAGATTGTATGATATTCAAATTAAAGATTCTCAAAAATATAAAACTCTTTCAAAAAATAATCAAATAGATGTTGAAATTATATATCCTATTAGAGGGAAGATTTATGATACTAATAAAAATGTTTTAGCCTCAAATATTAAAGTATTTGATGTATACATAATCCCAGAAAATACAAAAGATATAAATAAATCTTTAAACGAATTAAATCAAATTATAAGCATAGATTTTAGTGATAGAAGAAAAATAATAGAATTATCTAAAAAAGTAAAAAAATTTGAGAAAATAAAAGTCTTAGAAAATATTAATTGGTCGCAACTTGAAAAAATAGAATCAAATAAACTTAATATTGAAGGTATCTTTATTTCCCAAGATTATATGAGGACTTACAATTTTGATAATTCTGTTTCACATTTAATCGGTTATACAAATAAACCCAATCGAGATGAAGTTGAATTACCTTTTATTTCAAATATGCCAGATTTAGAGATAGGAAAAGTTGGTATTGAAAAAAGTTTTAACCCTAATTTAATTGGCAAATCAGGACAAAGAGAAATTGAAGTTAACTCTTATGGCAGAGTAATTCGTGAAATATCAAGGCAAGATAGTCAAAAAGGAAATGATATTCAAATAACTATTGATATGAGAATCCAACAATATGCTTTGAATTTATTAAAAGAACACAAGGCAGGATCAGCAGTACTTATGGATATTAACAATGGTAACATATTATGTATGGTTTCAACTCCATCTTATAATCCAAATAAAATTATACAAAAACCTAATAATGAATATTGGAAATCAATTTTAGAAAATGAACTTTCTCCACTTACTTACAGATGTATTCAGGGTTTATACGCTCCAGGCTCAACTTTTAAAATGGTTGTTGCGATAGCAGGCATAGTCCATGGAATTATTGATACAAATACGAAACATTTTTGTAGTGGAAAAATTGGTTTAGGCGACAGACTTTATCATTGTTGGAAAAATAATGGTCATGGCTCGATGAATGTTAGTGATGCAATTAAAGAATCATGTGATGTTTTTTTCTATGAAATATCAAAAAAAATTGGAATAGATAAAATTGCCAGAGTTGCTGAAGATTTTGGTTTAGGTAAAATATATGATGTCCCTTTACCTAGTCAAAAAAAAGGAATTATCCCTTCACGTGAGTGGAAAAAGAAAAATTATGATGAAAGTTGGTATCCTGGAGAGACTCTAATTTCAGCTATTGGTCAAGGATTTGTATTAACTAATCCACTACAACTTGCTGTAATGACTTCGATTATTGCTTCTAATGGAAAGAATATAAAACCAAATATTATCAAGCAAAATAATGACATAGAATTTGAAAAATTAGAAAAGTATCAAAATGCAATTAAAATTATTAAAAATTCAATGTTTAAAGTAGTTAATGAAAGTAAAGGTACAGCTTATAATTCGAGATCTGAATTTGCACCTTTTGCAGGAAAAACAGGAACTTCTCAAGTTAGAAGAATAACTGTAGTGGAGAGAGAAAGTGAAGATTTTAGGAAAAAAGAAGTAGAATGGAAAAAAAGAGATCATGCTTTATTTGTTGGATATATGCCAGTTGAAAATCCTAGATATGCTGTTTCGGTTGTCATTGAACATGGAGGTTCAGGCGCATCAACTGCAGCACCTATAGCTAAAGAAATTTTTCAGTTTACAAAAAATTTAGAAGTTTAATGTTGAATAAAATTCAAAACTTAAATTACTTATTGATTTTCTTAATAATTTTAATTTCTTTTGTTGGTGCAGCAGGTTTATATTCTGCAGCAGGAGGATCATATGATCCTTGGGCATCGAGACATTTAATTAGATTAGTATTTTTTATATTTTTAGCAATTATTTTAGCTTTAATAAACATTAAATTTATTTATCAATTTGCTTATATCTTTTTTATTTTATCATTATTACTTTTGCTATCAGTTGAATTAATAGGTGTTTTTGGTAAAGGAGCAACTAGATGGATCAATGTATTTGGTTTTAGCATCCAACCATCAGAATTAATAAAAATAACTATAATACTAGCACTAGCTAGATTTTATCATGATTTAAAATTTGATGAAGTTAAGCGAATAAAAAATTTATTTTTTCCAATATTAATTTTATTTTTACCATTTGCTTTAGTCGTTATACAACCAGATCTTGGAACTGCTTTAAGTATAGCAATGCTTGGAATTCTTATTTTATTTGCAAGTGGAATAAAAATTTGGAAGTTTGTATTAGGATTTTTTGTTCTGATTTTATTAATTCCATTGTCATTAAATTATTTACAACCATATCAAAAAGATAGAATTTTCTCTTTTTTAAATCCTGAGGCTGACGCACTTGGAAGAGGATATCAACTTATACAGTCTAAAATCGCTTTAGGATCTGGGGGTTTAACTGGTAAGGGTTTCTTAGAGGGATCTCAATCATATCTTCAATATTTACCTGAAAAACAGACTGATTTTATATTTACATTAATTGGAGAAGAATTTGGTTTTATTGGCACTATGTTTATAATTTTACTATTTCTATTATTAATATCAGTCTGTTTTTATATAAGTATTAAATCAAACCATATTTTTGGTAGAATTCTGTCTATCGGAGTTGCAAGCAATTTATTTATATATGTGATAATGAACATATCTATGGTATCTGGTTTAATGCCAGTTGTTGGAATTCCATTACCTTTAGTTTCTTATGGGGGGTCAGCAATGCTTGCTATAATTATATCTCTAGGATTAGTTCTTAATGCAGAATTGAATGGTAATTTAAAAAAAATACATAATGCTTGAAATAAATAATGTTAATAAATTTTTTGGAGGATTAAAAGCAGTTCATAACGCATCTATGAAAGTTGAAATGGGTTCAATTACAGGTTTAATAGGTCCAAATGGAGCAGGAAAAACAACATTATTTAATACTATTGCAGGACTATATGATCCAGATGAAGGGAATATAATTCTTAACAATGAAGATATTTCTTTTTTAAAACCTCACGAATTATTTGCAAAAGGCGTTCTTAGAACTTTTCAAATTGCCCATGAGTTTTCAACTCTTACGGTTCTTGAAAATTTAATGATGGTACCACCAAATCAATTTGGTGAAAAATTATCTTACGCTCTATTAAGTAATTCTAAAGTAAAGCAACAAGAAGAAGAAATAAGACAAAAAGCTATCGAAGTAATAAATTTTTTAAATTTAAGTCACTTAACCCAAGAACTTGCAGGTAATTTATCTGGTGGTCAAAAAAAACTACTTGAGTTAGGGAGAACTATGATGGTTGATCCTCAAATTGTTTTACTTGATGAAGTAGGAGCTGGAGTTAATAGAACACTTCTTAATGAAATTACAGATGCAATATTAAGATTAAATAAAGAAAAGAATTATACTTTTTTTGTGATTGAACATGATATGGATCTCATAGAAAAGATTTGTGATCCTGTCATTGTGATGGCGGAAGGTTCAGTTTTATTTAAAGGAAATTTTAATGAAGTGAAAAATAATGATACAGTTATAGAAGCTTATTTAGGAAAAGGTATTAATAAGAATTAGAACTTTATGAGTAATTTAATTGGTAAAAATTTAACAGCTGGATATGGTGGAGTTGATATAATTAAAGATATTAATTTAGAAGTTAACGAAGGTGAAATTGTTGTCATCGTTGGACCAAATGGAGCAGGGAAATCAACTGCAATGAAAGCATTGCTTGGCATGCTAAGTTTAACTTCAGGTTCTGTTGAATATTCAAATGAGGAAATTTCTTCAATGCTACCTCAAAACAGAATTAATTTAGGATTGGCATTTGTTCCTCAAACAAACAATGTGTTTACTGGTATGACAGTAGAAGAAAATTTAGAAATGGGAGGGTTTTTAAGAGATGATGACATTATTCATACCATTAATGATGTTTATGACCTTTTTCCTATTTTAAAAGAAAAAAGAAATCAAAGTGCAGGAGAATTATCTGGCGGTCAAAGACAACAAGTAGCTTTTGGTAGAGCACTTATGACTCAACCAAAAATTTTAATGTTAGATGAACCAACTGCAGGAGTATCACCAATAGTAATGGATGAATTATTTTCTAGAATCATAGAAGTTCGTAAAACAGGTGTTGGTATACTAATGGTTGAGCAAAATGCAAAACAAGCACTTGGTATTGCTGATAGAGGATACGTATTAGTAAATGGAAAAAATAGTAGAGAAGGTTCAGGTGAAGAACTATTGAATAATCCAGAAGTTAGAAAGTCATTTTTAGGAGGTTAAAAATGATTGATTTTCTAAATTCTATAATTGTACTTCTAAATTTTATTATCATTCCAGGAATTTCTTATGGCTCTCAACTTGCACTTGGAGCGCTTGGAGTTACATTCGTTTATGCCATACTTCGTTTCGCAAATTTTGCACACGGTGAAATTATGTCATTTGGAGCAATGATAACAATTTTATTTACGTGGTTTTTTCAATCGCAAAATATTGGTTTAGGAATTCTTCCAACTGCCTTGTTAGCTTTACCTGTAGGAATAATAGCAACAATTATCTTATGCATTATTTCTGATAAATTTGTTTTTCAATATTACAGATATCAAAAAAGTGTTCCTGTTGTTTTAGCAATGGTTTCAATAGGGGTTATGTTTGTAATTAATGCAATAATAAGAATTATCATTGGAACAGAAACTATAAAATTTTCTGATGGACAAAAATTTATAATGAAAGCGAAACAGTTTAAAGTTATGACAGGTTTAAATGAAGGATTAGCGTTAAAATCCTCTCAAGTTATTACAATATTAATTACTATTTTACTTTTAACTTTTACTTTTTGGTTTTTACAAAAAACAAAAACTGGAAAATCAATGAGAGCATTTTCTGATAATGAAGATTTAGCATTATTGTCTGGTATTAATCCCGATAGAGTAGTCTTTACTACATGGATTATTGTTGGTGTCTTAGCTTGTGTAGCTGGAACACTTTACGGTTTAGATAAAAGTTATAAGCCAATTATTTATCTCAATTTAGTGTTACCAATATTTGCATCAGCAATTGTTGGAGGCATTGGCAGTCCCTTTGGAGCTGTAGTAGGTGGATATGTCATCGCGTTTTCAGAAATTATGGTCACCTATGCTTACAAGAAATTTTTTGTGTATCTTCTTCCAAGCTCTTTAGAGCCAAGTGGTTTAGTACAATTACTTTCAACTGATTATAAATTTGCTGTATCATTTTCAATTTTAGTCATTGTTTTATTGATTAGACCATCAGGCATATTTAAGGGAAGAGTCTTATGATGAAGTTTGAGAGATATGAATGGTTAGCTATTACAATAATGATCTCTCTCTTTATTTTTGTAGGTTTCATTCAAGGGTGGTCAGTTAGTTTAGTAATTTTAAACATGTGTATTATTTCAGCAATAATGACAATGGGAGTTAATATCTCATGGGGTTATGCAGGAGTAATTAATTTTGGTGTAATGGGTTTTCTTGCCATGGGCGGACTAGCTGCAGTTCTTGTTTCTTACCCTCCCATTGCTGAGTCATGGCAGGCTGGAGCTAGAGGGTTAGGTATCAGTTTTGCTTTACTTGTCGTATTGGTCATTGCTGTGATGTATATTAATAAAAAGGTAATCCAAAATAGAAATAGGTATATTTTAAATTCTCTTATAATTTTTTTTGGTATTTTAATTATCAGACATTTTTATTTAAATGCTACACATAATATCGAAGATGTTAATCCTGCTATAGCAGGGTTTTTAGGCGGTCTTGGATTACCAATAATTTTCTCTTGGATTGTGGGAGGTTTATTTGCTGCGGGTGTTGCATTTGTAATTGGTAAAGTAGCTCTTGGATTACGATCAGATTATCTTGCTATTGTTACTCTTGGTATTTCAGAAATAGTTGTTAGTGTTTTAAAACATGAAGAATGGTTATCTAGAGGGGTAAAAAATGTAATCGGTTTAAAAAGACCAGTTCCTTATGAAATTGATTTACAAAATGCTGATTGGTTTATTAATTTAGTTACATATCTTAATTCATCAAAGTTAAATAACATTATTGATGTAAGTGATAGACAACAAGTATTAAACAATCTTATAATTGATGGTTCAGGAATATTTGTAAAATTATCTTACGCTATTTTATTTTTGATTGTTATGTTGATAATTTTCTATTTTGCAAACAAAGCTCAATTATCTCCATGGGGAAGGATGATGAGAGCTATAAGAGATAATGAAACTGCTGCAAATGCAATGGGCAAAGATGTTGTAAAACAACATTTAATAATTTTTGTCATAGGAGCTGCAATTGTAGGTGTTGCAGGTGCAATGCTTGTTACTTTGGATGGATTATTTACACCCTCAGGATATCGACCACTTCGTTTCACTTTTATTATTTGGATTATGGTTATTGTAGGCGGTAGTGGAAATAATTTAGGCGCTATATTTGGTGGTTTTGTCATATGGTTTTCTTGGATTGAAGCTGCGCCACTTACAACATTTATTATTAATCAACTTACTGTCGGATTAGAGCCAACTAATGCTTTAAAATTACATTTACTCGATAGCGTTCCTTACTTTAGATACTTATTTATGGGTTTAATATTATTATTAATATTACGCTATAGGCCCAAGGGAATTATTCCAGAGAAAGTAAGGCATTCATAAAAAAACCCCAGCTAGAAGCTGGGGTTAAATTAAAATAATTTTTAAGTATTAAAGAGCGCCAACAGTAACGAATTCGCCACCACTAACTTCTAGTTCTTTAAACGCACCATCAGCATCACCAAACGCATTAAATTCTACGTCTGTTGCACCTTGGTAGTCAATATCTTTACCAGCAGCTAACATTTGTAAGCCGTATGATAATTGACCAGGGTTAATTACAATACCTGGAGCGTTAGATACTTTAGCAATATTGTTTAGGATTGATTGCTTATCAGCAGATCCACCAGCTTGAATTGCAAGAGCAATAATTGCTGCAGCATCATAAGACTCTCCAACATATGGAGCACTTCCATCCATGCCATTTGCAGCTGCTAGTTCTCCGAACTTAGCTGAACCTTTTGAGATTGCACCTGGCATAGAGCCAAATGATCCTTCAAGATCAGCACCGATATTATCTACAATTGATTGACCAATCATACCATCAGAAAGAACAAAAGTGTCAAATGCACCTGAATCTAAAGATGCTTCGATCATTCCTTTTCCACCATCATCGATATAACCAATTACTAGCAGTGCGTCTCCACCAGCTGATGCAAGAACACCAACTTCTGATGAATAATCTGCTTTACCATCTTCGTGTGCAGCAGATGCTGTAATAGTTCCGCCACCACGAGCAAATGAAGCCTCAAATACTTCAGCTAAACCTTTTCCGTAGTCATTGTTAGTATATGTTACAGCTATACTTTCAATTCCTCTGCTTAAAGCAAGTTTAGCTAATACTTGACCACCTTTTGCATCAGATGGAGCAGTACGCCAAAAAGTTCCATTATCAGGAACTTTACTTAAACCTGGTGAAGTTGCAGATGGAGATACCATTAAAATACCATTTGGTACTGCAACGTTTGCATTAATTGCACCTGTTACACCTGAACAGTCTGCACCCATGATAGCTGTTACACCTTGTGCAACTAGATCCTCAGCAGCAGCAGTTGCAGCAGCAGAGTCTACACAAGTTGAGTCAGCTTCTAAGATAGTAATTGATTCACCACCTAAAAGATTTCCAGAGTTTGATGCTTCATCAAATGCCATTCTAGCACCATCTCTCATAGCAGGAGTTAAAGATTCAATTGGTCCTGTAAAACCAAGAATAATTCCTACTTTAATTTCTGCTAATGCAGCAGTCGTTACAGTCGACAAACTTACAATAACAGCTAGAAGTAATTTTTTCATATTTCCTCCAAAAAAGTATACTTTTTATATAGGCTACCTCATATACTAGTTCCAAAAATCAATCATGTAATTTTTTCATAAAAAAACCTAATAATTTAGCCAAAAACCACAAATTGACTTCATTTGCCCCACCAGATAAAGATCAAAAATATGACAATTGGAATTCTTGGTGGAGGAGTTTGGGGGAGTGCGCTTGCCCGTGTATTAAGTAAAAATAAAGTTATCATTTATGCTCGAGATGAACAAATTGTTAAATCAATAAATGAACATAAAATTAATCCAAAATTAAAATACAGTTCATTTAATGAAAATGTCACTACTACTACTTCTTTGAAAGAAATTAGAAATGTTAAATTTTTATTTATAACATTACCTGCACAAAACATCAGGGAGGTAATTAAGGATTCATCATTACATAATAAAAATCATCATATTATTATATGCTCTAAAGGTATTGAAATATCGTCATCTAAATTTTTAACAGATGTATTTCATGAGATGATGTCTTTTAAATCAATTAGTATTTTATCGGGCCCATCTTTTTCAAATGAAGTATCTCAAAGTTTACCAACTGCAGTAACGCTTGCAACAAAAGATAAAAAAGATTTTGATAATATTTCTAAGCTTATACCTAACAAAGAGTTTAGAATTTATTATTCAAATGATTTAATTGGAACGCAAATAGGTGGTGCGTTAAAAAATATATATGCGATAGCAGCTGGTGTTGCAGAAGGATTGAATTTAGGTGAAAATGCTAAAAGTGCACTTATATCTAGATCCTTTGCAGAAATGACAAGGTATGCAAAAAAATTTAAAGCTGATAAAAATACATTATATGGTTTATCTGGGCTTGGTGATCTCATTTTAACTTGTAGCTCTAAAAATTCTCGTAATACACAGTTTGGTATTAAATTAGCTTCTTCAAAATATGATAATTTTTCAGATCTTTTAAAATCCCAAGAAGTAACAGAAGGTTATTATACATTTAAAGCAGTCTATAATATTTCACAAAAGAAAAATATTGATATGCCAATTATGGAGTCTGTATACAATATACTTTATAAGCAACATGATTTAAAAGAAGAACTAAGTAATTTACTGAGTAGACCAATAACAGAAGAAAAAATTTAATTCGATGACAAAGAAAATATTTTATAACTTAGATGCAAGCTGGGTGAACAATACACAAATTAATTTGAGTGCTGTAGAGCGTCGAACATCTACCTTAACTAAAAGAAGAACTGTAAAAAAGGAATTTCAAGTCGCTTGGTTATTAAAAGCTATTACTTTGATAGATCTTACTACACTAAGTGGCGATGACACTTTTGGAAAAGTCGAAAGACTGTGTAATAAAGCTCTTAATCCAATTGATGATTATATTCTTCAGGATTTAGGACTAGAAAATCATGCAGTAAGAGTAGGGGCTGTGTGTGTCTATCACCATCTAATAAAAGATTGCACAAAGCTAATTCGAAACAAAATCCCAATTGCGGCAGTTTCTACAGGTTTTCCTGCAGGTTTATCATCTTATATAAGTAGAAAAAAAGAAATTTCTTACTCTATCAAAGATGGTGCTGATGAAATTGATATAGTTATCAATAGAGGATACGTTCTCCAAAATAACTGGAAAAAATTATACGATGAGGTTCGTAGTTTTAAAGAAACTGCAGGTAAAACAAAAATTAAAGCTATTCTTGGTGTTGGTGATCTTGAGACTCTTCGAAATGTAGCAAAGGCATCTTTAGTTTGTATGATGGCTGGAGCCGATTTTATTAAAACATCAACAGGAAAAGAAAATATAAATGCTAACTTAAATAATAGTCTTGTAATGTTGAGAATGATTAGAGATTTTTATACTAAAACTGGAAAAAAGATTGGTTTTAAACCTGCAGGTGGAATATCAACAGCAAAATCTGTTTTAGAGTTTTTAATATTAGTAGCAGAAGAACTAGGATTTGAATGGGTTAATCCTAAATTATTGCGAATTGGTGCTTCTAGTTTATTAATCGATATAGAAAGACAACTCTATCACTACACTAGTGGCAGGTATGCAAATAAAGAGAAACTTGCAATAGGATAATATGGATAAAGTTATTAAAAATTTTCAAAATATATCTTATGGGCCAGCGCCAGAAGACAGCAAAGAAGTTAATAATTGGATAAAAAATTTAAAAAATCCAAATAATCATTTTATTAATGGTAAATTTGTAAAATCGTCTAGCTCAAAAAAATTAAATATAATTAACCCTTCTACAAATAAAAAAATTGCGACATTGTCTGTTGCTTCGAAAAAAGATGTAAATGCTGCTGTTAGTGCTGCCAAAAAAGCTCATGTCAAATGGTCAAAACTTTCATCGTTTGATCGATCAAAATATTTATATGCCCTAGCTCGTTTAATACAAAAAAATTCAAGATTTATTTCTGTTTTAGAGACTATTGATAATGGTAAACCAATACGAGAAACAAGAGATATAGATATTCCACTTGTTGCAAGACATTTTTATTATCATGCCGGTTGGGCTGCGAGGAATACAAACAACTCTGATAACTCTATTGGTGTTGTTGGGCAAATAGTCCCGTGGAACTTTCCATTATTAATGTTAGCGTGGAAAATTGCCCCTGCAATCGCTCTTGGAAATACAGTAGTCTTAAAACCTGCAGAATATACTTCCTTAACAGCGCTTTATTTCGCTGAACTTTGTCAGAAAGCTAAAATTCCACAAGGTGTAATTAATATTATTACTGGAGATGGTTCTACTGGCGAACATATAACATCACATAAAGATATTAAAAAAATTGCCTTTACTGGATCAACTGAAGTTGGAAAGAAAATAATTCAAACAAATACTAATCCAGATAAAAAAATGACAATGGAACTTGGTGGTAAATCACCTTTTATTGTTTTTGAAGATGCAGATTTAGATAGTGCTGTAGAAGGTGTTGTTGATGCGATTTGGTTTAACCAAGGCCAAGTATGTTGTGCAGGATCGAGACTCTTAGTACAAGAAAGTATTGAGAAAAAATTTATCCAAAAACTTAAGAAAAGAATGGAAAAACTTCGTGTTGGTGATCCATTAGATAAGTCTATTGATATTGGGGCTATAGTTGCGCCTGTCCAACTTAAAAAAATTAATTCTTTAGTAAATAAAGCACAAAAAGATGGAAATAAATTATGGCAACCTTCATGGTCATGTCCAACAAATGGTTTATTTTATCCTCCATCTTTATTTACAAATGTCACACCTTCATCTTTTATTGCTCAAGTAGAAATATTTGGACCAGTTTTAACAACAATGACATTTAGAACACCTAGTGAAGCTGTATCAATTGCTAATAATACACCCTACGGACTTGCTGCAAGTATTTGGTCTGAAAATATTAACTTAGCCATGGATATTGCTCCAAAAGTAAAAGCTGGAGTCATCTGGATAAATTCTACAAACTTATTTGATGCTGCGTGTGGTTTTGGCGGTTACAAAGAAAGTGGTTTTGGAAGAGAAGGTGGCTCAGAAGGTATTAGAGCATATTCAAAATTACCGCTTCCTCTTTCTAAATCAAAAAGAGGAAAAAAATCATCTAAAGCTCAATCATCTAATTCTATCGATAGAACTCCAAAATTATATATTGGAGGTAAGCAAAAAAGACCTGATAGTGGCTATTCCTTTTCCTCTTATGATGCCCGTAATAATTTTATTTGTGATGTTCCAAACGCAAATCGCAAAGATGTAAGAGATACAGTCGAGGTTGCATCTAAAGCAGTTAGTAAATCTTCCACTAACTTTAATAGAGCTCAAATTCTTTATTACTTAGCTGAAAATTTGCAAGATCGAAAAAATACCTTTTCTAGTTTACTATCATCTCTAATTGGTATTTCACAAAAAGATGCCGAAAAAGAATTTGACCAATCAATTGAAAGATTATTTTATTATGGTGCTATGGCTGATAAGTTTGAAGGATCTATTCATAATCCTCCTATAAGAGGTTTAACACTTGCTGTTAAAGAACCTATAGGCGTAGTTGCAAATATTTTAAATGATGATTATCCACTATTAAGTTTAATAACTACATTAGGATCAAATTTTGCAGCAGGAAATGCTAGTATTATTGTTCCAGGTCAAAATACGTCTCTTTTAGCTACAGAATTATATCAACTACTTGAAACTTCAGATGTTCCAGCTGGTTATATTAACATCCTTACAACTAAACAAAATAGTTTGAATAAAATCTTATCTGAACATGAAAATATTGATGGTATTTGGTTTTTTAGTGAAAATAATAATGAGCGTCTCAAGGTTATTCAAAGTACAACTTCAAATTTGAAAAGAAGTTGGTGTCCACAATCAAAAAATCTTGATTGGTCTTCCAAAGAAAAAGATTTCTTAGAAGAGTTTTTATATCAAAGTACACAAGTAAAAAATATTTGGATCCCGTACGGAGAGTGATATACTAAAAATATGTTAATTAACATCGATCCTATTTTAAGTCCTGATATATTAAAAACATTACGTGAAATGGGTCATGGTGATAGACTTGTTATATCCGATATTAATTATCCTGCTCATTCGAACCACAATAGAGTTCACCGATTAGACGGCCTTGATATGACAACTGTCATGAGAGCTGTTTTATCTGTTTTTCCATTGGATAGTTTTGTAGACTCAGCTGTTCACCGAATGGAAGTTGATAATCAACCAAATGAAATTAATGATGCGAATAAAGAAGTAATTGATGCAATTAAAGAGGTATCAGGAGATCATTGGAAAATTAGTTCATACGAAAGACAAGAATTTTATAAGCAATCAAGATCAACTTATGCTTATATTACAACAAGTGAAAGACGACCTTACTGTAATTTTATTTTAACAAAAGGTGTTATTAAACCAGATGGTACTGTTTGGATAATCGATAAATAATTATGTCGATTAGTATTCTTGGTATTTTTGTTGCTGATCTCGTTTTTTTTGGAGAAAAAATTCCAGTAGAGGGTGAAACTATTCTTGGTAAAAATTTTGTTATTGGTCCTGGCGGCAAAGGATCAAACCAAGCTGTAGCTGCAGCCAAAGCTGGTGCAAAAACTTTTTTTATTTCTAAGATTGGTGATGATCAATTTGGCTCTATGGCAACAGAAATTTATGAAAATTCTGGTGTTGATTATAGTAATGTAATTATTTCAAAAGATCATTCAACTGGTGCTGCGGGTATACTTGTGAATGAAGGAACAGGAGCTAATGCTATTAATGTATTTCCTGGGGCAGCAGGTGCAATCACTATTGAAGATATAGATAAAGCAGAAGAGGCAATTAAAAACTCAAGTATATTTCTTACACAACTAGAAGCACCAAAGGATGTTGTTGCCTATGTATTAAAAAAAGCACATAGTTTAAATGTAAAAACAATTTTAAATCCTGCGCCAGCAGCTGAAATAGATGAATCTTTATTTTCAATAATTGATTATTTTACACCAAATGAAACAGAAGCAAGTTTTTATGTAGATCATAATGTTGAGACACATGAAGATGCTGAAAAAGCTGCAATGCAATTATTAGAAAAAGGAATTAAAAATGTCGTTATCACTCTTGGAGAAAAAGGAGCCTTTTTTGCCAACAATGATGAAAAATTTTCTTTACCTATAGCTAATCTTCCAAATCCAGTAGTTGATACTACTGGTGCTGGCGATGCATTTAATGCTGGTTTTGCTGCAGCACTTACCGAAGGTCAAAATATTAAAGATGCGCTTAAATTTGCCAGTGCAACAGCTGGTTTATCAACGACAAAAATTGGAACAGCAAATTCCATGCCTTCTCGAGAGGAAATTGATAAACTTCTATAATTATTGTATAATAGAATAATTATGCAATTATTTTTAGAAAGACTGATCTATTTTTGGGCTGGAATTACAGCAATTGGTCTTTTAATTGCTGTAGCTTACTGGGCAATCGCAACTATAATTTATGTAGCTTTTATCTCTCTTTTTGTTGCCATTGCAGCTACTCTTTTCTATCATTTTTATTGGTCCAAAAGAGATAATTAATAGTCTATAAATACCAATAAGGTTATTTATCAGTGTCAAAATATATATTTTACGATTTAGAAACATCTGGAAGAGGTAAGAAAGAATATCCAACTGCCTTTGGTACTACTCCAAAATGGGAGCAGATAATGCAAATTGCTGCAATAGTTACTGACTCCAATTTTAATCAAACAAATCAAAATATGAATGAGTTCTGCAGACCTCGAACATCAGTGATTTCTCAACCTGGAGCCTTAATAACAACATTAAAAGGAATGCGTGAAGCACTTGATGCTCCTCAATCATCTTATGAATTAATGAAAAAAATTAATGAGACTTTTGATGAATGGAAAAAGGATGATCCAAGTTCTACTTTTATTGGACACAATATAATTGAGTTCGATGAATCAGTTCTCGAGTATAATTTATTTAGTCATATGTTTTATCCCTATGTTACAAGAAAGAGCAGAGGGGATACATTAAATTTAGCGAGAGGTTTATATGCCATAAACCCATCAAGTATAAAAACACCTTTAACAGAAAGAGGTAATCCTAGTTTTAAATTAGAAAAAATAGCCGAGATGAACAACTTGCCTGTCGAATTCGCTCACGATGCGTTTTCAGATGTTAAGACATCAATTGCCCTGACGAAATATATTAACGAAGCAGACACAACTAATTGGAGTCAGCTTCAAATGACAATGAGCAAAGAAGATGCCATTGCATATATAAATAAAAATAAAGGTTTTTGTTTTATGACAAGCTTTGGAGGAAGAATTAAACTTCAAGCATTATCGATGGTATGTGAGTCACAATACAATGGTTGGTTTCATACAATTGATTTAGCTCATGATCCAACACCATTACTAGAAGCTAATTCAGAGGAATTTAAAAAACTGATTAAAAGAAAAAATAGATACGTCATTACTAATCAGCATCCTATTATTCTACCAGGTAAGATTGCTACTAATTACGAGCCTTACGATGAAATTGGTTCAGATGTTCTTAATGAAAGAGCGAAAATACTTTTTAAAAATAAAGATTTAGCAGACAAGTTTAAACTTATGGAAATTGATAGGCGTATTGAAAAAGAAGACGAAAAATCCCAAGATAATGTATTTCCAGAAAGTGCAGCAAATGCCTTTCTTGATTTTAAACAATCAACGGAAATAGCTAAATTTCACGAACAAGATGATTGGAATGAAAAATATAAAATTGCTCTTTCAATAAAAGAGCCAAGAGCAAACTTTATTTTAAAAAGACTTATATTTGATGAAAGTCCAAAAACTTTATCAAAAGAAGATTTTAAAATGGTTCACCGAGAGTTACATGAAAGATTAGTTATTAATCAAGAAAGACCTTTTACAACGATACCAGAAGCAATGTCACAAACTGATACTGAGTTAGTTAAAATGGAAGAAAGCGATGATGAAAATAAAGCTCAAAAAATGCAAATTTTAAAAGATTACAATGTCTATCTAAATTTTATGGAGAAATATTTTTCTAATAAAAATGCTGAACCCCTTCCTAGTGGTAAAGAGTTAAGTAAAATAATTTTTGATTAATGTTTGAGCTTCAATATTTTATAATTGGTATTGTCCAAGGCTTTACAGAATTTTTACCAATAAGTTCTTCAGGGCATTTGGTTCTTGTATCAGAATTAAGTACTTGGCAGGATCAAGGTCTCTTTACTGATGTTGCTGTTCATGTTGGAACATTATTAGCAGTTATAATTTATTTGAGATCACATATAATAACACTAGCTAAGAATTTTATTTCTTTTCAGATTAATCAAAATGATAATTTAATCAAAATTATTATAGCAACAATACCTGCAGTTATAGTTGGATTTTTTATTTTTGATTTTGTTCAATTATATTTACGTGATATCAAAGTTGTTGCAGTCACTAGTGTAATTTTTGCTGCCCTATTATTTGTAGCAGATCATTTTAAGATTAAAATATCTTCTTGGGAGAATATGAGTTATGTGCAGGCCTTTATAATTGGTGCATTTCAAGTATTAGCATTTATACCTGGTGCAAGTAGAGCAGGTGTTACAATCACCGGAGCGCGTTTTTTAGGATTTGATAGATCATCTGCAGCAATTTTTTCTATGCTTTTATCTATACCTATTATTTTAGCATCTTTATTTTTAACAAGTTTAGATTTGATAAGTAGTTCAGAGATAAATATAAATTTATACCAATCTTTATTTGCAGCAATCGTTGCGTGTGTTACTGCACTAGTATCAATTAACATTATGATGCGAATAATACAAAGTTCAACCTTTAATATTTTTATTATTTATAGAGTTTTACTAGGATTTATCTTATTATATTTTTATGCATAAGATATCTGGGGTTTTTAGTGCTGCACTAACACCTGTCAAAAATGATTTATCAATTAACAAAGATCTCTATCTTCGTCATTGCCAATATTTAATGAGACAAGGTCATGATGGTCTCGCAATATTTGGTACTACTGGAGAAGCAAATAGTTTAGCGCTTCAAGAAAAAAAAGACCATCTAGATTTTTTAGTTTTAAATCGCATTGATCCTAATATTCTCATTCCAGGAACTGGATCCTCATCCTTGAATGAAGCAATTGATATGACCAAACATGCTGCTAGCCATAAGGTTAAAGCAGTTCTTTTACTTCCACCTTTTTATTATAAGAATGTTACTAATGAAGGTGTCATAAATTATTACCGTCACATAATTGAGAAAGTAGGAGACAGTGATTTAAAATATATACTGTATCATATTCCTCAAAACTCATATGTATCAATAGATTTTAAAATGATTGAAATTTTATTAAAACTTTATCCGAATAACGTCGTTGGATTAAAGGACTCAAGTGGGGATAGTGATAGGATGATGAAAGTTATAAAATATTTTAATGATTTTGCTGTATTTTGTGGTCATGACAGTTTAGCATTAAATATTTGTAAGCGAGGAGGAGCTGGAGCAATTACAGCTGGTACTAATGTTTGCGGTAAATTACTTAGCTTTATTTTAAAAAATCATAAAAATGAGAACAGTATAAAAAATTTTGCTGATTTACAAAACCTGCTGCAACAAATTCGTCAAGTTATCACATCACATGAACCAATAAGTTTAATGAAAGCATATTTTTCAATTATTGATAACATTCCTGATTGGAATATTGTTTTACCTCCACTTAAAAAAATAGAAGATCCTGCCAATCAAAAGTTGGTATTAATTTTAAAAGAGTTAATAAAAAAAATTGATCCGTTAATAGCGAATACGTGACTCAAAATATTTCTTTGCTTGAGTTGTGATTAAATTTTGAACAGGTTTCAAAAAGACAGCAAAACCAATACAATCAGTAAAGAAGCCAGGTGTAATTAGTAGTAATCCTGATATTAATAGAAAAATACCCCCTTTAATTTCTTCAGTGGGCATTACACCTTGTGATAAATTTCTTTGTGCATCAAACAGTAATTTAATTCCTTGTCTTCGAACAAGAAATATTCCAACCAAAGCAGTAGTTAGTATAATTGCAATAGTATTCAAAATTCCAACATTGGAGCCTATTGTTATGAAAATACTTATTTCAATAATCGGGATTATTATAAAGGTTAGAAAAATCACTAGCGTACTATACCAGTTTTTTCATCCTCAATGTTTTTTTCTATTTTATTCTCAAATTCTCTTAATCTTTTATAGACACTTGCTAATTCAATAATTGTAGGCCATGCCCTAAATAAATATTGTAGTGATCCTTCAACTCTTCCAAAAGCTCTTATAATTTGTTGCATAACTCCTAATGTCATTACTCCTGCAACAATCGCTGGTGCTAGAAATATGTAAGCTGCAAGTACATTAGCTTGTAAATATGCAAGTCTACCGATGCTAAAATAAAGATAATAAAGATAACTTTTAAAATGAATTTGTCTTACACCTTGGAAGAGTTCTTCTAATGATTTAGGTCTAATACTTCCATCATCTTCAGCAATAACTAAAATTTTTCTATAAGCTGCTTCTTTTTTTTGAAGATCATATTCAATGCCAACTAATCTAAGTATCCACGCAAGTACAATCATTAAAATTGTACCTCCTACTGCCCAAATAAAAGCTCCAGAAACTAAACCATACTGCCAATCACCAAACCACAAGATTGGAATACCAACTGAAAGAGTCATTAATAGAGGAAAGAACTCGACTAGGACAAGAACAGATTCAATTAGACTTGTTCCAAGACCTTCCATAATCCTACTAAATTTTATAGTATCTTCTTGAACCCTTTGACTTGCACCTTCGATAGTTCTCGCTTGATCATATACACTATGGTACCACTCAACCATTGCAGTTCTCCATCTGAAAAGAAAATGAGAAGTAAGAAACGAGATAGCTAGTCCTAATGCAATTGAAATAGCAGCTAACTGAGCAAAGCTAAAAAGAGCTCCCATGTATTCTTGCATGGTTATAGCATTTGGCGTTCCAAGTGCTTTTTGAATCATGTCATAAAATTCACCAAACCATTCATTTATTTGTACATCGATTTGAACTTGAACCCATATAGAAGTAAGAATAACCACTGAGCCTACATAAGCCCATACATACCATTTTGGTTCAGTAAAAAATTTAAACATTTTTTATATATATGTTGAATTAGTGTTTAAAAAAGAAGGTAGATATCAATTATTTCTTCTTTTGACGCTTTTTATTTCTTCTATATTTAGAACCTCTTTTACGTCTGCCTCTATGTTTTTTTGGATATCCCATAATATAGATACGGTATACAAAAATAAAAAATTAAGTCAAAGACTAATAATGCCAATCTTTAGCTTCATTAAATAAAAAATCCCTAAAAACTTCAAGCCTCCTATCATTTTTAAAAGACTCAGAATAAACAAAATATGTTTGATACGATGGACCTTCTAAATTTGGAAGCACTCGTATAAGTTGAGGTTTATCCGCAACCATATAATCAGGTAAAGATGCTAATCCCCCACCTTTTTCAATTGCCAGTGATATCGCATAAATGCTGTTTACTCTAAATTTTGGTCTTCTTTTTGTACCTTCTTTACCAATTTTTAATATCCAATCAATATTAGAAATTGGGGATGGTAAACCAGCTCCAAAACAAATTAAATCATGTTTATCTAAATCATTAACATTTCTTGGAATTCCATTTTTTTGAAGATAATCTGATGATCCATAAATATGATTATGAAAATTAACAAATTTCTTAAATATTAAATTAGCCTGTGTTGGCTTTTTTACTCTGACTGCAACATCAGCAACTCTTGCAGCTAAATCAACTTCTTCATCACTCATGATTAAATTTACATCCATTTCTGGATATTGATTTGCAAATTTATTTATTCTTGGTGTTAACCAGGTTGAACCAAATCCAACTGTTGTACTGACGGTCAATTTGCCAACAGGTTTTGTTTTTTTATCTAACAATTTCTTTTCAAAGTCAGAAATTGAAAAATTAATTTGATTTACGGTATTAAATAAATTTTCACCTTGTTCTGTTAACCTTACACCTTTTTGATGTCTGATAAATAAAGGGGTCTTTAAATCGTATTCAAGATCTTGTATTTGTCTACTAAGTGCAGATTGACTTATATTTAGTTTTGCACTTGCCTTAGAAATGCTTCTTGATATTGCAATTTCGTAAAATGATTTTAATTTATCCCAGTCCATTATCTTAAGGAATTTATAATTTTATTATAGTTATTTTGATTTTGAGATAATAAATAAGATCCTATCGCTAACACATTAGCTCCATTATCTTTGCATATTTTTGCATTTTCATTATTTACTCCGCCATCAACAGCTATGTCATAGTTATAATTATTATTTTTTTTAATTTCATCTAAATTTTTAATTTTTTGCACTTGATCATTCATAAATTTTTGACCGCCAAAACCAGGTGTGACTGTCATAACTATTATTTGTTGCACTTTACTAAATAAATGATCAATATCTGCAATATTTACCTTAGGGTGAATGGCAATTCCCGCTTTAATTTCAGCATCACTTATCATTTTAATAATTTCTTCTGGGTTGTCATCAGCCTCAGGATGAAAAGTAATGATATCTGAGCCAGCTTCTACAAATTCATTAATATATTTCTTTACTGGTTTAATCATAAGATGCACATCTAAAATTTTAGAGGTAACTTTTCTTAATGATTTCACTATATTTGGTCCAAAAGTAATATTGGGGACATAGTGACCATCCATGATGTCTATATGAATATAATCAGCGCCATTCTTGTCTAAAAGTTTAACTTCTTCTTCTAATTTGAGTATATCAGCTGATAATATAGACGGTGAAATTTTTATCATTTAAAAATAGATATATAATATATAAATAAACATTCATAATGAATTCTGTTGTTCAAAAACCCTGGGGATACTATGAGATTTTACAATCTGGCAAAAGATTTCTTGTTAAAAAACTTTTTGTTAAACCAGGAGGAATGTTATCTTTACAAAATCATGAACATCGGTCAGAGCATTGGCTTGTTGCAGAAGGTGAAGCTGAGGTTACTTTAGATAAAAAGACCATAAATCTTTTAGAAAATGAAAATATTTTTATTCCTAAAGGTGCAATTCATAGAATTGCCAATAAAGGCTCTAAAGATTTAATAATCGTAGAAATGTGGTACGGAGAAATTCTCGATGAAAATGATATAAAAAGATATGATAAGAATTATAATATAATCTAATGTTAATTAATACTCCAATTTCCTTAGGTGAATTAGTAGATAAAATATCTATTTTAATTATTAAAAAGAAAAATATCTCTGACTCAATAAAACTTCAACATGTAAATAAAGAATTAGAATATCTTCACAAAACATTAAAGAAATATATTTCTGAAGACAAAATAAATGAATTTCTTCTAAAGCTAGTAAATATAAATTCTAAATTGTGGGATATAGAAGATGATATTAGAGAGTGCGAAAGAAAAAAATTATTTGATCAAACATTTATTGATCTAGCTAGAAGTGTCTATTTTACCAATGATGAAAGAGCAAAAGTAAAAAATGATATAAATAAAACCTTTGGCTCTGAATTAGTAGAAGTAAAATCTTATGAGGAATATTAATTAATAAATTCTTGAAACGCTTTTTGAAACAAGAGAGACTAATTTTTCTTTGTAAATGTTATCTTTAAATATATCAACTGAGTCTACAGCTACATTTGAAAAGTGATTTGCTCTTGTAAGAGTATCTTCAATACATTGATATTTATTAATTATTTCTAATGCTATTTCAAAATCACCATCATTTTGGTTAAGATCAGATATTGTTCTTTCCCAAAACTTTTTTTCTTTATCATTTGATCTTCCATATGCTAATATTATTGGAAGAGTAATTTTACCTTCTTTAAAATCATCTCCAGTATTTTTTCCTAATATTTTTTTGTTTGAAGAATAATCAATAGCGTCGTCAATTAATTGAAAAGTCATGCCAAAGTTTGTTCCAAATGATTTTAATGCATTAACCTCGGCCTCTGTTCCAAGAGCACTAATTGACCCAACTTGACATGCTGCACTAAATAAAGAAGCAGTCTTTGCATTTACAACTTCAAAATAAATATTTTCATTTATTTCTAAATTTTTATCATTTGCAAGTTCTAAAACTTCTCCTTCAGAAATTACAACACTAGTATCAGCTAATATTTTTAAGGTTTCAGTATTGCCATATTTTGTCATTAATTGAAAAGCTCTACTGAATAAAAAATCACCAACTAATACACTTGTTTTATTTTTCCATTTCTCATTTGCTGTAGGTTTTCCTCTTCTTTGTTTACTTTCATCTATTACGTCATCATGTAATAGTGTTGCTGTGTGAATAAATTCTACTGCTGCAGACAGGCCAATATGATTCATTTTATTTCCAATTTCACTAGTTCCATTGCTTGTCATGTGAAAACTTGAAACAGTTAAAAGAGGTCGCAATCGTTTTCCCCCTGATAAGATAAGGTATTTTCCAACTTCATGAACTAAAGGTACATTGCTATCTAATTTATCAAGGATTATAGTGTTTACGGATACTAGATCTTCTTTGCATAGATCTGTTAATTCTCTGATTTCATCTTCAAATGAAAAATCTTTTTTTCTAAGAGGAAGAACATTATCCATATTATTTAACTATTAGAATATTATGTTAATTCATTAACTTAATTGACGCACTTAAACTCAAATTACTAAAATTACAAACAAATGCTACATAACGCTTTAAGAAAAGAATAACATTTGTTATTAGATATTATGTTTAAAAGGTTATTTTCAAAGAGTACTACAATACCGGTTTTACGTTTATCTGGCATTATATCATCATCATCAGGCTTAGCAGGCTCTGGTTTAGCAATAAATAATTTAGAAAAATTAATTGATAAATTATTTGCTGATAAAAAATCTCCTGTTGTAGGTTTGGTCATTAATTCACCTGGAGGTTCTCCTACACAATCCTCTTTAATAGCAAAAAGGATCATTGATCTGGCAAAGGAAAAAAACAAAAAAGTTTTAGCATTCGTTGAAGATGTTGCAGCTTCTGGTGGTTATTGGTTAGCTTGTTCTGCCGATGAGATATATATTGATCAAAACTCAGTTATTGGATCAATTGGTGTTATTTCACCAGGTTTTGGTTTTGTTGATCTTTTAAAAAAAGTTGGAATTGAAAGAAGAGTTTATACATCGGGAAAAAGTAAAAGTTTTCTTGATCCTTTCAAAGAAGAAAAACAGGAAGACATTGATAGATTAAAAAATATTCAAGAACAAATTCATGATAATTTTATTAATTATGTGAAAGAGAGAAGAGGTACAAAACTTGATCAGAATAAATTAGACGATATCTTTTCTGGTTTATTTTGGGTTGGTAACAAAGCTATCGATTTAGGTTTAGCAGATGGTATTGGTGCATTAAAACCAATTTTAGAACAAAAGTTTGGAAAAAAAATTAAAATTAAAATGATCAGTCAAAAAAAATCATTTTTACAACGTAGGTTTTCTTCATCAATATTTAACTCTGATGAAATTTTAAATAAAATTGAAGAACGAATTATGTTTTCTAGGTTTGGTCTGTGATGAAATTTCTAGTTTTATTTGTAATTTTAGCTTCTATTTTATTATTTTTAAGGTTTAAGAAAAAAAAACAAGACAAATTCACTAATAATAAAGTAAATAATGACTCAGTAATCGATTTAGAAAAAGATCCAAGAACGAAAGAATATAAACCAAAAGATTAAGAGTTATATGACCGCACAAACAATGGAAGAGTTAGTTTCTCTTTGTAAAAGAAGAGGCTTTTTATTTCAATCAAATGACATCTATGGTGGTATCAAAGGTTTATATGATTATGGACCAATGGGAGTCGAGTTAAAAAATAATCTTAAACAAGCTTGGTGGAAATCAATTGTATATGAGCGAGATGACACTGAGGGATTAGATGCAAGTATTTTAAGTGCGCCAGTTGTATTAAAATATTCCGGTCATGAAGATACTTTCTCAGATCCACTTGTAGACTGTAAGATTTGTAAAGCTAGATTTAGAGCAGATCAGTTAGAAAATAGTGAATGCCCAAGAGGAGGGCCATTGCCAGATTGTAAAGTTAAAGATTTGACTGAACCAAGGCCTTTTAATTTAATGTTTAAAACTGCAATTGGACCAGTAGATGATGGTTCGTCATTCGCATATTTAAGACCAGAAACATGTCAGCAAATTTTTACTAATTTTAAAAATATATTAGATTCAACTTCTAGAACTGTTCCTTTTGGTATCGCACAAATGGGAAAAGCATTTAGAAACGAAATAACACCTCGTAATTTTATCTTTAGAGTTAGAGAGTTTGAACAAATGGAATTAGAGTTTTTTGTTAAACCAGGTACTGATGATGAATGGCATGAATATTGGATAAATAAGAGAATAGAATGGTGGGTTAATCAAGGCATAAAAAAAGAAAATTTAAAAAAAATTGAAGTACAAAAAAATGAACTAGCTCACTACTCAAAAAGAACTGTTGATATCAATTATGTGTTTCCTCACGGTGAAGAGGAACTAGAAGGGGTAGCCAATAGAACTGATTTTGACTTAGGTTCTCATACTAAAAATCAAAACGATTTTAAAATTACATCAGAAGTTATGAAAAACTCCTCTTCAACGACAAAATTAGCTGTTCAAGATTTAGAAGAAAAAAAATGGTATATTCCTTACGTAATTGAGCCATCAGCTGGTGTTGATAGAGGAGTTCTTGCTTTGTTAAATGAAGCTTATCGTGAAGAAAATGTAGATAAAGATAATAAAAGAACTCTTTTATCTCTAAAACCTCATCTTTCACCTATTAAAGCTGCAGTTATTCCTCTCAAAAAGAATAATGAGGAATTAGTTAATTTATCTAAAGAAATAAAATCTAATCTACAGAAATTGGGATTGGGTAGAGTTGTTTTAGAAAATTCAGGAAACATTGGTAAGAATTATAGAAGACATGATGAAATAGGAACACCAATTTGTTTAACTGTAGATTTTGAAACTCTAGAAGATAAAAGTGTTACTGTTAGGGATAGAGATACTATGAAACAGGAAAGAGTTTCTATCGAAAATTTATCTGAATATTACAAAAAATATTTTAATTAACAAAATTGTATGAAAAAAATTAGTGATATTCATGCAATAAAAATTATTTTTTTTATAACTGCCTGTTATGTAGGTTTATGGGCTATTAGGATACCTACCATAAAGGATCAACTTCAAACTGATTATGTTGGTGTTGGATATATTATGTTATCGTTTGCAATTGGTTCAATTGTTGCAATGATTTTTGCAAATGCTCTTATTCTGAAAACTTCTACAAAATCTATTTTAACATGTACCTTAATTGCAGAAGGTTGTTTGTGGTTGCCAGTACCGTTCATTCAAGAGTTATGGCTTTTTATGGTTTTCTCATTTGTTTTTGGTATGAGTTATGGTGCATTCGAAATAGCATGCAATGTTTATGCATCAAATTTAGAAGTTAGAGAAAAAAAATCAATGATGTCAGGGTTTCATGCATTTTGGAGTCTTGGAGTTTTATTTGGATCTCTAATTACAAGCTTTTTATTAGAGTGGAATTATTCTTTTATTTTTAATATACTTTTGTATGTCATCATTCTTCTTCCTTTGAGTTTGTATTTTGTACTTTGTTTAGAGTCACAAGTTGAAACAAAATCAGAAGACTCCAGTAAAAAAAATATATTTTTTATTTGGCCCTTACTTATTTTTTTATTAGCATTAATTGCAATGGCAAATGCTTTAACGGAAGGAAGTGTTGATGCATGGGGAGCTCTCTATATGAGAGATTTTATTCAAGTTGATGGTTTCTATATCGGCTTAGCAACTTTAAGTTTTAATATTTTTATGGTTATCGGAAGATTTAGTGGTGATTGGGTTAGAGATAAAATCGGAGTTTTTCTTTTGATTTTCTTTTTATTTTTATCGACGATTATAAGTTTAATAATTTTATCTAATTTCAGCAGCATTTATGCAGCTATTATTGGTTTTTCATTATTAGGTATCGGAGCATCCTCAATTGTTCCTATCGCATATAGTTTAGCTGGAAAAATTGAGGGAATTGACAGTGGAGTTGGGATAACAATCATTTCAATTGCAGTTTACGGAACATTTATAGGGGCTCCAGCTTCATTAGGATTTATAGCAAACAACTATGGAATTAATAATATATTTATTCCAATGCTAATAATTTTTATGATTTTAATTATCCCAGTAAGTTTTTATAGAAAAAAATTTTCAGTTTAAAAAATCAAAGGATAATGAATCATTAATTACTAAATTTTGATTTTTATTTTTTATTTCATTAACAAAATTAATATTTAATGCTGCAAAAATATTTGAATTTGCTTTTGATACAATTGTACCTATTTTTTTATTATCTACTATCAACTCATCTCCCTCTAGCACATCTCCACTTTTTATTTTTAAAGCGTAAAGTTTTTTCTTAAGTAATCCACGGTATTTCATTCTTGCAGTAATTTCTTGACCCACATAGCATCCTTTATCCCAATCAATAGCATTTAAATTATCAAAATTATTTTCTAATAATAAAGATTTATTTTCTAAAATATCAAATGGTGAATAGGGTGTTGTATGATTAATTAAAATTTCATGATATTCTGTTTCACTAATTTCTTTCAATCGCTCTTTTTCAATTAAAATTTTTTTATCCGTTATAAGTTTTTTACCTAAGTTTATATTTCTAGGATCATTTAAATAAACATTATAATCACCTTCATAATCTATATTAAATAATGAATAAGAATTTAGATTATTAATTTCTTTAATTTCTATATCAGAGCGAAGTTTATAAATCTTTAATCGTGATAATAAATTATTAAAAAATTTATCATTAGTTTCAAAAATATACTTTTCATTTATATTGAATATAAAAAAATCTGCTAAAAATTTACCCTGAGGTGTTAATAGACATGAATAAATAATTGATCTATCGTTACATTTTTCAATGTCATTAGTAATTAAATTTTGAATAAATGATTTACTATCTTTTCCAGAAATCTCAAAAAATCTTGAATTCAGATGATGAAAAAAGTATTTATCTTTCATGATTATCTAAATATATATTGAATATATTAAAAGTGTAATATTTCTGTGAAAATTCTTGTTATTTCGTCAAATCTTATTGGAGATACAATTCTATCAACTGGAGTAATAAATTATTTTTGTAATAAATATCCTGAAACTAAATTTACATTTGTAATTGGTCCATCTGCTAAATCAATTTTCAAAAACTTTGAATCTGTAGAAACTATAATCACTGTTTCAAAAAAAAGATACAATATGCATTGGTTAGATATAATTTCTAATTGTTATGGAAAGAAGTGGGATATAATTATTGATTTTAGAAGTTCGTTGTTATCATATTTTTTAAAACATAAGCAAAAATTTATTTTTAAAAAAAAATCTAATCTAAACCATGTGCAACAATTATCTAATTACTTTAAATTTGATTGTTCAGATTTGTTTATTGAGACAAATACAGAAGAAGAAGCAATAGTTACAAAACATTTGTCCGATGATTTTAAATATTTTGTTATATTTCCAGGTGGAAATTGGAAACCAAAAATTTGGAATATTAAAAATTATAATTCACTATTAATCAAAATTTTATCTCAAAATAAAAATATTAAATTTATTTTAGTTGGTTCAAAATCAGAAGAAGAACATTATTTAAATGAAATAACAAAAAATATTGATAGTAATAAGATAATTAATTTATTTGGTGCATCATTGACTCAAACTGCTGCTTATATGAAGAAATCAAACTTATTTATTGGAAATGATTCAGGATTATCACATATGGCTTCAGCTACAAAATTAAAGTCTATAGTATTATTTGGCCCAACAAATGATGTGATTTACGGTCCATTTATGCAAGATTCACAAGTTATAAGAACAAATGAAAGCTATGACTATTTTAAAAGTATAAATATTGATAAAACAAAGTCCTATATGGACTCTATAAGCGTTGAAAAGATTTATTTTACATTACAAAAAAATAATTATTGTGAATAAAACTATCGAAATAACTCAGCCTGATGATTGGCATGTACATTTTAGAGAAGGTGACATGTTAGAAATGGTTACTAATTTCTCCTCTAGAATAAATAATAGATGTGTGGCAATGCCAAATACAGAAATTCCTATAACAGATACTAATAAAGCCTCTGCTTATAAAAAGCTTTTAAATAAAGCATCTAGTAATAATTTTGAACCACTTATACCTTGTTATTTAAATGAAAATTTAGATTTAGAAGATTTTAGAAAAGGTATGCAAAATAAAGTTTTCTTTGGATCTAAACTTTATCCCTCAAATGCAACTACAAACTCAAGTCATGGAGTGAGTGACATTTCAAAAATCTTTAAATTTTTAGAGATTTTAGAAGAAGAAAAAAGTCCATTACTAATACACGGTGAAAAAGTAGCTGAAGATATAGATATTTTTGATAGAGAAAAATATTTTATAGATGATGAATTAAGCATTATTAGGAAAAAATTTCCCCTTTTAAAAATCACACTTGAACATGTATCAACTTCATATGGAGTAAACTATGTGAAAGAAAATGAAAATATTGCAGGAACAATTACACCTCACCACATGCTTTTAACAAAAAAAGATGTATTTCATGATGATTCTATTAATCCTCACCATTTTTGTATGCCAGTTGTTAAAAACGAAACAGATTTAATAGAATTAAGAAAAGCAGCATGTCATAATAATTCTAAATTTTTTTTAGGTACTGATTCAGCTCCACATCCAATTGAAGAAAAAAAACCAGATATGTCATCTAAGCCAGGAATATTTTCCTCTCCTTGCTCACTAGAATTGTATGCAGAAATTTTTGATCAAGAAAATGCAATTGATAAGTTAGAGATATTTTGTTCAATTAACGGAGCAAAACATTATAATTTTCCAATTAATGATAAAAAAATTAAATTAGAAAAAAAGGAATGGATTATGACAGAATTATCTAGTTATAAAGATGTTCAAGTTAAGAATTTTTATGCTAATAAAAAAATTAATTGGAAAGTAGTCCATTAATCTTTATAGAAATATTAATGTCATTAGGAACAAAAATTTATACTTGGTTTAAGGGCAACTTAGTTGGTAGTGATGAATTAGGAAATAAATATTACTGCAGCTCTAAAGATTTTAAAAATTTAAAAGCAAAAAGATGGGTTATTTTTAATGGCGAAATAGAAGCGTCAAATATTCCGCCGCATTGGCATGCCTGGCTTCACAAATCGATTGATAATCCTCCACTTGGCTATTCACATAAATATAAATGGCAAAAAAATCATAAACCAAATATGACTGGTACTAGTGATGCATATTTCCCATCATCTCATCCTCTTTCAAAAAATTATGACCCAGAAAAAA
The DNA here is from genome assembly GCA_902590695.1 of uncultured Alphaproteobacteria bacterium. GTDB lineage: Bacteria > Pseudomonadota > Alphaproteobacteria > HIMB59 > CACPNW01. Next base: position 44,030 of record CACIXR010000010.1, read on the forward strand.
AAGAAGAAGAATATAAATCTTGGACTCCTAATTAGAGTAACATTTTTTTTTATTCTACCGCTAACTGTTTCTGCTGAGACTATTGAAAAAAAATATGCTTCTTTTAAGTTATTAAATAAAACTACTAATAAAGTTTCTACAAAAGATATTTTGGTTAGTTCTAAAATATCATGGGAAACTTTAAATATTGAAGTTTTGTATTGCGGTAGTACTCCTCCAACTGAAATTCCTGAAGATTATGTTTTGATAGATGTCTACGATTCTATCAATAATGAAAATATTAATATTTATAAAGGTTGGATGATTTCTTCTTCCCCCGATGTTACTCCGTTAGAAAACCCTATTTATGATCTTTGGTTAGTTGATTGTAGTAACGATAAGACTTCTTGAAAATTATTAACTTCCTTAAAATAACTTTCAATCTCTAAACTTTCTTTCAATTTATTTTCATAAATTTCAGTTTCTATCTCATACGCTCCAAACTGAACTAAATGAGGATTGAAAAACTGTGAATCTAAAATGGAAAAATTATTTTTTTTCAATATTGCCAATAAATAAAGTAGACAATACTTACTTGTATTCGTCTTTAAACTAAACATGCTTTCACCAAAAAAACATGATCCTATATGTAAACCGTATAAACCACCAATTAGATTACCATCTTCATAACATTCTACACTGTGACATTTACCTATTTTATATAATTCAATATATGTATCTAAAATAATTTCATTAATCCAAGTATCTTGATCTTTTCTTTTAATTTCTTTGCAAAACTCTATAACTTTTGCAAAATTTTGATCAACTTTAAAACTATATTTTGTTTTTTTAAACGCACTAAAAAGTTTCTTGGGATAATGAAAATTTGAAATTGGAATGATAAATCTTAATTTGGGTTTATAAAATTTTATTTCTTCAGAATACTTACTATCAGCCATTGGAAAGTAAGCTTTTTTATAAAATTCTATTAAACTATTTAAATCAATTATTTTACTCAATTAAATTTGACATAAAATTAATGTTGTAACTTCCTCTTTTAAACTCATCAGTTTGAATAATTTTTTGATGTAGTTGAATATTAGTATTTATTCCCATAATTACATATTCTTCTAGCGCTCTATTCATTTTTTTTAGAGCTTCTGATCTTGTTGCACCGTAGGTAATTAGCTTGCCAATCATACTATCATAGTGGGATGGAATTGAGTATCCATCGTAAACAGCTGAGTCTACTCGAATACCTAGCCCTCCAGGTTGATGATATTGTGTTATCTTACCAGGTGATGGTATAAAACTTTCTGGATGTTCGGCATTAATTCGACATTCAATTGAACTACCTTTAAGTTTTATATCTTCTTGTTTTATTGTAAGTTTTTCACCATTAGCAACGATAATTTGCTCCTTAACAAGATCTATTCCAGTAACCATTTCTGTGACTGGGTGTTCAACTTGTAATCTTGTATTCATTTCCATAAAATAAAATTCATCATTTTCGTATAAAAATTCTAATGTTCCAACACCTTCATAGCCAATTTCTTTCATGGCTTTTCTGCAAAGTTTAGAAATTTTTTCTCTATTTTCATTTGTAAGAACTGAACTTGGACTTTCTTCAATAAGTTTTTGATGTTTCCTTTGAATTGAGCAATCTCTTTCTCCAAGAGTTACAACATTTCCAAATGAATCACAAAGAACTTGAATTTCGATATGTTTAGGAGATGTTAAAAATTTTTCTAAATAAACATTTTCATCATTAAATGATTTTTTTGCTTCAATTTTTGCTTCATTTATAGCTTTATTCAAATCATCTTCTTCCGTGACAATCCTCATTCCTTTACCACCACCACCACTCGCTGCTTTTACAATAATTGGGTACTTTACTTTTTTTATAAACTCTTCAATTTTATTTTTATTGCTTAAGTCATTTATCCCTTTTACTGTTGGTACCCCAGTTTCATCCATTATTTTTTTTGCATCAATTTTATTACCCATCATTTTGATATGTTGTGATTTTGGCCCAATAAATTTAATATTGTGTTCTTCAATAATTTCTGCAAATCTTTGATTTTCACTTAAAAAACCATACCCAGGATGAATTGCGTCTACATCAGTTAATGTTGCAGCAGTTATAATTGCAGGTATATTTAAATAACTTGATTGTGCAGAGGCTGGTCCGACACAAATACTTTCATCTGCCATTCTTACATGCATAGCATTTTCATCAACATCAGAGTGAATTGCTACAGTTTTTATTCCTAATTCTCTGCAAGCTCTAAGAACACGTAAAGCAATTTCACCTCTATTAGCAATCAGTATTTTTTTGAACATTATTCAAAAATTATAAGAGTATCCCCATATTCAACGGGCTGACTATTCAAGGTAACTATTTTTTTGATAATACCAGATCTAGGAGCTTTAATTTCATTAAAAGTTTTCATTGCTTCGATTAACAACAAAGTATCACCAGCTTTAACATGTTGACCAACTTTAACATAAGGTTGCGAATTTGGATCAGCAGAAAGATAAGCAACTCCTACCATTGGAGATTTTACTATATTGTCCTCATTTACTACTTCTTTTGCATTATCGACTTCTTTTACTTCAGCATTTTTTTCAAATTTCTGAACGGAAACATTTTTTTCTGAGAAGTCATTTGAGGTAATCTCTATTTCATAATCATTTTTTTTTATTTTTATTTTAGCAACACCATTAATTTTTGATTCTTTGATGATTAACTTAATATTCTCTAAATCAGTTTTATCAATTTTAGTCATACTTATTTATAAATTAATTTGCATATTGCTTCAATTCCTAGAAGATAACTATTTCCACCAAATCCACAAATTAAACCATCAACTCCTTCAGAAGTAATACTTTTTTTTCTATATTCTTCTCTTGCGTATATATTTGAAAGATGAATTTCTATTTTCGGTTTATTAATTGCTCTTAATGAATCTAGAATTGCAATTGATGAATGAGTAAATGCTGCTGGATTAATTATCAAACCATCAAATTTATGATTTACTTCATGAATCTTATCAATTATCTCCCCTTCATTGTTAGATTGGAAGAAAATAATTTCTATTTCCTTCTCTATACCTTTTTTTTCACAATCAGATTTAATCTTATCTAAACTGTCTTTACCATAAATATCATCTTCTCTATTACCCAATAAATTTAAGTTAGGGCCATTAACAATTAATATTTTTTTCATTCTATTTAAAATGTTTACTTAATTTTAAACCTTGATTTTGATAATTTGATTTTATATCTTTTCCGTATACAATATTATTATTTTTGTTCAACTTTTCATATTTAATTCTAGCTATAGTTTGACCATCTTCTAATAAAAAAGGTACCTCATTTGTTTTTACTTCCAAAACTGCATATGATCCTTTAGGTAGACCAAAACCTGGATCAAAAAAACCTGCATAATGTGCTCTGAAATCTCCAATGCCTGTATCATATGGTATCATTTCACCAGCTAAATTGGATGGTATTATAACCTTCTCTTTTGATCTCAAAATGTAAAATTTGTTTTTTTCAATTACTAATTTTTTATTATTTTTTCTAATTATATTCCAAAAATCATTTATTTTATGAGATTTAATTTTAGAATAATTTATAATTGGGGTATTTTTTTTTGCTACGTAAGCAATTATGTTTGATCCAGTTAGATTAACTGATAACTTTAATCCATTATCTATTTTAACTTTGTCTATAGTTTGATTTGAAATTATTTGTTTTTCATTAAGATTAATTAGTTGTTTATCAGTCAAATAATTATGATTTCTATTTACCAATCTTAATTGATTTAAAGAATTATTTTTTTTAAATGACACATCAAATGATCTTGAAGTTATTTCTAAAAAAATTTCACCTTTATAATTTTTAGGAATTTTTTCATATTCTTCTGCATAATCAACAAGTGATC
>CACIXR010000011.1 GCA_902590695.1 uncultured Alphaproteobacteria bacterium
ATAACTTGAAAAATATTTTTTTAAATTTTGAAAATTTTCAGCAAACTTTCCGAATAAGCATAAGAAATTATTTTATTATTTTACTCCCAATGATTAAAAAAAATATAATTTTTGTTTTTGCATTTTCGACGGTTATTACTTTTGGTGATTTTACAATAATATCATTTTTTAAAGATCAAAACTTTGATACCTTGCCATCTTACTTATATAAATTGATTAGTGTCTATAAATTTAACGAAGCATCTTTTGTTGCTGGTGTAATTTTAATACTAAGTATGATTATTTTTTTAATAATTGATAATTTAAATTACCAAGGCAAGTCAGCCATTAAAACGTGAAGATAAATACTTGCTACATAACCAATAAATATAACTGGAGTCCATTTTAAATGTCCAAAAAAAGTGTAATATCCTCTCGCTTGTCCCATAAGTGCTACACCTGCAGCTGAACCAATTGACAATAGACTACCACCCACTCCTGTTGTTAATGTAACCAGTAACCACTGATCAATTGACATTTCCGGTCTCATAGTAATTACAGCAAACATCACTGGTATATTATCTACGATAGCTGAAAGAACACCTACTATAGAGTTAGCCATTGTTGGACCAAGACCAATGTATAAGAATTCAGAAACAACAGTTAAGTAACCTATAAATCCTAAACCTCCTACACTTAGAATAACTCCAAAGAAGAATAATAAAGTGTCCCATTCAGCTCTTGAAACTTTTCTAAAGAAATCAAATTTTTCATCTTCAACAGATGGATCATGTGTAATTTGTAAGTAAAAAGAATATAACCCAAGAAGACCAAGACCAAACATCATGCCAAGCATTGGGGGTAAGTGTAGAATATTATGGAAGTTTACAGCACTAAAAATTGTAAACAAACCTAAAAAGATAATTACTCGTCCACCCCTTTTCATATATTCTCTATCAGAGCTAATTTGTGGTTTTTCATTTGGAATAAAGAAATACATAACTGCTGCAGGTATTATGTAATTAACCACAGAAGGAAAAAATATTTTAAAAAAAGTAAAAAATTCAACTATACCAGCCTGCCATACCATTAAGGTTGTTATATCTCCAAATGGACTAAACGCACCACCTGCATTTGCTGCAACAACTATATTAATACAGCCAATTGATATAAATTTTGTATTACCTTTACCACAGGCCATGACTACAGAGCACATTACTAGTGCAGTTGTTAAGTTATCAGCTATAGGAGATAGGAAAAAAGTAATAATACCTGTGAATATAAATAATTGTCTAAAACTAAATCCCCTTGATGTTAATTGGTATCTGACTACATCAAAAACTTTTCTTTCTTCTAAAGCATTGATGTAAGTCATAGCAACAAGGAGAAAGAGGAAAAGTTCTGCAAATTCTAAAATATTATGCTCTAACGCATATTCAATTTCTTTGGCGTATTGCTTATCAGAAGAAAAATGGAAAGCTATAATACCCCATATTACAGCAGCTGAAATAATAACTGGTTTAGATTTTCTTAAATGACTAAATTCTTCAGCCATTACAACAGCATATGCAAGAACAAATACAATAAGGCTTAAAATGCCTACATATGATGTTGTTAAATCTATTTCCATAGTTTTAAATTAAAGCCAATTACGTCTTTTTCAATCCCGAAATCATATAGATTATTGTGTATTGCTTCGTCAATAAAAACACTCTTTTTTATTACTTTTGCTTTATCATAAAGCTTAATACTGTGTTCATGAGGTACAATTTCATCCTTTTTTCCACTAATGATAAGTAATGGCGAAGTTATTTTATCAATTTTACTGAAGTTATCGAATTTATCTTTAACTAAATATTTTGTTGGAAATATTTTATATCTTTTTTTTGCAATATCATTGATAGATGTAAATGGCGCTTCTAAAACAATAGATAAAAATTCGTACTTTGTGCCCATTTCTACTGCAGCACCAGATCCTAGTGATTCTCCATAAATCACTAATTCTTTGAATTTAAATTCAGTATTATTTTTAATCCATTTTAATACTGCTTCCGCATCTTTATATAAATTTTTTTCTGTTGGATTTCCTTTGTTACCTCCAAAACCTCTCCAGGAAACTAAAAGTACGCTCCAATTTTTTTCGATATACCTCTGGATTCTGTAAGCTCTATCTCCGATATGAAAAGAATTACCATGAAAATAGACTATTAAAGGGAGTGAATTATTCCCTTTATGATACCATGATAACAGCTTTAAGTTATCCTCAGTATTAATATAAACTTCTTCTGTATTATCCAAGTTATAATCCTTTGGTGCGCCTGGATGCCCTGATTTATTAAAAACAATGCGTCTTTGAAAGATATACAAGAGAAAACCTAAAAAAAAATATAGAAAAATTGCAGAAAAAATGTAATTCATTACTTATTATAATATTATGAGAATAGAAAACAAAGTAATTGATCCTCTAAGTCCTTACAGCCGCGCACTGAAAAAAATAGAGGAAAGTGGTATAAGACCAACAAAACAAAGAAGAATTTTAGCTAAATTAATTTTTGAAAAAGGTGACCGGCATATTTCTGCTGAAAATCTTTTTGATGAAGTAAAAAAAGAAGATAGAAAAATTTCTATGGCTACAATTTATAATACCTTAAAACAATTTACCTCATTAGGATTAATAAGAGAAATAGTTGTCGATCAAAATAAATCACTATATTGTAATAATAATAAATCTCATTATCATTTGTATATTGAAGATGAGGGTAAGATTCATGATATACCTACAAAAAATATTAATCTTGATATACCTTCTATTCCTGCATGTCTCTCATTGCATAATATTGATGTTATTGTCAGAGTTAGATCTCTTAAAGAAGACCAAAAAAAGAATTAAATTGTTATGCACAACATAAAGTTGTGGTCTCCAAATAATAAAAAAACAAACCTCCACAAGTTTATTAATCAACTAGATAAGAGTTTAAATATAACAAATTATGCTGACTTGCATAATTGGAGCATAAAAAATAAAAATGAATTTTGGACTAATGTATGGGATTTCACAAATTTTGTTGGTGAAAAAAAAGGTAAAATTTTTAAATCAGCACCTGAATTTACTAATAATAAATTTTTTGATGAATGTAAGATAAATTATGCTGAAAATTGTTTAACAAGAGATGATGATGACGATGCAATAATATTTCACTCTGAAAAAAAAATTAAAAGAAATTACTCTTGGAGAGAGCTTAAAAGTGCAGTTTTGAAATTTGCAAATTATTTAAAAAATAATAACATTGAAAAAAATGATAGGATAGCTGCTATACTTCCTAATATACCTGAAACTGTAATTGCATTTTTATCTACAGCACAATTAGGTGCTATTTGGTCATCATGTTCATCAGATTTTGGTAAAAAAGCAATTATAGATAGATTTAAACAAATTGAACCAAAAGTATTATTATTTTCAGATTATTATTTTTACAACAATAAAAAAGTTGATACGACAAAAATTATAAAAGATGTTGTATATAATATCCCAAGTATAGAAAAAATTATTTTAATACCATATGAATTTAATGAAAAAGATTATCAATTAGATTTTGAATACGATAATTTGTGTAAGATTTTACAACAAGAAATTGAGTATAGTAAATTTGAAAAGTTTAATTTTAATCACCCACTGTATATTCTTTATTCTAGTGGAACTACTGGAGTACCAAAATGTATTGTTCACAGTTCTGGTGGAGCGCTAATCCAACATAAAAAAGAGCATGTACTACATTGTGATATTAATGAAAAAGATAGAGTTTTTTATTTCACTACTTGTGGGTGGATGATGTGGAATTGGTTAGTTTCTGCTTTGGCGTCAAAAGCAACAATAATTTTATATGATGGATCCCCTTTTATTCCCGATAATAAACATCTTTTTGAAATAGCAGAAGAAGAAGACATTAATTTTTTTGGGACTGGTGCAAAATATTTAGATACTTTAAAAAATAATAAAATTAAAATTAAAGAAAGTTTTAAATTAAATAGTTTAAATACCCTAGCTTCAACAGGATCTCCTTTGGTTAATGAATCATTTGAATACGTTTATGAAAACATCAAATCAAATATTCATCTTGAATCTATAAGTGGTGGTACTGATTTAGTTTCGTGTTTTGTTACCGGTAATCCGTTAATGGATGTCTTTAGTGGTGAAATTCAATGTAAAGCTCTTGGAATGGATGTTGATGTATTTGATGAAAAAGGAAACTCAATTGAAAATCAAAAAGGAGAACTAGTATGTAAATCTTCTTTTCCATCAATGCCTTTATATTTTTGGAACGATCATGATAATAAAAAATATTTTAATTCTTATTTTAGTAAATATGAAAACATTTGGTATCATGGAGATTATATTGAAAAAACTATAAATGGCGGTTATGTAATTTATGGACGATCAGATGCAACTCTAAATTCAGGAGGAGTAAGAATAGGTACTGCAGAAATTTATAGAGTAATTGAAAATATTACAGAAGTTCAGGAAGCAGTTGCTGTGGAATATAAATTAAAAAATGATACACAAATTATATTATTTGTTGTCTTGAATAAAAATTTTGAATTTAATGAAAATTTAAGGTCTAAAATAATAGATGAAATAAAAATTAATCTTTCTTACAAGCATATTCCCTCACAAATATATGCTATAAGTGAAATACCAAGAACTAGAAGTGGTAAAATAGTTGAAATTTTAGTTAAAAAATTAATTAATGGTGAAAGTATTGAAAATGAAGAATCATTGGCTAATCCAGAATGTTTAAAAGAATTCGAATTAGTATATAAAAACTTAAAGAAAAATTATGCCAAATAGAGTTGTAGTCAGTAAGCTAGGTGGTCCAGAAGTTTTAAAATATGAAAACTATGACTTACCTAAAAATGTTGAAGAAAATATGGTCAGAATTAACCAAACTTCAATTGGTATTAACTATATAGATACATATCATAGAACAGGAATATATCCATTACCTGTAGATATCCCTTTTTGTTTAGGAGTAGAAGCAGCAGGAGATGTCATAGAAATTGGAGATAATGTATCAAACTTAAAAGTTGGTGATAGAGTAGCTTATTCCTTTAGCCCTCCAATTGGTGCTTATTGCGAAGTTAGAGATTTTGATGCTCGAAGAGTTGTAAAATTACCAGAATATATTTCAAATGATGAAGCTGCTTCAATATTATTGCAGGGAATGACCGTCGAATACCTTTTTGAAAGATTGTATAAATTACAAAAAGATGAATTTTTTTTATTTCATGCAGCTGCTGGAGGTGTTGGGTTAATTGCTAGCCAATGGGCAAAATCTATAGGAGCTAAAATGATAGGTACTGTTAGTACTAATGAAAAGGCATTATTTGCAAAAAAAAATGGATGTGAATTCACTATTAATTATAAACAAGAAGACGTTCTTAGAAATGTTTTAAAATTAACAAACAATGAAGGAGTGCATGTTGTTTATGATGGAGTGGGTAAAGATACGTTTGACATATCTTTAAAATGCCTAAAATTTAGAGGGCTAATGGTATCTTTCGGACAATCTTCCGGAATGGTAAATGATGTAAATCTTCACAGTACATTTAATCCTAAAAGTTTATATTATACTAGACCAACATTGATGCATTATATCCGTAATTCAGAAGAGTTAGAAGAATGCAGTAACAAATTATTTATAAAAATTAAAAATAAAGAAATTAAGCCTAATATATTTAAAAAATTTAAGTTATCCGAAGCTAATAAGGCTCATGAGTTAATTCAATCAAGGAATTCAGTAGGGTCAATAATTCTATGCCCTTAAATTAGTGGCATCCCCTAGGAGAGTCGAACTCCTCTTTTCAGGATGAAAACCTGATGTCCTAACCGATAGACGAAGGGGACACATTGTTGGTATATAGTAGATATTTTGATTTTTTTCAAATTATTTAATTTATTACTTTTACGTCATGGATCAGTATTTGGGGCATCTGACTACTTGAGAAATTATCTTTTTTAATAGAACACAAAATATGAAATTTAAATTTTTTAAACTTCATAAGATAATCACCAATTGGGTTATTCATACTGTTGAATGATATACCTTTTAAATTTAACCCTAAATCATTTTTAAAAAAAATTAAAATATGTTTATTTTTTAAATTTTTTACCTGATCGATTACTATATCTTTAATTAAAAATTGAGGCTCTTCATTACCTTTGCCGTAAGGTTCTAATAATTCTAAATTATCTAAAAAATTTTTGTTTATTTGATTTACAGAAATTTCACTGTCATAAAATATTTTTTTTTCAAAAAAATTATCATGATATGAATCAAATTTTTTAACTAAAAATTTATCTATTTTATCTAATTTTTTTTTATTTATTTTTAAACCTACTGCCATTTTATGACCACCTCCATCATCAATTAAGTCATTTGCCTTTAACTCAAGAACAATACTACCAATATCAATTTGATCTATAGATCTACCTGAACCAGATCCAACATTATTAATAAAAGAAAATACAAATGTTGGTTTGTTATAAAGAGCTACTATTTTACTAGCAACTATACCTAAAACACCTTGGTGCCAATTATCTTTATAAACAATAATAAATTTTTTATTTTCTTGACCTTTAATTTGCTCAATAGCTTCATTAAAAATATTTTGTTCAATTAATTTTCTTTTTTCATTAATTAAAAATAGTTTTTTAGAAATAGTTTCTATTTCAGATACATCATTTGAAATTAGAAGTTTGGAAGATAAAGAAGAATCATCAATTCTACTCGCAGCATTAATTTGTGGTCCTAAGACAAAACCAATATCTTTAGCTAAAGGTTCATGATTGATATTAGAGTTATCTAATATTTTTGTTATTGATTTATTTTTTCGACTTCTGATGAGCTCCAGACCTTTACTGACAATTGCTCTATTGTAATTGTTAATATTAACAATATCGCAAATTGTTCCAACAGCAACTAAGTCTAAATATGACATTAAGTTTGGTTCTTTTATATTTGGAAATAATTTTAATTCTCTGATTTGCTTTCTTAAACCCATTAAAAAAAGAAAAGTTACTGCTACTGCAGCAAAATCTTTATAATCATTGTTTTCATCAAATCTATTTGGATTAATTACCGAGTGAACTTTAGGCAGTTTAAATTCACTTAAATGATGATCTATAACTATAACTTCAATACCATTGTAATCAGGCAAATCTATCGAGGTAAATGCTGATGTACCGCAATCAAGTGTAAACAGGAGTGTAATTTTTTCATTAAGCATTTCATTCATAAGCCTAACATTTGGACCATAGCCCTCAGATAATCTATGCGGTATTTTACAAACAATATTTTTGGTAAAATTATTTAAAAATTTATATAAAATTGAAGCAGAAGTAGATCCATCAACATCATAATCAGCGATTATTCCAATCTTTTCATTATTTTTTAAAGCCTCAATACATCTTGCAATTCCTTTTTTCATATCTTTAAGTTCAAAAGGATCTGGAAGATTATTTAAAAGATTTGGATTTATATAATTATCATAATTTTCTTCGTAGACACCTCTTGAAATTAGAAGTTTTGAAAAAATTTCAGAAATTGATTTTTTTTGTGAAAGAGCTTGAATGTGCTTAAAGTCAATTTGCTTTTCTTCCCAAAATTTATCAGATAGTGATTTTTCAATATTCACATTAATTAATTATCATGAATAGCAAGAACAGTAATTTTTTCTTTTACAAATTCTAAACCTTCAATTTTATTAATTACATTACTTAATTTTTCTTTCTGAATATTATGGGTAGTTATTATAATAGGTATAGGTTTGTCTACTTCAGAACTCTCGGGTAGTTGAAGTATTTTTTTAACAGATATATCAAAATCACTAAAGTAATTAGTAATTGAAGAAAGAACGCCAGGTTTATCTTCTGTCATTATTCTTAGGTAATAGCTATTGATTACATTTTCTGCTGAATATTTTTCAAAGCTTTGAAGCTTATCAATTTTAAAACCTAAATTATCAAATTTTTTATTCTGAGATATATCATATAAATCAGACAAGACAGAGCTGGCAGTTGGCTTCCCTCCTGCTCCTTCACCCTCTAAAAATAAATTTTCTAGATGTATAGTTTCAATATTAATCGCATTAAGAGCGTTATCAACACTTGCTAAGGGATTATCCATTGAAACTAATTTTGGAGAAGTAAAGTTTGAAATCTTTCCTTCAATTATGCAAGCTTCAGATATTAATTTTATCTTATATCCTAATTTTTCAGCAAAATTAATATCTTCAATTTTAATATTAGAGATTCCTTCAATATAATTATTATTAAAGTTTAAATTTGATTTAAAACATAGAGTTGATAATATTGTTAACTTATGAGCTGCATCATATCCGCCAATATCTAATTTTGATTCCTGATCAGAAGTATATCCTTTATCTTTAGCAATTTTAAGAACTGCATCAAAGGACAAATTATCTTGTTGCATTTTTGTTAAAATGTAATTTGTAGTTCCATTTAAAATCCCAGAAATTTTATTAATTCTATCTAAACAAATAGAATTTTTTATTGTTTTTATTACTGGTATACCACCTGCAACAGCAGCTTCATATGATAAAGCTAGTGAATGAGTGTTAGCTAATTTAAATAATTCTTTTCCATGATTAGCTATTAATGCTTTATTTCCTGTTACAACATGTTTTTTATTTTTTAATGCTGTATCAATAATTTCATAACTAATTCCTTTTTCTTCACCAATTAATTCAACAATTACATTAAAATTATCATCTTTAGACATTTCTCTTGGGTCATCATACCAAGTATAATTTGATATATTAAAATTTCTTTTTTTATTTTTTGTTCTTGCAGATATTCCGGCTATGTTTAATTCTACATCTGTTTTATCGAAGAAATAATTTTTATTTTCTTCAATTGTTTCAACTAGTGCTGATCCAACATTTCCCAATCCCGCTATACCAATATTAAGTTTACTCATAACTAAATTTAACTTTTATAATCATTAATACATTTATCTATATCTTTTTTATCAGTATTAGAAATACTACAATAATCTAATAATTCTTCATCAGTTAATTTGGCGTCTTTAAAATCAGGAACATTATCAATATCAGGATATCCGCATGAAACAATAAAAAGAAATAGAAGGAAAACTGTAAAATATTTAATCATACTAAAGATACTGTTTCTTCAATATTTTCTGCTATATTAAAGCATTGTACTGCTTGACCGGCAGCGCCTTTGATTAGGTTATCTATTGCACTAACAATGATAATTTTATCCTCACTATGATGATTAAAAATTTTAATTTTACAATAATTAGAATTTTGAATAGAAAAAAAATCAAGGATTTCATCATTATCGATGTATTTTATAAAAGGATTTATTTTTTGTAAGTCTTTGAATATATTTATGACATCAGTTTTTTTTATACTATTATTGAGATTACAATAAATTGTAGAAATCATACCTCTAAAATTAGGAAGAATGTGAGGATTAAATGAAAACTTTACTCCATTTTCTGAACTATGTTTATTAAGTTCTTGTTCAATTTCTGCAATATGTCTGTGATTATTTGTATTGTAATTGTAAAAATTATAATCATTTTTTGACTTCATTTTATTGAAGTCAAATTTCTTTCCTGCTCCACTATAACCTGATTTAGAGTCAATAATTATGTTCTTGGTATCAATTAATTTATTTTTTATTAGAGGTATTAATGGTAATAAAATAGAAGTTGGATAACATCCAGGTACCGCTATATTTTTAGAATTTTTTATTTTATCTCTGTTTATTTCAGCGAGACCGTAGATAAAATTGTTTAAATGTTCTTTGCACTCATGTTCATTACCATAATTTTCTTTATATACATCAAAATTATCTAATCTAAAGTCTGCTGATAAATCTATAATATTAATTTTATTAAAATATTTTTTTACATATTTATTAGATACTGCATGAGGTAAAGCTAAAAAAACATAATTACTATCTTCAGTATTAAAACTATTATTTGGTCTTAAAAGAGGAAGTTGATTATATTCTTTTGTATTATCAATATTATTTAGATAAGTATCATGAATAGTTTCTGATCCTAGAAAATTTATATCTACGTAAGAATGATTTGATAGAATTTTTACTAACTCCATTCCAACATAGCCAGATGAGCCTAAAACGGCTACTCTAATCTTATTTTTCATGAAAATTTATCTCTTAGAGAATTGGTAACTTCGTCTGGCTTTCGCTAAACCAGCTTTTTTTCTTTCGACAACTCTTGGATCTCTGGTAAGAAAACCAACTTTTTTTAGAGGTGGTCTATTTGATTGATCGTATAAGCTTAATGCTTTGCTAATACCATGTCTAATAGCGCCAGCTTGACCAGAAAGACCTCCACCTTTAACTGATGCCATAATCTCATAAGAATTATCAGCTTTAACGATATCCAAAGGCTGGTTAACTATCATTTGAAGCACTGGTCTAGAAAAGTATTTATCTAAAGGTTTACCATTGATTTTAATTTCACCACTACCTCTTTTTAACCAAACTCTAGCAATGGAATTTTTTCTTTTTCCAGTAGCATAAGCTCTTTCTTTATTATCTAAAATATTTTCAGTTTGATTTTCTTGATTTTCCATAGTTAAATTTTATTTTTATTATTCATTGATGCTATATCAATAATTTCAGGATTTTGAGCTTCATGCTTATGATTTTCATCTCTATATATCTTACAATTAGATAATTGTTGTTTTCCTAATGGTCCTCTTGGGATCATTCTTTTTATTGCAAGTTTGATCATTTCATCAGATTTGTTTTTTTCCTTCATATTATTAGGTGTTGTCTCTTTTATTCCACCTGGGTATCCAGTGTGTCTGTAATATATTTTATTATCAGCTTTTTTGCCTTTTAGATGAATTTTGTCGGAATTGATTATAATCAAATTATCGCCACAGTCTTGGCTAGGTGTATATTCAGGCTTATTTTTACCTCTGAGGATATTTGCAGAAATAACAGCAAGTCTTCCTAAAACTGCGTCTTTAGCATCAATTAAGACCCACTTTTTCTTAATATCACTTTTTTTCAAAGAGAATGTTTTCATCGCGTGCCCAAATACATATATTGAAAAATTAAGTCAATAATTTAATAAAAAAAACCCTCTAATTAGAGGGTTTTTAAAGTTTTATAAATATTTAATTATGCAGTTGCTGAGTCTTTAGCAGCAGCGTTCCAGATAATTAAACCGAATAAGATTTTATTAATAAAATCAGCAAGGTTGTAGATCCAGTTTAGAGTATCAGCATCAACTGAACCCATCATTAGACCAAACACATATCCTAGAGGATATATTGCCCAACCTACTAATACAATTAATCTCATTGCATTAAATGCAGATGTTACTGATTCTTTAGTTGTAGCAGCCTGACTTGCTTCACCTCGGAAAATTTCCCAAATGATTACAGCCCAACCGATCATACCAATGATGAAACCAAGTAGTACAGAAATATGACCTGCTTCTCCAAGATATCCACCAACAATCATAACAAGTGTACCAATGAGCAATCTATAGAAAGCACCACTAGATACAGCTGCACCGGCAGCAACTAGAATTAAAAAGAATTCAACCATTTGAAGTGGAACAGTTAGTATCCAATCAATATATCTATATACTGTTGGTGACTCACCTGTAGCAACCCAAAAGTCTCTCATGTACATGTAGTGTACAGCAGCTATAAAAGTAATAAGCCCTGCAACAACCATTGAAGTTCTCCACTTAGAAGAAACTCTCATACCTTCATAAAAGAAGAAAATAGTAGATGCCCACATTCCAATTGATACAATCCAGAATGTAATACCTACGAAATCACCTTCACCTAAGAAGGTATCGGCAGCAAATGCTGGAACAGCTATAAATGCTATTGTTGCAGCAATGATACCTAATAGACTAGTCTTATTTAACATAAAAACTCCTTATAGTTTGTTTCCTTACTAATAAGATGAGGTTCATATATTTTAATTGACGCACAAATAAAACATTAAAAATAACTTTTTTTATTATATTTTTAGTATAAATTATTAACTTAAGTAATTGAAATATAGCAATTATTTTTTTCTTTGCAATTTATTATCATTATTTTTCAACAATAATCTCATTTTATTAAGAATCTGATTAATTTTTTCAACATTATCTGAGTATTGATAATTTTTTGTATTTTGATCATTTTGAATAGATAAATGATTTTTTGAAGATAAGATTTTTTCTGCTAATTTAATTGAATAATTCTGATTATTTCCATCATAAAGAATACTTTTTAACTTTTGTAATTTTTTAATATTGTCTTTATTAAAATATCTTGTACCTCCTGCACTTTTTGTTGAGATACCTGCAACTCTATATTTTTTTGTTTTTGGATCCAAAGAATCCCAGTACCTTATCTTATGCTCTTCAATTTGAAGCATTTTGGATACTTCAGAAATATTTAAATATTTTTTATTAATCACTAAATTTATTATTAATGTATTTTAGTAAAATTTTACTTGCTTTGAAAGTAATAACATTCCTACTAGAAATATTATACTCCTCTTTAGTTTTGGGATTTCTACCAATTCTACTATTTTTTCTATTTAAAGTAAAAGTTCCAAAATTATGAATTTTAACTTTTTTATCTCTTTCGAGTCCAATAATAACTATGTTAATGATATCATTGACGATATCTAAACACAATTTTCTATTGAATCCAAACTCATTTTGCATTGCTTCGGCAATTTCATCTCTAGAAATATTATGTTTATTTGTCATAAATTTTTAATTGATTTTATAATCTGCATATTAAGCTCTTGTTTAATGAATTTATGGCATTGGCTCAATGCATGACTAAAAGCTATGGGATTTGCATTGCCATGACTTTTTACTGAAATTCCATTTAAACCAATCAGAGTTGCACCATTATAAATATCAGGATTAACTTGATTTTTTAAAATATTTAAATCTTTTTCAATTAGCTTGTATGATATTTTATTAATTAAAGATTTATTAAAAATCTCTTTTAAATTTGAAGTAATAAAGTTAGAAATTCCTTCAGCTGATTTAAGCATTATATTACCTGTATAACCGTCAGAAATAATAATATCGCAATTACCTGATGTGATTTTATTTGGCTCTATAAAGCCAATATAGTAATCTTTCAAAAAACTAGATTGAATTAAATCTGCAGCCTCCTGAAGAAACTCTAAGCCTTTATTATTTTCTGTACCAATGTTAAGAATTCCTAATTTAGGCTTTTTATTTTTATTTATTATTGAAAAATAACAATAACCCATTAAAGCGAATTGAAATAGATTTGATCCACTAACAATTACATTTGCTCCCAAATCTAACATTAAAGAATAGTTTTTTTTATTTGGTACTAAAGAACAAATTGCCGGCCTATCAATTCCCTCAATCATCCCCATATGAAGTCTTGAAAGAACCATTATTGCTGCAGTACTCCCAGAAGAAACAAAACCTGCATTCAAATTATTTTTTGCATATTCAAGACCCTTATAAATACTGCTATTTTTTTTTGATCTTAAAATTGTATTAACATTATCTTCGTCAGTTATGATATCGCGAGTGTTCACAACTTCAAAGTTAAAAATATTTAATTTATTTTGTTTTATTATATGTGATATTTGCTCTTCATTTCCAAAGAAAACTACTTTAGTTTCTTTTTCTTTTTGAAGGAATATTTCAGCACCTTTTAATACCTTAAATGGGCTATTTTCGCCACCCATTGCATCTATGGCAATTTCAACTTGCCTGTCAGACATGATGTTAGCTATCTTCTTTAGATTTCTTTTTAAGAATTTGTCGACCCTTGTAAACACCAGTAGATGTATCAATTTGGTGGGGTAA
>CACIXR010000012.1 GCA_902590695.1 uncultured Alphaproteobacteria bacterium
ATTTAAAGTTTCTGCTGTCAATATATTTAAGGCAATGGACATGTAATTATTTATAATTTTCATTTTACTACCTGAGCCATTTTCACCACAATAAACTATATCGCTTCCCATAGTTTCTAATAAATTTTTTATATTCTTAAATTCATCTTTATTACCACCTACCATTATTAAAAGAGTACCATCAATTGCATTCTGTACTAATCTTGCAACAGGTGCATCAAACATTTTTATGTTATTTTTGTTTAGCTCCTCATTAATAAAAATAGAATCATTAGGATTAATTGTACTCATATCAATTAATACAAAATTTTTATTATCTTGATAAATCAAACCATTTTTACCAAAACATACTTCTTTTACATTGTCTCCATTTGGCAACATAGTAATGATTATTTCAACATTTTGAGATAATTCTGATAAACTTGGTTTTTGGATACCTCCTAGTTTTTCTAAAGTATTAACTGACTCAGAATTAACAAAAGGATCATAAAAGGATAAACTATAACCTTTGTTAATAATATTAGATGCCATTGGTAAACCCATTGTACCTATTCCAATAAATCCAATTTTTTTCATAACTATCTCCTTATTTATAAATCTAAAGTCGATTTAAGTTTTTCAACTCTCTCCAAACCTTGATTTTCTAACCATTTAATAAATTCAGTATTTGATTGATTGCAAAATATATCAATTGAGTCTTGCCATAAAGATCTTCCACATAAAAAACCAAGGCAATTAATGTTTAATTTCATTGAAATAGACATTGATTTATAAAAATTACTAAATTTCATTCCAGCACTCAAAAATACAAATGGCTTCATTGTTTTACCAAATGTATTCAATAATATTTCTTCACAATAACTTATTGTATTAACATTATTATAATCATCTAGAATGCTTTCATTAAAAGGAAATTCGATTTTAATAATGCTAACATTATAATCTGGTTTAGAAAATTCAGAGTAAAAATATGTTATATATTCATGCTTTTTCTTATTATATTCTTCATTAGATTTTTTGGTTAAAGGATCATTGTACAATAAGGGCTCAAATAAAAAAGGTTTATTATAATTTAAACACATTTTCCCTATTTTTTTTATTAAAATATTTTTTTTATTGTTTATTTCTTGAGGAGAGTCTGGATTATAATACATAAAAAATTTAATTGCCTTAAAATCATCTATTGTTTTATCTATTGATTTATTAGTTGGTAGTTTAGTAATTCTTTCAACATTATCAATGTTATAAGCATCATCTTCATATGCAATAATTTTTGGTATATTTAAATTTTTAAACTTTTCATGTTTCTCATATGTATCAAAATCAAATAAAACAGCTGAAAGATTTGATCCTAATATTTCTATTATGTTTTTTTTAAAAAAAAAATAATCCTCATCTTTAAAATTATTTTTTTTTTGATTTATAATTTCTTTTAGACTCGTTCCCTGGTCTATTGCTAATGCAAAAAACTTTTTATTAATTAACACATCATTAATTAATTCTTTTTGATTCATCACAAGTGAAAATAAGGAACTGATGAAGGCTCCAGCCATAATTTTCTCATTTCTTCACTAGAATTTAGTAAAGATAAAGAAAATCCTCCACTATCTTGAGTTGTGATGTATTCATTAATCAAAGGTTTAAATATTTGAATATTGTATTTTGATAAATATTCTTCTAAATCATTAAATATTATTAATAATTCCATTAAAGTTGTAGACCCTGATCCATTAACAAATGGTATAACTATATCGCCCGATTTGTAATTAAAATCATCAAATATTTTATCTAACATAAATGAAATAATTTTTTTAGATGGTTGAATTTTTTGCCTACCATATCCAGACTCTCCATGAACACCCATTCCAATAAAAATTTCATCTTCTTCAATTGTGAAAATTTTTTCTCCAGTAATTGGAGATGTGCCAGGGCTTATTGCAACTGATAATGTTCTTGTATTATCAACAATTTGTTTTCCTAGACTTAGTAATTGTTCAATATCAGCACCTTTTTCAGATAAGGCTCCAAGTATTTTATAAACAAATGTTGTACCTGCCCCTCCTCTTCTTTGAGCTTCATTGCCTTTTGGTGCAGAAGCTATATCATCATACATAATTAAATATTTAGCATTTATATTTTCATCTTCAGCCATTTCTATTGCCATTTCTCCATTCATTACATCACCAGAATGATTTGAAATTAATAATAAAATAGAAGAATGATCCTTAAAAATTTTAATTCCTTCAAATATTAAATCTCCTGATGGAGCAGAAAAAATGTCTCCAACAATATTAGCATCAAGCATACCCTCACCAACCCAACCTACGGCAATAGGCTCATGCCCAGATCCATTTCCAATCAAGATGGGAACTTTACTTAATTGTTTTTTATTTTTTCGACAAATAATTCTTTTATTTATTTCAGAAAATTTAACTCTGTCTGAATGTGATTTAACATAACCACTCAACATATCATCTACAATATTTATATTATTATTAATTATTTTTTTCATTATTAATTTCCTTAAAAAATTCTTTTAAAATTATAGACGTTGAATATGCGCCTGGATCTATTACACCAACACCTTTTGAATCTAAAAACTTTGCTCTACCAACACGAGCTTCCAAAGATTTTGTGTATTCAAGTGACTCATCAATTTTTTTAATTATTTTATCAAGATCAATAAAATTATTTTCAATTAAATCTTGATGAATAGGTATAAAAATATCTAAAAAGCTTTTATCACCAAATTTTACTTTTCCTCTTGTTTGTATTTTAGTTATAGTATTTGAAAAAATAGTTAAGGTTGAATTATAAAGATCATTTAAATTTAAATTGCCTAATTCTTTAAAGAAGATTGTCATCAAAATACCAGAAGCTCCTCCCATAGATACTCTCATCAATTTCGAAATTTCATTCATAAATGATATTGAATTATTAAATTCATTTTTTGTACTAAAATGAGATACAGCTTCCTCTAATCCTCTTAATATTGTTGTACCGTGATCTCCATCACCAATCTCTTGATCAAGCATATTAATTTTTTGATAATTTTCTTTAATTATTAAGCAAGAGTTAGTTATCCATTTTTTATGAAATTCTATCATTTAATAAATTTCTTTAAATATTCATAAGACTTTTGAATTGCATCAAAAGGATTATTTTCAATATTTCTCCATGTAAATAAATCTTTACTTGTATCTTGGTTTGATTGAATAAACATTTCTAAAGTAACATTACCAGAATAATTTATTGTATTTAAAGTTTCAAAAATTCTATTAAAATTTAATTCCCCTGAACCAGGTATACCTCTATCATTTTCTGCTACATGAAAATGAAAAATATTATGATTTGCTTTGAGAATTGATGCGCACATATCTTTTTCTTCTATATTCATATGATAAACATCTAACAATAAACCAACGTGAGAATGGTTGATCATCGAGCATAATTCTAAACCTTCATCAACAGTGTTAATAAAGTCAGTTTCATATCTATTTAGAGGCTCTATTCCTAATTTAATATCTTTATCTTCTAAAATGTCTGTTAATCCAATTAGAGTATTTGATGAATTTTTATATTTAAGAGATTTATCTTTTCCATAATTATCACTTATTCCCCATGCAGTGTGTATGACCCCAGATAAAATTTTAGACCCCATAAGAGAAGTCAAATTAATAGCCTCTATGAGTTTATCCTTACCTCTTTTTCTAATATTTTGATTATTACTTGTTATATCTTCATCCTTAGACAAACCTGTTGTACATGTAATATTAATATCTAGATCTTTACTTAATTTACCTATTTCTATGGCTGACTTTTCGTTTTGACCTAGTAATGATACTTCAACTGAAGAGTAACCAGCATCTCTACAAAGTTTAATATAAGGAGTAATATCCTCTGACCAATTTTTAACAAATGTTGCTGAATGAACTCCTAGTTTCATTAAAGATTATTTAATTTTTTAAAAAAATCATTAAAAATTTCATCTCTATTAACACCAAAGGCTTCTCTAATAAGATTATTGCTATCATTTTTAATCCAGTACAATTCATTATCAAGAGATGAGGAATTGATAATTTTTGTTGGTACCCAATTTGGATTTATTAGCCAAGCAATATTAATAACATCCCATATGACCCATGTTCTCCAACTTTGATCTAAAACACCTCTTTGTTTATGCAAAGGGTTATTTGTGTATAGAAAATATAAGTAATCACCAATTTCCCCTCTTCCTTTTACAAATTCTTTCATATCGGGCAATGAAAGAGTTAACTGTGCCCCCACATTGAAACCAGGTAAATAAACATGTGCAACACCACATTCAAAAAGTAATTGAGATGCCAAAACATCTTGAACTAAATTCAATGAGTTTTTATTATTATTAAAACTGTATGTAGGAAAACCAGATGTCCAAACAACTACTAAATTTTTAATAATTTCTGGGTTTGTTAAAAGTGCCGAAGCGATATTTGTAAGACAACCTATTGCACAAACATAAATCTTTTCATTTGAATATTTTTTACACATATCTACTATAAATTTACTAGATTCAGTTACTATTGGTTCGTTATAATTTTCTAAATATTTAGGTGAACCTCTAAACACCATTCCTTCATGTTTAATATTTAGTTTTTTAAATATAGTAATTATTTCTTGATAGCTTTTTTCAGCTCCTTCTTCTGGTGTATCAAAATAAATATCATTTGGATGAATATTTGCATCTATGAGTCCATTAACCCAAGATCTGTAATCAGAAACTAAATTTTCTTTAGTATTATCAATAGTTTTATTGTTAGATATTATATCGAATGCTTCTATTAATTCGTCTTTATGATGTCGGAAAGAATAAGGCTCAGCAGTAACTCCTAATAGGTCAATTTTATCTTTTGATAATAATGTCCATGCTAATGCAAATTGATCATCTATTTCATTAGCGGTATCTGTATCAAGTATCATTTTATTTTTTCCACTTGGTAAGGATAAATTATTAAGCAAAATTTCTTTTGATAATTTTGGGAATTTATCTAAAATTTTTTTAGGTACTTGCATGAAATAAAATATTTACTTTAATTTTTTAAATTTATACATCTTTTAATTTTTTAACAGCATCAATTATTTTTTTTGTTGAAGGAATATAAAAATCTTCCATTGGTGGACTAAATGGTACAGGAGTATGTGGAGCGGTTATTTTAATTACTGCAGCTTTTAAATCTGAAAAACATTTTTCCGAAATTAAAGAAGATATTTCTGAAGCTAAAGAACATTTAGGGTTTGATTCATCAACAACTATAACCTTACCAGTTTTTTTGACTGATTGAAAAATTAATTCTTCATCAAGTGGAGAATAAGTTCTTGGATCAACTATTTCACAGCTAATATTAATTTTTTCTAATTCATTAGCTGCTTCTTCAGCAAATAAGTTCATTCTTTGAATAGCAATTATAGTAACATCACTTCCTTCTCTTCTTATTCTACCTTTACCAAGTGGAATGGGCTTTAAATCATCAGGTACTTCACAACTTGTCATATACAATCTTTTATGTTCCATAAAAATTACTGGATCATCATCTTTAATTGAGGATAGTAAAAGACCTTTGGCATCATATGCATCATATGGCGCAACAACCTTTAGCCCTGGTATATGAGTATAAAGACTATAAAGTGTTTGTGAATGTTCACTACCTGCGCGAAATCCTGCACCGACTACAGTTCTTACAACCATCGGTACTTTTTGCTTGCCACCAAACATGTATCTCACTTTAGCAGCTTGATTCATCATTTGATCAAAACATACACCTGCAAAGTCAACATACATTAATTCCACAATAGGTCTTAAGCCTGTCATTGCTGCTCCAATAGCGGCACCGAAAAAACCTGCTTCTGCAATAGTAGTATCTCGAACTCTTTCGCCGCCAAATTTAGTATAAAGTCCCTGAGTAACACCAAAAGGTCCTCCCCATGCATCTTGTGTACCTTGATATTGTTCTCGACCTTTACCTCCTGCAATATCTTCACCCATCAAAATAACATTTTTATCTTCTTCAAATGATTGAACTAAGGCATCATTAATTGCATCTTTAACTGTTTTTATTGTCATGTTTTAATTTCAACTGGATAATTTACATATACTTCTTCAAGTGCATCCTCTGGTTGAGGCCAAGGTTGGGTATCAGCAAAATCAAATGCTTTATCAACCTCTTCTTTAACTTCGTTAATAATTTTTTCTAAATCATTTTTGTTTAAACCATATTTTGATGAATTTTCTTTTGCTAATTTTATTGGATCATTTTGTTTTGCTTTATCAATCTCTTCTTGTGGTTGATACAGTTGAGTATCACCTTCGTACTGTCCAGAAAATCTGTAGTTTTTAAATTCTAAAAATATTGGAGTATTTTTTTGTTTAGCTTCACTGATAGCTTTTTTTGTTATATCGTAAACTTCAAATACATTATTACCATCACCAATGTATGAGAGCATATCATAAGCTTTTGTTATATCTGATAACTCTTTTGTATTTAAATGCCAATCAGTTGCAGTAGCTTCCGCATAACCATTGTTTTCACAAACAAAAATCATTGGTATATTCCATAGCTTTGCTAAACCAGCAGCCTCATGGAAGGCTCCATTATGAATTGCTCCATCACCAAAAAAAGATACACAAGTTTTATTACTCTTATTTATTTTTTCTTGTAAAGCTGCTCCTAAAACTACTGCTGGACCAGCTGCAACAATTCCAAATGAACCTAGCATACCTTTGCTAAAATCACTTATATGCATACTTCCACCACGTCCCTTACAAATACCAGTTTTTCTTCCATAAATTTCAGAAGTAATTTCGTTTAATTCACAACCTTTAGCTATAGCATGACCATGATTTCTATAAGTACTTGATATCCAATCATCTTGATTTAATGCTGCCATTACTCCTACACAAATAGCTTCAGAGCCTATACATGTGTGAAGATAGCCTGGTACTGTTTTCTCTTTAGCAATTTTTTTTATTCTTTCTTCAAAAAATCTAATCGTGAAGATTTTTTTATAGATCCAATTAATTTTTTCTTTCTCAATCATTTTAATGAAAATACTAACGTTTAAAATTAAAATATAGAAATAAGATTTAACTTAAGATTAAATAATTGACAATAGATACATTATATCATTTAGTATAATTCAGATATGAAGGAAGTATTGACAATTGGTTTTGTAGCTACAGCAATAAGTCCTTATTTTTCAGAAGAACAACAAGTAAGAATAAAATCTGAAAATCATCTAAAAAAAATCATTGCAGAATATGATGCCAAATTAATTTGTTTCCATAAAACTATATTTTCAAAAGAGGACTCGCTAGAGGCAGAAAAATTTTTTAAAAACAAAATTGATTTTTTAATACTACAAACAAGTTCATGCAGTTCAGGAGAACAATTATACCCTCTTTGCAATATTACAAATAAAATGGGTTTATGGGCAGTTCCAGATCTTGAAAATGAAGGTGATGTAAAATTACACTCTTTAGTTTCAGTAAGTCATTATTTAGGAATAATTAAAAAAATACTTCATGAAAAAAAAATTAAAACTAAATGGTTTTATAATTATGGTGATACTGATGAATTTAAAAACAAGTTTTTGATTACTTTAAGATCATTGGTAGCAGATAAAAAAATTAAACAATCAAAAATAGGATTAGTTGGTGGTATATCTCCAGGTTTTGACAATATGGTTGTCGAAAATAAAAAAATAAAACAAAATATTGGATCAACAATTGAAGAAACAACAATTAAAGAATTAATTTCATTAGCAAAAAGTTTTGATCAATCATTAATTGATGAAGAAATAAAAAAAATAAAAAATGCTGCATCTTCAATCTCAGTATCAGATGAAGAATCATTCAATAAAGTCACAAGAGTATATTTTGCATTAAAAAAAATGAGACATGAAAATAACTGGGACTCTATGGCTGTCCAATGTTGGTCTCAGTTTCAAGAATTATATGGAATTGCTCCTTGCATGGCTTATGGTTGGATGGGTAGCGAAGATGGTATTGCGGTATCTTGTGAAGGAGATGTTCAAGGTTCATTAAGTATGCTATTATTAAATTACATATCAAGCAGTGATAAATCATCTACACTTTTAGATCTTGCAACATTTGATACTAAAGCTGATGCCGTATTAATGTGGCACTGCGGAGTGTCGCCAAGACATTTTGCAAATGAAGATGGAATAAAATGGGTTGATCATAGTACCTTAGGAAGAAAAACAGATAAAAAATATGGCGTTGCTGGAGATCAAGTATTTAAAGCTCAAAAATCTACAACAACATACTTAGGAAATAATGCTGAAAGAATATTAATTTTAAATTCAGAAATTTTTGAACATAATAATAAAGGTTTTGATGGGACAAGAGGATGGTTTAAAGAAACAAAATTGAATAGATCGCATATTTCGGCAGAAAACCTGATAAATACTCTAAATATTATTGGGCATGAACATCATTATGCTGTAGGTCAAGGAGATTATAGTAAAGAATTGTTAGAATTTGCAGCTTGGAATGATTTAAAGCTTGTAGACGAGATTCCTTTAGTAGATTATATTTCACCAAAGGATAATGGATCAAATTAAATTATTATTTGATTCTATATATTAGGAGGAAAGATGAAAATTAAACTTAAATTTCTTACCTTAACATTTATAAGTTTATTTTTTTCAAAATTAGTATTTGCTGAAACTGCACCTGGATTTAATTCATGGGATGATGTTGTTAAAGCAGCTGATGGCGGACAGGTAAACGTGTACATGTGGGGTGGATCAGACGCTATTAATGGTTTTGTTGATGACTTTTATGGACTTCCTTTAAAAGAAAAATATAACATAACTTTGAACAGAGTTCCTTTAAAAGGAACAGTTGACGCTGTGAACCAAGTATTAAGTGAAAAAGAAGCTGGAGTAACTGGCGATAAGGGTACAATTGATTTGATTTGGATTAATGGAGAAAATTTCTGGACATTAAAACAAGCTAATCTTCTTTATGGACCATTCGCTGCTGGTTTACCTAACAGTGAATTTGTTGCTTGGGATAATCCAGCAGTAAACTTAGACTTTGGAAGACCTGTTGAGGGTATGGAAAGTCCATGGTCTAGTGCTCAGTTCCACTTTATGTATGACTCAGCTAGAAATAATTATGATGATATGCCTCGTAGTTATGCTGAATTAAGTAATTGGATAGCAGAAAACCCTGGAAGATTTACCTACATAAGACCTGGTAAAGGTGGATTTGTTGGTACTAGATTTGTAAAACAAATTTTCTTTGAGCTAAGTGGTGGACATGCGCAGTGGGTAGGTCCATTCAATCAAGAATTATATGATAAGTGGGCTCCAGAAGTTTGGAAATTATTAAATTCTTGGGAAAAAGATCTTTGGAGAGGTGGAGAAACTTATCCAAAAGATAATGCAGAAATGCATAGTCTATTTGCTAATGGTGAAGTTGATTTAGACTTTACACAATCTCCAAGAGGTGCTGGACCTACAAATACTGCCGGAACAACACCTCCAACATCAAGAGCATTTGCTTTTTATGAAAATATGATCGGAGATTTCAATTATTGGGCTATTCCTTATAATGCTCCTAACAAAGCTGCTGCACTAGTATATGCAAACCTAGTATTAGAACCTGAACTACAAGCTGCTCAAGTACAACCTGCAAATGGTTTCTGCTGTGGTTGGGGTATTAGCACGGCTAAAGTTACAGATGCTGCTGGAAAAGCTGCAATAGCTGAAGCTCAAAATAATCTTGGAGATGCCGCTGAGGATCAAGACATCCTTGCGAAGGCTCTTGTTTCTGACATTGCTGCAGAATATCAAGATTTAATTGAAGCTGATTGGGAAGCAAACGTACTTTTAAAATAAAATAATATTTTATTAAGAAAATGGGCGGAGAAAGATTAAAAATTATCTTATCTTTAACTCCGCCCCTTTTAATTATTTTTACTCTTTTTTTTGGAGGAATTTTTTATGGATTTTTACAAAGTTTAGGGTACCAACCAGCAATTGGAAAATATGAAATAAATTTTTCAGCGTATTACAATGTTATGTTTTCCGAAAGATATGCAAAATTATTTTGGACTGGCTTAGGGTTAAATTTATGGGTAAGTTTTGCTAGTACTTTTTTAGCAGCAGTTTTTGCTTTGTTTGGTGCTCTAGCAATAAGAAAAACATTTTTTGCAAAAACAATTTGTAATTTTATATATTCATTAAATCTGCCAATGCCTCATTTAGTTGTAGCAGTTGGCATTATATTTGTATTTTCTCAAAGTGGTTTATTAGCTCGTTTAGCATCTCAAATTGGATTAATCGGGAGTCCAGGAGATTTTCCCGTATTAGTTAAAGATAAATATGGTTTAGGTATTATTCTTGCTTATATTTGGAAAGAAGCAGCATTCTTTTTTATAATTTTAATGTCAGTATTACAATCTTTAGGAGAAAATTTTGAAGAACTTGCTCAAAGCTTAGGAGCAAATAGATGGCAAAGATTTCGATATGTTATTTTACCCTTAGTTATGCCAAATCTATTTTCTGCATCAATAATAGTATTTGCTTTTAGTTTTGGCGCATATGAAGTTCCAGCCTTGCTGGGTGTAATTTATCCTCAAATGTTACCGGTTATGGCATTTGAATTTTTCTTAAACCCTGATCTTAATGCAAGAAGTGAAGGAATGGCATTAAGTATTATTATTGCAATAATAGTAATGATTTTAGTTGTATTTTATTTTTGGTTAACTCAGGCAAAAATTAGGAAGGATTAATGAATAATAATTTAAAAAAAATAAATATATATGCAATTTATTTAGGTGCAATTATTTTAATATTACCTCTTATAGCCTTCTTTATTAATGCATTTTCTTTTAGATGGTTTTATCCTCAAGTTATTCCAAAAGAGTTAAGTCTACAAGCTTGGGTAAGATTAAAATTAATACCTAAACCTGGTCAAAGAACCTTCGAAGGCTTTATAGAACTTTGGGCTTCTAATCCTGCAGTTATCAAAGCATTATTAAATAGTTTAAGTATTGGTTTCTTAGTGACAATTGTTTCAATAATAATTGCATTACCTGCTGCAAGAGTTCTGGGTTTATTAAATTTTAGATTTAAAAAATTAATTATCTTTATAATGGTCTCGCCCACTATACTTCCTCCAATAGCTTTTGTTTTAGGACTGAATATCAATTTTATATCATGGGGTTTTTCAGGTAATTATTTTGGAGTATGTTTAGTACATTTAGTACCTATTATGCCATACGTAGTTCTTACTATGACTGGAATATTTGCAAACTATAACCCTGACTTTGAACATCAAGCAAGAACTTTAGGGGCAAATAAAACTAGAACATTTTTATTAATTACTTTACCTGCTATAGCTCCAGGTATAGTTGTTGCGGCATTATTTGCATTTTTAGTTTCATGGAGTCAGTATCTTTTAACATTTTTAATTGGTGCGGGAAAAGTTATGACACTACCACTCCTTGTTTTTTCTACTGCCTCATCAGGGAATCCAGCTTTAACAGCTGCAATATCAATTATATTTATTTTTCCTGCTATATTGATATTATTTTTTACATCCAAATTTGTTTCTGGCGAATCTGGAGCTACTAGTGGATTTGGGAAAATATAACAATGAGTAAACTAAATATTAAAAATTTAATCAAAAGTTTTCCTAGCATGGATAGACCAGCAGTAAATAATGTAAATTTAGATATTGAAAGTGGAGAACTTGTTGCATTTCTTGGACCTTCAGGTTGCGGTAAAACAACTATCTTGAAAATGATCACAGGATTGTTTCAACCTGATAGTGGAGATATTATTCTTGATGAGCAATCACTATTAAAAATTCCAACTGAAAAAAGAGGGGTAGTTATGGTTTTCCAAAATTATCTTTTGTTCCCTTATATGAATGTAAACGAAAATGTTGGATTTGCATTAAAAATGAAAGGTGTAGATAAAAATATAATAGATCAAAAAGTAAAAGAAATGTTAGAACTGGTAAAATTACCAGATATTGGATTAAGAAAGCCAAAACAGCTTTCTGGAGGTCAACAACAAAGAGTTGCACTAGCCAGAGCATTGATATCTAATCCTAGAATATTGCTTCTAGATGAACCGTTAAGTAATCTTGACGCTCATTTAAGAGATGAAATGCGAGATTTAATTGTGACTATTCAACAAAAATTAAAAGTAACAACAATATTTGTAACACATGATCAAGAAGAAGCGGTTCTTCTAGCAGATAAGATAGCTTTAATTTTTGATGGCGAATTACAAAATTTTACTTCTCCAAAAAATTATTATGAAAAACCAAAAAATATAAAAGCTGCAAAATTTTTTGGTGGAGTTAATTTTATTAATGCAAAGAAACATAATGATAATCTATCTACTAATATTGGAACAGTTCATTACAAAGGTGAAAATTATACAGATTTAAATGAAGATAATATAATAACTATTAGACCCGAAAATATAAA
The DNA here is from genome assembly GCA_902590695.1 of uncultured Alphaproteobacteria bacterium. GTDB lineage: Bacteria > Pseudomonadota > Alphaproteobacteria > HIMB59 > CACPNW01. The sequence goes on from CACIXR010000012.1 coordinate 12,510, forward strand.
GTTAAGTAAAAATAATGATTTCAATGATAATTCATTCAAAGGCTTAATTAAATCAGTTATATTTTCAGGAACTCATACTAGATACAAAATTATAGTAAACGATTTAGAATTAGAATGCTCATTACAATCTGTAGGATTACAAGACATAAAAACAGATGATACAATTTATGTTCATTTACCCAGTGATAAAATATGGGCGATGAATGAATAAAAATATTGCAACAATTTCTTTTTCAAAAAATAATATACTATCAAAACTTTCAAAACATATGTTTGGAACTAATCTGGAACATATTGGAGATGCAATTTATAGAAATGGTATTTGGGCAGAAGTAGTAGAAAATAGAAAATTTTGTGGTCCTGATAAATTAGTTTGGAACAATGGTTTAGAAAATGATCATTTAGATTTTGGCATTGTACAGCCTTGGAAAGGTTATAACGCATCTGCAAAACACGTCATGTACGCACATTCTAACTCAGAATATATTGTAAAAGGTGAAGAGATTATTAGTAGATACGGGAGTGGCAAACAATCTCAACAAATTACTATTCGAGAAAAATCAAAAATACAAAGAGGTATTAAGCAAAAGATTAATATTATTGACTCAAAAGATGAATACGAATTCAGTATTTATTTCAAAGGTGAAAATCAGAAAGTATTTATAAATATTGGAGAAATAAATTTTACATTTAATGCAAATAAAAATTGGAAAAAAATTAAAAAAACTTTTACTTTTAAAAAAAGTAATAGCCTAAAAACCCTATCTATCTCTATTAAGTCTGGAACAATTTTTATTGCAAACTGTTCATTAATGCCAAAAAATACAATTTTTGGATTTAGAAAAGATATCACAGAAATGATTAAAGAATGGAAGCCAAGTTATATTCGTTGGCCTGGAGGGAATTTTCTTTCAGGTTATAATTGGCAGAATGGAGTTGGAAAAGAAGATTATCGCCTTCCCTACTACGATCACGCTTGGTATCAATGGGAGTATAACGATGTAGGCACAGATGAATTTATGAAATGGTGTGAATATATTGGAAGTGAGCCAATGATTACAATCAATACTGGTGATGGTACTATCCAACAGGCAAAAAATTGGATCGAGTATATGATTGGTTCAATTAATACAAAATATGGAAAATTAAGATATAAAAACGGTAGAAAAAATCCTTATGAATTGCAAACGATATTCATAGGAAATGAAATGTTTGGAGGATGGCAAATTGGTCATACAG
>CACIXR010000013.1 GCA_902590695.1 uncultured Alphaproteobacteria bacterium
GCGGAAAAGGAAAGAGATTTGGTCAAAAAATTCCTAAACAATTCTTTAAAATTGGGAATACAAATTTTTTAGATTATTTTATTTCAAATTTAGACTATTCAAACTTTGATATTATAAATATTTCAATAGATAAAAAATATCAAAATACTTACTTTAATCATAAGGCTTTATCTGAAAAAATAAAAATCACCTATTCAAAGCCTGGTCTCACAAGGCAAATTTCTTCATTTAATGCTCTAAAAAATTTAAAAAAATTTAAAATTAAGAACGTATTAATACATGATGCTGCCCGTCCATTATGTAGTAATAAATTATTTAAAAAAATTATTTCTAAATTAGATAAAAATACTAATGCAATTCCATGTGTTGAATATAACGACAGACAATTAATAAAGAAAAGTAAATTGGAAACAAAAGTAATCAATGTACAAACACCTCAGGGTTTTAATTATAATTTAATATTAAAAGAGCATATCAAATATAAAAATTTTCACTTTAATGACGATGCAGGACTATTACAAAAATCAAAAATAAAAATAAATTTGATCAAAGGTGAAAAAAATAATATTAAAATTACTTATCCAGAAGATATTCAGTTATTTAATTTATACAGAAAGCCCAAAACAAAATACGGTATTGGTTATGATATTCATCAAATTGATAAAAAAACCAAAAATGGATTAAAATTGGGAGGTGTTAAAATTCCTTTCTCTAAATTAATTGGTCATTCTGATGCGGACGTTGTACTGCATGCAATTTGTGATAGTATTTTTGGAGCGCTATCAATGAGAGACATAGGTTATTACTTTCCAAACACAGATAAAAAATGGAAAAACGCAGATTCATCTAAATTTATTCTTTATTGCAGAAATAAACTTAAAGAAAAAGGTTATTCCATAATCAATCTAGATATAAATATAATAGCTGAAAAACCTAAAATTAATAAGTATGTTTCAAAAATGATTACAAATATCTCAAAATTACTTCAAATTAAAAATAGCTCCGTGTCTATTAAAGCAACTACAAATGAGAAGATCGGTTTTATTGGTAATGGTGAAGGAATTGCAGCTGAGTCAATAGTTCATATAACAAATGATAAAATTAGCTAATTTTTTTGTAACTTTGTCATTTTCTGGATATATTAAATTAATACCCCCAGGAACTTTTGCCTCTTTTTTATCCCTAGTTATTTTAATTCCTATTGTTGAATATAAAATCATTTCTTTAGAAGTATTTATAGCTATTTTTATTGTAATATTTTTACTATCATTATTTTTTATTAATAAATTCTCTGCATACACACAATCACATGACTCAAAAGTAATAGTTATTGATGAATTCCTTGGAATATATTTAATTTTATTATTTTATGATCAAATTAAAATTATCAATCCTTATGTGACAATGATGTTAATTTTTATTATATTTCGTTTTTTTGATATTCTGAAGATTTTTCCGGCAAATATAATAGATAAGAGACTTAAATCAGCTTTTGGCGTAATTCTTGATGATTTAATAGCAGGAATATATACAATAATTATTCTTTATATTTTAAATGCCTATTATTAAGCAAGTTATAGATAAGTTAATTAAAAAAAATATTTCAATTTCTGTTGCTGAGTCATGCACAGGTGGACTAATAACAAATACCATTACCAAATATAGTGGAGTTTCAAAAATTTTCTCTTATGGAATTATTAGTTATTCTAATAAAGCTAAATCTAAATATTTATCTGTTTCAAAAACTAACCTCTCTAAATTTGGAGCTGTAAGTAAAGAAGTAGCTGAGGAAATGGTGAAAGGTTTGTATAAAAATGAAAAATCACAAATCTGCATCTCAACAACAGGTATAGCAGGTCCTAATGGTGGTACAAAGTTAAAACCAGTAGGATTAGTGTATATTGCAATTAAAATTAATAAAAATAATTATATTTTTAAAAAAATATACAAAGGAAAAAGATTAAGCATACAAAGGAAAACAAGAGATTTTATATTTAGAAAAATTAATGAATTAATCTAAAATTTCATCAGCACGGATTTTAAATGATTCAATCATTTTATTTTCAATTAATGGGAAAAAAGCTTCGGCAATTTTTTGATGAAAAAATCGTTTAAACTCAAATTCAACATTAAAATGAATTCTTGTTTGATTTTTTTTTAATGATTCAAAGATCCAACTAGTTTTTAAATCTTTTAGAGGCCCTTCAATATAAGTTGTGCTAATTGAAAGTTTTTTTTTATCAAAAGTTACATGTGAACCAAAGGTTTGAGGCATAAAATATTTGTACCAAACAACCATATCAGCATATATTTCATTTTTATTTTTTGAATGTATTCTCATTGCTGAGCACCAAGGAATAAAATAAGGATAGCTTTCTATATCTAAAACTATATTAAACAGACCCTTTGCGTCGTGATCGACTATTTCCTCCCTATTTGAAGATTTCATTGAACTGAATAAAGTTTATTTTTCCTGTTTTCTTGCATAATCTTAAAATCATCTGATGCATGATAGCTTGATCTAGTTAATGGTGAGCATGCAGCCATTAAAAAACCTTTTGCATAAGCCATTTTTTTATAATCTTCGAATTCCTTTGGAGTAATAAATTTTTCTAGTTTAGCATGCTTCGGAGTTGGGGGTAAATATTGGCCAATTGTAATAAAATCTACATGAGCTGCACGTAAATCGTCCATTACTTGATAAACTTCTTCTTTAGTTTCTCCAAGACCTACCATTATTCCTGATTTGGTAAATATATTTGGGTTTTTTTCTTTTATTTGGCTTAGTAAATTTAAGCTAATAAAGTAACGCGACCCTGGTCGGATTGATGGATATAATCTTGGTACGGTCTCTAAATTATGATTAAAAACATCAGGTAAATTTTTTGACAATATATCAATTGCTTCGGGTTTGTTTTTAAAATCTGGCGTTAAAATTTCAATTGTACAATTTGGATTTAGAGATTTTATAGAATCAATCACATTAATAAAGTGCATTGCTCCTCCATCTATTAAATCATCTCTATCAACACTTGTTATAACAACATGTTCTAAGTTTAATTGTTTAACTGATTCTGCAATTCTAATTGCTTCTCCATGGTCAATAAACTGAGGTTTGCCGGTTTTGATATTACAAAAAGCACAGGCTCTTGTACAAATATCTCCTAATATCATAAAGGTAGCATGTTTTTTTTGCCAACATTCGGCTATGTTAGGACAAGCAGCTTCTTCACAGACAGTTACGATTTTTTTATCCTTTAAAAGTTTATTTGTTTCTTTGAAAAATTTAGAGGTTGGGGCCTTAACTCTTATCCAATCTGGCTTTTTTGGGATAGGATTAATTTTATTTTTTACTTTTTCTGGATGTCTTGAATCTGCCATAACACTTAAATAACTTCCATATCCAAGCTATTCAACCAAATATGAAAAGGATCTTCTAAAATATCGCTGAAATCTTTGAGTAATTTTGCCGCAACAGCACCATCTAATGATCTATGATCTGCTGAAATGGTAGATTTCATTGTGTGCCCTATCTCAATAGTGCCAGCATTAACAACGGGTTTTTCGATTATAGATCCAACCGCAATAATACTTGATTGTGGCGGATTAATAATTGCTTGAAATTCTGAGATTCCAAACATGCCTAAATTTGAGATAGTTATAGATCCTCCACTATACTCTTCTGGTAATAATTTATTTTGATTAGCCTTTTTTACTAGTGATTTAATTTCTATTGAGATTTCAGCTAATCCTTTTTTATCAGCTTCTTTAACAATAGGTGTAATCAATCCTTCTTTTAACGCTACAGCTATAGCAATATCGATATTTTTATATTGATGAATTTTACCATTAACCCAAGAAATATTTGTTTCTGGATTTTTGGCTACTGCCATCGCGCATGCTTTAACAATAAGATCATTAAAAGAAATTTTGACATCACTATTTAAATTAATTTTTTTTCTTAAATTTATTAGCTTATCCATTCTTGTTTCAATTGTAAGATAAAAATGAGGAACCTCATTTTTTGTTTGTGTTGTTCTTTCAGCAATTATTTTTCTAATACTAGAAGGCTCAATTATAGAAATATTTTCATCATTAATTTGTAATTCTAAATTTTGAATATCTTTTTTTATTATTCTGCCATCAGGGCCAGACCCTGTAATAAGAGTTAGATCAATATTATTATCTTTAGAAAATTTTTTAACAAACGGTGAAGCAAAATTTGCATTTTGATTAGTGTTTGAATCTTTAATTTTTTCTATTATTTGATTTTTATCTATTTCAGTATTTGTTTGAGTTTCAACTGAAGCTTCATTTTTTTCATCACTGCTTTTAGTTTGATCTTTATCATTATAATCTTCTAATCTTTCATCTTTGCTTCCATTTATTAAAGCAATGACAGAATTAACAGCAATTTGTTTATCTGGTTTTGTATCAATTAAATGTGTAATTTCTCCCTCATCAACCGCCTCAACTTCCATTGTTGCTTTATCTGTTTCAATTTCTGCTAATATATCTCCAGCTGAAACAGTATCACCAATACTAACTAACCACTTATTAATTACACCCTCTGACATTGTGGGAGATAATGCAGGCATTAAAACTTTAATGGCCATTTATTTTATATAACTTACTTTTTTTGCAGCATTTATAATATCATCAACTTGAGGAAGATATAATTTTTCTAAGCTTAATGAGTATGGCATTGGAACATCAGCACTATTAACTTTTATTACTGGTGAATCTAAATAATCAAACGCATCCCTTTGAACAATATTTGCAATTTCAGAACCAACACTACCAAATGGCCAAGACTCTTCAACAGTGATTAGTCTGTTAGTTTTTTTAACTGAATCTAATATTTTTTCTATATCCAAAGGTCTTAAAGTTTGTAAATCAATAATTTCTGCATCTAAATTGTATTCCTCTTTTAATTTTAATGCCGCTTCTTTCGATTTCTGTAACATTATAGAATAAGTGACAATTGTTAAATCTTTTCCCTCTTTTTCAATATTTGCTTTTCCAATAGGTATTGAGAAGTTAACATCATTATTGACAGGACCTTTTAATCCATAAAGAATTTCATTTTCTAGAAAAATTACTGGATTTGGATCTGATATTGCAGAACGCAACAAACCTTTTGCATTATATGGAGTAGATGGTGCAATAACTTTTAAACCTGGCACTTGAGAATACCATGAAGAAAAATCCTGACTATGTTGTGCAGCGACTTGAGCAGCAGCACCATTTGGCCCCCTGAAAACAATAGGACAATTAATTTGCCCTCCAGACATGTAAAGTGTTTTTGCAGCAGAATTGATAATGTGATCAATTGCTTGCATAGAAAAATTAAAAGTCATGAATTCTAAGATTGGTCTCAATCCCTTAAATGCTGCTCCAACTGCTAATCCAGTAAATCCATGTTCGGAAATAGGAGTATCTAATACTCTTTCTTTGCCAAATTCTTGAAGAAGACCTTGTGTGACTTTATACGCACCTTGATACTCAGCAACTTCTTCTCCTAGTACGAAAACTTTATTATCTTTTCTCATTTCCTCAGCCATTGTGTCTCTTAGCGCTTGACGCATGGTAATTTCTTCTGAACTTAAATTTGTATCTTCTTCTATTTTAGGTGATGTTGTATCGATAATATCATCTTGCTTAGTCTCAATTTTTGTCTCAATATTTTTTTCAATTTTCTTTTCTTCAATCACTTTTTCTACAGGAGCTTCTTTTTTTACTTCAACTTTTTCATTTGGATCACCAATAATAGCTATAGCTTTATTTACTGGAATATTTGCTTCCCCTTCTTTAAATAAAAGATCAAGCACAACACCTTCATCTACCGCTTCTACTTCCATTGTTGCTTTGTCAGTTTCAATTTCTGCAATCAAATCACCGGCTTTAACAGTATCCCCTTTTTTAATTAACCACTTAGACAGATTACCTTCTGTCATTGTTGGAGATAATGCTGGCATTAAAATTTCTGTACTCATAATTTACAAATAAACGTCCGTATAAAGCTCACTGTCCTTTGGAAAAGGGCTATTAATTGCAAATTCAGCTGCATTTTTTATTTCTTCTAAAGTATCTTTATTAATTTTTTCAATTTCATCATTAGTTGCAATTTTTTTCTTTAATATTTCTGCTTTAACTATTTCAATAGGATCAGTTTGCTTATAATTATCTAATTCTTCTTTCGTTCTATATTTTGCAGGATCTGACATTGAATGTCCTCTATATCGATATGTTTGTACTTCGATAATATAAGGCCCATTTCCTTCCCTAACATATTTACCTGCTTTATCTGCTGCTTCAATAACTGAAAATACATTCATTCCATCTACCTTCTCACCAGGAATACCAAATGCCTCTCCTCTTTTATATAAATCTAATCCAGCTGCTGCTCTATCTACAGATGTGCCCATTCCATATTTATTATTTTCAATGATGTATAAAACGGGAAGCTTCCATAAAGCAGCTAGGTTAAAAGCTTCAAAAACTTGTCCGTTATTCATTGCTCCATCACCAATATATGTTCTGCATATATTTTTTTCTCCATTATATTTATGTGTGAATGCTATACCCGTTCCAATTGGTACTTGGGCTCCTACAATACCATGCCCACCGTAAAAATTATTTTCTTTTGAAAACATATGCATTGAACCACCCTTACCCGCAGAATAACCATCTTCTCTACCAGTCAACTCTGCCATAATACGCTTAGGATCTAGTCCTCTAGCAATCATATGGCCATGATCTCTGTAGGTTGTTACAACTGAATCATTTTTATCAATTGTCATTAATATACCTACAACAACAGCTTCTTGACCTATATACAAATGACAAAAACCACCTATTTTACCCATTCCGTAAAGTTGAGCTGCCCTTTCCTCAAATCTTCTAATCTTGAGCATAAAAGAGTACATCTTGATATAATCTGCTTTTTGAAGTTTCATCATATGATAATCTTTAATTATAATTAGGGTGATTTTTTGTCAAATAAATCAATTTATTCTATAATTATAACTGTTTCATTTTCTGAAGTAAATCCTGTAACTTTCCTAAATGTCTCATCTAAATAGTCCAAATCTATAGTATTTGGTTGTAACCTTTTAATTCTATCTAGGTAAAATTCATTTTCCTTTTTTAAGGACATATATTCTTCATTATATTGAGCATTAAGATTTTTAAGAGTGAAATATTTTAGCAATCCCCTCTCACCATTTACAAGAAAATAAAGAAGATAAACAAATAGAAAAAAAGTAAACAAAAAGGACAAATAAAAATAAAATTTATTTTTTAAAACTAATGATTTGTTCATCTTCTATATAAATAGCATATTTAAGTTCGAGACTGTCAATTATTATTTAAGATAGAAGACCCAGCATACTTTGCTTTACCTTGTAATGCTTCTTCAATTCTTAATAATTGATTATATTTTGCAGTTCTATCAGTTCTAGAAAGTGATCCTGTTTTTATTTGACCTGCTGAAACACCAACTGATAGATCAGCAATCGTCGTATCTTCAGTCTCACCAGAACGATGTGAAATTATAGTTGTAAAATTATTTTCTTTAGCTAGTTTAATAGATTCTAAAGTTTCTTTTAGAGTTCCGATTTGATTTACTTTAACTAAAATAGAATTCCCCGCACTCTCTAATATACCTTTTTGTAATCTTTTTTTATTTGTAACAAATAAATCATCACCAACTAACTGAACTTTTTTTCCTATTGTTGATGTTAAATTAGACCAACCATCCCAATCATCTTCTGACATTCCATCTTCAATAGAATAAATGGGATAAGCATTTACCAATTTCTCTAAATATTTTATCATCTCATCAGAAGACAAAACAATTTTTTCTCCTTGTAAATCATATTTATTATTTTTGTAAAATTCAGTTGATGCTACATCAAGTGAAAGATAAATATCTTTTCCAGGTTTAAAACCTGCGTCCTCCACAGATTTCAAAACAGTTTCTATGACTTCACTAGAACTATTTATGTTAGGAGCAAATCCACCTTCATCACCAACATTTGTATTTAAGCCTTTTGATTTTAAAAGTGACTTTAATGAATGAAATATTTCACAACCAAATTGAAGTGCTTCTGAAAAATTATTTGCACCAATTGGAGCAACCATAAATTCTTGAATATCAACATCGTTATCTGCATGCGATCCGCCATTAACAATATTCATCATTGGAACTGGAAGACTCATCGTATGTTCTTTACCAAGAAAAGAATACAATTCATGACCTTCAGAAGAAGCTAAACATTTTGCAAAAGCTAAACTCGCAGCAAGAGTTGCATTAGCACCTAAATTTGATTTATTTTCCGTACCATCTAGTTGTAATAAAAAATCATCAAAAGAAGAAAAATCTTCAAATGATTTTCCAACTAGTTCATTAGAAATTATATCATTGATATTTGCTACTGCTTTTAAAACTCCTTTACCTTTGTATTTAGATTTATCATTATCTCGTAATTCTAAAGCCTCATGAACTCCAGTAGATGCTCCACTTGGAACTGCAGCTCTTCCAAAGGTAGTATTTTCAAACTCTATATCACATTCAACAGTAGGATTTCCTCTGCTATCTATTATTTGTCTTGCTTTTATGTTCGTTATTTTAGGCATTATTTTTCGCTATATCATCAAATTGTTTGAGTTGAATTAATAAATTTTTTAAATCTTTTATGTTAATCATGTTTGGTCCATCACTAGGCGCATTATCTGGATCATTATGTGTTTCTAAAAATAAGCCAGCTACACCAATAGATATGGCAGCTTTACATAAAGAAGGAATATGCTCTCTTTGTCCACCACTTTTCTCGCCCAATCCTCCTGGTTGTTGAACAGAATGAGTTGCATCAAAAATTACAGGGTATTCATATCTTTTCATAATATCTAACCCTTTGAAATCATTTACTAGTGTGTTGTAACCAAAAGTAGTTCCTCTTTCAGTTATCATAATTTTTTTATTATCTGTAGTTTCTATCTTTGTGAAAATATTTTTAACGTCATTTGGTGATAAAAATTGACCTTTTTTAACATTAATAATTTTATTTGTGCTACCTGCAGCTAATAATAAATCTGTTTGACGACACAGAAACGCTGGAATTTGTACAATATCGATAATACTATCTTGTTTTAATTGATTACATTGATCTTCATTATGAACATCGGTTAGTATTGCTAAATTAAAATTAGTTTTAATTTTTTCAAAGATTTTTAATGCGTCATCAAGCTTAATGCCCCTATCACTATTAATACTTGATCTATTTGCCTTATCAAAACTTGATTTGAAAATTAAATTAATACCAACATCATCACATATTTTATATAGCTCTTCTGCAATCATCAAAGAGTGACTTTCATTTTCTATTACGCATGGACCTGCAATTAAAACAAATGAAGAATTATTTGAGATAGAATAATTTTTTAGATTGATATTAATCATTAATTGCGGCCTTTATAAATGATACGAAAAGAGGATGAGGATCTAATGGTCTTGATTTTAATTCTGGATGAAATTGAACTCCTATAAACCATTTATGTTTCTTACTCTCAAGCACTTCAGGTAACAATCCATCTGGTGACATACCACTGAAATAATAACCTTTGTTTTCAAATTTTGATAGAAATTTCTGGTTTACTTCGTATCTATGTCTATGTCTCTCACTAATTACTTTAATTTTATATATCGAAAAGATTTTTGAATTTTTTTTCAAAATAGCTTTGTATGCTCCAAGACGCATCGTTCCACCCTTATCACTATTTTTATCTCTTTTTTCGATCTTATTTTTATTTACCCATTCTGTCATTAATCCAACTACTGATTTAGTAGTTTGCTTAAATTCTGAAGAATGAGCATTTTTAATTTTTAGTACATTTTGCGCTATTTCAATAACAGCTAACTGCATGCCAAGACATATTCCAAAAAAAGGAATATTGTTTTCTCTCGCATATTTGATGGCATTAATTTTTCCGTTAATACCACGAATACCAAATCCGCCAGGAATTAGAATGCCATCACAACCTTTTAATTTTTTCATTAATTTGATATTGTTTTCTTTTTCAGAATTAATCCATTGTATATCAACATCAGCAGAATTTTCTATTCCCCCATGTACCAATGCTTCATTTAGTGATTTATAACTATCTTTAAGATTTGTGTATTTTCCTACAACTGCAATTTTTACTTTATGTTTTCTTTTTTTAATTTTTTTTTGAAGATCAATCCAAGGTTTTAAATTTAGTTTATGATTTTTTGGTTTATAACCCAATTGTTTAAGGAGAGCTTCATCCAAACCATATTTAGAATATAATGAAGGAACTTCATAAATTGATTCAGCATTCAATGCAGGAATTACCGACTCTTTTTTAACATTACAAAATAAAGATATTTTAGAAATTGAATCATTATCTATTGGTTGTTCAGATCTACACATAATTATATCGGGTTGAATACCAGCATTTAGAAGTTCTTTAACTGAATGTTGAGTAGGTTTCGTTTTTAACTCACCTGCTGAACTTAAATATGGAATATAAGTCATATGAATTAATGCTGATGAAATATTTTTATCATTTCTAATTTGTCGAATAGCTTCTAAGAAAGGTAGAGATTCAATATCTCCAACTGTTCCTCCAATTTCATAAATTGCGATATCTTCATTTTTTAAATCACTATTAATAAATGATTTTATTTCATTAGTAACATGAGGAATTACCTGAATTGTTGAACCAAGGTAATCTCCCTTCCTTTCTTTTAGGAGAACATTGGAATAAATCTTACCTGACGATACGCTATCTGATTGTTTAGCAGACTGATTTGTAAATCTTTCGTAATGCCCAAGATCTAAATCTGTTTCTGCACCATCATCAGTAACGTAAACTTCTCCATGTTGATATGGGCTCATTGTTCCTGGATCAACATTTAAATAAGGATCTAACTTACGTATTCTAACTTTAAATTTTCTACTTTTGAGAAGTGTTGCTAATGAAGCCGAGGCTATACCTTTTCCAAGAGATGATGCTACTCCACCCGTAATAAAAACAAAATGCATTACGGAAATCCGTGATACATAATAGTACTTGTTATAGCAAGATATTATTAATTATTTTCTGGTATAGATGGTTCTTCTGAAGTTTCTTCAGTATTAATTGAAGGAAGTGATTCTAAAACATTTCGATCTGAACCAATAGAGGCGGTAATTGTAAGAACAATACTCATTATCATGAACAAACCAGCAGTTATTGCAGTTAGCCTAGAAAGTAGGTTTGCTGTACCTCGAGCTGACATTAATCCAGTTGAGGTTCCACCGCCAAGGCCCAAGCTATCGTTATCGGAACCTTGTAATAAAACCAAGATAACTAAAGCAACAGCAAGTATCAGCTGAATTATTACTAGAGTTGTCATATCTGCGCTTTATATTAAATTGATTTTATTTATCAAGAAATAATTTTATTGAATTCATTAACTTTTAATGATGCTCCCCCAATTAAGCAACCATCTACATGACTTAATCCAGTAATTTCTTTTGAATTTGAAGATTTAACTGAACCGCCGTAGAGAACTCTAAAATTGCTAAATCTAGTATCAAAATTTTTAATTAATTTGTGTACCTGATTTATTTCTTCTAAGGTCGGAGTTAATCCAGTTCCTATTGCCCAAACCGGCTCATAAGCAATTAATGCATTTTGATGATTTGCTGATTTAGGAATACTATCCTTAATTTGTTTAGATAAGATTTCTTCCGTTAAGTTTTTTTCTTTTTGCTCTAAGGTTTCACCTATACAGATCACTGGTACAATATTTTCCTCAATAAGGTTTGAGCTTTTAATGCTTACATTATTATTCGTTTCAGCAAAGTATTGTCTTCGCTCAGAATGCCCAACCAAACAAAAATCTATATTGTTATCCTTTAGCATTGAGGCAGATAATTCTCCAGTGTACGCACCCTCTTTATAAGAGGATACATCTTGTGCGCCACAAAATAAGTTTGCATTATTTCCTTTTAGTGATTTTAAGTAAATTGAAGGTGAGCAGATAATCGTACAATTATCAGAATTAACATTTAATTTTTGATAATAATCTTTTAAAAATGAATAATTTCCATTTAATTTCCAATTTGCTATAAAAATATAGGAATATTTATCAAGTTTTATCATAATTACTTTTATTTATAGAAACTAATATTATAGAAGCAATAGAAATTTTATGAGAGCTATTAGAAATTCTTGGATTGGTATTGGGTTAGCTATACTTTTTGCAGCAAGCTTATTCTTTTTTAGAGGTTCAACAAAATACTCAAATTTATTCAATTCTGATAATTTTGTAGCTAATGTTTCAGGGACACCTATTTCAACAACTAAATTTCTTAGATCTATGGACTTAAACATTAATCAATTTGCTCAAATGATAGGTAGTCAATTAACAGGAGATCAAATAAGAAATTTTCAAGTTCATCAAATTGCACTTCAAAATTTAGTGAACAATGCAATTTTTGAAAATGAGTTTGATAAAATAAATTTTATTTTAGATGACACAACAATTGCAAAAGAAACAAAAAGAAATTTTCCAGATCTATACATCAACAATAAATTAGATGATGAAA
>CACIXR010000014.1 GCA_902590695.1 uncultured Alphaproteobacteria bacterium
AATTTTTTCTGAATTTTACAAATAAATTATTTTTAAATTTTGATATTAAATCTAAAATCAATTCTAAGTTTAAAGATAAAATATTCGTAGTTGGGTCCCCGGAAAATATTTTTAAAAAAAATTTTAACATAAGCAATAAAAATTCTGACAGAAGCTTTACAATTTTTATTTCTGGAGGAAGCCAAGGATCAGAATTTGTATCAAACTTTGCAACAAATCTAATCAAAATTATAGATAATGAAAAAATTATAAAAGCTAAATTTATATTTCAGTGTTCTAAAAATTTAATAAAAAAACAAGAAGAGAAATTAAGAAATATTAAATCCCCAATTATTTTAAAAGATTTTTTTATAAATATAGATGAAATACTAGCTAATGCTAATTTAGCAATATGTAGAGCTGGAGCAGGCACAATTGTTGATTTAATTAACTTTAAACTTCCCTCAATATTAATCCCCCTACCTTCATCAAAAGACAATCACCAATTTTTTAATGCTAAAATATTAGCTAAACATGACTTAGCCATAATTATTGATCAAAATAATGATGAATTAGATAGAGCAAAAAGACATATTTATGAAACATATAGTAATGCAAAAAAATTAGAATCAATGAATAAAAAATTTGATATGATTCAAGTTAAAAACTCAAATACTTTAATTTATAAATTAATAATAAATGAAAATTAACAGTAAAATTCATTTTATAGGAATTTCAGGAATAGGAATGTCTGGTATTGCAGAATTGATGCTAGATAAAGGATATTTGATTCAGGGTAGTGATATTTCAGTAAATGAAAACACAAAAAGATTAAAGACAAAAGGTATAAAATTTTTTTTAGGACATAATAAAAAAAATATTAAAAATGTCCAGGCAGTTGTTTATTCATCAGCTATAAAAAAAAATAATCCTGAAATAAAAGAGGCTTATATTAAAAAAATCCCTGTCCTTTCTCGAGCTGATATGCTTTCAGAGTTAATGAAAAATAAAAAATCTATTGCCATAGCTGGATCTCATGGAAAAACTACGACTACTAGTTTGGTAGGAAATATTTTTAATGAAGCAGGTTTAGATCCTACTATTGTAAATGGCGGTATTATAAATTCATTTTCTAATAATAACCGTTATGGAAAAGGGGAGTGGATGATTGTTGAAGCCGACGAAAGTGATGGAACCTTTTTAAAACTCCCACATCAAATATCAATTATTACTAATTTAGATATTGAACACATGGATTTTTATAAATCAAAAAAAAATTTAATTAATGCATTTGAAAAATTTATAAATTTACTTCCATTTTATGGAACCGCAATAATGTGCTATGATGATAAGAATTTAAAATCACTAATTAATAAAATAAAAACTAGAAATATTTTAACTTATTCAATAAAAAATAAAAAAGCAGATATATTAATTTTTGATATTATACAAAATAAACTTAAAACCTCCTTTAAATTAAAAATTAACAATAAAATTATTCATTCTTCTCATTATAAATTTACTATTAATGCAATTGGCAATCATAATATCTTAAATGCAACTGCGAGTATTGTTGCAGCTAAATTAAATGGAATAAAAAATAAAGATATTAATAACGCGCTGAATAATTATGTAGGTGTAAAAAGAAGATTCTCATTTATTGGAAAAAAAAATAACTCCTTTGTGTACGATGATTATGCACATCATCCAACAGAAATTGCAGCTACATTAAGCGCAGCTAAAAGTCTAAAAAATAAAGTAATAGTAGTTTTTCAACCACATAGATACACTAGAACTAAATTGCTAATAAGAGAATTCATAAAAGTTTTATCTAAAGTTGATTATTTATTTTTAATAGAAACCTATTCAGCTGGAGAAAAGATCATCAAGGGCGCAACTTCAAAAGATATGTTTTCTAAAATATTAAAAAAAAATAAAAATATTACATATTTAAAGAATATAGGTGATTTAAATAAATTAATGAAACCACATACAATGAAACAAAATACCATTGTTTTTATGGGTGCAGGTTCAATATCAAGTATTGCAAAAAAATATTTAAATAACTAATGTCAAAAAAAATTATAGATTTAGCTAATAAACTTAAAAGTAAAATTTATTCAGATTATAATGCTGGTAAACATACTTGGTTTAGAACAGGAGGAAATGCAAAAATATTTGCTATTGTTGAAGATAATTTAGAATTAGAAATTATACTAAATGAAATAAATAATGAAAATTTTTACATATTAGGTGCTGGTTCAAATCTTTTAATTAGAGATAATGGTTATAACGGAACTCTTATTAAATTAGGCAAAGGTTTTAATACTATTAACATTAATGATAATAAACTTGAAGTTGGTGCTAGTATTTTAGATATTAATTTATCAAATTATACTCTGAGACAAAATATAGAAGGTTTTGAATTTTATAGTGGTATTCCAGGATCAATAGGTGGGGCAGTAAAAATGAATGCTGGTTGTTATGGTTCGGAAACTGTAGATGTTATAAACAGTATAGAAATTTGTGATAATTTTGGTCAAAGAAAAACAATTACAAAAGATAAACTAAATCTAAAATATAGATCTTCAAAAATAAATAATACAGATATAATTACAAAAGCTATATTTAATTTTAATTATGGAGATCAAAATTTAATAAAAGACAAGATTAATGAAATAAAGAACAAACGTTTAGAATCTCAGCCAATTAAAAATAAAACTTCTGGTAGTACTTTCAAAAATCCTAAAAATCTTCATGCGGCAAAACTAATTGAGGAAGCAGGATGCAAAGGCACCAATTATGGAGATGCATATGTTAGTGATAAACATGCAAATTTTTTAATAAATAGGGGAAGTGCTTCAGCAACAGATATAGAAAATCTAGGTAAAAGTATTGTTGAAAAAGTATATGCCAAATTCAATGTAAAATTAGAATGGGAGGTTAAAATAATAGGTGAGTAATAAAAAAATTTTAATTTTAGAAGGTGGTAATAATGAAGAGCACGATGTATCTTTAGTAACCTCTAGAGAAATTCAAAAAATTCTTAATCAAAATAAATTGAAGTTTAAGACATTAAGAGTTGATCCTAAAAACTTTCATAAAAAAATAATTAATTATAAAAATTTTATTTGTATTAATGCTTTACACGGGCCTTTTGGTGAAGATGGACAAACTCAAAAAATTTTAAAAAAAAATAAAATTCCTTTTTCTCATTCAAATATAAAATCATCTAGCCTATGTTTTAATAAATCTGCATCTAAAAAAGAAATTATTAAAAATAAATTAATGTCTCCAAAATATTATGTTTTAAATACAAATGATTTAAATGAGAAGAAATTAATTACTATCAAAAGTAGTTTAAAAAAATTTGTCATTAAGCCCAATAAAAGTGGTTCTAGTTTTGGAATAAAAATCATTAAAAATCAAAAAGAATTTGATATTTTAATTTCTAATTTAAAAGAATTTAAAAGGAAACTTACTAATCACAAAGAAATTTTAATAGAAGAGTATATATCTGGAAGGGAGCTTACAGTTTCAACTATTAAATTGGATAAAAAAATTCATGCACTTGCTGTTACAGAGATAAAATCAAAAAATAATTTCTTTGATTATAAAGCAAAATATTCAAAAGGTTATGCTAAACATATTTTGCCAGCTAAGTTAAATAAAATAAATTATGCTAAATGTCTGAAATTTGCTATTAAAGCGCATAAGCTCTTAGGTTGTAATTCACTTGCAAGAACTGACTTTATTTTTGATACAAAAAAAAATAAAATTTTCTTTTTAGAAACAAATACTCAACCTGGACTTACTCCTATATCTCTATTACCCGAACAAGCTAATTATAAAGGCTTACCTTTTTCAGAAATTATTTTTATTTTGATCAAAAATTTAAATTATTAGTATGATTAACATTAATAGAAGAAGATATGTCTTAAGTTTCAGATCATTTACTTATTTTTGTACTTTCTTATTTTTAATTATTTTTTCGTTTTTACTGTATTTTAATAAAAATAATTTAATTGAGACTTCTAAAAATATAATTCAGAGTTTTTCAGAAAACTTCCAATATCAATTTACAAAATTTGATATTTTAGGTTTGGAGAAAATCGAATTAAAATTTGTAGAGGATAAACTGGAAAATTATATAGGATCTTCAATTTTTTTATTACCATTGAATCAAATTAATGATTCAATAAAAGAAAATAATTGGATCAAAGAAATATATTTATATACAAATTATAAAGATACGCTATTTATTAATATTGAAGAATATAAACCAATAGGAATTTATTTTTTTAACGAGAAATACTTTGTTTTTGATGAAAATGGAAAAATTATAGATCAAATATACATTACAGATTTCACTCATCAATCATTATTAATTTTTAAGGGTAACTCTTCAAACTTAAAAGCTAAATCACTAATTAATATTTTAAAAAATAATGATTTTAAAAAAAAATATCAAATAGAGAGTTTGGAATTTATTAATAAAAGAAGATGGGATATAAATTTATACAATGATGTTAAATTAATGCTTTCAGAAGAAGATCCAGATAAATCTATTCAGAATTTTATTATGATACAAAATAAACTTAGCGAAACGGATATTAATGATATACAAATATATGATTTAAGAAATTTAGATAAAACAATCTTAATAAATTTAAATGATTAAAGCTGGTCTAGATATTGGTAATTCAAAAATATCATGTGTTATTGCTGATTATAAGAATACCGAAAATATCAATATATTATCAATTGCTAGTGTTCCTAATAATAATATTAAAAAAAATATTATTTTAAATTTCGAAAATTTACATGATCAGATTAAATCTCTATTAATAGAGGCTGAAAAACAATCTCAAACTAAATTAAATTCTATAAATCTTAATTTATCTCTGCTGAATTCTAATTCTCATTATTACAACTCAGAAATAGAATTAAAAAATGAGAGAATCTCTGAGTTACATCTGAAAAAAATAATTAATCAATCAGAATATTTTAATAATCAAAATGAAAAATTTGAAATATTTAATAACATAACTTCGTATGATATTGATAATAATCTGTATTTCAATGCTCCGATCGGAAATTATTCAGATAATATTAAAATAAACTTTTATAAAATATATATTCAAAAAAAATATTCAGATAATATTTCAAGTGTTATCAAAAAATTGAAACTTAATATTGATAATTATATTCCTGCCCCATTATCCTCTTCTTTATCATCACTTACAAAAGATGAAAAAGAACTTGGTACTATTTGTATAGATTTAGGTCATTCAACATCTTCTATATCAGTTTTTGAGAATAATAAATTTGTGTATGGAGATGCAATAGGTGTTGGTAGTAATAACGTTACATTAGATATTGCTAGAGGTTTATCAACTACAATTTCAAGTGCTGAAAGGTTAAAAACTTTGTATGGCTCTTTAGTTTCATCGCCAAGTGATGATCATGAAATAATAGAAATCCCAATTATTTCAGGTGATAAAAATACATTTAAACAAATAACAAGATCAAGCTTAAATGCTATTATTAAACCGCGTATTGAAGAAACTTTAGAAATGATATGGCAAAAAATTAAAGACAACAATTTTAAAAATAAAAAATTAAATAATGTAGTTCTAACCGGCGGTGGGGCAATGATGGATAATATTGAAAAATATGTAGAAACAATTTTTGCAAGTGGTGTAAGAGTATCAAATCCCTTAGAACAATTAAATTTGGATAATAATTTTAAAAAACCAAATTTTTGCGAAATTATTGGATCTATATTGTATGACGAAGATTTATTTAAAATTGATTTTTTAGCAAATCAATCAAAAACTTCAAAAAAACGTGGAATTTCAGGCTTTTTTACTTGGCTTGATCAGTATATTTAGATAATACTATATCTAGTAAATTATGTTGACGATTTCGAATATAAATCGTTAAAAACTATTTAAAACGGCGGAGATTTACAATGACTATCAATATTTCAATACAAGATGTAGGACAAAACCTACATCCTAAAATTACTGTTTTAGGAGTAGGTGGATCAGGCGGCAATGCTGTCAATAATATGATAAATGCTAATTTAGAAGGTGTCGAATTTTTAATAGCAAATACGGACGCACAGGCGTTACAGATTTCAAATTGTCCAAATAAAATTCAATTAGGATTAAATAGTACAAAGGGTTTAGGTGCAGGAATGAGACCTGATGTTGGAAGACAAGCTGCAGAAGAAGCAATCCAGGATCTAAGTGAAAAATTTGAAGGTAGTCATATGCTCTTTATAGCTGCTGGAATGGGTGGCGGTACAGGCACAGGAGCTGCACCTGTCATTGCTAAATTAGCAAGAGAAAAAGGAATATTAACAGTCGGTGTAGTAACTAAACCATTTCACTTTGAAGGTTCTCAAAGAATGAATTTGGCAGAAAAAGGAATTGAAGAGTTACAACAGTATGTTGATACTTTACTCACAATACCAAATCAAAATTTATTCAGAATAGCTAATGAAAAAACTACTTTTTCTGATGCGTTTAAAATGGCAGACGATGTATTGTATGCAGGTGTCAGAGGCGTGACAGATTTAATGGTTCAACCTGGAATGATAAATTTAGATTTCTCTGATATTAAAACTGTTATGTCTGAAATGGGTAAAGCTATGATGGGCACAGGTGAAGCTCAAGGTGAAGGTAGAGCAATCGCAGCCGCTGAAGCAGCTATTGCTAACCCATTAATTGATGATGTTTCTCTTAAAGGTGCAAAAGGCTTAATAATAAATATAACCGGTGGCAAAGATATTACATTATACGAAGTAGATGAAGCCGCAAATAGAATAAAGCAAGAAGTTGATGAAGAAGCAAACATTATTTATGGAACGACTTGCGATGATAGACTTGAAGGTATTGTTAGAGTGAGTATTGTTGCTACAGGTATAGATGCAAATAATAACATATCAGCTAAACCAATAGAAAACTTTGCATCAATAAATATAAATAATGATATTTATAAAAAAGATATAGAAAAAACTGAGTTATTGTCTGAAAGTACTATATTGCAGGAAAATGTCTCACAAGATGGAAGCATTCTAGATGAAGAGATTAATGAGATAGCAAATGAAGAAATGCTCAATAATCAAAATTCTGATAATATTCATGTAGATGAGCAAACAAACATTAACCAAATAGATATTTCAAGCTTAGAAGAAAATATTGATGATAAAGCATTTGTTCAAAACAATGATACAGAAACTTTAGATCAAATTGAAACCGATAATATCTCAGAGGAATTTCCAAACTCATCTTTGGATATAGATAAATCAAATGAAGCAAGTGTAAGAAGGTTAAGTTTATTTGATACTCTATCTACTGAAAATAAATCTCAAGATATTGCTTCAGAAAATGATATTCTTACAAAGAATGAACCCGTTTTTGCTTCTTCAGAGGAAAAGATCGAAGAAAATGAGTCTGAGGATAACAATTCTGAAGATGATAATTTAAGTACTGTTGCAAAAGAGGAATTCAGTGCTGAAGAGGGTGAATCTTCTGAAATAGATGAAGAGTTCAATCAGGAAACAGAGGAAGAACTTTTAGATATACCAACTTTCCTTAGAAGACAGGCTAATTAGTAAATCAACTATTATCTGCAATATTTTGAAATATTAGGTTAGTTGTTAAGAGCGTCAAAAATATGTAATAAAAAAAGTGCTGTTTTCAGCACTTTTTTTTAAAAATGATAGACAGATCAAATAATTTTAATAATCAACAAACAATAGCTGAACCCGTATCTATAAAAGGGATAGGATTACATTCAGGCGTAAATGTAACTATGAGACTTCATCCTGCTGAAGCTGATTATGGGATAAAGTTTATCCGAACGGATCTTAATAAAAATAACATCATTGAAGCTATATGGTCAAATGTAACTAGTACAAAATTAAGCACAACCATAAGTAATCAACATGGTGCAAGTGTCTCAACAATTGAGCATTTAATGAGTGCTTTGTCTGGACTGCATATAGATAATATTAAAATTGAAATAGATGGGCCAGAAGTACCAATAATGGATGGAAGTTCAATAAAGTTTGTTGATCTAATCGATAAAACTTCTATTCAAAGTTTGAGAAAAAAAAGAAAAATTTTAAAAGTTAAAAAAAATATTAAAGTAGAAAATAATGACTCATCTGTAGAATTAAAACCGAATAATCAGTTTTCAATTGATTTTGAAATTGATTTTCCTAGTAAATTAGTTAGCAAACAAAGCTGTCAATTACAACTAGTAAACGGAAACTATAAAACTGATATTGCATCAGCACGTACTTTTGGATTTGAAAGAGATGTCGATATGCTGAGATCAAATGGTTTAGCGCTAGGGGGTTCTTTAGATAACGCTGTTGTTGTTGGAGAAAGTAAAATACTTAATTCAGATGGATTACGCTTTAAGGATGAGTTCGTAAGACATAAAATTCTTGATTCTATCGGAGATTTGTATTTAGCTGGAGCTCCAATTCATGGTTATTTTTTAGGTAACAAATCAGGTCATCATTTAAATAACTTATTATTAAGGTCATTATTTGCTGATAAAGATAACTACGAATATATATAGTTAAATCATTTTCTTTGGATCAACTATTTTGTCAAATTCTTTTTCTGAAATTAATTTTAATTTTAAAGCTGCCTCTTTAAGAGTTAAATTATAATCAAATGCTTTTTTAGCAATTTTTGCTGCATTTTCATACCCAATACTTTTATTTAAAGCAGTGACTAGCATTAAAGAATTATTTAAATGATTATCAATAATTTCTTTATTTGCTTTTAGTCCTGTTAAACAATTTTTATTGAAACTTTTTAATCCATCACTTAGAAGATTTACTGACTGAATAATGTTAAAGGCAATAACTGGTTTATATGCATTTAGTTGAAAATGACCATTTGAACCTGCAAGATCTACAGTAGTACTATTTCCAATTACTTGAACACACACCATACTCAATGCTTCAATTTGAGTTGGATTTACTTTTCCAGGCATTATTGATGATCCAGGTTCATTAGCCGGCAATTTTAGCTCTCCTAAACCAGATCTAGGTCCAGAAGCTAAAAATCTAATATCATTTATTATCTTTAATAAAGAAACTGATAAAGTTTTTAAAGAATTTGAAAAATTAATAAGTGGATCATGAGAAGACAAAGATTCAAATTTATTTGGAGAAGGTTTATAATTATCCTTAGTTAATTTATTTAAATATTTACAAAACACTTTATCAAATTTTTTTGGTGCATTAATTCCAGAACCTACAGCAGTTCCACCTTGAGCAAGATATTTCAATTCTAATCTTGAGATTTCAATTCTCTTTAAACTATTTTGTAATTGAGTCAAAAACGCTGAGAATTCATCACCTAAAGTAATGGGTGTTGCATCTTGAGTGTGTGTCCTTCCTATTTTAATTATTTTTTTAAATTCTTTTTGTTTTTTTTGAAATTCTTTAATCAAGTCTTTTAGATTTGGAATTAAATTCTTAATTGATAATTCATTAATTGCTACATGCATTATTGTTGGGAAAGTATCATTTGACGATTGTGATAAATTTACATGATCATTTGGATGAATAGGTTTTTTACTTCCAATATTTCCTTTTAACTTTTTGATAATATGATTGCTAATTACTTCATTTGCATTCATATTAGTTTGAGTTCCAGATCCAGTTTGCCATACTGATAATGGAAATTCTTCATTAAGTTTTAAATTAATTATATCATTACAAGCTTTTGATATTAATGATCCCAATTTTTTATCAATAACACCTAACTCTATATTAGCTTCGGCAGCTGCCTTCTTTTGTTGACCTAATGCAATTATTAGTTCAACTGGTATCTTTTCAGAACCAATTTTAAAATTTTCTAAAGATCTTTGAGTTTGTGCACCCCAAAGTTTATTTTTATTAATTTTTTTGGAACCCAAACTATCAAATTCTATTCTTTTTTTATCAGTCATTATTTATTAACAAATCAATTATAACATATTATATATAACTTATGAACAAACTTGTTTTACTAAGACATGGTCAAAGTCAATGGAATTTAGAAAATAGATTCACTGGTTGGAAAGATGTCCCATTAACTGAAAAAGGTATTAACGAAGCTAATAATGCGGGATATTTATTAAAAAAACATAATATAAAAATTGATAAAGTTTTTAGTAGTGTTTTAGAAAGAGCAAATAAAACAGCAGAAATAGCTATTAAAGCATCAGAGATAGAAAATTTACATAAAAATGGAAAATTAATTTATGAAAGAAATCAAAATCTAAATGAAAGGGATTATGGAGATTTAGTTGGTTTAAATAAAGCTGAAACTGCTGATAAATTTGGAAAAGAACAAGTACACACATGGAGAAGATCTTATGATACACCGCCTCCAAACGGGGAGAGTCTTAAGGATGTAGTTGACCGAGTTTCTCCTTACTTTACTGAAGTAATTCAACCTCATATTTTAAATAAAAAAAATGTTTTAATTGCGGCGCATGGTAACTCCTTAAGAGCAATTATGATTAAAGTCGGTATGTACAAACCTGAAGAAATATCTTCAATAGAACTACCAACTGGTAGTCCATTATGTTTAGACTACCAAAATGGTGAATTGATTGAACATTATTACTTAGATTAATTTTTTTTATAATTCGAAAAATCAATTACATTATCCTTCTTTGATATATTGGTTTCTAATTTTTTATTTACTTTCTTCTGAATTTTACTTTTTTGTAAAATTAAACCAAAATTAGCTGAAGGATCTGCAAATGAAACAATAGAATCATAATTAATTTTTAAGTTTGTTTTAATATTATCAAATGAGAGAGTAATAGAAAAATTATTTTTATTTATTTCTAGATCATAATATTCATATTGAATAATAATTGTCATTTCTTGGGGATATTTTCGTTTTAACCAATTAGGTAATTCAACTTTTGTATGATTTGTTAAAAATGTAATGTAGAGATGATTATTATTTGATAATCCATTATCTCTTATGTTTTTAAGAACATCTTTTAGTACATTTAGCATATTTTTATTCAGTATTTTTTGGTATTCAATCATGTATATTTTATTTATTATTAAATATTTAAAATATTCCAATAAAATTTATGAGTCTAGATAAAAATAATTCACAATATAGTAAAATAGCAAAATTATTTCATTGGGGTTTTGTTATTTTATTTGTATATGGCGTAACCAAACAAGTAGAAGATATTAATCAACTCCAAGACACTGATTTTTTTAGATTTGAAATTATTTTTGCAATAATATTTTTATTTCTGTTATTAATCCGTTTAATTTATATGAAAAAAACCCAAAAAACATCTTTGCCTGAAGATGTGCCTAAAGCTCAAAAAATAGTTGCTAAAATTGTTCATAATGGAATGTACGTTTTATTATTTTCAACTGTATTATCAGGATTATTAATTGGGTTTTTGTTTTGGTTAGATATTACTAATGGTATTTTAATAGAAATATTTGTTAGTGTTCATGAAGTTGTTATAAATTTACTATATATTTTTATTGGTATTCATGTCATAGCAGCAATATATCATCGTTTGAAAAAAGATGGAGTATGGAGTTCTATGACTTTTTTTGGGAAGGATTAAAAACTACTTTTCTTAAATTTTTAAAAGTAATTTAATTTACTATTGATTAAAGCTATAGTAACTAAATACAAAAAAATGAAACTTTTTTGGGAAAAATATTCTTTTAATCGAAAATTTAATCTAAATACATTTAGAAATACAAAAAATCACAATATTTTTGCAAATTGGAATCCTTATACTAGGGGACTAACATATCATAACTTTTTAATTAAT
>CACIXR010000015.1 GCA_902590695.1 uncultured Alphaproteobacteria bacterium
TTGATAATGAAACTAGTATTATTCAACAAAAAATAGCGAACGGTTATGCTGGAGTTTCACGAAGACTAGCTATTGTAAATGCCCTAAATTTAGAGACTAATGAAACTGTTATCGATATTGGTTGTGGTGGTGGTCATTTAGTCCAAGAAATTTCATTATCTATTGGAGAACAAGGCAAAGTAATAGGAATTGATCCAAGTCAAGATCAGTTAGATGTTGCAAGCGATAAATGTAAAGATCAAAATAATGTGGAACTTATTTGTACTACAGCTGATGAAATCAATATAGAAGATGCTTCATGTGATAAAATTACAGCTACTCAAACATTAGAATATATCGAAGATATAGATACATCCTTAAAAGAAATAAAAAGAATTTCTAAAAATAATTCTAAATTTGTTAATGTCTCAATTCTCTGGGACTATTTTAGATTTTATGGACCAGAAAAAGAAATTAATGATCTCATCCATGAGGCGTTTAGAGCGCATTGTTTTCACCAAATGCTTCCACTTGATTTGAATGGTAAATTAAAAAAACTTGGATATAAAAATATAAGTTCCCAAAATTTATCGTATTTAATTACAAATAGAGATAATAATTCACCAGCAATTTTTTATGAAACTATGTTAAGTAAGTTTGCTTTAAGCCAAGGTGTTTCAGAAGACAAAGTAGATGATTGGAAAAAACAATTAAATAAATCTGAAAAAGTAGGTAATTTTGGATTTACAAGTTTTCCAGTTTTAACTGCGGCATACTTAGATTAATTTAAAAAATGAAATTAAAAGTTTATTTATCTGGTGAAATTCATACTAATTGGCGAGATGAGATTATAGATAAATGTAAATCTAAGAATTTAGAAATAGAATTTTCAAGCCCGACTACCAATCATGAATTATCAGATGATGTTGGTGTAAAAATACTTGGTGAAGAAGAAAAAAAATTTTGGCACGATAACAAAGGAGCCAAAATAAATGCTATACGAACTAGAAATTCGATTGAAAAAGCAGATATAGTTATAGTGCGTTTTGGTGAGAAATATAAACAATGGAATGCTGCTTTTGATGCAGGATATGCATCAGCCTTGAATAAATCTCTCATAATCATGCATAGTGATGAACATCAACATGCTTTAAAAGAAGTAGATGCAGCAGCACTTGCTGTTACAAAAAACGTTGATGAGATTGTAAATATTTTACAGTATTCTGTTGAAGGATCATTAGAGTTTTAGTTATTTACCAAAAATTCCTAATTTAACACCGTAATCAACTGCAATTCCATAATCAGGATCATCATCACTATCAACTATCAATTGACCTGTTTTTCTTAAAAGGCTGTGGCAGTCTTTTGTAAGATGTCTTAACTTTACTTGTTTGCCTAATTTGGAATATCTTTCTGCAATATCCTCAATTGCTTTTAAAGCAGATTGATCAATAACTTTTGAATTTGCAAAATCTATTATTACTAAATTAGGATCTTCGGAAGGTTTAAAAATTTCTAAAAAACTATTAGTGGAACTAAAAAACAGAGGTCCTTCAATTTCATATACCTTAGCACCTTTTTCTGTTCTTGATTGTCTCTCAATTGCTCTAATTCTTGAAGCAGATTTCCAAGCAAATACTAATGCATTAATAATAACTCCAGCAACTACAGCAACAGCTAAATCTTCTAATACGGTTATTAAAGTAACTAAAACAATTACCAATGCATCCGATCTAGGAACAACAAATAATAATTTTAGTGAATTCCAAGCAAATGTTCCAATTACAACCATAAACATAACCCCTACTAATGATGCTATAGGAATCAGTTCAATTAAATTTGAAGTATAAAGAATAAAAATTAGTAAAAAAATTGCTGCTGATATACCAGCAATTCTTGTTCTGCCTCCAGATTTCACATTTATCATTGACTGTCCAATCATAGCACAACCACCCATACCTCCAAAAAAGCCAGTGATACCATTAGCGACACCTTGAGCTAAACATTCTTGTCTGGTTCCACCTTTTTTGTTAGTAATTTCTCCTACAAGATTAAGAGTTAACAAGCTTTCAATTAGTCCAATGGCAGCCAAAATAATTGCGTAAGGAAAGATAATGAAAAAAGTATCTAAATTAAGTGGAACTGTTGGAATGGAAAAATTTGGAAGTCCTCCTGCTACACTTGCTAAATCCCCTACTCTTGGAACAGGTAAATCTAAAAGTAAAACTAGAAAAGTAACTAGAAGAATTGCAGCTAATGTAGATGGGATGAATTTAGTAACCCTTGGTAAGTACCATATGATTAACATGGTTAAGAAAACTAATACTAAAGAATATGTAAGCACCTCTCCGGACATCCATGTAAATGTTCCATCAAAATTATATATTTGAAATTGATGTAATTGGGATAAACCAATTACGATAGCTAACCCATTTACAAAACCTAACATTACAGGTTGAGGAACCATGCGCATAAATTTTCCTAATTTAAAAATACCTGCAAGAAATTGTAAAATTCCCATCAGGATTACAGTGGCAAATAAATATTGAACTCCATGTTCCGATACTAATGAAACCATAACAACAGCCAATGCTCCTGTTGCTCCCGAAATCATTCCTGGTCTCCCTCCAAAAATTGCAGTTACTAATCCTACAATAAAAGCTGCGTACAAACCTGAAAGCGGTGCTACACCTGCTACAAAAGCGAATGCAATTGCTTCTGGAACAAGGGCGATTGCAACAGTTAATCCAGATAGAATTTCAATTTTAAACAGTGAAAAGGAAGCTCTGCCCTCTGGAATATATTCATCTTTGTTTAACCCAAGAGAATTTGCAAATTGATTAACTGTTGATTTTATCATTAAGGTCTATTTTATTTAAATAGGTAAATTAAGTTATAAGTAAACAAAATCTACCAAACAGATTTGTATATATTAAAGGCGTCAGATTCTTCAATTTTACGTGGATTATTAACTAATAATCTAGTTTGTTTCATTGCTTCACTAGCCATCAACTTACAAGCTTCCTCAGGAATTTCTAAATCTCTTAGCCTATAAGGTAATTTAAGCTCCTTAGACAAACTTTCTAAACTGTCTATAAAATTGTTACACACAATCTCATCACTTTTGCTATTATCTAAATCTTTAAATACAAATGGTGCAAGATTAGCATAATTTTTTTTTGTTTGTTTATTTATGGAATTGAATTTCATAACACTTGGAAGAACTAACGAGTTTGAAAGTCCATGAGATATATTAAAGAGACCTCCTATAGGATATGCCAAAGCATGTACTGCTGCTACTGGAGAATTTGCAAAAGCTTTACCTGCTAACATTGATCCAAATAGCATATTTGATCTGGCATTTATATTATGCCCCTCAAATACAGCAGTTTTAATTGATGATCCGAGAAACTTGAGTGCTTCTATAGAAAACATTTTTGAAATAGGATTGTTGTTAGGATTTATAGAAGTGTAAGCTTCGATTGCATGAACCATAGCATCTATTCCAGTTGATGCAGTTATATTTGGAGGTAGATTAATAGTTAATGATGGATCTAAAATAGCAAGATCAGGTAAAATAAGTTTTGAAGAAACACCTTTTTTTTCTTTGTTATCCATCGTAATTATTGAAATTGGTGTAACTTCTGAACCAGTTCCTGCTGTTGTAGGAATTAGTACAAGTGGTATTCTTGGACCTGTTGCATTATTAACCCCCCATATCGTATCGATATTCTGATTAGATCCAAGAAGTAAAGATATAAGTTTTGCAACATCCATAGATGAACCGCCTCCAAAACCTAAAACTCCAGTTGATTTGAAATCTGCTGCTTTATCAAATGCTTTTAATAAAGTAGATTTTGAAGGATCAGACTCAACTTTATTAAATATATTTATATTTGAGTATGATTGAAGTTTTTTAATTGTTTTATCGTACAATCCTAATTCTGTTAATCCTTCATCAGTTATTACAAAAATATTTTTTCCTAACAAATTTACAATTTGATCAGTTGAATTAACTGCTGTTTCATTACCAAAAATCAAGCTAGCTGTTGAATGAAAGTTAAACATTTATCTATGGTCGGGGAGAAAGGATTCGAACCTTCGACCCCCTGGTCCCAAACCAGGTGCGCTACCAGGCTGCGCTACTCCCCGAAAAAATTTGTTATATTCATAAATAACCTAAAAACAATCTTTTATGTTTGTTTTCTAAAATAATATTTATTATAATTAAAATTGGGGTGCTTAAATGCTGAGATTTATACCCTTTTAACCTGATCTGGATAATGCCAGCGGAGGAAACATGAAAACAATAATATTTTTTTTAACTACCTTATTTATTTCTTTCTCAATCTATGCAGAGAAACTAACCATTTATACATACGACTCTTTTGTATCAGAATGGGGTCCAGGACCCATAATTGAAAAAATATTTGAAGAAAAACATAATGCGGATGTAGAATTTGTTGCTGTAGACAGTGCAGCAACTTTATTGAATAAAGTTATTTTAGAAGGTGATAGTTCTAAGGCAGATATAGTTTTAGGTCTTGATATGAATTTATTTGATTTAGCCGAACAATCTGAGCTTTTTACAACTCATAATATCAATGACATAAACAACTTAATTAATTTACCATTAAAATGGGAAAGTAATAAATTTGTTCCATATAATTATGGATACTTTTCTTTTGTGTATAATGAAGCAAATTTAGCAAAACCTCCAAAATCAATGGATGAGTTGATTAATTCTACTAATGCTAGAATTGTAATTCAAGATCCGAGAACTTCTACCCCTGGTTTAGGATTATTAACTTGGATGAAAGCATTATATGGAGATAAATCTGGGGATGAATGGAAAAAATTAAATAAAAAAATTATTTCCGTTACCAAAGGATGGACAGATGCATATTATAATTTTTTTATGGCAGGAGAAGCTGACATGGTATTAAGTTATACTACATCTCCAGCAGCACATATAATGTTTGAAGAAAGGTATGATATTCTTGCTACAACTTTTGAAGAGGGAAATTATATTACAATTGAATTTGCAGGTATTTTAAATAATTCACAAAATAAAGATTTAGCAAATAAATTTCTTAACTTTATGTTATCAAAAGAATTTCAATCAGTCATACCATCAACAAATATTATGTACCCTGTTACAAATATAAAAGATTTACCTGAGGCATTTGATAAACTAGATGTTCCTAACTTTATTCAAATGGATCCAAAAGAAATTAATAAGAATAAAGAAAAATGGATTGATGAGTGGCTTAATGCCTCGTAAATAAATTGTATTATAAATATAATTATTCAGTATTATTTTTTTTTGGATTAATAATCCTATTGCCTTTAGTAGGTATTTTTTCAAAAATTAACTTTGATTTAGAGGTAATTTATAATTTTTTTCAAAATTCTTATACACATCGTCTAATTTATTTCTCACTCTATCAAGCTTTTCTTTCAGCACTATTAAGTTGTTTTTTAGCTATTCCATTCGCATTAGCATTAAATAGACATAAGAATTTAAAAATTATTAAATTTATCATTTCTCTTTGTGGTTTTTGCTTTGTAATACCCACAATCTTAATAGTGTTTGCAGTAATTAAACTCTTTGGAAATAATGGTTTTTATAACTCGTATTTTAATTTGTATGAGAATTTTAAAATAGAGACAATTTTTGGAATAAAAGCAATTTTAATTGCCCATATACTTCTAAATACACCATTTGCTACCCGATTATTTTTTCAATCCTTAAATAGTATTCCTCTAAAATATTATGAAATATCAAGCTCTCTAAACATTACTTTTTTTGGTAATCTTCTAAAATTAGAGATGCCTTATATAAGACAAAATTTTTTTACTGTGTTCTCAATAATATTCTCTCTTTGTTTTTTAAGTTTTGCAATAGTAATGGCGTTAGGTGGTGGACCTATGTATTCTACAATTGAGGTGGCAATTTATCAATATGCACTTTTTGAACTAAATTTTAATAAAGCAATATTACTTAGTTTTCTTCAAATTTTTATCTGTTTATTTTTTTTATTTATTGGTTTTTACAAATTAAAAGGTTCAAATTTTTTTGAAATAGATCAAATTAATTTTATTCATCCCCATAAAAAATACAAAGCTATAAAAATTTTAGATTTTTTAATAATTATATTTTTTTCGATATTTCTTTTTTCTCCAATAATTTCTATAATTTATCATTTTATAAATAATGGTATTTATTTATCTTTA
>CACIXR010000016.1 GCA_902590695.1 uncultured Alphaproteobacteria bacterium
ATATCAGGATACAGCCTTGAAATTGTATAAGATATAAAGTTTTGAAATTCCTCTCTATTTTTTAAAAGGCTTCCAAATTGAAAAGTTCCCACTCTAATATGTGATTTTGCAACTCTAATTAAAATTGCACCAGGCTCTAATCTATCACGCAATACATTTTCACCTGTAGTAATAACAGCTAGTGCTCTGGTTGATGATATGCCAAGATTATGCATAGCTTCACTCAATATGTATTCCCTTATCATTGGACCTAATGCAGCCTTTCCGTCTCCATTTCTAGAGTAGGGTGTCTGTCCTGATCCTTTTAACTGTATATCTACCCTTTGTTTATTATTAGTAATATGTTCACCAATAATTACTGCTCTACCATCGCCTAAAATTGTAAAATTTCCAAATTGATGTCCAGCATAAGCTTGAGAAAAGTAATTTTTATTTAATTTATTTTTTCCCAAAAGAATATTACACTTTTCATCATCATCATATTTACTAAAATCTAAATCTAAGTCCCTTGCAAGATCACTATTAAACAAAACTAATTTTTTATTACTAAAATTTTCAGGATTAACTTTACTATAAAAAATACTAGGTAGTTTCGTATAACTATCTTGAAAATTCCAAACCATATTGAATAAATATATATAAATTTTTTAAATTTAACATCTACAACTTTAGTATATAAGCATTAAGTCAGTAATGAATACCATAATTGATATAGTTAATCTGTCAAAACATCCAATAGATAGCGATGAATATATACAATATTGCAATGATGAAATTAAAAAAAATTCTATATTAATATTAAATGATTTTTTAACAAATGACTGCTTAAGTGAATTAATTACTGAAGCACATGGATTACTAAATCAAGCTTTCTATTGTTCTCAAAATCATACTATTTTACTTAATAAACAAGATAAATTAAGTGACTTGAATGATCCTTTAAATAGAGAGGTCGTAAGTGATAAAGGTTGTGTCCCTCATGATCTGTTAAATCAGCAATCAAAATTAAATATTTTATATCAATCAAATATTTTTAAAAATTTTTTAAAAGGTGTCTTAAATTTAAAAGATATTTATCCATACAGTGATACCTTATCTTCCATAAATTATAATTATTATCAAAAATCACAACAGCTAGGATGGCATTTTGATAATGCATCATTTGCTATCACTTTAATGATACAATCATCAGATAAAGGTGGTGAATTTGAATATGTTAGTAAAGGTAGAAATTTTTCTGAAAACTATATCGATAAATCATATATTAAAGATATTTTAGATAGAAAAATTTTACCACAAAAAGCAGATGTTGATGCCGGTACTCTTATATTATTTTATGGTAGAAATTATTTGCATCGTGTAACACCAGTAGAGTCTAAAAAACCAAGAATATTAGTAACACTTAATTATAATGAAGAAGAGGGCACAATGCTTTCAGAAAATGCAAGATTAACATTTTTTGGTAGAATTAACTAATTATAATTAAAGAAAAATAATTGTTTTCCATTTACTTGATAATTATTAATCAATTCTTTTGCTTCTTCTGATGTAATCCAATCAATATATTTTTTAGCCTCTTCAATATTTAAATTATTATTTATCTTATTGCTTACTAAAATTATCCCATATTGATTAAATAATGGTGGTAAATTTTCACAGACAATTTGTAGATTTTCTTTTTTATTAAAAGCTATCCAAGTGCTACGATCACTAAGAGTGTACGCATTCTTTTGATTAGCTATTAATAATGTTGAGCCCATTCCCTGACCAACACTGAGATACCAATTTTCTTTAAATGGTATATTTATATTTGATAATTCCCAAAGTTCTTTCTCCTTTTTGTGTGTTCCACTCTCATCACCTCTTGATACAAATAATAATTTTGATTTTTTTATTTCAATCATTTTGTTTTCAATTGAAGAGCATGTTTTGTTATCTATTTTTGGTCCTATCAAGACAAAATCATTATACATCAAATCATATCTTAGGGTGCCATATCCCTTATTCATAAATTCTAGTTCTGATTTTTTATGATGAACTAATAAAATTTCAACATTTCCATCCATTGCAACTTTAATTGCCTGACCTGTTCCAAGAGATAATGCTCTGACTTTTATTTTATATTTTTTTTCAAATTCTTTGTTAATATATTCTAATAAACCCGTATCGTGTGTAGAAGTTGTGCTTGCTATGGTTATATGTTTATCATTAGCTAGAGCATTCTTAATCAAGAATATTAAAATAAATATAAGTAAAACTCTAATCATAAAACTTGATACATCTTATAGTACTTACTAAATATATTTATATATTTTGAAAGGATAGTTATGAAAATTATTAAAGTTTTAGAAAAAACTGAACTAGTAATAGTAGATTTAGAGGTAAATTTAGGTAAAGAAAAAAGAAATGGTTTAACATTATGTGTTAAATATAATGGTGATTATTATCCATTAAATACTGCACATGATGGAAGGCCAATTTTAATGAATAAAGATAATATAATTAAAAATTAAAATTCAATTTTTTAATTATAAACATAAAAATAGCATAAGCTATTGCAGTGCTAATTATTGAAACTATCAGAGAGAAAACAAAGTTTTGTTTAAATTTTAAAAGTATTGGTAAAACAATAAAAAATACTATTGAAGGTACAGTCATAACAATTGTGCTATAAGAGAGATCTATCACTTTTTGATAGTCTTTTGTATCCCAATACAACCAAACAAATGCCAATAGTGAAGTCAATGGTAAAGAAACAATAATTGCGGCAGTCCAAGTATATTTTTTAGCTATTTCTGAAACAGCAACAATTATAATTGCACTGATCAGTGTTTTAAGAATTATGTACATTTTTACTCACATTGGTTCGAGTTGCTATATAAACACCAAAAGTACAAATTAACAACCCTATAATATCTATTAATAATAATTTTTCACCTAATACAAACCAAGCCATTACAGCTGTAGTTGGAGGTACTAGAAAGAAGAGACTTGATGTTTTAGAAGCTGTTCCATTTTTTATCAAGTACATTAGAATTGCGTAAGCTCCAAAGGATACCATAATGATTTGCCAAGAAATTGATAAAATAAAACGTGTATCAAAATTAATAAATGATATTTCAAAAAAAAGTGAAATTATAAATAAAAATGTTCCAGCACTTAATGCTTGATAAAAATTATTAACTGAAAGACTGATTTCATGAGTAAATTTTTTTTGCCAAATAGTAGCTGAAGTTGCTCCTAAAAGTGCAACAATAGAAGCAATAACACCTATTGTTGGGATTTCTGTTCCAATATCATAACCTATAACTAATATAGTGCCTAAAAAACCAAAAAATATTCCTATCCATTGCGTAATAGTAACTTTTTCTTTTAAAATAGGTCCACTTAGAATATTTGTTAAAATAGGTTGGAGGCATACAATTAACGCAGATAATGTTGCAGTAAGTCCCATAGAATAAGAAAAAAATACTCCACCTAAATAAAATCCATGAAAAAGAATTCCCGTAATCATAGCTTGAAAGATTAAATTTCGATTTATTTTTATTCTTTCCATAAAAATAATAGAAAAAATTAAAAAAAATGCACTAACAATACAAAACCTAAAACATAGTGCTGCAAAAGGGCTTGCTGATTGCACAATAAATTGACCACTTATAAAAGCACTACTCCAAAAAAAGATAAATAGATATGAAAGATATAGGTTCATTATAAATAATAATTCTATTCTTTATTTATAAATGTTATGAAAATTTATTCATAGAATAAAATGCTTAGCAATAAAATCAATTTTTTTTGTCCAAATTGTAGTTCAGATAAATATATTGGTAAAACTACTATAGGAAAAAACTATAAAGATGAACCATATAAAAATGTAACATCTGAAATACAATGCGCTAAGTGTTTTATGGATATTCCATCAATTATTTCAGAAAATATTTCTCCTGATAAGCAAAATGAAATGTCCAAACTTTGGAATGAAATATATAAACCATCACATAAAGAAAATGCTGCAAGATGTTCAAAATGTTTTAGGTATTATTGGGAAATAGAAAAATATTTGTCTGAAAATAATATTTCTGCAAAAGATATTTTCTATCAAACTTATAATCCTAAAAAATCAATTGGAGATTTAATTTGTAAGATTTGTGATCCATCATCTTTTAAATAAAATTAATGTTAGCATATATTCTTAATATATCAGGTTGGCTGTTATTACCTTTCATGGATGGTATTGCAAAATATCTATCTTCAGAAATACATTTCATACAAGTTGTTTGGGGTAGATATTTTTTTATGCTTTTAGTCAGTTTTCCACTAGCATTTATATTTTTCAGAAAAGAAATTAGTTTTCCTAAAACAATTTCAGTACAGCTATTTAGAAGTTTTTTTTTATTTTTATCTACCGTTTTTTTCTTTTATGCAATTTCAGTTATAACTTTAGCAGAAGCTTTAACGCTTGCATTTATCTCTCCAATAATAGTGACAATATTATCAATTTTTTATTTAAAAGAAAAAGTTGGAATTCATCGATGGACTGCAGTTTTGATTGGGTTTTTTGGTGTTATGATCATTATAAGACCAGGTTTTATAGAAATTAATTTCGCGTCTTTCTCAGCTATTGCAGCAGGAATTTCATACGCTTTTTACATAATTTATACTCGAAAATTATCTTTTACAGATAGTGCTGTTGTTACTTTGCTTTTTACAGGTATTGTAGGTTGTATTTTTATATCTCTTATTGTTCCTTTTTACTGGATAAATTTAGATTTAAGACAATTATTATTACTTATCTTATTAGCTTCAATTGGAACTTTAGGACATTTTTTAATAATTCTTTCTTTAAGACTTGGAGAAGCTTCTAAACTAGCTCCTTTGGGTTATTTTGAGATCTCCACAAATATACTTGTTGGATATGCCTTCTTTGGTGATTTGCCTGATATTTGGATTTATTTAGGATTATCTTTGATTGTTTTTAGCGGTATTTATATTTTTATTAGAGAAAGGAGAGAGATTAAAAAAACTAATTAGTTTTTCTAGTTGTTTGATAAATAAATATTGTAACAGATCCAAGCAGTAGGGCTCCTCCTATAATTGTATTTAGAGGAGGTATTTCATTTATAACAAACCAGACCCAAGCAGTACCTAAAACACTTTCTAATAAAAATATTAGAGCTACTTCATGTGCTGGAGCAAATTTAGGAGAAATTGTTAAAATCATAAATGGAATAGGTAGTATTAATAAGCACATTATGAACAGAAATAAAATTTGATCATTATTTAAATCAAAGTTAATTCCAAATGGTAGAGCGTAAAGAGCTGATATTAAACATCCTAATAAACATGCAGGTACCAAATCTTTATTTTTGAATAATCTAACAAGAACCATACTAAAACCCATTCCTATTGCTACAATTAGAGCCATAATATCTCCATATAATCCCGTAGTTGTAAAGCTGCCTATTCCAATTATTATCATTGCAAGCATAGCAATTAAAATCACTATCCATGTAAAAAGACTAGGTATTTCTTTAAGTATAAAAACTGAAAATAATGCAGCAAAAATAGGAGCTGATGCAATTAGAACTAATGTATTAGCTACAGCAGTATTTTGAATTGAATATACAAAACAAATATGAGTTATAGCATAGAGAATAGCATAGATTATCCCTGGTACACCAATTAGATAAAATGATTTAAGAAAAGATCTTTTGTAAGTATAAATGAGAAAAATTAATATCGTAATAATTGGTAGAGCGCTTCTATAAAATATTAAACTAAAATCATCTAAATTTACTAATCTAATAAATAAACTATCAGGGCTAAGAATTAAAACCCCAACAAATGATAGTATAAGGCCTTTATTTCTTGTTTTCATAAATATTTGAAAATAAATAGATTATTAATATATCTATCAGTATCGTTCTTTAATTCACACTTGTTTTTATGAAAAAATTACTTTTTTTATGTTTTATTTTTTTATCACTCAATACTCACGCCTTAGGTTCAAATAAATTAATAAACCTCGATGAATTAAAAATACTTTTTGATCTTCAAAAGAATGATTGGAATGAAAATGTTCTTTTTCTCATAAAAAAGAATTCATTTTCTAAAGTAGATAATGACTCAGATGTATTTTATTTAAAATCAATATTTAATG
>CACIXR010000017.1:0-5000 GCA_902590695.1 uncultured Alphaproteobacteria bacterium
TTAGTTTGTGATTTTTTATCAATTCTTAAGTAAGACGGTCCTGGATTATCATTTATATATTCCATACAATACTCAAGTTCGGAAATATCGTGTGGTGAATATATATAAAAATTTGGTAACATACGTATTAAACCATAATCTTGAATGCCATGATGTGAATACCCAAGATTTCCGTAAGATAAACCTGACCCAACAGCAACAACAGTGACTGAAAGTTTATGATAATCAATATCATTTCTTAAAAATTCAGCACATCTAAAAGTAGGAAAGTTTGCTATTGAATAAATAAATACTTGCATTCCTTCTGACGCAATACCAGAGGCAATACCAGCTAAGTTTTGCTCTGCAACACCAACGTTCAAAAATCTTTCAGGAAATAATTCCTTGAATGGCTCGACTACACTATAACCTAAGTCGCCAACAATTAAAAATATCTTAGGATTCTTTTTTGCTTTTTTAACAAGTATTTCAATAAAGTTATTTCTCATTTACTTAATTCTTCAATAGCATAATTAAGCTCTTTAGTATCAGGAGATTTATAGTGCCATAATAATTTATTCTCCATAAATTTTACACCTTTACCTTTAACAGTATTTGCAATTATTACCTTAGTTAGTTTAGATTTTAAATTTAATGCTCTATTTAATGATTTATAATCGTGGCCATCTATAGTGATAACTTTTAAATCTAAATTTGAAAATTTTTTTAACAATGGCTTCATGTTTATAATATTTTTTGAAATTCCAAGGCTTTGAATTTTATTATTATCAATTATGATGGTTAAATTATTTAATTTGTGATGAGAAGAAAATAATAGTGACTCCCAGGTTGAGCCTTCATTTAATTCTCCGTCACTAATTAAAACATAAGTATGCCATTTTTTTTTCATTTTTTTAGCAAAGTATGCTTTACCTGTAGCAAAATTTATTCCATGACCAAGTGAGCCAGTAGAAAATTCAACACCTGGTACTAAGTGACTAATATGTGACATTAACATACTTCCGTTATCACTATAGTTGTTCAGAAATTTTTTTTTGAAATAACCACATTCTGCAAGCACAATATAAAGTGATAAGCAGGCATGTCCTTTACTTAAAATAAATCTATCCCTGTTTTCGTAATACGGGTTTTTTGGATTATGTTTCATTACATTAAAATAAAGCATTACTAAGATCTCAATTATAGAAAGATTGCTTCCTACATGAGATGCATTTTTTTTATTAGAAATTATTAGTAGTTCTTTTCTTAATTCTTTTGAGAATGATCTCAGTTTTTTTAAAGAATAAACCATTATTAATGGTACATTAATAGTTATCTAAAGACAAACAATCCTGGCAACGACCTACTCTTCCATGCCTTAAGACAAAGTACCATCGGCGCTAACAGCTTTCACGGTCGAGTTCGGAATGGGATCGGGTGTTAATCTGTTGCTATTGTCACCAGGAAACCTGGAGTATAAAACTTTTCTCTGTACGATATTGTAATCAAGCCAATCGAGTTATTAGTATTGGTAAGCTTCATGCATTACTGCACTTCCACACCCAACCTATCAACGTGGTGGTCTTCCACGACTCTAATTGGGAAATCTAGTATTCAGGTGGGTTTCCCGCTTAGATGCTTTCAGCGGTTATCCTGTCCGTACATAGCTACCCAGCGATGCTCCTGGCGGAACAACTGGTACACCAGAGGTACGTTCATCCCGGTCCTCTCGTACTAGGGACAAATCCTGTCAAATTTCCAACTCGTATAGCAGATAGGGACCGAACTGTCTCACGACGTTCTGAACCCAGCTCACGTACCACTTTAATTGGCGAACAGCCAAACCCTTGGGACCTTCTCCAGCCCCAGGATGTGATGAGCCGACATCGAGGTGCCAAACACCCCCGTCGATATGGACTCTTGGGGGGTATCAGCCTGTTATCCCCGGCGTACCTTTTATCCGTTGAGCGATGGCCCTTCCACTCGGAACCACCGGATCACTATGACCGTCTTTCGACTCTGCTCGACATGTACGTCTCGCAGTCAGGCAGGCTTTTGCCATTGCACTCTAAAGCTGATTTCCGACCAGCCTGAGCCTACCATCGCGCGCCTCCGTTACTCTTTAGGAGGCGACCGCCCCAGTCAAACTACCCACCATACAGGGTCCCACATCCAGATAATGGATGTTGGTTAGATATCAAAAAATTAAAGGGTGGTGTTTCATCTTTTGACTCCACGAAAGCTAGCGCCTTCGCTTCAAAGTCTACCACCTAGCCTACACATTAATTTTCTAATACCACTGTAAAGCTATAGTAAAGGTGCACGGGGTCTTTCCGTCTAACTACACGTACTCCGCATCTTCACGGAGAATTCAATTTCGCTGAGTTGATGTTGGAGACAGCGGAGAAATCGTTACGCCATTCATGCGGGTCAGAACTTACCTGACAAGGAATTTCGCTACCTTAGGACCGTTATAGTTACGGCCGCCGTTCACCGGGGCTTCATTTTAGAGCTTGCACTCCACCATTTAACCTTCCGGCACCGGGCAGGCGTCAGTCCCTATACATCGTCTTACGACTTAGCAGAGACCTGTGTTTTTGATAAACAGTCGCTTCTCCCTATTCTGTGCCACCATTTAATAGTTACCTAAAAAATGGTCTCTCTTATTCCGAAGTTACAAGAGCATTTTGCCGAGTTCCTTCAACATCATTCTCTCAAGCGCCTTGGTATACTCTACCTTCCTACCTGTGTCGGTTTAGGTACGATCTATATTCTGAGGCTATTTCCAGGAACTATTTCATAGCACACTCAATCCAATAAGAATGCACTATTTACATAATCCGTCAACTCTCAGAAGGTACAGGAATATTAACCTGTTTCCCATCGACTACGCATTTCTGCCTCGCCTTAGGGGTCGACTAACCCTGCGCAGATTAACTTTACGCAGGAAACCTTAGGATTTCGGCGAGAGTGTCTCTCACACTCTTTATCGCTACTCATGTCAGCATTCGCACTTCTGATACCTCCAGCATTTTTTTCAAAACACCTTCAACAGCTTACAGAACGCTC
The DNA here is from genome assembly GCA_902590695.1 of uncultured Alphaproteobacteria bacterium. GTDB lineage: Bacteria > Pseudomonadota > Alphaproteobacteria > HIMB59 > CACPNW01. Next base: position 3,049 of record CACIXR010000017.1, read on the forward strand.
CGCTACCCCTTATGATTACCGCAGTAATCACAAAGTCACAGTTTCGGCAAATGGCTTAAGCCCCGTTACATCTTCGTCGCGGAAAAACTTAATTAGAACAGTGAGCTGTTACGCTATCTTTAAAGGATGGCTGCTTCTAAGCCAACCTCCTGCCTGTCTTGGTCTTTCTACATACTTTCCCACTTAGCCATTATTTGGGGGCCTTAACTGGTGATCTGGGCTGTTTCCCTCTCGACTATAGACCTTAGCACCTATAGTCTGTCTGCTGTGCATAGAGTATCGGTATTCAGAGTTTGGTTAGGTTTGGTAGGAATCGCTTCCCCCTAGCCCATCCAGTGCTTTACCCCCGATATCATTCACACAACGCACTACCTAAATAGTTTTCGCGGAGAACTAGCTATAGCGGAATTTGGTTGGCCTTTCACCCCTTAACACAAGTCATCCAAAAACATTTCAACGTTTCCTGGTTCGGTCCTCCGATGCATGTTACTGCATCTTCAACCTGCTCATATTAAGCTCATCCCGCTTCGAGTCTAATCCGTACAACTAACGCCCTATTAAGACTTGGTTTCCCTACGCCTACACCTCACGGCTTAAGCTTGCTGCACAGACTAAGTCGCTGACCCATTATACAAAAGGTATGCCATCACTTCTCAAGGAAGCTCTGACTGCTTGTAGGCATTCGGTTTCAGATACTATTTCATTCCCCCTATCGGGGTGCTTTTCACCTTTCCCTCACGGTACTAGTTCACTATCGGTCATCAAGGAGTATTTAGGCTTGGGAAGTGGTCTTCCCGTATTCAGACAAAATTTCACGTGTTCCGCCCTACTCAAGAATAATACTATTTTTTACCTATACGGGACTATCACCCACTATGGTTTAACTTTCCAGAAAATTCTAGTTATTATAATATTATTACTGGCCTGATCCGCGTTCGCTCGTCACTACTAACAGAATATATTTCTTTTCCTCTAGCTACTAAGATATTTCAATTCACTAGGTTAACTCTTGTTAACTATGTATTCATTAACAAGTAACTCAAAGAGTTGGGTTTCCCCATTCGGATATCTAAGGATTAAAGTGTGTTGACAACTCCCCTTAGCTTTTCGCAGCCTGCCACGTCCTTCATCGTCTCTTGATGCCAAGGCATCCACTAAATGCCCTTTTGCGCTTGATTGCAATTACGTACAGAGAAAAATTTTGTACGTATTTTAATCAAAAAAATTTATTTTGATCAGTTATTAATTATCATATTTACAATTAAAAGAAAAAATAAGATTTATTAGAAGTGGTGGAGGATAGCGGGATCGAACCGCTGACCTCCTGAATGCAAATCAGGCGCTCTCCCAGCTGAGCTAATCCCCCTTATAATTGGTGGGCCGAGGAAGACTTGAACTTCCGACCTCACGCTTATCAAGCGCGCGCTCTAACCAACTGAGCTACCAGCCCAATATAATTAAATAAGCACCCAGTACTAGCTAATATTAAAAGAGATAGATAGACAACAATCCGGATGACTAGCGAACTAATCATCAATATCCTTAGAAAGGAGGTGATCCAACCGCAGGTTCCCCTACGGTTACCTTGTTACGACTTCGCCCCAGTCGCTGACCCTACCGTGGACGGCTGCTTCCTTGCGGTTAGCGCACCGGCTTAAGGTAAAACCAACTCCCATGGCGTGACGGGCGGTGTGTACAAGGCCCGAGAACGTATTCACCGTAGCACGCTGATCTACGATTACTAGCGATTCCAACTTCATGGACTCGAGTTGCAGAGTCCAATCCGAACTGAGATGGTTTTTAGGGATTAGCTTTATCTTGCGATATTGCTGCCCTCTGTCACCACCATTGTAGCACGTGTGTAGCCCAGACCGTAAGGGCCATGAGGACTTGACGTCATCCCCGCCTTCCTCCAGCTTATCACCGGCAGTTTTTCTAGAGTGCCCAGCATT
>CACIXR010000018.1 GCA_902590695.1 uncultured Alphaproteobacteria bacterium
AACTTTGATTGTTTACACAAGAAATAAAAGTTTTAATTTACCTGGAAAAAAATTTGTAGGAGTAAAAACAATTACATATAAAGATCTTCGATGGAAAAGACGTGATATTAAAACTGTAAATTTGCTTCCAAATATTATAGCTGCAAATATAGCCAAAAAGAAAAACGCATATGAGGCAATTTTAATACAAAATGGAAAAGTAACTGAGGGCACATCTTCTAATATTTGGATTATAAAAAGAAATAATTTAATTACTCATCCAGCTAATTCTGATATTTTAAAAGGAGTAACTAGAACATCTCTTTTAAAAATTATAAAAAAAACTAGCCTTAAACTAATAGAAAAACAATTTACCCATAAGCAATTAATTAATGCTGACGAAGTATTTTTAACAAGCTCTGGAAGTTTTATTACTCCTATTTTAAAAATTGATAATAAAAAAATAAATAATGGTAAAATTGGCAATATCACATTGAAACTAGCAGAAATGTATACTGAAGCATGTATAAATGGATAATATAAAGCAAGAGGACATTGAGGACATTTGTTTTAAAGTAAGTCAAAATATTATATTACCAAAATTTAAAAATTTATCAGACGATGATATTAATTATAAAAATGGATCTGATTTAGTAACAGCAGCTGATATAGAAGCAGAAAAAGAATTAAAAAAAAATTTGTTAAAAATTTTACCTAATTCAAATTTTATAGGTGAGGAAGAATATTCTAGAAATGAAAATATATTAAATTTTTATAACGTAGATACATATTGTTGGACTGTTGATCCAATAGATGGAACAACAAATTTTGCTAATGGTAGAGATAAATTTGCAATTATGATAGCCTTAACATTTAAAGAAAAAATTTTACGTTCTTGGATATATAAGCCACTAGAAAAAATTATGTGTTCAGCTATTGTAAATGAAGGTGCTTTTATTAATAATAATAAAATTGTTACAAAAGGTGCAAATATCATTGAAGAAACTATAGGATCAATAAGTACAAAGTATTGGGAGTCAGGATTTAAAGATAAGTTAAAGATATTTAAAAACATATTTAAAGAAGTTAACTCTTATAGATGCATTGGTTTTGAATATATAGATATAGGTATTGGGATAAGAAATTTTGCTATTTTATCAAAACTATCTCCCTGGGATCATATTCCAGGTATTCTATTTGTCAGAGAAGCAGGTGGTGCTGATATAGATTTTGATAAAAATAAATATGACTTTACAAAAAAGAATAAGAATTTAATTGTAAGTAATTCAGAAGATTTGAATTTAAAAATTTTAGAAAAATTAGGAGAATATTCATGAGTATTAAAAATGTTTCTTTTATTGGCTTAGGAGTAATGGGTTATCCAATGGCGGGTCATCTTCAAAAAAATGGTTATAATGTAACTGTTTATAATAGAACGAATGTTAAAGCAGAAAAATGGGTAGAAGAGTATAAAGGTAGCATGGCTAAAACTCCTGGTGATGCTTCTCAAAATTCTGAAATAGTTTTTATGTGTGTTGGACGCGATGAAGATATTATTGAAGTAATGGAAAGTGAAAGCGGCATTCTTTCAAAAGTATCTGAAGGATCAATTATTGTTGACCACACAACAGCTTCCGCAGAAATAGCAAGAAATTACTATAAAAAACTTAAAGATAAAAAATTAAGTTTTCTTGACGCTCCTGTTTCTGGTGGTCAAGCGGGTGCGGAAAATGGTGTTCTCTCAATTATGATAGGTGGGGATGAAAAAGATTATAATACTGTAAAACCAGTTCTCACATCCTATGGAAAAGCAGTTGAACTTATAGGGCCATCTGGATCTGGACAAATAGCTAAGATGATAAATCAAATTTGTATTGCGGGATTAGTGCAAGGTTTATCTGAAGCAATGGCTTTTGGAAAAAAATCGAATGTGGATATGGAAAAAGTTCTTAGCGTAATATCAAAAGGAGCGGCACAATCATGGCAAATGGAAAACAGATATAGAACTATGCTAGATGGGAAATTTGATTATGGTTTTGCTGTAGATTGGATGCGCAAAGATTTATCAATTTGTTTTAATGAAGCTAATAAAAACGGTGCAAACCTTCCTATTACAAAAATAGTTGATAAATATTATGAAGAAGTTCAAAAGAATGGTGGTAATAGATTTGACACGTCATCTTTAATGACGCTAGTTGATAAATAGTGGTAAATAAATATTTATTAGCTATTATTTTATTAATTGCCTCCTCTTTTTTTTGGTCTGGAAATTTTTTTGCTGGTAAAATTGCATTTAATACAAACTTGTCTCCGTTAAAATTAAGTTTTTTTCGATGGACTTTGGCTTTTATTATACTTTTACCTTTTACTTATAGTGAGATAAGAAAAAATTTAAAATATTATAAGGAAAATTTATTACTAATTAGTTTGATTGCATTTCTTGGTGTAACAATCTTTAATTCTTTTACTTATATATCTTTACAAACAACACTCGTAATTAATTCTGCTCTTATGAATTCTGTAACACCAGTTCTAATAATTGGTTTTTCATGGTTAATATTTAAAACGAAGACAAGTTTACTTCAATTTATTGGAATATTCTTATCTGTTATTGGTGCATTTTGTATTATTTTAAAAGGGAATTTAAATAATCTTTATTCTTTTCAATTTACAAGTGGTGATATTTGGATGTTTATTGCTGCACTTTCATGGTGTGTGTATTCAGTACTAATAAGAAAAATTGATAAAAATCTTTCTCAACTTGCAACTTTAGAAGTGCTTATATTTATTGGTTTAATTTTTCTCATACCTCTATATTTAATAGAGTCTTCAAATTCTACTTTCATTCCAGATAATAGTACTGATTATTTAATAATTATTTATGTGGCCATATTTGCAAGTATTGTTTCTTTTTTTTCATGGAATATGGGAGTTTCAATTATAGGCGCTAACAGAGCTGGGTTATTTTTACACTTAATACCAGTATTTAGTTCAATTTGGGCAATAAGTTTTTTAGGAGAACAATTTGCTTTATTTCATTTAATTGGAACTATATTTATATTATTGGGAATAATACTCTCAAACTTAAATTTTAAAAATGTCAAAGATAGTTAAAACAGATGAAGAATGGAAATCTCTTCTCACAGAAGATGAATATAATGTAACAAGACAAAAGGGGACAGAACCTCCTTTTTCTGGTAAAAATTTTGAAATTATTAATGGTGGTATTTTTAAATGTAAATGCTGTGGTAATGAATTATTTAATAGTTCAACAAAATATGATTCTTATTGTGGGTGGCCAAGTTTTTTTGAACAAATATCACCTGAAGCAATTAAAACAGAGACTGATAGATCTCATGGAATGGTGCGTATTGAAATTATGTGTGCCAAATGCGATGCCCATTTAGGTCATGTTTTTGATGATGGACCTGAGCCTACCGGAAAAAGATACTGTGTAAATTCTCTTTCTATTAATTACGAAGAGTTTGAATAATACTTTTTATACACTCCTATTTTCCTCAATAGGTCATGCTCTCATGCATATGTTTGCAGCATTTTATTTTGTAATCGTTCTGACAATAGAAAAAGAATGGAATATTTCTTACGATCAATTAATTAGATTATGGTCTATTGGAGCTCTACTAATTGGTTTAGGGGCAATTCCTTTTGGGTGGTTAAGTGATAAATGGTCCCGTTCAGGAACAATGACAATTATGTTTATTGGAATGGGATTAGCCTCCATTTTATGTGGTTTAAGCACATCAGTTTCTTTTTTATTTTTTTCCTTATCTCTTCTTGGACTTTTCTGTTCAATTTACCATCCTGTAGGCATTCCTTGGGTGATTCATGCAGCTAACAAACAGGGAAGAGCGCTTGGTGTAAATGGTATTTTTGGTGGGGTAGGGATAGGCTCTGGAGCATTTGTAGCTGGTACTCTGACAGAATTACTAAATTGGCAACTAGCTTTTATATTACCTGGTTTAATATCAATTATTATTGGGTTTATTCTTATTTACTTAATCTTAATTGATAAAATATCTTACAAAAATTATTTTATTAAAAATGATGATCAAGATCATTCTCGTAATGAGATGATTTTAATTGCATTAATAATGCTATTATCAATGTTTGCTCTTGGATTATCTTTTCACAATACACAAACAGCCTTACCAAAAGTATTTGAAATACGAATTGGTAACACAAGCTCAATTCAAATTGGATTTATGATAGCAATTATCTATTTTATTTCTGGCGCTACAACATTTGTTGGAGGCCTACTTGCTGATCGATTTAATTTAAAAACTATTTACTTAATGGGTATATTTCTTCAGTTTCCTTGCTATCTAGGAATAGCTTACATATCTGGTTACTCTTTAGTAGTGTTATGTGTTCTAGCTGCCGTATTTAATGCAAGTATTCTGCCTACAGAAAATCTCCTACTTGGGAAATTTACACCCCAAAAGTATCATGGTGTTGTATATGGAATTAAGTTTATTCTTGCATTTGGATCAGGACCAATTTCAGTATTTTTAATTTCAGAAATATATTCCATAACTTTAGAGTTTACTTATTTGTTTTTAATTAATGCAATAATGATGGCTATAGTTTCAATCTTTATTATTTTCTTACCAATTCAAGGTAATCAAAGAACAGCTATTCAGGATTAGATTTTATTTCTTCAAGATAATTAATAACTTCATTAAATTTTTCATCAGGTATATCTTTATAGGTCATACCAAAATGATTTTTTACCTCTAATGCAACATGAGCATAAGGATTTCTACCCTTTGGATGATTAGGGTGATCAGGTAATTTTCCTTTTAAAAAATCACCAGTTTCTTGAATTAATTTCCAAATTTTAGATGCGTTTTCTTTATTCAACTTATCTAGCTAGAGCACCCATTGGATCCCAAGGTGCTAGCGCTACTGGTTCCATATCTAAGTATTTTAAAAGTCTTTTGTTTAGATATTTTTTATCAATGACAACTTCATAAGTATATTCATCAAACCATTCATCGGTCATCATCATATATCCTTGGTTACCACTTTTTGTTCCCCAGCTATTTTCAATTTTCCATTTAGTTGAATTTCTTTTTTTAATATCGACTCCCGTTAAAAGCATAGCATGAGTCATTTCACTATCACCATACTCTAAACGAGTTTGTTTATTCATCTTAAATGAAGTTTGGAAGACATTTTCATAATCGTAAATTCCCATATCAAGTACACCCATATCACGACTAAAACGTTTCCCAACATCACAACCAAACCATACAGCTTCGTTGTTTTTTATTGAGTCCATTGCAGATTTTTTTAATTCTTTAATATCTACATTTAAATATTTAATAATTTGTCCTTCAACAACGTTACCAAGATATTCAACTGTGTACATTGTATTAAATTTTTTATTGCTCATTGGAGCATGAATTAAGCAAACTTTATCTTTAATATTGATATCAGCATATTTTTTGCAGAAATCAATTGGTGTCATGTCTGAAATGATAATATGTCTATTATCTTTATTTCTAGTAGACCAATTGATAACATCTGGCGGTTGACCAAGAAACATTGCTAGTAAATTATAAATTGTTTCCATCATGTCTTTTTTTAGGGCTGCAGAATTTTTAGCTGGTTTCTTTCTTAGTATAGAAGCAAACTCTCTTAATTTGTGAGTCAAAATATAATTCATGGCTCCAGATTTACTGCTATGATTTGTTTCAGGCATTACATCTTTTGGAACTGCACCGTACTTGTTAATTAAGTTTACAAACATATCCCACTGTCCACCATCTTGCACAGGTGCTTTTAATAGATGAGTAATTAATCTGCTCTCATATGATTCATCTCTTGATTTGATAATATTCTCTAAAAAATAATTTGCTTTTTCTAGCTTATCCCAAAACATGAAATAATTTTGTGAAAACTCAA
>CACIXR010000019.1 GCA_902590695.1 uncultured Alphaproteobacteria bacterium
GTAAAAGATCCTAGAAGATTACAATTTTTTTTATTGGCCGATGTTATTTTTGTCATATTATTGATTTCAATAATTATAAGGCAAATTGTCCTTATTTTAGTGAGAAGAAGAAAAAGTTATGATGAGTCTCGATTATATATAAAATTTGTTAATTTATTTGCTGCAATGGCTTTAGGCCCAGCTATTGGTTTAGTTATCATTACATCACTTTTCTTCAATTTAGAATTAAGAACTTGGTACGGAGATGCTGTAAGAGATGCTGTTGTCAATTCCAACATTGTAGCAAAAAATTATGAAAATGAGATTCAGGCAGAAATAGTTTCTGATACTCAGTTAATTATGAGAGAAATATTAAAAGCTTCTCAAAATAATGAGGTAAATATTCAATCAATCAGAGTGGCTTTAAGTGAATTTATTAATTTGAGAACAATTTCAAGTATTTATATTTTTAATACTGAAGGAAATATTTACTTAAGTCTTAAAGATCCAGATAATGAAAATTTTTCTCTCCCTTCAAATGAAATATTTAAAGTTGTTAATCAAAATCAAGTATACATTTTTCAACTAGATAAAAATTCAATAACTGCATACAAAAAAATAAATTTTTTAAACGATGTTTACATGCAAGTTAATAGAAATTTAAATACAAATATTTGGGATCATATTAGTGCTACAAAAGAGGCATTTGAAATCTATACTTTGAAAGAAGAGGAAAGTTCAGGAATTCAAATAACTTATTCAATGATATTTGTTCTTTTCTCCATTTGTTTTATATTAGTGGCAATCTTGATTGGCTTTAATCTGGCTAGCAATCTTAGTAAACCAATTACAAATTTAATCAAATCAGCAAATAAAATATCAGAAGGAAATTTTGATGCTAAAGTTAGTGAAACAGATCAATTTCAGGAGATAAAAGTATTACTATCGTCTTATAATAAAATGATTACCGAAATTGAGAATAAGCAAAATGAGTTAATATCAAAAAGTCAAGAAGATAAAGAAAAAAGAATTTTTATAGAGGCAATCTTAAGTCTCTTAACAATAGGTGTAATATCTTTAGATAAAAATTTTAACATTTTGCTATTCAATAAAACTCTAACAAAACTATTTAGAAGTACTAAAACTTTTAAAATAAATGACAATTTTCTATCCTATTTCCCTGAATGGAAAAAGATATTTGAGAATTTTGAAACCTCAAACAAAGTATTATTAAATTTTCAATACAATTTTACATTGTTTGATGATCAGAGAAATTTTAATATTAGAATTATTAAAGAAATTAATGATAATAAAATTGAGGGATATGTTGTTGCTCTAGATGATGCCACATCTCTAATTTTAGCAGAAAAACATGCTGCTTGGTCTGATATAGCAAGAAAGATAGCACATGAAGTTAAAAATCCCCTGACACCAATTAAACTTTCTGCTGAAAGAATAGAAAAGAAATTTTTAGATGCAAAATCAGACAAGGAGGATATTTCACTTTTAACCAAAACAATATCAAGGCAAGTTGATGATATTGGAAAGTTAGTTGATGAATTTTCATCTTTTGCGAGAATGCCTGAAGCAGAAATCAAACTTGATAATCTATCAAAATGTTTAGAAGAGGCTTACCTTCTCTATTTCAATACAAGGAAGGATATAAAGCTTAATTTTATTAAACCTGAAAATGATATTTATTTTCATTTTGACACCCTTCAAATCTCAAGATGTTTTAATAATTTAATTAAAAATGCTATTGAAGCAGTGGAAAAAATACCCAATCCTGCAGTCGAAGTATCAATAGCTACTGATGTTAAAAATATAAAAATTGAAATAAAAGATAATGGTGTGGGCATTGATGAAAAAATGTTGAGTAAAATATTTGAACCTTATTTTACAACTAAAACAAAAGGAACTGGCCTTGGTCTATCTATAGTTAAAAGAATTATTGAAGATCACGGTGGTAAAATAAAAATTGAGAAAAATAAAAATATGGCAGGAACAATATCGCTAATTAATTTTGAATACAATGCATAAGGTTTTAATTATTGATGATGAAAAGGATATTTGTTTTCTTATTTCAGAAATTTTAAAAGATGAAGATTATAATACTTCAATTGCTCTTAATTCAGATGAGGCAATTAGTAAATTTAATGAAATTAAACCGGATTTAGTTATTTTAGATGTATGGTTATCAAACAGTAAATTAGATGGTATTGAGATTTTAAAAGAATTTAAATCGCTTGATAACAATATTCCAATTATTATTATAAGTGGTCATGGAACCGTTGATCTCGCAGTAAAATCTATTAAAAATGGGGCATATGATTTTTTAGAAAAACCATTCAATAGTGATAAATTAATTATTCTTACTAAGCGAGCAATAGAAAGTTCATCATTATTGAGTGAAAATAAAAACTTAAAAGATACTTTAATTAAAACAACACCATTGATTGGAAAATCAGAATTTATTAAAAAAATTAACAAACATTTAAATGAGCAGCGCTTAAGTAATTCTAGATTATTAATTGAAGGACCATTTGGAACAGGAAAAAAACATTTTACAAATTTAATTCATCAAAATTCACCATATAAAGATAAGCTTCCTATATCAATTGATTTTAAAAAACTAACAAATGAAGCATTGGATAAAATGTTTGCAGAAAACAAAAATGCAATTAATGAAAATATTTTTTATAGATCAAATAATAATACATTAATATTATTCAATATTGAAACGCTACCAAATGTTTATCAAAAAAAACTTTTAAATTTTCTAGAAAACAAAAAATTTTTTGAAAATCTTGATATTAAATTAAATCATAAAATTATTACAATTACTGAGAAAAATTTAGAAATAGAAATTGAAAAAGGAAATTTTATTAAAAGACTATATGATAGAGTTTCAACAGACATTATAAAATTTAAGTCTCTATCTGATAGGAGAGATGATGTTCTTCCTATCCTTAATTTTTATTTAAATGAAAAAAGTGGAGGAAATTTAAATTTTAAATTTTCTTCTAGGGCCTTAACTAAATTACAAATGTATGATTGGCCTGGAAATATATCTCAACTAATCAACTACGTAGAGAAAAGTTTAATACTTAATCAAGATCAAAATATAAAAGAATTAGAGGTTGATGATTTAGCTCTGCAAATGGGGGATGAAACTGCGTCAAATTCTTCATATAATACACTGGATTTGTCACTTAAAGAAGCTAGATCAGAGTTTGAAAAAAATTATTTGATATCGCAAATAAAGAGATTTAATGGTAATATAACTAAAGTTTCTGAATTTACAGGAATGGAGAGAACTGCTCTTTATAGAAAATTTAAATCACTAGATATTAAAGTAGAATAACTAATCAATGAAAACAATTATTTGTGGTGCTGGAGATGTTGGATATAGCATAGCTGATAAACTATCACGTGAAAATTTTGAAGTGACAGTTATTGATGAAGATGAAAATAGATTAAATAAGGTATCTGAAAATTTGGATGTCAAAACAATAAATGGTATTCCTAGTATGCCATCAGTTTTAGAGAGCGCCAGTGCAAATGATTGCGAAATACTAATTGCAGTTACGAAGAGTGATGAGACTAATATGGTTACTTGTCAAATTGGCCATTCTTTATTTAAAATAAAAAAGAAAATTGCAAGAATAAGACAACAAGATTATTTAAAAAATGATTGGAAAAATTTATATAATGATGAAAATTTCCCAATAGATGCAATTATTTCCCCCGAACAAGAAGTTGCTAAAGGTATATTTAGAAGATTAATTTCTCCTGGTACAATAGATATGGTTGAATTATCAGATAAAAAATTGAAATTAATTGGATTAAAATGTGAGGATAATTTTTTACACTCAGGCCTATCTGTAAGAGAATTATCAGAAAAATTTCCCGACTATTTAGCTAACATTATGTTTATATTTAGAGGTGATCAAAAATTTACAGTAAATTCTTCAACTAAAATTGAAAAAAAAGATACCATCTTTCTAGTTGTGGAAACTGATAATTTGACAGACGTGTTATCTGAATTTGGCCATCAAGAATTGCAGGCAAAAAAAGCTGTGATTATCGGTGGTGGAAATATAGGATTTTCACTTGCCCAATTAATTGAAAATTCTGAAACATATATAAAAACTGAACTCATTGAAGCTAATAAAGAACGCGCAGAATTTCTCGCGTCAAATTTAGAAAATATCACAGTGACATGTGGAGATGGTTTGGACAATCAGATTCTTGAAGAGGTAAACATATCAGATTCAGGATACTGTATATCAATTACAGAAGACGATGAAGTTAATATTCTATCATCCTTATTAGCTAAAAGAGCAGGTGCCAACACATCAATAACTTTGATTAATAATAGTAATTATTCATCTTTGTTGTCCAATATTGGTGTTGATATGACAATAGATCCAAAAATAATAACAATTTCTAAAATTTTAGAAAAGGTTAGAGGCGTAAAAATAAGAAACGATTATTCTATAGGTGAAGGTTTTGGAGAAGTAATAGAGGCAGATATTCAGTCAGAATCATTTCTTTGTAATAAAAATCTTAAAGAATTAGAATTACCAAAAGGTATACGTATTGGCTCTATTGTAAGGGATAAAAAAGTTATAATCCCTAATAGCCAAACTGTTTTTAAAGAAAATGATGATGTTGTTTTTTTTGCTGAAACAAATTGTATAAAAAAACTAGAAAAACTTTTATCAAAAGTTTAATTTA
>CACIXR010000020.1 GCA_902590695.1 uncultured Alphaproteobacteria bacterium
AAATTATAGGGGTCGGAATTTACATTATTAATTGAAAAACCTGAATGGATTAAAATATTTAAAACATCTTCAAGCATAAAATTATTTTTTTCTTTTTCTACAAAATATTCTTCAAATATGTATTTTTCGTAAATGATATTTTCAGAATTAGGTATATCAATAAAAATTGTTGCACCATAATTCATCATATCAAATAATTTTTTCATATGAATCTTTACTGAGTCGACATGCTCTAAAGTGTGAGCAGTATAAATAAAGTCAAAAAAGATATCTTCTTTATAATCTTCGGTGTAACATTGTAAAATTTCAGGTGTATCATTGTCTACATGAGACTCAAAACAAATTGGATCTGGCTCACATCCTCTATAAATGATTTTTGGGAAATTTTTTTTTACAAAACGTGCAAAATGACCTCTATTTGCTCCATCATCATAAACAAATCTGGGATTTACATTTGTGATAGTTTTTTCAAGTAAGTTTTTATGTGCATCAAATCTTAGTCCTTTACCATGCCTTATATTGCCCCACATTGCACCTTGCGCAGCTTCAATATGTCTTTCGCCTTTATATCTTAACGAATGAGGGTCATTAGTGGGATTATATTTAGAAGACTCTACTAGTTGTAAAATTCCACAATTATCACATACATTAACTTTATTACCTCTATGACTTTCTGGAACGTCAATAATCTCAATGAGGTTGCAGTCACAAATACTACATTTTGTTACCATGCAGTATAGCCTCCATCGACACATATGCTTTGTCCTGAAATGTAAGATCCCTTTTTAGAACATAATAGATCAACTGCACCACACAGGTCTTCAACATTAGCCATTCTGCCAACTGGAGTTCTTGAAATAAACCATTCTTTAAATTCTTCATTTTGATTAATTGTTTCTATCCCGCCAATTCTGATTGTATTTAAGGTAATGCCATCTTTAGCATAAAATGTAGAATAATATTTTGTTATTCCTTCTAAAGCATGTTTAGAAACTGTATAACCAAGAGATTTTGTTTTCTTATAGATGGGATGAAAAGGACTTCTTACACCATAAACAGATCCAAAGTTAACTATACTTTTTAAATCTTTTAAATATTCCTTTGCATATTCAATCATCCAACAAACAGACTTTACATTAGTATCTAGAAATACATCTATATTTTCTAAATCTGTTTTATTTTTTTGAGTATCTAATGTTTTATCAACATGATCATTTATTCCAGAACAGTTAATAATATATTCAATTTTAGGATTAGTTTTATATAAATTAATAATAGTGTTTTTATCTCTTAAATCAAATTTATCATTAAGGTCTGCGGTAATTAAATTAACATCATTTTTTGACTCATAAAATTTTGTTATACCAGTGCCTACCAGACCCTTATATCCGATTATTAATATATTTCTCATCCTCTTAAATCTCTCAAAATTGAATCAGAATTTAGTCCATGATATTCTAAAACTTCTTCATTTGACCCGCATTCAGGGAGGTTTTTAATAGAAATCTCTTTAAATGATTTTGTCTGAATATTATTTTCTGCTAATTTTAAAGAAAGCTGAGATCCAAATCCTCCTAAATTTATTGTTGTTTGGTAAACATATATATCCATTAAATTAAGTCTTTTAACAAAATTACTTGAGATGTCATTTAACCATACTGATGCGTAAACTGCTATTTCATCATCTGAATTTATATTATTTTTAATTTTGCAAAATTCATGCAATAAAATTACCCCTTGAATTATTAATACTTTTTTAGTTTTTGTTGTTATTGGCTTTATTTCCACTAAATCCCCTAAACTAGGTAAAGAAAGTTCTTCATACTCATCAATTAAAATATCATTATTTGAAATTCTGATAAAATATGGGTTATAGAATTTTTCCTGATATTTAAAAAATTCTTTCAGCATCCTTGGTGAAATTGGCTCAAAAACTTTCATAAATGGCATCGATCCCATTAAAGCTAAGTCTCTCAACATTTGATGAGAATGGCCAGGTCCTGCAGGTACTGGTCCGGCTAAAGCTCCAATAAAAAATCCCTTTCTTCTTTCAGAGCAAAAATTAAATATTTGTTCTTGAGCTCTAGTTGTTAAAAAACATGCAAAACTATGACACCAAGGAATTAAATCCCTTGATGAAAGGCCTGAAGCAAATGATACCATATCTTGTTCGGCAATACCAAATTCAAAAAATTGATTTTTTAAATTTCTTGAGATTTCTATTGAACCTGCATCTTTAAGTAAATCTGCATTTAGAGCAACATTGATTGAAGACTTTTTAAAATAATCTAAAGATAATTTTTTATATGATTCCAAAATATTATTTTTTTTGATACTTTTTTCAGTTGGTGTTATTTCTTTTTCAACTATAGGAACGGGTTTTTTAATTGAATAAAATTTTTTACAAATTGTTTCATGATTTTCTATTAATGTCTTTAGACCCATATTATAATCATTAACATTCATAGCTCCAGCATGATAAGGATATAGCTCTAGATTATCATCAAACTCTGTACTTTCAGCAAATGTTATTCCTTTTCCTTTAATAGTATTTGCACAAACAAAAGTTGGTGATTTGATTTTCTTTGAAAAGTGTTGCAAGTATAATTGATTTAATTCGTCTAAATCATGTCCGTTTATTTCTTTATATTCAATATTAAAGGACTCTATTTTTTTTTTAAGATCTTTATATGATTTAACTTTATTTACCCATGTATCTGATTGGATACCATTGTTATCCATAATTATTAAAGGATTAATATTTTTATTATTTTGTAAATACATTAAGGACTCAAAATTTTGACCCTCCTGGAATTCTCCATCACCGATTACTATTATCATTCTTGAATTTAAACTTTTATAGTCTCCAGCACTAATCCAACCATTGGCCTTACTTATACCCATACCAAGTGATCCTGTATTGAATAATACATTTTCAATTTTTATATCAGGATGACCAGGTGGACCATTTATTCTTCTTAAATTTTTAATTGAGTATTTCTTCATCATTCCTAGAGCTTCATAACAGGCATATAATGCTGGTGCGTCATGACCTTTTGAGGAAAAAAAATGTGATTCATCAGAAGGAAAGTTTTTTAAGTACATCAAAGCAGTCAACATAATTTCTAAAACAGACATACTAGTTCCTAAATGTCCGCTTCCAGCTTTTTGAATTGATGTTAGAATATTAATTCTTAGCATCGATAGTATTATTTTTTGTTTTTGAATTGGTTCTATATCTTCATTTGATAAGATTTTAGTAAAAGACTCAGAAGAAAAAAAAATGTAATTCATTTTACCAGGTCTTCCAAGGCGCCTTATTTTGAATATACATATCATTAAGTATTTTTTTTTCTCTTATAGTGTCCATAGGTTGCCAAAATCCATAATGCTTATAACAATTTAGCTGTTTTTCTGATGTAATTGTTTTTAGTGGTTCGTCTTCCCATGGCATGTCATCACCAGATATATAATTAAAAACTTGTTTATTAAGAACAAAATAACCTCCATTAATCCATGTATTACCAGTGACTGGCTTCTCTTCAAAATTTGTAACTTCATTATTTTTATTTATCTCTAATGCACCAAATCTTCCTGGAGGGTTAACAGCTGTAACAGTAGCAATTTTTCCAGATTTTTTATGAGATTCTATCGATTGAGTAATATTAATATCCCCTAGTCCATCACCGTAAGTAAAAAGAAATGTTTCATCGTCATCAATATAGTTCTCAAGTCTCTTTAGTCGTCCTCCTGTTTGAGTATTTTGACCGGTATCAATACAGCTTACATTCCATTTTTCGGTATTATCATTAGATACTTTATGTGTTTTTAAATTTAGGTCAAAAGTAATATCGGCATTGTGAAGAGGATAATTATTAAAATATTCTTTTATGTAATAACCTTTATTTCCTAAGCAGATTATAAAATCTTTAATTCCATGTGAAGAATAAATTTTCATTATATGCCACAAAATTGGCATCCCACCGATTTCAACCATAGGCTTTGGCTTAGAATTAGTTTCTTCAGACAGTCTAGTGCCTAATCCACCCGCTAAAATTATAGCTTTCATTTTTGTTTACCTCAAATAATTATTATAAATAAAGTTTTTTAATAGAACAATTTACTAATAAATAAAATATGAAAACTATTAAAATAGTTAAATAACTAATATAATCCGTAGTTAACAGC
>CACIXR010000021.1 GCA_902590695.1 uncultured Alphaproteobacteria bacterium
ATACCTGCTACCTCCAATGTTTTAAACCTTGGAATATTTCCTAATATTGTTTTATCAGTCTTTGGAATTGCAATTTTAACCTTATCTCCTACGCTTAAATTCATTTCGTTTGCTAAGGAGTCTCCAATTAATATTTCACTTTTTGGATTTTGAATTAATGCACCCATATTAATTGAATTAAACAAATAATGATTTTTATCATATGCATCATAGCCTTTGATCATCACACCTTTTGAGTTATTTGATTTTATAATTAATCCATTTGTTTCAATAGATTTGTAGTGTTGGTAAAAAAAAGAATTATCAATATTCAATATAAGTTCATCAGCTTGCTTATTTGTTATCTCATTATCTAAACTGTAAATATTAAGGTGCGAATTAAGTCCAATTATTCTGTTAGTTAGATCAATTCTAAAACCATTCATAACAGACATAACTATAATAATTGCTGCTACTCCTAAACTAATACCTATTATTGAAAACCAAGCAAAAATAGACACATAGCCATCGGATTTCTTAGAAAATAAAAACCTAAAAATCAGTAATCGTTCTGATTTGGAAATCATCTATTTTTTTAACTTATTATTAATAAAATCAATTACACTACTGGACGAAATTTTTTCACTTTCATTATTTTGGCGATTTTTTATTTCTACTAAATTATCTTTTAAATCTCTTTTGCCAATAATAATTTGATATGGCGTCCCAATTAACTCATTATCAGATAATTTTTTTCCTATACTGCAGATTCTATCATCTAAAATGACTTCAATATTATTTTTCATAAAATATTCATAATATTCTGATGATTTTGTGGCACAATCTTGATCTTCTGGCATTAAATTAACTATTGAAACCTTAAATGGAGCAACCTCTAAAGGCCATCTAATTCCTTTTTCATCATGATAAGCTTCTATAATTGCACCCACAAGTCTTGAAACACCAATGCCATATGATCCCATATGTACTGGAACATTTTTCCCACTTTTATCTTGAACAAATGCGTTTAATTTCTCAGAATATTTTGTTCCAAAATAAAATATATGGCCTACTTCAATGCCCTTAGAAATTTTTAAATCTTCATTTGAAATTGGGCAATTTTTTTCATCATGTTGATCATCAACTGCAGCATAAAATGACTGCAACTCATTTGGGTCTATAGTTTCAGGGTTTAGTGTTTCTAATTTTTTATCATAATAAAGTGTACTTTCACCAGTCTTAGCTAGTATTTGAAATTCATGACTTAAGTTACCGCCAATTGGTCCAGTTTCCGCTCTTAAGGAAATTGGTGTTAAACCCATTCTAATAAAAGTTTTTATGTATGCTTTAAACATATTGTCATAAGATTTTTTTGCTTCGTTTTCACCAAGATCAAATGAATAATTATCCTTCATTAAGAATTCTCTTCCTCGCATTACTCCAAACCTAGGCCTAACTTCATCTCGGAATTTCCATTGAATATGATAAAGGTTTTTTGGAAGATCTTTGTAAGAATTAATATGTGATTGAAATATATCAGTAATTAATTCTTCATTTGTTGGGCCGTATAGCATATCTCTTCCACTTCGATCTGTAATCCTCAACATTTCTTTTCCATAATCATCATATCTTCCTGATTTAATCCATAAATCAGAAGATTGTATAGTAGGCATAAGCAGTTCTATTGCTCCTGCATTATTTTGTTCTTCTCGGACAATCTGTTCAATTTTTTTTAATACAAGTAAACCTAATGGTAACCAAGAATAAATACCTGCACTAGATTGCTTAATCATACCTGCTCTGATCATTAATTTATGTGAAATTATTTCAGCATCTGATGGTGCATCTTTAATGGTGGGAAGAAAAAAATTAGAATATTTCATTTATTAAATATATTTGATAAATCAAATCCAAATAAAATCAAAAAAAATAAAATTAAAGCTGATATTAATGAAGTTGCTATAAATTTTATCAGAAGATATGGCTTACTCGGAGCACTTTTTGCATGTCCAGATTCTACTTTTTGGGGTACTTTTATCTTAATCGGTAGGAGTATGAAAAATAAAATCCACCAAACAAGGATAAAAATTAGAACATGGGTAAATAGTGCCATTAAGATCGTATTAAATGAACTTCAATTTCTGGTTTTTTTTGAATTGAATTTTTTATAATCTTTCTAAAACTACTTTTAACTAAGTCAGATACTATAAGATCTGATGATTTTTGATCTTTGTTAAGTTTTGTAAAGTTTTCTATAAAAAATATTTTAAAATCACTTTTAATATTTTCTTCATCTATTCCCGGCAATCCTTTTAAGGTAAGTAACATATTTTTATTAATTGAATAGTCATCATCATTGATAATTAAAGAAATTAAAACTAGCCCCTCAAATGAATATTTCCTTCTCTCTTTAATAAATGCAGATTCAGAGTCATAAAGATTTTTACCCTCAACAATTAACTTTCCAGTTTCAAATTTTTCTACAATTTTAGGTTCACCTGGTGCAATTTTGAGACATTTTCCATTTTCTAAAATTTTAGTAAATGGCACTTGAGATGAGTAAGATAATTGTTTATGCGCTTCTAGATGCATGGGTTCACCATGCACAGGAATAGATAGGTAGGGTTTTGTCCAATTATACATTTGTTTTATTTCATCTGCATAACCATGACCTGAAACATGTACTAAATCATCATCAGCTGTTACTATCTCAACTCTTTGTCTAACAAGTAAGTTCTTTAAATTATTTATTGATTTTTCATTACCAGGAATATCTCTAGAGCTAAAAATTACTACATCTTCAGGCTCTAAATGTAAATGTTGATGAGAATTATAAGCTATTCTGAAAAGCGCAGATCTTTTTTCACCCTGACTTCCAGTACAAATTATGACTAAATTTTCTCTTGGTATATAAGAAGCTTCATCTTCACTGATAAAAATTTCATCATCTGCAACATAACCACACTTTCTTGCTGCTTCGATATTTTTTTTCATACTCCTACCAACAAGAGCGACCTTTCTTTTATTTTTTTTTGCTGCATGAATAATATTTTTCATTCTTGCAATATTTGAAGAAAAACAGGTAACAACAATTCTATTAGAAAATCTTGAAAATATACTTGTCAATTCATCCCTAACGTCACTTTCAGATTCTGATTTGCCAGGCACATTTGCGTTAGTAGAGTCGCCTATTAAGGCAAGTAATCCATCATTTCCTAATTTTTCAAATTTTTCTTTTGAAAATGAGTCTCCTAAAGTAGGTGAATGATCTATTTTCC
>CACIXR010000022.1 GCA_902590695.1 uncultured Alphaproteobacteria bacterium
TTTTACCCCAACAGCCTTAATAACTAAATTAGTTGGTAGAGATGAATTGAGTTTAAAGTTTTCAAAAAAAGGATCTAATTGGAAAAATAGAAAAAATGATACCTCTTTTTTAAATAGATTTAAAAATCAATTTTAGCTATAATTTAACAATGATTGAAATTATTAAAGAAATTTTTATTTTTTTAAGATTGAGAAAAAAACTGTGGCTTTCGCCTATTATTATAATAATGTTAATATTTGGAGGCCTTCTTGTACTTTCTCAAGGCTCTGTTATGGCGCCATTTATTTATACTCTATTCTAAAATATATTATGTTTATTTTAGGTATTTCATGTTTTTATCATGACAGCGCTGCTTGTTTGATAAAGAATGGTGAAATCATAGCAGCAGCTCAGGAGGAACGATTTAGCAGAATTAAACATGATCAGTCTTTCCCAAAAAAATCAATTAAATATTGTCTAAAAGAGGCAAATATTTCTGAAAATCAGATTTCAAATATAGTATTCTATGAAAAACCACTTTTAAAATTTGAAAGATTACTTGAAACTTACCTTGCATATGCACCAAAGGGTTTTAAAAGTTTTCTTAAATCTATGCCATTGTGGATTAAAGACAAACTTTTTCAAAAATCGATTATAAATAAAGAATTAAAAGATTTATTTGGAAATAAAATTGATTGGAATAAAATAATATTATTTTCTGAACATCATTTATCACATGCCGCTAGTGCTTTTTACCCTTCGCCATTTGAAAATGCTGCAATTATAACTATTGATGGTGTTGGGGAGTGGGCAACAACATCTATTTCAGAAGGAGATGGGAAAAAAATAAAATTAATTAAAGAAATTCACTTCCCGCATTCCTTAGGACTGTTATATTCTGCCTTTACTTATTATGCGGGTTTTAAAGTCAACTCCGGTGAATATAAGCTAATGGGATTGGCTCCATACGGAAAACCTGTTTATGTAAATAAAATTAAAGAAAATCTTATTAAAATAGAGTTAGATGGAAGTTTCAAATTAAATATGAAGTATTTTAACTTCACAACCGGATTAACAATGACAAATAAAAAATTTCATAATCTCTTTGGAGGAGTGCCAAGAAAATCTGAAAGCGAAATTACTCAAAAAGAAATGGACTTAGCTGCATCAATTCAAAAAATCACTGAAGAAGTTGTCATAAATATTTCAAAATATGCATTTAAGGAAACAGGCTTAAAAAATTTATGCATAGCTGGAGGTGTAGCATTAAATTGTGTGGCAAATGGTGTTTTGTTAAGAGAAAAGATTTTTGAAAATATTTGGATACAACCAGCGGCAGGAGATGCTGGAGGTGCTTTAGGGGCAGCCTTATCTATATGGCATCTTTATTATAAAAAAGATCGAAAGATTGATAAATTGAAATATGATTCAATGAAAGGTTCATATCTAGGGCCATCTTATACAGATAAAGAAATCGAAGAAGAATTAAAAAAAATTGGAGCAAAATATGTAATGCTTGAGTTAGAAGATTTAATTGAAAAAGTAGCTATTGATATTACAAAAAATAAAGCTGTCGGTTGGATGCAGGGAAGAATGGAATTTGGTCCAAGAGCTCTTGGATCTCGAAGTATATTAGCAGATGCTCGTTCACCTAGTATGCAGAAGCAATTAAATTTAAAAGTAAAATTTAGAGAAAGTTTCCGTCCTTTTGCGCCTAGTATTTTATCTAATAATGTATCTGAATGGTTTGATCACAAAGAAGACAGTCCATACATGTTGTTTGTATCGGATGTAAAATCAAATAAATTAATTAATAATAAGGACAATAGTGAATTGTTTGGTATTGAAAAATTAAATGTTGCAAGATCTGAAGTTCCGGCAATTACTCATGTTGACAATTCAGCTCGTATTCAGACTGTTCATAAAGATACTAATGAAATTTTTCATAAGTTAATATCAAAATTCTATGAAATTACAAAATGTCCTTTAATAGTTAACACTTCATTCAATGTCAGAGGAGAGCCAATTGTTTGCTCGCCATCAGATGCATTTAAATGTTTTATGGGAACTGATTTAGATGTACTTGTTATAGGAAACTTTTATTTAGAAAAAAAAGATCAGAATAAAATTGTTGAAAATTATACTAATGAGTATGAGTTAGATTGATTTTTAAAATATATTAATTTTATAAAAATACAGTATTATAATTTTTTAATTAGTTTATTTATCTAATCAATATAATATTATGAAGAAAGCTTTTATAACTGGTATTAACGGCCAAACTGGTAGCTACCTCGCCGAATATCTGCTTGACAAAGGTTATGAGGTACATGGATTATTAAGAAGAAGTTCTATAATCAAGACTGAAAGAATTGATAAAATATTTCATAAAATTCATACATATTATGGAGATGTAACAGATAGTTTAAATCTTCTGAATTTAATCAAAAGAATTAATCCTGATGAGATATATAATTTAGCAGCTCAAAGTCACGTTAAAGTAAGTTTTGAATCACCTGAATACACATCTAATGCAGATGCTTTAGGAACATTAAGATTATTAGAGATAATTAACTCTCTAAATAAAAAAATTAAATTTTACCAAGCTTCTACTTCTGAATTATTTGGAAATTCTCCATCTCCTCAAAATGAAAAAACAAGTTTCGAACCAAGATCGCCTTATGCAGTTTCAAAATTATATTCTTATTGGATAACAAAAAATTATAGAGAGGCATATAATTTATTTGCAGTAAATGGAATATTATTTAATCATGAAGGACCTAGACGAGGCGAAACATTTATAAGCAGAAAAGTTACAAGATGGTGTGCAAATTGGAAAAAAAACAATAGCACTATTCCTTTAGAAGTTGGAAATATTAATTCTATTCGTGATTGGACTGATGCTAGAGATATGGTTAGAGCTATATACCTGATGATGAATTATGAAACAGCAGAAGATTTTGTAATTGGATCCTCTGTTGGCAGATCAGTAAAACAATTAATTGAGATAGCTTTTGAATATGTTGGTATTAAATTAAAATGGAATGAAACAATTACTGAGGGTATTGATCTAGTAACAAAAAAAACAGTGGTAAGGGTTTCAGATAAATATTTTAGGCCACTAGAGGTTAATAAGTTAATAGC
>CACIXR010000023.1 GCA_902590695.1 uncultured Alphaproteobacteria bacterium
AAGAAATATTTTATGATGATTATTGTAATTGGCAAAAAATAAAAGAATATAAAAATTTTATTTTTAATTCTAATATTGCCAAAATCGCTGGTTCATTAATGCAATCTAATAAAGTAAATTTATTCCACGAGCATGTTTTAATAAAAGAAAAAGGGTCAAAAAAAAGAACACCTTGGCATCAGGATCAAGGATATTACTGCGTACAAGGAAGAGATAATGTAAGTATTTGGATACCACTTGATAAAATTGATATTAATTCATCAATGGAATTCATAGTAGGGTCACATAAATGGAATAAAATATTTTTACCTACTAAATTTAAAGGTTATGATTATGATCATAAAGATAAAGAATTTGAAAAAATTCCAGATATTGAAAATAATAGAAAAGACTATGATATTATATCCTATGAATGTGAGCTAGGTGACGCCATTGCATTTAATTATGCAACTATTCATGCTGCATATGGAAATAATTCAAATAACAGAAGAAGAGCCTTTTCTGTAAGATTTACAGGTGATGATGCGAGATATATTAAGAGGAAAGGTGAAATGTCTCCGCCATTTCCAAATATTAATTTAAAAAATAATGAAATTTTAGATAGTGAAACTTTTCCAGTCTTAATTTCTTCTTAAGAAATATATTAAAGGAAGAGCAGTTGCGTACATTATTAGACTATATATTGCTGCGGGTATTAAATAAACTGTACTTGCAAAGAAAGTATTAGCTACTACTATTGCTAAAGTTCCATTTTGTAACCCCACTTCCATTAACCAACATCTGAAAGTTTCTTTAGATGCATTAAAAGATCTCGAGAGAAAATAAACAATTATCATCATTATCACATTGAGAAATAACATAACCAAACCGGCTTGAGCAAAATAACTAACAACATTTTCTCTTTGAGAAACAATCGCACCAAGAAGTACTAATGCAAATAAAACCATAGAGATATTTTTAGCAATTTTCTCAAAACTGGTTAAGAAGCTACTTAATAAAACACCCAAAATTACGGGAATAGTTACAATTAAAAACATTTGAAAAGCGACGTTTAATAATGATTGACCTTCATTTAAGCCACCATAACCCAGAAGCGATAATGAAATTATTAAAATTACTGGAACAGTAATAACACAAAGAATGCTATTTATTGCAGTTAATGAAATAGATAAAGCGATGTTTCCTCTTGCATAAGATGTTAGAACATTACTTGTAACTCCTCCAGGAGCAGCTGCTAGGATCATCACTCCAATTGCAAGCTCAGGTGCTAATGGCCAGAAGAATACAATAATAAGTGCAACTATAGGTAAAATAATTACCTGAAAAAATAAACCTATTAAAAAATCACGCGGTTTAAAAAAAACTCTAGTAAAATCTGAAAGTGATAATCCCAAACCAAGAGAAAACATAATGAATGCTAAAGATAGAGGTAAAATTACATCAGTTACAATTCCCATGAATAAATAAATATCATTTGTTTACTAAAAAAAAAATATATTATTTTGAAAATTAAGTCGAAAATTTTTCTAGCATTTCATTGGGAATTTTTGCAATTTTACCATTATAAAAAACTGGTGTAATTAATATTTCCGAATCAACCAATAATTCTTCGTTCTTTTTAATTTGCTGATGAAACAATATTTTTACTTTAGAAATATTTATAATTTTTGTCGTAATTTTTAAAATATCCTCAAAATATGCTGGCTTTTTATAATCTATCTTGCAGTTCTTTACTACAAAATAGAATTTATATTTTTCTAGTATATTTTTGTGAGTGAAGCCAAAGTTATATAAGTAATCTGTTCTTCCTCTTTCAAGAAATTTTAGATAATTTGCATAATAAACTCTTTCAGAAGCATCGGTATCTTCGTAATAAACTTTAATTTCTGTATTCATAAAATTGATCAATAAATTGATTTAAATTATCAGATATCTGAAAACCAATTCCATAATTTTCATTTAATTCTAGATAACCATTAATAATTTGAAATGTTGGATTTACTATTTTTGTTCTGAGATCATTTTCATTAATATCATATTCTAAATATCCATCAGGGTTTAAAGCTGACATAATATGAGCTGAAGAAATTAAACCAATAGCTCCTCCCAAATAATGTAACCATATTTTATTTTTTTTAATATTTTTACCTAAATCTAAGATGTCAGTGATACCTCCATAACGTGCTAAATCTGGTTGTAAAAACTGTATTTGTGTATCATTATCTAATTCATAAAATTTTTTTAAATAAATTAGATTTTCACCAAATGCTAAATTTTTGTATAATTTGTTTAGTTGAACTATTTCAGATATCGAATGGTTTGCAGATATAGGTTCTTCTAACCACAAATAATTGAAGTTTTTTAATTTACTAATATTTTCATGAACATTATCTAAGCTCCAAGCCTGATTTACATCTAACATATATTTTTCATTAGATGCTATAGTTTCTTCAATAGAAGTTATCGCTTTAATGTCTTCTAAAATATTAAAACCAATTTTAATTTTAAATCTATCTATGCCCAAAAGTCGAGCTTCTTGAATTCTTTCTAAGTGTTCATCTCTGTTTATCCCACTTGCATAAACTTTAATTTTATTTTTGGATTGATCATTAATTAATTTGTTTAAGGGTTTTTTTTTAATTTTAGAAAAAAGATCCCATGCAGCACAATCTATGCCAGAAAAAATGTTTTCAAAAGCACCAAAGTCACCTGTTTGATTTTTAATTGAATTAAATTTTTCTATTAAAAATTTTTTAATACTTGAGGGATCTTCAAATTGAAAATTAATTAAAAAATCAATGAAATAGTCTTTTAAAATTTCAAATCTGTATCGACCGCCGTGATTTGGAAAATTACACCATATTTCCCCTATTCCATAATTATTATTT
>CACIXR010000024.1 GCA_902590695.1 uncultured Alphaproteobacteria bacterium
TCAATGTTACTTTGATAGGAAAAATAATAAGTGAAAAAGGAATTCATTTCGATTCACATTTAGACATGAAGAACATCAAGAAATTTGATCATTTCTCCTAAAAACTTGATTTTTTCTAAAGTTTCTGACATATCAGCCAAAATTTTAAGGAGTTTTCAATGACAACACTGCAGGTATTAATTGTTTTATGCGGTCTAGCAGCCGTACTATATGGTCTAGTAACATCTAGACAAATTTTATCACTTGGTTCTGGAAATGATAAAATGCAAGAAATTGCTGGCGCAATTCAAGAAGGTGCTAGAGCTTATTTAAACAGACAGTACATGACAATAGCAATTGTGGGAGTTGTAATTTTTGCTCTTATTTGGATAGTTTTTGATTTGGCATCTGGAATTGGCTTTTTAATTGGAGCATTTTTCTCTGGTGCTGCAGGTTATGTTGGAATGAATATATCGGTTAGATCTAACGTTCGAACAACGCATGCTGCAAGTAATAGCTTAGCGGAAGGTTTATCAGTATCATTCAAAGCAGGTGCTGTAACTGGAATGCTTGTTGCAGGATTTGCACTTCTTTCTATCGCAATTTTTTATTTTGTTTTGCACAACTCTGGTTCATTTCCTGGAAGAGAGATAGTTGCGCCTTTAGTTTCACTTGGATTTGGAGCATCATTAATTTCAATTTTTGCCAGACTAGGCGGAGGTATATTTACCAAGGGCGCTGATGTTGGAGCAGATTTGGTTGGGAAAGTTGAAGCTGGCATCCCTGAAGATGACCCACGAAATCCTGCTGTTATTGCAGATAACGTTGGAGATAATGTCGGTGATTGTGCAGGCATGGCTGCAGATCTTTTTGAGACTTATGTTGTAACAGTAGTAGCTACAATGGTTTTGGCATCGATATTTTTCATAGAAAATTCTTATACAATGATGATTTTTCCTCTAGCTATTGCAGGAGTTTGTGCATTAACAAGTATAATTGGCACCTATTTTGTTAGACTTGGAAAAAATAACAATATCATGGCGGCACTTTATAGAGGATTTGCAGTATCAGCTATTTTATCTGCAGTATTATTATATTTTGTTACTGATTATATAGTTGGTTTAAATAATGTTTTAGTTGTTGAAGGAACATCTACTCAATTTACAGGAATGTCACTTTTTATTTGTGGTTTACTTGGATTGATAATTACAGGATTAATAATTTGGGTAACTGAATATTATACAGGAACTAATTATAGACCTGTGCAAAGTATCGCTCAATCTTCAACAACAGGTCATGGAACTAACGTAATCCAAGGGCTTGCAATAAGCTTAGAAGCAACAGCACTACCAGCTCTAATTATTGTTGCAGGAATTATTTCAACTTATTCACTAGCCGGTTTATTTGGTATCGCGATTGCTGTAACTACTATGTTAGCGTTAGCTGGTATGGTAGTTGCATTAGATGCTTATGGACCTGTCACGGATAACGCAGGTGGAATTGCAGAAATGTCTAATTTAGATGAAAATGTTAGAAAGACAACTGATGCACTTGATGCTGTTGGTAATACAACTAAAGCAGTAACTAAAGGTTATGCAATTGGATCAGCTGGCTTAGGAGCTCTTGTATTATTTGCTGCTTATACCGAAGATCTTGATCATTTTGCCAAAGATCCAAGTAGCCCACTTTATGGAATTGAAGTTTCTTTTGATCTATCAAATCCATATGTAGTTGTTGGATTATTATTAGGGGGGTTATTACCTTTTTTATTTGGCGCTTTAAGTATGACAGCAGTTGGTAGAGCTGCAGGATCAGTTGTACTTGAAGTGAGAAGACAGTTTAAAGAAATTCCAGGTATAATGGAAGGTAAGGGTAAACCTGAATATGGGACATGTGTTGATATATTAACTAAATCTGCAATAAAAGAAATGATTATTCCTTCCATGTTGCCTGTTCTTTCACCAATAGTTGTATATTTTGTTATTTTATTTATAGCAGGTCAATCTGCAGCTTTATCTTGTTTAGGCGCTCTTCTTTTAGGTGTTATAATTACAGGATTATTTGTTGCTATAAGCATGACTGCAGGTGGAGGTGCATGGGATAATGCAAAAAAATTTATTGAAGATGGTAATCACGGAGGAAAAGGTAGTGAAGCTCATAAAGCTGCTGTAACTGGTGACACTGTTGGGGATCCATATAAGGATACTGCAGGACCAGCAGTAAATCCGATGATTAAAATTACAAATATTGTTGCACTATTACTTTTAGCAGCAATATCATTATAAAATTTAAGGAGTTGTTGGCAACTCTTGTTGAGTGCCAACACCTCCAAAAACTTTTTCCAATAATCCTCTTCGAACTATTTCGTTTGAAGTTTTTTGATCAACGATTTTAATATTTTTAATATTTTTAATATTATAGACTTTAGTTTCAACTATTTGTTCATTGTCATCTATCTTAAAAACGAATACATAACTGTACTTAATTTTTTTTTTAAAAATTGATTTTTTTTCACTTGTTTCAGAAAAATGCTTTTGAAAATCTTCAATACTCTCTAAAGAATCTGTACTTATGAATTCATTCTGAAAAATATATTGCACAAATGCAAGTCTTGTTTGTGACTTGATGTAATTTTGCATTTTTTATTTTAGTAACTCTATGCAAGCTAATGCAGCTTCTTGACCTTTATTTTTTTGATTAACATCACTTCTTATTATTGCTTGCTCTAAATCATAACATGTTAAGATACCAAAACCAATTGGAACATTAAACTCAACAGATAGATCCATAATTTTTCTAGAAGTTTCATTAGCAATAACTTCGAAATGATATGTGTCACCTTT
>CACIXR010000025.1 GCA_902590695.1 uncultured Alphaproteobacteria bacterium
CTCTACCATTCTATGCAATGCTTCTGGAGTAAATTTTGTAAAAGAATACTCATTTATAACTACTTTAAACCTATTTAAAGCTGCAATGTATTTTTTATTACTTAAATAAAATCTGCCAATTTCCATGTTTTTTGCAGCTATATTTGATTTAACTAAAATAATTTTTTGACGACTATCTTTTGCATATTTACTTTCAGGAAATCTATTTATAACTTGAACAAATGCCTCTAAAGCAAGGTCATTATAATAGCCATCTAGTGCTTCATTCTGAAGTTGTTCATAATTACACATTGCTATCATATAATAAACATAATCTAAATCTTTATGGGAAGGGTATTTATTTATTATTTTTTGATAATTTATAATTGCATTATCATAGTTCATGCGAACATAATCTATGAAGGCAATCATTATTTCTGATTGAATAGCTTCATTAGATAATGGAAATAATCTTTTAATTTCTTTGAACTGATCACTTGCTAATTCAAAATTTTGTTGATCAAAACTAAATTTAGCTAACTTGTAGAGATTTTCTGGTTCATTTAAAAGATTTTCATTTGCAGAAATATTCAGATCATTATTATTGTTTGAACAGCTTATACATGTGTATAATAATATTAGACAGATAAATTTTTTTATCATAATTTGTTTATATATTTAAATTTAAAAATTTGAATGAAATATATAAACAAATACAAATCTCCAAATTATAATTCAAGAAACAATTCAAAAATCCAGCTAATTATTATCCACTACACAGCTTTGAAAGATACTCCAGAAGCTATTTCATATTTATGTAAAAAAGAAAAAAAGGTAAGTTCACATTATTTAATTTCTCAAAATGGAACAATTTACAACCTTGTAGAAGATAAGTTTAGAGCGTGGCATGCGGGGCAATCCTTCTGGCAAGATATGACTGACATTAATTCTATTTCTATAGGCATAGAACTTGATTACAATCCTTTCGGAAAGAATAATAAATTTTCATTCAAAATGATATTTTCATTAAAAAAACTTTTATTAAAATTCAAAAAAAAATATAAAATAAATAAAAATAGTATTTTAGCACATTCGGATATTGCCCCATTTAGAAAAAAGGATCCTGGAATTAAATTTCCATGGAAATCGCTTTCTTCTGCAAATATTATTTCTAGTACTTACAGATTAAATAAAAGTGAAATAAAAATAATCGAAGACTGGTTTCACAATTATAATTTTAAGTCAAAAAAACAGAGAATGATTTTAGCTTTATCAATAATAGGATATGATACACGTCAAGTATACAATAATAACAAACTTTATAATAAGCTTATTCAGGCTTATAAAATTAGATATTTTAGGGATAATAATATTACAAAAAATCAATCTATTTATTATTATTTAATACAACACCTTTTTAATTTTATGTTGACGAAAAATTAAATAAATTTATTACCAATATAGATGGTGCGATGATCGCTTGAGTAATCAAGAGGAAAGTCCGGGCTCCACTGGAAAAAAAACCAGGTAACTCCTGGCAAGTGAAAGCTTAGGGAAAGTGCAACAGAAAATATACCGCCTGAAAAGGTAAGGGTGAAATGGTAAGGTAAGAGCTTACCGCTTTTTTGGTAACAAAAAAGGCATTGCAAACCCTTTTTGGAGCAAGGTCAAATAGGAATGGCAATCAGTTCCAGCTGAGCTGTTCGGGTAGACTGCTTGAAACAAATGGCGACATTTGTTCCAGATTAATGATCATCAATTTTTAGAAAAATTACAGAACCCGGCTTATGCACCATCTTTAATTTATTGAGAACATAAAAAGAACATTTATCATAATTTCATATACCCATTGACGCCCATATAATCCCATGATAACCCATGTTAAATGGATTTATTTGTATCTAAATATGTTAATAAAATAGATAAAAAGGGAAGAGTTTCCCTACCCTCTAGCTTTAGAAATGTACTTCCAAAAGCTAATAGAAATGAAATTATTTTATACAAATCAATAAAAACATCTTCTATTGAAGGTTGCGGTGTTGGAAGGTTAAAAGAAATCGCAAAAAGAATTAATAATTTGGATTTTTTTTCTGAAGATTATGATGATTTTTCAACATCAATATTTTCAGAAATAATTACAACTAATGTTGATAAAGAAGGAAGATTTTTAATTCCTGAAGAATTAAAATTATACGCTGACATTAAAACTGAAGCTGCTTTTTTTGGTCAAGGCCATTATTTTCAAATTTGGGAGCCAAAAAAAGGTCTTAAAAATACTGAAGATTCAAGAAGACGTCTTTTAAAAGAAAAAAAATCATTACGAATGATGTTAACACAACAAAAATAATATGGAAAATTTACATAAATCAGTAATGATTAAAGAAATAATATCCTTTCTTCCATTAACAAAATCAGTAAATGTAATAGATGCAACATTTGGTGGTGGCGGCTATTCAAAAACTATCCTTGAAAAATTTAATGTAAATCAATTGTTAGCAATAGACAGGGATCCAATTTCAAAAATATTTGCAAAAGAAATAGAATCTAAATTTTCAAATTTTACTCTAATAAATGATAGATTTAGTAAAATTGAAGAAATAGTAAATAGCACAAAGTTTAAAGATAAAAAATTTGACATAGTTCTTTTTGATATAGGCACAAGCTCAAATCAAATAGATAATGCGGAAAGAGGTTTTTCATTCAACAAATCTGGACCACTTGATATGCGAATG
>CACIXR010000026.1 GCA_902590695.1 uncultured Alphaproteobacteria bacterium
TTAAAAGCAAATAAAATTCCTAAATTTATTTTAGATCTAACTACTGGTAAGCCATCAAATTGTGAATATTTGTCAAAAGTATTTATAAAAAAAAATAAATTTTACATAGATATGCCTATTGGCAGAACACCAGCTCATGCAAAAGAAGGTAAAATCAATTTATTTATAAGTTCCAAAGAAAAAAAACTAAAAGAATGTAATCCTTTAATAAAAGCAATATCAGAAAATCAATTTTATGTTGATAATATAGGTGAAGGTACAAAAATAAAACTTTTGAATAACTTTTATGGGCAGAGTATAACTCTGATTTTTGGAAAATTATTAAAAAATTCTAATAAAAAAAATGTAAATATTAATAATTTAGTTAAAATAATGTCAGCCGGACCTTTGAAATCTGATATTTTAACCGCTATAAAACCATATTATGAATATGATAATAAAGGCGCAATGGAATTTAGTATAAATAATGCATATAAAGACTTAATATATTTCAAGGAAGAATTTGGGTCAGATAAACTTGTCAATTTGATAATTAGACATTTTAAATTTGCAGTTAAAAAAGGTCATGGAAAAAAAAGTGTAGCAAACGTATCAAAATTTGCTTATTTTTAAACTGAATTATTTTAATTAAATTTATACCTTTATTAAAGTTATTATAGTCAAACAGATGTTATTAAATGAATTTTTAGTCAAAACTCTTGAAAAATCTGGATGTGAAGCCGTTTTTCATATTCCTGGAGGTGCAGCATTTCACTTAGTTGATGCTGTTTCAAAATCTAAAATATTGAAACTTGTACCTTGCTTTCACGAACAGGCTTGCGCTATAGCTGCTGAGTCATATTTTAAATCTTCTGGAAAGGTAGGAGTTATTTTAGTAACTGCTGGACCAGGAATATCAAATATTTCAACTGGAATCCTAAGTTCTTATGTAGACAGAATTCCAATGATTGTTTTATCAGGTCAAGCTCAATCAAAGTATCTTAAACATAATAATTTGAGAATATTTGGGCCTCAAGCAGTATCTGCAGAAAGATTATTTGGTAAAATATCTAAAGTTTTCGAGGTAAATAAAAATAGTTATCCTCAAAGTATTTTAAATTTTTTAAGATTTAAACATTACAATGATTTTGGTCCAAAAATTATCCAAGTACCTCTTGATTTGCAAAAAATGCCAATAAAAAAAAATTTACAAAAATTTAAAAATATTTTTGTTATGAAAAAAAGAATTGGGAATCAAAAAAAAGTTTTTCAAAGTCTTGAGAAGATCATTAAAAAATCTGTAAGGCCATGTATATTAATAGGGGGCGGAATAAGAAATAAAGAAGGTTTTGAGGTTCTTAATAATTTCTCAAAAAATAATAATATTCCTATTATTTTGACTTGGACCTCAAAAGATATGCTAAATAATTCTGATAAAAATTATTGTGGATTGCCTGGTTATTTTTGTAATAGAGCAGCAAATGCAACTTTATATTATTCTGATTTAGTAATTGTAATCGGCTCAAGATTAGACCCACTGCAACTAGGATACCAAACAAAGGAATTACTTAAAAATAAAAAGTTTTTTGTAGTTGATGATGATAAAGATGAATTATCAAAACATGATTTTATATATATTAAAAAGTTCGTTCATGATGGTATTGAGACCCTAAAAATTCTTAGTCAGATACTTAAAAAAAATAAATTAAGATATTCCAATTGGTCTAAAGTGATGCATAAAGCTTTTCTTGATACTCAAAATGAAATGGTTTCGAAAAATTCAAAAAAATTTATTGATCCTTTTAATTTTATTTCTGAAATTTCCGATCTTAAACCTCATATATTCGTTGCGGGTAGCTCTGGAGGATCTGCAGAAATATCATTTCTTAATTATAGGATATCAAAAAATCAAATATTCTTGAATTCACCCGGTCTTGGTGGAATGGGTTTTGCAATTCCCTCTATTATTGGAGCTTTAGAATCAAATAAAAAAGCATCAATTATTTCTGTAGTAGGTGATGGAGGTTTTCAATTAAATATTCAAGAATTAGCCTCTATTTCAAGATATAAAAAAAGAAAAGTTTTAATTGCTGTATTAAATAATCGTGGATACGACTCTATGAGAAGAAGTTTGAAAAAATATTTTGGTAAAGCATTTTTTGTAGACGAAGAAAGTGGTTTAAATTTTCCTAATTTAAGAAAAATAAGTGATGCTTATGGGTTCAAATATTATTGCATTAAATCTAACCTAAAATTTAAAGAAGATTTAAACAAAATTTGGAATAACATATCTCAACCTACATTGCTTGAAGTAAATATTAGAGAAAATATTGAATCATTTCCAAAGTTA
This sequence comes from uncultured Alphaproteobacteria bacterium, assembly GCA_902590695.1. Classification (GTDB taxonomy): domain Bacteria; phylum Pseudomonadota; class Alphaproteobacteria; order HIMB59; genus CACPNW01. The sequence continues at coordinate 2,330 of CACIXR010000026.1, forward strand.
TCACCTAAAATGAATCTAGATGGCTCAATCACAAGTGGTTCTTTAATTGATTGTTCACCATCAAATGAAAATTTTTATAAAGTATTAGAAAAAAAAATTTATCTAAAATAATGACTAAGTCTAAATCTTTAATTATTTTAGGAATGCCTAGATCTGGTACATCATTAACTGCAAATTTATGCATAAATGCTGGATATAACCCATTAATTGCAAAAGACTCAAAATTTTTTGGTGGATCTCCTTTTAATAAAGGTGGTTACTATGAAGAGGTTAGATTAACATTATTAAATGATCAAATAATTAGAATACTATACGGAAAAAAATTCAGTTTT
>CACIXR010000027.1 GCA_902590695.1 uncultured Alphaproteobacteria bacterium
AAATTAGAGAACTTAAATTATCTCAAAATATGTTTTTATTTCACAATATTTCAGATGATGATCTTAAATATTTATATAAAAAATGTTTTGCATTTATTTATCCTTCTAAATACGAAGGTTTCGGAATACCCTTGATTGAGGCAATAAACTTTGACTGTAAAATTATATTAAGCGACATTAAAGTTTTTAAGGAAATAAGTGATGGACATGGTGTATATTTCAATTACGAATCTCCCGAAGATCTCAGTCATCAAATAATCAATTGTGTTAGTAAAGAATTAGATAATTTTAAAATAAATAAAAAAGTTTTAGATAAATACACCTTAAGTAACATTAGTAACAAAATAGTAGAATTATATTAGATATGTGCGGATTTGCCGGGTTTTATTCAAAAGATGAGATTGATTATAGTAAAGTATTACAAAAAATTACATCAGCTATAAATCACAGAGGGCCTGATGATACTAAATATTATCTAAACAAAGAACAAAATCTTTTTGTAGGTTTCAAAAGATTATCAATTATTGATCTCTCAAATAATGGTATGCAGCCGATTAATTCTTTTAAGAATAAGTATACAATTTTTTTTAATGGTGAAATTTATAATTATAAAAAAATTAAAGATATTTTGTTATCTATCAATAAAAGTATTTTTTATAAAAGTAAAACAGATACTGAAATTCTCGTTAATTCTTTTGAAAGTCTTGGAATAGATAAAACTTTAGAATTAATTGAAGGGCAGTTTGCTATAGCACTTTATGATAATGAAAAATTTGAATTGAATTTAATTAGAGATAAGTTTGGAGAAAAACCATTATACTATGGAAATATAAACAATTCTTTTTTATTTGCTTCAGAATTAAAATCTTTTTTTAATTTTCCAAACTTTAATAATGAAATTTCTAGAAAAGGTCTTGATTTATATTCAAGATTTTTATCTGTTCCATATCCTATGACAATTTTTGAAAACATATATAAAGTTGAACCATCACAAATTGTAAATGTAAAATTTAAAAATAAAAATTATTTAATTGATTTTTCATCTAATGTTTTAAGAAGAAAATATTGGAATATTAATAAATCAGTTATTTTTTCAAAAAATAAAGACAACTTCCCTAATCCGGAAGAGATTATTGAGGATAATTTAAGAGAATCAATAGAATTACAATCCTATGCTGATGTACCTATTGCTTGTTTGCTTTCCGGTGGTGTTGATTCTTCATTAATATGTGCCTTATACCAAACTCAAACCTCTCAAAAAATAAATACATTCACAGTAGGATTTGATGATATACAATATGATGAAGCTCGATATGCAAATAAAATAGCTAAATATCTTAATACTAATCATCAACAAATTATTTTAGATAAATCCAAAGGTTTAGAAATAATTTCAAATTTATCTCAAATTTACTGCGAGCCTTTTGCAGATTCCTCACAAATTCCAACATACTTAGTTTCAAAAGAGATTAGTAAGTTTTACAAGGTCGCATTAAGTGGTGATGGTGGTGATGAAATATTTGGTGGTTATAACAGATATATATGGTTAAAAAAATTATGGAAAATAATAAATATATTTCCAAAGTCTATAAGGAAATTAATCTTTAATCTTCTAAGTAAATTAAAAGCTGATAATTTAAATTTATTATTTTTATTATTAAAAAAAATTACATTTCATTTTATAGATATTAAGTTTGGTGGGCAAAAATTATTAAGAATGTCTTCTCGTTTATCAAAAGTTGATAATATAGATGAATTATTTATGTATTTTATATCAGAGTGGACATTTGAAGATAGATTACTATTAAAATATGAATATGAAAATCAAATAATATTTAACTACGATTACATGAAACAATTAAATATCCAAGAAAAAATGATGTTACATGACACTAAAAATTATTTGCCAAACGATATTTTGATGAAAACAGATATTGCTTCAATGAGCAATAGTCTTGAGTTAAGATCTCCCTTTTTAAACACTAAACTTTTTGAATCAGCATGGTCTTTACCTATAGAAAAAAAAATATATTCTAATAAAGGCAAAGTAATACTTAATAATATTTTAGGTAAATATTTACCAAGAGAATTATTTTCACGGTCAAAGCAAGGTTTTTCTGTACCTATTGATCATTGGCTTAGAACTTCTTTATACAAGTGGGCTGAAGAAATATTATTTGATTATGATAATAGTAATAATTACTTTAATAATAATATTTTACTAAATAGATGGAATGATCATCAATCAGGGAAAGCTAATTGGGGTCAATCTTTATGGACTATAATTATTTTTAACCAATGGCATCAAAATTTAAAGAAATAGACATACACTTAAATATTTTTAATATATTATTTCTAGGGTTAATAATTAGATTGGTTCTTGCCTTTTTATTTTCTAACGACGTGTCATTCTTAGGTGGAGTTGGTTCAAATGATGCAAAAGGCTTTTCTATATTTGCAAAAGAGATAAATAATAATTTTAGTTTATCAAGTTTATTACAAGGTTTAGAATATAATTTGTATCCAGTAATATTATCAATAGTTTATAAGTTCACTTATCCATCTGATTTTGTCGGAAATTGTTTTACAGTATTAATATGGCTACACTCATTTTTTATAATTAATAAATTA
>CACIXR010000028.1 GCA_902590695.1 uncultured Alphaproteobacteria bacterium
CAAAAATAAGATCAACTCAAGTAGATTTACCAGGGATACTTGATATTGATAGTGATCATGGAACTTTTACATTTGAAACAGAATTAGATAAAACTTCTCCTGGACAAGCTTGTGTTTTTTATAAAAATGACCAATTACTTGGTGGTGGTTGGATTACTTCATAAATTTAAAATTGGTTCTAAATTTGCTTAATTCTTGTTGAATTAACTAGATTTTTTCAATTAATGAATTAGATGGTGTATTATGAGCTCAGAAACTCTAAATACATTAGATTCTTATAGTAAAAACAAATACAAGTATGGCTTTGTTACAGAAATAGATGAAGAAAAGCCAAAAAAAGGATTAAACGAAGATATCATAAAATTTATTTCATTAAAAAAGAATGAGCCAGAATGGATGCTTCAATGGAGATTAAAAGCATTTTCAAAATGGAAAAAAATGAAAGAGCCAAAATGGGCAAACCTTAATTTTCCTGAAATTGATTATCAAGACATATACTATTATTCCGCCCCAAAAGGTTTTGAGAAGAAGCCCAAAAATTTAAGTGAAGTAGATCCAAAACTCATAGAGACATATAATAAACTTGGCATCCCTTTAGAAGAGCAAAAAGTATTAGCAGGTGTTGCCGTTGATGTTGTTTTTGATAGCGTTTCAGTTGCAACCACCTATAAAGGTGAATTAGAAAAACTTGGTATAATTTTTTGTTCCATCGGAGAGGCAATTCAGACGCATCCTGATTTAATAAAAAAATATTTAGGATCAGTTATACCAGCTGGAGACCATTCATTTTCTGCATTAAATTCAGCTGTGTTTACTGATGGGTCATTTGTGTACATTCCAGAAGGTGTAAAATGTCCAATGGAGCTATCAACTTATTTTAGAATTAATGCGGAAAATACTGGTCAATTTGAGAGAACTCTAATTATTGCAGATAAAGGTAGTTATGTTAGTTATCTAGAAGGCTGTACCGCTCCAAAAAGAGATGATAATCAATTACACGCAGCTAATGTAGAATTAATTGCTTTAGAGGATGCTGAAATTAAATATTCAACTGTTCAAAATTGGTATCCAGGAGATGAAGAGGGAAAAGGTGGAATATACAACTTTGTTACTAAAAGAGGTCTTTGTGCAGGTAAAAATAGTAAGATTTCATGGACTCAAGTAGAAACTGGCTCAGCTATTACATGGAAATATCCTAGTTGTATTTTAAAAGGAGATAATTCAATTGGTGAATTTTACTCTGTAGCAATAACAAATAATTTTCAACAAGCTGATACGGGAACAAAGATGACTCACATTGGAAAAAATACCAAAAGTAAAATAATATCAAAAGGTATTTCTCTTGGTAAATCTCAAAATACATACAGAGGTGAGGTTTCTTTTCTAAGAAAAGCAGATAAGGCAAGAAATTATACTCAATGTGATTCTTTATTAGTAGGAAATAAATGTGGAGCACACACAGTTCCATACATTGACTCAAAAAACAATACAGCAGTTATTGAGCACGAAGCTTCGACTTCTAAAATAAACGAAGACCAACTTTATTACTGTAGGCAAAGAGGTTTAAGCCATGAAGAAGCAGTTTCATTAATAGTTAATGGTTTCTGCAAGCAAGTTTTACAAGAACTTCCAATGGAATTTGCTGTTGAAGCACAAAAACTTGTATCTATCTCTCTTGAGGGAAGCGTTGGGTAATATGTTTTTAGAAATCAAAGATCTATCTGTAAAAATTGAAAATAAAAATATTCTTAAAGGACTTAACTTGAATATTAATAAAGGTGAAGTGCATGCAATTATGGGTCCAAATGGATCCGGTAAAAGCACATTAGCAAATGTTCTAGCAGGTAAAGAGGATTACGAAATTTTAAATGGCAAAATTAATTTCAAAGATAATGATTTATTTGATTTAAATATTGAAGAAAGAGCACAAGAAGGAATGTTTTTGGCTTTTCAGTATCCAGTTGAAATACCTGGGGTAAATATCACTCCTTTTTTACATTCTGCAATTAATTCAAAAAGAAAACGTATGAACGAAGAAGAAATTGATAATTTATCATTTGCCAAGCTTTTAAAATCAAAAGCTAGTGATTTAGGCATCAATATTGATATGCTTAAACGATCAGTTAATACAGGATTTTCAGGTGGAGAAAAAAAACGTTACGAAATTCTACAAATGAGCATTCTTAATCCAGATCTAGCTATTCTAGATGAAACTGACTCAGGACTTGACATTGATGCTCTTAAAATAGTTACTGATGGAGTTAACAAACTCAAAACAAAAAATAATTCGTTTTTAATCATTACTCATTATCAAAAACTTTTAGATTATATTAAACCAGATTATGTTCATGTTATGGTAAATGGCTCTATTGTCAAATCAGGTGGTTCCGAAATTGCTGCTGAAATAGAAAAAGATGGATTTCAAAAATTTCAGTAATGAGTATCCAAGATAATTATTTAAAAAATAGAAAAAATATTTTTTTTTCACAAAATAAAGACATTCAAAATCATAGAGAAAAATTAATAAATATTTTTGAAAATGATAGTTTTGATAGAAAAAATAATGAAAGTTTAAAA
>CACIXR010000029.1 GCA_902590695.1 uncultured Alphaproteobacteria bacterium
TCATCAATTTTATTACTATAATTATTTTGCATTTTATTGTTAATAAAATACTGATAAAAAATATTTGCTGATATAAAATCATCAATTATTGTTTGCTCATCTAGATCTCGATTACTTCCTACAAAGTCTAAATACCTTACTCGCATTTCATAATCTAATGTAGTGTAAGCTTTTCCATTAATTTTAAAGATTATTTTATTTTCAATACTATTTAAGTTTTTTGTTATAAAAATTGAAAATATTATAACTAATAAATATGTAAATGCTTTTAGATTAATTAATTTCGAATTCTTCATCTTTTATGTTAAAACTTTCCCATTGAATATCTTGTTTGTCACTTTCAGAAACTGCTAAGTTTGTAGATCTATAACTACCTATATTTTTGAATGAAAACATTAGCGTTAAAATATCTTGTGGTTTCAAGTTATCCTCTTCATATGATTTTCTATTAAAATCTAAATTAATACCAAAACATTCATCAAAATAACTATAACCTAAACTATATTCTTTATTAATTTCTTTTTTCATATCATAAAGACCATTAATGCTTATTTTGGAAAATTTTGAAAATTTTTTACTTAAAAAAGAGTAATTTATACTTTCTGTATCTTTCGTAATTATGTTATTAGTTTTCGAATTTTGATCTAGATACGAAATATCTATATCGCCAAATTTAGTTTTAGATTTGAAATTTGCACTTTGTTTTTTCAAATATGAATCATTTAGATCATATCTAAAATTATATAAAATTTCATTTTCTTTAAAATATCCAACAGATCCTAATAAATCACTTAAATTGTCATCATTACCTTGTTCTTTGTGGAAATTGCTATTGTTTGTAAATTCATATGATTGAGATATTGAAGATTTTAAATTATTCGTATACGCATTAATTCCATAAGTAATTCTTTTTGAATTATCCATTTTATCATCACCACTATATCTATTTAATCTATTAATATTTTCTAAACTAAACTCATTATTTGTAGAATCTTCATTAGATATCTTATTACTATTCGAAATCCCAGGAGTTAATACAGTACTAAAATTTGGGCTTATAGTTAAATTTGTAAAGTATTTTTTTATTCTAAATGGAGTTTCACTCGAAATACCTATCATTGGGAATAAACGGTAATAACTTCCAGTTTTATGTGTGTTTCCATGAATAAGTTTTTTTTCAGTATTGAATATTTGGTTATATATTTCTGCATTGAGATTGATTTTAGAATTAAAATTATATAATTCTCTATTTATTTTAAATTTATGTGAAACTTTTTGCTGCCTTTTAGCATGAACTAAAGAGCTCTTTTCTCTAAATATATTATAAAATTCATATGTTGAATCAGATACATTACCATTACTATTATAATAACCAGAGTGATATTTAATTCTTGGCAGAACAATTGGTATAGTTTTATTATCCTCATTATTTTGATTTGTTTGATAGAAACTTACATTAAGTCTCAATTGATCATCAATTTTATTTAAATTAAATCCTTCTAACATAATATTAGTTTTTAGTGAGTTAGTATAACTTAAATCGTCATTCGGCTTTGTTATTTGTATGTAGTTTTTTGAAGTTTCTAGAGCAGAGTCAATTTCAATTCTATAATTTTGATTTATATTTTTTTTATAATTAGTTATTAAACTAGCATCTGATAGCCACTTGTTATTATTTTTATTTTCAAAATTTGAATCAAAAGTTAAATCTGATTTAAATTCACCTCCTGATAGTATTTGATTATAATCTAAATTAAATCTTTGAGATGAATCAACACCTCCACCATAATTAATTGTTGGAGTGAATAATAACTCCTTGTCAACATCAATATTAAAATAATAAGGAAACGAAAGAGATTGTGACGTTTTTGTATCAAAAAAATTCAAAGCTATTGCAGTTGAAAGAAAGCCTGATTTACGTTCTTTTCTCAATGGTGATGGTGTTACTATGTAAGGAATATAAAATACAGGAGTATTCAAAATCCTCATTTTAGAATGTTTTTGATATAGAAAAAGATTCTTATTATTATGAAGTATTTTCTCTCCTTCTAATTGCCATGTCGGGCATATAAACTTTCCAATTTTAATCCTAGAATTACAAGGTGTATAGACACCTTTAGTAATTATATCAATGTATCCATCCCTTTTCATTTTATCACCAATTATCCTTGAACCATCATTCAATAACATTTTTGGATTATCAAATTCTGCGTAATCCATATCTTTAATAAAATATCCATTTGATCCTTCATAAAAATTATTTTCTTCATCTTTAAATACAAATTTAGAAGGTAAAAAAATCTTTTTTTCTAATTTTTTATAAATAATTAAATCTGAAAAAATATATTTATTATTATGA
>CACIXR010000030.1 GCA_902590695.1 uncultured Alphaproteobacteria bacterium
CTTGAAACCGATTAATATTTTCTAATTCAAAAAATTTTTTTGGATAATGATTTAATGGATGGTCAGAAAAATAAAATCCGATAACTTCTAATTCATTAGTCAAAATTTCTGAATTTTTCCATTTTTTATAATTTTGGTTAAATAAATTTTTATCATCAAAGGAGATTTCATTTTCTTCAAATAGTAAGTCTTGATTAACATTTTTTTCACCACCATATAATTCAACAAATTTTGGAACATTATTAAATAACTTTGACCTATTAGGCTCTATGCTATCAAATGCACCAGCTTGTATAAGTTTTTCAAGCTGTCTTTTATTTATTACTTCTTTAGAAACTCTAGTCATAAAATCGATAATGTTCTTAAAATTACCATTTTTGTTTCTTTCCTCTACCATATTTGAAATAGATTTAAGTCCAACCCCCTTAATTGCAGCTAGACCAAATCTAATTGATTTTAATGATTCATTAATTTCAATTGAAAATAAAGGGTTTGAATAATTTATATCTGGTTTTAAAAAATTAATATTAAGTCTTTCTATTTCTTGTTTAAGTAAAATAATTTTTTCTGTCCTGTCAATTGAATAGTTTAAAGTTGCAGTAAGGAACTCATGAGGAAAATTAGCTTTAAGAAAAGCAGTTTGATAAGATATTAAAGCATAGGCAGCTGCATGGCTCTTATTGAAACCGTAACCTGCAAATTTATCAACTAAATCAAATATTTTTGAGGCTTCTTTTTTTTCAATATTATTTTGTATTGCACCTTCAATAAATCTTGATTTTTGCATATCCATTTCTTTTTGAATTTTTTTTCCCATTGCTCTTCTTAATAGGTCTGCTTCACCTAAAGAATAATTAGATAAAACTTGAGCAATCTGCATTACTTGTTCTTGATAAACAATAATTCCATATGTTTCTTTTAAAACGTCTTTTAACATTGAATGTAGATATTTAATTTCTTCACGACCATGCTTTCTATTACAAAAAGATGGAATATTATCCATTGGACCTGGTCTAAACAATGCTACTACAGCAATTATCTCCTCAAATCTATCTGGCTGCAGTTGTCGAAGTACACTGCCCATACCATTACTTTCCAATTGGAAAATTCCAACTGTATCCCCCTTACTTAACTGTTCATAAGTTTTTTTGTCATCTAAAGAAATATTATTAATTAAAAAATTCTTATTTTCTTTAGTTATTAATTTCACACAATCATCAATGATTGATAATGTGGTTAATCCTAAAAAATCAAATTTTATTAAACCTGCCTCCTCAACATATTTCATAGAAAATTGTGTCGCATTTGTGTTAGTATTTTGATCTTTGTATAAAGGTACTACTTTAGATAATTTTTCATGACCAATAACAACTCCAGCAGCATGTGTTGAAGCATGTCTGTGACTTCCTTCTATTTTAAGACAGATATCTATAATATTTGAAATTCTTTCATCGCTGCTTATCTTTTCTTGCAAACTTCTTTCAGATTTAATTGACTCACTTAAAGTAAGTGGATTTGATGGATTAAAAGGAATTAGTTTTGCAAAAGAGTCTACTTCACCATACGGAACTTCCAGAACTCTACCAATATCTCTTACTGCGGCTCTTGAGGCTAAAGTACCAAATGTAATTATATGCGCAACACATTCACTTCCATATTTATTATTTACGTATTCAATAACTTCATCTCTTCTTGTTTGACAAAAATCTATATCAAAATCTGGCATTGATACTCTTTCTGGATTTAAAAATCGTTCAAATAATAATTTGTACTCTAATGGATCTAAATCTGTTATTCCTAAACACCAAGCAACTAAACTACCAGCTCCTGACCCTCTACCTGGACCAACAGGAATATTTTGCGCTTTAGCCCAATTAACAAAATCTGCTACTATTAAAAAGTATCCTGCAAATCCCATTCTAATTATTATTTCATTTTCGTATTTCAATCTATCGCTATAAATTTGTATATTCTTAATATTCTTTTCTTTTATTTTTTTCTCAAGCCCCTGTTCTGAGGAT